>NC_013743.1:1296346-2592692 GCF_000025325.1 Haloterrigena turkmenica DSM 5511 | reverse complement strand
CGGCCTGAAAGAATGATCCTCCTCGTGGTCGGTGCCGATCGCGTCGACGCCGGCAAGACCACGTTCTCGGTCGGCCTGCTCGAGCGAACCGGCGCGGTCGGCTACAAGCCCCGGGCCGGCAACGACTACTGGTTCGACCACGACGACTGCCGGACGGCGCTGGCCGACGACCGCCTCTACGGCAAGGACGCGAAGCGCCTCGCGGCCGCGGAGGGACGCGACCGTGACCCGGAAGCGCTCAACCCCGTCCACCGCCTCTGGCGGCCCACGCCGGACGAGGGGACCGGACTCCTGGGGAAGTCCGATCGCGAGTTCCTCGTCGACCGCGTCGGCCGCCCGGGCGACGGCGGCGACGGACCGACGTTCGTGCGCAACGCGACCGCGGATATTCCGGACGCGGTCGCCGAGGCGCTCCCGCTCGAGGACGCCGTCCCCGTCGAGACGGTCGCGGAGTTCAACGAGCTCGCCGAGCGGCGGTACGTCTCCGCCTTCGAGGAACTGGCCGCCGAGATCGAATCGACGGAGGTCGCCGTCGTCGAGTCCTACAGCGATATTGCGCGGCCGCTGCAGTCGCTCGACCCCGCGGCGATCAGCGCCGTCGCGGCCGTCGAGCCCGGCCGTGTCCGGATCTATCCGAGCGATCGCTACTGTCGCGCCTGCGAGATCGCCAGCTCGAGCCCGAAAGACGGCGCCATAGAGAAGCGCGTCCCCGACGTGCTCGAGTACCTCGATCCGATCGACCGGGTTCGCCTGCCGCCGCTCGGGAGCGACGAGCGGGCGGATCCCGAACAGGTCGCTCGCGCGTATTCGGAGGCCTACGACGCGCTGCTCGAGGCGGCCGGAGCAGTCTGACCGTTCCGGTCGGACATCCCGCGTCTGTTCGGACCGATTTTCCGCTCGTATATCCGTTCGAAAGCACTTCCTACGGAACGTATTGCCGGAATACGCGATCAGAGGGATTAAGACCACCCAGTGGAACCACCGTGTAATGAGACGACGCACGTTTCTCGGTACCGTTGGAAGCGGATCGGCGCTCGGTCTGGCGGGCTGTCTGACTCGAGACGGAGAGGGCGATGAAAACGGCGGGAACGGTGGGGACGGCGGCAGCGAGGGCGACGGAACGCTCACCGTCGTCACGTACGAGTCGATGATCGACACGGAAGACTCCGCCGGGCCGTGGCTCAAAGAGGCGTTCGAAGACGAGTTCGACGCCGAACTCGAGTGGGAGCAGCTGCCCGACGGCGGGATCAACCACTATATCCAGCGCGCCGATCGAGACGCCGGGATCGACGCCGACGTCTACCTGGGGCTGAACGTGGACGATCTGGTGCGCGTCGATGACCAACTCGAGGACGGCGCTCTCTTTCGCGAACTCGACCGCGATCGACTCGAGCGCGCCGACCGCGTCCGCGACGAGTTCGCGCTGGGGGATCCCCACGGCCGCACGCTCACCTACGACATGGGCTACATCAGCCTCGTCTACGACGAGAACGAGGTCGCGGAACCCGCGTCGCTCGAGGATCTGACCGAGCCCGAATACGAGAACACGCTGCTGGCCCAGAACGCCCAGAAAGCCGATTCGGGACAGGCGTTCCTTCTGTGGACGATCGACGCCTTCGGTGAGGACGGATACCTGGACTACTGGCAGCGACTCGAGGACAACGGGGTTCGCGTTCTCGACGGCTGGACCGAGTCCTACTCGGGCGCGTACATGGAGGGCGAGCGACCGATGGTCGTCTCCTACTCGACCGACCAGGTGTACACCAACCGGTTCGACTACGACTTCTCGCGCCACCAGGTCGCCTTCCCGAACGAGCAGGGCTACGCCAACCCCGAGGGGATGGCGATCTTCGAGGACGCCGGCGACGTCGACCTCGCTTACGACTTCTTCGACTTCGTCCTCTCGAGTGAAGCCCAGGCCGAGATCGCTACCCGAAACGTCCAGTTCCCGGCCGTCGCAGACGAGCACGTCGATCTCGACGAGGAGTTCGACGAGTACGCACACAGGCCGTCGGAGATGGTCTCGTTCGATTACGACGGTCTCCGGGGCAACCTCGACGGCTGGGTCGAGGACTGGGCGCGCGAGTTCGCCGGCCAGTAACGGGCCAGCGTATCCGTGTCCCTCGCAGATCGTCCCGTCGTCGATCGACTCTCCGCCGGCGTCGTCAGCGCGTGGCTCGAGCGCCACGTCCTCTCGCTGGCCGCGTTCGGGACGGCGGCCGTCCTCGTCGTCATGCTCTATCTGCCCGTCGGGCTCGTCTTCGTCGAGGCGCTCCTCGAGGACGGATCGCCGACGCTCGGCCACTTCGTCGAGGTGCTGACGGATCCGTTCTACTTCGGCGTCCTCGCGGACGTTTTCGCTGATCCGCTCGCGATCGGCGACCACCTCGGCGCGCTGGCGGGCTGGCTCGGTGGAATATCGATCGCGGTGACGCTCGCGTCTCCGGTTCCCGGACTCGATCTCCCGGTGCCGTGGCTCGCCGTCGAGCTCCCGCCCGTTCAGAAGGGACTGTTCGGCTTCACGGCCTATCAGGCCGCGCTGTCGACGGTCGCGAGCGTCGCGCTCGGCCTCCCGGCCGCCTACATCCTCGCGAACTACGAGTTCTACGGCCGGCGCACCCTTCGGTCGCTGACGATCCTGCCGTTCGTCCTGCCCGGGATCATGGTCGCCGTCGGCTTCTATGCGATGTTCGGGCGGACGGGGACGCTCAACACCCTGCTCGGAGCCGTCGGCCTGGGTCCGTTCGCGTTCATCGAGACGAGTCCGCTCGCGATCGTGATCCTGGCCCACGCCTTCTACAACGCGCCGCTGGTCGCCCGCCTGACCGTCGCCGCTTGGGAGTCCGTCGACGCCCGGACCGTCGAAACCGCACGTAGCCTCGGCGCGAGCCCCCGCCGGGCCTTTCGCGACGTCGTCGCTCCGCAACTCGTCCCGGCGGTCCTCACCGGCGCGTTGCTGACCTTCATCTTCACGTTCATGACTTTCCCCATCGTGCTCGCGCTCGGCGGCCTCCAACTCGCGACCGTCGAGGTCTGGATCTACGACCGGGTCCAGCGGCTGGCCTACGGCGAAGCGGCCTCGCTGGCGATCCTCGAGACGATCCTCTCGCTGGGGCTGACCTACGCCTACCTCCGGTACGAGTCGGCACAGACCGGCTTCTCCCAGGCGCCGTCGCCGCCGCCGAAAGAGGCGCTCTTCCCCGACGCGCGGACGGCGCTCTCGCCGCGACGGCTCGCCGTGCTCGGCTACGGGTGCGTCGCGCTCGTCCTCTTCGTCGGTCCGCTGGCGAGTCTGGTCGTCGGGAGCGTCACCGACGGCTCCGGGTTCACGCTCCGGAACTACGCGTTCCTCGTGGAGCGCCAGCTCGAGGGCGCAAGCTTCCAGACGCGTCCGTTCCCCGCGATCCGGAACTCGCTGCTGTTCGGGCTCGCGACGCTGGCCGTCGCGGTCCCGATGGGCGTCGTGATCTCGGTGCTGACGGTCCGGGCCGGCAGGAGCGGACGGCTCGTCGACACGCTCGCGATGCTCCCGCTGGCGGTCAGCGGCATCGTCTTCGGGATCGGCCTTTTGCAGGGGCTGGTCTTCGGCATCCCGCTGCCCGGCGGCTGGCGCTTTCAGGTGACGGGTACGGTCGCCATCGTCGCCGCCCACGCGGTCGCGGCCTACCCGTTCGTGACGCGCAACGTCTCGCCGCTGCTCGCGACCCTCGATCCGGCGATGGTCGAGTCCGCCCGCGCCCTCGGCGCCTCGCGAACGCGGGCGTTGCTCGACGTCGAACTCCCGCTGGTCGCCAACGGGATCGTCGCCGGCGCGGCCTTCGCCTTCGCCATCTCGATCGGGGAGTTCTCTTCGACGGTGATTTTGGCCAGCGGGAGCGAACACTACACGATGCCGGTCGCCGTCGAACGCTATCTGGGCCGTCGCTCCGGCCCCGCGATCGCGATGGGAACGCTGCTGTTGCTCGTCACGGCGGCGAGTTTCGTCGTCGTCGACCGCGTCGGCGGGAGGTACGAACTGTGACCGAACTCCAACTCGAGGGCGTCACCAAGCGCTACGGTGCGGGCGGGAGCGGTTCGGGAGACGGAGCTGGGGACGGCGACGGCACCGTCGCGTTGCGGAACGTCGACCTGACCGTCCGCGACGGCGAGTTCTTCACGCTCGTCGGGCCGTCGGGCTGCGGGAAGACGACCACGCTCAGAGCGATCGCGGGGTTCGAAGCGCCGACCGACGGAACCGTCCGCTTCGACGGCGAGGCCGTCACCGACGCGGCGCCCGAGGAGCGCGACGTCGGCGTCGTCTTTCAGAGCTACGCGCTCTTTCCGCACATGAGCGTCGCCGAAAACGTCGGCTACGGGCTCCGATACCGGGAGTCGCCCGCGGGGACGAGCGCCGACGAGCGCGTCCGCGAACTGCTCGAGTTGGTCGACCTCGAGGGAACGGGCGATCGCGATCCCGATCAGCTGTCGGGCGGCCAGCGCCAGCGAGTCGCGCTGGCCCGCGCGCTCGCGCCCGAACCGGATCTCCTCCTGCTCGACGAGCCGATGAGCGCGCTCGACGCGCGGCTCCGGGAGTCGCTGCGCCGACAGCTCAAACGCATCCAGTCGCGACTCGATATCACGACCGTCTACGTCACCCACGACCAGGCGGAGGCGCTGGCGATCTCGGACCGCCTCGCGGTGATGCGCGACGGCCGGATCGAGCAGATCGGGAGCCCCCGGGAGATCTATCGCGAGCCGTCGACGCGATTCGTCGCCGCGTTCGTCGGCGACAACAACGTCTTCGACGCGACCGTGCGCGGCCGCGACGGCGACCGGACGCGGGTCGCCGTCGACGGCAGCGACCGCGAGTTCGAGGTCGCGGACGTCCCCGCGGGCGCGGAGCGCGTGAGCTTCTGCGTCCGACCGGCCGCGCTCGCTCGAGACGCCGACGCCAATCGGTTCGCCGTCGAGATCGAAACGAGCGAGTTCCGCGGCGAGCGCGTCCGAACGTACGGGCGGTGGGACGGCGGGTCGGTCGTCCTCCAGTTCGACGCCGAGACGCCACTTCCGTCGGATCCCGACGGTCTCGATAACGGGGCGACTGCGACGACCGACGGGGGTGCGGAGGCGGTGGACGATGGCGGTGCGGAGACGGCGGACGACGGCGATGCGACGATCAACGGAGACGTCGTGGTCGGATTCGCGCCGACGGACGCGCACGTACTGGAGACGCAGTCGGCAGAAGAGCGGCGTTAATCAGGCCTGTCGCGCCATCTGCGCCGAGAGTTCGACGTGATCGTACGGATCGGACGTCACGCTCGGCCCGTGGCCCGTGTGCATCTCCTCGAGGGTCGGATCGATCCGCTCGCGGACGCGATCGAGGCTCTCGATGAGGGTTTCGCGGTCCCCCTCCTCGAGATCCGTCCGGCCGAAACTCCCGTTCTGGAAGATTAGGTCGCCGGCGAAGAGGATGCCCGGGCTCTCGGCGTAAAAGCAGAGGTGGTCGTTCTTGTGGCCGGGCGTGTGGAGCGCGACGTACTCGTGGTCGCCCAGGCGGACCGTCTCCTCGTCCGCGATCGCGCGGTCGACGCCGTCGATCGAGGGGTCGTACCCCCACGCGTCGACGTCGAAGGCGTCTTTCACCGCCTCGAGATTGCCGACGTGGTCGCGGTGGGTGTGCGTGAGCACGACGGCGTCGAGGTCGTCGACCCGTTCCCGGACGGCCGCGACGCCGTCGAAGTTCGCTCCCGCGTCGACTAACACGGTCCGCTCGCCGTCGACGAGAAAGACGTTGCTCGTAAACGCCTGGACGCCCTGCGCGAGATTGGCGATCATAGCCGACGGTACGCCGTCGATCCGTTTGTACGTATCGACATCCCGACACGCGCCGGTTTCGAGCGTTGTGCGTCACTGCGACATACGCCTCTCAAAGTGTGATTTGGCGTCTGTAACCCAACGATATCGGCTTTCGACTCGAGTCTGGGCCGGTTTCTTCGAGAGTCTCGTATTCACAAGGATTTTTAGCTGCGGCACGTAGTGGTAGACGAATGAACCGGCCGGTCTCCGTCGTCGCCGTCGTTCTCGTCGTCCTCTGTGTCGCCGGTCTCGGCGTCCCGACGGCGATGGCTGGGACGGGTGCCGCAAGCGATCCGTCGCCGTACGCACAGTCGACTGCGCCGACGGAGACGCAGTCACAGTCCGCGGTCGCTCAGTCCCAGGACTTCGATCAGACGACGTTCGAGATCACCGTCCACCAGAACGGGAGCGCGACGTGGACGATCCGCCACGAACGGCGGTTCGAGGGCGAGAACGCGTCCGAAGAGCAGGACGCGTTCGAGGAGTTCGCCGAGGAGTTCGAGTCCGAAGAGAGCGACCTCTACCAGCGATTTATTAACTCCTCGAAGGCCATGGCGGCCGGCGGCGCCGAGCAGACCGACCGCGAGATGGCGGCGACGAACTTCCGACGCTCCGCGAGAGTCGAAGAGCAGTTGGGCACAACGCACGGCATCGTCGAAATGTCGTTCACCTGGGAAGGGTTCGCCCGCGTCGACGGCGGGACCGTTACCGTCGGCGACGTCTTCGAAGACCTCTACATCGCGGATGATCAGGTAATCGAGGTCGAGGCCGGCGACGGTCTCACCTTCGATCGCGTCGATCCCGAAGCCGACGCTCAGTACGCCGGCAACTCGCTCGAGAACGCGGACACGGTTCGCTGGAGCGGCGAGCAGCAGTTTCTCGACGGGCAACCGCGAGCGGTGTTCGTACGGGACGGCGTCGCCGAAGGGAGCGCCGTGACGTGGCAACTCGCCGCGGCCGGCCTCCTCGCGTTGGCGGTCGTCGTCGGCGCCGTCTGGTATCACCGCCGACGGACCGACGACGACGACGGCCCGACGCCTGACGCAGTCGCAGAGCCGGACGATTCGGAGGCGTCGGCCCCAGCGGCGGCAGCCGCGACGGCCGCCACGACAGAGCGCGATGTCGACGACGGACCGTCGGAACGGGAGGCGCAATCGGAGCCCAATCCGCTCACCGACGAAGAACTGCTCACCGACGAGGACCGGGTCGTCAAACTCATCCGCGAGAACGGCGGCCGCATGAAGCAGGTCAACATCGTCGAAGAGACGGGCTGGTCGAAATCCAAGGTCAGCATGCTCCTCTCCGATATGGAAGAGGACGGGACGATCAGCAAACTCCGGGTCGGTCGGGAGAACATCATCAGCCTCGACGGGTTCGAACCCGAAGCCACCAAATCGCCCTTCGAGGAGTGACTGCTGTCAGCATCCGAATCTGTGTCACGGTGGAACACTCTCGGATCGAAACGGAATGCTTAAACATCGTACGACGTAACGATTGAATGCAGACGAAGGACGTGAACGCTCCGTTGGTGTAGTCCGGCCAATCATATTGCCCTCTCACGGCAATGACCAGGGTTCGAATCCCTGACGGAGCACTTCTCTAATACAGTTTTCGAGTGAGCGACGCGTAGCTTATTCCGCTTGCGGAGATGTCGTCTTTTCGCCAGAAGCGACCGGCCTATTGAGACCGTCGCGAGTCGTTCGACTCGAGCAAGACGCTGATCAGAGCGACTGACTGGAAGCAGGAGCCGATGGTGGTTCTCCCCGATTGATCCCGAAACGGTGGGATGGAAGGGGGTGCCGTGATAGGGCAGGAAAACTGCCTCTGACACTGCGATGGTGGGGGATGATGGGGGATGGTGCCTGCCCTACGACAACAAAGGAAACCGATCGGAATAACCGTATATCCAATACGATTTGGTATTCGAAATCCGGTCGCGGAGCAGCGGGGACGGTTCGCTGCGGTGTCACAACCAGAGGCGACGACTCGGCGGAAGGGACCAGCGCTCGCAGCGACGTCTCGAGCGCTGACGAGCGAGCCACTGACGGGCGGACTTGAACGACCTGAACGTGTAACGCGATAGCAGAACCCCGGCCGAACGGAAGGAGCGGTAGATGGACCGTCGCAGAGCGGTGCTGGCGGTGCTCGCCGTGATCGTCCTGACCGGCGGGACCGCGACGTACGGCGTGATCACGGCCGATCGGCCGCAGGTCGAATCCGTCGAGACCGAGTGGGGGACCGTCACGGACGAGCGGACCGAAGTCGAAACCCGGATCGGCGTCGACGAGCCGCTGGTCCTCCGCGCCGGCGACGCCGCGGCGAACGTCTCGTACACCGTCTCGGCGAACGACATCGTGCTCGCGTCGGAGCGGGACAACCGCGTCCGATTCGACGACGCGGGACGCGCCGTTACCGTCTCGACGTGGATCGACAACGACGAGATCCCGGCGTGGTGGGCGTCCCACGTCAACCGAAACGAGACGACGACGGTGCGCATCGACCCCGACGTGGTCGCCGCCTACGGCGATATCCGGCTCCCCGCGGACGGAATGACGCAGGAACGGACCGTCCGGACGGACCTGCTCGAGCCGCTCCGGACGAATCAGACCCAACGGCTCCGGGCGTACGATCGGACGGTGTTCGTCGTCGACGAAACGGACGCCGAGTGGGGCAACGCGACCGAGAACCGAACGCCGATCGACGCGTCGGCGACGGTGACCAACCCGACCCGACTGCCGGTTCCGATCACGGAGATCGGCTACACGATCCGACTGAACGGAATCGTCGTCGGAGAGGGCGTCGCGGCCGAGCGGACCGTTATCCCGGCCGACAGTACGCGAACGATCGACGCCAGGGCGGCCATCGATAACACGGAGCTAGACGACTGGTGGGTCACGCATCTCCGGAACGACGAAACGTCGACCCTGTCGGTCGAATTTAATGCGACTCTCGAGTATGCCGGAGTCCAGCGGACGGTCCCGCTGGAGTTCCTCTCGTATGACCGCACCTTCCGGACGGATCTGATCGGGTCGATGGACAGGAGCGGAAACGAGTCCGCGAGCGATCGAAACGAACGGCAAGAACGGAGTTGACAGCCGAACCAGCGGTCGATACGACGGCGAAGCGATCATAAGGTCTCATGTGAGCGCGGCGGTACTGGGGTCGACCATCCCGTCGACGAACTGCGACGGCGAGACCGTCGGTCACTCGCCGAGTTCGACGGTCGCGAACGCCTGCGGGTTCTCCCACGCCTCGTCGCTCTCGTCGAACCAGCTAACTTTCGCGATTCGCTCGCTGCCGTCCCTGACGCCGATGTGGACGTCCAGTCCGAGTCGGGAGCCGACGATCGGCCGCACGTCGTATTCCGTCCACGGGACCACAAATGCTACACGCCAGCTGCGATCGGTCTCAGTCGTCGCGACTTCCGCAACCCCGGTTACCGGCGCCGAGTGATAGCCTTGCCACATGTATTCGTCGCCTCGATGGATACCGAGTTGAAGATCGTTTTCCCCGTCGTACGCTTCCTCGCGGCTGTTATCGAGGTCGAGATAGAGCTCCGCGAAGACGTCCGTCCCGCCCTCGGGATCGTCAGTATCGACGAGAACGTACAGCGCGTTCTCGTCCCACAGTGCTCGCCACGTGGCCGTTATCTCGAGGCGCCGATCGGTCCAGAGAAGCGTATCGACCGCGTTCGGCTCGGCGAGGGTCCACGCGTCGTCGACCTCGGCACCGATCGACGGCGCCGAGGGCGTCCGCGGAATCGCGGCCTCGGGACTGGAAAGAGCGAGCGTACTGAACCGGGCGGACGCGGGGTCAGACTCGAGGCCGCGCTCGTCGACGGCCGTCACGCGCACCTCGTAGTCCTGATCCGGAGCGAGGTCGGACAGTTCCACCACCCGTTTGCTCCCGCGCAGAATCGTCGGCTCGCGATCGTCGAGGGTCACCCGATACTGGAGGACGGCGCCGTCCGGATCCTGCGGCCGCTCCCATCGCACGGTCGCCCTCGTCTCCTGAACGCGCACGATCCTGACCGATTCCGGGGGCGTCGGCGGCGACCCCTCGTCGGACGGAAGCGGCGTCTCCTGACCGGGTCGGTGGTCGTCGCGTCTGTCGGTGAGCCACGCCTTGACCAGCGCGCCCATGTTGTCGTCGCCGTCGGGGAGGGTCCAGTCGGCGTCGAACATGGCCGGCTGTCGGCGAGTGTCGAACGTCGCCGCACACCAGTGGACGTTCTCGTGGGTGTCGACCCACTCGCGGAACGGCTCGCCCCACCTCTCGGCGGTGCCGATCAGGTGGGTCACCGATCCCGCCGCCTCGGCGCCGGTGTACCCCCACTCGGTCACGAACACCGGTACCTCGAGGGCGGGCGTACCGAACGTCGCCTCCCAGGAGCGGGGCTCCCAGGACGGGTAGACGTGCGCCGAATACAGCAGTCCGTCGTGATCGAACGGCTCCGCGGCGGCGTATGCCGTCAGCGACGACCACGCCGGCGAGCCGACGACGATCGGCGTGTCCGGGGCGTGATCGCGTACGACGGACAGCCACGGACGCGCACGATCGCGCCAGGTCCGCCAGGCCTCGCGGCCACCGGCCGCCGGCTCGGTCGGCGCGCCGAACAGTTCGTAGAGGACGTGGGTATCGTCGGCGTACCGGGGGGCGACGCGGTCCCAGAACGAGCGCAGTCGTCGATCGATCGACGACGTGTCGTAACGTTTGCTCGCGTGGTAATCGACGAGGAGATAGACGCCTCGCTCGGCCGCGAGTTCGACCGCTCGATCGAGGGCGTCGACGACGGCGTCCATGCCGGCCTCGCTGATCGAGTTGGGCTCGATCGGGAGCCGGAGTACCCGCGCGTGCCACCCGGCGTCGTCGTCGGTCGCGAGTCGGAACGTCTCCCAGTACTCTTCCTCCGGCTTTTCGGCGTGCTCGAGACTCCACACGGGATCGGCGAGACTCACTCCGCGGAGGACGACCGGGTTGCCGTCCGGGTCGGTCACCCACCGCCCCTCGACGGTGAGCCGCGGCGGTCCGGCCGTCTCCGGACCATCGGTTCGCTGGCTCGAGCAGCCGGCGATCGCAGCCATCGAACTAGCCGAGAGCGACGCCAGATACCGGCGGCGGTGCATTACCGGTGTACTCTCTCGGTAACGCTGATAACCGTGATGGCCCGACGCCGGGCGGGCGATCGGTTGCGAACCCGACGATGACTCCGTGGCCCTCGAGGCAGCCCGATCACTCGTCACCGACGTCCGAGACGACGAACTTCGCCCCGTCGTCGTGGCTCTCGTCGACGGCGATCGTCCAGTCGTGTGCCGAGACGATGCTCTCGACGATGGCCAGCCCGAACCCGGTCCCGTCCTCGGCCGTCGTTGCTCCGTACTCGAAGACGTCGTTGACGGCGTCCGTCGGGATGCCGGGACCGTCGTCGGCGACGTAGAACCCCGTCTCCGTTGGGCCAACCTCGAGGCTGACGCTCGGGCCGCCCTGCTGGACGACGGGGTGCTCCGTTCGCGAGGCGGCGCTCGTGGTACCGTGTTCCATGGAATTGCGGAAGAGGTTCTCGAATACGCGCAGGAGCCGGTCCCGATCGGCCTCGAACGTTCGGCTGCCGACCACCGACAGCGTCGCGTCCTCGTGGTCGACGGTCGCCCAGGCGTCGGTCGCGATCGACTCGAGGTCGACCGAGACGGTGTCGTCGATGGTGTTCTCCTCTCGGGCGAGCGCCAGCACGTCGTCGATGATCGTCTCCATGCGCGCGTGGGACTCGTCGATCCGCGTCGCGTACTCCCGGAGTTCTTCGAGGTCGACGTCCTCGGATTCGGCGTCGGCGAGCTTCGACTCGAGGAGGTCCCGGTAGCCGTCCGCGACGTTCAGCGGGTTGCGCAGGTCGTGGCTGACCGTACTCGCGAACTGGTCGAGGCGCTCGTTCTGGCGCGCGAGTTTCCGACTGGAGCGTTCGGCCCGCTCTCGCGCCGCTTCGGTCTCCCGGATCTGTGTTCGGAGCGTGTCTCGCATCGCCGCGAAGGAGGTGAACAGTCGCCCGATCTCGTCTTCGCGGTCGGTTCGAAGATCGACGTCGAACTCGCCGGCCTCGAGCGCTCGGGTCCGCTCGCGCAGTCGGATCAGCGGGAGGACGGTCCCGCGGCCCACGACGAGCCCGACGACGGCGAGGGCGGCGAGCGAGGCGACCGCCAGGAAGGCGACGTTCCGACCGACGGTCTCGCCGGCCTCGTAGAGCCGCGTCTTGGGGGCCTCGGCGACGACGATCCAGTCAGTGCCGTCGACCGGAGCGAACGCGAGCACGTCGGACTCGCGGTCGTGAATCGCCGTCTTCCCGTCGCGAGCGATTTCGAACGCCGACGAGTCCGAGAGCGGTGTCGGCCGGATCTGGCGCGGAGCGGCCACCTCTCGGCCGTCGGCGGTCAGGACCCGCGTCGTCGTGATCGTCTCCGACCGGTAGAGCTGTTCGAACCCCTGCCGGACGTCGGCGACGACGACGAGCACGCCGTCGCCGACGCGAACCGGCCCGGCGAACGCCATCAGCAGGCGGCCGTTGCGTTCGTAGGCGCGATCGGACGGCGCGATCAGGCCGTCGTCGCCGTCCTCGGCGGTCGCTCGCTCGATCGGATCGCTCCAGGCCGGGACCGCCGTCGCGACCGACTCTCCCTCGTAGTCCGAATCGGTGCTCGCGACGATCTCGTCACTCTCCGGATCCACGTAGTGGACGCCCACGACGTCCTCGCCGGCCAGCGCCTGCGAGTCCCGCAGGTGGTCCCGGATCGCCTCCCGGTCTCGAGTGCCGTAGACGTCCGACGTCGCGATCCCGCGCGTCTGGCTCTCGATTCCGTTGACCCACTCGCCGACGGCGTCTGACTGGATCGTCGCGGTCGATCGGAGCGTCTCCTCCGCGTCCGCTTCGATGATCCCCTGAATCTGGACGTAACTGACCGCGCCGATGCCGGCGATCAACAGGACGACGACGAAGAGCGCGAGCGCGAGTTTCAGCGCGTAGCTGCGGCGGACGACACCGAGCACGACCGAGCGCGCGACTCGCGAGACGAACGACCGTTCCGGATCCCCCTCGCGTTCCCCCTCCGGTGGACCCGAATCTGTCATAGTCTCGCTTGTGAGTACGCCCTCTTGATTATTGTTGCCGGAGAGGTGGCGACGTTCGGTCCCGCTGTCAGGTCGGTCAGGAACTCACCGACACCTCGAATCGATTCCGCGCTCCCGCGAGCGGAACGGCTGTCGGGTCGTTCGAAAAGAGGTTGGGGTGGGTAGCGGTACGTCGACGGCCGGAGAGCGCGACCGACCCCGATCGGCGGCCGGACCGATCCGCGGTCGGTCGCTACTGTGCCGGGCAGTCGGCTAAATCGGGCCGCGGCGCTCAGCCGTCCGACCCGTCCGACAGCGACAGCGTCACGTACGCCTCGGCGGTCTCCGTCGACGGGTCGTCGGGCACCTCGTCCGCGTAGAGCAGCCAGACGACCCGCGTGTCGTCCGCGGCGTCGTCGACCGCCGCGGACTCGAGTTCGTACTCGAGGCGTCGGGTGTCGCCGTCGTCGACCTCGATCCCGCGGCGCTCGAGTTCGGTTTCGTTCGCGACGGAGACGTTCTCGCCGTCGCCCTCGAGTTGCTGTGTGACGGCGACGACGGTGTAGTCGACCGTCCGCCCCTCCTCGTTCTCGACGCCGACGGTGACGTTCGCCGCGTCGTCGGTCTCGAGGACGGCCGATTCGTTGGTCAGGAGGTCGCCGTCGTGCTCGAGGAACAGGGCCGAGTGACCATCGGCGCCGTCGGCACCACCGAATCCGGGACCGACAGCGGCGAAGCCGACGCTCGCCAGCGCGATTCCGACGGCGAGAACCAGCAGCCCGGTCAGCACGACGTCGGCGCGGCTGTCGGGGTCGCGGACGGCGCCCCGAACCGTCGACCGCCAGCGCTCGACCGGAACGGCGAACGCGACCGACGGGGCGAGCGCTCGCCGACGGCGGACGGCGATCCACGACAGCAGTAGCGTGGCGACCGCGACGACGGCGACGACCGGGCCGGCCTGGATGGGCCAGGGCGTGTAGTGGATCGCGACGCCGACCGTCGAGACGAGGATCACGCTGGCGAGGACCGACAGTGAGAGGCGATCGACGCCGTCGAGGCCGGTGCCGGCACCGAGGACGCGGGTTCGCCCTCCGTCGGTCGTCTCGCTCGCATCGCCGCCGTCCGCGTCGGCGACGGCGACTCGATTCCGTTCGGGAAACAGTGCTGCGATGAGCGCGTAGCCGGGAACGAAGAGGACGAAGGCGATGCCGACGGGGACGCGCAGCGGCGTCTCGCGGATCACCGGCGCGAACGCGGCGACGACGACGAGCAGCGTCGCCACGACGACCGCCGCGAGATCCGGCGGTACCCTCTCGGTCCGCGCGGACCGATTCCGGTTCGCAGTGGTGTCTGACATATATGCACCCGTTCGATATCCGATACGTAAATTGGGTGGTCGCTTGCGGAGACAGTCAGGAAGTAGTGACTACGCAACTTGAACAGTCACGAGCGTAGCATCCGACTACGCGACTCGAGCGAGCGACCCACCATATCGAAGAACGCGACGCTCAGCAGTGTCCCCCGTAGTTTCTGCTCCTGACGGAGTATAGTGAGAGCATTACTTTCACCGGGATCGTCATTAGCACCCGAGGAATGCGCCGTTCGCGTCGACTGCGGGCGTCTCTCCGCCCACCGGGAGCGAGCCGTCTCTGTCGGCGCCGCTCGCGGGACCGACGCGGCGCGCAGGCGGCCGTCCGCGGCGGTCGACCGCCACAGGAATCCACCCATGAGGACTGACAACCCCGACGAAAACGTCGATGCGAGCATCGCCGACACCGACCGAACTCGCGGCCCGACGCAGGGCGACCGCGTCGAACTCGAGCACCGGGTCGAGCGACTGCGGGCCCAAAACAAACGGCTCCGAGACGGAGTCGACAACTCCCGCCGACACCGGCTTCGGCTCACCGCCCTCGGGTTCGTCGGCCTCGGCGTCCTGAGCTTCGCGGCCGCGTTCGTCCTCCCGAACGGGCAGGAGGTGCTGTACGCGCTCGCCGGCGTCGGACTGTTCGCCGGCCTGCTGACCCGGTCCGTGACGGGGAGTCGATTCGTCGAAAGCGGCGACGCCGAGCGGGTCTACGCGACCTGCGCCGCCAACTACGAGGCGATACTCGCGCGTCGCGGTCTCGAGACGAGCCGGTGGTATTGCCCGACCGAGGACGATCGCGTCCGCCTGTTCGTCCCGGCCGATTCGGACGACGCACCACGGCCGACCGAGGGCGACGCGAGCGTCGGCTTCGGCGATGACGGCCTCGTCCTCAAGCCGATCGGCACTGAGTTCGTTCGCGAAGTCGTGGAAACGGGCTCGGACGCGACCGAGACGCCGGCCGCGGCTGTCGAGCAACTGAGCGACGCCCTCGAGGCCCGGTTCGAGTTCGTGACCGCGGCCGAGCCGGCCGTCGATATCGATCGGGGCCGGGCCGAGATCGCCGTCTCCGGCAGCGCGTTCGGCGCCGTCGACCGATTCGACCACCCCGTCGCCTCGACGCTCGCGGTGGGGCTTGCCGGCGGTCTCGAGCGGCCGGTTCGACTCGAGGTCACCGACGACACCGACCGCGGGGAGTGGCTCGTCCGCTGTGCGTGGGACGCGGACGCAGCTATCGACGCGAACTGAGCGCGGCGCTCGGGACGCGGACTCGGACTCGAGTCGCTGCGCGACGGCTGGGGATCGGGGACCCGCATAGCACCGTTCGAACGGGTGGAAACGGAACTCCTTTTGAAACGGATGGCGGTGTCGCTGAGACGCGAGACGTCTGGGCGATGCGAGTCGTCGTGACGCCGGTACGGAGTGCGAATTCGTGCCGCTGCTACTGAGTACGAGATACGTGACGCTGCTATCGAGTACCGGTGCAACGCCAGTGCTGCGTCCGTGAGTCGCGGAAGGTGTCGACCACCGACGGCGGCGGACGGCCGCGCTACGGGAGGAGGCTCGGCTCGAACAACTGGAGGGTGCGGACGCCGGCGACGGCCGCGGCGGTGACCAGCGCCAGCGTGACGAGCACCTCGACGCGGCCGTACCACCGCGGACGGACTTCGACCGGCGTCAGGAGTTCGATGGCCGTGACGAAGCCGATGACTCCCAGCAGGACGAACAGTCCCGGCGAGAACGCGCCGACCACCGTCAGCGCTAGGAGCAACCCCAGGAGCAGCGCGACCTGCGTGTGAATGAATCTGAGACGACGTGGCGTAGGCATCGCCGCCGCACTATTCCGGACCGTGACATAAAACCAGTCGGTCGTCCACCGCACGAACGGGCGGTAATCGGCACGTACCCGTCGATCGTGGCAGCGCCGGACTCGAGCGAGCGGTTCCGGCGCGAGACGCGAGCGACCGTCGGCCGTCGCCGATCCGTCACTCCGGTTTCGGCGGATGCTCGGCGTCCCGATCCCATCGGCTCCACTTCAACAGCGGCGTTCCCGGGAGTTCGAACCTGACCAGCGAGATCGTGCCGTGCGGCTCGAACTGCGAGGACTCGATACCGTAGCGGGCGACGTTGTCGACGCCGGTATCGGTGTAGATCGTCGCGTCGGGATCGCGCTCGAGGATCCACTCGGTTCGCGCGCGGTTGATCTCCTTGAACAGCCCGTTGCCGCGGTACGCCGGCTCCGTCCCGGCGTCGAACAGCCAGTAGCAGTCCTCTTCAACGATCGAATCCGGGAGCGCTCTGGGGGCCCGAACCGACGCCGGCGTCAGGGTCCAGCCGTAGCTCATCACCTCGCCGTCGTCGTGGAGGACCATCCCGACGTGGCCGTCCTCGAGGTACTCGAAGTAGCGGTCGCGCCACGTGGGGTCGTCGCCGAAGAACCGCCGCACGGTCCCTCTGTCGTCGACGACGGCACGCTCGGTATCGATCGACGCGTACGATTCCTCGGGAAGCTCGCCAGCGAACTTGTAGGCGGCCAGATCGAGTTTCGCGTTCTTCGCTTTGCTGGTGAGATCCTGCGTGGTGTGTTTCGCCTTACTGACGAGTGACATCACGGTCGGCTAATGCGATTCGCGTACATATCGGTGGGTGATCGTTCGAACCGTAGCGAGGAGTCCCCCTCGAGACGGCGGAGAGAATTCGGATCCTACGCGCGCCGCCGGTCGGTTCAGGCGGCGGGTAGCGAATCCTATTCGATCCCTATCGTTCAGCAACTCGTCAGTGACACGATTCCCGTCACGAACCTATTAGTTCGCGTTTCACATCACCCTCAGATCAGGTATCGCCCCGGGCCGACCGCGGACGGAATCGGTTCCGCGCCCGCGTCGGCTCCGGAACGCCGCGCCGTCCAATCGCACACACAATACCTCCAAACACCACATGGCGAACAGACTGATATCGAACATCGTCTCCGATTTCGGTGGTCGCGTCATCCACGTCGTATCGACCGGACTCCTGTTGCTCGTACTCACGCGGATCCTCGGGCCGGAGTCGTACGGACTACTCGCGTTCGCGCTCTCGGTCTTCTCCTTCTCTCGGTTCATCAGCGAATCGGGGCTGCCGTGGGCCGCGGCGCGGTTCATCGCCGAGGACAGGGACGACGCCACCGAGCGCGCCGTCGCCGCGGTCGTCGAATCGTGGGTCCTCGTCGCGATCGCGTCGCTGGCCGTCGCCGTCGCCCTGCTCGTCGGCGCCGACTTCCTCGCGGCGCTGCTGAACGAGACGGGCCTCGCCGGCCTGTTGTTCGTCGGCTCGGGCTACGTCCTGTTCTACACGCTCTACCGGTACAACCGAGCCATCCTGCAGGGGTACGAAGCGATTTCCGCCACAGCGAAGTTGCACGCGATAAAGGGAGGCATGACCCTGGCGCTCGTGACGGCCGCCGTCCTGCTCCGACCGACGCCGACGGCGGCCGTCGTGGGCTACGTAGTCGCCTACGGCCTCGCGACACTGCTGGGCCACTGGATGGTCTGGCGAGTCAGCGACCTCGATCGGGCGAGCATCACCGGCGACGGCGAGGTCCGAATGAACATCCTCCGGTACAACGTGCCCCTGAGCGTCACGCGACTCTCCGCCGAGGTCGACGGCCACCTCGACACGATCCTCGTGGGCTTTCTCACGAATCCGACGCAGGTCGCGTTCTACACGATCGGGAAACAGATCAGCCAGTTCACGCGCGTCCCCGCGGCCTCGATCGGTTTCGCGCTCTCGCCTTCCTACGGGGCAGAGTCGTCGAAGGGAGAGACCGAGGCGGCCGCCTCGGTGTACGAGGAGAGTCTTCGCAAGACGCTGACGCTGTACGTGCCCGCCTGCGTCGGCATCCTCGTTATCGCCGACCCGGCCATCGTGCTGATCTTCGGGGACGGCTACGCTGGCGGCATCCTCGTCGTCCAGATCCTCTCGCTGTTCGTCTTCTTCGAGGCCCTCGAGAACATCTCCGGGCCCGCGCTGGACTATCTCGGGCGAGCGCGGTCGCGGGCGATCCTCAAGGCGACGACGTCGACCGGGAACGTCGCCCTGAACCTCGCCCTGATCCCGATCTTCGGAGCCGCCGGGGCTGCGGTCGCGACCGTGATCACGTACGGCACCTACGCGATCTGTACGGTCGGGATCGTCTACACCGAACTCCCCTTCGACTACCGGAAGGTGGCCCACTGCTTCACGACGTCACTGGGGATCAGCGTCGGGATAGCCGCGATCGTCCTGGCGTTCCTGCACGTTCTCTCGGGGTACGTCGGCCTCGTCGTCGCGATCGCCGCCAGCGGCGTCGTCTGGCTGGTCGCCTGCCAGGCCTTCGATCTCATCGACGTCGATCAGGTCGCGGAGCAGCTCACGGGCTGATCGCACGCTGTGCGGCGCCGATCAGCCGTAGAGCGCGACCTCGTTCGAATCGTAGACGCGGTTTCGATCCGCGAGTTCGCTCTCGTCGATCGACTCCTTCTCGACGTACTCGGAGAACTGCAACGGCCTGTCCGCGAGTTCGCCCTCCCTGATGAGGACGGCGTCGTAGCCGGCGAACAGGTCTCCCTCCCCGCCGGCGTTGACGACCGAACACGACGACCCCTGCAGTTCCTCGAGGTATCGACAGGAGAGCCTGTCGGCGCCGACCTCGCCGTCGTAGCCCGCGCCGACGGCCTCGAACGACTGGACCTCGTTGTCGGTGAGGTAGAAGGTGTAGAAGGGCCGCTCGACGACGGGGTTGTCGGATGCGGTGAAGTCGTTGGAGACGGCGGTGAACCCGAGCCCCGACGTGAGCACGAGCAGCGCGAGGAACACCGCGACGCCGCCGCGGTCGAACAGTTCGTACAGTCCGAACCCGCCGAGCAGCGCGACGAACATGATGCTGTAGTGGCCGAACCGGCTGATGTTGATGCCCGCTAGGGAATCGAGCAGCAGCGTCGGTCCGGGGAAGGCGAGCGGAATGAGGGCTACCGTCAGCAGTCCGAGGGAGGTAAACAGCGGCACGCGCCGCGACGAACGGACGTCGACGCCCGGCTCGGCCACGTCCGCCATCGCGTCGGCCTCGCCGCTCGTCGCGAGCCGCCGGTGCCAGAACAGGAAGCCGACGAGGACCAGCAACAGGGCGAACGCGTAGGGGACGAAGTTCGCGGCCTGCGCCCACGGCGCGGCGAGCACGTCTCCGGACTGACCCGACCCCGGCGTGGAGCCGAGGAAGCTCGCGACCATCGTGTCGACGAGCCGTTCGACGATGAACTGAGCGTTGTAGAGCCAGTAGGTGGCCGTGATCAGGACGCCGACGGAGAGGACGTAGTTGTCGGCGGCCCGGATCGGGCTGGCGATCGAGAACTCGAGGGCTGCGAACAGGAGGAGGATCGCGAGGACGAACGGGATCGACGCGGGGTGGTAGACGACGATCGCCGCGACGAGCAGCACCGTCAGGATCCGCATGTTCCCCGTCGGCCGATCGACGAGCGCGAGCACGAGCGCGATAAAGAGGATCGAGGTGACGCTGCGCGGGATCGAGTACATCCCGTAGAAGAGGTACAGCGGGAACGAGATCAACACCAGACACGACAGCAGGCTGGCGGTCTCGTTGGGGTAGACGCGCCGGGCGAGGCCGTACATGAGCCCGACGGCGGCGGCGAAGATCCCCCCGGAGAGCAGGTACATCGTCGTGTGGACGGGGAGCCAGCCGCCCGACAGCTGCGTCGAGACGGCGGTGTAGACGTGCCAGAGCTGGAACGCCTCGTACTCCGGCAGCAGCGAGGAAAGCTCGCCCGTCTCGAGGATCGACCTCGCCATCGCGATGTGGGTCATGAGGTCGCCGTGGCCCACGAAGAGGTCGTAGTTCAGCGTGACGCTGAAGATGACGAGCGCGGCGAGGACCACCAGGTGATAGAGGCCGATCGCGTGGCGGCCTCGAGTCGGTCGCGAGGTCGTGATCAACAGGAAACACAGCAGGTACGCGACGGCGACCCCCGCGTAGAACAGGAGCGGTCGGACCGCGGTCGCGCTGAGCACCACCACGAGTCCCGCGAGCAGCAGGTGGAAGGTGACCGACCAGACGCGCCAGTCGACCCGCGGGATCCGACGGCCGGCCGCCGTCGAGGAACCCCGCTCGTCGCCGATCGCTCGGACCAGTGCCGGCGCGGCGATCATGGGGACGGCGAAGTACAGGCCCAGAATCGCCAGATTCGTTAGCCCGAGGACCAGCGGGGCGACGATTCCGATGACGGCCACGAGCGGCAGCGCGACCGTCGATAGCCCGTAGACGCGATCGACGAGCCGTCTCACGGGGCATCACCGACCTGCGTCGTCGGTCTCGCAATCGGTCGCGGGAAGTTCGGTATCCGTACTCGAGCGACGGGGTCCGGTCTCGGTTCGGCTCCCGGTCGGGACCGACGGTCGGCCGCCGGTCCGCTTCGATCGACGGAACTGATCATCTGTCGCAACTACATACAATCGCGTTCGAAAAACGTACGACACCGTTCACAGCCGCTGAGAAGGTATCGCTGTCGCTACTGTTGGACTGCTCACATCTGGTAACTTATGAGAAGTTCGGTGAACGTAATCGAATCGGAGCTGTCAGAGTAGGGTGACACAACAGTTGTCAAGACGGAATCGAATCCCGACTCGAGAGTCCCGCTAGCGGGGACGATCCGGCACGAAGAGCGTGAGGCTTCCTCGAGCACTGAACACCGCACCAGCGACACGATCTGATCGCCTCTGGTTGACGCCTGGAGCGGGTGAACGAGGTCTCTCGAGCGTTGGGACAGGCGGGACGGTGCCGTAGCAGAGACGTATATAATATAACGGCCTGCTACCGATTGTATACCCTCGAATCCGGACCGTAACTAAGAGCGCCATCGCTGTATCTCCCGGGAGATGGTCGACCGACGGTCGTATTTGAAACTCACCGGCGGCGCGCTCACGGCAGGGATCGCGGGTGGGGTGATCGCGCTCGTCGCCCGAGACGAGGGGGGTGGCGGCGGGACCGCGACGTTCGAGGAACGAGAGATCGAGTACGACGCGCACGACGACCCGTCGGACGTCTACCGCGTCTGGACGGGGTATCCGGAACGGTTCGCCTTCGAAAACGGACGCACCTACACGGGAGAGACGGCCCTGCGGTGTGACATCCCCGAGGGCGACAGCGACGGGAGCAACGCGATGGTCTGGTTTCCCGACGACGGCTACGACCAGCCGCGGGCGCTCTACCAGCGGGCGATGGTCTCACTGAGCGAGGACTGGACGATGGCGGAGACGGACGTCTGTCGGTTCTGGTGTGCGGGGCTCAACACGGAGGCCGGCGTCCAGGGATCGGGCAGTCGAGGTCGGCCGCACGGTGACGACGGCTGGTCGAGCATGTTCGCCGTGACCGATCGCGAGATCGACGACGAGGCGGCCTACAACCTCGCCGCGTACTCCTACCACATGGATCAGGAGGGCATCAGCGGCGAGTTCGAGGTCGTCGGCGCGCCGGTTCCGGTCGGCAAGTGGTTTCAGTTCGAGACGCTCGTTTGGATGAACACGGTCAGCGACGGCGCGGCGGATCCGAACGGCGAGGTTCGGTGCTGGCTGAACGGCACGCCCGTCTACGAGCGAACTGACTTCCGCTGGACGACGACCGAGGATCAGGCGATCGAGTACGGCGGGCCGCTGGTTCGGTACGGCGGCGACGAAACGGCACCGGCGGATCTGGCACTCTACTACGACGACCACGAACTGCGCGGGAACGGGGCGATCGAGGACCAACGGGACCCGGATCCCTACGTCGAGGATCCAAGCAGAATGGACGACTACGATGGCCGGATCACCGTCGCGACTGGCGACGAGGAGACGAGATATCGCATCTACGTCGATGGCTACGTCGTCCACAGCGGGTGGAGCAACGTCGACGGGCACACGGCGGTACCCAACGAGACGGTCGAGATCGAACTGGCCGACGACACCGAGGGGTACGCGGTCGCCGACGCCGTCGCCGATCCCGAGAGCGCCGACGGCTTCCTCTACGACGGTTCGGTCGTCGCCGTCGACGCTGACCCGGAATTGGCGGAGCTGTGGGTCGATGGGCAGGAACTCGACCCGGCGGCCGTTCCCTCGAGGCCCGAGGAGTGACGCGGGGGCGGTCGATTAGATGAGGGCACCTCAAGGCGTACGAGTGGCTGTGCTCGCGAAAAGTAGAAAGAGAGGGTATGCACTCACCGCGAGCGAACGGAGTGAGCGAGCGGGCCGACGACCGACCCGTAGGGGAGGGAGGAGCGCTTTTCATCAACGTTTTGCCGACCGACCGAGCGATAGCGAGGGAGCGCAGAGCAAAAGGTTGGTTAGAGAGATTTTTCGACGTACTTCTCGCGCCCGAGCTGGTACAACGGCCACGCGACGCGCGAGTACCCCTTCTCGACCTTGAAGACGGGGACGGCCGTCCCCCCGTACTTGTGTTTGAACCGGAAGACCGAGTTCGAGAAGTGCGAGCCGGTTTTCCCGAAGTTGTACCGCTCGTACCCCTGCTCGATCCCCCATTTGATCCCGCGTTCGTGGAGGAGTTCGGAGGGGTGGTACTGATAGTTGTCCGAATCCGGGATCGCCGACAACCAGTGGTGGAGGACCCCGCCCTCGTCGTCTAAGAGGTAGACGTACCGACCGACTTCCTCTCCCTCGACGACGGCCCTGAAGACCCGCAGCCGATCCTCGAGTCGGTCGGCCAGGGACTCGAAGAACGCCTTCGGGAGCGGCGAGCCGTCGACGCGCTCCAGGTTCTTGACGTACCAGTCGTAGGTCGTCTCGAGGTCCGTCCCGAGCGGGTCGATCTCGATCTGATACTCCTGTTCGTTGCCCTTTCGGATGTCGCGGCGTCGGCCCTTGTCCATCCCCTCGAGGATCGAATCCCAGCCGTCTGTCAGGTCGATCAGGAACAGACACGACTCAAACGACGGCTCGTACCCCCGCGTCTGGAGGTACTGGCCGTACCGCACGTACTCGAGGTCGTAGGTCTCGATGGCGTGGGTGACGACGGTGCGCTCGCTGGTCGACTCGAGGCCGTCGAACAGCATGTCGAGCGCGTCGGCCTCGTCGGTGAGGACGACCGGGCCGCCGAATCCGGTCGGCAGGGAGACCAGCTGCTCGAGCGGCGGCGCGACGGGGAGCGTCTCCGTGACCGCGTCGGGGACGGGGAGGTCGGTCTTGAAGTTAGGCATGAGGGCGATCGGATTGCCGCTCTTCTCGACGACGACGTGGCGAGGCTCGTGGTCGAACGCCTCCTCGATCGCCCGCACCCACTCGTAGCGCTGGTAGACGGTCCCGCGGTCGGACTGGGTGACGACGTTGTTCCACTGGTTCTCGTTTATCGGTTCGATGCTCCGGTACAGAGTCGGTTCGAGTGCTGACACGGTTTCGAAAGCGTAGACGGTTGGTCGGCGGTGTTCGTGCGTGGTATTCGACTCGCGGTCGCGGACGACTCGGCCCGTGCGACGGCGCGAACGTCTAGTTCGTCGCCGGAGACAGTCGCGAGAGCAACTCGCTGCTGTCTCGGAGGTTGACGTAGAGGCTCTCGGCCAGTTCCATGCTCACCGTCGACCGTTTCGCCGAGTAGTAGGTCCGCGTCTCCGGGCTGAACTTCGCCTTCCACGTGGTCAGTCGGCGCGTGTTCGCGCCGACGAGTTCGTAACTGGGCACATCGCGCTCGATCGCGTCGAGCATACCGTGCCACTCGACCAGTTCGTTCGCGGGAAAGTCCATCTCGACGCGCGTCCCGCCCTGCCAGGCGCGGACCCGATCCCCACTATCGGTGAGGATGTTGCCCGTCACTCGCTCGCCCTCGAGCGCGAGAACCAACGGTCGGACGGTCCCCTCCGGGAGTCGATCGTACAGTTCCAAGACGTAATCGACGGAGAGATGCGGCGTCCGATCCTGTTCCTCGTATCGCTCGATGACCTGCTGGGTGATCCACTTGAGGTCGTCGCGATCTCCGACCTCGACGCTGTAGTCCCTGTCCTGGGCGTTCCGGATCAGTCGCCGTGGGTTCTGGCTGAATCGACCGATCAACTCCTCCTCGCTGGGCGAATCCTCCAGCGGGATGACGTACGTGTACGACGGGGAAACGTCGAAGTCGTTCCAGGCAAACGGTCGCGTGTCCTCGTAGTGCCAGTCGGTCTCGACGTAGGTGTACTGGGGATCGATCTCCTCGTCGATCCACTCGAGACAGCTCTCCATGAATCGGAGGTGCCGTTTCTCTCGTTTTCGCTGTTTCAACTGGTCTAAGTGTACCAGTGCGGGCCCGAGGTTCGGAATGCCGAGTTCGTACGGCGGAGAGAAGACCAGCGAGAACGGGCCGCTGTTCAGTTCGAAGACGGGGAAGATCCCGACCGGCTGCTCCCCCTTGTACCCTATCAGCGGGTACAGCGTCGCGCCCGAATGATTTCGGAGACACTCGAGGGCCTCGTACCGGTGAAAGACCGTTCCCTGCGGGGAGCGATCGACGTACTTGTTCCACGTCTCCTGTTCTGACGGATCGGCTACTGAAACACGAATACTCATTGTTGTCGGTGTCGACGGGCGGTCGATCGCCGAAGGCGACACTCTCGCTCAGCTTTGGTTCATGTAGGCTTTGTTATAGCAGCCGTACGGCCGCTGTAGCCGTACTGCGCAAAACGAAGGGAGTCGCTTCTTTCGTTTCGGGGATGGTCATCCGGACACGCGATTCGCGACGACCGCGATAACGTCGGTTCGCGTGACCGTACGGACAATCCGACCGTTTCGGGCCCGCGAACCGGAGCCAACCGAAGTCGACCGGGGGCGACTGTGCGACCAATGCGGCCTCGAGCCGCCGGTAATCCCGCCTTACACCACGGTATCATCACAGTCAATGTTTTCGATATATGTGTCGTTATTTCACGGAATTCCCTTTCAAACGCTTTTACTCTAGCATTATTTGTCCGTTCACGGAGCGGAAAAGTTTATGATAGTAAAATCTGATTACTCGGAGTATATGGCACGCAAGACTCCGGAACTGGGTGACGACTCGTCGGGCGGTGCGGACGAGAGGGCCGCTAGCGACAGCGCGATCGACCGCCGATCGTATCTCAAACTCGCCGGCGCGACCGCGGCGGCGATCGGGACCTCGGCAGGCGTCGCGGGCGCGCAATCGACCGAGGGAATGGAACGAATCGAACTCGACTACGACCGGTACGGCGATCCGTCGCAGCTGTACAACGTCAACGACAACCGCAGCGGCATTCCGCCGGAGTTCGTCTCCTCGCCGACGAACGGGTCCGACCAGGCGATTCGGACGGAGTTCTCGAGCGCGCAAAAGACCGCGAATCTCGAGTATCGGTTTGAGGAGAACGGCTACGAGATGCCGCGGGAGGTGTACACCAGCTTCAAGCTCTATCCCGACGGGATTCGACTCAGCGCGAACGATACGGTCCGGATCTTCTGGCTGCCCCTGACGAACGGAACCGGTTCGTCGGGCGGCGGCGCGACGGACGGAACCAACGGCTGGTCGAACGCGATCGGATTCGCTAACCGGAACGACTCGCCGGCGCCGAACGGCTACAACTTCTTCAGCTACTCCTATCACATGGATCGGGGCGGCTCGGGCGACTTCCAGATGACGGACGTTCCGATCTGGATGGACCAGTGGAACGAAATCGAGGGCTACGTCCGGTGTAACACGTTCTCCGGCGGCAGCGCGAACCGGGACGGCGTGATGCGCTACTGGGTCAACGGCGAACTCGCCTTCGAACGGACGAACCTCCGGATGACGACTACCGAGAGCAACCTCATCGAGGGCGTCGGCCCGCTGGGGTACGTCGTCGGCTCGAACCTCTCGGGCAGCGCGCTGATCTACGACGACCACGAGATCGCGATCGGCGGCGTGCCCGACGATCGGGACGATTCGCCGCCGTACGACGAGGATCCGACGCTGGTCGAGCCCAGCGCCCGCGAGCAGTACGAGGAGCGGTTCACCTACCGAAACGGCGACGAGGAGGCCGAGTACAAACTGTACGTCGACGGCGACATCGTCCAGTCCGACTGGAGCCAGGCGACCTACAACGAGAGCGTCGAAATCGCGTCCGACGAGTACGCCGTCGTCGAGGCGACGGCCGAGCCCGGCACCGTCGACGGCTACTTCTTCGACGGCGACATCGTCGCGATTTCGGCCGACCCCGAACCCGAACAGCTGTGGGTCTCGGGCGAGCAGATCGATCCGGCCGACTATCCCGACGCGCCGCCGGCCGAGAATCGATCCGACGAGCCCCTCGAGCGCGTCGTGCTCGTCGACGGTCTCGGAACGACCGGCACCAGCCGATACGAGTTCACCGTCAGCGGCTCGGTCGAGAAATCGTCGGACGGCGGTGCCTCGATCGACGGCACGGATACCATCGAGAGTGGGACCGTCACGGGCTCCGTCGCCGGCTGGCGCGACGCGTTCCGCTTCAGCGGCGACCTCGAGGAGCTCACGGTCGACGGGGCCGCGCGCGTCTCCGTCGACGGCGAGGAGATCGATCCGGCCGACTACGGCAACGACCTGCCCCACGTCCTGACCGTGGTCGGCAACGGATCGGAGGCGAGCTACGAGCTGACCGTCGACGGGACGATCGACACCGTCCTGGGTGACGCGTCCGCTACTGACGCCGAGCGACGGACCACCGAGACCGTGACGGGAACGATCGAGCGCGGCGTCCACCGATTCCGCTTCTCCGGCGAACTCGTCGACGTCACGTTCGCGACGGGCGAGACGCACGTGTACCTCGACGCCGAGCGAATCGATCCCGCCGACTACAGCAGCGAGACCCGCGTCCTGCCGCACGCGATCGTCGTCGACGGCAGCGAGGCCGACGACGCGACCGACTACTCCTTTACCATCGACGGCGACGTGATTCAGTCGAACTACCGCGACGCGACCGTCGACCGCGCCGACTCGCTCGAGGGTACGAGCGCCGCGGGCACCGTTCGGGCGGGCGAACGAGACGCCTACTTCTTCGACGGGGACATCACGGACTTCACGCTCGTCGGCGACGCCACCGTCGACGTCCACCACGACATCCAGTAGGACCGTCGACTCGGCGTTTCGGTAATTCGATTCCGTCCGTTTTCCGTCCGCTACCGACGATAGAGCCGGCCTATTCCTGCCGTAGTAATAGACTATTTCCCCACCGTCAACGGCCGGTAATGCTGCCTTTCGAACGGGCAATATCGCCTGCCGTCGTCCATATCTGTTTTCGAGAATTATCGACCAATCGTGGTAGTAATAGAATACATTCAGTATAATATAACGTTAATCAGTAGTAAAGGTTTATAATGATATCCCAGCGTTACCCGAGTTGCATGACGAGCGATCAGCCGGTAACCGAACACGATCGATCGGTCAGCAACGACCGAACCAACGGTGCCGAGTCGGGTCTCGGCCGACGGTCCTATCTCAAGCTGGCCGGATCGGCCGCCGCGGCGTTCGGGGTCTCGGGCGTAGCGGGGTCGGCGGCCGCTGCGGGTGACGGCGATCTGATCTCCGTGAACTACGACGACTACAGCGCACCGGGCGACGTCTACGACGTCAACGACGTTCGCGGCTCCCACCAGCCAGAGTTCGTTACGGACCGAGCGACGACTGGCCGACAGTCCCTCTACACGGCGTTTACGGGCGATCAGAAGATCGCCAACTGCGAGTACCGGTTCCCCGAGCACGTCGGCGACTATCAGGACGAGGTCTACACGCGATTCAAGATCTACCCGGAGAACTTCACCCTCAATCAGGACGATACCATCCGGATGTTCTGGGGGCCCCTGACGAACGGTCCCGGCTCCTCCGGCGGCGGTAACACCGACGGGACGAACGGCTGGTCGAACGCGATCGGCTTCGCCAACCGGAACGATTCGCCGGCGCCGGAGGGGTACAAGTTCTTCAGCTACTCCTACCACCTCGACAACACCGGCTCGGGCGACTTCCAGATGACCGACGCCGTGGTTCGAATGGACGAGTGGAACGAGATCGAGTGCCACGTGAAGGTCAACTCCTACCAGAACGGGCAGGCCAACGCCGACGGCGTGATGCAGTACTGGGTCAACGGCGAACTCGCCTTCGAGGACACCTCGATGCGCTTTACGACGACCGACGACAACCGGATCGAAGCCGTCGGGCCGCTGGGCTACGTCGTCGGCGACGCGTCCAATGCGGCGCTGTACTACGACGAACACGAGATCTGTCTCGACATGGGCCGCGAGGAAGCCCGCGCCGCTCTCGAGAGCCGGTAAGTGTCTTCGACGCGGTCAGTTAGCTGCCGAGACGGAGCGCCGATTTTGTGCGCGAGTAGCCGCTACGGCGTCGCCGCCGCGAGCCGCTCGTAACACTCGGCCGGCGGTCCGACCCAGCCGCCCAGCGCCTTCGCCTTCTCGATCATTCGGCGGTAGATCGTTCGATATCCCGGAAACTCGTCCTCGTTGAGGTACCGCGGATGCCAGAGCGCGGTCATGATCGCCCCGTTGTCGGCCGCCTCCTCGAGCAGGCGCCGACACTCGCGCCACGCGGCGTCGACCGAGGGCGTCTGGGAGAACAGCGTCGTCTCCATCACCGTCAGCGGGAAGACGACGAACTCGTCGTCGAACGGGCGGAGGACGTCGTACTGGCCGTCGAAGCCGTAGCTGTCGCTCGAGCCGTAGCTGGCGTCGTACCGGAGGCCGATCTCTCGGTGGTGCTCCCACGTCTCGGGGAGTTTCGTGTTGAGGTAGTGCTGGCGGCCGCCGCGAACGGTATCGCCGAGGACATTCTCGAGGACCCGCTTCTCGTACCCCAACCGCTCGCGGTCGTCGTAGGAGTCGTAGGAGCCGTGCAGGCCGACCTCCCAGCCGCCATCGTCGAGCGCCCGAACGACGTCGACGATCTCCGGGTCCATGATGTCGTAGCGGCCCGTGTAGAGCATCCAGTTGCGGGGCTCGAGCCACTCGCGAGGGGACTGCTCCCAGAGACGCTTCTCGTTCAAGAAGTACCAGGCCGACCGGACGTCGAGGTCGTCCTCGAGGGCCATCAGCTCCTCGAACTGCCAGTAGGGGCGCTCGTCGGTGACCAGCGACCGGAGATGGGAGGGATCGCGCTCCGCGGCGGCGTAGTAGGGCGCCTGGAACGTCTTGTAGGGCCGGTCGACGTCGTGGGTGAGACAGAGGGCGAACTCGTAGTCGTCGTCGAACGAGCGGTCCGCCATCATGCGTCGCTCACCCGTTCGACCGTGTTCACGACGAACTCCGTCGTGTCTATCGTCTCGTCGAACAGCGTCCGTCGACGCTCCCGCCACGTCGAGTCGTCGATCGCCAGCAGCTCCCGGGCGGTGGCGGCGACTTGGCTCGGCTCGGCGTCCTGCTCGAGCCGGCGGATCAACCCGTAGCGCGTCTCGAGTTCCTCGAGGACGCCGGCGTCCAGATCGGAGACGTACAGCGACGGCGTGCCGAGGACGGCGCTCTCGATGGCCATCGTCGCGCTCTCGCCGAGGAACAGATCGGCGTGAGCCAGCAGGTCGTGCATCCGTTCGGGCGGCAGGTCGATCCGTCGGTCGGCAAGCGCCGGCGGGAGGTCGCCCTCCGCCGAGACGAGGACCGTCGCCCCCTCGCGCTCGAGGTCGGCGACGAGGCGTTCGACACCGGCCATCCCCTCCTGGCCGATGTCGTGGGCCGCGGTCCACGAGATCAGCCGCAGGACGATCAGCGACTCGTCGCCGATGGTGGCGGTCGCGTCGCCGGGCTCAACAGAGTCAGCTCCGGTGGCGGTCCCGGACGCGGCCCCTCCGTCGGTCGCCGCGGGAAGTCCCGCCTCGACCTGCGGCTCGAGGTCCGCGAGGACCGACGGATCGGGACTGAACCGATCCGGGTGGAGGTACGCCAGTTCGTGGTAGCCCGGATAGGTGTAGTGGGAGGAGCCGCGGTCGTCCCAGAACGCACGGGGCGTACAGACGAGGTCGGCGAACGGCAGCGCGAGCGCGTTCGACAGGGTCGCGTGCTCGGTGTCGGTGAACAGCACGCTGTGGCCGTCGACGGCCGCGGACGCGTGTGCGACCGCCGGTTCGCCGATCGCGAGCATGACGTCCGGATCCAGCCGTCGGACGCGTTTGAGCAGGCGGTACTCGTAGGTCGCCTGCACTTTCGCGAGTTCGAAGGGCGACTCCGCGCTCCCCGCGAGACGCTCGTACTCGATCCCGTAGGCTTCGAGGAGAGCCTCGGTGACGTCCTTCGCGCGGGCGAAGACGCGAACGTCGTAGCCCCGTTCCTCCAGTTCGTCGATCGCGTTCCTGAAGAAGTGGACGTGAGCCGGATGCTGGACGGTGACGACGACGCGGCCCGCAGGTGTAGTCGCCATCGTCACACCTCCATGGACTCGTTGGCCTGCATGTCGAACAGCATCGCGAAGAAGACGAACAGGCAGCCGGTGACGAACAGGAGCGCGCTCACCGATCCGCGGACGAACAGCGGGGCGGCGAGCGTCATCCAGGCGTACAGCGACCAGGCGATCCCGAGGACGCCGACGCCGCAGATCGCCGTCCCGAGGAGGTAAAACAGCGCCAGCGGGTGGAAATCGAGGACGAGATAGCGAGCCTTCAGCCGCCAGCAGAAGTTCCGGAGGAGCATTCCCGACACGTTCCAGATGTAGGAGGGGTAATCGATGCTCGACTCCTCGTCGCCGTAGACGGCCGGCATCGGGACGTCGGCGATCCGCATGCCGCGGGCGTTGAGCTTCACCAGCAGGTCGTTACAGTAGCCGTAGTACTCGTACATCTCCTCGATGCCGACGTTCTCGAGGGCCCGCTGGGAGATGGCTGTGTACCCGTTCTGTGGGTCCATCATCTTCCAGTAGCCGGAGGCAATCTTTGTCAGGAAGGTTAAGACTGAGTTGCCGAAGAACCGCCACCGCGACATGCCGTCGCGGTACTCCTTGTCGACCAGGCGGTTCCCTTTCGTGTAGTCTGCCTTGCCCTCGACGATCGGATCGAGAAAGCGCGACAAGATGTCGGGGTCCATCTGACCGTCGCCGCCCATCACGGCGGTGATGTCGATCTTGTCCTCGAGGGCCTCGAGATAGCCGGTCTTGATCGCACCACCGACGCCGCGGTTCGTCTCGTGTTGAATCGGAACGACGCGCCGGTCGAACGCCGGACCGCCGTCGGTGGCGGTCACCGGCTGTTCGTCGGCCCGAACGGCCGCGACGGACTCCTCGGCGGCGCCGTTTATCTCCTCGGCCGTCTGGCGGATCTCGTCCCAGGTGCCGTCGGTCGAGCAGTCGTCGACGGCGTAGATCCGATCGACGTACTCCGGCATCGTTCTGAGCACGTCGCCGACGAATCCTTCCTCGTTGTACGCCGGAACGACGACGCCGACCGTGTGCTGTCTATACATGCTCTCACCCTCCGTAGCCGGCGGTCCCGGGTTGCGTTCGATACCCTGCAATCCGTCCAAGCAACGCCACTGGTCGATCGCGGTTTCCCCGGTTCCACGCGCGAACGCGCGGTCGCCCCGAACGCGGACCGGCGACTGCCGATCCGGACGCGTTCCCGGTTCTCGGCGCGGCGAGGGCGTCGGAATCGTCGTTACCGTCCCGACGACGGTCGACTGCGGGGCGAGCGCGCTCCGCGCGCTCGGCTACGGGGATCCCGTCGGCTGTCCGGACAGCCACGGAACGGCGATCGAAACCAGTCGAACTCTCCATAGCGAACACGGGGCTATTGTCACAGTGTATAGAGTTTTGTTATTACAGTCGTACAATTCGTTCAGTCTCCCTAACACCGACATAGTGGTGTTCTCGAGGACGTTTTTCTCACCCATCCATGACAGAGGACAGTACATACACGCCAAATTGTCAATGAATAAGATACGAATGAGTGAAACGCCGGTACATGTCAGTCGTCCAATCGGAGCCCCCTCAAGACTGATACCCTGTCGAATGCTGGTAACGTCAGTAGCGCGCTCGACGGTCCAGGTGCTCGAGAGCGACGGTGTCGACGTTCGGTCGCGGCGACGCGAGTACGTTCCCTCGCGACTCGGCGCAAAGATCCAATAGGGTGCGAAACGGATAGGAGTCGCTTTCGAACGGACGAGCGCGACGGTCGCGCGCTATGCGCCGGATACAGCGGACCGAACGCGCCGGTGAACTCGGGCGCGGTCAGCAGCGGGGTCCGTCGCCGCCCGATAATCGCAATCATTGACTATTTTTGTAGTGAATTGAATGGCGCTGGCGGAAATATGTATGTCTACCTGACAGACACCACGGCGAGCAAACAGTTTCTGACGTATCATATTCGATCGAAATTTCGCGGTAACGCAACTGTGGTTGCTATTCGCAAACATTCGCTATCGCCGATCGCCTACACGAATCGTCGTCGCAGCCGACTACCACGAGTAACTATCACGAAAAACGATTCAAACCGGCGGTAGAACGGCTCCACAGGGGTTTTTGGGGGTGAAGATACATCATACCAGTATGAGACTTCACAACAGGGAGATTCGACAGGACGTTCGAGAACTCGGCGCGTTACTCGGGGACGTTCTCGAGGACCAGACCTCCCGGCAGGGGTTCGAGACGGTCGAGTCGTGCCGGCGGGCGGCGATCGATTACCGATCGGGCGACCTCGAGTCCCGTGAGCCGCTGATCTCGCGACTCGAGGGGCTCTCGCCCCACAATCAGCGGATCGTCGCGCGGGCGTTTACGACCTACTTCGAACTGATCAACCTCGCGGAGGAGCGCGAGCGAGTCCGAACGATCCGCACCGAATCCAACGAGGGAACGCTCGAGGACAGCCTCGAGATGGCGGCCGAGGAACTCGGCGAGCGCGGCGTCGACACCGTCGAGGATGTGCTCGACGACGTTCTCATCGAGCCGACGTTCACGGCCCATCCGACGGAGGCGCGGCGCAAAACGGTCAAATCGAAGCTGCGGACGATCTCGACGCACCTCGAGACGCTGGACGAACGGCTGCTGACCGAGAAGGAGCAGTCGCAGGTCTGGCGGGACATCGATGCCGAGGTGACGAGCCTCTGGCAGACCCCACAGGTGCGAAACCGCCAGCCCGAGCCCGAAGACGAGGCGCGCAACGTCCAGTGGTACCTCGAGAACACCCTGTTCGACGTCGTCGGCGAGGTCTACGACGAGCTCGCCGACGCGATCGACGCGGAGACGGCGGGCGACCTCGAGATTCCGAAGCTGTTCGAGTTCCGCTCGTGGGCGGGCAGCGACCGCGACGGCAACCCCTACGTGACGCCCGAAGTGACCGCGAACGTCTTGGAGCGCCAGCGCGAGGTCGTCCTCGAGAAGTACCGTGACGAGCTCAAGCGCCTCTCGGGCGTCCTGAGCCAGGACGGGAGCCGGATCGACACCGGCGGCGAGTTCGAGGCCTCCCTCGAGGACGACCGCGAGCGACTGCCCGGAAGCGCTCGCACCGCCGAAGATCGGTACCCGGGTGAGCCCTACCGCCAGAAACTCAAACTCATGCGCGAGCGCCTCGCGCGCGTCGGCGACGTCCGGCCGGGTGGCTACGACGACGTCGACGAACTCCTCGACGATCTCGCGGTCATCGCACAGAGTCTGCGGAACAACAGCGGGGAGAGCGTCGTCGAGGCCCACGTCGATCCGATCCGCAGACAGGTCGCCACCTTCGGCTTCTCGCTGGCCAGTCTGGACCTGCGCGAACACCAGCAGAAACACACCGGCGCTATCGCCGAGGCCCTCGAGCGAGAGGGGATCGACTACAGATCGCTCTCCGAGGACGAACGCGTCGAACTGCTGACCGACGCGGTCCTACAGGACGACCCCCTCGTCGATCTCTCGGAGACGAGCGACCTCTCCGAGGACTCGGCGCGAGTCCTCGAACTCTTCGACAGCCTCGGGGACTGGCAGACCGAGTACGGCGTCGAAGCCATCGACACCTACGCCATCTCGATGACCGACGAGCCCAGCCACGTCCTCGAGGTGCTGTTCTTGGCCGATCAAGCCGGCGTCGTCTCGCTGCCCGAACACGCGGGGATCGACATCGTTCCGCTGCTCGAGACCGAGTACGCCCTCTCGGGAGCGCGACGCATCATGGGGACGCTGTTCGAAAACGAGGCCTACAGTCAGGCCCTCGAGGCCCGCGGGCGGACTCAGGAGATCATGCTGGGCTACTCGGACTCGAACAAGGAGAACGGCTTCCTGGCGGCCAACTGGTCGCTATTTAAAAACCAGCGCCGGCTGGGCGAGATCTGCGACGATTACGACGTCCAGATGCGGCTGTTCCACGGCCGGGGTGGCTCGATTTCCCGTGGCGGCGGGCCGATGAACGAGGCGCTGCTGGCCCTGCCGAACAACACGATCACCGGCCAGGTCAAGTTCACCGAACAGGGCGAGGCCATCGCCGAGAAGTATGCCAACCCCCGTATCGCCGAGCGCAACATCGAGCAGATGCTCAACGCCCAGCTCCGGGCGCGGCTGTACGCGAAGGAAGAACCCGACGAGGAGGAGCTCCCCGAGGAGTGGTTCGACGCGATGGAGACCATGGCCGACGCCGCCCGGCAAGAGTACCGGGATCTCCTCGAGAGCGACGGCTTCGTCCAGTACTTCGAGCAGGCGACGCCGATCTCCGTCATCGAGGATCTCGATCTGGGCTCCCGGCCGGCCTCGCGCAGCGGCGAGCGCACCGTCGAGGATCTGCGGGCGATCCCGTGGGTGTTCTCCTGGACCCAGTCGCGGTGTATCCTCCCGGGCTGGTACGCCGTCGCCGCGGGGATCGACGCGTATCTGGAGGACGGTGGCTCGATGGAGACCATGCAGGAGATGTACGACCAGTGGCCGTTCTTCCGGACCACGCTCGACAACGCGGCGCTCTCGCTGTCGCGAACCGAACTCGAGATCGCCGACCAGTACGCCGACCTCGCCGATTCGGAGCTCCGCGAGCGGTTCTTCCCGCGGATCACCGACGAGTACCAGCGCGCGACGGAGCTGATCACCGAGATCGGCCAGCGGGAGGACCTGCACACGCGCGACTGGCTCGGCGAGAACTTGGCGCGGCGCAACCCCTACGTCGACCCGCTGAACGTGTTACAGGTCTACCTGCTCGATCGCAACCACCGGACGGACGTCGAAGAGCGGACGCTGCGGCTGACGGTGAAGGGAATCGCCGCCGGGATGAAGAACACGGGCTAATCGATTAGTTCGGTCCACGAGGGGCTGACGCGGCTATCCGTTCGTCAGTCGTCCTCGTCGTACCGCTCCGCGGCCGACTGGAACCCCAACTCCTCGTATTCCCGACCGCGCCGTTCCTCGAGCGCGGCGATCGCCTCCGGATCCGGCGCCGCGTCGTCGGTGATCCGCGCCCACGAGTTGTGGACCTTCGCGTGACACCACCGGCAGAGGTAGACCGTGATCTCGTGGGAGAGGGTCTCCCCGTCGCGCGCGTACGAGAGGTGGTGCTCCTCGAGCAGCGGGCGCTCGTCGTCGTGGGCCATGCGCTTTTCCTCGAGGCCACACCGGACGCACTCCCGGTCGCGATTGCGCGAGCGGAAGTGCGGGCAGTCGGCCCACGTCCAGTCCGATTCGGGGTCGACGACGGGACACTCGTACTCGTCTTCGGCGCGTTCGCGAGCGAATTCGGGATCGTGCTCGTAGTGGTCGAAGGCGTACCGACACGTTCCCTCGCCGGTGAGGTGGTCGCAGACGCCCGCGAACTCGTAGGGGTCGTCGACGCCGACCGACGTTCCCCGCGGCGTTTTCTCCATGCGTGGTTAGCAGCCGTTCGCACGGCGAGCAGTTGAACGTCACGGGTCGGCGAGACGGCTCCGGACTCCGGGCGCTCGCTGCTCGAGGAGGGTGTGCTCGCGCTGTTCGAGGCGAGCAGACGAGTCGGCGAGAATCGACTCGAGCTAAGTATCGTCAGTGGCGTTGCCGCCGATGCTTTCGTCGTCGGGGATCGTCTCTTGTTGGTTCCGCCACCAGTCGTCCCCCTCGAGCAGTCGCGTTTCGATCTCCTCCTCGACCGGACTGAAGTTGATCGCGGTCAGCCGCGGATCGTTATCAAAGGGCGTCCACTCCGGACTCACTTCGTACACCAGCGGCCGGTCCGAGCCCTCTTTCAGGTTCGGGACGTATCCGAGGCTCACATCGTACTGCCCGATGTCGGCTTCGTCCGCGATGAACAACTGGACGTGTTCGCCGGTGTTGAGCCATCGAATCGTCCGCGTGTTGTAGCCCGTGAACCAGCTATCGTCGATCCCGCCGTAATTCGGCGACCAGTCGAGGGTATCCGAGACGATCGCAAACCGCGCCTCCGGATGGAAGTTGTTCTGAAAAATCAACGCCTCCCACGCCCCCTCGAGGGGGCCGGGCCGCTCCTCGTCGTAGTCCTGTGCGCTCGTTACGCCCGATGCTGCGGCGCTCGCGCCGACAGTTGCGACGACGCTCTTCTTGAGGAACGTCCGACGCGATTCATCGGCAACAATTCTCTCAGGTCGGCGTTTGTTACTGTCAGTCATCGTTCTCTCGTCCCCGCGGACGCTCTCGCGTAGAAACGGCATCCAATAAAAGACGGAAGTCCGTTCACGGTCGTAATCTTCTCGTGGCGCCGCCTATCCGATCGTTTTCGGTCGCATCACTGCAGTTACAGTGGCGAAATCAGGGTTAGCGGCGAGAAAGATCGCGTTACAATCCAGACGGGAGTACACGGAGCGTTTCCGTTGCGAATACGACGATGTGTTCGCAGATCTATCCTCCCTGGACCAGCACTGCTCGCACGGCATCCCGTAGAACCGACCTGATCGCTCTCATCGCAGTCGGCCCTCGGAGGCGCCTCGAGCGAGAAGGTTTTTGCCACCCGACTCCCGACTCGAGGCTGTGCAGTTGGTTCACGAACCGGTTTCGGGCGGCGATGCGACCGATAAGGGCGGCGATCGACGAGTGCTGGCGACCGACGTCGACCTCGCGGACTCGCTGCTGAGCCAGACCCGCGGCCTGATGTTCCGCCGATCGCTGCTCGACGGCTCCGCGCTGACTTTCCGGTTCGATTCCGCTGCGGTTCGCGATGTCCACATGCTGTTCGTCTTCTTCCCGATCGACGCTGTCTGGGTCGTCGACGGCGTCGTCGAACGAGTCGAGCGCCTGCGCCCGTGGCTGAGCTTCGCCCGCGCGGAGTGCGACCTCCTCGTCGAACTCCCGGCCGGCACCGCGGACGGCGTCGAGGACGGTGACAGGGTCGTTCTCGAGTCCTGAGCCTGCTCCGATCGCTCGCCCGCCTCACTCGACGACCTCGAGCGCGCCGTCCCGAACGCGAACATCGAGCAGGCTCGTCACGGGCCGGGAGATGTCCCCGTGGTCGGCATCGACCCGTCGGAGGACGGTCACGATGTCGACGATTTCGGCGCCGACGGCCTCGAGGGCCTCGCAGACCGCTTCGATCGTGCCGCCCGAAGAGAGCACGTCGTCGACGACGACCACGCGGTCGCCCGCGTCGACGCCGTTCAGATAGAGATCGCTCTCGCCGTAACTGGTCTCCTGGTGGACGGCCACCTCCTCCGGGAAGCCGTAGGAGCGTTTGCGGACGACGACCAGCGGAATTCGGGTGGCCAGCGACAGCGCCGTCCCGTGGTGGATTCCCATCGCTTCGGGTGCGACGAGCGTGTCGACGCCCTCGAGGTCGATCCGCTCGCGGATGCCGTCGGCGATCGCCTCGAGCACCGCGGGGTCGAGCGGGGGCACCCCGTCAGTGACGCCGTGGACGAAGTACTCGTAGCCGTCGCGATCGACGACCGGGGCCTCGCGAAGCGACCGTGCGAGCTGCTTCAGAGTCGGGTCCATGTACTCGAGCGCCGGTACAACGGGGGGTTGCAAGGGTGTTTGGATCCAACCGTTTGCTCTGCGAGCGCGGCTTCGCCGCGCCCTCGAGCAGTCGACGCGAAGTCGTTCGAAAGCTCTTCGATCTTTCGTGATGCCGGAAATCTTCGATTTTCGGGCCACGCCGACGACCCCGCGGGATCTTCGATCCCGCTTAGCGTTGATGAAACGCACTCCTCTTTCCCCTCCACTCCGTTTCGGGTCAGTCGTCGGCCCGCTCGCTCGCTTCGTTCGCTCGCGGCGAGCATACTGGCTCACCCACGTCTCCGCTCTCCGGGACCGGCGGATTTAAGTCGGCAAGATGCGATAGGGTCACACACATATGTCCGAGGATAGAGGAAGTCGGGGCAACCCGGCTGGGCGTGAAATTCTCCGATGAACAGACTGCAACCACCGATTCGCTTCTACCTGTGACTCACTCCGCCGACGATACGATCGCTCCAGACCGCACAGTCCGCCTTCTCGACACGACGCTTCGCGACGGCGAACAAGCCCCGGGCGTCTCGCTGACGCCCGACGAGAAAGTCGACATCGCCCGCTCGCTCGAGCAGGCGGGCGTCTCGGTCATCGAGGCGGGCAGCGCCTGCACCGGCGCGGGCGAGCGACAGGCGATCTCGCGGGTGACCGACCTCGAACTCGACGCCCGCGTCACGAGCTTCTGTCGCGGAATGGAGTCCGACATCGATCTGGCCCTCGACTGTGACGTCGACGGGGTCCACATTGTCGTCCCCGCCAGCGACCGCCACATCGAGGACAAGGTCGGCACCTCTCACGAGGACAACCTCGAGAAAACCGCCGAACTCGTCGCCTACGCGAAAGACCACGACCTCTGGGTCGAGGTCATCGGCGAGGACGGCTCCCGGGCCGATCTCGATTACCTCGAGGAACTGATGGCGACGGCCGTCGACGCCGGCGCCGATCGGATCTGCTTCGCCGACACCGTCGGCCACACCGGGCCCGAACGCACCGCCGAAGCCGTCGGTCGGCTCGCCGACGTCGGACCGGTCAGCGCCCACACCCACGACGACCTCGGGCTGGGCGTCGCGAACGCGCTGGCGGCCGTCTCGGCCGGCGCCGACCTCGTCCACTGTACGGTCAACGGGCTCGGCGAACGCGCCGGCAACGTCGCCTTAGAGGAGGTCGCGATCGCCCTCTCCCACGTCTACGACGTGGAGACACTCGAGCTCACGGAGCTGTACGATCTCGCCCAGACCGTTTCCCGGGCGACGGGCATCCAGCTCCCGCCGAACAAGGCCGTCATCGGCGAGAACGCCTTCACCCACGAGAGCGGGATCCACACCGACGGGACGCTCAAGGACGACAAGATGTACGAGCCCTACGCGCCCGAAACCGTCGGCCGCGAGCGCCGGCTCGCCCTCGGCAAGCACACCGGCCGCGCGGGCGTCACGGCGACGCTCGAAGAACACGGCGTCGAGGCCGACTCCGACGAGGTCGCCGAGATCGCGACCCGCGTCACCGAACTCGGCGACCGAGGTCGCCGGGTCACGGATGCCGACCTGCTGGCGATCGCCGAGGACGTCACCGGCGACGACCGCGAACGGGTCGTCGAACTGCTGGACCTCAACGCCACCAGCGGCGGTGCCGTTCCCACGGCGAGCGTCCGACTCGAGGTCGACGGCGAGGAACGCGTCGCCAGCGGAACCGGCTCCGGCCCCGTCGACGCCGCCGTCTCCGCGGTTCGCGAGGCGCTGGGCTCAATGGCCGACGCCGAACTCGACTCCTACCACGTCGACGCCGTGACCGGCGGCACCGACGCCGTCGTCACCGTCGAGGTGACCATGATGCGCAACGATCGCTCGGTGACGGTCGCCCGCAGCGAGGCCGACATCACGCGCGCGAGCGTCGAGGCGATGGTCGACGCGCTCGATCGGTTGCTCGCGGCCGATCAGCAGCCGCTCGCGCCCGCGGACGACTGAGGTCGCGCGAGCCGCTTTCCACGCGTTCGCTCGAGGAAATAGCACCCAGTAGCACCGCTCCCGTTCCGGATTCGTCCCGCTAGTGGAACCGCTGGCGGGAGATAACGTTCCAGGGGTCGAACAGGTAGACGCCCGCGATGAACAGCGCGAGGAGCACGACGAACAGTTTGAGGAACTCGCTCGCGGTCGACGGAATGCCCGGCTCGATCGTGATCGCCATTACGGCCCCGACGCCGATCCAGAGGGCCCCGACGATCAGTCGCTGGCGAATGTTCATACGTGGACGTTCGCGGCGGACGTAATGAACCCGGCGGGTCGCCGCCGCCGGATCACCGATCACCCGATCACAGGGAGGGTCCCTGCGGGCCGAAAGTCTTCTCGTCGAGGACGTCCTTGCGGACGTCCGTCTGGTCGACGTCCTCGTAGGCGACCGGGCCCTCGACCTGATGGGCTTCGGGGCCGGGCTGGTTGCCGATATAAACGACGTTCGGATCCGTCCCGATGTCCTCGAGGAGTTTGAACTGCGACTGCGGATCGCCGCCGAAGTCTTCGAGGACTTCCTGTGCGAGCTCCTCGTCCGGTCCCTGGAACTCCTCGTCCTCGTCCGGTTCCTCGGCGAGGTCGAGTTCGACGAGCAGGTCCCGGCTCTCGAGGTCGAGTCCGTTTTCCTGGAGCGCGCTGGCTACGTCGAACACGGTCGCCTCCTGTTCGGCGAGGGTCTCGTTCGCCCCGTGTTCGGGTTCGCCGCCCTTTCCGAGGATGGCGACCGCCACCACGACCGCAATCGTCTCCTCGTCGAGGTCTTCGACGGAGTCGACGACCGACTGGAGATCCTGATCGCCGCCCTCGAGACTCCCTTCGATCGTCTCCGGATCCGGAAGATCACTGGCGATTTGGACGAGTGAGCGACTTTTCGCGGTGTTCTCGATGTATCGTTGCGGATCGCTGTTCGGATCGTTCATGTCGCCGAACTGGATGACCTCCGGCGGGCAAGCGTCCTCGCAAGCTGTCCGGCCGACGAACTCCTCGCCTTTACTTCCGTCCTGGCGCGTCGGACAGAACGTACACTTCTCCATGACGCCACGGGGACCACGGGCGCTGACCGGCCGCCCCCGTTCGTCGTAAACGTGGTCCGGATCGAGTTCGGATTCGGGGACTTCGGGCTCGTCCCACTGGAAGTAGTTGACGCCGTACGGACAGGCGACCTGACAGTAGCGACAGCCGATACAGACGCCGTAGTCGGTCAGGACGAGCCCGTCGGAGTCGCGGGTGTGGCGCGCCGTCGTCGGACACACCTTCTCACAGGGCGCGTCGGTGCAGTGCTGGCAGGGACGGATGAGGCGGTAGTCCTCCTCCTCGTCGGTCGTCTCGTCCTGGTAGTCGAGGATGTACATCCAGTTGGCGCCCTGATTCCAGTCGTGTTCCTCTGCGCAGGCGACGACGCAGGAGAGACAGCCGTCGCAGTACTCCAGATCGAGGGCCATCCCCCACTGGGTCCCTTCGTTCTCTTCGCCCCCCTCTTCGGACTCCTCCGCGACCGCGGCGGCCGGCGGTTCGTCCGAACCGCCGTTGGAGATCCCCCAGGCGCCGAACCCCACCGCACCGGCGCCCCCCATCTTCTTCATCATGTCGCGGCGCGACTCCTCGTCGACGCCGAACCGAGAGAGCGTGTTCTCGAGGCGACCGTCCTCGTCGGCGTCACCGGCCTCGATTGGCCGCTCGTCCTCGCCGAACTCGTCCATCACGTCCTCGTGGTAGCGGTCGTGGAAGTCCGCCTCCGAGAGCTCCCCCTTCGTGACGCGCATGGCGTCTTTGGCCATCTCCATCCCAAGCTCCGCGTCGTACTCCGTGTCCTCGAGTTCCGCCTCGAGGCCATCTTGCCACTCTTCGCCGAGCGGATGAAACACCTCCTCGTCCGCATCCTCGTGATCGTCGGAACTCACTGCTGTCCACCCCGATCGACGGCTGCCTGATTATAATCGAGTCCCATTTTCTGCTACTACCGATTTCGGACCGATTTCGATAAACAGTATGCTTGCGAATAGCATGGTTGTGTATATCACTCGTGAGGTCCGAACGCGCGACGGTTCGCCGCGGTCGACAAAGCGGTGAGTGGGTCGTCGCTGCGGGCTCGACTCGAGGACTGGACTCGGACTCGAGTCGGTGTCGTCGGATGAACGAACGCACGGCTCGCCGCACTCACTTTGCCGTTCGTAAGAGAGGGAGATTTGAACAACGTCCAGACGTGCTCGCTCCGCTGCGCGCGTCTGGCCTCGTTCAAATTCCCGCGATCGTTTTCCAGCAACGGGAGTCGGTTCGCGCCGCTACGCGCCGCTCGTCGGTTAGTGTCGCTGCAAAAGTGCCGAGAGGGAGATTTGAACCACGGTCGGAGCAAAGCTCCTCCCTGATTCAAATCTCCATAGTGGGTTTCACGGCGCAGTGGCTCACTCTGTTCGCCTTGTTGCGCCGTGAAAACGCCGAGAGGGAGATTTGAACTCCCGAGTCCGTGAGGACAGTAGATTTCGAATCTACCGCCTTGGCCGGGCTAGGCTATCTCGGCTCACTCATTCGTACCCGGGTGATGTTTTTACCCGTTTCGATTTTCGCCTCCCGTGATGGTGTGTACCGTACCAGTCGCGGGATCCCCGTTCGTCCTCAGAGGATATCACCGACGCGTCGCGGTTCTCCCTGGAGGTTCGGCTGTTCGGCGACCATCTGCAGCACTTCGTGATCGGTCACGTCGTAGTAGGTCTTCTCCGTCGCCTCCTCGATGAGTTCTCGCTCGAGGCGGAACTCGGTGCCTTCGTAGACGACGTCGACCCCCTCTTCGTCGAACGCGAGAGTCGTCATGGACGGCCGTACGCGGTGCGGGATTAAAAGAGAGGCGTTGCGACTCGCTTCGCGTGAGACGCGCGTCAGACGCGCGGCGGACGACGCGCGAGGTTTATTAGTGGATAACTCCTTTGGGGTGAAGTGTGGCCTTCAGCAGGGACCCGTTAGACGAACTGGTCGTTCCCGACGGAACGGAAGCCAAGGAAGTCGACCTTGTAACCGACGGTGACGTCCTCGTCGGCGGTCGGTCGACCGTCGAGTTCGGGGTCCGCGGCCGAAACGTCCTCGCCGGCGAAGGCGTCGAGTTCGGCGGCGCCATCGAAGCCGAGGCGGACTGTCGCCTCGACATGTGGTGTGAGGTCGCCGAGAACGTACTGGTCGGTCAAGACGCCTACATCGGCGAGCGCGTCCACGTCGCCGGCGAGATGAAAGTCGCCGGCGACCTCGACATCGGCGACGACGTCGAGATCGAGGAGGGGTTCGAGGCCAACGGCTGGATCGTCATTCGCAACCCCATGCCGACGATCGTGTTCCTGTTCGTCTACCTCAAACACCTCCTGCTGATCGGCGAGGAACAGACCGCGCAGCGACTCGTCTCCGAACTCGTCGACGAGGACGAGGGCGAGGAGATCGACGTCGACCCGCTCGTGATCCCCAAAAACGCGACGGTCAGCGACGACGCCTGGCGGGTCTCGACGCCCGCGACGATCGGCGACGACTGCCGGCTTCACGGCAACGTCCGCGCCGAGACGATCGATGTCGGAACCGACACCACGATCTTCGGCAGCCTCCGGGCTCGAGGTGACGTCTCCGTCGGCGAGGGAACGCGAATTCACGGCGACCTGACCACGCGCGACGGCGACGTCACGATCGCGGCGGGCGCTCGCGTCCTCGGCGACGTCTCGTGTGCGGCGCTCGAGCTCGGCCCCGACGCGGAGATCGACGGGACGATCCGCGCCGACGGCGAGATCACGATGGGGACGACCGACCGCGAACCCGAGTGAGGACGGGTCGCGGCGAGAAAACGAGCGCGGCGCTCAGTAGATCAGTTCGTCGTCGTTTTCGACCATGTACAGCGTCCGCGCCGCGATGTTGACCGAGTGATCGCCGACGCGCTCCAGGTCGCGGATCGTCAGCAGGAGCCGCGAGACGTCCTGGAGCAGTAGTTCGACCTCGTCGGGCGAATCGAGTTCGCGCTCGATCAGGTCGCGGACGACGATCTCGCTGGCTCGCTCAGCGAAGTGATCCAGGTCGTCGTCTCGAGCGGCGAGTTCGCGACAGGCTGCAGTGTCCTCCTCGTCGTAGGCGACCATCGCGTCCTCGATCATCTGGAGAGTCAACTCGCCCATCTCCTGGACGTCGACGTCGGGGAACAGGTTCTCCTCGGCGTCTAACGTGTACTCACCGAGGTTCGTCGCGAGGTCGGCGATCCGCTCTAAGTCGGTGATGATCTTGAACGAGGCGGCGATAAACCGGAGATCGCTCGCGACCGGCTGCTGGAGCGCCAGCAGGTCGATACAGTCCTTCTCTAAGTCGAGGTACATCCGGTTGATCTCGCCGTCGCCCTCGATTACCTCGCGGGCGAGTTCGTGGTCTTTCTGCTCGAGGGCGTCGAGCCCCATCCGAAGTCGCTCCATGACGACTTCGCTCATGTAGAGGATGTCCTCGCGGAGTTCCGCGAGTTTCTCCTGATACGATTTTCTGGCCATGATGCAGCCACCTTTCTGGGCGAAGATATAACTTGCGCTCGCACTACCACACAGCGGTTCGCCGCCCCGCAGCAAGGACGAGGTCACCGAGATCGCCGCTGAGTGGGCCAACGAACTGGCGGACGACGCGGAAGCGTACGGCCTCGAGGCGAAGGGCGTCGTCCGGACCGGCGTCCCCGCCGAGGAGATCGCCGACTTCGCCGCGGAGATCGACGCCGACATGATCGTCATGGGGACCGCCGGCCGAACCGGACTCGAGAAACGGATCGTCGGCAGCGTCACCGATACGGTGGTCCGGACGGCTCCGGTTCCGGTCGTCACGGTCCGTCCGGACGGGACGGTCGACGGCGCCTGACGGACGCGTTCGGTTCGCATCGGGGTCGCTCCTCGCGTACCGAGCGCAGGGGCTTCGTCGCGCTCTCCACGCGCTCGTCTGGATCGTCGAGACCGCACGCTATCGGAACCGCTCCAGCGACGTTCTCGGAGCCCGAAGGGAGACTCGTCGATCGAAGTCGTACTTCATCCCGAGCAGGCCGCCGAGGATCACGGTGATCGCGACGGCCGACGCGGTCATATTCAGGAGGAGCCAGTCGATCGAGATTCCGTACAGCGTCTGATCGATGGGCGCGAACAACCGGACGCCGCCGCTCAGCATATCGAAGACGACGTGCGAGCCGAACCCGATCGCGGCGGCTCGCCAGGGGCCGACCGCGGAGAGGAGCGCGACCACGACGACTCCCGCCAGCAGCGAGTGCGTGAGTCCTCGGTGCGTCCACACGATACTCGAGACGTAGCCGAGTTCGATCAGCGGTCGAAAGACGAACGTATCGGCGTCGGGGACCGTCGCGGCGAGCGCCGCGACGAGATACGGCTCGGGTCGTTCGGACCGAGCGGCGAGCGAAACCAGTGCCAGACTGAGCAGGATGTGTACCCCAGTGGCGACCATGTTTCTCAGTCCATGCTAGTTAGTCACATAATAGATGTGGTTAGCGAACAATACACATTCGCAGACGGAAGCATCTCCTCGGGTAGTAATCAGTGTGTTCGCTCATACGGGCGGTACTGAAAACGTCGCTTCGACCAAAGTTGGATCCGATCGGTGTACGATCAGCGGCCGCCGCTCAGACGAGGGCGGCGCCTATCCGAACTTGCCGGTGATGTAGTCCTCGACGCGGTCGTGCTCGGGGTTCTCGAAGATTTTGTCCGTGTCGTCGAATTCGACGAGCTCCCCGCCGGTGAGGAAGACCGCCGTCTTATCGGAGATCCGAGCGGCCTGCTGCATGTTGTGGGTGACGATGACGACCGTGTACTCCTCGGAGAGGTCCTCGATCAAGTCCTCGATCTTCGAAGTGGCGATCGGATCCAGCGCCGACGCCGGCTCGTCCATCAGGATCACTTCCGGGTCTGGAGCGATCGCCCGGGCGATGCAGAGCCGCTGTTGCTGGCCGCCCGAGAGATCGAGTCCGCTCGAGTCCAACTGATCTTCGACCTCCTCGAGCAGTGCGGCCCGCTCGAGGGCGGTTCGAACCTTCTCGTCGACGTTTTCGTCTTTCCCTTGGACCCGAAGCCCGTAGGCGACGTTGTCCCGAATCGATTTCGGGAATGGGTTGGGCGACTGGAAGACCATGCCGATCTTCCGGCGCAGGGCGACCGGGTCGACGTCGTCGTCGTAGACGTTCTTCTCGCGGAAGTAGAGGTCGCCCTCGACGCGGGCGATGTCTATCAGATCGTTCATGCGGTTGATCGAGCGCAGGAACGTCGACTTTCCACAGCCCGACGGGCCGATCAGCGCCGTCACCTGTTTTTCGGGAATCTCCATGTCGATCCCCTGGAGTGCCTGGTCGTCGCCGTAGTAGACGTCGAGGTCTCGCGCCTCGATAATCGTCCGATCGGTCACCGATTCGGCGCCGGCGTCGGCGCTGTCGGCGAGACCGCCGGTTCCCGGCGTCGGGGCTGGCTGGTCGTCGGTCGGTTCCGTCTCCGAGGAAGTCATCTGTTCGTTAGTCATTGTCAGGTGCGCTGTTGATATCGGTTCCGGATGACGATCGCGATCGAGTTGATGGTCAGCAAGACGACGAGCAGCGTGACGACGCCGGCGGCGACGACGCCGTACTGGAATTCGGTCTGGGGGTAGGAGGCCCAGTTGTAGATCTGTAGCGGCATGGCGCTGACCTTGCTGAAGGGGCCGTTCGGGAGCCCGAAGACGGTCGTCGGGGCGGCGATCATGATCAGCGGTGCCGTCTCGCCGATTGCACGGCCGAGCGCGAGGATCGTCCCGGTCATGATGCCGGGCATCGCCCGCGGCAAGACGACGTTGCGGATCGTCTGCCACTTCGTCGCGCCCATCCCGTAGGACGCCTGCCGCTGGGAGTCGGGAACAGACCGGATCGCTTCCTGGGCCGAGATGATCACGATCGGCAGGATGAGCAGGGCGATGGTGAACGCGGCCGCCAACACCGACCCGTAGCCGATGCTAAAGAGGCCGACGAACAGCCCCAGTCCCAGCAATCCGTACACGACCGAGGGGACGCCGGCGAGGTTCGCGATGTTGAGCTGGATGAACTTCGTGAGGTAGCCGTCGCCGGCGTACTCCTCCAGATAGATCGCGGCGCCGACGCCGAGCGGGAACGTGACGAGCGCGATCACGAGCATGATCGCGATCGAACCGACGATCGCCGGCAGGAACCCGGCCTGGAACGGATCGGGATGCGGCGGGTTCGTGAGGAACTGCCAGTCGAGCCAGCCGACGGCGTCGACGGCGACGTTCAGGAGCAACGCCGCCAGCGAGACGATACCGACGAGCGTCGCCGCCAGCGCGAGCAGGCGGAACGACACGTCTTTCGTCCGACTGATATGACCGAACCCGGAGTCGGCGGGTTCGTCGCGGGTGTCGGCCGCCATCAGCGGTACACCTCCCGGTAACGCGACGCGACGAATTCACTGATGAGATTCATGACGAAGGTGATGACGAACAGTGTCAGGCCGACCGCGAAGAGGCTCTTGTACGCTTCTCCCTGGCCGACGATGTCGCCCGTCCCGATCTGGACCATCGCGGAGGTCATCGGCTGAATCGAGTTCAGGAACATCCCCGCCGGATCGGTCAGATCGACCATCCGGGGCGTCTGTCCCGCCGCGATGGCGACGATCATCGTCTCGCCGATCGCCCGCGAGAGCGCGAGGATGAACGACGAGAAGATTCCGGACAGGGCGGCCGGCACGACGACGGACGTCGAGACGGTGAACTTCGTCGCTCCCAGCCCGTAACTGGCCTGGCGAAGCGAGTCCGGCACCGCGCTCATCGCGTCCTCGCTGATCGAGGAGACCATCGGGATGATCATGATACCGACCATGATCGACGCCGACAGGGCGTTGAACGTCGACAGCGGCAGGAACGTGTCCAGCGCCGGCGTCACGTAGACCAGCGCGAAGTAGCCGTAGACGACCGTCGGCACGCCCGCCAGCACCTCGAGCGCCGGCTTGAGGTAGGCGCGCTGGCGGTCGGAGGCGTACTCGCTGAGGTAGATAGCGGTCAGCAGCCCGATCGGGAGCGCGACCATCGCCGAGCCGATGGTGATGACGAGCGTTCCCGAGATCAGCGGCAGCACGCCGAACGAAACCGGATCGTGCGTCGGGTTCCACTCCGTTCCGGTGAGGAATTCGACGGGCGAAACCTGAGCGAAGAAATCCACCGCATCGATGAGCAACGTCAGGATGATCCCGACCGTCGTCAGAATCGACAGGAGCGCACAGAGCAGGAAGAGGTACCGGAACGCGGTCCCCCGCGCCGTTCGGATGTCGTCGTGGGAGAAATCGGGTTGGCTCATTCGGTCACCTCCGCGACCGCGGCGTCGAGTTTCTCGAGGTTCTCGTCGCGCTTGTCCTCGGTGATCGGCACGTAGCCGACGTCGGAGACGAGATCCGTCGCGGCCTGTTCCATGTAGAACCGAACGAAGTTACGGACCGCCGGTTTCGTGAGCGATTCCTTCGCGACGTAGATGAACAGCGGTCGCGAAAGCGGCGTGTACTTGCCGGACATGGCCGTCTCGATCGACGGCTCGACACAACCGTCACCGCTGTCGATCGAGACGGCTTTGATCGAATCCGGGTTCTCGCTGTAGTACGAGAAGCCGAAGTACCCCATAGCAGTTTCCGAACCGCGGACTCCCTGAACGATCGTTCGATCCCGTTCGGTCGCGTAGTAGTCGCTACGGTGGTTCAGTTCCTCGCCGAGGACCGCCTCGTTGAAGTAGTCGAACGTGCCCGAGGTGGTCGCGGCGCCGTACAGTTCGATCTCCTCGTCGGGCCACTCGTCGTTGAGATCGCTCCACCGCTGGGCGCCGTCGGTCCGCCAGATCTCCTGGAGTTGTTCGACTGTGAGACAGTCGACCCAGTCGGCTTCCGGATTGACGACCACCGTTAGCGCGTCGGTCGCGATCTGGAACTCGATCGGTGTGACATCGTTGTTTCCGCACTGTTCGATTTCGGCATCGGCGATCTCCCGACTCGCGTTGTTAATGTCGGTTCGCCCCGCACAGAAGAAGTTCCCGAACCCGCCGCCGGTCCCGGTCTTGCTGAGCGAGATATTGACGGTCGGGTTTTTCTCCGAGAACGCAGAGGCGATCGCCTCAGTCACGGGAAACACCGTGCTGCTCCCCGCGACGTTCACTTGTTTCCCTTCCGCGGCGAAGACGCCGCTACAGCCGGCTAACCCACCGGAAAGAGCGACGCCAGCCGCGGCGAGAAAATCACGCCGACCGAAGCCGGTCGGCAGGGACGCCGTGGTTTCTCTCGACATCACCGGATGCAAACCACACTGTAGGTAAGTAGACTACTATGAGAACTATATAGTGATATGTACTCGATACAGTGACTGTCAGCGCTATAACTGGTGCTGCTGTTAAGGCGTTAATCCATACATATGAGAATAGCTAACGCGCGAAGCAGTAGCGAGGAATGAACGTGTACTCTACTAGAGAGTATTCGGTGGGAAACAGTCGAACATATATAGACGAGATCGGACGATCGGTCGACCGGCCGAGGGTCACGCTGATGGAATCCCGAGTTTCGCGACGTATCGACCAGCGCCAGATTCCATAATTCGGTCAAAAAATCGAGTCAGGAGTGGCCCCATTCACCGGGCACGAACTACGCGACGAATCTCCCGACGACGTTCGGACGCTTCGGAGCCGTCGACTCCGACTTCCCGTAGCCGCATGTATCGATGACTTCGTTAGCCGAACTTGCCAGTGATGTAGTCCTCGACGCGGTCGTGCTCGGGGTTCTCGAAGATTTTGTCCGTGTCGTCGAACTCGACGAGCTCGCCGCCAGTGAGGAAGACCGCCGTCTTATCGGAGATCCGAGCGGCCTGCTGCATGTTGTGGGTGACGATGACGACCGTGTACTCCTCGGAGAGGTCCTCGATCAAGTCCTCGATTTTCGAGGTGGCGATCGGATCCAGCGCCGACGCCGGCTCGTCCATCAGGATCACTTCCGGGTCCGGAGCGATCGCCCGGGCGATGCAGAGCCGCTGTTGCTGGCCGCCCGAGAGATCGAGTCCGCTCGAGTCCAACTGATCTTCGACCTCCTCGAGCAGTGCGGCCCGCTCGAGGGCGGTTCGAACCTTCTCGTCGACGTTTTCATCTTTGTCCTGGACCCGAAGCCCGTAGGCGACGTTGTCCCGAATCGATTTCGGGAACGGGTTGGGCGACTGGAAGACCATGCCGATCTTCCGGCGTAAGGCGACTGGATCGACGTCGTCGTCGTAGACGTTCTTCTCGCGGAAGTAGAGGTCGCCCTCGACGCGGGCGATGTCTATCAGATCGTTCATGCGGTTGATCGAGCGCAGGAACGTCGACTTTCCACAGCCCGACGGGCCGATCAGCGCCGTCACCTGTTTTTCGGGGATGTCCATGTGGATACCGTCAAGCGCCGGGTCGTCGCCGTAGTAGACGTCCAGATCGCGGGTTTCGATGACGGCGTCGTCGACCAGCGGTGATCCGAGGGGGACGTCGTCGGTTGCGGACGTGTCCGAACGGGCGGTGCTGTCGTCGGACGTCGAGACGGATTGGGTTCCGTTCGCGGTCATTGTGAGTGATCTCGGGCTTATCGGTTGGAAAACGCGGGTCGATACGATTGCTGCCGTGGTGGCACGCGACCGGCGGCGCGCGCCGGACCGAACTCGGCTCCGATCGGTCGGTGTCCGAATCGGTGCGCAAGTACCATTATCCGCACTCAACCGCCGAGCGAACAAATACTGTGCTATGAGCGCTCCGTCCGTTGTACGTCGTCCCAATGGCGCTATAGTGACCTACGGAGAGCGAGGCGTACGACGGCGCTGGTCGGTGGCGCTGCTCGATTTTCGCGACTGAGCGGCGCGTCGGTCGCGAACGGTCGGGTACGGATCCGTCGCTGCCGTCACTACATAGTACACTGTCAACTATACATATCTCTACGACCGAGACTGAATCGCAAGGGATCGGAGTGCGTATTTCGGCGACTCACCGCTACAACGACAGTGGTGCGCTCATACGCTCGTTGACGCCGAACTCTATAGATGAAGATGGGTTTATACGCACGGGGTCGAATCGCCACGGTATGGAGACGCGCAAGGTGCAGGTAACGGGCGGATCGACGTTCACCGTCTCGCTGCCGAAATCCTGGGCGACCGACAACGACGTCAGCGCCGGAACGACGGTCGAGTTCTATCCGGAGGGAGATTCGCTGCTGTTGACGCCCCAGAACGAGACCGATCGTCAAGAGGGAACCCTCGACGTCACAGACCTCGAGGGCGAGCGGCTCACCCGGGCCGTGATGACGATGTACGTCAGCGGCTTCGACATCATCCGCCTCTCGGCCGGCCGCATCACGACCGACCAGCGCAGCGCGATCCGGAGCGCGACCCAGAGCCTCGTCGGCGTCGAGGTCTTAGAGGAGACGACCGATAGCGTCGTCATCCAGGACCTGCTCGACTCCTCGGAGCTGTCGATCGTCAACGCCGTCTCGCGGATGCGCCTGATCGCCCGGGCGATGCTCAAGGACGCCGTCACGGCGCTCGTCGAGAACGACGACGACATCGCTCAGGACGTCATCGAACGCGACGACGACGTCGACCGCCTCTGGCAGGTCGTCTCGCGGATCTTCCGCGCGACGCTGCGCTCGCCGCGGGCCGCGGAGGAGCTCGGCGTCCCCCGTGAGGACTGCTTCGACTTCCACTCGAGCGCCCGCCAGCTCGAGCGGGTCGCCGACCACGCGGCCAAGATCAGCAACCTCGCGCTCAAACTCGAGGCGATCCCCGAGGACGTCGCCGACGCGCTCGTCGCGCTCCACGACGACGTCTCGGACATCATCGAGAAGTCGATGGACGCGCTGGTCGCCGAGGACAGCGACGAGGCGACCGACCTCGGCCACGCCGCCCGCGAGGCGATCCTCGAAATCGACGAGCACACCCGAACGATCGACGACATGCTTCGGGAGCTCGAGCCGGTGCAGGCCCAGTCGCTGGGGCTGATCGTCGACTCGCTGTCCCGGAGCGCCGACTACGGCGGCAACATCGCCGAGACGGCCCTCCAGAAGGCCGCGCCTCGCCCCTGATTCGGCTGCGATTTCGGCGCTTCTGCCCCCCGACCGAGGATCGTATGTATCTAGCGTCGAGACAGTGTTCGCGAGGCCGGCTGAGAATTTTCCCGCGACGCCGCGAACGACGACGGGATGGAGTACACTCACCTCGGCGAGACGGGACTCGAGGTGTCCCGGCTCTGTCTCGGCTGTATGAACTTCGGCAGCGGCGAGCCGTGGATGATAAACGACCGCGAGCAGTCCCGTGCGGTGATTCAGCGGGCGCTCGACCTCGGGATCACGTTCTTCGATACGGCGAACGTCTACTCGCAGGGCGAGAGCGAGGAGATCCTCGGCGAGGCGCTAGCCGAGTCCGACCGGGTGCGGTCGGAACTCGCCGTCGCGACGAAGGTGTACGGCCCGATGCACGACGGCCCAAACGGGCAAGGGCTCTCCCGCAAGCACATCTTCGAACAGGCCGACGCGAGCCTCGAGCGACTCGGACTCGACTACATCGACCTCTACCAGATCCATCGCTGGGACGACGAGACGCCGATCGCGGAGACGCTCTCGGCGCTCGATACGCTCGTCGAGGAAGGCAAAGTCCGCTACGTCGGCGCGAGCACGATGCCCGCCTGGAAGTTTGCGAAGGCACTGTACGAGGCCGACCTGAACAACCGCGAGCGGTTCGTCTCCATGCAGTGCGAGTACAACCTCGTCGACCGCCACGAGGAGGCCAACGTCCTGCCGCTCTGTGCCGATCAGGGGATCGGCGTCCTTCCGTGGTCGCCGCTGGCCGGCGGCTTCCTGACGGGCAAGTACGAACGCGACGCGGACCTCGAGGAGGGCCGCGCCGCGTCGGACGAGTTCATGGAGAAGCGGTTCACCGAGGAGAACTGGGACGTGCTCGAGGGCGTCCGCGACCTCGCCGACGCGAAGGACGTCACGCCGGCACAGCTGTCGCTCGCGTGGTTACTCCACAAGGACCTGGTCGACGCGCCGATCGTCGGCCCGCGGACGATCGATCACCTCGAGGAAAACGTCGGCGCGCTCGAGGTCGACCTGACCGACGAGGAACTCGAGCGTCTCGAGGCGCCGAAGACGCCGGTCTGGAACGCCGAAATCGGGGACGTCTGACGCGCCTGCCCGCGGGGGCTCGAGTGGGCTCCGTGACGGTTCGACGATAGCTGTCGCTCGAGAAAACTGAGCGTCGCCTCCGAAGCGAAGACGAAGCGAGACGGTCGCGATCTAGTCGAGCAGAACGGCGTTGACCTGACCGGTCTGACCGGGACGGGAGGTGACGCGGGCGCGGCCTTCCGAGGTCTCGATGACGGCGCCTTTCGTGATGATGTTTCGGCGGACGTAGTTGGGGTTGGCGTCGTTCTCGACGACGTCCTCGATATCGGCGGAGACGGTCTCGCCGTCCTTGTTGACGCTGGCGACGTCGGTCGCGAGCGCGCGGGTCTTCGTCTCGTTGCCGCGGACGTCGACGGTTCGGTATCGGGGCTCGCCGACCTGCGTCTCCGTCGGTAGGCGTCCGAGCTCGTTCTTTCGGCGCTTTCGGACGTTCTTCAGTCGGCCACCGGTTCGCTTGCGCGTGGAGCGTCCCTGGTTTTGCATACTCGCATCCAGTCTCGGCGTATATTTATATGCAACGTTAGGGCCCCGTCCGGACCCGCCCGGCGAGGCGCGCGGTCGCGACCGCCGTCGACTGCCCGTGTCGACGCTCCTCGTCGGCCCGTGTGGGGCTACTCGTCGCCGACCAGGCAGTAGCCGTGCCCCGGCTCCTCGAGGACCGTCTCCTCGTCGTCGTAGTAGTTCGAAAAGACGGCCCGTTCTGCGTAGTAGATCCGCCCGTCGACGGGGACCGCCGCGCTGGTGACCCGGCCCCGATTCTGGACCCGCCACCGCTGGTCGCCGGTCTCCTTGTCGAGGGCGTACAGGTGCGAGTCGTAGGAGCCCGCCAGCACCGTCTCCGCGGTGACCGTCAGCGCGCCGATGACGCGGCCGCCGACGTCCGTCGACCACAGCTCCTCGCCCGATTTCGCGTCGAGCGCGTAGACGTAGTCGTCGTCGCTGCCCATGTAGACGACGTCCGCGTCGGTGTCGACGGCCGGGTTCGACATGATCACCTTGCCCGTCTCGAAGGCCCATTCCTCCGAGCCGTCCTCGAGGTCGAGACAGTAGAAGGTCCCGTCCCAGCTACCGACGTAGCCGTAGCCGTCGTGAGCCGCAGTGGTGCCCTTGATCTGAGCGCCCTTGCGGAAGGCGCCGCCCTCCTGTTCCTCGCCGTCGGCGTCGGCCTGGAACGACCACGCGAACTCGAGGGAGGGGTACTCCCAGCAGTAGACGACGCCGTCGTTCGACCCGAAGAGCAGACGGCCCGCCTCGAGATCGATCGTCGGCGAGGGGTGGGCCTGTCCCCAGACGCGGTCGTCGCTCCACGTCGGGTCGCCGGTGTCGGGGTCGACCTCCCAGATCGCGCCGGAGGAGGGCGGGGCGTACTCGGAGACGACATAGAGACTGCCGTCGTGGTAGGCGGGACTCGAGCCGATCGCGAGCGGACCGTCCAGATCGCCGTCCTCGGAGCGCGTGCGCCAGACGATCTCGCCGTCGTCGCTCTCAACGTCTATCGCGTAGAGGTCCCCGTCGTAGCCGCCGATGAAGGCGGTGTCGCCGACGATCGCCGCCGACCCGTGAAAGCCCTTTTTCGTCGCGTCCGTCTGGGTCGCCCACTGGAGGTCGCCCGACGGCGCGTAGGCGCACACCTTGCCGGTATCGCCGGCGAAGACGATCGTCTCGCCGTCGGGCGTCGGCACGGGACTGGACTTGGCGGCCGTGTGGTCGGCGGCGTTGATCGGGAACGACCAGTTGACGCTCACCGACTCCGGGACGGTTTCGTCGGGGTAGTAGCCGAGGCGCCGGAGACCGTTCTGGAACAGCGACACGTCCTCGGAGCCGTCGAGGCGTCCGCCCAGCGTGGTCGGCAGGCCAACACAACCGGCCAGTCCCGCCGCCGCGGCGCCGGCGCTCGCGCCGAGCAACTGACGACGCGAGAGGTCGGCGGACCGGTCGGGACCGCGCTCGGACACCGTATCTCGGTTCGGAGATCGCATTGCGTGGTCTACACCTCTCGAGGGAATCTCGAAAAAGCCCACTGTTTCCGCGGCCGTCGCGAACGCGACGCCGGCCGGCGTCCGCGAGGCCCCGTTTCAGGCAATAATGTTTATACGGTGGTAGGAGAGTCAGGACGTATGACCGATTCAGGACCCCGCCGACGAGATGTACTCGTCGCGATCTCGGGAACCTCCCTCCTACTTGCTGGCTGTTCGGAAACCGACGCGTCGGTCGAGGATACCGGCTACGGAACCGCCTACGGACGCGAATACGGACGCGGAGGCGAGCAGTCGTGAGCGACCGAACGCCCCGGCTCGGACTCGAGACGTTCGAGGAGGGCGACGCGTGGGATCACACCGACACGGTCGAAGCCGTCGACGAACACGCGATTGTCCGGGGACCGATCGCCGACCGTCCGGACGAGGGCGAGTACGACGACGAACTCTACCACGCGAACGATCAGGGGATCACGTGGCGCTGGGACGCCTCGAGCGAGGACTGGACGTACTTCGGCGGCAAGGGCTGTTCGGAGCAGCCGATACCGGGGACGAGTCACTTCGAGGCGGCGGAACTCGTCCACGCGCGCACCGAGGAGACCCCCGTCTGGAACGTCGAAGCCCACGGGATCGAGGGCGACGGCGAGACGGAAGTCGGGGCGGCCGTCCACGACCTCCTCGCGGACGTCGCTGAGGCCGGCGGCGGGATCGTCTACTTCCCGCCCGGCCGATACCTCCTCGAGCGGACGCCGCTGATCGGCGACGATACGCTCCTGCTGGGCGCGGGTCGCGCGACGGTCCTCGAGGGAACGCGCCCCGAGGACGAGGAAGGCCGGGCGCTGCTCTCCAACAGGGGCTACGACGCGGTCGATTTCGACGGCGCGTCGGATTGGGCGATCTGTAACGTCCGAATCGATTCGCCGGCCACGAACGGGATCATGCCTGCACACGCGGAGAACGTCCGGCTGGAACGAATCTACGGCGACCGGATCTACTACCACCACATCGACGTCGTGTCCTCGAAAAACGTCGGGATCGACGGCTACTGGGCGACTCGAGGCGGCGAGGCCGACTCGGACGCGCCGATTCAGTTCGACAACCAGACCACGGAAATCGCGTCGAACAGCGTCTGGAACGGTAACGAGGAGCTACTGGCCGGGAGCGACGGCACCCCGACGCGGAACTGCACGCTCGAGAACTTCGAGATCGACCCTGCGAACGGTCCGGAGTACGGCGTCCACATGCACCGGAACGGCAACGAGTCGATCACCATCAGGGACGGGTACATCACCGGTTGCCTCTATTCGGCGATCCGAGGCGACACCGGCGACGCGATCGAGGACCTGACGATCGACTCCGTCTCGTGTATCGAGAACGCGCGGGGGATCTCGCTCGGACATATCAAGGGCGGCCGACGAGAGCTGACCATCAGCAACGTCACGATCAGAACCGACAACAGGGGGCTGGCCGCCGGCTCGGGACTGTACGCGGCCGGGTTCGACGGCGCCGAGATCTCGAACACCGTCGTCGACGGCGAGTTCACGAACGCGATCCTCTTCGACGACATGGACGACCTGAAGCTGAGCACCGTGACGGCCAAGGGCGCGAGGGATCAGGCGTTCCGATTCCGGAATAACGTCGACGCGACGCTGACGACCGCTCGAGCGGCCGAGTGCGGCGACGCGGGCGTCTACGTGGGAGACGGCAGTAGCATCGCCTACGGCGGCGTCACGTTCGACGATGTCGGCAGCGAAGTCGACATCCACGACGATGGGACGTTACGGGAGTGGACCACCTCCTCGTCGTGAGCGCGCCCGTCTAAAAATTGCGACCGTTCGTTCGCGCCGATCGCGGCGGAACCGGACTATTCCTGCTGGGCGTCGACGACCGCGACGCCAGCCAGATTCACGATGTCTTTGACCTCGTCGCCCCGCTGGAGGACGTGGACCGGCTTGTCCATGCCGACCAGCATCGGGCCGATGGCGTCGGCGCCGCCGAGTCGCTGGAGCAGCTTGTAGCCGATGTTACCGGACTCGAGGTTCGGGAAGACCAGCACGTTCGCCGGGTCCTCGAGTTCGGAGAAGCCGTAGGTTCCCTCGAGGATGTCTTCGACGACGGCGGTGTCGGCCTGCATCTCGCCGTCGACCGGGAAGTCGGCCTCGGGGTCGTCCTGGAGCATGCTCGCCGCGCGTCGGGGTCGGCGGGTCGCTTCGTTGTCGACGCTGCCGAAGTTCGAGTACGAGAGCAGGGCCGCGCGCGGTTCGATGTTGAACCGTCGCGCCAGCTTGCCCGTCTGTTTGGTGACCTCCGCGAGGACCTCCTCGTCGGGGTCCTGGTTGACCGTCGCGTCGGCGACGAAGATCACGCGGTTCTTGAACGTCAGCATGTAGACGCCCGCCGCGTAATCGACGTCCTCGTCGGTGCCGATCACCTGCAGCGGCGGCCGCAGCGCCGAGGGGTAGTGGTGGGAGAGGCCGGTCAGGAGCGCGTCCGCGTCGCCCTGTTCGACCATCACGCTCCCGAAGTAGTTGGTGTCGCGCTCGACGAGTTCGCCGGCCTCGCTGCGCGTGATCCCCTTACGGGATCGGAGCTCGTGGAGCCGGTCAGCGTACGCCTCGTAGTCGCCAACTGACGGGTCCGCGATCTGCGGATCGAAGTCCAGTCCGAGGTTGGCCGCCGTCTGGCGGATCTCGCTCTCGTCGCCGATGAGGATCGGCAGCGCGATTCCCTGCTCCTGGATCTGGTAGGCCGCCCGGATCATCTTCTCGTTTTCGCCCTCCGCGAGCGCGACCGTCTTGGGGTCGCTCTTGGCCTTGTTGAGGACGACGCGCATCATCTCGCGGGACTTGCCGAGGCGGGCCTCGAGTTCTTCCTCGTACTCCTCGAGATCGAGTTCGGTGCGGGCGGCGCCGGACTCCATCGCGGCCTCCGCGATCGCCGGCGCGACGCGGAAGAGCACGCGCGGATCGACCGGCTTCGGAATGATGTAGTCGGGGCCGTACTGGATCGGCTCGTCGCCGTAGGCCTTGACGACCGCGTCGGGGACGTCCTGACGGGCGAGGTCGGCAAGCGCCTCGGCGCAGGCGACCTTCATCTCCTCGTTGATCTCCGTCGCGCGCACGTCGAGCGCGCCCCGGAAGATGAAGGGGAAGCCGAGGACGTTGTTGACCTGGTTCGGGTAATCCGAGCGGCCGGTGGCCATGATGACGGTGTCGTCGCGGGCCGCCTTCGCTTCCTCGTAGCCGATCTCGGGATCGGGGTTGGCCATCGCGAAGACGATCGGGTTGTCGGCCATCGACTGGATCATCTCCTGGGAGACGATGCCGCCGATCGAGAGGCCGACGAAGACGTCCGCGCCCTCCATCGCGTCTGCGAGGCCGCCCTCGGGGAGGTCCCGGGCGAACTGCCGTTTGTACTTGTTGACGTCACCCTCCGCCGCGCGGGCCTCGGTGATGATCCCCGAGGAGTCACACATCGTGATGTTCTCCTCGCGGACGCCCAGCGACTCGTAGAAACGGGCCGACGCGATCGCGCTCGCGCCGGCGCCGGAGAAGACGACCTCGAGCTCCTCGAGGCTCTTCCCGGCGATGTCGGCGGCGTTGAGCAGCGCCGCGCCGGAGATGATCGCGGTGCCGTGCTGGTCGTCGTGGAAGACGGGAATGTCGATCTCTTCGCGCAGGCGTTCCTCGATGGTGAAACAGCCCGGCGCCTTGATGTCCTCTAAGTTGACGCCGCCGAACGTCGGCTCCATCATCTTGATGGCCTCGACGATCTTGTCGGGGTCGGCCTCGTCGAGCTCAACGTCGAAGACGTCGATGTCGGCGAAGCGCTTGAACAGCACGCCCTTCCCCTCCATGACGGGTTTCGAGGCCTGGGCCCCGATGTCGCCAAGACCCAGCACGGCAGAGCCGTTCGAGACGACGCCGACGAGGTTTCCCTTGGCCGTATACTGGTAGGCGTCGGTCGGATCTTCGTCGATCTCCGTACACGGCGCGGCGACCCCGGGCGAGTACGCCAGCGAGAGGTCGCGTTGGGTATTCGTCGGTTTCGTTGTCGAAATCTCTATCTTTCCCGGCGGATCGGTACGGTGATACTCGAGTGCGTCCTCGTCTAATCCCATATTGGGGACACTGCAGGGGAGTACTAAAAACAATGTGAAGGGGAGTTTCGACGATCGTCGAATACCCGGCCCGGTCCGATCGGCGCTCGAACCCGACGCGTTCCCCGATTCGACCGTTTTATACGCTCCGCGCAAGTGGAATGGGGTATGGACGTCGCGCTTGGTGGGACGTTCGACCCCGTCCACGACGGCCACCGTCGGCTGTTCGAACGGGCGTTCGAACTCGGAGACGTGACTGTGGGACTGACGAGCGACGAACTCGCACCGAAGACACGACACGTCGAACGCCGCGTCAGATCGTTCGACGAACGGAAGGAAGCGCTGGAGGCGGAGCTCGAGTCGTTTGCTGCGGATCACGACCGCGCGTTCGAGGTTCGCTGCCTCGAGGAACCGACCGGCATCGCGACCGAACCGCAGTTCGACTACCTCGTGGTCTCGCCGGAGACCAGAGACGGCGGGGAACGGATCAACGAGATTCGCCGGGAGCGCGGCCACGACCCCCTCGAGGTTGTCGTCGTGCCACACGTCCGCGCGGAGGACGGCGACATAATCTCAAGCACCCGGATCGTCACGGGCGAGATCGACGAACACGGGAACGTCCTCGAGGACGGAGACGACGCAGCCGAATCCGACTGACAGCTCCGATCCGATCAGTTCAGCGTCTCGAACGGCGAACCGAATCGAGGGACGGACGCGATCGCGTCCCGGTTCGCGAATTTCGTTCTCGTAGCGTATACTTACGGAAAGACAGTCACAGAATGGCCCCGTGAAACAGTCGAAACGGTCTGTTGGGGCGAGTTACCACCGCGGCGGCTCGAGGCCTGCGGTTTCGAGGAGGTCCTTCCAGCGAGACTGGATCGAGAGCCGTGAAACGTCCGCGGCGTCAGCGACAGTGCCCTGCGTTCGGCCCTCGCCGGCGACGAGCGAGCCGGCGTAGACGCTGGCCGCGAGGACGGCTCGCTTCGACCGATCGTCCTCGGGAACGTCGGTCAGGAAGAGATCCACTGCACACGACCGCGCTTCCGTCGAGAGCTCCAGCCGATCGGCGATCTGCTCGAGTTCTTCGAGCCACGGTTCGTACTCGATTCGATCCCGAGCGCTGTGCATGCACCCGGCTATCGGCCCAGCGCGCATAAAGGTAGGGCCGATCAGTCAGGAAACGATCACATATTCGGACGACTGATTCGAAATAGCACCGAACGGACCGTCCAATCCGGTGCTACGCTGGGCAACGTTCAGATACGAACGAGTTGCCTAATTGGTTGTTCACTGATACGTTCGCTAGGACACGACTACTAAACCGGGTTGTCTTCGTCTCTCACAATAGACGCTCGTCCGGCTCCTGCACGGCTGCGTCCCGTCTATGAAAGAGCCAACCTGCAAGCTCGTCTGTACCGGCTGCGGCCTCGAGATGCCGTACCGGGATCGATCGCTGGCCGAACAAGCGGCGGAACTGCACCAGCTTCGGGATTCGGAGCACGTGACGTTTATCGTGCCGCCGGACTGGTCACCCGAGGAGCCAGTGAAACAGCGGTAGCGTGTATCGACAGGTACTTACTCGATTCGTGAAAAGCTGGGGGTGCGCGCGGGTAGCCAAGCTAGGCCAACGGCGCAGCGCTTAGGACGCTGTCCCGTAGGGGTCCGCCGGTTCGAATCCGGTCCCGCGCATTTTCCGCGAACAACGTCGTGAGCGGAAAATGTAGCCAGCGGATTCGAACGAGGAAGACGCGCGCAGCGAGCGACGAAGCCGCGAGCGAGCACGTCTTCGCGTTGTTCGAATCCGGTCCCGTGCCCCTGATTTACAAACACTCGGGTCCCACTCGAGCCGTCGCAATCACTCGAGGCGAAAGACGACCTCAAGTCCCGGGCGATAGTCCCGAGTCCTGGGCGATAGTCCACAAAAACCAACCGATCGCCTTCAGGTTCCGAAGCGATAATAATTCCTCGCGTGTCTGTGTCGTATATGACCCGTACGGGACGATACGGTGATCTCGATTACCCGACCCTCACGAAGGGCGGCTTCCTGCTCGGCCTGGGACTCCTGGTGCTGGGCGCCGCCGGCGAGTTGCTCGGCCACGCGTTCGTCGGACAGCTGCCGGCGTGGGAACACACGCTGTTCACCTTCGCGGAAGGCGGCGGCCTCATCATCGGCTTCTTTTCGGTGTGGATCTTCGGGGTCATCCTGCCGCTTACCGAGTGAGCCGCTCGGCTCGAGCGGCGACTCGACGCGGTGACTCGAGTCTGCGAGTAGCAGCCGTCGACGCTGACGACCGACCGGCCCGACGGCGGCTCGCTCGAGGAGTCGGCGGAACCGTCCCACCGATGGCGGTTCGAGAACGGTTTGGGCGTCGTCCAGAGCGGGCTTCCACTGGTTGAGAATCGGACCAACGACGCGGCACACCGTCGAATGACGGGATTGCCGTTCGGGCGCGGATCGCGCGCCGGAACGCGGTGTGGGTATTTTGAATCCGGTCGAACCGAGAGAGAAGCGACAGACGCGCGTCAGACGGTCCACAACGCTTATTCGCGCGGGAGCAACTTATACGAGCAATGGCCGGGTTAGACGACGTGTTCGGGGATCTTTATGCGAGCATCGACGCCATCCTTCTCTTCTCGCCGAGCGGCTCGTACTACGAACGCTTCGCGGACGTCGACGACCTCGACGTCATCGTCGTCGGGACGGAAAACCCCGTCAACGCCGACATCTTCGTCGAACTTCCCCTCGCGTTCGACGACATCAAAGAGCGGATCAAGTTCGGTCTCGAGGGCGCCATCGAACAGGACCTCATCGAGGACGGTGACCAGTTGGTCTGTGCGACGAGTCTCTACGGCGACGAGATCGATACGGTCTCCCGGGTCCGCGCCGACGCCGAGACGCACACGGGCATCTACGACCTGTTCGTCAAGTCCCGCGCGGAGCCGGAGGTGATCAAGGCCGTGCTCGAGTTGGCGATCGAACTCGGCAAGAAGGGCCAGAAGGGGAAACCTGTCGGCGCGCTGTTCGTCGTCGGCGACGCGGGCAAGGTGATGAACAAGTCCCGCCCGCTGTCGTACAACCCCTTCGAGAAGTCCCACGTCCACGTCGGCGATCCGATCGTGAACGTGATGCTCAAGGAGTTCTCGCGGCTCGACGGCGCGTTCGTCATCTCCGACGCGGGCAAGATCGTCTCGGCGTACCGCTACCTCGAGCCGTCCGCGGAAGGTGTCGACATTCCGAAGGGATTGGGCGCGCGACACATGGCCGGGGGCGCGATCACGCGGGATACGAACGCGATCACGATCGTGCTCTCGGAAAGCGATGGGCTCGTCCGGGCGTTCAAGGCCGGCGAGCTCATCTTGGAGGTCGATCCGGAGGCGTACTGATATGGTAGAGTGGCAGACGCTCATCGACGAACCGGCCGTGATAGCCGCGGCGGTGCTGGCGCTCGGCCTCGTCGTCGGCTATCTGGTCGGGCGGCTCAACGAGGAACTCCTGCAGGCGTCGGGCGTCCCGGAGGCCGTCGAGGGGACGCCGTTCGAGCGGACCGCCCAGTCGATCGGCACCTCGACGGTCGAGATCGTCGCCAGACTGAGTTCGTGGTTCATCTACGGCATCGCCGTGTTGACGGCGATCCACATCGCGCAGTTGCTCGACACGGAGGCGTTCTGGCTCCGGGTGACGAGTTTCATCCCGCAGCTGTTCATCGCCGTCCTCGTGCTCATCATCGGCTTCATCATCGCCGACAAGGCCGAACTGGTCGTCAGCGAGTACCTCCGGGGCGTCAAGCTCCCCGAGGTCTCCGTGATCCCGAAGCTCGTCAAGTACAGCGTCCTCTACGTGACGCTGATCATCGCGCTCGGGCAGGTCGGCGTCCACGTCGTCGCCCTGCTAATCTTGCTGACAGTGTACGCCGTCGGCATCGTCATCGTCGGCACTGTCGCCTTCAAGGACTTCCTCGTCTCGAGCGCGGCGGGGATCTACCTGCTGCTCAACCAGCCCTACGGGATCGGCGACGAGATCCGGATCGGCGATCAAACGGGGATCGTCCAGGAGGTCGACCTCTTCGTCACGAAGATCGAGGACGACTCGGAGGAGTACATCGTCCCCAACCGGAAGGTCTTCGAGAACGGGATCGTCCGAATGCGGGACTGATATCGCACAGTACGGCCGTTTTTGTGACATTCATCGAGAGCGGCGAGCGTCTCCTCACTCGAGCGAGAGCCCCGCGTGCCACCGATCGGCGCCGGCCTCGCGTTTGACGCGGTCCATCTCCGCCAGCAGGTGCGTCGCGAGCGTCGCGGTCTCGGCGGCTCGAGACTCCCCCTCCGTGCGGAACTCACCGGTCTCGCGGTTGGCGTAGACGGTACAGACCGCGCCCGCGCGGAGGCCGTAGAGGTTCGCCAGCGTCAGGATCGCGCTGGCCTCCATCTCGATGTTTTTCACGTTCGCCTCCGTGAGGTCCTCGACGAGGGTCTCGGAGCCCGCGGCCTCGAATCCCTCGAAGCCGGGGCGGCCTTGCCCCGCGTAGAAGGAGTCGGCGCTCATCGTGACGCCGGTGTGGTAGTCGTAGCCCAGCCGCTCCGCCGCGGCGACGAGGGCGCTGACGACCTCCCCATCGGCCGTCGCGGGGTAGTCCTCGCGGACGTACTCGCCGCTGGTCCCCTCCTGGCGGACCGCGCCCGTCGTGATGACGAGGTCGCCGACGTCCATCTCGGGCTGGATCGCCCCGCAGGAGCCGACCCGAACGAAGGTGTCACAACCGACTCGAGCGAGTTCCTCGACGGCGATAGCCGCGGAGGGGCTGCCGATCCCCGTCGACGTGACCGAGATCGGCGTCTCCTCGTACGTTCCCGTCGCGGTCCGGTACTCCCGGTGATGTGCGGCGATCTCGTGGTCGTCCCAGAAGGCGACGATCTTCTCGAGGCGCTCGGGGTTCCCCGGTAGGAGAACGGTGTCGGCCACGTCCTCGGGACCGACCTCGAGGTGGTACTGGACGTCGGCGTTCGGGTCTTCGCTGTCGCTCACGTCGATGTCGTCGGTCATTCGGTCCGGCGATTCGAGGCGGCGCGGTATATAACTGCAGGGCGCCCGTAGCGAGCGTATGGCCGACGCAGACGAACACGAGACCGCGGAGGTCGACGAGAGCGGCGATGTCGTCGGGGACGAGGGCGCTGACGGAGACACCGGAACGCTCACCGACACCTACGTCGCCGCGATCCAGCACGAACTGGTCGACCTGCCGCCGGAGACGACCCGCGTCGGCGTCGTTCGACAGCCGACGCGGTGGTTCCACGGTGCCGTCGACGAGAATCGGCCCGAACTGGGGCCACCGACGGACCTGCTCGAGTCGTTCCGCCAGCGCGAGGAGGACATGAAGATGCGGGGGCTCTGCGAAGAGGGCGCCCACAACGCCGCGTGGGACGAGGTCGAGTTCGAGGAGGCGTATCGAGAGCATCTCGAGGAATCGGCCGACGCGCAGGCCGCGCTCGAGGATCTCGAGTCGCGCTTGGCCGAGGGCGAGTCGCTGGCGCTGGTCTGTTACGAGAACACCGAGAAGAAGCGGTGTCACCGGACGGTTCTCCGCGAGGTGCTGTCGGAGCGCTCGCCGTGACCGGACCGCCGACGCGGAGTCGGGACTCGCGACGGTTTCCGCCGACGTGACTCGACGTCAGGTCCAACGTTTATCCACGGTATTGTGGACGTGAGCCCATGCGGCTCGTGGAGATTCTGATTCCGAAACAGAAGCGCGAGGCCGTCGAGGAGCTGCTCGACGGAGAGGGACTCGATTACACCCTCGTCGAGGAGCAGAGTCGCGAGGACCCCTCGGTCGTCATCACGTTCCCGTTGCCGGCACCGGCGGTCGAATCGGTTCTCGACGACCTCCGAGACACGGGCCTCGACGATGACTCCTACACCGTGATCGTTGAGGCGGAGACCGTCGTCTCGGAGCAGTACGAGGAGCTCGAGCAACGATACGCGCAGAACACCGGGCGCATCTCCCGCGAGGAGCTACAGGCCCAGGCGAAGGATCTCACGCCCAGATTCAATACGTACCTCGTCATGACGATCATGAGCGTGGTCGTCGCGACCGCCGGCCTGTTGCTCGATTCGCCGGCGGTCGTCGTCGGGTCGATGGTGATCGCCCCGCTGATCGGCCCGGCGCTCGGCGCGAGCGTCGGCACGGTCATCAACGACCGCGCGCTGTTCCGGCGCGGCATCAAGCTGCAGGCGATCGGACTCGGTGTCAGCGTCGTCACCGCCGCCGCCTTCGCGTTCGCCATCCGGACGACCGGGCTCGTCTCGCCGATGCTCGACATCTTCGAGATATCGGAGGTTCAGGGCCGGTTGACTCCGGACTTGCTCTCGCTAGCTATCGCGATCGGCGCCGGGGTGGCGGGCGCGTGGACGCTCACCGCGGGCACGTCGGCCGCCCTCGTCGGCGTCATGATCGCCGCGGCGCTCGTTCCGCCCCTCGGCGTCGTCGGCATCGGTATCGCGTGGGGCTTACCGTCGGTCGCCATCGCCGCGGGCCTCCTCGTCCTCGTCAACATCCTCACGATCAACATCACCAGTCTCGCCGTCCTCTGGCACAAGGGGTATCGGCCGGACGACTGGTTCCAGCAGGACGAGGCCCGCGTCGCGACGGAAAAGCGCGCCGTCGCGCTCGCCGTCACCATCGTCGTCCTCTCGGTGTTTCTCGGGGTCGTGACCTACGACACCTACCGGACCGGAGTGTACGAGGAGGAGGTCCACGAGGACGTGGAAGCCGTCGTCCAGTCGCCCCAGTACGACGACCTCTCGCTCATCGACGTCTCGGTCGAGTACGACGATCCGGTCCCGCTCCGACAGCCGGAACGCGTCGTGGTTCGAGTCGCCCATCCCGTCGGCACCGAACCGCCGCTGATCGACGACGATATCCGCTCTCGAGGGAGCATCCGGGCCGAGTCGGCGATTCCGTTACCGACCGGACCGCTCGTCGGGTCCAACCGCGCGGAGGTGGTCGTCTACTACGTCGAAAAGGGGTGACCCGGGACGGCGACGACGCGTCACTCGAGCATCTCCTCGGTGATCGTGTTCGGCAGCAGTTCGCCGAGCGTGTACTCGCTTGGCTCCGCATCCTCGCCCTCGTCGCAGATGACGACCAGATCGTCGTCGCAGAACTCGGCGAGGGTCTGGCGGCACATCCCGCAAGGCGTGACGCCGTCGCGGCGGCCGGAACTGACCGCGAGTCGCGCAAAGTCGCGATGGCCCTTTTTGACCGCCTCGGCGACGGCGACCTCCTCGGCGTGGAGGCTGTTACTGAAGTTAGCATTTTCGAGGTTACAGCCGACGAAGACCTCGCCGTCGGCGGTCTCGAGCGCGGCGCCGACGGGGTACTCGGAGTAGGGGACGTGAGCGGAGTCCTGAACGGTGCGGGCGGCCTCGAGCAAGTCGGAGTCGGTCATGACCGGTACTGATTCGAGCGGACGGAAAAAGGTCCCTCTCGACCACCGTCACCGCGAGGCAGCGACGGCCGATTTGATGACTTCGCGCGCCTCGGCGACCAGTTCGTCCACGGCGTCGCTCTCGGCGTAGAGGCGCACGTAGGGTTCGGTCCCGCTGGGGCGGACGAGGATCCAGGAGGCGTCCTCGAACTCGAGGCGGACGCCGTAGTCCGTGTCGACCGCGGCGTCGGGGAAGGCGTCGGGGAGGTCGGACTCGAGGGCGGCCATCGCGTCGGTCTTGGCGTCGTCGGGACAGTCGACGCTGACCTTCCGGTAGGGCCGTTCGGTGACGGGGTCGCGAAGGGTCGCCGTATCGCCGGCGTCGGCGATCAGTGCGGCGACGACGGCGGCGCTGGCGACGCCGTCGATCCAGCCGCCGAAGGCGGTGTGGATGTGTTTCCAGGGCTCGGCGGCGAAGACGATCTCGGTGTCCGGACCTCCCTCGGCTCGCTCCCGTGCGATCCCCTCGTGGAGCGCGCCGAGGCGAACGCGTTCGACGCGGCCGCCGGCCTCGCGAACCCGCTCGTCGATCCGGGCCGAGGCGTTGGGCGTGGTGACGACGACGGGGTCGTCGGCGTCGCTCATCTCGGTGTAGTGGGCGGCGACGACGGCGAGGATCGTGTCCTCGTGGATCACGTCGCCGTCGGGGCCGAGAACGACCAGCCGGTCGGCGTCGCCGTCGTGGGCCAGCCCGAGGTCGAACTGGTCGGCCCTCGCGGCGGTGGCGCCCCGCTGTTCCGAGGCGGGCGATCGCTCGCTCCCCGCGAGGAAGTCGGTGAACTCCGTGAGCGTCTCGGGCGTCGGTTTGCTCTCGCGGGCGACGAAGTGACCGTCGACGGTGGCGTTGACCGCGACGACGTCGGCCCCCAGCCGCTCGAGTACCTGCGGGGTCGCGAGCGACGCCATGCCGTTGCCGCAGTCGACGGCGATCGAGAGTCCGGCGAGCGGACCCGGAGACGAGATCTCATCTCCTGAATCAACGAAGCGGCCGCGGACGAAATCGATGACGGCGTCGCGATACTGATCGAGGATCTCGAGTTCGGCCGACCGACCCCACTCGTCCCAGTCGGCGACCGCGGGCGAGGTGCCGTCCGCGAGCCGGTCCTCGATTTTCCGTTCGGCCTCGCGGTCGTATTCGACGCCGTCGGCGAAGAGCTTGATCCCGTTGTCCGCGGGCGGGTTGTGGCTCGCGGTGAGCATCACGCCCCGTCGGCCCTGCGAGGCGAACGCCAGCGCGGGCGTCGGCACCTGTCCGAGACGGTAGACATCCGCGCCGGCGCTCTCGAGACCGGCTTCGACGGCGGCGGCGAGCGCGGGCCCGGTTTCCCGGCCGTCCCGGCCGACGACGAACGTCGCCCCCGGCTCGCCGGCGGCCTGCGCGACGGAAAGCGCCAGCGACGGGGTGATCTCCTCGACTGGACCGCGGATCCCGGCAGTCCCGAATAGCGTCATGTGGGGCCGTTCCGCGAGGAACTACTTAGCAACACTGCACACGCGTCGCGTTCGCACTCTCGACGGCGATCCGTCTGCTCGGGCGGACTCGTGAAACTGCGAAAACGGCGGGGGAAGCCGATTCAGCGCGGCTGGCGGGAGCTGTTCGCCCTCGAAGGGCGATGGGCGGCGAACGGCCGGATGGTGACCAACTCGAGGTCGGAACGCGGCGCTACTCCTCGGGTAGGTCGTCGATCAGCACGACGGCCTCGCCGTTGATGACGGTCGCGTCCTCGTCCTCGTTTCGGATGACCGTCTCGAGGCGGTACTGATCGTTTCCGAGGTTCTCGACGATCTCGACGCGGGCGGAGACGCGGTCGCCGATCCCGACGGGGCCGCTGAACTCGAGGTCCTGGGAGAGGTAGATGGTGAGCCCGGGCAGCCGAGCCAGGGCGGCGCTGATGAGCCCGGACACGAGCGTGCCGTGGGCGATCCGTTCGCCGAAGCGGGTGTCGGCGGCGAACTCCTCGTCGAGATGGAGCCGGTTCGTGTCGCCGCTGACGTGGGCGAACGCGCGGACGTCGTCGTCGCTGATGACCTTCTCGAAGGTCACGATGTCGCCGACGCTGATGTGGGCCGGATCGTCGACGGTCCGGTCGAACTGCCAGTCGAGATTGGAGTGGTCGATCGACGGGATCGACGCGGGAACCGTCTCGGTCTCCGACCCGTTCGAGGCGGTCGGCGGCACCATCGCCGAGATGGCCGCCCGGTTCGCGGCGGTCGCGCTCTGGAGGAGGGTCTGTGTCATCGCCGACCAGGCATCGGTCATGGCAGCGAGGTTCCGTTTCGCAGCGTTCTGGTGGGACATCTATGGGTCGGTAAGCGTGTGGTCATTATGACTTCTTTGGCTTGAGCACACACTGTTACCGAGGGCCATCGCTAGTAATTTATGATTAGACGGCCTCTGGGTCCGGAATTACCATCAGTACAACCGACAGACAGGAATTTGTTGCCGATAACACTCGGTGATACGAGCGGTACTCGGAGACATCCGATCCGATAAGATCCATTAGATGGCATTAGATGGTATCTAGTGGAAACCCTTATGTGGTGAGCGCCCGTTGATACAGGTGATGACGGACGACTCCGACCGATCGCCCTGGTTCCCGCCTGCAATGTTCACCGAACAGATGCAGGAGGCGGGCGAGCAGGTTGCCGAATCCCAGCAGGAAATGTTCAAGAAGATGATGCAGGCCAGTAGCTCGAACCCGTTCGATACGGGCTCGAGTTTCGGTCCGATGAACATGGGAACGGCGACGTTCAAAGCCCGCGTCCAGAGCGGCGGTCGGATCAGTATTCCCGAACCCGAACGGGACGCCCTCGACATCGAAGAGGGCGACATCGTCCAGACCGTCGTCGTCCCCGTCAAACGAAACCGAGAGGATCAATCATGACTCAGAACCCATTCACCGCCGTCTTCGACGCACAGCGCACCGCACTCAAACAGTCCCAGAACCTCACCCACGACGCCCTCGAGGCACAGAAGACCTCGATCGGCGCCTTCGGCGACGCCGTCGAATCGTCGGGCGCGCTGTTCGAGTCCAACGCGGAACTGACCAAGGGCGCCGTCCACGCCTACTTTGACGCCCTCGAGGCCTCGCTGCCCGAGGAAGCCGCCGAGTTCGACGAACTCCGCGAACTCGTCGACGAAGGCTTCGACTCCGCGACCGAAGCGCAGTCCCAGTCGCTCGAGGCCGTCGTCGAGGCCATCGAGGAGTCCGAGGCCGCCTACGACGAGTTCGCCGCCAGCTACGCCGAAGTCGTCGACACCTCCTTCGACGCCTACCTCGAGGCCCACGAGCAGGTCGAGGAGAACGTCTCCGCCGCCGCCGAGAACGTCGAAGAGGCCGCCGAAGAGATCGACATCTCCGCATAACGAGCGAATCAGCCGCAGCCTTTTGCAGTTGGCTCGCTACTAGTATTCCAATGGCAGATTCACAGCCCCAGTCCCAGGAGTGGAACGAGGTCGTTGAACAGTGGAACGAACAGTTCATGGACGCCTTAGAGGAGAACATGGAAGCCCAGGCCCAGTTCGTCGAGAGCTGGTCTGACGCCGTCGGTGAGGCGACCGAGGAGAACGAGCTCTCCGACGGCGTCGACGGCTACGCCAAGGCCTACGAGACGTGGATGAACGCCTCCCAGCAGATGGTCGAGCGGATGAACGACCAGGTCGAGGGCGAGGACGTCGACGTCGAGGAGTTCCGCGACATCTGGCTCAACACGGCCAACGAGGCGTTCAAGGACGTCATGTCAACGACCGCCTTCGCGAAGATGACCGGCGAGACCGTCGGTGACGTCCTCGAGATGCAACAGCAGGCCCAGGAGACTTCCCAGGAGACCCTGCGGACGCTCGGCTTCGCGACCGAGGCGGACGTCGTCGAAATCGGCGACCGACTGGTCGAACTCGAGCGCCGCCAGCACGACGTCGAGAAGAAAATCGACCGCGTTCTCGAGCACTTAGAGGAGCAATGAACAATCCGTTCGCGACCGCCCTGAACATGCAGCGCCAGGCCTGGGAGGCGACCGCCGATCTGGCCGAGAAGAGTCGGGTCGCCCCGGACCGCACCGAAACCGTCGAGAACATCGAGGTCGGCCAGACGCCCAGCGAGGTCGTCTACGAGGAGAACAAGCTGAAACTCCTCCACTACGAGTCCCAGACCGAAGAGCAACACGACGTGCCGATCCTCATCGTCTACGCGCTGATCAACAAGCCGTACATCCTCGACCTGCAGCCGGACCGCTCGGTGGTTCGGACCTTACTCGAGTCGGGCTTCGACGTCTACCTGATCGACTGGGGCGAACCCTCGAAGCTGGATCGCTCGCTGGGGCTGGACGACTACGTCAACCGCTACATCGACAACTGCGTCGATGTCGTCCGCGAGCGCTCCGGTCAGGAGTCGATCAATATCCTCGGCTACTGCATGGGCGGCACGAAGTCGGCCATGTACGCCTCGCTGTACCCCGAGAAGGTCAAGAACCTCGGGCTGATGGCCGCGGGCCTCTGTTTCGCCGGCGAGGGCGGCGTCCTCGAGCTCTGGGGCGGCGAGGAGTTCTACGACCCCGAGACGGTCACCGAGACCTTCGACAACGTGCCCGCCGAGTTCTTAGACGTCGGCTTCGCGCTGATGGACCCCGTCGCGAACAACGTGACGAAGTACGTCCGGTTCTACGACAACATGGAGGACGGGGACTTCGTCGAAAACTTCGCCCGGATGGAGCGCTGGCTCGACGAGGGCATCGACGTCGCCGGCGAGGCCTACGAGGAGTTCATCCGCGACATCTACCAGGACAACAAGCTCTACAACAACGAGCTCTACCTGGGCGGCGAACACGTCGACGTCTCCAACATCGACATGCCGGTCCTCCAGATCGTCGCCGAGTACGACCACCTCATCCCGCCGGGAGCCTCCAAGCCGTTCAACGAGGTCATCGGCTCCGACGACACCGAGGTCATGGAGTTCGCGACGGGCCACATCGGGATGTCCGTCTCCTCGCGCAGCCACGAGGAACTCTGGCCGCAGGTCAGCGAGTGGTTCGAGGAACGGTCGAACGGTACGGATGTCGAATCCAAGCCTGAGACGCCCGAACCCGAGACGGAAGACGCCGCACTTGCAGAAGACGTCGCCGGCGACGAGTCGGGTCCTGAGGACCTCGCCGACGGATCGGGCCTCGAGACGGACGCCGAGAGCAGTACCCAGGCCGAACTCGACGCCGAGACCAGCGACCGCCACGGCGAGGACCGATCGGACGAGGAGATCGTCGAACGCGGCGAAGACGACGTTCAGGAAGAGCCCGCCGAACCGGGCGAGATGAACGTCGACGCGGACGTCGTCGAGGAGGTCACCGACGAGGACGTCGACGCCGGGTCGGCGATCGAGTCCGAGACCGACGACCTGACGGACCTCGACGGCGTCGGACAGGCCTACGCGGATACGCTGGCCGAGGCCGGCATCGAGACGTTCGAGCAGTTAGTCGACGCCGATGTCGCCGAACTGGCCGCCGAGACCGGGATCTCGCCCAGTCGTATCGAAGACTGGATCGAACAGGCCGAAAGTCGATAACTCGATGCGGCTGTCGGGGACGCTCGCGGCCCGCTCGAGGTCCTCGTCTTCGCTCGAGCGGCCCACGAACCATTATTCCAGTTGTATGTACTGATAACCAATAGGTCGTTATTTATCGGCGGCCGTTGAAGCGGTGAGTCATGTCCATGGATGGGCGAACCTGTATCATCACCGGCTCGGCACGCGGCATCGGTCGGGGGATCGCGGAGTACCTCGGCGCAGAGGGTGCGAACGTCGTCATCAACTACCGCTCCTCGGAAGACGCCGCCCAAAGTGCGGTCGACGCGATCGAGGACGCCGGCGGGAGCGCCGTCGCGGCCCAGGCCGACGTCACCGACCGCGAGGAGGTCGTACACATGCGGGAGGTCTGTCACGAGGCGTTCGGTCCGGCCGACGTCCTGGTCAACAACGCCGGCATCACGGCCGACGTGCAGTTCACCGAGATGTCCCGGGAGGACTGGGACCGAGTGATGGACGTCAACCTCGGTGGGATGTTCAACTGCACCCAGGAGTTCTTCGACGACATCTGGAACGCCCACGAGGGCCGGCTGATCAACATCTCGAGCGTCGTCGGCAAACAGGGGAACTTCGGCCAGGCCAACTACGCCGCCGCGAAAAGCGGTATGTTCGGCTTCACCCGAACCATCGCCCTCGAGCTCGCGAAGGGGGGCTCGACGGCCAACTGCGTCGCCCCCGGCTTCACCCGAACCGACATGCTCGAGTCCGTCCCCGATCAGGTCTTAGAGCGGATCGTCTCGGGGATCCCGCTCGAGCGACTGGCGGAGGTCGAGGACATCGCCGCAGTCGTACGATTCCTCGCCAGCGAGGACTCCTCGTACGTCACCGGCGAGGTGATCGACGTCAACGGCGGGATGGACCTCTAGGCACCGCCGATCCCGATCCCGTCCGTGACGGCCGCTGTATTGTGATTCGACCGACCTGTTCTCGAACCGATCGACGGATAGCGAACGCGCTGTTCACGACTCCGAATGTCCGAAGGTTCGGGGGTCGACGTCGTAACAGACGATGGCCGCCAGCGGAACCAATACCACGAACAGCAGGAGTGCGACCGGGGCCGTGCTGTACGGATCCGGCGGCGTGATCGACGTCGAGAACAGGACCGCGGTTATCCCGCCGATACCGACCGCGCCGAGCACTCGCTCGGTCCGTCCGGGCGGATCGGTCCGGTCGGGAAGCCGACGCCGATACACCGCGTACGCCGGTCCCCCGATCGGGGGTAGGAGGAAGACGGCCGCGCCCCAGCCGATCGCGTTCGCGCCTCGAGCCATCGCGTCCTTGTAGACCGCGTAGTAGAGACACCCCGCCGAGACCGGCACGAGCAGGAGGACGATCGCCACCGGCAGAAGTCGGGGCTCGATCGACGGCATCAGTCGTTCGTCTCTCACCGACTGTCAAAATAGTAACCATCTGGCCCTACTACGCTAGCATTGCAGTTCCAGGTCGGTCTGGGTCAGTATGTCGAGTCGGCTCGGATCAGTATCGCTCGAGCACGCTGAGAAGAGACGCCTATCGGTCCGCTGGGACGGCGACCGTCGAGAGATCCGACACCGTCTCGCGCGTCTCCGTGATGAGCGCCTCCACGACCGCCCGCGCGGACCGAACCTCGTCGACGCCGCCGACGCTCTGGCCGGCGTACAGCGCCATCGACTCGATATCGCCCCCGAGGTCGGGCGTCGCCAACGCCTCATCGTACCGCTCGATGGGTTCGCCGTTGCCGTCGTTCGTCTGCGCCACGACCTCATCTTCGCCCGGTCGCTCGCCGATCGGGGGTTCACCGGCCGCCCGCCAGCGCTCGAGGGTCTCGTTCTCGAGCACGCGGTGGGGCATCCCCGACCAGCCCTTGTCGTACAGGGTCGTGTACGCGGTGTCGGTCTCGTCGCTCTCGCGGAGCCGCCGCTGATACTCGTCGTGGACGTTCGCCTCCTCGCACGCGACGAACCGCGTGCCGAGCCACGCGCCGTCCGCGCCGAGTGCGAGCGCCGCGGCGATGCTCCGGCCGTCGGCGATCCCACCCGCCGCGACGATCGGCACCGCGTCGCCGACCGCGTCCGCGACCCGCGGAACGAGCGCCGTCGTCGCGACCTCGCTCTGGACGTGGCCACCGGCCTCGAGGCCCTGCGTAACGACGACGTCGACGCCGGCTTCGACGGCCTCGCGTGCGGCCGCCGCGCTGCCGACGGTCTGCATCACTGTCGCACCAGCCTTGTGGACCCGATCGACGTATGGAGCCGCGTCGCCGAACGAGAAGGAGACGATCGGCGCGCCCGCCTCGAGGACGGCCTCGAGATGCGTGTCAGTCTCGAGAATCGTCGTCGCATCGTCCAGCGCGAGGTTGACCGCGAACGGCTCGTCGGTTCGCTCGCGAGTCTCGCGGATCACTGCACGGGTCTCCTCGAGGTCGCGCCACGTCACCGCGAGATGGCCCAGCCCGCCCGCGTTCGAGACCGCGGCGGCGAGCTCTGGAGTGGTCGCACTCCCGATCGGCGCCTGCACGATCGGGTACTCGATCTCGAGGGCGTCACAGAGCGGTGTCCGGAGCGCCATATACGCGCTCCGATTCGCGTCACCGGTATTTCACTTCTGGTGTTTCTCCTTCGTCACCACCCGCACGTTCTCGATTCCGGTCTCGGGGTACTGCCCGTCGTCGTCCTTCTCGACGGCCTTGACCATGTCCCAGACGACGTTGAGCCCGGTCGTGACGCCCTCGAGGGCCTCCATCTCGCAGCCCGTCTTCCCGGTCGTCTCGACGGCGACCTCGAGTTCGACCCGGTCCTCGTCGAGTTCGAAGTCGGTATCGACGTTGGTGATCGGAATCTGGTGGCACATCGGGATCGTCTCCCAGGTGTGTTTGACGGCCTGGATCGCGCCGACGCGGGCAGTCGCGAGCACGTCGCCCTTTCCGATCTGGTCGTCGCGGATCGCCTCGATCGTCGAGGACTGCAGGCGGATCTCCCCGGCCGCGACCGCGCGGCGCTCGCTGTCGGGCTTGTCGCCGACGTCGACCATCTGGACGTCGCCCTCGTCGGTGGTATGGGTGAGGTCGTCGGCGTCGGTGTCGGACTCGGCGTCCGCCCTCGGGTCCGGATTCGAGCCCTCGGCCGGCGTCGGCTCCTCAGACATCCCCGTCACCCCCGTTCCACAGGACCGCGGGAAGTTCCTCGAGCAAATCCGACGCGAGGAAGCCGTGTTCATTGCGCTCGGCGAGCCGTTCCCCCGTGATCCCGTTGACGTGGGCTCCCGCCGCGGCGGCGTCGAGCGGTTCGGCGTGCTCGAGCAGGGCGGCGACGATCCCCGCCAACGTGTCGCCGGTGCCGCCGACCTTCATACCGACGGTGCCCGAGCGGCTGATCCGCGTGCGCTCGCCGTCGGTGATCACATCGTTTGCCCCCTTCGCGAGGACGACGTGACCGAGTTCGGCCGCGAATTCCTCGATCTCGTCCGCCGCCGACGCCAGATCGTCGGTGTCCGGGCCGCCCATCCGCGCCAGTTCACCGCGGTTTGGCGTACAGACCAGCGTCGCGTCGGTCTCGATCTCGGGGACGACCTCGAGGGCGTCGGCGTCGACGACGGCCCGTCCCGTGTACGCGGAGAGGAACTGGCGGGTCGCCTCGAGGGTCTCGTCGGCGGTGCCGAGACCGGGGCCGATGACGACGACGTTGTCGTACTCTTCGGCCGTCTCGAGGAGATCGTCGGCTACATCGGGCGTGAGCACGTCCTCCTCATAGGGCTGGACGATGAGATCCTCGCTGTAGCCCTGAATCTCGCCGGCGACGGCGTCGGGCGCGGCGACGAAGGCCAGTTCCGCGCTGGCCCGCAAGGCGGCCTGGGCGGCCAGCGCCGGCGCGCCGGTGTAGGGACCCCCGCCGATGATATTCGGCCGTCCCTCGCGAGTATCGGGCCGCGCGAGGTCGACGTCGCCGGGCCCGACGAACCGCTCCGCGGCGGCCGGGATGCCGATGTCCGCGACCGTGAGCTCCGCGTCGAGGTCCTCGAGTCCCAGTTTCGCGTCGTGAAACGTGACGACGCGGTCCGCGTTGACGCCGTTGTCCGCGTGATCGCCTCCGTCGGCGTCGAAGCCGGAGGGGACATCGACCGCGACGACGGTCGCATCGGCCGCGTTGATCTCCTCGGCCGCGGTCGCCGCGGGCTCCCGGAGGTCACCGCTGATCCCCGTCCCCAGCATCGCGTCGACGACGACGTCGCAGTCGGGGAGCTCGAACCCGCTCGAGTCCGTGATCTCCCGCGTGTCGTACTCGGCCCGCTGGAGGGCCTCCCAGTTCTCGCGGGCGATCTCCGTGCCGATGGTCTCGGCCCGGCCGAGCAGGAGGGTCGTCACGTCGTGCCGGTCCAGAAACCGGGCGGCGACGAACGCGTCCCCGCCGTTGTTGCCTCGCCCGGCGACGATCGCGACGCTCGAGCCCGGCTCAGCGACGTCCCGGACCGCGCGGGCGACGGCGTTCCCGCTCGACTCCATCAACTGCTTTCGCGGCACGCCAAGCGCCGCGGCGTTCTCGTCGACGGCGCCCATCCGCTCGCCTGTGATCATGGCTGGGGGTTCGACGGGCCGTCCGTTCAACGTTGCGGACCGAATTTCGGTAGCGTCGTGACTCGCGCCGGAACCCGACAAACATCGTTAGGCGATAGGCCCAATCCACTCGAGCCTCAATTACCGACGTGAACGTCTTTTGGCTCGACGAGGACCCGCGGCTCGCCGCGCGCTATCACTGCGACCAGCACGTCAATAAGCTGCTGCTCGAGGCCGCTCAGGTGCTGTGTACCGCGGCCCGGGAGAACGGCTACGAAGCCGACTTCCTCTATCGGCCGACCCACGTCGACCACCCCGTTACGACGTGGGCGACGGAATCGCGGGCGAACTGGCTCCGCCTGCGCGACCACGCCGAGGCCCTGAACGCCGAGTTCGTCGAGCGCTACGACAAGGACGACGACCACGCCTCCTGGGGGGTGATCGAGCGGATCGATCCCGACGCGATTTCGTTCCCCGCCGCCGAGCCGACGCCCCGGCCCCAGACGATGCCCGACGAGTACAAACGCCCCGGCGATCCCGTCGCGGCCTATCGAGCCTACTACGCCGGCGAGAAGGCCGACTGGGCCGAGTGGAAGTACTGCGAGGAGCCGCCGTGGCTCGAGACGTATTTGGTCGAGTCCATGTGACCGCTCGCTCCGATCGTGCCGCAGTCATCGCGTTCCACGGCGCAGGTGCTGTCCGTTACGGTACACTTATCTGAGGTAGTGGTGTCAGTATCCTACGATATTCCCGCCGATCGCCTCTCGCCACTCGATCGTCTCCGACGACGCGAATCCCTTCACGCGAGCCTACGTGGACGTCGCCATCTACGACGACCCGGTCGACGACGACCCGCTCTACGAGGGGCCGATCGTCGTCCACGCCAACGGCTGGATCGAACTCGAGGGGGACCGACTCCTCTCCCCGAGCGCGGTCCATCATATCGACGTCTACGACGACGACGAGGTCGCCGAAGCGGGGACCGAACGCGACGACTCGGGAGTCGGACGGTCCGACTGAGTCGGCGCCCGATCGCGTACCGGTTCAGTACCGGATTTCGAAGCCGTCCTCGCCCTGTGGCTCCTCGTAGTCGACCTCGACGTCCGCGACGTCGGCCGCGGGACTGCCCGTGTGACACCACTCGGCCATCCCCTCGACGGCGTCCTCGGGGCCCTCGAAGATCGCCTCGACGCGGCCGTCGTCCAAGTTCTTCACCCAACCGTCGACGCCCTTCTCGCGGGCCGTGTCTCGAGTGTTCGCGCGGTAGTAGACGCCCTGTACCGTACCGGAGACGAAGACGTGTGCGCGGGTTCGGTCCGCCATGTGCGAGGGGTCGACCGCGAGCGACAAAAAGCCGACTCTACGACGCGAGCGCTACCCGACCGACGCCACGCCGCGGCGCGCGCTGTCGGGCGTCCGAGCGAAGCGAGGTGCGAGCCCTGCGAGCACCTCGAAAAGCGAGCGGTGACTGGAAGGAACCGTGAGCGATAGCGAGGGCGGCCGACGACGTTGCGCGAGCGAATCGGTTGGGGAGGACGCGGAATTCCCCGTTGCCACGATTAGGAGCGTTCCAGTCTCGACCGTACCGTCATCACTCGAGTCCGTGCATGATATCGTAACGGAGACACGTGCTCTATCGATGTCCACCGTGTACAGCACTTCGACAAGGCCTTTGGAGACCGCCTCGAAACCGAGTACGGCTATCGGACGCGACAGCTAAAGCGAGAGCAGACCGCGCTCGAGGAGTTCCGCTGATTCGACGCCGGCCGCGATACACAACGATCACGCTATGGGTATCATCGAACGCATCGAAGACGAGTATCTCGACGTCTCGGGTAGCCACGCAACGCTCCGAGAGCTCCTCGAGTTGCTCGTCGGTGCGATCTTGTTCGTCCTCATTGCGAGCGGACTCGCCTACTATCTGGTCGGCGAGACGGCAGCCCGCTACGTCGCGGTTGGGCTCGCGGTTATCTTCGCTGTCACGATCATCTCGCAGGCATACTGGGCGATGACTGGGCGCGAGGACTACGACTGAGCCACCAGCCGGCAGCGGGAGCCGACTGAACGACGCTACTCACGCCGAACGTTCGTACCGCCGAGAGCCGACGATCATGTGGGCGGTGAGGCCGAACACCGCGACGACGAAGACAAGCCAGACGAGGTCCGTGTCACCGAAGGGCTCCGCGTGCTCGACGACGGCGATGAGCACCAGAAGCGCGGCGACGAACAGCGTGTTCGTCCCGACGAAGTCGGCCAGTCCTGCCTCGTCGGTGACGCGGTCGGAATCGTAGCCCGCGATCAGCCGCACCATCCCGAAGTACTTGATCGCGATTCCGAGCGCGCCGACGAACCCGGCGGCCGCGAGCAGCGCAAGGACCGATCCGTCGACCATACGAAGATATGGACAGCCCGTTCACAAAATCGTTCCGCGCGGAACGCGAACTCCGTCATTTGCCGGTCCACACCGTCATTCACCGGTTCGAAGGTGGTGGAAGATGTACGTTTGCGCGTAGCCGGCGTACTCCCCGCCCAGTTGCTCGCGGATCGCCCGCGAGGTCGCGGCGTAGGAGCCCCGGTCGCAGTCGGGGTAGTACTCCTCGACGGCCGATTTGAGCCACGTGTCGAGGGGAACGGCCTCGTCGAACCCCAGCGAGAACAGGAGCACGCAGTCGGCCACTTTGTCGCCGACGCCGACGAAGCGGGTCAGATACTCCCGCGCGGCCTCGTACTCGAGGTCCCGGGCTTCCTCGGGGTGGGCCTCGCCGTCGGCCACCAGCTCGGCCGTGCGAACGACGTAGGGGGCGCGGTAGCCGAGCCCCAGATCGCGCAGTTCGCTCTCGGTCGCCGCCGCGAGTTGGGCCGGCGTGGGGAACGCGTGGTAGGTCTCGCCGTCGAACGCGATCGCGTCGCCGTACTCGGCGGCCAGCGTCGAGACCATCGCGTGGATCCGGCTGACCCGCATCTGCGTCGAGCAGATAAACGAGATCAGACAGCCGAAGGCCGGATCGTCGACCAGTCGCATCCCGCGGTGGGCCTCGTAGGCCTCACGGAGGAGGGGGTCGTCCGGCGCCGCGTCGACGATCGCCTCGAGGTCGTCGTCTAAGCGCAGGAGCCGGCGGACGAGGGGCTCGGCGTCGGTCGTCGACTCCCACTCGAGACGGCCGGTCGTCGCGTCGGCCGCCACGCCGGCGGTCGGATCACCGTCCGGCCCGCCGCGGCGGCGAACCCGGATCACCTCGCCGTCGACGACCGTATAGTACCACGCCTCCGGCGCCGGCGACCCGCCGTACATCTCGCCGTCGCTGCGCCGCCAGAGGTAGCTCTGTCCGCTCTCGAGCGTGCGATACAGGTCGAGACCACCCTCGAGTTCGTCGACCGGAATCGTCCCTGTCTCCATCTAGCCGTCCGTTCGGGGGCGCGGGCTTTTGCCTTTCGAACCGACGGGGCGGGAAGGTAGCCGTCTCGTCGAGTCGGCCGCTGAGTGGGTGCTATTCACTAGCTATCCAGCCGACGGGGCGCTCGCCGGGCAGAGCTAGCTCTCGAACAGAGTGTCCTGTCTCCTGAGGCGAACTTTCATACTGGATGCGACACAATATCCGTGTATGGACTGCAGGGTTGTCGTCGAAGCCGCCGTGCCGGTGTTCGATGTGGAAACGCCGGACGAGGCGATTCGCATCGCCATTTCGAAGACGGGTGAGATGCTGAACCCTGACCTGAACTACGTCGAGATCAACATGGGCGAGCGCACCTCTCCATCGGGAGAGGAGCTCCCGCCCGCCTTCATCGCGGCCGACGAGGCGCTGGTCGCGCTCGAACTGGAGATGACCGTCTTCAACGTCGAGCGCGAGGAACACGCCTCCCGAATCGCGCGCAAGGAGATCGGCCAACTCCTCGAGAACATTCCACTCGAGGTCCTCAGCGTCGAGGAACTCGAGGAAGACGAAATTAACGATGAGTCGGAAACCGAGACGGAGGAGTCGTCGACCGCGGAGACCGACGGCGACGAGACGGACGACGACGAGGAGATCCTCCCCGAGTTCGAGGATCTGGTCGAGTAGCTGATTCTCCCGGTGTGTGTTCGCGACCGAGACGCACAGCAATGAACAGGAGCCCGACGATCACAATGGATAGCGGTGTGCGTATCGTGACACGTAGCAGAATGGCGCTCGTTACCAACGAGGCTCACACCGATCCAGCGTAGCGACGCAAAGACGAGTCTCGCCAGTCAGCGGTTGCGTTATCGAAGGAGATGTCGTCTGTTTCAGTCCGCAGTAGCGGCGACTGCTTCCTGCTCCCCCTCGCGCATGTTCTTCGTGATTCCCCCGGCGAGCGCGAAGACAGCAGCTTTGTGATCAGTTTTCGACTTGTGGATTGATGTCGGTCGGATACCCCGCGACTCGTACTCCTCGAGGTCGATAGTACAGTCATCCCACTCCGCGCACTGGTTCGATACCTCCGCAAGAAGGCCGTGAAGGTGAATGAGCTCCTGCTTCTTCATAACCATGCAATCCTACCCACTGCAGGGTTATATTATTATCTTGAGTCGCGTTAGCACGGGACCTGAGTTCAGTCGACAGGATGTCACCAGCTAGGACTCACGGAATGGTATCCCTACCCGGACCAAATCGCTCGAAGGAAGCACGTACAATGCGGTATTACACGAATAATAAGCGCTTTCGTCGGGGGGTTGAACGCTCCAGTCAGGTTCGGTAAACGGTCACTACCGCTGGACACTGACGCGAGTGAACTGGAGAAGTGGGCAGATCGCGCTCGCCACCGCAGGGGGCCTGATCGCTAGCCGAGTTGTTTCAACGTCTGGAGATCCCGATCGGTTCGCGTGAACTCGGACATCCGCCGCGAGGCGTGACAGCCGGGACAGTGAAACATGTCGGCGGCAGCGGGGAGTTCACCGGGAGAAATCTGCCAATCTTTCGTACATTCTGGACACAACAGTTGCACGGTCGTCTCGTCCATGCTATGGCATTCCACACCGTGCCTCAAAAGTGTTGTCGCTTCCTAATCAGCCGTTCATCGCACCCGAGGTCGAATCGAAACCGCCGATGACAGACCCCGAAACATGTCGTTTACGCCGGGGCTGCCGTGTCGGAGGCCTCGAGCAGTTCCTTGTAGCGGTTGCGGATGGTGACCTCGGAGATGCTGGCGACTTCGCTGACGTCGTTCTGGGTGACCTTCTCGTTGGTCAGCAGGGCAGCGGCGTAGACCGCGGCGGCCGCGAGGCCGACCGGCGATTTGCCGCTGTGGACGCCCTCCTGGCGCGCGGACTCGAGCAGTTCGCGGGCCATACGTTCGGTCTCGTCCGAGAGATCGAGGTCGCTGACGAACCGCGGTACGTAGTGTTCGGGGTCGGCCGGCTTGACCTCGAGGCCGAGTTCCCGGATGATGTATCGGTACGTGCGGGTCAGCTCCATCTTCTCGACGCGGCTGACCGCCGAAATCTCGTCGAGCGAGCGGGGAGTGCCCGCCTGTCGGGCCGCGGCGTACAGCGACGCGGTCGCGACGCCCTCGATGGAGCGTCCGGGGAGGAGATCCTCCTCGAGCGCGCGGCGGTAGATCACGCTGGCGGTCTCGCGGACGTTCTCCGGGAGACCGAGCGCGCTCGCCATTCGGTCGATCTCGCCCAGCGCCTGCTTGAGGTTGCGCTCCTTGGAGTCGCGGGTGCGGAACCGCTCGTTCCAGGTGCGGAGGCGCTGCATCTTCTGACGCTGGCGACTCGAGAGGGCTCGCCCGTAGGCGTCCTTGTCCTGCCAGCCGATGTTCGTCGAGAGGCCCTGGTCGTGCATCATGTTCGTCGTCGGGGCGCCGACGCGGGACTTCTCGTCCTTCTCGGCGGCGTCGAAGGCTCGCCACTCGGGGCCGCGATCGATCTCGTCTTCCTCGACGACGAGCCCGCAGTCTTCACAGACCGTCTCGGCGTGTTCGGCGTCCGAGATGACTCGGCCGCCACACTCGGGGCAGCGCTCTTGCTCCCCCGACTCCTCTGTCGTTTCCTCGCTCTCAGCCTCGCCTGTGTACGTTTTGATGGTGGTGTCTGTCATGGTGTGCGTATCGGGTGCGTTACTCGGGGCTCCCGGGTGGGGTAACCAGAAGAAACCCGGTCGCCTCAGCTAACATAGGGTAAGGCCGTAAGGCATATAAAGCTTTCGCCCATCTTATAAACTGTTCGGATTTTCTATTATATATGTTGCGGTTATATTGCTGTTACTCGTGCGGATTCCGGGGTCGCCGCCGCGACGCGGTCCCCCGGCGACCCGGCGGTGAGGGGTGACCGCCGGCAAGCTCAGCACGACCCGACCAGCACGTCCCGTTACCATTGCAGTTGACCGTACAACAGCGACCTACAGAAGTGTAGTGTCCAACTGTATTGGTATCATCTCGCCGTCCGCGCTCCGTCCGCTGATTCTCGACCCCGACGCGACTGTCTGTCCGAGAGCGGGCCGCTAGACCGTAAACAGGTGGCCCTCCGTCGGCACGTCGAACAGGCCGATTCGGGCGCCCGCGTCGAGCCACGCGTGGCCGTAAGAGAACGACGCCAGCGCGTTGACGAGGTCGTCCCCCTCGCGGAAGTGACGACCGTCCTCGAGGTACGACGCCGCCATCTCGTAACACTCCGCCGCCGCCTCGGCCATCGGCGTCCCCTCCGGCGGCGCGACCGACGCCGCCTCGAGGGCCTCCGCGAGCAACTCGCCGTAGCGATCCGTCTTCTCCTCGAGATCCGCAGCCATGGTCGATACTCGTCGGTCGGGACCGTAAGTGCGTTGTCTCGCTCGGCTGTCGTCGGCAGATCGTCGCCGGCACGACGAGCGTGCCCGACGACGACCGAGAGGAAACGATTCCACAACAGTATAACGACCGCATAGGAATCACGTGACGACCCGACTCCGTCGCCAGTGCGACTACTGCAGGTGTTCGTCCCGGCTGAAACGCGGGACGCGGCGCTCGATGTGCTCGAGGACGAGGGCCTCGATTACGTCCGAACGAACGAGAACAGCGACCGAGGCAACGGCGAACTCGTTACGTTCCCGGTCCCGACGCAGGCGGTCGACAGCGTGCTCACGTCGCTGCGTGAGGCCGGCGTCGAGGACGACTTCATCGTCGTCTCCTCGATCGAGACGGCTCGAACGCCGCGAATCGAGGAGCTCGAGGAACGGTACGTCAACGGCCAGGAGGAAGACGACAGCATCGCTCGCGAGGAGATCCGCACGCGGGCGCTGAACATGACGCCCGGTCGAGTCACCTACTACGCGATGACGGTCCTGAGCGCGATCGTCGCGACGGCGGGCCTGCTGTTGGACTCGCCGGCGATCGTCGTCGGCTCGATGGTGATCGCGCCCCAGGTCAGCGCCGCGCTGACGGGGACCGTCGGCCTCGTGCTCGACGACCGCGACATGATCGCCGGCGGCCTGACCTCGCTGGCGATGGGGCTCGTCGTCGCAATCGCCAGCGCCTTCGCCTTCGCGTGGCTGGTCCGGTCCGGCGGGATCGTTCCCTCGACGATCGACATCACGGCCATCGTGCAGGTCCAGAACCGGATCTCGCCGGGGCTGCTCGCGCTCGTGGTCGGCGTCTGCGCCGGCGCCGCCGGCGCGTTCGGCCTCGCGACGGCGATCCCCGTCTCGCTGGTCGGCGTGATGATCGCCGTCGCGCTCATTCCGGCGGCCGCAGCGGTCGGCATCGGGCTGGCTTGGGGCGAGACGACCGTCGCCGTCGGCGCCGGCGCGCTGGTCGCCGTCAACGCCACGTCGATCCTCTTCGCCGGTCTCGCGGTGTTCTGGTATCTGGGCTACCGGCCCGACGGCTGGACGCAGGGGTCGCTCCGGGCCAACGTCCCCGGTGAGTGGCTCGATACCCTCGTCATCGCCGCCGTCGTCGGCATGCTCGTCTTTGCCACCGGCGGGCTGGTCATCGGCCAGTACGTGAACCACCAGAACGCCGTCAACGACGAGGTGCGGACCGTCCTCGAGGACGACGCGTACGACGACCTCGAACTCGTCGAGGTGCGCACCGAGTTCGTCGGCCCCGGAACCGACGGTGAGCCGGCGGTCACCGTCGTCGTCCAGCGACCCGCCGACGTTCCGTATCCGACTCTCGTCCCGACCCTCGAGGCCGGCCTCGAGGACCGGACCGAGCGCGACGTGGCCGTGACCGTCGAGTTCGTCGAGAGCGGGTCCCCACGTGCCTCGTAGTCAGAAGCGGACCCCATGCCTCGTAGTCAATAGCCAGGCGCGAGACGCCTCGCGACCGCGAGCAGAGATCGACCGACGGCAGCGGCGCGTCATAGCAACCGCTCGAGATTGCTGAGAACGCAAGGGGTTTAGGCGCTCTATCCCAACCCTGATACATGAGCGAACAGCCTCGAGTCGAGATCTATACCAAGGAGGACTGTCCGTACTGCGAGAAGGCCAAGGACCTGTTCGATAGCAAGGACGTCGAGTACGAGACGTACAACGTCACGGGCGACGACGACCTCTTCGAGGAGATGGTCGAGCGCGCCGACGGTCGCAAGACCGCACCCGAAGTGTTCATCGACGACGAGCTCATCGGCGGCTGGGACGACACCAGCGCGCTCGACGAGACCGGCGAACTGGACGAGAAGCTCGGTATCGCCGACGACGTCGAGGACGGCGAGGTCCTCGAACACCGGAAACTGATCATCGCCGGCACCGGGATCGCCGGCCTCACCGCCGCGATCTACGCCGGTCGATCGAACAACGAGCCGCTGGTCATCGAGGGCGACGAGCCCGGCGGCCAGCTCACCCTCACCACGGACGTCGCGAACTACCCCGGCTTCCCCGAGGGGATCAGCGGGCCCGAACTGGTCAACAACATGAAAGAGCAGGCCAAACAGTTCGGCGCTGAACTGGAGAACGGCATCATCGAGTCCGTCGATTCGGACCAGCGGCCGTTCCGCGTCGAGTTGACCAACGGCGACGTCTACACCGCCGACGCCGTCATCGCCGCCTCCGGCGCCAGCGCTCGGACGCTCGGTATCCCCGGCGAGGACGAGCTTATGGGCTACGGGCTCTCGACCTGTGCGACCTGTGACGGCGCGTTCTTCCGCGGCGAGGACATGCTCGTCGTCGGCGGCGGCGACGCTGCCATGGAGGAGGCCACCTTCCTGACGAAATTCGCCGACACCGTCTACATCGCCCACCGCCGCGACGAGTTCCGCGCGGAGGACTACTGGGTCGACCGCGTCCACGAGAAGGTCAAGGAAGGGGAGATCGAGATCATGAAAAACACCGAGGTCATCGAACTCCACGGCTCCCAGGAGGAGGGCGTCGACCACGTCACCCTCGTCGAGAACGACCAGGGCCATCCCACCGATCGGCTCGACGACCCCGAGACCGACGAGTTCGAGTTCGACGTCGGCGCCGTCTTCTTCGCCATCGGCCATACGCCCAACACCGACTACCTCGAGGGCACCGGCGTCGAGATGGACGCCGACGGCTACCTGAAGACGAAGGGCGGCGACGGCGGCGGCCAGACCGAGACCCACGTCCCCGGTATCTTCGGCGCCGGCGACGTCGTCGACTACCACTACCAGCAGGCCGTCACCGCTGCGGGCATGGGCTCGAAGGCCGCGCTGGACGCCGACGAGTACCTCGAGGACGTAGAGCGCGCCGACTCGAGCGTCGAAGAAGTCGAACCGGCCGCGGCCGACGACTAATTCACAACGGTTCACCACGCGCTGACTGGTTCACCACGGGCTGACTAGCGCTCGAGTACGAGTGCGGGGAATCCTGGAATACGTCGACCCGATTCTGTCTGTTTCACCGGCCGAGGCGTCAGTATCCGATCGCTGACAATGGACGAGAAGACCGAGCGGTCACGGAACGGGATCGATCCGGTGAGAGGAAAAGACTACATGCACACCGATAGGCAGTCAAGACGTGACATCGATCGCACCGCTGTTCGTCCCGACGCCCGGGGCCCCGGAACTGCTGATCATCGTCGGGGTCGCGATCCTGCTGTTCGGCGCACAGAAGATCCCGAAACTCGCGCGATCCATCGGTGAATCGACCGGCGAGTTCAAGAAAGGCCAGGCGAAAGTCGAGCAGGAACTCGAGGAGTACCGAAACGACGCCGCTTCCGCCCCCGACGTGGAGACGGAGACGGCTACCGAGACACAATCGTAATCTCGCGCTCGAGAACGGCCACTCTCGATCGGCCGTCCCTTTTCCTCGCATCCGATACCACTCGCGATGCCTGTTCGTCTCTCAAACGAAGCCTCGCTCTCGATCGGCGCGCTTGAGCGTCGGACGTGTGCTGACAACCTGACGGCGGACGCCGGGAAAAACCGATTCGCAGTCGCTCAGAAGCGGGGTCCGTCGACCTCGCGTTCCATCTCGGTTGCGCGAACCGCGCCATCGCCGCCGGAGAGTTCGCGGTACGTCGAACAGTTCGGACAGCCGTGGACCTCGTCGTTCACGCCGAACACCCGAACGAAGTCGCTCGTCACGTACGCGTCGCAGTTGCCACACGTTGGCATGAGTTACGTCACGCTTTCGAGCAAACGCTGATAAACATATCGGTGGTTTTCATAAGTTGCTGACGGGAGACGATTGTATCCCAGTCATTTCACGTCCGAGTCTGCTCGAGCGCGGCGATACGCAGAGTCCGTTCTGCTGTTGGGAGGAAAGCACCGGCACCGAGAACCTTGCGAGCGACCTGAGGCGTACCACTGTTGACACTCGCGTACAGCGATTCCGGTGAAGAGCTCGGTGCAATATCAGTCGTCGGTCGGACTCGAGTGACCGGGACGGAGAACGACGACGGGCACACCCCTCGTTTTCAGTGAAAACGAAAACCCGTAGGTGCGGAGATTGAGCCATAGTATAAAGAAAACGCTGATCGAAAGTGTTGCGTACTGAAGTCCATTTTCAGAGTCTGTTGGTCCACAACTACACTACTACTTTACCGATACAATAAATAATATAATAACGCGATCAAGGGGCTCGGGCTGCGGGCGGACTACGGACCCCCACTTACGCGGCCGTTCACTGAAAACGAGGGGTGTGTGTGCCGTCACCGTCCACGACCCGATCAGTGGGTCACTCACTCTCGTGGCCCGTCTCGAGTCTTTCACTGAAAATCCGGTTCGGTGCGTTTATCACTCGCGTCGGGAAAGTCTTCGCTAATGGGAACTGATCCGATCCCGACGCCCTCGATCGAGGAACTCCAGGACGATCCGATGGCGGACGGAACGACGTCTATTTTCCGTCGTCGGGAACTCCTTCGGCCCCAGCACGTGCCCCAGAAGGACCGCATCGTCGGTCGCGACCGCGAGATCGAGACCGTCGAGGCGCTACTCAAACCGGCGGCCTTCGGCGATCCGCCCGAGAGCGGCTTTCTCTTCGGGAAGACGGGGACCGGCAAGTCGCTCGTCGCCAAACATGTCACCGGTCGCGCACGCGGCATCGCCCAGATGCAGGAGACCGATCTGACCGCCGCGTACGTCGACTGCGATCAGTACAACACGGAGACGCGAGCCGCCCGCAAGATGGCCTTCGAGGTCCGGGACGCGATCGATCCCGACCGCTACATCCCCAAGGACGGCGTCGGCGCGAGTCGCTACTACGACGCGCTTTGGGACGGCGACGGCCTCCTCCACGAGTCGGACTCGCTGATCGTTATCTTAGACGAGATCGACAAACTCGGCGACGATACCGCCGAAATTCTCTCGAAGCTCTCCCGCTCCGAGGAGGCCGGCAAGACGGGCTGTTACATCGCGGTCGTCGCGATCAGCAACAAGACTGACTACACCGACGCGCCCGACGAGCGCGTCGCCTCGAGTTTCCAGGACGATCCGATCATCTTCCCGCCATACGATGCGACCCAGCTGCAGGCGATCCTTGAGCGCCGCAAGGACGCGTTCAAGGACGGCGTCCTCGAACCGGGCGTGATCGAACTGGCCTCGGCGCTCGCCGCTCGCGACCACGGCGACGCCCGCCGGGCGCTGGACATCCTCCGCTCGGCCGGCAAGCTCGCGGAGAAGGACGGCAGTGATCGAGTGACCGAAGACCACGTGCGCAAGGCCGACGAGTACAGCGATCTCAACCGCTCCATTCAGGTCATCAAGAACGGGACGCCCCACTCTCGCTACGCCCTTTACGCGCTGGCGTACCTGACGAAGTCCAAACTCTCGGATTCCTTCTCGACGGGCGAAGTCTACGACACCTACTGCGTCGTCGCCGACGTCGTCGCCGGCGAGTCGCTGACCCACCAGCGGGTCCTCGATCTGATGAAGAAGTGGACGCTGCCGGAGATCACCGAGAGCCGGCACACCGGCGGCGGCAAGGGTCAAGGCAGCTACCGGACCCACCGGCTGCTGCACGATCCCGATGTCGTGATGAGCGCCTGCCTCGAGTCCGCGAGCGACCAGCGCAACGTTCTGGACGCGCTCTCCGAATCCTCGATATAACGATATCTCGCTGCTGCTCGTCGACGATCTTCACTGAAAACGAGGGGTGTCCGATCGATCCGGCCGCTGTGAGTTCGCTCTCGTTTCACTGCGGCTCCGAGTTCGCTTCACTGAAAATGAGGGGTGTCTACCCACTCTGGATCGCTACGAAGGCAACCGGTTCACTGAAAACGAGGGGTGTCCTCCCAGACCGTCGTCTCGATGTCCACCGTCCTCGTCCGCCAAATTCGACAATTCGAAACGACGGCCCATATATAAGATGTCCAGTAATTCAGCCGATCGTCTTAGTCGGTCGACTGTCCAGTCACCGTATGGAACACCACTACGGCGGACCCGAACTTCCCTCGAGTCACAATCGACTCCGCGAGAAAACGGCGTGTCGAACCTGTGAATCCCAAATCGGGCCCCGCGACCGGCGACTGACGTGGCGAGTTCGCGACGGCGCGGACGTGTTCGAGTACCACTACTGCAGCGACGAGTGTCTGCAGGCGGCCCGCGACAGACACCGCCAGTAGCCGAGCTGCACACCCCTTCGGGAGATCGAATCCTCTCGTCGATCAACGGTGTCGGCCGCGACGGTTTTCTCCGCTGGCTTCCCCTTTATCGTCGGTCCGTGACCGCATCAGATAAGAAGAGATCTCTGTAGGTTACGACCGCCTCAGAACGGGAACAGCGAGTCGGCCTCGAGGTCACGTTCGATCAGTTCGATCTCGTGGCCGTCCTGGTCTTTCGTGAAGGCGTACATGTTGTCGTTGCTCTCCGGGTCCCGGTAGTCGGGGGCCTCGCGCTCGAGCAGGGCCTCCCAGTCTTCGGTCAGATCGTCGACGCGGACACAGAGGTGGCCCCAGGCGTCGCCCATATCGTAGCTGCGGCCGTCGTAGTTGTAGGTGAGTTCGACGGACATCGCCTCGGCCGGGGCGTCGCGGGGCTCGACGAAGTAGTTCGCGAAGGTGTCGGCCTCCCAGCGGCCGACCTCGTCGTACTCGAACTTGCGGGTCCAGAAGCCAAGCGCCTCGTCGGCGTCCTCGACGCGGATCATGGTGTGGTCGATCGACCACAGGGCGCCCTCGTCGGGGTCGCGCTGGACGATCTCGATCTCGTGGCCGTCTGGATCCTTGACGAAGGCGTAACTCCCACCGCAGGACTCGGGGTCGCGGTAGTCCTCGACGCCCTCGTCCATTAGCTGCTGGTAGTACTCCTCGAGTTCGCCGTCGGGCACTCGCACTGCGATGTGGCCCCAGGCGTCGCCCACCTCGGGCTCCTCGCCCTCGTTGTGGGTGATCTCGAGCATCGCGCCCTCCTCGTGCATCTCCTCGGGACCGAGGTAGACGATGGTGAAGCCGTCGCCCTCGAAGCGATCCTTCTCCTCGTACTCGAGGTGGGTCTGGTACCAGTCGAGCGACTCCTCGAGATCCGAGACGCGGATCATCGTGTGGTCGAGCGTTCCGTCCATACGCGAAACGACGCCTGCGACCTCAAAAAGCGTGGCGAAGCCGGCGGTCTACTCAGTCGGGCGGTCTGCCTCGGCGGGCTCCTCGAGCGAGTCAGCGGCGACCGGGTTGAGCCCCTTGCGGGCGGCGTCGAGTTCCGACAAGCCGCGGACGAGAGCGATGAGCAGGAGTACGCCCAGCGGGAGGAAGAACAGCGGCGAGACGCCGAGGTAGCCGTTGAGCAGGTAGCAGATCACGACGACGAACATGACGGTCGCGGCGTAGGGAAGTTGCGTGCGCACGTGATCGATCAGGTCCGCGCCGGTAAAGGTCGCGGAGAGCACCGTCGTGTCGGAGATCGGTGAGGCGTGGTCCCCGAAGATCGCGCCGGAGAAGACGGCGCCGACGATGACCGGCATGATATCGAACGTTCCGGTGAGGTCGTAGGCGAGTTCGATGGCGATTGGCGTCACGATCCCCATCGTCGCCCACGACGACCCCATCGTGAACGCGATGAAAGCGGCGACGAACAGGATCACGATCGGGAGCAACTCGACCGGGATCGCGTCGCCGACGACTCCCGTCACGTATTCGCCCGTCCCGAGTTCCTCCGCGACGGCGCTGATCGTCCACGCGAGCACGAGGATCGTCACGGCCGTCAGCATGAGTCGGAACCCGTCGAGGATAGTGTCGACCGCGGTACCGAGATCGAACAGATCGTAGGCGAGCCCGATCGCGATGGCCGTCGCGACCATGGCGAACGAGCCCCAGATCAGCGCGCCGGCGAAATCCCCGGAGCCGACGATATCGACGAAGACCTGAACCGCATCTTCCTCCGCCGCAGCGGTGCCGATCGCCGTCGACGCGCCTTCCTCGGCCTGCGTCGACGTCCACGACTGGTAGCCGGTCCAGAACGCGCCCGCGAGCGTCACCGCGATGAGCACGACCACCGGCCCGAAGAACGTCCGCAGCATCGGCCGGTCCTCGATCGGTTCGCCGAGGTCCTTCTGGACTTCCTGCAGCGGCTGGGCGTCTTCGCGGCTGACTGCACCGGTCGAGGACGCGCGGTGTTCGGCGTCGAGCATCTCGCCGTAATCCCGGCGCGTGATGACGATGATTCCGACCATCACGATCGCCAGCAGGGCGTAGGTGTTGTACGGGATCGACCAGAAGAACGTCTCGAAGGCCGTCGGCGCGCCCTCGGCCCCGAGCCCATCGTAGGCATCGCTGATCAGCGAGAGCTGGAAGGCGACCCAACTCGAGAGGCCGATCGTCGCGACGGGGGCTGCCGTCGAGTCGACGATGTAGGCGAGTTTCTCGCGGGAGATGCGCAGCTGGTCGGAGATCTCGCGCATCGTGGAGCCGACGATGGCCGTGTTGGCGTAGTCGTCGAAGAACATGGCTATTCCGAGGATCCACGTCGTAAAGCCGACCGCACGCTGGGTGCCGAGGTGAGCCGTCGCCCACTCGCGGACCGCGGTCGCGCCGCCGAGGCGCCAGATAAGCGCGACGCCCGATCCCAGCAGGAGGGTAAACAGCAGGATCTGGACGTGAAAGCCGTCGTCGGCGATGATCGCGCCGACGATCCAGTTGAACGTCTGTGCGATGCCGAGGCTTTCGGTGTAGATTACCGCTCCGGACCAGATGCCCAGGAACAGCGAGAGCATCGGCCGCCGAGTCACGATCGCGAGCCCGATCGCGAGCAGCGGCGGAAGGAGCGAAAACACGCCGAAGTCAGACATACCTGATCGATCGTCGGACTGCCTGATAATGCCACTGATTGTAGTATTATCCGATTATAGTACCGAGTTTTGATAGTTGGATGGCTAATTCGACCGTTCCTCGAGGAGCTCTTCCCGCCGCAGTCACAGACGCAATTAGTATGACCGGGGAGTCAGCCGCGGGACGCTCCGTGTTAGTAATCGACCGAGACGAACACGATACAGACGACGACACCGGCGAGAGCGGCGATACCGACGAACGCCTCGTCGAAGTATCCCCGGTCGGCGACCGCTCCGAAGAGGAACGGACTCAGCGCGCCGAGCGCGAGGTAGACCGTCCGAAGCGCGCCCAGGTTCGTCCCCTGGGTCCCGTCCGGTAGCCGCTGGGTGAGATCGGAGATCACGATCGTTTCGAATCCCAGGAGGCTACTCGCGAGCACGGTCAGCAGGCCGAAGAGCCACACCTCTCCGACAACGGGGAGCGCGAGAAGGGCCAGCCCGGCCGTCCCCATGATCAGGAGGAGGGGCGCCCGAACGCCGATACTGTCGTAGGCCCGTCCGGCGACCGGCTTCATCAGGATGCCGAGCGCGAAGAAGAAGCCGAACAGGACGTTCGCGACCTGCGCCGAGAGGCCCTTTACGTCGATCAGATACGTCGGATAGAAGCCCATGAACGCCTGAATAATGACGGCCCACAGCACGAGCAGCGCGGTCCCACGGAGGACGACCGGTTGCGACAGCGTCGGAACGATGCCCTCGAGATCAAGGGACTCGCTCAGCGGCGCCGCCGTTGACGACTGTTCCGGAAGCGTCAGCCAGAGGCTGACGGCCGCGATCAGAAAGAGCGGAACGGCGGCACCGAAGCTGTACTGCCAGGCCAGCGCGGTCGCGATGAATCCGGCGGCCGGCGGCATCACCGCGTTCCCGACGTCGCCGGCGGCCATCGTCGCGCCCGTCGCCGTGCCGAGCTGGTCGGGGTAGATTTTGTTCAGGATCGTGAACCGGGAAACGCCGTACAGCGCCGTTCCACCGCCGAACAGGGCCGTCGCGAGGAACAGGAGGAGCGTCGAGTTGACGACGATGACGAGCGCGAGCATCGCCGCCGCGAGGAGGGACCCGGCGACCAATAGCAGGCGCTCTCCGACCCAGTCGGCGAGGATGCCGCCCGGTAGCTGCCCGAACGCGTAGGCGATCCAGAGAACCGACAGGAGCAGGCCGGACGTCGTGAGCGTAAGCGAGTACGTGTCGCGGATATACGGCAACAACGCCGGGTAGATCATCCGGACGCTGATCGAGAGAAACCAGCCGAAGGCGACGGAGAGAAGTATCTTTCCGCGCCCGCCGCTCGAGAGATCGCTAATAACGCGTTTCAGTTTCGAAGTGTAGCACACAGGCGGGAAGCGTCACCTAGGATGTGAGTTCTCGGTCGCGCTCTTCAGTGTTGTTATCCGCCAGACGGCACCCGGAAACGGAGGCGTCACGACGCGCTCGCTGCGAGAGATCTACCGGCGCAGAATCAGTTTCAGCACGTCTTCGTCCTCGAGAACGTGATCCTTCCCGACCTGCTGTTGGTCGTGGGTGGCGCTGGGGCCCGTGACGCGGGCGAAGCGGAACCGCTCTTCCATCTCGCCGCCGAGCTTCTCGATGGCCTCGCCGACGGTCGTCCCCCGCTCGATGACCAGCGGCTCCTCCCAGTCGATGCCGCGACCGGGTTTGTCCATGTAGACGCGGATCAGGCCTAGGTTCTCCCAGATGCGGTCCTTGAGCACTTCGAGGCCCCTCTCCTGCTCGGCGCTGATGAACGTGACCTCCTCGGGATCGAGGTCGCGCTCGCGTAACTGCTCGTCGACGGTCTCCTTGTAGTCGGGTTCGATCAGGTCGACCTTGTTCACGCAGGTGATCGAGGGGATGTACTCGCGGTTCTCCATCAGGCCGTCGACCAGTCGGTCGATAGTGACGTTCTCCTGGAGGTTGACGACGGCGTTGACGTAGCCGTGCTCGCGGAGGACCTGCTTGATCGTCTCCTCGTCTAGGTCCTGCTCGGTGCTCGAGGTGATCTTGATCCCGTCTTTGATCTTCGGCCGCACGGTCACCCGCGGCGGCTCCCGGTCGACGCGGATGTTGATGTCGTACAGCTCCTCCTGCAGGCGGTCGTACTGGTCGATCTCGAACACCGAGAGCATGAAGACGATGAGGTCGGCGTTGCGGACGACCGCCAGCACCTGCTGCCCGTCGCCCCGGCCCGACGCTGCGCCCTCGATCAGCCCGGGGACGTCCAGCATCTGGATGTTCGCCCCGCGGTGCTGGAGCATCCCGGGGTTGACATCCAGCGTCGTGAACTCGTAGGACCCCGTCTCGCTTTCGGCGTTGGTCATCGAGTTCAGCAGCGACGACTTGCCGACGCTCGGGAAGCCGACGAGAGCGACGGTAGCGTCGCCGTGTTTCTCGACGGAGTAGCCGGTACCGCCCCCGGCCGAACTCTGGTTCTGGAGCTTCTCCTTTTTCTCCGCGAGCTTGGACTTCAGCCGGCCGATGTGGGCCTCCGTCGACTTGTTGTAGGGCGTGTTGGCGATTTCGTCTTCGATCTCCTCGATCTCCTCCTCGAGCCCCATTTGTCAGTATCCAACCGCCCGCGCCGAAAAACACTTTCCATGCGCGCCGTCGCACGGCCGTGGTCCCCGTCGGGCGTCCGGGCCGGCCGTCAGGTCGCCTGGCCCAGTTATCAGGTGACCGATCCGGTCGTCAAACGGCCGAATCCCGTCGTATGCCGAGGCCTCGAGCGAAGTCGGCCGACGGCGGTCGATCGGTCCGTGGGACGACAGACGCCAGTTTCGACGGGTATAACCGATACGCGACTGACCGTTCGGGTAATGCCAGACGCGGCGCGGCTTCGCGACAGCACGCAGATCGTCCTCCCTCGGGAGACCCTCGACGCCGTCGAGCCATCGCTTTCCGACGAGTTTACCGTCACCGTCGTCCCGGAGGGAGACCGGCAGTGTCGCGTCATCGGAAGTCCCGTCGAGATCAAGGCCGCAAGCGAGTATCTCGCGCGCCGCGGTGTCAGTATGCGCTGAGAGTCCGTCACGCTCGCGAGTCAGATTCTCGTCTCCTCCCTCGCTTCTCAGGTTTTCACGGCTCTCTCCGCTGCTTTCAGTTCCGCGGCCGCTCCGAGCCGACTCGAGGGGGACCGACACGCATTCAGTGGAACCGGCCGTAGCGGCGGCCGTGAACGTCTTCGAACGGTTCCAGACGTTGTTCGTGATGGCGGGGATCGCCGTGGGTCTCGGGGCCGCGCAGGTGTCCGGCGTGCCCGCCCTCGCCGACCGGCTCATCTTCCCGTTCCTGATGGTGATGCTGTTCGCCGCCTTCGCCGGCATCCCCCTCGAGGGGCTGCGGCGAGCGTTCGGGAACCGGCGAGTCGTCGGCTCGAGTCTCGCGGTGAACTTCGTCTGGAATCCGCTGCTGGCGGTGGGGCTCGGCGCCGTCTTCCTCGCCGATCACCCGGCGCTGTGGGTCGGGCTGCTCATGTTGCTCGTCACTCCCTGTACCGACTGGTACCTCATTTTCACCGATCTGGCCAACGGCGACGTTCCGCTGGCGACGTCCCTATTGCCGTACAACCTCGTGCTCCAGTTGGTCTTGCTCCCGGTCTACCTCTACGCCTTTGCGGGCACGCTCGTCGACCTCCGGTTGGGGATCCTCCTCGAGGGGATCGCGCTGGTGCTGGTCGTCCCGCTCGTCCTCGCCGCCGTCGCGCGATATGGCCTGACGACGCTGAAGAGCCGAGCGTGGGTGACCGACGTCTTCCTGCCGAAACTGGGCCCCGTCCAGATCGTCTTCCTCTCGCTCGCGGTCGCCGCGATGTTCGCCTCGCAGGGCGACCTCGTCCTCGAGCGCCCGGACGTGCTTGCTCTGCTCGCACTCCCCGTGCTCGCGTTCTACGCGATCAACTTCTCGCTCGGGCTCGTGATCGGCCGGCTGCTCGACTTCTCCTATCGCGAGGTCGCCTGCTTCAACTGTACGATCCTCTCGCGAAACTCGCCGACGGCGCTGGCCATCGCCGTCGTCGCCTTCCCGAACGAACCGCTGATCGCGCTCGCGCTGGTGATCGGTCCGCTGCTCGAGTTGCCGCTGCTATCGGTGGTCGCGAGTCTGCTGCGACGGCTCGAGGCCCGCGGCTGGGACCGCGTCGGTCGGCCGCTCGGGTAATCTCGAGTTCCCGGTTCCGCCGTCTGAACCGACTCGAGCGCCACCCCGGATCGACGGGGCGTCGTCTGGCGCTCGGGGCTACCGCTCGGGGTGCGTCGGCGCATCGAACCCGCCGCGCACCAGCGGTTTCGCGATGTGACGTCGCGCACACGGCGGCACCTCGTACCAGCCGACCTCGAGGTCGCGCTCGAGCGGGCGCTCCGCTTTCCCGTCGGCGCTCGTCCCGCAGTCCCGGCAGCGGTAGCCCTGATTCCGGCCGGCGCTCTCCATCCGGCGCTCGCAGTCCGGACAGGTCGGCGTCACGCGCTCGGTCGTCACGAGGTCCCGAACCGCGAACTTCTCGAGTTTGAGCGTTCCCCGCGAGACCTCGCCGCAGACGGTGAGTCGGTCGCCGACCCGGAGTGCCCGGACGCGGTCGCGAAACCGTTTCGTCGGCTCGAAGGCGGTGCACTCGAGGCGCTCGCGGTCGTCACCTCGAGTGGCGGTATCGCCCACGGCCTCGAGGGTAACGAAGACGTGCCCGCCGCGGCGCGTCTCCGGTTCGCTCGCGACGCGGCCGTCGGTCCGGTAGGCGCGGTCGTCCTCGACGGTCGCCAGTTTCGCATCCCGCAGGTGGACGTCCGTTCCCTGATTCGTGACGAACAGCTGGCTCGAGGCGACGGATTCGCCCTCGATACGGTCGGCGACGTTGCGGACGGCGTCGGGGTCGTCGCCGCGGATCCCGTGGAGGATCGGCCCGGGCGTGTGGGGGACGCAGACGGTCTCGCTCTCGCCGCGGTCGACCGTGTCCCAGACCTCGGGGTAGCCGCGATCGGCGGCGACGAAGACGCTCTCGCGGTCGACCTCGCGGGGCGTCCCCCAGCGGTCGGACTCGCGGTAGGAGATGTGCTCGTGGGTCCACTCCTCGAGGGCGTTCCAGGCGCCGACGGCGGCCAGCGCACCGATCCGGCCGCGGCCGTCGCCGACCGACCACGAGCGGTAGCCGCGGCGCTCGAGGAGATCGACGGCCTCCGAGATCTCGAGATGGTCCCGGATGGCTCGCCGGGTGAACACGCTCACCTCGCCGGGGACGGTGGCGGGATCCTCGTCGGTGACCACCAGCCCCGGGTGGGTCCGCTCGTCGGCGGTTTCGGCCAGCGCCTCGAGGCGCTCGCGTGCGACGTCGAACGCCCGGTCGGGCTCGGCGTCGGTATGGATCGCCAGCGCGGCGTTCCCCCGCGTCTTGTACTCGACGGCGGGATTGAGTCGCACGAGCAGGCACCGCTCGACCGCACACCCCTCGCGGCGCAGTCGCTCCGCGATCCGCGCGGCGACGTAGGTCGTACACATCCCGCGGTCGCGGGAGTCGGTATCGTCGAGTCCGACGACGGTCATCGCCGGCGATTGGACCGGCGTCGGGTAACGCCTTTCGGGACGGACCGAGGATTCGGCCGACGTGCCGAAACGGCGACGAGCCGGTCGGTGACAAAACGGTCGGCGACGACTCGGATCAGTCGCCGGCTCTGTCGCCGCCGGAGAACGGAAACCCGTATATAAGTATACTGTCGGTACGGGGGCGAACCGCGACACGGCACCCGGACATCCCGGGGAAAACGTCTTATACGAGGAATAGCTTACATCCCCCTATGTCCCGCTCCGCACTGGTCGGCAACGTAACCGCGATGTTAGAGGACGCGGGATTCGTGGTCAGCGACCGGTGTGCGATCCGGCCGAAGAGTTTCGACATCGCTGCGCGCCGGGGAGAGGACCTCATTCTGGTCAAGATCCTCGGCAACATCGACGCGTTCAACGAGGCGACGGGCCACGAGATGCGACGGCTCGGAACCTACCTCAACGCGACGCCGCTGGTCATCGGTCTGCGGAGTCGCGACGAGGACCTCAAACCCGACGTGACCTACTTCCGACACGGCGTCCCCGTCCTCAGCCCCGACACGGCGTACAACCTGTTCATCGAGGAGGTGCCGCCGCTGATCTACGCAGCACCCGGCGGCCTCTACGTCAACATCGATGGCGACTTGCTCGCCGACGAACGCCAGGACAGGGATTGGAGCCTCGGCCAACTGGCCAACGAACTCGGCGTCTCCCGCCGAACCGTCTCGAAGTACGAGGACGGCATGAACGCCTCCGTCGAGGTCGCGATGGAACTCGAGGACCTGTTCGACGCGCCACTGACGAGCCCCGTCTCCGTCCTCGAGGGGGCCGACGACGTCCACGAGACGGAGGCGACGCCGGACGACCCCGAAGCCGACCCCGACGACGAGGAGGTCGTCGCCGTCCTCACGCGGGCCGGCTACGAGGTTCATCCGACGCTTCGCTCGCCGTTTAAAGCCGTCAGCCACGAGGAAGAAGAGAAGGACGACGACGTCGTGCTTACCGGCCACTCCGAGTTCACGAAAGCCGCGGAGAAGCGCGCCCGCATCATGAGTTCGATCGGCCACGTCACCCACACCCACTCGGTCTACGTCGTCGACCGCGCCAAACAGGAGTCCGTCGACGGCACCGCGCTGGTCGAACGCGAGGAGCTCGAGCAACTCCGCGACGCGGCCGAACTGCGGAAGGTCATCCGCGAGCGCGCCGAGCACGAAGAGGCGGCCTGAGGTCGCCGTTCCCGTTCCTGTTGTCGTTTCTGTTCCTCCACGTTCGTCAGCCTCGCCTTCGTTCTCGGAGCCGAATCGCGCCTCGAGCCACCGAATCGATTCGATGCCAACACCTTTCAGTGGGGTAAAATAGCTATTGCGTAGAACACGATGCCGATACAGACCGCCGTTCCCCTCGCCAGCCGCCGGCGCGCGCTCCTGACGCTCGTCGTGGCGGCCGCGTTGCTCGCGTTTAATTACGGTTCGAGCATCGAGACCGTCTCCGAGGCGGCCCTCGCCGTGGCCGCGTACCTCGTCGTCGGCTACCTGACGCTCACCGCAATGGATCTGCTCTTCGACCGATTTCTGTGGCGGAACTGAGCTCCTTGAGCGGGTTCCGCCGAGAACGAGTGCAGCGGCGAGAGCAGCAACTGACCGCGTCGTCGCGATAGAAAGCCGTCGATTGAGACCCGTCCCGTCGATCGAGCCGCGCGTTCGCGGCGATTACGCGGCGCCTTCGCCGTACGTCTCCTCGAGATACTCGACGATGTCGTCGCTCTCGGACATCCCCTCGACGCCGTTTTCTTCGTCGGTGATGACGGGGACGCCGGTCTGGCCGCTGACCTTCTCGACTTCGGTCCGCTCGTCGTGCGAGCGGGGGACTTCGATTACGTCGTACTCGAGGTCGAGGTCGTCGAGTTTCGAGCGGACTTTCGCACAGTACGGACAGCCGGGCAGTTCGTACATCGTGATGTCGGCCATACTGTACTATGCTCGGGTCTCGAGTCGTAAGAACGCAGTGGTTGCGGCGGTCCGGTCGGACGAAATCGCCTCGAGCGGCGCGTTAGCCGAGCATGCCGCTCGTGTAGACGTAGAAGTACCCGACGAGAACCAGCGCCATGAGCCACTGCCCGTGCCGGACGTCGTCGAACTCTCCGGTCGCGGCTTTGATGATCGGGTACGCGATGATCCCGGCCGCGAGTCCGTTGGCGATCGAGTAGGTCAGCGGCATAATGGTGATCGTCAGACCGGCGGAGACGGCCCACGCCGGGTCGTCCCACTCGACGTCGAGGACGCCCTCGAGCATGATGATCCCGACGACGACCAACGCGATGAACGAGGCGTAGGCGGGGATCATCGCGACCAGCGGAATGAGCACGAGCGAGGCGAGAAAGAGGAGGCCGACGACCAGCGCCGTCAGTCCCGTTCGGCCGCCCTCCTCGACGCCGGTTGAGGACTCGACGTACGTCGTGACCGTCGAGGTGCCGACCATCGCGCCGACGGTCGTCCCGACGGCGTCGGCCATCAGCGGCCGGTCGATGTCGGGGAGGTTCCCGTCCTCGTCGAGGAACTCACCGAACTGGGCGACGCCGATGAGCGTGCCGGCGGTGTCGAAGAAGTCGACGAAGAAGAACGTGAAGACGACCAGGACGAACGTGAGCGGATCGACGCCCTGGAGGCCGTCGACGAACGCGAACAGCAGCGGCGAGATGTCGTACTGAGGCGACGTGACGACCGCGAACGAGAGCTCACCGCCCTCGCTGACGAGCGCCGTCGGAAGGACCGACGCGCCCGCGATCCCCGTCAGATAGGTGAGCCAGCCGACGACCGTCGTCGCGACGATCCCGATGATGATCGCGCCGGTGATCCCGCGCGCCCAGAGGACGAACGTCAGGAACAGCCCGAACAGGCCGAGCAGCGCCGCCGGACTCGTCGCGAGATCACCGAGGGTGACCGCGGTGTCCGGATCCGGAACGACGACCGACATCTCGAGCAGCCCGATAAACAGGAGGAAGATCCCGATCCCGGCGCCGACGGAGAACTTCACCGGCTCGGGAAACAGCCGAATCACGTACTCGCGGGCCCCGACAGCCGTGATAACGATGAAGATAATCCCCTCGACGAAGACCGCGGCGAGGGCCGTTTCCCACGGGATTCCCATCCCGAGAACGACCGTGTACGCGAAGAAGACGTTCAGCCCCATCCCCGGCGCGAGGCCGAAGGGCCGATTCGCGTAGAAGGCCATCACGAAGATGGCGACGGCCGACGCGATGATCGTCCCGATGGCGACCATCTGGACGACCTCGATGTATTCGTATCCCTGAATCTGAATCGCGTCCGCGAGAATAAACGGATTGACCAGAATAATGTACGACATCGCGAGGAACGTCGTGACCCCCGCGACGAGTTCGGTACCAACGTCGGAGTCGCGTTCGTCGACCCCGAAGTAGTCGTCGAGCGTATCAGATGCCCCCATATTGGACGGTCGAGCATAGCCATACTGGTTAGTTAAAGGTTCTCGTCCGCCCTCGCCGCGTATCGATACATATTCGTGGATACCATTTGTCGACCCGGTTTCGTGAGAAACGTGACGTGTTCTCACTGACCACGAGTGGCGGACCCGAACCCTCTTATCGGATTCTGAAAAATCCACCGTCCATGCAACGCGAGCGAGCCGTCCCGTCGACCGTCGATGCGGTGACCGGGACGAGGGGCGGAACGAATCGAACAGTCGAACGACCGCCGGGTGAGACGGCGTGATCGAGGACCGCGAGCGGGTGGCGACCACCGACGCGCGCGACCTCGCCCTCGAATGCGTCGAGACCGGTATCGAGGCCGGCCATCCACGGCGCGTGATCCGTGAGGCGGTCACTCTCGAGGGTAGCGAGACTCCAGTGGAATCTCGAGAAGGCGGCTCCGCCACCGACGATACCCTCCGTATCGCGGACGAGAGCTACGATCTCGAGGCGTACGACGAGGTGATCGTTCTCGGCGGCGGAAACGCCGCCGCACACGTCGCCGCGGCCCTCGAGGACGTCCTCGGCGATCGGATCGATGGCGGCGTCGTCGTCACGGACGATCCCGTCGACACCGAGCGCGTCACCGTTCTCGAGGGCGACCACCCGGTCCCGAGCCAGCGCGGCGTCGAGAGCACGCGAGAACTGCTCGCGGCCGCCGACGCGGCCGACGAGGGGACGCTCGTGCTGGCGCCGATCACCGGTGGCGGGAGCGCGGTCATGCCCGCCCCCGCGGGCGACGTCTCGCTCGCGGCGCTCCAGGAGACGACGGACGCGCTGCTCGAGAGCGGTGCCGACATCCACGAGATCAACGCCGTCCGGAAACACTGCTCGGCGCTGAAGGGCGGCCGGCTGGCCCGCCGGGCGGCCCCCGCGACGGTCGTCTCGCTGCTCCTGAGCGACGTGGTCGGCAACGACCTGAGCGTGATCGCCAGCGGCCCCTTCGCTCCCGACGCGTCGACCTACGAGGACGCGCTCGCGGTCGTCGATCGGTACGGGATCGACCTCCCCGACGCCGTCGCGGACCGCCTCGAGCGCGGCGCGGCCGACGAAATCGACGAGACGCCGGGGCCCGACGACCCCGCCTTCGAGACCGTGCCGAACCACGTCGTCGCCGACGGCCTGACGGTCCTCGAGGCGGCCCGCGACGCGGCCGCCGAGCGAGGGTACGAGACGCTGATCCTCTCCTCGCGGATCCGCGGGGAGGCCCGCGACGCGGCCACGACCCACGTCGCCGTCGCAGAAGAGGTGCAGGCGACGGGGACTCCCGTCTCGACGCCGGCGGTGATCCTCTCGGGCGGCGAGACGACGGTGACGGTCCGGGGCGACGGCGCGGGCGGGCCGAACCAGGAGTTCGCGACGAGCGCCGCCCTCGACCTCAAGGGCGGGATCACCGTGGCCGCCGTCGACACGGACGGGATCGACGGCTCGACCGACGCTGCGGGGGCGATCGTCGACGAGACGTCGGTGGACGACAGCGAGCGGGCCCGCGAGACGCTCGCGAACAACGACGTCTACCCGTACCTCGCCGAGCGCGGGGACCTGATTCGCACCGGTCCGACGGGGACGAATTTGAACGACCTGCGCGTGATCGTCGTCGAGTAGCGCTCACTGACGCCGCTCGAGCGCCGACCGGTACTGTTCTGACATCGCGTCTCGGCGGCGTTCGCGAGCCAACGTATTTGACCTCGGGGCGTGTACCCATGTATCATGAGATTCGTCATCGTGGGGTACGGACGGGTCGGGTCACGAACCGCACGGATCATGACCGAGGAGGGGCACGACGTCGTCGTGGTCGACAACGATCCCGACCGGATCGATCGGGCCGAATCCGACGGGTTCGAGACGGTTCAGGGCGACGGGGCCGACGAAGCGACGCTCGTCGATGCGGGGATCGAGGACGCCGCCGCCATCGGCACCTTCACTCCCGATCTGAACGCCAACTTCGCGGCCTGCATGGTCGGCGACCACCACGGCTGCCGGACCGTCCTCCGGATCGACGAGGACTACCGCCAGGACATCTACGAGAAGTACGCCGCGGACGTCGACGAGATCATCTACCCCGAGCGCCTCGGCGCCGCCGGAGCCAAGACGGCCATGCTCGGCGGCGACTTCAACGTCGTCGCCGACATCGCGTCGAACCTGCAGCTGACCGTCCTCGAGATCGACGACGACTCGCCGGCGGTCGGCAAGCGAATGAGCGAACTCGAGCTCCCCGGTGGGGCACGGATCTACGCCCACGGGCGGGCACGCGAGTCGCTGACGATCCCGCTACCGGGAACCGAACTCGCCGCCGGCGACGAGATCGCGGTCATTACGGAGACCGACCGCGCCGAAGAGGTCCGGGAGACGCTCTTGCCCGCCAGGGCCTGAGGCGCACATCGCAGTGGAGCGGCGGTACTGGACGCTGTTAGCAGCGATACCGAACGCTGTCGGCGGCAGCGCCGGGAGCACGGTCGAACGTTCGCACCAAACCAAAGGGGGAGCGAGTGGGAAGGAAGACTGGCGCGCGGATGGGGTGGAAGGTGGGATGGGGAGCGCCCGGCAAGTGCGCGCCGGTTTCGACCACACACTCTGACGGCATAAAACCGCGTCAGACGGCCGAATGACGATAGTCAGACCCGAATTAGCTGTCGGTTTCGGGACGGAAGACGAGGACGTTCTGGTGGACCATCGACGGCACGAACGAGAACGGATAGCCGTAGACGTGGAGGTCCTTCGTCGGATCGTACCAGATCAGGTTCGCCGCGAGGGTCACCGGCGCGGTCGATTCGATCGCCCGCGCGAGGTCGGCGGAAAGGAACTCGTAGGACTGCTCGCGGTACATGTCGCCGATGAAGACGACGAGGTGGCCGTCCGGCGCGACCGCATCGGTAAAGCGCTCGAACTTCGCGGCCATGTCCTCGAGCCACTCCGCTTTCGTTCCGGTTTCCGTCTCCGCGTCCGTTTCGGTCGCCGTCCCCTCGTCGGCCGCCGTCTCCTCACCGTCGCCCTCGTCGGGCGCGGCGGCCGCGTCGAACGCCCCCAGTTTGCTCTCTCGAGTCGCGCGTTCGTTGCGCGTCTGCTCGAGTTCGTCCATGTGCCAGTAGGGAACGTCGGTCAACAGGAGGTCGACCGAGCCGTCGTCGATCTCGTCGATCAGGTCCGCGCAGTCGCCGTGGCGCATCTCCTGGCCGGCGAGCGGCGGCTCGCCGCGCTCGCGGCGCTCCTCGTTCTCGCGCTCGAGGGCCGTCTCGTAGAGCTCGATCCATCGGCGATTCCGCTCGAAGCCGATGGCCTCGCGCAGCCCGGTCCCCTCGTGTTCACAGAGGCTCGCCCCGAGCAGCGTGCCGCCGACGCCGGCGAACGGATCGAGGACGGTGTCGCCGGCCTTGCTGAACCGGCCGATCAGTTCGGCACAGAGCCGCGGCGGCTTCTGGCCGCCGTGTTCGCTGCGCAGGTCGTGCTGGAGGGCCGGCGGATAGCTCTCGGCGATCACCGATTTCGTCGCGTACTTCCACTCCTTGCCGGTGAGGTCGTTGACCCGGTTTCGCTCGTCGTAGATCCCCCGCCCCTCGACGTAGCGCTGGTGGTCGGCCAGTTGGTCGGTGTCGATCACCTCGCCATCTTCCACCGGGAGCGACTCCTCGCGGGCGCGCTCGGCGTCGAAATCCCCGTCGTCGTCGGTGAACAGGCGGCTCTGGCGATGCTGGCCCCCCTCGTCGTCTGCCATATTCTTCGCATGGGAACCGCTGGGTCATAAAAGCGTGTCTCTCACTCGCAAGACGACGACGGGTCGATCCCACCGCCGGCAGTCGTCAGTCGGTGTAGGAACTCTCGCCGACGACCTCGAGGAACTCGCCGCGTCCCCTCGAGTCCGTCCGGTCGAACTCGGTCACGCGGACCCGGACGCGTTTCTCGACGGTCTCCGGTCCGGCGCCCTCGATCGTCAGGCGGGTGTCGCCGACGTAGGCGCGGCCGTCGGTTCCGTTTGACTCGGCGACGAAGACGCTGATCTCGTCGCCGGGTTCGAACGTCGGTTCGGAACTGCGGAACCGCCAGCCCTTGAGGTACTTGCCAAAGAGGCTCATACGCGAGCCACCTCCTCGCTCTCGCGGTCGGTCACGTACTCGCGGCCGAAGCCGGTGAACGCCGCGACGACGAACACCGCTACCAGCAGCCAGCCCTGGAAGACGTAGGGCACGACGTCGATGGGGGTGACGAGCATCCCCGCGTCCAGCCACTCGTACTCCCCGGGGAGTTGCTCCATCGCCCCGTAGCCGGCGAGGACGCCGCCGGACCACGGGAAGATGTACCCCAGCGCGGCGGTCTGTCCGTCCAAGATGTTCGCCCGGCGGTAGCCGTTCAGGTTGAACCGCTCGCCGATCTTCGAGATGTAGGGACCGATCGCGACCTCCGCTGCCGTGTTGATCGTGATGATCGCGTTGATCAGGGCCGCCGAGGCGACCATCGTGAGTTCGGCGTTACGGACGTTCGTCGCGAGGTTCTCGAGCGACCAGTCGAGGATCGCCTCGAACGCGCCCCCGCGGATCATGATCTGTGCGGCCGCGATGATCAGCAAGACCAGAATCGAGAGTTCGAAGAAGCCGGCCGCGCCGTCCATGACGCTGCCGGAAACGCCGACCGCATCCGGATCGCTGACGATCTCGAGAATCGGCAGGCCCGCGAGCGGTTCGGCCAGTGGTGCATCCTCCGGCGCGGAGAACGTGACGATATCGCCGATGCTCGCCAGCCCGAGGACGAGGTTGAAGGCGATGGCGACGACGATCCCCCACGAGATCGCCTCGACGATGTGTCGACCGGCGATCGCCGCGCCGATCACGATCCCCATGGAGACGAGGTGGACGAGTCCGATCGGGTCGCTCGACTCGGCGAGGAGGTCGCCGGCGCTCGCGCCGGTCTCGATGCCGCCCATCGTCTGTCCCGCGACGACGTACCCGACGAAGGTCAGGACCGCGGCGATAATGACGTACTTGAACCGCGAGGCGACGACCCCACCGATGTCCGAATCCTGCGTGACGGCGCTGACGATCGTCGTGTCGCTGACGGGCGCGAGGTTATCGCCGAAGATCGCACCCGACAGGATCGCGGCGAACATGAGGACCGGACTCGCACCCAGTAGGAGTCCGGTCGGGAAGAACAGCGTGACGAACGCGACGGCCGCGCCGTATCCCGTCCCGATGCCCGTCGTGAACAGCGCCGCGAGGACGAACGTGACGGCCGGGAACAGCGCTGCGCCGACGCCGGCCAGGTCGGCGAGCCAGACGAGGCCGCCGACGAAGCCGCCGTCCTGTAACAGCTGCGCGAAGATGCCGGCCCAGATCCAGGCCACGATGGCCGTCACCGCGACCGGCTGGGTCATCCCCTCGAAGATCGTGTTGGCGTAGGACGCCCAGTTCCCGCGGACGAAGAACATCCCGATCACGAGTCCGAACAGCATCCCGACGATCAGCCCGCCGGTATCCGAGATGCGCCACAGCGCCGTCTGGACGATCGCCCAGACGATGAACACGCCGATCGGCAGCGCGCTCATCCCCCGACCGCCGTAAAACGTTATTTGCGGCTCTTCATCGCCCGTTCCCTCGACGAACGCATCGGTCGGATCGCCGTCCGGTGTACCGTCATTAGCACCACTCATCGTACAACACGATGCGGTCTAACTAAACGACTGCTGAAAAATCTTACTACGGAAGGGAAGAGCTACGGAAAGACGACAGGTTGTTCGGACGATAGCGGTCCGACGAATCTGGCCCTCGCGGGCCGGTTGCGGTCGCCTTCGAATCGTCCCGACGCTTTTAGTGGTTCCGTCAGACAGGTCACTCAATGACAGTCCTTGGAGATGCCGCGCTGCTCGCCGTCGGGATCGCCGCCCTCTGGTTCGGCGCCCGCTGGCTCGTCGACGGGGCCTCGAGACTGGCGACGTCGGTGGGGATCTCGCCGCTCGTCGTCGGTCTCACCGTCGTCGCGTTCGGAACCTCGGCGCCGGAAGTCACCGTCTCCGTCACCGCCGCGCTCGAGGGACAGGGCGACGTCTCGGTCGCCAACGTCGTCGGGTCGAACGTGTTCAACCTCGGCGTAATCCTCGGTATCGTCGCCGTGATCGCTCCGTTTCGCGTCACGAGCGCACTGCTCCGTCGCGACGCGCTCGCGATGATCGGAACGACGGTGATCGGCGCGGTCATCCTCTCGAACCGTCACGCGTCGCGACTCGAGGGAGCGGTGCTGCTCGCCCTGCTCTGTTGCTATCTCGGGGCAATCGGACTCGCGATCCGGCGAGCCGACAGCGACGATACCGCCGCTGACAGTACCGCTGTGGCGCTGACCGGCGGGACCGATGGCGAGACGGTTTCCCTCGGTCGCGAAGGCGTTCGGCTGCTCGCCGGCCTCGGCCTCGTCGTCGCGGGCGGTCGCGTGCTGGTCGACGCGGCGACTGGGATCGCCCTCTCGCTGGGGATCTCGGCGTGGCTCGTCGGCGCGACGGTCGTCGCCGCCGGGACCTCGCTGCCGGAACTCGTGACGTCGGTCGTCGCGGCGCGACGCGGCGACATGGGGATCGCCGCCGGCAACGTCGTCGGGTCGAACGTGTTCAACCTCCTCGGCGTGCTCGGCGTCGCCGCGGTCGTGCGCCCGATGACCGTCGATCCGGCCGTCGGGCGCAGCCTCGCGTGGTTGCTCGTCGTGACCGCCATCGGCACGGCGCTGCTCGCGACCGGCCGACGCGTGAGCCGCCGGGAGGGAGTCGCGCTCATCGCGATCGGCCTCGGCTACTGGCTCGCGAGCGCTCTCGGGTTCGGCTAACGCAGCACGGCGGTTCGCGGTAACATCGGTGTTAGCGAGAGGCTTTGAGCCTCGATCCCCTTCTCTCGTCTATGAACATGCTCGTCGACGGCGAGTGGCGAACCGACGCGTACGAGGCCAACGACGACGACGGCTCGTTCCAGCGACAGCAGACGACGTTTCGCGACCGGGTCCGCGATGATCCCGACGCCGAATTCCAGCCCGAGGCGGGACGGTACCACCTCTACGTCTCCTACGCCTGCCCCTGGGCCCACCGGACGCTCGTGACGCGGGCGCTGAAGGGACTCGAGGACGCGATTTCGGTCTCGGTCGTCGATCCCTACCGCGGTGAGGACGGCTGGCAGTTCGCGCCCGAGAAGGAGGGCTGTACGCGCGATCACGTCCGCGGCGCCGACTACCTCCGAGAGCTGTACGTCGAGGCCGACCCGGACGCGACCTGTCGAGTGACGGTGCCCGTCCTCTGGGATAAACGGGAGGACACCATCGTCAACAACGAGTCCGAAGAGATCATGCGGATGCTCGACACCGAGTTCGATGACTATGCGACTCGAGACGTGGACCTCTATCCCGAGGGCTACCGCGACGAGGTCGATCGAATCATCGACGAGATCTACGAGCCGATCAACAACGGCGTCTACCGGGCCGGCTTCGCGACCAGACAAGAGCCCTACGACGAGGCCGTCGACAACCTCTTCGCGGCGCTCGATCACTGGGACGAGGTGCTGGCAGACCAGCGCTACCTCGCCGGCGACCGGCTGACCGAGGCCGACGTCGCGATGTTCACGACGCTGGTTCGGTTCGATAACGTCTATCACACGCACTTCATGTGTAACGTCCAGTACGTCCGCGAGTACGACAATCTCTGGCCGTATCTGCGCGATCTGTATCAGACGGGCGTCGACGACCGAAGAGAGGGGACGCCGGACGGACGAACGGGGAGCGGTGCGAGGCGCGACCCGGGGGAGCGCCTCGATGAAGCGAACGGGGAGGAACGACCCGTGAGCGAAGCGACCCGTGACTCAGGCGTTGCGGAGACGGTGGACATGGACCACATCAAAGAACACTACTACACGACCCATCCCGACGTGAATCCCCACCGAATCGTGGCTCGAGGCCCCGATCTGGACTTCGAGGCGCCCCACGAGCGGGACGAACTGCCGGGTAGTCCGCCGGCGGATCTGGCCGCGGCCAGCGCCGACGACTGAGGCTCGAAACGCAGCGGGAGGCGCGCATACGCGTTCTATTGTCGATTCACGGTTCTTCGCCCGGCCCGAACGGGACTCGAGCGAGTTACGAGCCGCTCGGCGGCTTGCCCGACTCGCGCCACGATTCGAAACTGTGCTCGAAGTCGTCGGACGCGAAGAACGCCCGCCAGATGAGATACGCCGGGATCAACACCGGGAGCAGCGGAAGCAGGGCGACGGCGATGATAGCCGCCATAACGTACCCGAACAGCGACATCTGTCGGTTCGGACCCATCCCCGTGGAGTCGGCGACGTCTGTGGCCATACATCAGGGTAGGAACCTGTCGCTATTCGGTCTTACGGTCTCGCGACGGGGCGTCGTCGTCCCCTCGCGGATCGAACCGGCGACCGACGCGCCCCGAGACCGACGACCTACTGGCCACCCAACACGTCGGCCGAGTCGTCTCGGGGCCGATACCCCAGTTCGAGCATCGTCTCCGACAGGGAGAGGAACCGCTCCGAGTTGTCGGAGATGCCGTGGGCGGTCAGCGGCGTCGACTCGAGGGTCGTCGTCGCGGCCGCGCGAATCACCTGTTGGCAGTCGTCGGGACTGAGCCACATCGCGCGGGCGTATCGCTCGCCGGCGCCGTCGCGGTCTGAGACTTCGTCCTCGAGTTCGTCCTCCGAGAGCAGCCAGCCGATCCGCAGGTTGACCACGTCCAGCCCGTGGCGGTTGGCGTAGTAATGGCCCATCGCCTCGCCGAAGACCTTGGTGACGCCGTAGTAGGTGTCGGGATCCATCTCGTCGTCCGGCCGGACGATGTCGGGCTTGCCGACCGTCGACTCCGGACGGATGGGCGAGACGACGTTGGACATGTTGACCGCGTGGTTCGAACTCGCGAAGACCACCCGCTCGAGGTCGTTCTCCACAGCGGCGTGGAACGCGTTGTAGACGCCGTCGACGTTCGGTTCACGGACCTCGTCCCACTCGGCTCGCGGGCTCGGATTCGCCGCCAGATGGATCAGGACGTCCTGGCCCTCGAGGGCCTCGACGAACTCGTCGCGGTTCGCGATCTCGAGGGTCTCGGTGTCTAAATCCTCGCTCTCGCTGTGGGAGAAGAGCGTGAGCGTCTCGTCGTCGAACGCCTCGATGGACTGCCTGCCGACCCGCCCCGATGCGCCCGTGATGGCGATCTCGGTCATAGCCGACGGACACCGAGTGCGGGGAAATAGCTCCGGCTTGAAAGCCCCGTCCGGGCTCGAGTCATCGACTCGAGCCCGGACGCCCCTTTCAGTCCCACCGAAAGCCCACCCAAGGAAGGGGCTCGGCCGGGAGAAACGTGTGGACGGTGGCCCAGCGGCCGAAACGCGTCGATAGCCGACGCTACCGATCGCTCTCCGGTTCGACAACGAGTTTGCCGACGCTCTCCCGATCCTGCATCGTCGCGAACGCCTCGTCGGTCGCCTCGAGCGGGAACGTCTCGTCGATCACCGGCGAGAGGTCGCCGTCGGCGGTCAGCTCGACGAGTCGGCGCAGGTCGTCCTGGGTACCCATCGTGGAGCCGACGACGCGCTTGTGGCCGAGGAAGAGGTCCGGCACGTCGATCGTCGACTCGCCGCCGGCCGTGCGGCCGCAGACGACCATCGTCCCGCCGCGGCGCATGACCTCCTGGCCGAGCCGGGTGTACTCGCCGCCGAGGTGGTTGATGACCGCGTCGGGGGTGCCGATCGCCTCGACCTCCTCGCGGATCTCATCTGGCTCGGTCGCCCGAATCGCGTGATCGAGCCCCAGTTCGGTGACGCGCTCGAGTTTCGACGCCGACGAGGAGGTTCCGATCGTCCGGGCGCCGAGGATATCGGCGAGCTGGACGGCGGCGACGCCGACGCCGCCGGTCGCGCCGGGCACGAAGACGAGATCCGCCGGCCCGACGTCGGCCCGCCGGAGCATGTGGAAGGCGGTCATGTAGGCGGTCGGAATCGCGGCGGCGGTCGTCGCGCTCACGCCGTCGGGAAGCGGAACGAGCCGATCGGCCTCGACGCAGGCCGTCTCCGCGAGTCCGCCGTGGTACAGCGAGAACCGCTCGCAGCGGTTCTCCGGCCCCTCGCGGCAGAATCGACAGGAGCCGCAGGTCTCGTTCGGACAGAGGACGACCCTGTCGCCCGGCTCGACGGCGTCGACACCCTCCCCGACCGCGCTCACGGTACCCGCGACGTCCAGCCCCGTCACGAACGGGAGGTCATCGGCGTCGACCATCGCGGAGTCGCCCTCGAGGATCCACAGATCGTGGCGGTTGATCGCGCAGGCCGCGACGTCGACCGCGGCCTCGCCGGGGCCGGGATCGGACTCCTCTCGCTCGATCACGTTCACTCCCTCGGGACCGGTCAACTCGGTGAAGGCTGCTGCTCGCATCGAGTGAGGCATCGGCCTCGGGGCTAAAGACCGTCGGGGTCGACCGTCGGTGCGTCGTCTCGAGCGGGGTGAGAGACCTGCCACCGGCAGTCGATCCGGCTCTCACGAAAGGAGAGTCGACGGAACGCCTTTCCGTCGATCCGTACTCGGTTCGGACGCACTCGCGTCCGGGTTGGGGTAGTGGTTATCCTTCAGTCCGTTCCGACTGAGACGCGCAGTTCGATTCTCGCACCCGGACCTCGGCGTTTCCGCTCGGTTTCGCTCCGACCGAGTACGGGATCACTCGTACCGGTGTGGCCAGTAGAGCGACCGGCCCGCTTTGAGCATTTTCCAGAGGGGGCTACAGCCGCGCTCCCAGACGAGAATGGGGAGGATCCGGCCGCCGAATCCCTCTTTGAATCGGAAGACGCCGTTCTCGAAGTTCGCGTTCGTACTGCCGAAGTCGTACGTGTCGTACCCGTTGTCGATCCCCCACCGAATGACGTAGTCGTAGAGCAGTTCCGACGCGTGATCGCCGAAGTAGTCCTCGGGGACCGCCGCGAAGAAGCCGTGAATCGACGACCGCTGCTCGTCGAGCAGTTCGAGGAAACCGCCCGCGTACTCGCCGTCGATCCGGATCGTCAGGAGCAACAGCCGCTCCCGCATATCTAGCAGCCGTTCGAAAAACGAGAGCGGATAGCCGTCGCCGTCGACGCGGTCCATCACCTGCTCGTATACTCGATGGAAGCGCTCGAGATTCGGCCGCGTGAGTTCCTCCTCGACGATCTCGTAGTCGCCGTCCGTTCCCCGATCGATCCCCCGGCGTCTGGTCTTGCTCATCCCGTCGTAGATCTCGCCGTACCCCTGCGTGAGGTCGAGCACGAACCGACACTCGCGCCGGTACGGTTCGTACCCCTCCGACTGCAGGTAGTTGTTGTACCGCATGTACTTCGTATCGAGGCCGCGGATCTGGTGGACGACCGTCCGCCCGGTACAGAGTTCGGGAACGGCTTCGGCGAGCAGCGACAGCGACTCGGCGACGTCGGTCGTGACCAGCGGCCCCCCGAACCCCGGATACGACGACGAGAGTCGCCGGAACGGCGTCTTCTCGATATCGACGACGAAGTTCGGTAACAACCCGATGAGGTTGCCGTCCTTTTCGACGACGAGGTGTCGCGGCGTCTTTCCCAGTCCGGCCTCGATGGCCTCGAGCCACTCGTAGCGATGAAAGACGCTCCCGCAGGTCGACCGCTCGACGACCTCGTTCCAGCGAGCCGCCGAGATAGATCGAATCGAGTCGAACACTGTTACCTCGAGTCCCGACTCCGACGTCGCGAGCGTTCTCGAGACCGTCTCGGTGTCGGTACGCCCCTCCGCATACCCATCCGATGTAGTGGTTGCCGCAGTCGGCTGCGCCATTCTGCTACAGACGACCGGAGACGACTGGTAAGTTAATGCCCGATAACTTGACGTTCCCGAGCCTGTATATAACTAGAGTCGCGACGGACTGTTTCACAGAGATCGAAGGGTTCTGGCGCTGAAAAATATGAAATAGAGACGGTAACGATAGCGTAACGGAGCACAGCGTCCCCGATCGCCTCGTATTCCCGATCGGATCCGACTCACGGTGAGTCGCGCCCTCGAGCGACTCCGTTCGCGGCCGGCCGCGGTTCGCAGTCAGTCGTCGACGAACTGATCCAGCGTCGCGTCGCGCCCGTTCCGGACCTCGCTGACCAGCGCGCCCTCGATGTCGAGGCCGAGGACGTCGACGGCCGCTCGGCCGACTCGCTCGCGCATCTCGGAGGGCGAGTAGACGCCGAGTCGCCACTGGGAGTACTGGGCCGCGCGCAGCGCCTCGACCAGCGGCGACTGCTGACCCAGCCGACGGATGTCGCCGTTGACGACCACCCTCGAGGTCGACTCCGTCATCGACGGGCGGCTCTGGACGTCGACGATGACGCACTCGGGATCGACCGCCGCGTCGTCGGCGATCTCCCGCTCGAACTCGCGGACCGCCTCGTGGTCGGTCTCGATGATGCCGCCCGGTACGTCGTCGATCTCGGCCCACACTGCCCGCTTATACAGGTCCCGCCGGTCCAGCCGGCGCGAGAACGTCTCCGTTGCCGAACACGAGCGCAGGGCGGCGATCAGGTCGTGATCGTCCATCCGCTGGAGCGTCGCCGCGTCGACGTCCGTCTCGGGGGCGTCGAGCAGGCGCTCGGCGGCCCGCCGGAGCATCGCCTTGCTGATCCGGGCGACGCTGTGGCTGTAGACGGACGGGTTCATCAGCGCTCGCGCGACCAGCAGGCTCTCGGCGGTCTGGACGTTCCCCTCGTCCAAGACGAGTTCGCCGTCCGTGAACGTCAGTTCGCGGACGAGGCGACCGTGGTCGATCGTTCCGTAGGGGACGCCCGTGTGATGGGCGTCCCGCACCAGGTAGTCCATCCGGTCGACGTCGAGTTCGCCCGAGACCAGTTGGCCGAATCGCCCCTCGCCCGCGATCAGATCCGCGATCTTGTCGGGTGCCAGGTCGTGGTCGCGAAGCACCGAGCCGATCTCGCCGTCGGTCAGCAGATCGTGAACGTCGTCGTGGTACCGGCCCGTGCGCCGGTGAGTCAGCGGCTCTAGGTTGTGACTGAAGGGGCCGTGGCCGATGTCGTGGAGGACCGCGGCGGCGTGGACGCGATCGGCCTGTCGCCCGTCGACGTTCAAGTGCTCCAGCGCCTCGCAGGCGAGGTGGTAGACCCCCAGACTGTGCTCGAAGCGCGTGTGATTCGCGGAGGGATAGACCAGCGAGACGGTCCCGAGCTGGCGGATCCGGCGGAGCCGCTGGAGTTCGGGCGTATCGAGGAGGGCCTCGGCCACGCCGTCGATCCGGATGTGGTCGTGGACGCTGTCCTTTATCGTCGTCACACCCGTCTGTTCGGGTCGATTGCACAAAAACCGTCGTTCGAGCGGTTATAAGGTGCCGTCACCTGACGCGGGGGGACTTACCCGCGTCGCCGTCCTCTCCCCGCTACATGACCGAACTCACGATTCCGCCGGACGCCACCGACGAGCACGCCGCGGAGCTCGTCCGTGACCACGTGACGGTCGGCGACATCGTTGAAGTCTGGGAGCGCGACCGAACCGGCGGCGACGACCCCGAGGTCACCGGCGAGGTGACGGGCATCGAACCGGGCTATCTCGAGCTCGACGGCCGACCGCTCGGCGAGGGGAGCGTCCGATACGACCGGATCGGGACGGTAATCCTGGTCGAGTCAGCGTGATGTCCGCCTCGCCCTGACGGGCGAGGATGGGAGTGTGGAACTGTAGGCGGCCCCGCGTCCGACTCGTTGTCCGGAAGAGCTGTCAGGGTAGCCCGTAGCGACACGTTCGTTCTCCGCGACGTCCGTATCTGTTTTTCCGCTCTCTACGCTTCACTCATTGATTGTGTCTGCTGTGTCGCCCAGCGTTGAGACCGCTTTCACCTAATTATTAAAATATTAGATAAAATAGCAGTATTTATTAATCACGTCTAGTGAATTCATAACCAGTGCGACTGAAGTGGGTCCCGATTCACGAGACGAGGAATCGAGAATTCGACCAAAGTGCTCAATATACTCAATCCAAGTTTAGTTAACTAAAGTGAGTTTGACCATCGTGTCAATCGACTCAGTACGACTCGAGAAAGCCAGCCCGATGCGACGGTCGCGACGAGCAGCGACACCGTCGTGTCCCGAGCCGTCGATTCGCGATTCAGCCCGCCCGCCGAACGGCGGCACGTCCGCGAGTCTCGCGTCTCGCCGATCGACTAATCGTTCGAACCCCTTGCCCTCGAGCACCGAAGACTGAGATGCTACGAGCCTTCCTCGCCCGACTCGGATCGCTCGCGGCGGTCATGGCGACCGTCTCGTTCGTCACGTTCGGCTTCGTCTCCCTCACGCCCGGCGATCCGGCGTACACGATCCTCCGAGAGCAGCGACAGAGCCCACCGTCGGAGCGCGAGGTCGCGGCTTTCCGCGCCGAACACGGGTTCGACGAGCCGTTCGTCGTCCGCTACCTCTCCTGGCTCGGCGACGCGGTTCGGGGCGACCTCGGGACGTCGTACTACCAGTCGGAACCCGTCACGTCGCTGTTGGTCGAACACCTGCCGAACACGCTCGAACTCGCGCTGGCGGCGACGGCCGTCGCACTGGCGGTGGCCGTCCCGCTGGGCGTCGTCAGCGCCGTCCACCGCGGGACGTGGATCGACCGGACCGGTCAGATCGCCGCGCTGGTCGGCGTCTCGATGCCGAACTTCTGGCTGGGCTATCTGCTGATCCTCGTCTGTTCGCTCCGGCTCGGAGTGACGCCCGTCTCCGGGGTCGGCACGCTCTCCCACCTCGTGCTTCCCGCGATCACGCTCGGCACCGGGATGGCCGCGATCATCACTCGCCTCGTTCGCACGTCGATGCTCGAGGTCCTCGAGGCCGAGTACGTGACGGCCGCTCGTTCGAAGGGCGTCCGCGAACGGCTCGTCGTCTACAAGCACGCGCTGCGAAACGCGCTCGTTCCCGTCGTGACGATCGTCGGCCTCCAGTTCGGCTTCGTCCTCAACGGCGCCGTCGTCGTCGAAGTCGTCTTTCAACGACCGGGACTGGGAACGCTACTCGTCGACGCCATCTTCGCGCGCGACTATCCGATCGTGCAGGGAGTCGTCCTCGTGACGGCGTTCGCCTTCGTCGTGACGAACCAACTGGTCGATCTCGCGTACGTGGCGCTCGACCCGCGGATCGAACGCGGCAGCGGCGGTGATCACCGATGAGCGACCGCGAGACGCGGCGCCGCCGACCGACGCGCCGGCTGCGAGCGCTCCTCGAGCGGGGGCGACGCCTCGTTCGGCGCCGGTTCGGCCGACGGTATCGATCGAACGGCAACATCCGGCTCGGCGGCGCCGTCGTGTGTCTCCTCGCGATCGTCGCGATCGCCGGCCCGGCGCTGTCGCCCTACGATCCGACGGCCCAGGCGCTCGAACGCCGCCTCGCGGGGCCGTCGCTCGCCCACCCGCTGGGCACCGACGCGCTCGGGCGCGACGTCGCGACGCGGCTGGTTTACGGCGCCCGAATCTCGCTCGCGCTGGCGGTCGGCGCGACGCTCGTTCGCCTCGTCGTCGGGACGGCGATCGGCCTGCTCGCGGCGACCGGGAGCCGACTGGTCGACGCCGCGTTGATGCGGCTGGTCGACGTCCAGCTCGCCTTCCCGGGGCTCGTCCTGGCGCTCGTGATCGCCGGGACGCTCGGCCCGAGCATGCGCAACGTCGTGATCGCGCTCTCGGCCGTCGGCTGGGCCACGTACGCACGCGTCGTGCGCAGCAGCGTCCTCGCGGTCAAGGACCGGCCGTTCGTCGAATCGGCGCGGCTCTGCGGAACGCCCCGGCGACGGATCGTCACGCGGCATCTGCTCCCGAACGTCGCGAGCCCGGTGCTCGTCCTCGCGACGCTCAACCTCGGAACCGTCGTGCTCGCGGCGGCGGGCCTGTCCTTCCTCGGGCTGGGCGCACAGCCCCCGACAGCGGAGTGGGGCACGATGATCGCCGACGGCCGCAACTACCTCCGGTCGGCGCCGTGGCTCATCACTGCCCCCGGTATCGCGATCGCGGTGACCGTTATCGGCTTCAACGTGCTGGGCGACGGGCTACGAGACGTACTGGATCCTGATCACGTGAACGACGCGGATCGGAGGCGGACCTGATCATGAGCGCACCGCTCGAGGTCGACGACTTACACGTTCGGTTCCGCTCCCGGGCGGGATCGGAGCCCGTCCGCGCGGTCAACGGCGCGTCGTTCCGGATCGAATCCGGCGAGATCGTCGGCCTCGTCGGTGAGAGCGGCTGCGGCAAGTCGGTCACCGCGAGGTCGATCGTTCGGCTCGAGGAGCCGGGCGAGATCGTCGACGGGAGCGTCCGGTTCGACGGCCGGGAGCTGACGACCGCCGACGACCGGACGCTGCGGCGGCTCCGCGCTCGGGAGCTCGCGACGGTCTTTCAGGACCCCTCGACGTCGCTCAACCCGGTCTACACCGTCGGCGAACAGATCGCCGAGGCGCTTCGCGTACGCAACGAACCGGACCGGCAGCCGCTTCTCAGAGAACTAGCGCGCGGCGCGAGTTCGCGGCTCCGTTCGCGAGCGCTGCGATCGGAAGTCCTCGATCTGATGGAGACGGTCGGTATCCCCCGGCCGGCGGAGCGAATCGACGACTACCCACACCAGTTCAGCGGCGGGATGCGCCAGCGGGCGATGCTCGCGATCGCGCTCGCTCGCCGTCCCTCGGTGCTGATCGCCGACGAACCCACGACGGCGCTGGACACGACGACGCAGGCGGCGATCCTCGAGCGGCTCGCGGCGATCAACGAGAAGCGGGGAATGAGCGTGCTGCTGATCAGCCACGATCTAGACGTCGTCTCGGAGCTGTGCGACCGTCTCGTCGTCATGTACGACGGGACCGTCGTCGAACGAGGGCCAGTCGACGACCTGCGATCGAACCCGGCCCACCCCTACACGAAGGCGCTGCTGGGCTGTCTCCCCCGTCGCTCGAGGCCGGGAGCGCGACTGCCGACGATCGGTGGTTCACCGTCGGACGGCTCCTGCCCGCAGAACGGCTGCGCCTTCGCCGATCGCTGTTCGTTCGCGCGGGACGACTGCGATTCGACCCCGCAGCCGACCGTTTCGGTGGGTGAGGACCACACGGTCGCCTGCGGCGTTCCGGACGCCCGCGAGGCGACGATCGAGGGGACGCCTGCGAACGCGGCGGCGGAGTCGACGCCGGAGGCGACGGAGACGGCGACGAGCGCCGAAACGGCGCTGGCCGTCGACGGCGGCACGGACGCACGGACGGGCGGGCGCGTTCGGCAGGGTGACGATCCGACGACCGGGGAACCGATCGTCGAACTCGAGGCCGTCGAGAAGTCGTTCCGAGGGTCTGACGCGCTGCTCGATCGACTTCTCGGGACCGACGAGCGCGTGCCGGCCGTCGACGGCGTCTCGCTCGCGTTGCGGCCGGGGGAGACCGTCGGCCTCGTCGGCGAGAGCGGCTGCGGCAAGTCGACGCTCGCGCGAGTGATCGCGGGCCTCGAGGAACCGACCGACGGTACAGTCAAGCTTCAGGGGACCGCCGTCGGCGGCGTCGACGCGCGGACGGACGACCAGCGCGCCGAGATCGGCGTCGTTTTCCAGCACCCGGGCACGAGCCTCGATCCGAAGCGGACGGTCGAGGAGTCGATCGCCGAACCGCTGGTCGAAGCCGGCTGGACGGCCGCCCGGCGGGCTGACCGCGTCGACGAACTCCTCTCGCTCGTCGGGCTCCCGCTCGAGTACGCCGATCGGTTCCCGCGTCAGCTGTCGGGCGGCCAGCGCCAGCGGGTCGCGATCGCCCGCGCGCTCGCGCTGGAGCCGTCCGTGCTCGTCCTCGACGAACCGACGGCGGCGCTCGACGTCTCGACGCAGGCGACGATCCTCAACCTGCTGGCCGATCTCCGGGACGAGCTCGGACTCGCGTGCCTGTTCGTCTCCCACGACGTAGACGTCGTTCGCCACGTCGCGGACCGCGTCGCAGTGATGTACCTCGGTCGCCTCGTCGAGGTCGGTCAGACCGAGCGGACGCTCTCGAACCCGACGCACCCGTACACGGCGACGTTGCTGGCGTCGCTTCCGGGCGACCGGGGCGACCCGGTGCCGACGGCGGTCGAGGATCGCGACGCGCTCGCGGGCGACCCGCCGAGCCCGACCGATCCGCCCGCCGGCTGTGCGTTCCATCCCCGCTGTCCCGTCGCCACCGAGGAGTGCCGTCGCCGCGAGCCGCCCCTCGAGTCCGTCGGCGACGGAGCATCCGGGCCGCGCTCCCGGTGTCTGTACGCGCCGGAGTGGATCGAAGCGGGCGAAGATCCGCCGTCCGACGTCGATGCGCCCGCTCTCGGGGCCGACGACGAATAGCCCGACCGAACGACCGACTTCCGTCCACCAATTCCAGCAGCCACATGACACGCGACTCGCGATACTCCACGACCCGACGAACCGCGCTGAAGACGACGCTCGGAGCTGCGACCCTGTCCCTGACCGTCGCCGGCTGCCTCTCGAACGACCCCGACGCGGCCGACTTTCGGATCGGGGCCCCGTGGAAACCGACTCGAGATCCCCTCGACGGGGGCACCCTGCTCCGCCGACTGGGGATCACCGAGGCGCTCGTCAGCGTCGACCATGATGCGACGCCGGCGCCTGGCCTCGCGACCGACTGGGAACGGGTCGACGAGCGCCGGTGGCGGTTCGACCTCCGCGAGGGCGTGACGTTCCACGACGGGACGTCGCTCGACGCGTCGGCGACCGTCGCGTCGCTTCGCCGAACCGCCGACGCGACGGCGTTCACCGACGTTCCGATCGACGCGATCGAGGCCGAAGACGAGACCGCCGTCGTTGTCGAGACCGAAACGCCGTTCGCCCCGCTGCCGGCCCACCTCTCGCGCGACGAGGCCGTCATTCTCAGCCCGGACGCGATCGGCGACGACGGGTCGATCGAAGACCCGGTCGGTACCGGCCCGTTCGCCCTCGAGTCGTTTCGCTCCGGCGCCGAGATCCGATCCGTTCGACACGACGAGTACCACGGTCGGGAGCCGTCTCTCGAGTCCGTCCGCTACGAGGTCGTCGAGGACGACCAGACGCGCCGGATGAAACTCGAGAGCGGCGAACTCGAGATGGCCCGCATCCTCCCTCAGGAGACGGTCGATCCGCTCGAATCCGACGGCGATATCGACATCCACGTCTACGAGGTGCCCCGAATCAGGTTCCTCACGTTCGACACGACGTCGGCGCCGTTCGACGACCGGCGCGTTCGACGGGCGGTCCACCGCGCGATCGACCGGGAGGCGATCGCCGAGTCGATTCTCGAGGGGCTCGACGAGCCCGCGGTCGGCCCGTTTTCGTCGGCGATCACCGACTGGGCGAATCCGGACCTCGACGCCGACGCGCACGCGGCCGACCCCGAGCGCGCTCGCTCCCTGCTGTCGGACGCCGGGTGGACGACCGGCTCAAGCGATGTCCGCACCCGCGACGGCGAGGAACTGGCGGTCGAGTTCCTCACCTATGACGCCAGGAGCCTCCCGCTGATCGCGGAGGCGATGCAGGACCACCTGGCCGCGGTCGGGATCGACGTCGACGTGACGACGGTGGAGTACAGTTCGATGGTCGACCGCGTCAGTCAGGGCTCGTTCGACGGCTACCTCACGTCGTGGGGGACGTTCTCGTACCCGGACCCGGATCGGCTCGCCCAGCTGTTTCACTCGACGGACGCAGCGCTCCACCACGGCTACGAGAACGACCGGGTGGACGACCTGCTCGAGGAGGGCCGGGAACTCACCGACCGGGAGGCGCGACGCGAGCGCTATCACGAGGTCCAGTCGATCGTCCTCGAGGACGCGCCGATCGCGGTCCTGACGAACTTCACGAACGTCGTCGCCACCGCGGCCGGCGTCGACGGATACGAGCCGCACCCGACGGAATCGCGGTACGGACTCGAGTCGATTACGGTGGGAGAGGAGTAGCTCGATCCCGACGCACACCGCCAGTGACGTCGGCGACGGTTACTCGGGAACGTCGACGCCCACGACGTACAGCTCCTGCTCCGGGTCCTCGCCCCAGAGCGTCGCGTCCATCAAGGGTTCGCGCTCGATCCGTTCGAGTCCGTGATCCGCGAGAAAATCGACCAGCTCACCGGGCGGCCGACCGCGGTACAGCGGCAGGTCGTCGTAGATCTCCCGGTACTCGTCCCACGGCTCCGGGAAGTCCCAGCGGCCCTCGAGGAGGATGATCCGACCGCCCGGTCGGACGACCCGTCGCCACTCCCGAATCGCCCTCGAGGGGTTCGGAAGCGTCCAGATGAGGTGTCGCGCCGTCACCACGTCGCAGGCGTCGTCGGGAACCGGGAGCGCCTCGGCGTCCCCGAGACCGAAGCCGATCGACAGCCTCGCCTCCCGAGCCTTCGATCGCGCTCGCTCGAGCATCTCGGGCGTGAGATCGATGCCCGAGACGTCGTGGCCCAACTCGGCCAGCAGCAGCGAGATCGTCCCCGTCCCGCAGCCGAGATCGAGCACGCGACGGGGCGGGTCGCCCGTCCACTGTCGGAGCACCGCCAGCCACGCCTCGCGCTGCTCGTCGTCGCGGACGCCGGAGATCCCGTCGTCGTCGTACGAGTCGGCGCGGCCGTTCCAGTACTCTCGGACGACATCTTTCACGTCCTCGTCGCCGTTCGACGAGCGCGTCACGACTGGGCGCTGCCCCCCGTTTCTCTACCCTCGTCTCCGTCCTCGGATCGAACCCGCTCGAGGAACGAGACGAGCGCGTCGACGGCCGTCTCGAATACTCGTTCTCCCTGTTCCGGACTGGCGTCCGTCGCGTCGCCGACCGCACCGTTCTCGCTGAACTCGTCGGTGAACTGGTGGACGACCCCGCCGTCGACCGTGTCCGCCCACGTCGCCGCGTCGCCGGCGACCGGGTCGCCGACGTCGTCGGGACACAGGTGGAGCAGTACGGCCGTCTCGAGTTCGCCCGCGTGACCGACGTGCTCGTCGACGGCACGCATCCACTCCCACAGGTACGCCTCGCACTCGATCGCGTCCTCCGCGGTCACCTCGCGGGCCAGATGGGAGAGCGTCTCGCCGTTGCCGCCGTGGCCGTTGACGAAGACGACCGTCTCGACGCTCGAGTCGGCGATCGACTCGACGACGTCGCGGACGTAGCGCCGGAACGTCTCCGCGGAGACGAAGCACGTCCCCGGAAAGTTGCCGTGGTAGGGTGCGATTCCGACCGGGATCGTCGGCCCGACGATCGACTCGGCGTCGCTCGCTCGGTCGGCCGCGTCGGCGATCGCTCGAGCGACGATCGTATCGGTTCCGACGGGGGCGTGCGGGCCGTGTTGTTCCGTGCTGCCGACGGGGAGCAGCGCGGTCGTCGGTGACGCCTCGTCCACGTCGGTCCAGGAACTCGTCTCGAGTCGCATGCTCGGTCGCTACTCGCGGTCGCGCATAAGAAATAGCGATCTCCGGACGGAGCCGGCGGGAGGACTCAAGCGATATCGGAAGCGGGGACCGGAGAGACCGGGCGTCGCTCGTTACTCGTTGACCAGCAGGAGTTTCCCGAGGAAATCGCCCGTCTCGGCGCGTCGGTGGGCCTCGGCGACCTCGTCGAACGAATAGCGGTCGTCGATATGGGGTTCGACGGCGCCGTCGTCGACGAGGTCGGCGATTTCCGCGAGTTCCTCGCCGATGCGTTCTTGCCGGTCGCCGAGCAACACCGGGAGAATGACCAGCACGACGCCGAGTTCCAGCGAATTCTCGTGCATGGGCGCGAGATCGACGTCCTGGGCCGCGCTCGACTCGGTCGTCACGACGGAACCGTAGGGTCGGACCGCCTCGAAGGCCGTCTCGAGGTGGTCGTCGCCGATCGGGTCGAAGACGACGTCGAAGCCGGTTCCGCCGGCGTGTTCCGCGACGTACTCCTCGACATCCGTCGCGGTGTAGTCGACCGTCGCGTCCGCGCCGAGCCGTTCGGCGAGCTCGCGCTTTTCCTCGCTCGAGCCGGTCGCCGTGACCGCGGTGTCGAAGTGGTCGGCGATCTGGACCCCGATGTGACCGACGCCGCCGCTGGCGCCGTAGACGATCACGTCGTCGCCGTCGTCGACGGTCGTCTTGTCGGCGAGCATCTCCCAGGCTGTCAGCGCGACGACCGGGAGGGCCGCGGCGTCGGCCAGCGGCAGCGACTCGGGCGCGCGGGCGAACGTTCCCGCGTGGCCGACGACGTAGTCGGCCAGCGCGCCCTGTCGGCCGGCGCCGCCGGGCATGCCGTAGACCTCGTCGCCCTCGTCGAAGGCGTCGACCTCGTCCCCGACGGCGTCGACGACGCCCGCGACGTCGCAGTGGAGCCGGGCCGGAAAGTCGGGCGCGAAGTCCGGAATCGCCCCTTGCCGGATCTTGTAGTCGACGGGGTTGACGCTGCTCGCGACGACCTCGACGCGGATCTCGTCCGGACCGGGCTCGGGGACGTCGACGGTCGTCCGCTCGAAGACGTCCGGGTCGCCGAACTCTTCGATTACGTAGGCGCTCATCTCCGAAGACATAGCGGTCGGTCGTTGGGTCGCGGGCCGGGAATATCCGACGCTTTCGGCGATCCGTTCGATCGCTCCTCGGTCGGCTCGAGGGCCGTCGTCACCGCCTCCCGGAACGGCTACGGGACCGGCGTCGGTCCCTCGAGGACGACCGCGACGGTCTCGGCGTCACCGTCTCGTCGGTCAGCGTCAGCGTGTGCTCGTAGTCGATCTCGAGGTGGACGACCAGATGCTCGAGGTCGTCACATTCACGGGCCGATCGGGGACCGATGTCCTGAGCGGTGGCGATTCGCACCGCGATCGGCCCCCGAACTTATGTCGGTACGTTGAGACACAGTCACGCGATGCCGTCTCCGTCCGTCTTCGATCACGTCTGGCTGACCGATACCGACCACTCGACGGGAATCTACCGCGTCGTGGGGACGAGCGACGAGACCGTGACCGCGCTCCGCGTTTCGGACGCCGACGGTCGACGACGACACACCGGCGAACTCGTCACGGTGAGTCGCGACGAGCTGGCGACGGCCGAGCCAGCGGAGAATCCGGACGGAAACCGATCGCTCAGCGTCGCCGTCGTCTCGCAGCTGAAGATGAGTTACTGGATGCTCCGGGCCTTCGTCGGCCAGCTGACCGCACATCCGCTTCCGACCATCGTCGCGGTGGCGCTCGTCACGTTCGGTTTCGCCGGTGGCCGGATCGCGTCGCTGCCGGAGATCGTACTGGATCTGTCGGTTATCGTCGGATGCCTCGTCCTCGCATACGTCGGAAGCGGCCGGCTGTAGCGACGGCGCCGCTTCGGCGATCCGTTACTCGCCCTCGAGTCCGACCCACTCGCCGCGCTCGTCGCTGTCCTCGATCGCGGCGAGGACGCGTTGGGCCTCGAGACCGGCGTCGAAACTCGGTTCGAACTCGCCGCCGCTCTCGACGGCGCTCAGGAATTCGTAGTTCTCGTGGACGAACGTGTGCTCCCAGCCCAGCACGTGGCCCGGCGGCCACCAGTGGTCGACGTAGGGATCGTCCGCGTCGGTCACCAGGATCGTCTCGTAGCCGCGGTTCTCGTCTCGGCGCAACACCTCGAGTTCGTTCAGGCGCTCCAGCGAGAACCGCAGGCTCCCCTCCGAGCCGTGGATCTCGATCGTGTGGTCGTTTTTATGGCCGGTCGCGAAGCGGGAGGCCTCGAGGGTGCCCATCGCGCCGTTTTCAAACTCGAGTTGCGCGGAGTAGGCGTCGTCGACGGTGACGGGCCGCGTCTCTCCATCTTCCCCTTCGACGGGCCGCTCGTCGACGAACGTCCGCAAGTGTCCGCTCACGCGCTCCATCTCTCCGGCGAGGTCGTCGTCGCCGACCAGGAATCGAAGCAGGTCGACCGTGTGCGCGCCCAGATCGCCGAGCGCACCCGAACCGGCCAGTTCCTCGTCGTTGCGCCACGACCACGGCGCCTCGGGGTCGACCAGCCAGTCCTGCAGGTAGCGCCCGCGGACGTGGCGGATCTCGCCGAGTTCGCCGTCCTCGAGCAACCGCTTCGCGTACCGGATCGCGGGGACGAACCGGTAGTTGAAGGCGCAGCCGGCGGGCACGTCGTCGCCGGCCTCGCGGGCCGCGTTCGCCATCTTCTCCGCGTCCTCGAGTGTCGGCGCGAGGGGTTTCTCGCAAAAGACCGGCGTGCCGGCCTCGAGCGCTGCGATCGAGGGGTCGGCGTGGACGTGGTTCGGTCCGAGGTTGTAGAAGGCGTCGACTTCGTCGACCACCGCGGCCCAGTCCGTCGATACCGAGTCGAACCCGAGTCGATCGGCCGCGTCCTCGAGCGCGTCCTCGTCTCGGCCGACGAGCACGCTGCGCTCGACGTCGGGCGCGTCCGGGAAGAACATCGGCAGCCGCGCCATCGCGTTCGCGTGTGCTTTACCCATGAACCGATAGCCGAGAACGCCGATCTCGAGGGACATGGACGCCCGTTCACCGAGCCGACAGTTAGTTGTTGTCGAAGCGGGCGCCGGAGTCGCGCCCCACCTGCCCCTGACGGCCGCAGCCGCGACGGTCACCGTTGCGGTGTGTCCCGTCGCGTCACCGTCGCCATTTTCGATGTTTGAGCCGCCGGTGGAGCGCCATCACATCCTCGAAGTCCTCGTCCCCGTCGCCGTCGATGTCGTAGCGGCCGGGCGTCGGCTCGGGATCGGTGATGGAGGCCGTCTTCCCGACGGTCAGCGTCGCCGTCGCACCGTCGTCCGCGTCGTCGCTCGCGTTCACGCCCCAGTCGGCGCCGACCGCGAGTTCGTACTCGCCGGCCTCGACGACCCGCGGCCCCCAGCCGGGGACGTCGCCGGGGACGACCTCGAGCGTCGAGAGGTCGAGGTCGACGGCGACGGTCTCGCGCTCGCCCGGCTCGAGGGCGATCCGTTCGAATCCCATCAGGCGGCGATGAGGCTGGAGCACGGAGCCGTAGGACTCGGTGTTGTAGATCTCGACGACGTGCTCGCCGGCCGTTTCGCCGGCGTTCTCGACGGTGACGTGGGCCGTCACGGTCGGCCTCGAGGCGGGGTTTTTAACCGAATCGGTCGCCAGCGACAGGTCGACGTACTCCCAGTCGGTGTAGGAGAGGCCGTGGCCGAACTCGAACTGGACCATCTGATCGCCCGCCCCGTCCGGGTGACGCGGCGGGTACTCGTCGTAGATCTGGGGAACGTGTCCGACATGGGACTCCCAGGTGAACGGGAGCTTCCCCGAGGGGTTGTAGTCGCCGAAGAGCGTATCGACGACCGCGACGCCGGTATCGCTGCCCGGCTGGCCGGCGAAGAGTACGGCATCTAAGTGCTGGAACGTCTCCGCCGTGCCGCGCGGGCTCCCGGCGAGGATGACGCCGATGATCGGAACGTCATCGCCCGTCTCGCTATCGACGAGTTCGACGAGCTCCCGCTGGGCCTCGAGGAACCGCATCTTGTCCCGGTCGCCGAAGCCCTCGTTGTGCGTCCCCTCGCCGAGGACGACGACGACGGCGTCGGAGCCCGGTGCGGCCTCGCTGATCGCCGCCGCCTGCTCGTCGGTGACGTCGAAGAAGCCGTTGTCGAAGTTCTCGTAGAGGCTCTCGTAGACCGCGGGCTCGTACTCCGTCGGTACGTGCGTGAGCCCGTCGCCGAGCCGGGCCGTCAGTTCGCCCTCGATCGTGTTCTGGCGCGGCCGCGGGCCGTCCTCGGTCAGGTTCCCGTCCTCGATGCCCTGCCAGCCGAGCGTCCAGCCGCCGTGTTGCATCAGGAACCGGTTCGGCGTCCCCTCGTGGACGCCGGGCCCGGTCAGCAGCAGGTCGTCGACGTCCTCGAGGGCGAGCGGGAGTGCGTCGTCCTCGTTTTGCAACAGGACCAGCGACTCCTTGGCGAGCTGTTCGGAGATATCGGCGGCGCCGCCGACGATGTCGCCGATCTCGTCTTCGGGCGCGAGCGGGTCCGCGAACAGCCCGAGATCGGCCTTGAGCTCGAGGATTCGGCGGACCGACTCGTCGATGCGCGCCTCGGAGAGATCCCCGCTCTCGACGAGATCGATCACGGTGTCGATGAACTCGGTCGGCGCCGTCTCGCCGCCGCACATGTGCATGTCGACGCCGGCTTCGATGCCCTGTCGGACCGCCTCTCGCCAGCCGTCGTCGGTGTCGGGGAGGTACTCGTGGTTCGAGAGCATCCGCTCGAAGTCGTCCCAGTCGGTCAGCACCACGCCGTCGAAGCCGAACCGGTCGCGCAGGACCGTCGTCAGCAGCCACGAGGAGGCGTGGGCCGGCTTCCCGTTGACCGCGCCGCTGTTGACCATCACCGTCTTCGCCTCCTCGAGCCCGCGCCGGTAGGGCTCGAACTGGCGGGTCCGCAGGTCCCGCATCGAGGTCCGAGCGTGGGTCCGGTCCGAACCGGTGTTCGGAGTGCCGTAGCCGGCGAAGTGTTTGACCGTCGCCGCGACCCGCTCGTTTCGCTGGAAGCCCCGGGCCCGGGCCCTCCCCATCTCGCCGAGCAGCATCGCGTCCTCGCTGTGGCCCTCGAAGTAGCGACCCCAGCGCATGTCTCGGAGGACGTCCAGCGTCGGCCCGAAGTTCCAGTGGCCGCCGATCGCCGCGACGGAGTCGCCGGTGTGGGTGGCCGCCGCCTCGACGAGGTCGACGTCGCGCGTCGCACCCATGTTGAGCCGCTGCGGGAAGCTCGTACAGCCGTCGAGCAGGCAGTTTCCGTGGAGCGCGTCACAGCCCCAGACGAACGGGATCGCCGGCTCGTTGACCTCGAGATTGTATTCCTGGAGGCCGTTGAGCCCCTCGACGAACTCCTCGCCGTCGAACGTCGGCCCCGTGGCGCCGCCGTTGAGGATCGATCCGACGTGGAGCTCGGAGAACAGTTTACCGAGCGTGCCCGCGTCGTCGTGGTCGTTGAACGCGGTGTCGGGACCGAACCCCTCGCCGAGGTTGTCGATCGCCACCTGGGCCATCTGGCCGACCTTCTGCTCTATGGTCATCCCGTCGATCAGGTCCTCGAGTCGCTTCGATCGCTTCTCGTCGCCGGCCGCCGTACTGGTCGCTCCGAGCCCGGCCGCGGCCGTCGCCGCACCGGTCGCCTTCATAAACGTTCGACGCGATTCGTCGACACCATCGTGATTGTTATCAGTTGACATCCCGTCCATTCATGTTATTCTATAACGTATAAATATTTTCTAGCTATCGTGGGATAGCAGGTGGCTATGCCGCACACGACTGCGTGTAGCGATTCGGTAGGCTCTCGTATGCGGTGAATTAATGCGATGGACTACGGTTCACACGCCGGTTTTCGACGGTACAGTTTCCCCCGCTCGGTCCGTACGCTCGCTGAGGGACCGATGAGAAACACAGTCCGATTCGACGACGCGGAGAGCATTCGGCTGTCGGACGTCATCGTGGAAACGCGATCGCCCGATGGAATCGAATTCACGGCGGAGGGCCATCTGAGCGTGACCGAGGCGCTGCTCGCCGAGTTCGAGGGCACGACGCTGAACCCGGTCCGCGTGACCGTGTCGGGCGACGAGACGGGGTCCGTCGCGATCGACCTGTCCGGGCCGGCGACGCTTCGACTCGAGACCGTCGACGTCGGCGTCGCGACGCCGGATCGGGAGGACCTCGCGGACGGGATCGACGCGCTTCGGTCGTCCGCGAACGACGGTTCCGACTCCGTCGATTCCCGGCCCGACGTGCTCTCGTTCACCGTCGAGGGTGAGATCCGGAACGTTCCCTCAGAGACGCTTTCGGCCATCTCCGAAGACGTCTCGGGCCTCGAGTCGCTGACGTTCGCCGTCAGCGAGTCGGCCCGGAGCGACGGCGGCGGTGGCGACGACGTGGTTCTCGAACTGTCCCTGCTCGGCTACGGGATCGTCGTCCGCCGCGACGGCTCGATCGTCGTCGGGAACGCCGGCTCGCTGGCCAGCATCGATCTCCCCTGAGAGTGGTCGTCAGCCGGTCTTTCCCGACGACCTCGGGCTATCGCTGGAATCCGACGTACCCGATGAAATCCGCGCTCGTCGACGAAAACGGGGCGCGGCGGGAATCGAACGGCTACTGGAAGCCGCCGCGGTGGACGATCTCCGAGAGCGGCTTCCGGTCGCTGGGTTGTTCGCGGTCCTGCAGTTCCTCGGAGAGCGTCTCGGGCGGGGCGTGCTCGCCGATCGCGACCATCGCCTCGACCGCGTACTCCTCGGGGACGTTCAGTTCTTCGGCCGCGCGCTCGTAGTCGAAGCCGGCCATTCCGTGGACGGCCAATCCCCGGCGCGCGCCCTCGAGCGCGAGGTTCTCCCAGGCCGCGCCGGTGTCGAAGGAGTGGACCGGCGCCGGTTCGCCGTTGTGGTCGAACGTCGTCTTCGAGACGATGACCGCGAGCACGGCGGCGTCACTCGCCCACGTCCGGTTGTTCTCGGAGAGGAGATCGAGGAAGGCGTCCCATTCCTCGTCCTCGCGGTCAGCGACGAGGAACCGCCAGTGCTGGTTGTTGAACGCGGAGGGCGCCCAGCGGGCAGCTTCGAACAAGGGAAGGTATTCCTCTTCGTCGAGCGGGTCGCCGGTCATCGCGCGCGGCGACCAGCGGTTGACGAACAGCGGGTCGATATCGTATTCGGGGTCGCGGTGTTCGGCGACGTCGTCGCGCAGTTCGTGCCGGCTCTCGAGCGTATCTTGCATCAGCAGTTTATTCTACGCCACACCATGTATATATTATCGGACATGAGGGTCACCAGGTAACACTCATGTCGTGTTCGTGTCTATTGTTTCAACAGTCATGTTGTGAGAAATTTGCGTGCGAACGACTCCCACGAGGCGCAGTCGTGTCCGACTCTAAAAAACGGAGCGCAGCGAAGAAAATCGCGGGTACAATCGTCGGCAGGAAACGAACCGCCGGCGACTCACCCGGAATCAGCGTCAGTCGTCGGCCGGCGTCGGCGCGCCGCGCTCGATGTCGATATTGCCTTCGTCTAAGTCCGCCTCGACGTTGCGGGCGGCCTTCACCATGTTCTCCATCTTGCCGTAGGCGACCTCGCGGGGCAGCAGCTTCACGCCGCAGTCCGGCGAGACGACGAGTTGCTCCGGCGGGACGACCTCGAGGCCCTTCTTGATGTTCTCCTCGATCTGTTCGACCGATTCGACCTCGGCGACGTGGACGTCGGTGACGCCGAGCGCGAGGTCGGCGGTGAACTCGGGATCCTTGAAGACGTCCAGCTGTTCGTAGTCGCCGTTGGCGAGCTCGAGGTCGAACTCGTCGACGGGGAACTCGAGGATCTCGGGGTAGATGCGGGAGTAGTCGCCGTAACAGACGTGCAGTCCGATGCGGACGTCGTCGTCGATGTCGGCGACGATGTGCTCTAAGGCCTCGCCGACGATCGCGTGGTCGTCCGGCGTGGTCGCGAGCGCGGGCTCGTCGATCTGGATGTAGCGGGCGCCGGCGTCGACGAGCTTCTCGATCTCCTCGTTGACGAGGTCCGCGAGAGCGTAGGCGAGTTCCGCGTCGTCCTCGTAGGCCTCGTTGAACGCCCAGCTCGCGAGCGTGTACGGACCCGTGATCGGGACCTTGACCGGGCGATCGGTGGCGCTGGCGGTGAATTTGTACTCGTCGACGAGCCAGCTCTCGTCGTACTCGACCTCGCTGACGACGCTCGGCTTGTCGAAGTAGTTGTGGCCCCAGACCTTGACGGGACCGTTGAACTCGTAGCCCTCGATGCGGTGGGCGAAGAACTCGACCATCTCGTTGCGCCGCATCTCGCCGTCGACGACGACGTCCAGTCCCGCGCGTTCGTGTTCGTTCGTGATGAGGCGGGCGGCGTCGTCCTTGGCCTCCTGGTAGTCGTCCTCGTCGAAGCCGTGATTCTCGTCCTGGTAGAGCTCCTTCGCGCGGTTGAGCCACTTGGGCTTCGGGTAGGAGCCGACGACGGTCGTCAGCAGGAAGTTGTCGTTCGCGTGGTTCTCGGGTCGGAACTGATCCTTGTTCTCGTTTGCGCTCATGCGGCGGTCACCTCCGCGAGATCCGCGGCCTCGGCAAGGACGGCGAGTTTCTCCTGGTACTTGCTGTAGGGCAGGTAGAACGTCTCCGTGTTCGTCGTCAGGTACACCGTCTCGAACTCGGTGACGCCGAGTTGGCCCTCGACCCACTCGGTCCGGTCGCGGATCGCTTCGGGGTCCTCGACGAGCGTGTTCTGGCCGTCGGCGAGACCGAGCGCGACGTCGTCCGTGGCGCCGTACTCCTGAATGTTGTAAAGGTTGTCGTCCTGGTTCGCCACGAAGTCGAAGCCGACCGCGTCGATGTCGGCGTCGAGCAGGTGCGCGTAGACCTTCTCCTCGAGTGCGCCCCAGTAGGGCTGGACGACGACGTCGGCGTCGGTCGCGCTCGCGACCTGATCGATCGCCTCGCTCGCGCGTTCGTCCTGCCCGTCCTCGGGGGCCGACTCGACCAGCGACGGCTCGAGCAGGAACAGCGTCTCGATCTCGGGGAAGGCGTCGACCTCGCCCTCGAGGAAGTCGGCGATAGCGCCGAGGAACTCGGCCTCGTCACCATGGTACTCGTCGGTGGCGAGATCGGAAAGCGAGTACGGACCGGGGAGGACGGCCTGCAGGTCACCGTCGGTCAGTTCCGCAGTCGCCTCGAGTTCGTTCGCGACGTCGCCGGAAAAGCCGAGGTCGTCCTGAACGACCGGCTCTCGGTAGAAGTTGTTGTTGTCGTAGTAGCGGACGATCCCGCGGGTCTCGACGGCGTCGTGGACGGCCAGCGGGTGGGCGAGCATGTCGTCCCAGCGCAGTTGGCCCTCGACGATGCGGTCGAGGCCGGCCTCCTCCTGGACGCCGATCACTTCCTCGCGGGCCTCGTCGTAGGCCGCGGTGATCTCCTCGCCCTCGTCGCCGCTGATGAGGTCGTGTTTCTGGTGTCCCTTCAGGTCAGAGAGGTCGTCTTTCGCCCAGTCCGGGAGCGGATAGAGCCCCGGCGTGGTCGAAACGTACTCAGTCATCGTGGAAACGGCTAGGCTATACCGACGCTTAATATTTTCCATCCTTGCTAATACACTGGAGTAATTCTTGCAGGTTTCAACCGCGATCCTCGATTCTTCCCGCAAATCGTGCGAATAGTCCGCACAGAGATTCTCCGGACATCGCAGCCGAGAATTGATCGCTTCCGAGACGCGACCGACTCGAGCCCTCAGCGGAACAACTCGAGCACCGTCAGCGTCTCGAAGGGGAACGACTCGTCGGCCACGGCGGCGGCGCTGAAGCCGTGCTCGCCGGCTTCCTCGACCACCTCGTCGACCCCCGTGAGGCTGCTAACCAGCAGATAGACGCTGCCGCTCGGTTTGAGGACGCGGCCGACGTCCGCGAGGAAGGGATCGATGACCGCGCGACCGTCCTCGCCGCCCGAGAGGGCCCGTTCCATCCAGTCGTCCCACTCGTTGTCGGGATCGGTCGGCAGGTACGGCGGATTGAAGGCGACCGCGTCGAGGGCGCCGTCCGCGAACGGCGCCACGAGGTCGGCCCGGACCGCCTCGAGGTCTGCCTCGCGGGCCTGGCGAACCGCGTGGGGGTTCAGATCCGCGGCGATCACGCGCGCGGGCGTTTCGTCGTCGATTCGGCCCGCGACGTAGCCCGAGCCGGTGCCGACCTCGAGGACAAGTGAGCCCTCGTCGGCGTCGGCGAGGTCGTCGCAGGCCGCGTCCGCGAGGAGGTGCGAGTCCTCTGCGGGCTGGTAGACGTCCGTTTCCACGTCGCGTCGGTCCTCGAGTCCCATTCAATCGTCCTCCGTGTGCGTCATCCGGTTCGTCTCCCGCTTCGTGCTCTCGCCGTCGCGTCCGTCCGTTTCATCACCGCTGCCCGCCTGTCCGGCGTCGCTCGCTCGAGGCTCGCCGTCGTTGATCCGGAACCCGTTCGTTTCGGCCCGGCCGGACAGTTCGCGCTGCGGGTACGGGATCTTGATCGCCTCGTCCTCGAAGGCCGTCTTGATCGCGTTGACCGCGTCCGTGCGGGCCTGCCAGCGGCGTCTGGCGGAGGGGTTGTCGATCCAGAACCGCACGCCGAGGACGACCGCCGAATCGCCAAAGGACTTGCTGACGACCTGGGGCGACGGCGCCGTCAGCGATCGGTCGAGGTTCTCGACCGTCGTCCTGGCGATCTCCGCGGCCCGCTCGACGTCGCTCGCGTAGTCGACGCCGACGTCGATCTCGATGCGCAGCCGACCGCGTCTCGAGCGGTTCGTGACCGCGCTCGAGGAGATGACGTCGTTGGGGATCATGATGTACTCGCCGTCGAACGACTGGATGCGGGTGTTGACGATCGAGATGTCGGTGACGATCCCCTCGTGGTCCTCGACCTCGATCCAGTCGCCGATCTCGAAGGGCCGGTCGAACATCAGGACGAAGCCCGCGAGGACGGTGCCAAGCGTCTGGCGGGCGGCCATACCGACGACGATACCGAGGAACCCGGCCCCGACCAGCAGGCCGCCGAGGTCGTCGACCCAGACGCCGAGGATGACGACCAGCGACACCGACCAGATGATCACCTGCGAGATCCGGTGGGTGACCTCGCGCTGGTGGTCCGTGACCGCCGACGCCGAACTCAGCACCTCCGTGATAACTCGCTTGACGAATCGCGTGACGATCAGCGTCCCGATTACGAGAATGAACGTGACCGCCGCTCGGACGAAGACCGTCTCGTCGAGCCCCAACCCTTCCGAGTAGAGCGTATAGGCGTCGCCCGTGAGGTTCCACACCTCGAGGACGACGCTGAGGGTGATCACGCAGGTCGCGATGAGGAGGGCCGTCGACGCGATGTCGCCGTACAGCGGCTTGGTCCGCTCGCTGAGCCAGTCTTGGAGCCGCCGATAGGACAGCAACACGGCCAGCAGCGCGGCGATCACCGCGACCGTCGCCGCGATCTGGAACTCGGTCCCGAACGCGTCCGACAGCCGACCGAGAGCGGTCAGTGGCACGGACTCGAGAGCGGTCAGTGGCACGGACATGGGATCACGCGTCTCTCGAGCGACTGGTTCGCGCAGGCTTGAGTATCCGTCGGTCGAACCCGATCGGAACCGGGTCGAGTCGGGCCTCCGCGGCGCTCACTGCGCTCGAGCCTCGTTCGGCTCGCCGACTTCGGCCGCGAGTTCGGCCAGCGCCGCGAACTCCGCGGGCGCCATCGCGTCGGCCCGCTTCCGGAGGAGCTCCTCGTCGGCTGCCTCGACGACCGCCTCGGGAGCCTCGAGGCCGGTGATGTGTGCCGTGTTGCGGATTGCGTTCCGAATCGTCTTCCGCCGCTGGGTGAACAGCGCCTTCACGAACCGCAGGAAGAATTCCTCGTCGCCGACCTCGTAGTCGGGATCGCGGGGCTCGAGTCTGACGACCGCGCTCTCGACGGCCGGCGGGGGCGAGAACGCCTCCTTGGGGATCGTCTCGACGATCTCGGGCGCCGCGTAGTGCTGGGTCGACACCGAGAGCCGGCCGTACTCCGAGGTACCGGGCTCGGCGACCATTCGCTCAGCGAACTCCCGCTGGAACATGAGGACGAGGGGTCGCCCTTCGGGGAGGAGGCGGAAGGTAATCTCGCTCGAGACGCCGTAGGGCAGGTTCGAGAGCGAGGCCGTGAACTCGGGCAGGTCGACCTCGAGGGCGTCGCCCTCGATCACCGTCAGGTTGCCGGCCGCGATCTCGTCGGCGAACTCCTCTCGCAGGAACTCGGCGAGTTCCCGGTCGCGCTCGACGACGGTCACCTTGCCCTCGTCACCCATCGCCAGCAGTCGGTCCGTCAGCGCGCCCGTCCCACCGCCGATCTCGAGGACGTGGTCGGTGTCGGCGTCGATCTCTTGCAGGTAGGTCGGCAGTCGGTCCAGCACCCGGTCGTCGACCAGAAAGTGCTGGTCCCGGTCCGGATCGCCGCGGACGCCCGCCCGCGCGGTCAGTCCGTCTGGGTCTCTCATTGACTGTGGTTGCGCGGGGACGGGTGTAAACGCACCGTCTCGCGGTTTCGGTACGACCCTCGAGCGGTTCCGGCTCGAACCGACCCCATCGCGGGTATCTCGAGGGGCGCCGTTCGACGACGGCGGCGAGTCAGTGGTTTTGCTGAAAGTCGATATAGCGGTCGCCGCTGTCCGGATCGGTACGGAGTTCGATGAAGAGCCTATCGGTACGGTCGTCGTCCGCCAGCGCTGGATAGAAGTGGTACGTATCGCTCACCGCCGGCGCCGTCGAAACGGTGACGTCGACGACGTACGTGTCGCTCTCGAGCGCGCCGTCGTCCGTCCGTTCCGCCGCGACGGCGTCCTCGGGCGGCGGCGAGAGTTCGTACTGCTCTCGCAAGACGACCGCGTCGGTGTACTCCTCGGCGTCCGCGCGAAACACCTCGACGTTGATCTCGTGTCGCTCCGAGTCGAAGTTCAGCAGCGTCAGCGACAGCTGGGGCGTCTCCGAACCGAAGTCGAGACAGCCCGAAAGCGCCGCGAGACCGCCGCCTCCGCCGAGTGCAAGACACGTTCGTCGGGATACTGCCATTGAATCGACGTCAACACGTTAGTAATATAAACTCTCTTATCGAGACTCTCCGTCTGATCGATTGCATCGGTCGCTCGAGCGCCAAAAGCTACGGAGAAGTGACTGTCGGCTGCGACGGATCCCGGTCGTCGTCAGGAACTCCTCGTCGGTCGCGCCGGAGTGGCCCTCACTGGTTCTGTTCCTGTTCGCGCCGGCCGACGAACGTCTGGTACTTCAGGTCGTCGTCGCGCAGTTCCTCCAGAATGCGCTCGACGAGGATCTCGTCGGGGTCGTGGAGCCCGGAGACGCGTTCGGAGAGCTCCTCGAAGCTCTCGAAGGGCTTTCGCTTGCGTTCGTCGAGGATGCTGTTGCGGAGCTTCTTCCCGATCCCCGGCAGGAGGTTCAGCTGGTGGAGCCGCAGCGTGATCGGCTGGGCGTCGTTGTAGAAGTCGACGAACCGCTCCTCCTCGTCCTCGACGAGGTCCGCGACGACGTACTCGAGTTCCGACTGGGCGCCCGAGGAGAGGTCCTCGTACTCGACCCGCCGGGCTTCGGTGACGACGTCGCGTTCGCCGGCGGGCTCGATGACGACATCGCTGCCGATCGTGAGTCGCTCGTCCTCGTCGAACGCGACCTGATAGAGCTCGAAGTTATCGGTCTCGAGGGCGTAGCCGGCCGGCGATTTCTCGTACTGCGGACGGCTGTCGTCCGAGAGCCCGTGCGCGAGATAGTCCAATACGACTGCGCGACGGACGTCCGCCTCGCCGCTATCGGATTCGGTCATTGTGATAACCATACGGCGACGGCGTACTTAAAGAGTCGGCCCGCGGTCAGGCGTACTGGGCGACGACGTTGAGGATCTCGTCGAGTTCGTCGCCCGACAGCGAGTACCGTTGCTGTGCGTACACCGAGCGGAGCTCGTCGCGGTTACGCGGCAGGAGGTTGGCGATCTTGTACGCCGTCGGTTCGTCGACCTTCTCTACCTCCTGGAGCTGGTCGACGAGGTCCTGTGCCTCCTCGGGCTCTAAGACGGTGAATCGGTTGACGTGCTCGACTGCGCGTGCGAGCTCGTACGGCAGCTCCCGATCCTCGTCTAGCGCCCGTTCGGCTTCGATGTCGGCGAGCAGCTCCTTCGTTTCCGAGACCGTGAGGAACTCCTCGTCGACGATCTCCTTGAAGATCGTCATGCTCGCTCAGATCCGGGACTTCTCTTGGTTCTGGGCGCGCATGTGCGCGGCGGTGACGATCAGCGTCTTCTCCTTGCCGCGGTCGCTGATCTGGACCTTGAAGGCGTCGCCCTGTTTGCCGACGACTTCGCCGGTCTGTCCGTCGAAGCGCGGGTGGAAGCGGCCGTTGGGGACGCTCGGGTCGATCTTGAGGTGGACCTTCTCGCCCTCCTCGTACTCCTGAATCGCGCGCTGTGGCGACGAGGTGCCGCGGTTTCGAGGTTCGTTCGAGAGTTTTCTACGGGATCCCTGACGAGGGCCATTAGAGTTCGGCATAGTCGTACGACGGTGTTGTCCGGTCGGCGTTATAAAACGCACGTATTCGTACGGCCGCGGCGGTGACGAGCCGATCGGCCCGCCGTCTGGCGGTAGTGACGGCAAAACCGGCCGGTGCAGCGAGCTGATCACTGGAGGGCGCGCGGTCGGTCGGCCGGTTCTCGCTCACTGGGAGCGTAGCGGGTGTTTATTGAAGGGACCCTGTGGTATCCACACGCATTGATGCGTCAGTACGAACTTCGGCTCTCGCCGCAGGGTGGCTGGTTTCATCCGTTCGAAAAGCGGATCGATCGCCGCGAAGGGGTCGATCGCGTGGCGATCCACCGGATCCGTCTCCGCCCCGACGGGCTCGGGGTGATGGTCTACGAACTCGCGGGAGAGTTCGAACGCGTCGAGGCGCTCGTCGACGAGGAGCTCGGCTCGCTCGGCTACTGGATCGAGGAGTTCGGCGACCGAATTTTCGTCTGTTCGCGGTTCGTTCCCAACGACACCGTCAGCGAACTCCTGCGGGTGACGCGGGACTTTCAGGTGTTCCTCGACCCGCCGCTGACGTACGTCCGCGGTGGCGACCTCAAGGTGTCGCTGTTCGCGACCGAGGAGTCGTTCCAGCGGGCACGGTCGGTCGTGCCCGACACCGTCGATCTCACCCTCGAGACGAAACAACCGTTCGAACCCGAGGAGAACGTCTTCCTCGCGTCGCTCACGCCGAAACAGCGCCGACTGTTCGAGACGGCGATCGAACTCGGCTACTACGGCTCGCCTCGAGAGACGACCTACGAGGAGATCGGTCGCGAGGTCGGTATCGCGGGCGGGACGGTCGGCGAACACCTCCGGAAGATCGAGGCGAAGCTCGTCGATCACGTCGTCTCGGCCTCGGTCACGGAGTCGCCGAAGCGCCGACAGCTCCAGTAAGGCGGGTCCCGGCCACTCAGGGTCCCGCCGGGAATTGCGCCGCCCCGCAGGAGCAAGAGTCTCCCCGCTCGAGTCCGTTGGGCCGGTATGGACGACTCCGACAGCGATGGAGACGGCGCCGACGGCCGCGGCGAGCAGGAGCCACGTCGAATCGAGACCCGCTCGATCCACGCCGGACAGGAGCCCGATCCCGAAACGGGCGCGCTGATGACGCCGATTCACGCGAACTCCACGTACAAACAGGACGCGCCGGGCGACCACCGCGGGTACGAGTACTCCCGGACCGGGAATCCGACCCGCACGGATCTCGAGGAAAACCTCGCGAGCCTCGAGAACGCCGCCCACGGCCGCGCGTTCGCCAGCGGGATGGCCTCGATCAACACCGTGCTCAACCTCCTCGAGGCCGGTGATCACGTCGTCACCGGCAACGACGTCTACGGCGGCACCCACCGCATCTTCACGCAGGTCTACGAGGAGTACGACCTCGAGTTCTCGTTCGTCGATATGACCGACCTCGGTGAGATCGAGGCCGCGTTCCGCGAGGAGACGGAACTGCTCTGGCTCGAGACGCCGACCAATCCGCTCATGTCGATCGTCGACATCGCGGGCGCGGCCGAGATCGCTCACGACAACGACGCGCTCTGTGCGATCGACAACACCTTCGCGACGCCGTACCTCCAGCGGCCGCTCGATCTGGGTGCAGATATCGTCTCGCACTCCCTGACGAAGTATCTGGGCGGCCACTCGGACGTCGTCGGCGGCGCGCTGCTGACCAACGACGCCGACCTCGACGAGCGACTGGGCTTCTACCAGAACTCCGTCGGTGCGACGCCGGGTCCCTTCGAGTGCTTCCTCGTCCTCCGGGGCACCAAGACCCTGCCCGTCCGCATGGACCGCCACTGCGAGAACGCCCGCGCCATCGCCGAGTGGCTCGACGACCACCCCGACGTCGACCGCGTCTACTACCCCGGCCTCGAGTCCCATCCGGGCCACGAGATCGCCGCCGAGCAGATGGACGACTTCGGCGGGATGCTGAGCTTCGAACTCGACGCGAGCATGGAGGAGGCAAGCGAGGTCGTCTCGAACACCGACGTCTTCACCCTCGCGGAAAGCCTCGGCGGCGTCGAGAGCCTGATCGAACAGCCAGCGCCGATGACCCACGCCGCCATTCCCCGCGAGGAGCGCGTCGAAGCGGGGCTCACGGACGGCCTCGTTCGCGTGAGCGTCGGCATCGAACACGTCGACGATCTGATCGGCGACCTCGAGAGCGCGATCGAGATGGCCCTCGAGTAGCCGCCCAGCACCGATGGGTCGCGCTTCCGGGCACCGTACCCGCGAAAGACGTCAGGCTCCGGACCGGCGCGCGAGCTGCGAGCGGAAGATCGGGACGAACCCATCGAGGTACGCCCGGACGTCGATCGACTCGATCTCGCCGCAGTAGTCGGCGCCCCGCTCGTACTCGCGGCGCCACTGCTCGACGAACGCGGCTTCGATGCCGGCGCCGCGGATCCGTTCGGCGATCACGCTGACCGCCTCCTCGGACGGCTCCCGTCGGAGCGCCCGGAGTTCGTCGACCGACACAACGCCGGACTCGAGGGCGCGGACCACGACGCCCGAACTGTAGTCGCCCTCGGCGAGCTCGCGCTCCCAGGTGGCGATCCAGTTCCCGATCCGCGCCATCCGCTGCCCATGGGCGACGACATCCCGAACGGCCGAGAGGTCGCGCATCTCGAATCCGGAGGAGGTCGCGAGGTCGATATCGGCGAACGGGAAGAGCATCATGTTGTAGACGTCGTAGGTTTGGAGCTCGCGCTCGCCGGCGAGGCCGGGATACCGGGCCAGCAGCGCCGAGTAGTCGACTGACTGGAGCGCCTGGCGCACGTCGAACCGGAACAGCGGTTCGAACTCCTCGGCCCGCGAACTCTCCCGGAACTGCGACAACAGCGCGTCCCAGAGCTCCTGCTGGAACCGAACGTACTCGCCGTCGACGCCGTCGCGGGTCGGATCGGCCGGTCGCGAGTCGAACGGGACGAGTAGCAGTTCCTCGAGGGTCGCTCGGTCGCCGTGTCGCTCGGCGACGTCGTCGATGACGGTGATGAACATCGTGGCGAGCACCTTCGCGTCGCGAACGTGCCGGCCGCGCTCGTCGTCGACACAGGACAGGCGAAACTCGGGTTCGACCGCGTCGAACCACCGCCACGTCGATCGATCCCGGTCGCCGATCCGCTCGTCGTAGGCGTTGGCCAGCGGCCGAACCGTCTCCGAGAGCGTCCGCGTCGGTGCGTTCGCAAACGGATCGATCTCGTCCTCGAGGCTAGGGAACTGCGACTCGGCAGCCATCGTTTACCTCATACATAATTGAAACTAAAAGTATTTTTTGCTAATTGTTTAGATTGCAATGGATAGTTGTCGCCCCACGGCGGGCGACGCGAGGGAACCGGACGGACAGTCCTTTCGTGCTGGGAGCGAACGACTCGAGTATGCCGGCAGACGAACGCGAGGCGGGCGTCCACACGCTCCCGATCACGGTAGAGTACGGTAATCGAACGCTCACGCTCACTCCGACGCTGGTCGAGACCGAGCGCGGACCAGTCCTGATCGACGCCGGTCCGGAGGGGTCGCTCGAGGGCATTCGCACGCACCTTCGATCGCTCGGCTACGCTCTCGAGGACATCTGGCTCGTCGTGTTAACCCACCACGACGCCGATCACGCGGGCGGACTCGACGAGTTGCTCGAAGCCGTCGACGCGGTCGTCGCGACCCACCGCGAGGAGGCGCCGTACGTCACCGGCGAGCGCGACCCCATCAAGGGCGACGGCGACCGCTATCCCCCCGTCGACGTCGATCTGGAACTCGCCGGCGGCGTCCGGATCCCGACCCTCGCCGGCCCGATGGACGTCCTCGAGACGCCGGGCCACGCGCCCGGACACGTTTCCCTGTACTTTCCGGAGGACGGCTTCTTGATCGCCGGGGACGCTCTCGTCGCGGACGACGTAGACGGCACCCTGTCGGGCCCGAAGCCCGAGTTCACGCCCGACATGGATCGCGCCCTCGACTCAGTCGGCGAGCTGGCGACCCGCGAAATCGAGCACGTGGTCTGTTACCACGGCGGCTACGTCGACAGCGGGAGCGAACGGATCCGTGAACTCTCCGAGCGCGGACTCGAGGACTGACGACCGCCGCCACCCGCGGGTTCGGGACGACGTCGTCGGTTCGGGTCAGGCCGGATACGTTCCCTCGAGCGTCGCCTTCGCGACGGTCCGTCCCTCCATCGCGTCCCTGAGATCGTCGGCGTCGGGGTCCGTTCCCGGATCGATCGCGTCGGCCACCGCGAAGACGGTAAACCGATACGTGTGCTCTCTGTCCGGCGGGTTCGGGCCGCCGTAGCCCGGTTCTCCGTAGTCATTGGTTCCTTCCTCGGCGCCGGCGTCGTCGGGGTTCCAGTCCACGGGGATCGTCGTCTCTTCGGCCGGAACGTTCCAGACGAGCCAGTGGTCCCACACCTTTCCGGCGGGTTCGACTGCGTCGGGGTCGTCGACGATCAGCGCCAGCGTCTCGGCGTCGTCCGGCACGCCGTCGATCTCGAGAGGTGGGTTAACGTTCGCGGCTTCGTAGCCGTACCGGTCGGGAATCCGTTCGCCGTCGTCGAATTCGGGACTCGTGAGCGTGAGCGTTGCCATTCGTGTTACACCTCCGCACCGCCGGCCTCGAACGGGACTTGCCGACGGCAGGCGAGCGAACGAGGCCGACGATCGCCGTACGCGACCGTTCCACGATCCGCCGGAAGTAACTTTCAGTGCGCAGTCCCTCGAGGGTCGTCGCTCTCGAGGATTCCGAACGGGCGGCTCTCACCGCCGGAACGGACGCCGTCCCTGCAGTTGCCACGACGCTTCCTAACCGGTTCGGGACGCGAGTTCGGACCGACGATGAGCATCCTCTCCCAATCCGAACAGCAGAGCGACAGCGCAGTCGGCCAGTGGGGCGGCGACGCCGAATCGGCGTCGGACTCGGACGTAACCGCGCGGCCGCTGTTCCGCCTCGGGCGGGCCCTGTTCGGCGGCATCCTCGCGTTCACGGCCGTCGACAATCTCCGGCAACTCGAGGGGCGGATCGACTACGCCGACGCCAAGGACGCGCCGCTGCCCGGCGTGACGGTGCCCTCGGTCAGCGGGAGCCTCCTGCTTGGCGGTCTCAGCGTCGCCCTCTGGCGGGCCCCGGCGGCCGGCGCCGCGGCGATCGCCAGCTTCCTGATCGGGACGACCCCGATCATGCACGACTTCTGGAACGAGGACGATCCTCAACAGCAACAACAGGAGCTGACCCACTTCCTGAAGAACACCGCGCTGCTGGGCGCGGCCCTCGCGTTCCTCGAGGTCGGCCAGCGAGAGACGTAGTCCCCCGTCGCCAGTGGCATACGCGGAACTTTTCGTGCATTCAACTTTTTCACATTGGGGTTCTGACGATACTGCATGAGCCGAATCGTCGATCGTACGTCCCGTCCGTCGCGGCGGGAGCGATAGATGTCCGCTCTCCGGGTTCGCCGATTCGAACCGGCGGACACTGATCGGATCCGGGAGCTACACGAAACGGCCATGCGGGACGTCGGCGCCTACGTCGCGGACGTTCCGGACGGGGACCTCGAGACCGTCACCGAGACGTATCTCGAGAACGGCGGCGAGTTCCTCGTCGGCGAGCGCGAGGGACGAATCGTCGCCATGGGCGCGTTCCGGCCGGTCGACGGGACGGATTTCATTGCGCAGGTACTCTCCGATCTCCCGGAGTCGACGGTCGAACTGATGCGGATGCGCGTCGATCCGGACTATCAGCGCCGCGGCTACGGTCGGCGGATCGCGACGGAACTCGAGCGACGCGCTCGCGAACGAGGGGCTACGCATATTGTCCTCGATACGAGGCCGACACAGACCGCTGCCCGCGGGCTCTACGAGACGCTGGGGTACGAGGAAGCGGCGCGCGAGCGGATCGAGGGTTTCGGCGAGCCGTTCGAACTGGTATTCTATCGGAAATCGCTACTCGACGGCGATTAACGGCGGTTCGAAACCCGCCGTCACTCCTCGAGCAGCCGCTTCAACCGATCCAGTTCCGTCAGCGCCTCGACGGGCGTGAGGTGCGCGAGGTCCAGTGCCCGGAGCTCGGCGGCGACGTCGGTCGGGATATCCCCACCATCCGCAGTGGCTGCAGCAACCTCGTCTTCAGTCGGTTCGACCGGTGCGTCCGCGTCGCCCGCGTCTTCCCCTTCTTCGATCGGTTCACCGTCGTCGCCGGCGGCCTCCGCGACCAGTTCCCGCGAGCGCTCGACCACGGTCTCGGGGACGCCCGCGGCCGTCGCCACCTCGACGCCGTAGGAGCCCGTCGCCGCGCCGGGTGCGATCTCGTGGTGGAAGACGACCTCGCCGTCGTCCTCGTCGACCTCGAAGTGGAGCGTGAACGCGGCCTCGAGGTCGTCGGCGAGTTCGGTCAGCGGGTGGTGGTGGGTCGCGAACAGCGTCGTCGCGCCGACCCGGTCGTGGACGTGCTCGGTGATCGCCTGCGCGATGGCCATGCCGTCGGCGGTCGAGGTGCCCCGACCTACCTCGTCGAGCAGGACGAGCGAGCGCTCGTCGGCCTCGCGCAGAATGGTCGCGAGTTCGTCCATCTCGACCATGAACGTCGAGCGGCCGCCCGCGATGTCGTCGCTGGCGCCGACGCGGGTGAAGATTCGGTCGACGGGCGTCAGTCTGGCCGAGCGCGCGGGGACGAAGCTCCCGACCTGCGCGAGCAGAACGATCTGGGCGACCTGACGCATGTAGGTCGACTTCCCCGACATGTTTGGACCCGTGATCACCGCCAGCCGTCGGTCGTGCGTCAGGTTCGCGTCGTTCGGAACGAACGACTCCTGGGTGCGCTCGACGACAGGGTGCCGGCCGCCCTCGATGTCGATCTCGAGGCCCTCGTGGTCGTCGCGCTCGAGCATCTCGGGGCGACAGTAGTCGTACTGGGCCGCGACGGTCGCGAGCGAGACGAGCGCGTCCAGCGTCGCGATCGCGTCGGCCAGTCCCTGCACGCGTTCAACCTCGGCGGCGATTTCGCTGCGGACCGCACAGAACAGTTCGTACTCGCGCTCGTCGGCCCGCTGCTGGGCGCCGACGATCTCGTCCTCCCGCTCTTTGAGTTTCGGCGTGACGAACCGCTCGGAGTTCTTCAGCGTCTGTCGGCGCTGGTAGTTCTCGGGGACAGAATCGAGGTTCGGGTTCGTCACCTCGATGTAGTAGCCGTGGACGGAGTTGTGGCCGACCTTCAGCGAGCCGATGCCCGTCCGCTCGCGCTCCCGTTCCTCTAAGTCGTCGATCCACTGCTTGCCGTCTCGAGCGGTCCCGCGGAGGTCGTCCAGATTCTCGTCGTACCCCTCGGCGATGATCCCGCCCTCGGTGATCTCGATCGGCGGCTCCGCGACGACGGCGTCCTCGATCAACTCGCGGACGTCCGTCAGCGGGTCGAGGTTCTCGCGGAGTTCTCGCAGGCGTTCGCAGTCGGCGTCGGCCAACTGCTCCCTGATTTCGGGGACGACCGCGAGCGTATCGCGCAGTGAGCGCAGATCTCGGGCGTTGGCTCGCTCGCGGGAGATGCGGCCGATCAGCCGCTCTAAGTCGTACACCTCTCGCAGGCGGTCGTGGAGCCGCTCACGGGTCTGCACGGCCGATTTCAGCTCGGCGACCGCGTCGTGGCGGGCCTCGATCCGCGCGGGCTCGAGCAGCGGCCGACGGATCCAGTCCCTGAGCTTGCGGCCGCCCAGCGCGCTCGCGGTCTCGTCGAGTACCCCGACGAGCGTCGCGTCGTCCCGACCGTGGACGGTTCGGGGTTCGAACAGCTCGAGGCTGCGCAGCGCGACGGCGTCTAACAGCAGGTACTCACGGGGGTCGTAGCGGGTGAGCTGGGTGATGTACTCGAGGCGCTGCTCGGCGTCGCCCTCGAAGACCGCTTCGACGCGCTCCTCGTCGCTCTCGCCGCGTTCGCCCTCGTGCTCGCCGCCGCGGACGTACTCGGCGTACGCGAGCAAGGCGCCGCAGGCCCGTATCTCGGCGTCCCCCGCGAGCAGGGCGTCGGGGTTGCGAAAGTACGCCGCGAGCTTGTCGGCGGCCCGTTCGCGGTCGAAGGCGCGGGCGTCGAACGGCGTCACCATGCAGTCGTCGGGGACTGGGTTGGCGGGCGCGTCGGGGCCGACGACGGCCTCCGAGGGGTCGAATCGGCTGATCTCGTCGGCGATCGACTCCGGGGCGGTCGCGCTCGTCGCGTAGAAGTCGCCCGTCGAGACGTCGAGCAGGGCGAGCCCGAGCCGCTCGCCCTCGCGAGCGATGGCCGCGACGAAGTTGTTGTCGTCGCTCGCGAGCAGTTCGTCCTCGGTGAGCGTCCCGGGCGTGATCACGCGCGTGACCGCGCGCTCGACCACGCCGGAGGTCTCGCCGGGCTCTTCGACCTGATCCGCGACGGCGACGCGGTAGCCGGCCTCGAGCAGCTCCTCGATATACGATTCGGCGTTGTCGATCGGAATGCCGGCCATCGGGTACTCACCGGTGGAGTCCTCGCGGCTCGTCAGGGCGATCTCGAGCAGGCGAGCGGTGCGTTCGGCGGCGCCGCAGAAGGTCTCGTAGAAGTCCCCCACCTGAAAGAGCACGATGGCGTCGTCGTAGCGGGCACAGAGGTCGTGGTACTGCGCCATCATCGGCGTCAGCTCGTCGCGTTTCTCGGCCATCTGTTCCGGAGGGCCAAGCGCCGGATCCATACCCGAATACCGCCGTCGGACGCGGAAATAGCTTGCTGGATCGGCGCCGAACGATCCGATTTCGAGACAGTTCCGGTAGCGCGACTGTCAGGAAACGGAAAAGGCGTATTACGCTCGACCGCACAACCCCACACGAATAGCATGACCACCCGTTCGCCGACCGCGAGTCGCGCCCTCGTCTGTCTCGTCACGCTCCTCGTCTGCGGCGTCGGAACGGTCGGCATCGTCGCCGCGACCGGCGGCTCCGCGTCGCTGGAGGCCGACGATTCGCCCGCCGAGTCCGTCGACGTGACGGACGACGAGTTCGAAAACGCCAGCGGCGACCTCGAGACCGACGACGGTCGCGAGAACGCGACGAACGGGACCGGCGACGAGGACGACGGGACGGACGAGATCCGGAACGCAACCGACGGGAGCGACGACACCGTCGACGAAACCGAAGATGCCCTCGAGAACGGGACTGAGACGGCGACGAACACGACCGACGAGACGAGGGACGCGGTCGATACCGTCGCCAACGAGACGGCCGACGGGGGCGACGAGATCACGAACGACACGACCGAGACGGTCGACCGGCTGCTCGACGACTCGAGCGGTGCGATCGACGGCGACGCCGAACTCGACGGCTCGATCGGAACGGGACCCGTCGACCTCGAGGCGGCTGCGTCCGTGTCGACCGAATCGAGTGAGAGCGCGGATGACGACGATTCCAACGCTGCGAGCGGGAGCGACAACGACGGTACCGGCGGCGCCTCCGCGGTTCCGGGCGGCACCTCGACGACGGCCGACGCCGTCCTCGTCGGCCTGCTCGGGACGGTCACCGCCGCGGGGGCCGCAGCGGGGAGTGCCAGCGGCGCCGGCGGGGCGGCCGGCGCCGGTGCCAGCGCGGGTGCCGCTGCCGGTTCGGCCGGCGGTGCTGGCAGCGCCGCAGGTGGCACCGCGGCCGGCGGCGCGACCGGCTTCGCGGCGAAGTGGCTCGGCCAGTCCTCCGTCCTTCAGTATCTCCGTCGAATCGGATCGCTCGTCCCCTGGAACCTCGTCTCGATCTTCCGATACAGCCGCTACGACGATTCGGATCCCCTCGAGAACGACCGCCGGCGGACGATCTACGAGACCATCGCCGACGACCCCGGCTGTTACCTCTCGGCGGTCAGCGACCAGAGCGGCGTCGCGCTCTCGACGGTCCGCCACCACGTCCGCGTCCTCGAGGAAGAAGGGCTGGTGGCCACGGCCAAGGTCAACGGCAAGCGGCGGTACTTCCTCGAGGACGACCGGCTGACGGCCGACGAGAGCGCCGTCGCCGACGTCGCACTCCACGCCGCCCTCGCGGAGCCGGCCAAGCGCGAGGTGCTCGAGACGCTCGCGGCGCTCGGTTCGGCGCCGAACGGCCGCCTCGCAGACGAACTCGAGCGCGATCCGAGCACGGTCTCTCACCACCTCTCGGCGCTCGAGGAGGACGGGCTGGTCGTCCGCGAGAAGGACGGTCGGTCGGTCGTCAACGAACTCGTACCCGCGGTCGAAACGACCCTGCGAAGCGAGAACGCGGCGCTCGAGGACGTATCGGCCGAAACGTCGGCATCGGCGCCCGCCGACGACTGACGGAGGGGACGATCGGCAGTAGAAGGACGCCTAAAATCGACTGCCCTCTCACGTACCGAGTCGTGACGCCCCCGTCGCCTCGAGGGTCGCGTTGACGACGATCCCGACCATGAGCAGGACGGCTGCGAGATAGAGACTCGTGAGGATGATAATAACACCGCTGAGCACACCGTATATCGCGTATCGGCCGGCGTTGGCGGCGTAATAGTGGACCCCGGTGTGAACGAGCGTCCAGCCGAACGCGGTCACGAGTGCTCCCGGGAGCGCGGCCGACGGCGTAGTCGCCGACCGCGACGGGACGTAGTACATCGGCAGGAAGGCGACGGTGAGCGCGAGAACGAGGACGACGAATCCCGAGAGTCCGGCGACCGGTCCGTCGGGCGGCAGCGGGAACAGCGCGCTCGTCCCGACGATCGCGACGATCGCTAGTCCGATGGATCCGAGGACGACGACGGCGTCGCGAACCTGACTTCCGAGCGGACGCTCGGGTACCCGCTCGATACGCTCGACGACCGCTAGGAAACCGACGGCGACGTTCGCACTACTCCAGGCGAGGACGCCGATCGCGAACAGCACCGCCCAGGTTCGTCCCGTCGCGGTCGTCGTCGCCTCGTAGACCAGCCGCTGGGCGCCGGGCGTGAGAAACTCCGGTGTCGTGCCGTGAATCCGGGTGACAAGCCGCTCGCCGACGAGCGCGAACAGGAGCATGAGCAAGGGGATGAACGCGACGAACGCGTAGTACGCGAGCGCGGCCGCGGGATACTTGACGTCTTGCTCGTAGACGACCCGGACGACCGTCGCCGCGGACTCGATCGCCTCGGCCAGGCGCCCCATATGCCCACTACGGTCGTCCGGCCCAAACCGCTGTCCCCCGACAATTCCAGGCCGCTCGACGCCGTCGTTCCCGAACAGTTCGTCACCTCGCTCCCCAGACCACCGAGACGATCGCGATGGGGGTCCCGTGAAATACTCGAGCCCGCGAGAGCGGGTCGAGCTACCGGTATCGGCGATCGTAGCAGCGGCGACAGTCCTGTAGACCGTCCGTACCGGCAGTCACTCGGCGGCGCCGGTCGTCTCGAAATAGCGATCGGCGTGCGTACTACAGCCCGGATTGAACGCCGCGCCACAGGACGGACACCGGTAGTCGGCCTCGAGGTACTCAGGAACCGCGAGTTCGGTCTCGCAGACGCCACACAGCACCGACGGTTCGTCGAACCGATCGCGCGGCCACGGAACGGCGTCGTGATCCGCCGTCTCGGCGTGACAGCGATAACAAGGATAGTAGCACTCGCAGCAGGCGAATTTGAAGGCGACGACGTCGCGCTCGGTCTGGTAGTGAGCGCACCGGGTCTCTGAATCGACGTCGACGCCGCGAACGAGAGGGTCAGACACGGATCGTCGGTCGAACCGACGGGCGCACGGGACTTCGAGGTTTCGACCAACGGATTCGCGACAGCAGCGGCTCTCGGTGCCCGGCGAACCGGGCCAGCGTCAGACGGCTTCGACGCGGTGATCCGTTACTCGAACGATGTCGTGTCGCCGCGCCGGTAGCGGTCGAGACGACGGTAGCCGTGGACGGTCGCGCTCTCGTCGAGTTCGATCTCGTAGCGACCGACGATGTCCTGCGTGTCGGGGACGGCCCGGCGCTCGACGACTTCGACGACCGCGCGCCAGCCGTCGTCGGTCGGCGAGATCTCGCTGACGGCGTCGAACTCCCGGCCGATGAGCTCGCCGGCGGTCGACTGGACGGTCCGGCGAACCGCGAGGACGCCCGCGATCTCGTCGTGGTCGGTGTCGACGTCGGCGTCTACCTCGTCGGGATCGGTCTTCTCCTCGCCGGTCATGTCGGCCGTGCCCAACTCTCGGCTCTGGGCCTGCGACTCCCGTTCGTCGTCCTGTGCCGCTTCGTCCTGTTCGTCTTCGACTGCTTGACTGTCGCTCACTGTTGGATCACTCTCGTCGTGCTGATAGCAGAAGCCGTCCTCCTGGGCCGGCCGCGAACAGCGCTCGCCGTCCTCGGTCAGCGCCCGACACTGATCCTGCGCTTGCTCCGCTTCCGCTGATTGCTGGGTATCGGCTTCGGCCATTGGCGTGTGCTGAACCGTTCGTGTGTATTCGTCCGTGTCTGGATCTCCGTGCTCTGCGTATCGTCGTTCTCCCGCGGAGACGGGTGCCGAGTCAGACGGACTCGGCGATCTGCGTCCGGAGCTGCGAGACGTCATCGGGACCCTCGCCGGCGATCTTCGGGGCGAGCACGTCCATGAAGACGTCGGTCAACAACTCGTCGTCGAACTCGCCGGCCTCGCCGTCGCCGTCACCGTTTCGCTGGCCGTCGAAGACCGCCAGCCCCTTCGCGGCCGTGATCGCAGCCCGCGTGCCGACGACGAGGTCGAGTTCGTCGCGCAGCGCCCGGGTCTTCGAGACGATGGCCTCGACGTCTTCCTCGGAGAGGTCGACGTGGGACTTGACGATTTCCCGTTCGGTCTCCGCGTCGTAGTAGTCGATGTGGACGCCGACGAAGCGGTCGAGCAGCGCGTCCTGCTGTCGATGGACGCCCGCGTACTCGACGTCGTTCGACGTGAAGATCGCCCGGAACTCGGGGTGGACGTCGATCGTCCGGTCCTCGCCGCGCTTGCCCGGTCGCTCGAGGACGCCCTCCTCGAACACCGAGAGCAAGACGTTGTGCGCCGAGGGATCGCTGCGCGAGAACTCGTTGTAGACGAGCGTCGCGCCCTCCTGGACGGCCACCGAGAGCGGGTTGTCGACCCACCGCTCGCGGACGATCTCCGTCTGTTTGCTCACGCCGCTAACGAAACGATCGCTCTCCTTGTATCGTTCCCCGCCGGCGTTCGCGCCGACGAGCGCGGCCGTGTCGACGGACTCGTCACCGTTGATCCACACGACCGGTCGGCCGCGTTCGGCGGCGGCCGACAGCGCAAGCGCCGTTTTCCCGCAGCCCGTCGGACCGATCAGGTGGACCGGCTTCTCCGCCTCGAGCCAGCCGTTGATCCTGTCGCGCAGCGAGGCGACGGCGTCGGTCTCGACGAACGGCTCGGGAGCGACGTCTTCGGGGGCGGAGAGGGAACTGTCGCCGTTTCGCTTCCCCGCTTTCGACGACTTGCGGGCCAGCTCTTTCTTCGCACGCCGTCCCTCCTTCTTGGAGCGGTCGGTCGTGATCTTTCGACCTCTGACCTTGCGCTTGCGCGAGGAATCGTCGGCCATGGAGCGTTATTGGGTAGCGGATTCGGGTGACGATTCCGGACGCGGTTCGACCTCGAGCTCCTCTAACTCCTCGAGGTCGCCCTCTGCCGTCGCTTGCTCAATTTTTGCGATCTCCTCCGCGTAGTGGAGGAAGGTGTCGACGCTCGCGACGACGACGCGGGCCTCGATCGTCAGGAGCTCGATCCCGACGACCGAGACCCGTGCCCAGACGTCGATGACGACGCCCTTGTCGAGGATGCGATCCAGTACCTCTGCGAGACTCGAGGAGTCGGGTCTCCGACCTGATGATGCTGCCATACGGATCCGGGTACTCCCCCTGCTCGTAACACGACTGGGACTGCGTCTGCAAGCCGGCGACGCCGAACCGCGACCGCTCCGAACCCGTTCGGGTCGCCGTCGCGGGCTGCCATTGCAAGCACTACGATGACCCATCGCGGCGGTGAAATTCACATGACGAGTTCCTCGAATACCCGCGGGTGAGCGCGGACGTAACGGAGTCCGGAGGCGCTTCCCCGGGTAGTCGACCCCGTTCCCATGATTTCCCGATCGATCCCCTTCGAGGCCGTGGACGAATCGCGCCCGCGCTTGCGGGCACGAGCAGCGCCGCCGTTCGACGTCGGGGTGATCGCCCGATGACCCACCGATACGTCTACGGCGTGATGAACGACGATCCCGTCGAGTTCGAGACCGACGCCGTCGGCGGCGCCGACCGCGTCTACACGGTTTCGCATCGACGGCTCAACGCCGTCGTCTCCGATATCGACACGACCGATCCCGAGGAGACCGACGAGGACGCCCAGCGACACGACGACGTCCTCCGGGAGATCATGAACCGCGACGGCGGCCGAACGATCGTGCCGATGCAGTTCGGGATGGCCTTCGAGAACGACCGGGCGCTCAAGAACGTCCTCCGCGGCGCCAGACCGGCGTTCCGGCGCGCGATCAACGACATCGAGGGCCGCGAAGAACTCGGCCTCAAGATCGTCCGCGAGGAGGACGCCGAGGTCGACACCGATGCGCTCGAAGAAGCCGTCGCGGACGAACTCGAGTCGATCGCCGCGCAATCGGTTCCCAACGACCTGTTCAGCGATCGACTCGTGCTCAATCGCTCCTACCTCGTCGACCGCGACGAGCGCGAGGCGTTTGACGAGGCGATCGCCGACCTCGAGGACGAGTACGACGATCTCATGTTTCGGTACACGGGGCCGTTCGCACCGTACAGCTTCGTCGACGTCAAGATCGGCGCCCAACAGTAACCATGTTCATCCTCGACGACCTCCTGATCCGACCGTTCGTCGGCATCGTGGACACGCTGCACACGATGGCGCTGAGTGAGATGTACGACATCGAGGCACTCGAGGCCGAACTCAAGGAGAACCAGTTGCTGTACGAACTCGGCGAACGCTCCGAGGAGGAGTACCGGCGCCGCAAGGACGAACTCGAGGAGGAGATCGAGATCGCCCGCGACGTCCACGAGCGACTCGCGAGCGGCCGCGTAGAGGTGAAACGCTGATGTCACCAGACGACCACACACCCGAGGACCGACGCGACGAATCGAGCGACGATCAGGGCCACTGGCTCACCAGCCTGCTGTCGGCCCTCGAGTGGCTGGACGAAGCCTCCCGGTCCGGTCAGCGCCGCGGCGATCGAACGACCATCGACTACGACGTCTCGATCCGGACCGGCGACGCGCTCACCGATCGGCTGGGGGACGACCGGAGCCCGTTCGCCGACGCGAACGATCGCGATGAGTTCGACCGCGACCGAGACGTCGACCGGAATCGACCGCGAACGCGCCGGTACCGGCCCGACTCCTCGAGCGGGTCGACCGCGCCCTCGAGCGACCACCTCCTGACGACGCGGGAGGGCGAGGACGAACTGCTCGTCACCGCCGACGTGGCTGGCGCCGATCCGGACGACGTCACCGTCGGCTTCGACGGCGCGACCCTTGTCGTCGGCGTCGCGGGACGCGAACTCGATCGGATCGACGTCCCGTGGCGCGAGCGAACGGCCGAGGCGACGATCAAAAACGGCGTGCTCTCCGTTTGGATCGAACCGAACTCGAGTCCAGAACCGGACGAGAAAGCGCCGACGGAGACCGAGACTGAGACTGAGACGACCGAGCCAACGACGGACGCGGAGTCCGAGACGGAGGACGACGATGAGTGACGACGCGGCCGACACCGGCGAGACCTTCGACGCCCTCCTCGACGAAGCGGAGGACTCACTCGAGAACCTCGATGAGTATCTCGGCGGCGGCGAGAACGTCGAGAACCTCGACGACAGCACGCTCGAGTCGATCCTCGGCGACGTCGAGACGCTCGTCCGCGTCGTGCGCGAGACCGAGGAACTGCTCGAGGCGATCGATCTCAGCGAGCTCCCCGAGGCCGTCGACGGAGACGACCTCCTCGCGGCGATCGAGGTCGGGGACATCCCCGAAGTGCTCGCCGACGAGGACCAGGGCGCGACCGACCTCGTGAACTTCACGCAGCTCTTCCGGGCGATCAACCTGTTGAACGCCTGGGACGCCACGGACCTCACCGACGTCTGGCAGGAGAAACGCGAACTTCAGGACGCCGTCGACGAACTCGATGACGGCGAGGACGCCGGCATGGTCGAAGACGCGATCTCGGACATCGCCGGTGGCGGCGACGGCGAGGGCGGCCTGATCGGCGGCGACGACGACGACCTGATCCAGATGGACGCGGGCGACGCGAAACAGGCGCTCGGCGACATCAACGTCGCGGAGGATCCGGAGGCCTATCAGATCGCCATTCAAGAGCAGGCGTTGAAGGGAATCGACGCGTTCCGGTCGGCGCTGCTCGAAACCCACGAGAAGTTCGAGCAGCTCTACGAGATGAACCGGGAGAAGATGCGCCGGAAGGACGCCAGCACGAATTCGCGGAATCCGACCGCGGCGGCGACGATTCCGACCGAGCGCCGCGACCTCGGCAGCGGCGCCCGCTACTCGACGGTGCCACAGGACGTCAAACTCTCGACGGCGCCGACCCGGAAGCGCATCTACGGCCGCCGATTCGAGATCGAGCGGGAGAAACAGCGCCGGCGGGAGAACGGCCGGCAGGAGAACGGCGGGCGGACGGACCAGCAACGGCGTGAGAACGACGACTCGGAGACACAGCAGCAGCGGGCAACCAATGAGTGATACCATGTTACCAACGGCGATTCGACGGCGACTCGAGGTACTGACGGCCGTCGGGCTGGCGACCGTTTCGCCACCGACGGATCCGACCGGTCCGACCGCGGCGGATCCGACCGCGACCGATACGACGCCGTCCGACGACGGAGGTGATCGCCGTGGTGGATGACTTCCAGCCCAGCCGGCAGAAGGCCGATCTCGCGGAGGTCGTCGAGATGCTGCTCGACAAGGGGATCGTCATCAACGCCGACATCGCCGTCTCGATCGGCGACACGCAACTGCTCGGCGTGCAGGTCCGGGCCGCTATTGCCTCTTTCGAGACCGCGGCCAAGTACGGCCTCGAGTTCCCCGAAGGCACCGACATGCGCCGCGTCGCGGCGGCGGTTGACGACCCGGAAATCGCCGAGATGGACCGACCGAATCCGGTGATCGATCCCACGCGGGGCGTTAACGCCACCGCCGACGAGCGGTCCGAAGACGAGAGTGACGCGTCGGACGAGGCGAACGACGACTCGAGCGACGACGGCGCGAAGAGCTACGAGATGCCCGATCGCGGCGCCTCCCACCTCGGCGCGCGGCCGAATCCGAACCGGCCGACCAGCGGCGGGTACGATCTGCTCAGTGACGACTCCGATTCCGACGGTGACGGTGAGAACGAGACTGACTCCGACGGCGACGAGGACGCCGAAACGACCGAGAACGGCGACGGAGAGGAGGCCGAAGCGGAAGCGACGAACACGGAGGGAGACTCGTGACGCAGATCGACGTCGGCGACGGCGAGGACGCGCGCCAGGGACTGGTCACGCTCGTCGTCACCGTCGTGGAGATCCTGATGGACGCCTTGGAGCGCGAAGCCGTGCGTCGCATGGAGTCCGGGAACCTCGCCGACGAGGAGATCGAACGGCTCGGCGAACAGCTCGCGACGATCGAGGCGGAGATCGAGCAGCTCAAGGAAGATGAGGGGATCGAGGACGGCGTCGACGACCTGCGCGGCGACCTGAACGGGCTGGTCAACGACGCGATCGAACAGCTCCACGGCGAACCGCGAGCCACGAATAAACCCGGCTACTCCGTGCTCGGAGGTGACGAGGAGTGAGCTCCGAACGGTCCGACGAACGGCTCGAGGACATCGCCGACGCCGAGAGCATCGACGATCTCGAGGGCGTCGAGGAGTTCGAGGATCTCGAGGAGGCCGTCGACGAGGCGGTTCCCGAGATCGACGACGGGCGATACCTCTACTGTATCGTCCGAGCCGACGAGGGCGCGACGTTCGAAGCGACCGGCGTCGACGGCGAACCCGTCTCGATTGCGGTTGCCGACGGCATCGGCGCGGTCGTCCACGAGACCGACGGGATCTACGACTCGGCCGATCTCGCGCAGGTTCGGCGCTGGCTCGTCCGCCACCAGACGGTCGTCGACGAGGCCGCCCAGGAGTTCGGGACGCCGATCCCGTTCCAGTTCGACACGATCCTGCGGGGCGGCGACGAGGGCGTCCGCGAGTGGCTCCGCGAGGAGTCCGACACGCTCGACCGCGCGCTCTCGGGGCTGGCGGGCCACTGGGAGTACCGCGTCGAGGTCGTCGAGATCGACCCCATCGACGACGAGGCGCTGATCGAACGGGACGACCGCCTACAGGAACTCGCCGACCAGATCGACGACTCCGGGTCGGGAACGTCGTTCCTGCTCGAGAAGAAACTCGAGCAGCGCCTGACCGAACTGCGAGCGGCCCGCCGCGAGTCGATCACGGCCGATTTACAGGACCGACTCGCGGACGCCGCGCGGGAAGTCCACAGCCTCGAGCGGTCGCCGACGGCGTCGCTGTCCGACGACATCGCCGACGGGGCCGACGAACGCGACGGAGAAACGCTCTGTCGACTGACGCTGCTCGCCCACGAGGACGAGGAGGAGGCGATCGGCTCGATCCTCGACGACGTGGCGGAAAACGACGGTTTCGAGGTCAGGTTCACTGGGCCGTGGCCGCCGTACACGTTCGCGCCGGAACTGGGCGGCGACGAATCGACCGATACCCAGCCACACCCATGAGACCGCGAAAGGACGAAGAGACGCTCGTCGACGTGCTCGACGTGCTGCTCATGGAGGGCGCCGTCCTCCGTGCGGACGTGATCGTCTCGGTCGCTGGGATTCCGCTGATCGGCGTCAAGCTCACCGCGGCCATCGCCGGAATGGAGACGATGAACGAGTACGGCCTCTTCGAGGAGTGGGACGTCGAACGACGGCAGACGTCGATCACTCGCCGTCAGCACAAGAAGAAACGGAACCGGAAGCGGGCGCCGAACGAACTCGAGCGGCTCACGGTCGGATCGACGCCGGAGGGCGAGCGTTCTCGCGACCGCGATCGCGGCGACGAATCGTCTCGAGACCGCGCCGAGGAACGGTCTCGAGGGGACGACGGCGAGCAGTCCCGAACGGAGAACGACGAGCGATCGGACGGAGACGCTCCCGAGTAGACGACGAGTGAGACGACTCGAGCGTCGGTTTCGGGAACTGCAACCGTACCAGTGGGCCGAACCGAACGGGATCGATGGCCAGTCGTCGTCGCTCAGGCGTGCTTCGGTCGTTCCGTGGTGAGCTCGACGTCGCCGGTGACGTCCTCCGTATCGCGGTCTTCGTCGTAGATGTACTGGCCGGTCGCCCCGCAGAGCGTACACTCGTAGGTCTCGGAGATCTCGTTGATCATCTCCCCGTCCTCGAAGTAGACGCGGCTCTGCGTTATCTGCAGGAATTGGGCGGTCTCGCAGTTACTGCAGGTGATCATATCCGATCGAAGGCCATGACCGGTTGTAGTTATCCGGCTTGTAACCGAAAGTGGAACCGATCTATGCGTTTCTTACCGACGATTTGACAGCCCTCCTGGTGGCGGCCGGAGCAGTTCGAACGGCGATCCGAGAACCGGACGACCCGCGCCCGTAAGAACCGCATAACCGACTGACAGCGTCGGGGTGAAGCGACACGGTATAACGATATTAGCGACCGAAAAACAGCGTTCCATCAACCGTTCCACGACGGTATGCAGTCACTTCCAGCCACGGCAATCGTCGGCCGGGAGGGTCCCTCGAGTCGCGACTCACTCCGCGGCGGTGGGCACGTCGATTCGATCCCCGGTTCGGGCCGCCTCGTAGGCCGCTTCCGTCAGCGCAGTCACCCGGAGGGCGTCCCGGGCCGTCGCCGGCGGTTCGGCACCGGTCCGGACGCTCTCGAGGAAGGCCTCGGCGCGGGTCCGCTCGGCACGGGCGTCGATGTAGGGGTCGTACTCGCCCGCGTCGGCATCGATTTCGGTGACGGTGCGCGAGCCCCACTGGCGTCCCTCGAGGTAGACGGCGCCGTCGTCGTCCCAGACGTGGACGTGTTCGCGGACCGAGGGGGCGTCGCCGTTGAAGGAGAAGGTCCCCGTGGCGCCGCCGGCGAACCGGACGTCGAGGTGCGCCCGGCTGTCGACTCGCTCCGCGTCGTCGTGGAAGTCCATGCTCGCCGCGACGGACCCGGGTTCGAGGCCGGTCGCCCAGAGGACGCCGTCGAGGACGTGGCTCCCGGTGTCGTAGAGGAAGCCGCCGCCCGAGAGGTCGGGATCGAGCCGCCAGGTCCCCTGTGAGTCGTCGATCCAGTCCTGGGTGATCGACGCGGTCAGCCAGTTCGGTGACGCGTCGTCGAACCGCTCCCTGGCGGTCCGAAACGCCGTCTGGAGGTGACGCTGATAGCCGACCATCAGCGTCTCCGAAGACTGCTCGGCTCGATCCGCGAGGTCGCGTGCGCGCTCGAGGTCGGTGGTGAGGGGCTTGTCACAGTAGACGTGACAGCCGGCCTCGAGGGCCGCGACGACCTGTTCGTAGTGGAGCGTGTGGGGCGTGCCGACGAGGACGGCGTCCAACGGGGCGTCCTCGAGCATCGTCGCGTAGTCGGCGTACCGCTCGGCGTCGGGGACGTCGAACGCGGTGCCGACTTCCGTGAGCCGTTCCGTATCGAGGTCACAGAGCGCCTGCACGGTCGCGTCGCCGTGCCGGTGAAACTGCCCACCGACGGTCGTTCCGATGTAGCCGAGCCCGACGATTCCGAGCCGAAGCGGCGCCTCGAGTTCGTTCTCGTGCATGGACTGCTAGACGGGAAGCGGACCCAATTATCTTCGCCCGTCGTGGGCTCCGTGAAACGGGTTACGAACGACTTCGACTTCTGAGCGGCGATTTCGGCGGCGTTGGGGTTCGAAACAGCCGGGTTAGCCGTCGCCTGTCAACTGTTTGGGGAGACTACTGGCGGCCAAGCGCCTGCATAACAATGGGTGACACTGGCATTGCTTCGGCTGCGGGGAAGACAACCCCGCCGGGTACGCGCTCGACCGAGCCGACGCGCTGACCAGTCGATTGCGTGCGTTCGTGCCCGGATCGCTCGGAAGTGGACTCGCCCCCGCTTCGAGTTAGCTCATGTCTCTCACGCCAGGGCGGGTTCCCGCCCCCGCCCGGGTTTCCGAAACCGATACGTCGACCAGCGACGGCTCCCGTCCCGACGGAGTCGCCGCGTCGGCCGGACCGCTCAGAACTCGGTGACGACCGGAATGCCGACCGTCTCGTAGTCGTCCATCGAGGCCAGCGTCTCCGGCAGCTCGTCGAGCGAGAGCCGTTCCCCGATAATCTTGCTCGGCTCGAGGGTCCCCTGCGCGATCAGCTTGAACAGTTCCTCGTAGCGGACCAGCGGCATGCCGAAGGAGCCGTGGAAGTCGATCTCCTGCATCGTCATGACGTCGACGGGCAGTTCGATCTGCCCCGCCTCCTCGCCGGTCGTGAGTCCGACCTGGACGTGGCTGCCCCGCGTGCCGAGGCTGTTGACCGAGTTCGTGCAGGTCTCGGCGACGCCTAACGCGTCGATGGAGACGTCGGCGCCGCCGTCGGTGATGGCCTTGACCTCCCGGGCCGCGCTGTCGACCGCGGTCACGTCGATCGTCTCGCGAGCGCCGAGCGCCTCGGCGCGCTCGAGTTTGTGGTCGACGAGGTCGATCGCGATCGGATGGGCGCCCAGCGCGTTCGCGATGTGGATCGCGGAGAGGCCGACGCCGCCGCAGCCGTGGACGGCGACCCAGTCGCCGGGGCGGAGGTCGGCGCGGTCGGCCAGCGCGTGGTAGGCGGTCATGAAGCGGCAGCCGAGACCCGCCATCTCGTCGTACTCGACGGTTTCGGGCAGTTTGACGCAGTTGAAGTCGGCTTCTCGGACCGGGAACGCCTCCGCGAAGGCTCCCTGGGAGTACTCCGACAGTCCGAGCGGAAGCACCGTCTCACAGTTGTTCGCCCGCCCCTCGCGGCAGTGCGGACAGCTCCCGTCGCCGAGATGGAACGGGACGGCGACCCGGTCGCCGACCGCGAGGGTCTCGATGTCTTCGCCGACCTCGGAGACGACGCCGGCAGGCTCGTGGCCGAGGATCTGTCCCTCCGGGACCCCCGCGCCGATCCAGCTCCAGTCGCCCTGCCAGGCGTGCCAGTCGCTGCGACAGACCCCGCAGGCCTCCGTCTCGACGATCACCTGATCCGGCTTCGGCTCCGGATACGCGACGTCCTCGATCGCCAGCGGCTCTCCGTGTTCTTCGATGACGGCTGCTCGCATATTCCCTAGTTCCGCCGGACAACACAAAAGTTTATGAGAAATAACTGGATCGGAAACGTGTGATCGGTTTATTACGGCTCAGGTGAGTAGTTCCGCGCTCTCTGCGGAGAGTTCGACGGTGACGTCCTGGCGGGTCTGGTCGCTGATCTGATCGATGTTCCGCGTCAGCACCTCGAGGATGTCTTCCGGTTCGGGGTAGACCAGCAGGTTCCCGTCCCCGTCTTCCATCACCAGTTGCGTGTCCGCCAGCGTCACCTGATCCTCCTCGATGTGAGCGACGATCGCCGGCAGCGCCTCCGCGCCGCCGACGTCGCCCTCCTCGACCTTCGCGATGTACAGCGAGTCGAGTCCGATCAGGTCCTTGTACTCCCGGACGCGCTCGGCGCAGGCGACCATGTCGCGCGTGATCGCGGTCTTTCCCTCGTTGCCGTGGGTCCCCTCGTAGCAGTGTTTGCAGACGCGGAGTTCCATGCGCATACGCCGTCGTTCGATAGCATCCCGCAAGGGGGTTTCGCAGGCGACGGCGTCAGTCACGCGCGATTTGATAAGTCCGTGAGACGTCCCGAACCGTAATCGATCGATACCGCTCTTCGCAGCCGACCGTTCGAGACGAGCGAGCGAGTCTAAAACGGCATTGCTCCAGTATATCCCACATTTTGGGGGCGGATTGAAGTCCGTCCGCGCGTACGTTGTGACGATGGCACGTGAGCAGCAGGCGCGCGTCCTTCGGGTCGATCTCTCCGCGCGGACCGTCACCAGCGAGCCGATTCCGGACGCGTGGCTCGAGCGGTACGTCGGCGGGAAGGGCCTCGGCGCGCGGTACCTCTACGAGGAACTCGAGGCGGGGACCGAGCCGCTGTCGCCCGCGAACGTGCTGGCGTTCGTCGTCGGTCCGGTATCGGGGCTGACCCCCGGCGAGCCGCGGTACGCGGCGATCACGAAGTCGCCGCTGACGGGGACCTTCCTCGACTCGTACAGCGGCGGCGAGTTCGCGGCGCGGTTAGCGGGGTCGCTCGAGGACCACCTCGCCGTTCTCGTCACGGGTCGGGCCGACGAGCCCGTCGTCCTCTCGGTCGACGGCGGGGACGCGACGATCGAATCGGCGGCGGAGCTTCGGGGTGCGGATGCCGCGGAGACCTGCGCGGCGTTTCCCGACGCCGGAGTCGCCTGTATCGGCCCGGCGGGGGAGCACGAAGTCCAGTACGCGACCATCGCCGCCGACGGCGGGGACCATCACGCCGGCCGGGGCGGCGCCGGCGCGGTGATGGGCTCGAAGAACCTGAAGGCCGTCGTCGCGCGCGGCAACCCGCCGACCGGACTCGAGGCCCTCCGCGAGCGCTACGAACGCCGCTTCGCCGAGAGCGACGAGGGCCGGTGGCAGTCGGCCAGCGAGACCCTCGAGACGATCGACGTCGCGGACGCGGTCGGCGTGCTCCCGACGCGGGGCTGGCAGGAGCGGCGGTTCGACGGTGCCGACGACCTCGGCATCGAGGCGGTCCGCGAGCGGTCACACGGGCGCGAGCGCGAGGACGATGCCGTCGCCGGCGGCTTCCGTGTCGATACCAACGAGGGGGAGTCGGTCCCGCGAGGCGCCGCGCCGATCGTCCTCGGAGCCGGTCTCGGAATCGACGACTTCGACGCCGTCGCGACGCTGGGCGCGGTCTGCGACAAGCTCGCCGTGGACGTCATTAGCGCCGGCAATGCTGTCGCGTGGGCCGTCCGAGCGAGCCAGGAGGGGCTGCTCGAGCGCGACCTCTCCTTTGGCGACGAGGACGCCGCGCAGGACGTGATCCGCGAGATCGCGACCCGCGAGACGCCGCTGGGCGACGCGCTGGCCGACGGGATCGACGCCGCGGCCGCCGCGTTCGGTGGCGAGGACCTCATCCCGACGGTCAAGGGGATGGACTACTCGTCGTACGACCCCCGCGGCGCCGAGACGATGGCGCTGGCCTACGCGACCAGCGACCGCGGCGCCTGCCACCGCCGCGCCCGCCCCGTCGAGTCCGAGGCCGTCGGCCGCGCCTGGCCCGACGACCGCGCCCGCGTCGCCGCCGTCGCGGGCGAGCAAAACCGCCGGGCCGTCCTCTGGAGCCTGATCGCGGACGACTTCCTCGAGGACGCCCTCTCCGAGGACCTCGGCGCCGAGTGGCTCGCCGCGGTCGGCTACGACGTCGGCCGCGCCGACCTCGCGACCGCCGGCGAGCGGATCTGGACCCTGATCCGGCTGTTCAACGTCCGCGAGGGCTTCTCCCGCGAGGACGACGCCTTGCCCGACGCCCTGCTCGAGCCCCGAGCCGACGCGGACGACGGGAGCGACGGCGACGCGAGCGGCGACGGCCTCGATCCCGACCGGTTCGACGCGCTGCTCGAGCGCTACTACCGGTATCGCGGCTGGGACTCGGAGGGCCGACCGACTCGGGAGACGATCGAACGGCTCGGCCTCGCGGACGTCGTCGACGACGCGACGCCGATTCCTGAGGGAGACGATCCGGCGTCCGGCAGCGAAACGGACCCTCCAGCGGAGGTGAGCGACGATGACTGACCGGATCGACCTCGACGACCTCGAGACCGGCGCTGAGGAGGACGAGACGGAGTCGGGGAACCGCGGCGACTGGCTGTGGCGCGACGACGGAGCGGCGGAGCCGGCGGACGAACCCGATTCGCCAGCGGCGGGGACGACGGAGGGGACGGCGGACGCAGAGCCGGCGACCGAAACCGAGGATGACGGCGCGGAGACGGACGAACCGGACCGCACACCGGCCCCACACGTCCCCGAGACGGGCGAGAGCACGCCCGTCGGGATTCCGACCGAGGGCACCGGATCGAGCGGCGGCGCCTCGAGCGCGCCGACGGATTCGACGGCGGGAGCGAGCGACCGCAGAACCGAGTCGATGCACCCGATGGGTGCGGCGCCGTCGGACGCGTCGAGCGCAGCGGATACGACCGAACCGGCATCGGGCCCCCACGGCGGTGATGCCGACGAGATGACGACCGCCATCACCTACGGCGCGCTCCGCCGACTCGAGCACCCGGCGGCGGTCGTGGCGGACGCCGCCGGTTGGAGCGACTGGGTCGGCATCGTCGGCAGCGTGCCCGCCCACGTGATCCAGAAGTTCCAGCGCGACCGCGGAATCGACGTCGACTTCTTCAACGGCACCGGAACCGGTCCCGGCGAGCGCCTCGCCGAGATCGACCGCAACTCGATGTTCTTCGCCGATCGCATGGTCGTCGTCGGACTCGCAGGCGAGGACGAACCCATCGCCGAGACGGCCGACTGGGAGTTCGTGCCCCTCGAGACGGCGGCCGAGAAAGCGGACTGGGCGCTCGCGGACGACGCGTCGTGAGTCGTTCGTCACGTATCGACCGTTATCTCGACATCCGACACGGCTCCCGGGTGCAGTAACCAGCCCTGCATTCGTCGCTCGTACGGACTGTGTGAGAGTGGGATCGGTGCGATCAGGGCCGTTATCGATCGCGTGCGGCCGGAAGCGTCATCGAGAACGTCGCCCCGTCGCCGGCTTCGGAGTCGACCCAGATCTCCCCGCCGTGGCGCTCGACGATGCGCTCACAGAGCGCGAGTCCGATGCCCGTCCCCTCGTACTCCTCGCGGCTGTGCAGTCGATCGAAGACGGTGAAAATTCGCTCCTGATCCTCGGGGTCGATCCCGATCCCATTGTCTTCGACTGAGATCACCCACTGCCGGCCCCGCCGACGGGCGTCGACGCGGACGCGTGGCGATCCCTCGCCGCTGTAGATGATCGCGTTCGACAACAGGTTCTGAAAGAGCTGCCGTAACTGGTCAACGTCGCCGTTTACTCGGGGGAGGTCCTCTGTCGTGATCTCGGCGCCGCTCTCTTCGATCTGTAGCTGCAGGTCGCTCCGAACGTCCTCGAGAACGTCGTTCAGATCGGTCGGCTCGAACGGGTCGCCCCGCGTCTCGACGCGGGAGTACTCGAGCAGCCCGTCGATCATCGCGCGCATCCGGTCGGCGCCGTCGACCGCGAACTCCAAAAACTCCCGGCCGTCCTCGTCGAAGGCGTCGGCGTACCGACTTTCGAGCAACTGGAGGTAGCTGGTGACCATCCGCAGCGGCTCCTGGAGATCGTGGGAGGCGGCGTAGGCGAACTGCTCCAAGCGCTCGTTGGACTCCTCGAGTTTCCGCTGATACGCCCGCCGTTCAGTGATGTCGGAAATGGTGACGACGCCGCGGGTCACGTCTCCGTCGGCGTCCCAAACCGGCATTCCCTCCGCCTGAATGATCCGTCGCGCACCGTCGACGGTCTCGATTTCGTAGATGTCGGGGTCGGTGACCTCCTCGCCCTCCAGCACTCGAGACATCGTCCACTCCTCGGGCTCGACGGGCTCGTCCGACTCGGCCCACCACCCCGTGTACCGTTCGTATTCCGCGACCGACTCGACATCGAACACGTCTCCGCCCCAGATCTCTTTTGCCGTCTCGTTAGCTTCGACGAATCCCCCGTCGCTGTCGGCGACCACGACACCGACGGGAAGGATTTCGAACAGCGTCGCCAGCTGCTCGGTGGTCTGCTCGAGTCGCAACTCGGCGCGTTTGCGCTCGGTGATGTCAGTGAGCGCGCCGGGGAACGTCATCGCCTCGCCGTTCTCGGCGCACTCGATGTGGCCGCGGGCGACCACCCACCGGAGCTCGCCGTCGGCGTCGCGGACGCGGTACTCCGACTCGTACTCGCCACAGGTTTCGACGACCTCCTCGATCTCGGCCGCGACCCGGTCGCGGTCGTCCTCGTGGACGGCCTCGACGAACCGGTCGAGTGAGACGCCGTCACGGGCCGCCTCCGGGTTCACGCCGAACGTCCTCGCGAACGACGGTCCCACGATCATCTCGTCGGTCCGAACGTGCCACTCCCACGTGCCGACCGCGCCGGCCTCGGTCGCCGCTTCGAGCTGGGACTTCGTGTCCTCGAGTTCGCGTTCGTGCTCCTTCCGCTCGGTGATGTCCATCGCTTCGCCGACGATACGGAAGACGTTCCCGTCGTCGTCGTAGACGGGAACAACGCGGTCGTGGATCCACCGAACGTCGCCGTCGGGTTGCACGATCCGGTACTCTATCACGTGGGGTTCCTCGACCTCGGTCTCGAGCTCCGACCGCAGCAACTCCCGGTCGTCCGGATGGACGGCGTCGAGTAGGACCTCCGGGTCCTCGTACAGGCGTTCCCGATCGCGGCCGTAGACCTCCTCGAAGGCCGAGTTCACGTAGATCGTCTCCCGCATGTCGGCGGTCGACATCCAGACGACCTGATCGAGGTGCTCGACGAGCTGACGGAACGTCACCTCGTTTCGGCGTCGCCCTTCCGCCTCTACACGCCCGGTTCTGTTCCCGTCGCTCGTCGGCTCGCTGCGCTCTTGGAGGACGCCGACGGACCCGTGGACCTCGTCGCTGAGCGGGTGCACCCTGAGTTCGCAGCGGATCGTCTCACCGTCGGCGGTGTGTACCGCGGTTTCGATCGTTTCGTTCCGCCGACCCCCCGTCGTACGGAGTTCGGAGAGCTCCCGTTTGACTCGCTGCCGATCGGTCTCGTCGAACACGAGGGAAACGTGCTCCCCGAGAAGGGCGTCGCGCGCGTAGCCCGTCAACTCCACGAACCGATCGTTGATCGTGACGAACCGTTCGGCGGCATCGAGCTGATACACCCCGTCATCGATTTCGTTTACGAGCGTCTGATACCGCCGGAGAGCCGTCGCTTCGTTCGCGTCACCTCCGTTTCTCACGTCGTCCGCTCGGTCGCCCATGCGAGGGTAGTCGTCCGCTACTCGAATAAGTATCTCGTACGCTCACAGACGATCGGAACCGTCCGATGGAATACTTCGGATCGCTCCGGTAGTAAATAAGTCGTAATTCTCGGACACCCCGCCGAACGAGAACCGCGTCTCCGGCGGATTCCGAACGAAGGGGGAAACGAGTGATTGAACGCAGATGCCTGGTTCGAGACCGGTCGATGCCTCGCCGTCGGAGAATTTCGACCGCGATGACGGTCACTCACGAGTACCAGTAGGGTAGGGTGTTTTCACCGTGCGTGTCGTTCCCATTCGCATGGGTATCCGTACTGCGATCGAACACAACCCGCTCGTCACGGCGGGGCTGTTGTTCGCCATCGGCTGGACCGTCGTGATCGGGGCCCGGATCGTCGATCAGATGGGACCGATCATCGGTGACAACTGGGTCGGCCAAAACGGCCTCGGGGGCCTGATGGGGTTGCTCGTCATCGTCGCGTTCCTCGCCCTGTTGATCGCCTCGTTCGGCGCGCTCGGCGAACCCGACCCCGCACCGGAGGAGTGGCCGCCCGAGAGATGACCGACGACCGACTCACCGTCCCCGTCAGCGACCGGTTCCGCGAGGCCGCGGCCGACTGGGGCGATAACCGCCTCATGGACGAGGACGACGCCCTCGAGACCAAGGCCGAACAGGCACTGCTCGAGATCGAACACCTCGTCGCCGACGCGACCGAGGTCGAGTTCGCCGTCGAGGATGGCGCGATTCACCACTATCCGAGCGACGACCTCGCGGCTTTCCTCGAGAAGCAGGCCGGCGCGTACGGGCTCGAGCCCGCGGACGTCCTCGCGATGCACGTCGACCTGTTCGCGCGAGCGTTCCTCGAGGGCGAGGAGACGGAGTCCGCGGATCCGGACGATCCGCGCCCGTGGTGATCGACGACGCCGCCCGAACGTGTGGAGTCAACCGTCGAGGTGCCGACCTGTACGCGAATCGCGGGAAAGCTATAATCCCGTGGCTAGTGAACGTGTGTCTATGACGCACACCGACTGGAAACCGAAGCCGGCCCTCGAGTGCTCGTGCGGCAGGGAGGTGTGGGATCACGAGGCGCCACACCGCATCAACGACGGCGAGGTCGACGGGGACGTTTCGTTCAGCGACGAGGTCCTCGAAGGATTCCGGGACGAAGACGACTGATCGCGTGCGGTTCGATTCTGCGGTCTCGTCAGTAGCCAGTGACGTCGTCGAAACAGCTGCCGCACCGTTTGATCACGGCCGACGTCTGGACCGTCTCGTCGGAGACGACGCGGGTGCGGTCGTGGGTCGCGCTCACGAGCGAGCCGCACGCCGTCGCGCGGGCGCTCCCATCGTCGCGCGGTTTGTGTGCGGTGTTCGTTTGCGGGTTTAGTATGCGAGTCACGACGATAGCCACGCGAGTTCCGTGCTTAATGCTAACACCCACATAGTTGGTGTATGTCGAGCCGAACACTCAGCGCTCGTGACCAGTCTCGGCGTGAGTCGGTTGCGAGCGACCGATTCCGCAACGCGGTTCCGTACTCAGGCCGTGCTCATCGCGATCTCCTCCTCGAACGCGACGGTTCCCTCGAGGATCGAAGCGACGGCCTCGTAGAACCGCTCGTCGGTGGTCTCGCGAACGTCGGCGGCGAAGGCGGGGATCCACTCGGAGAGGTGTTCCTCGTGGAAGACGCGCTGGTAGCCGACGGTCTCCTCGTAGCCGGCCCGCTGCTGGCGGATCAGATAGCGGAGGAAAGCGAGTTCGACGGCGACGTAGTCGTTCTCCTCGGGGTACTCCTCGGGCGGCGACCAGCCCGCGGCGCCGTAGCTGGCCTCGACTTTCGCCAGTCCCGCGCCGCGGAAGTCCGTGTCCTCGCGGTAGTAGGTCTCGTGGGGGAGGATCGGCGGTCGCGGGCCGACGAACAGCCGGGTGAACTCGCGCTCGAGGTCGTCTCGAACGTCCTCGACCTCCCGATCGCGGTTCGCCTCGATGAACGACTCGAGGGTCGCGAACCCCTCGTCGAGTTTCTCACCGGCGCCCTCGTCGGGTAACAGGACGTCTTCCGAGAGAATTGCCTCGACGAACGCCTCGCTGGGCACGTCCGCGAACGCGTCGATCAGGAAGTTCACCAGCTCGAGCCGTGCTTCGTATAGCGCTTGTTGGTTTACACTCATGACTGTGGGTCGATCGTGATCGTCAGTCGCGATTAGCCGTTGCCGCGGTCGTAGAGCAGTTGCGCGCGACAGTCGCCGCAGTACTCGAAGACGCTCCCCTGTGCACCCGGCACGAGTCCGGCGACGGCGTCGCCGACCTCCGACTGGATCTTCCGTGCGGTGCCCTCGCTCGCGAAGGGCTTCCCGCAGCGATTGCACTCGCGCATCTCGCCGTCGTGGACCGCGACCCAGGCGGGATCGTCCGCGTCCGGGCGGTTCTCCGGCAGCAGCGTCAGGTCGAGGCCGTCGCGCATCGCGATTACGTCCTCGACGCAGCCCTCCTCGCAGGTGCCGCAGTTGACGCACTGCTCGTGGTTGAACTCCAGCGTCGCCGTCTCCTCGTCGCGGCGAATCGCGTCGGTCGGACAGAGGTTCGAACACGTGGGCGTGAGCGTACAGCCGTCGCCGACCTCCATCCGGCCGAAGTCCTTCAGCCCTCGAATCACCTCGCGGTCGGGGTCGACGTGCTCGAGGATCGCCCGGACGCTCTCTAACGTCCAGCCGTGGCTGTCGAACGGCGGGCTCTCCCTCCCGTCATCGATTCCGCCGGTGGCCTCGTACTCGCCGGCCGAAATTGGCGAGGGCTCGAGTTCGACGGCGAAGGTCGAAATCGCCTCCACGAAGGCGCCCGGCTCGTCTGGATCCGGCGCGAAGAACGCGAACCGGTCGCCGAGCTCGAGGTCGCTGCTGGCCCGGTTGAGGCGCTCGACGAGGTCGGCCTTCGGATCAGGGCCGGAGTGCAGGCAGTCGCCGCCGCAGCCGACGACGGCGACGCCGTCGGCGCCGCAGGCCAGCGCGTGCATCGCGTGGGCCTCGCCGACGGTATCGGTACAGTTCACGCGCACGGGGAGGATCGGCGGGTACTCGACTGCGGCCTTGCCCGCGGCGGCCAGACGGCCGTACTCCGCCAGCGCGTCGTCGGCCTCTTCGGAACAGACGAACGCGACGATGGGCGATTCGACGTCCGAACCCGAGCGGTTCAGGAGCCAGCCTCCTTCCTCGTCGGTCGGTCGCAGCAGGGCCTCGACCTCGCGGGCGATGCGCTCGTTCGAGGGCTCGCGCAGCCGCGTCGCGCCCGTCGGACAGGCGCTGGTGCAGGCCCCGCAGTTCTGGCAGGCCTCCTCGTGGAACGCGACCTCGTCGATCCGCGAGCGCTCGACCGCGTCGTGCGGGCAGGCCTCGACGCACTCGTTGCAGCCCGGCTGGCTCGAGTCACCGGCCGCGCAGACGTCCATCTCGAGATCGAGGTGAGCGGGCTTTTCGATGCCGCCGAGGTGCTTTCGCACCGCGGAGATCGTCGCCGCGTCGATCGGCGCAGTGTAGAAGCCGACGCGGCCGCCCCGAGTCTCTCGGTTCGCCGCAGGGTAGACGATCTGGTCGAACTCGAGCGTCCGCTGGACGCCGCTCATCTCGATCGCGTCGGTGGGACAGACGTCCGTCCACGCGCCGTCGGGTGCGTCGGGGTCGATATCAACCGGATAGCGCGTCACCTGCCCGTCCGGGCCCTCGCGGACGCACTTCATACAGGAGATACACTCCTCGGTGACCTGGGACTCGAGACGGACCTCGAACTCGCCGAAGCGGCCGTCAACGTCGACGACGCGCCCGCGTTCGATGGTCACGTCGTCGAGCGCAGCCGCGCTATCGACGTACTCCTCGCCGTCGGCGATCAGCGTCACGTCGGCGTCGTCGGCGAGCGCCGCGGCGGTGTCGGGATCGGCGACGACCGCGACGCTGTCGCCGGCCGCCGCCGTGAGCGTTCGCGACGGGGACTCGGCCTCGAGGCCGGCCTGCCGGGCGTTGACCATGCGGGCGGTCTTCGCCGTCGCGCCGGCCTCGTCGTGGACCCAGCCCGCACCCTCGCGCTGGTCGACGAACGAGACGGCGTCGGGGTGGACCCCCTGCGCTCCGGCGACGCGCTCGAGTTTCCGCTGGACTCGCCGCTCGGGGCAGGTGACGATCAGCTGGTCGAGGTCGTACTCGTCGATCACCTGTTCCATCGCGGGCAGGCCGTCCTCGCAGAGCAGCCGCGAACTCGCCGCGACGTCGACGCCCTCGACCCCCTCCCGGGCCGCCTCGAGGTCGATGTCACACGTGTCGGCACAGGAACAGACGAAACTCCCGACCTTCATCCTGTCTTGCTATCCCATGACACGATATGAACGTTGCGCCGAGTAAGCACGCGCTTCTCACGTCACGTCAGAATAAACGAATCATATCCCGCACCTGTTCGAGTAATAAACGAATAACCTAGACGAACGATAAATTCCGACGTTCTGACTCAGGCAAATATTGATAGTGGGTACCGGGGAAGGCGGTACCATGGGTGTACGTAGCACGACACCGAACCGACGGGAAGGTGCACTTGCGATCGTCGCAGCAACGGGCGTGATGCCATGAGCGCGGCGGACGAGCCGGTCACGATCGACCTCGACCGGCGCTCGTTCATGAAGGCCAGCGCGCTCGCCGGCGGGATCTTTCTCGGCGGGGGCGTGACGGGCCACGTCCTCGGCACCCAGGAAGAACAGGAGGACGACGGCGTTCCAGAGGGGGAAGAGACGGCGAAGGTGATTTGCAACTACTGTGCCGTCGGCTGCGGGTTCAAGGCCGTCAAGGACGGCAACTCCTTCGTCGCTCAGGAGCCGTGGTTCGAGAATCCGATCAACAACGGCTCGCTCTGCTCGAAGGGTGCGGGCATCCTCGAGACCGAGCACTCGCCCAAGCGGCTGAAACACCCGATGCGAAAGGAAGACGGCGAGTGGCGGCGGGTGACGTGGGACGAGGCCTACCAGGAGATCGTCGACACCTGGGAGGAGACCGTCGAGGAGTACAGCCGCGAGAGCGTGATGCTTCTGGGCAGCGCCCACCACTCGAACGAGGCGGCCTACGCCAGCCGGAAGCTCGCGGCGTTCATGGGGACGAACAACGTCGACCACCAGGCGCGGATCTGCCACTCGCCGACCGTCACCGGGCTCGCCAACACCTGGGGGTTCGGCGCGATGACGAACACGATCAACGACTACCGCAACTTCGACCTGTTGATCATCCTCGGGCAGAACCCCGCCGAGTCCCATCCGATCGCGATGCAGCACATCCTCGAGGGACAGGCGCGGGGCGGCACGATCGTCTCGATCGATCCCCGGTACACGAAGACGTCGGCCCACGCCGACTACTTCCACCGACTCCGGCCGGGGACGGACGTCGCGCTCGTCTTCGGCCTGCTCAACTACGTCCGGGAGCAGGATGGGCTCGACGACACGTTCCTCGGGGACCGCGTGATGGGGTGGCCCGACGTCGAGGCCGAACTCGATCAGTACGACCTCGAGACCGTCGCAGACATCACCTGGATCGACCAGGAGGATCTCGAGGAGATCGGCGACCTGATCGTCGAGAACTCGCCCCACATTCAGGTCGAGTGGGCGATGGGCGGCACCCAGCACAACAACGGCACCCAGAACATTCGCTCATACGCCCTCTTTAGCCTCGCGACCGGGAGCGCGGCCCGATCAGGCGGCGGCCTGCAGGTCATGCGCGGCCACGCCAACGTCCAAGGCGCGACCGACCTCGGCGTCGACGCGAGCATCCTGCCGGGCTACTACGGCGTCGACGCGCCCGGCTCGTGGGAGCACTGGTCGTCGGTCTGGGATCAGAGTCCCTGGACCAGCGGCAGCATCTCTTTCGAGGACCTCTACCGGAACTTCGAACGGATGCCCAACGAGATGTGGGCTGGCCTCGAGGTCCCCGCCTCAGTCGAAGAGGGAGAATCCGACTCGGAGGACGAGGGCGAATCGCCGAACGGCGGGGAGCAAGGCGGTGGCGATGGTGACAGCGAAGGCAGCGAGGACGAGGGGCTCCAGGAGGACGCCCCGCTCGAGGAGCCGGATCCCCAGTCGATGATGTTCCAGCGCGGGCTGACCGTCGCCCGCTGGTACGAGGCCGCGCTGGGCCAGGAGGACCGACTGCTCGACTCGAACCTCTATCAGCCGAACCCGCTGAAGATGGCCTTCTTCTGGGGGCACTCGGCGAACTCCATCAGCGAGATGGACAAGATGAAACGGGCCATGGAGGCACTGGACCTGCTGGTCGTCGTCGACGTCTTCCCGGCGATCTCCAGTACGCTGCCCGACGACGCGGACGTCCTCCTGTTGCCGGCCTCGAGTCAGTACGAGCACGTCCGGTCGGTCACGAACTCGCATCGGTCGGTCCAGTGGAGCGAGGCCGTCGCGACGCCGGCGCACAACTCCAAGCCCGACCTCCAGATCATGCAGGAACTGGCCGACTACATGGGCTTCGGCGAGCACTTCGACTGGGGGTCCGGCCCGGAGCAACACAACGGCCGGAGCTCCTACGAGGAGGCGCTCCGGGAGATCAACCTCGGAGTGCGCTCGATCGGCTACCAGCAGCCACCGGAGAAACTCCAGCAACACCACGAGTACGACTGGGCGTTCAGCACCGAGGACCTGCGGGCGGAGAACACCGGCACGCCCGTCGACGGCGACTACTGGTCGCTCCCCTGGCCCTACTGGGGCGGCGACCACCCCGGGTCGCCGATCATCTGGACGAAGGAGGCCGATCCCCGCGACGGCGGCCACGACTTCCGGGTAAATTGGGGCCAGCAGGCTCCGACGCCCCAGGAGTGGACGGAGATGGACGTCGACAAGGAGTACCCCCTGCAGGAGACCGTCGACCAGCAGGGGGAGGACGGACTGGACCTGATCGCCGAGTCGTTCGAGGCGCCGTGGTGGGACGGCCAGGAGATACAGGGCGTTCCGTCGTATCCCGGCTACGCGACGATTCTGCCCGACGATCCCACCGAGGCCTCGAGCCAGACGCTGCCGGTTCAGGCCGCCCTCGACGAGGACGTGTCGGTGTACGAGGCGGCTCAGGCGGTCAACGAACAGTACGGCGATCAGGTGGACGTCGATCCCGCGGAGTTCGAGGAGTACGACGCCGCCCAGCCTGACCCGCCGACGGGGCGCGGAAAGGCCCGGGCGGTCGTCTGGAACTTCATCGACACGGTGCCGGTCCACCGCGAGCCCGTCGAGAGTCCGCGACCCGATCTGGTCGAGGAGTGGCCGGCCAACGGCGAGCAGACCAACTTCTGGCGACTCGATCAGAACAACGCGAGCGTACAGGAGCAGGCGACCGCAGCGGTCCACACGGAGCTCGGCAGCGACTTCGAGAGCGGCCGGACCGTGATCATGACGTCAGGGAGACAGGTCGAACATCAGGGCGGCGGCGCCGAGACGCGGAACAACAAGTACACCGCCGACCGGCAGCCGCACATGTACGCGGAGATCAGCCCCAGTCTGGCCGAGGAACTCGACGTCGTCGGCGGCGACGATCACGTCGTCGTCACGTCGGCCGACAAGGGGTCGATCCTCGTGAAGGCCAACGTGACCAACCGCGTCAACGACGAGGAGGTCTTCCTGCCCTACCACTGGGGCGGGGTCTTCCACGGCGAGGACAGGACGCCGAACTGGCCCGACGGCACCGAGCCGCTGGCGATCGGCGAGAGCGCGAACATCATCACGCCCAGCGGGTTCGACGCCGAGACGCAGATGCAGGAGACGAAGTCGGGCGTCGTCCACGTCCAGAAGGCGACCCAGAGCGTGGTCGACGACCTCGACATGGAGTTCATCGACTACCCGCAGGACAGCAACGGCCTCGGGAGGCAGAAGCAGTACGACGTCCGCGAGTGGGACATGGAGAACGGCGGTGAGCAACTATGACACAGGACGAATCCTCCGGCCAGGTGATGAGTCAAGGCGTCATGAGCACCGGCGAGGGGATGCGGATCTTCCCCGACGTCGAGGCGTGCATCGACTGCGGCGGCTGCGTCGTCGCCTGCAAGCGCACCTGGGACCGAGAGATCGACAACCAGCGCATCGACATCACGACCATGGCCGAGGGCGTCGCCGGCCCGCAGGGCGAGAACGCCGACAAGACCGGCCGGCTGGCCGCGGGGGAGAACCCCGGCGAAACCAGCCTGCCGATGCAGTGTTACCACTGCGAGAACGCGCCCTGCGTCTCGGTCTGTCCGACCAACGCCCTCCAGAAGGAAGACGACGGTTTCGTATCGGTCCACGAGGACCTCTGCGTCGGCTGCCAGTACTGTCTATCGGGCTGTCCGTTCGGCGCGCCGCAGTTTCCCGACAGCAACGACGGCGCGGCCCAGATCTTCGGCACCGGCGGCATCATGGACAAGTGCACCGGCTGTCGCGAACGCCAAGAGGTCCAGAAGGGGCCGGCCTGCGCCGAGGAGTGTGCGACCGACGCCATCCTCGTCGGCGGCGCCGGCGAGATCGCCGACGAACTCGAGGCCCGCGACAGCCAGCCGTTCTTCAACGACGAGGCCATGGCGATCATCTTCGGCGAGGAGGACGCCCAACTGTTCCAGTGACCATGAGCGACGACCGATCAGCGGACACACACGACCACGCAGGCGACGATGTCCGGGCCGCGAGGGAGCGCGAGCGGACGACCGATGCGGTCGATCGGGAGGCCACCTCGAGTGCCCGGAAACGCGAGGCACAGGATGGGGTACCGTCCGACGAACAGCGAGCGGACGCCGGGCCCGGCCCGGCCACCGGCGAGGGGAGCGGCGGTGACGGCGACGACGAGAGCGGCGACGGGGGCGGCGGTCGGTCGGGCCGAATCGCCTTCTGGCTCAGCGCCCTGTTCGGCCTCGCGCTGGCGGTCGGCGCGGCCGCGTTCGTCACCGGGCGCGCCCCGTTCTTCGAGGACGTCATGCGGGTTCGCCCGACCATCGAGGGCGGCGGCGTCGGCGCCGACTGGGTCGTCGGCAACACGGGTCCGATCCTCGAGGCCGCCATCACCCTGGTCCACCTGGCTGACGTCGTCATGGGGATCTTCATCCTCCTGATGGTGTTCATCCACTGGGCCGCGTTCCGCCGGCTGGCGACGCGGATGCGCCCACCCGCGGGCTCGAGTCGCGCCAGAGAGAGCGCCGCGGCGACGGACGGGGGTGAGCCGAACGCAGTGAGGCGAACGCCGGAAGACGGCGAATCTTTCGGAAGTGAGCGGTCCGCAGGACCGCGATCCTCGTCAGACCGAAGGTCTGACGTCGGTGAGCCGAACGCAGCGAGACGAACGCCGGAAGACGGCAAGTCTGGCGATGGCGGAGGTGATCACCGATGACGAACCTCGATCACGGGAAGTTCTCGCGGGTGACGACGATGTTCCACTCGCTGCTGGCGCTGACGGTGTTCATCCTGTTCTTCACGGGGTACGCCATCGCCTTCAATACGGAGCTGTGGTGGCTCGTCGAACTGATGGGCGGCAACCAGGGCGTGCTCTCGATCCACCGGCTGGCCGGCTTCGCGCTGATCGCGTTGACCGGGTTCTGGGTGCCCTACATGCTGCTTCGATCGGCCAGTCGGTCCAACTTCCGGTCGATCTTGCCCGCTCCGTCCGACGTGACGGCCTTCGTTCAGGACGTCAAGTTCGCGCTGGGACGGGCCGACGAGCGCCACCCGGCGGCCCGCCAGTTCGCGGGCTACAAGGCCGACGAGGTGCCGCTGATCTCCTACATCGGGAAGGGCGTCATCTGGATCTTCACCGTCGAGTTGCTCTTGTTGATGCTCTCGGGGCTGCTCATCTGGCGCAAGACCTGGCTGATCGACTTCTACGACTCCCAGTCGGTCGTGATGGCCTTCGTCGCCTTCCACGGCCTGCTCGGGGTCATCATGCTGATGGGCGTGATGTTCCATACCTTCGAGCACGGCTTCCACCCGGCGTTCTACCCCGTCGAGATGAAGGCGTTCCTGCCGAAAGAGCACACCCCGAACTTCCACGGCGATCCGGACGACCACGAGACGACCGGGATCGAACGCCTCCGGCGCAAGTCCTCGTGGCGGTGGGCGACGAACGTGATGGGCGTGCTTGTCGTCGTTGGCATCGTCAGCGTGATGATGGCCAGCCTCGAGTACGGCGGCTACCCGGTGCCGGACTCGCTGGTGTTCGACGAGGGGAGCGTCCTCCGGACGATCGGCATTAACATCGGAATCTTCGTGCTGCTCGTCGGACTCGTCCTCTCGGTGTTCGGCAACGTGCTTCGGGCGCGGTACATGCGTCAGCGCCGGGAGCGGGAGCGACCGACCGAACGGACGCCCGCCGCGGACGGGAGCGGGTCGACTCGCGACGACGGCCCCAGCGAGGCCGACGACTGACCGCAGTGGTCGGTTTTCCGCTCGCTCGAGTTACACACTCGAACGCCCTGACTCGAGTCGATAGTCGACGGTTCGAGCCCGTTCCCCGCTCGAGTCCGTCGGAAATCCGACGCCTCCGCGGGGGATTTACGTCGCTTCGCGTCGTATGCTATCTTATGGCAGACCTCCTGTACTCGATCTACGCCGTGGCGGTGCTCCTCGTCGCGGTCGGTGGCCTCCTCGGGGTCGTCTTCGCGACGCCGGACGTCACCGACGACGGTGGGTACCGGTACGAGGCGCTGGCCGTCGTCGCCGCCGTCTTCGTGCTGGCGATGGTCGGCGGGTTCCTGCTGTAGCGACCGTCTCGACCGGCGAGAGGAGTCGCTCGAGTGAGTAGCGAAGCGACGACTTGAACAGAACTCTAGCTTTATCAAACGGTATAGGAGAATACCTTGAGACCTGACTCTGAGGATGAATCCGCTAGGCAGAACAGATATAATCCATTAAGTAAAAGTATTCTTAACTAACAGATAGCGTGGAACATAGTCACCGTTACCATGCTTATCCGAGTGACGAGGTAGCGGCGGCTGCTGAACATCACCTCGATGTTCATCGCCAACTCTACAACCACGTTCGATGGGACTACACTAACAGTCCCGAAGACGACAAACCGCGCGAGTACGACCAGAACAACAAACTCCCCGAGTGGAAGCGCAAGTGCCGATGTTTGCGGAAATCCACTCGAAAGCCGCACAAGCCACCGTCGCACGCTTCCACCGCAACCTCTCCAATCTTCGCAAGAAGAAAAAGAAAGGATACAACGTTGGTCGTCTCAAACGGCAATCTCCATCCGAGTACCGAAGCATCACGTATAACCAGTCAGGTTTCGACCTCGATAACAAGAGGGGCCGAGACGGGTTCGCCTACGTGCGCTTCAGCAAAATCGGTTGGATGAAGATACGCTATCACCGTCAACTCCCCGAACACGCTTCTATCAAGGAAGTCACGTTCAAAAAGGAAGTGACTGGTGAGTGGTTCGTCACGTTCAGTCTCGAAACCGACGACGAACACGTCCCAGAGAAACCCGATGTGGACTCGCTCGATGCGAGCAACAGTGTGGGAATCGACCTCGGCATTCAGAACTACATCCACACTAGCGACGGCAAGACCGTGGACTGGCTCGACCTCGAAGACAAGTACGAGCGACTCCGCCGCGAGCAACATAAGTTGTCTCACAAGGAGCAAGGGTCGAACAACTACGAGGAACAACGCCGGAAAGTGGCAAAAGTCAAGCGACATATCCGTCGGAAGGTGCTGGACTACCAGCACAAGATAACGACGTGGCTCGTCAAAGAGTACGATGCCGTATTCGTAGAAGACCTTAACGTAGCTGGGATGCTCCAACAGAACGGGAACGCTCGGAACAAGCAGGATGCAGCGTGGCGACAGTTCATTACACTTCTCGAATACAAGGGCAATCTGTACGGCACGCACGTTGTGCAAGTGGCTGCTCATGGAACAACGAAAGAGTGCGCTAAGTGTGGTGTGGAGACAGCGAAACCTATCTGGGTGCGTGACCACTCGTGCCCGTCGTGTGGCTTTGAAACTGATAGGGACGCGAATGCGGCGTTGAATGTGCTACAGAGAGGCTTTTCTGAACTAGGGCTGGGATGGCCCGAAGACACGCCTGTGGAGACTGCGACCGCTACGGACACGACTCAGTTTGAGTCCGTGTCTGCAAGTCGCGTCATCGAAGCAGGAAGCCTCGGGGTCGTCCGAGACGGGAAGCCGTCTTGTGATGACGAGAGAGTTTCGCTCTCTCGAACCAATTGACGCTGAGGCGCATTCACTTCACAACGTTGTATCCAATCTCTTTGATATACATTTACAATGTTGTGTGTACATTCCCCGGTATGGAGTACCACGACTCAGAGACGGCGACGGCGATTGCGGGTCGCGTAGCGGACTTCATGGACGAGGTCGTCATCCCGCGCGAACGCGAGGCACTCGCTACCGGCGAGCAGATCTCGATGGCCGAGATCGAGGACCTGTGGGAGCAGGCCAGAGAGCGCGACCTCTTCGCGCCGCAGGTCCCCGAGGAGTACGGCGGGCAGGGGCTGGACTTCAGCGACATGCTCCCCTCCTTCGAGCAGGTCGGTCGCTCGCTGATCGGCGCGCTCGCGATTCGGGCGAACGCGCCCCAGGAGGGGAACATGCACACCCTCGAGATGGTCGGCACGGAAGAACAGAAAGAGGAGTACCTCCGCCCGCTCGTGCAGGGCGAGCTCTCCTCGGCGTTCGCGATGACCGAGCCCAAACAGGGCGGCGGATCGGACCCGAAGATGCTCCAGAGCACGGCCGTCAAGGACGGCGACGAGTGGGTCGTCAACGCCCACAAGTGGTGGACCTCCGACGGGCTGGACGCCGACTTCTACCTCGTGATGGCCCGGACCGATCTGGACGCCCATCCCTACGAGGGCACCTCGATCATCCTCGTTCCGCGAGACGCCGACGGCGTCGAGGTCGTGCGGAACGTCCCCCACCTCGGCGGCCATGGCATCACCGAGCGCGAGGGCGGCCACGCCGAAGTGAAGTTCGACAATGTTCGCGTCCCCGTCGAGAACACGATCGGCGAGGAGAACGAGGGCTTTCGCATCGCTCAGATGCGCCTCGGCGGCGGCCGACTCACCCACTGCATGCGCTACTCCGGGATGGCCCAGCGATCCCTCGAGATCGCGAAGGCCTACCTGCAGGAACGGGAGGCCTTCGGGACGAAACTCGAGGACAAACAGGCGCTGCGCCACCGGATCGCCGACGCCGAGACGCGCCTGCACGCCGCCCGCTGTATGGTCCGCCACGCCGCGCGCGAACTCGACCGAAGCGACGCCCGTATCGAGGTCGCGATGTCGAAGATGTTCACCGCGAACGTCACGCAGGACACCATCGATCTCGCCCTGCAGTGCTGTGGCGGCAACGGGATCGGGAAGGACCTCCCGATCGCGCACTTCTACGAGAACGTCCGCGCGTTCCGGATCGTCGACGGTGCCGACGAGGTCCACCGCCGCTCGATCGCCCGCTGGGCCTTCGACGACGTCGACGAGACCGAGATCGAGAACGCGCTGCAGTTCGACGAGGACCTGCGCATCGACGCGCTCGACGAGTAACGGACGCCGTACCGTTGGCAGCGTTTTTCGTAGGTATTAGCTGGGTTCAGTCCGTCCATGCTGTGGCGCGCACTGTCGGTCGACCGAACGAACGTGAGGGCGACCGACGACAGTGCGCAAGGGATGAGGACCGCAGCGACTTCGGGGAGCGAGGACCGCAATCGGCTGGGGAGGGAGTGGCTACTCCTGTTGCCACGATAGCAGAGTTCCGACCGCGAGACTTCAGTCGCTGGTTTCAGGCCAGTAGATCAGACATCTCGAATCACTACCTCGTATTTCGACGACTCAGACCCGTTCGATGATCGTCGCGATCCCCTGCCCGAAGCCGATGCACATCGTCGAGAGCGCCCGCTGCTGGCCCGTGCGCTCGAGTTCGTGCGCCAACTTCGTCAGCAGCGCCGCGCCGGTCGCCCCCAGCGGGTGGCCGTGGGCGATGGCGCCGCCGTTGACGTTCACCTGTTCCCAGGAGACGCCGGTCTCTTCGAGCCACGCGGCGACGACCGAGGCGAAGGCCTCGTTGACCTCGAAGAGATCGATGTCCTCGAGTTCCAGATCGGTCTTCTCGAGCACCCCCTCCGTGGCGGGGATCGGTCCCGTCAACATCGTCACGGGGTCGACGCCGACGACCTCGGTCGCGACGATGCGGGCCATCGGCTCCCACCCGTGTTCTTCAGCGGCCGCCTCGCTGGCGATCAGCAGCGCGCTCGAGCCGTCGACGATCCCCGAGGAGTTGCCGGGGTGGTGAACCCCGTTTCCCTCCTCGCGGAAGGACAGCGGGAGATTCGAGAGGGTCTCGAGATCGGTCTCCGGTCGCGGGTGTTCGTCCTGCTCGACGACGGTCGTCTCACGGGTCGCTTCGCTCCCCGTTCGATTCTCCGAGTCGCTTCGCGACTCGCCCTCCCCGTCCAGTTCCGTCTCCACGGGAACGATCTGGTCGTCGTATCTCCCCTCCGCCCAGGCCTCGCCCCAGCGCCGCTGGGAATCGACGGCGAGTTCGTCGAGCTCCGCGCGGTCGAAGCCGTACTCCTCGGCGATTCGCTCGGCGCCCTCCCCTTGGTGGGTCAGTTCGTCGACGTGCTCGAAGTAGGTGTCCGTGACGGCGCCTTCGCCGTCTACGCCGTCGGCACCGTCGGAACCGAGCGGGACGCGGGTCATGTGCTCGACGCCGCCGGCGACCAGCACGTCGTGCTGACCGGCCATCACGTTCGTCGCCGCGAAATTGACCGCCTGCTGGCCGGAGCCGCACATCCGGTTGAGCTGAACGCCGGGAACGCCGTCGCCCCAGCCGGCGACCAGCGGCGCGATGCGGCCGATGTTGAGCCCCTGCTCGTCGATCGGCGTCACGCAGCCGTAGATTACGTCCTCGATCACCTCGGGATCGAACCCGGCTCGCTCCTCGAGGACCTCGAGCGGTTTCGCCGCCAGATCCTGCGGATGGGTGTCTCGAAGGGAGCCGTCCCGCTTGCCGAACGGCGTCCGGACCGCGTCGACGATGACCGCGTCGTTCATGTGGCACCATCACACGGCGAACGGGATAGTCGTTCCGCCCGGCTGAGAGCGTCACTGCCGCTCGAGATGTTCCCCGTCACTCAGACGCTCCTCGAGCGACTCCGTGCACTTATTTGGGGCTCAGTAGCGATCATCGGGTATGGACGACGATCTCGACGCGGCCCGAGTGGCGTTCGACAGCGAGACGGGCGTCGGCACGGTCACGATGAATCGGCCGGACGCGCTCAACGCGCTGAACGACCAGCTTCGGGCGGACATCATCGCCGGCCTGCAGCGTCTCGAGGCCGAAAACGAGGACGCCGACGGCGTCGCGCTGCGCGCGGTCGTCCTCGAGGGCGCCGGCGAGAAGGCGTTCTGTGCCGGCGCGGACGTCGGCGGCTTCTCCGAGGAGTCGGCCGGCGCGAGTTCCGAGCGAGGCCACTACGAGTTCATCCGAAACTTCCCGGCGCCGGTGATCGCGAAGATCGACGGCTACTGTCTCGGCGGCGGGCTCGAGACTGCGCTCGCCTGCGACTTCCGGCTGGCGAGCGAGTCGAGTACGCTCGGCTTTCCCGAGGTCAACCTCGGGCTTCTCCCCGGCGCCGGCGGCGTCCAGTACGTGACGAAGCTGGCCGGCCCCGCGGTCGCGAAGGAACTGGCCATGACCGGCGAGTACATCTCCGCCCAGCGGGCCGCTGACGAGGGGATCATCAATCACGTTTACGACGACGACGAGTTCGACGAAGAGGTCGACGCGTTCGTCACCGACCTCGCCGGCCAGGCGCCGCTGGCCGTCCAGGCGATCAAGGACTCCGCGCACATGGCCGTGCAGTCGGGACTCGAGGAGGGGCTGCGCTACGACAATCGACTCTTCCGGGAACTGCTCGAGACCGAGGACCACGCGGAGGGCGCGGCCGCGTTCGACGAGGACCGCGAACCCGAGTTCGAAGGAAAGTAGCTACTCGAGACGCCCATTTTACTCCACGCTCAGCGCGGGGAATGGCGTGCAGTGGCGGTGGTGCGCGCTGAGTCCCCGGCCCGGAGCGATACGACTACATCGTTCCGTCAGTCCCACTCCTCACCGATACCGCGCAGCGAGAACGGTCCGACGGGGAGGTTGTATCCCTCCTCGAGCGCTTTGTCGACCTGCTCTTCGGTCGCGATGCCCTCGTCGACGATCTTCTGGGCCTCCTCGCGCATCGCGGCGTGACAGCGGTTGGCGATGAAGCCGTAGGAGCCGGGGTCGTCGTCGATGGTGACGCTGGTCTTGCCGAGTTCGTCGACGAGCTCCTCCGCCCGCTCGACGACCGCCTCGTCGGTCTCGGGGGCCTGAACGATCTCGACCATCGACATGATCGGTACCGGGTTGAAGAAGTGCGTGACGGCGACGCGGGAGGGGGCCGAAACGGCGTTGGCGATCGACGTCACCGAGAACCCGCTCGTGTTCGAGTACAGCGGCTGGTCGTCGGTGACCTCATCCAGGTCGCGGAAGACCTGACCCTTGATCGCGAGGTCCTCGGTGACGGCCTCGATGACGAACTCGGTGCCGACAGTCGCCTCGTCGAGGTCCGTCGTGAACGTCAGCCGCTCTAAGACCGACTCCATCTCGTCCTCGGAGAGATAGCCGCCCTCGACGGCATCCTCGAGGCCGTAGTTGCCCGACACGACGCGTTCGCGGGCCTCCGTAGCCAGTTCCTCGTCGATCTCGCGAACGCGGACCTCGTAGCCGTTGCGGGCCAGTACCTGTGCGATGCCGGCGCCCATGATACCGCCGCCGACGACGGCCGCCGCTTTGTGATCCATGATATCATAACCCACACAACCTTCGATAACAGTTTCGATCGGTTCAGTCGGTCGTGCTTAGTTCGTCGAATTGTACCGGACGGCAAAGGCTTGGAGCCACGATTCGGCTGTTGACGGTTTTGCGTGGCTGAAACAGTTTGAGAACGAAGAGAACCGTCAATTTATATCACTAAAGATACGTTCAGCAGCGTTCCGATTCTATGTTTTTCGTATCGAAATCGGAGCCCGGATCGACGGAGTGCAGTCTGGAGATGTTTCGATCCATCGACGAGGAACACAGCAGCAGCAAGATCATGTTTCGCCGTGAGTTCTTGCAGGGATCGTTCTGTCAACGCGGTCGCAGTCGTTGAATACAGCCATGTATGGAGTGTTTTGTTCGCTTGCGGATCAACCGCAGTGTACAGCCAATAGCGGTGTTCGTCACGTTGAATCACCGTCTCGTCAAGCGCGACGTGATTCGGGCTCTCGTCAGCTGCCGGCTGTAGATCGCACTTGTGAACCCAATCGTGGACTGTCTTGCGACTGCGGTTGACACCGAAACCCTATAATTTCCGAACTGTATTTGAAAGCGAGAGATACGCGAGATAGAGTCGAATACCGAGCTCCATCAACTGACGCGGTGTCCGTTCTCGCTCCACAAAACTCAAATCAAGCCAGTCACTACACCCACTGATTCGGTCGATTCTTGGCATAGAGCACCACAAAATCGCACCGCCTCGCTTTTCACGCGTAACGAAACAGCGCCGTTCAGTCCGCTTTCGCGGTCGACGTCGTGACGTCCGGGTTCCGAAGGAGCGGCAGCGAGACGATCAGCAGGCAGCTACAGACCAGCACCGCACAGAGGACGTAGGTCAGCTGATAGCCGAACCAGCTGTCGACGGCGGGGAGCGCGATCAGCGGGCCGAGACTGAGGCCGACGTCGCCCAACACCTGATAGACGCCGCCCATCCGTCCGAGCTCGTCGCCAGGCGTGAGGTCGCCCAGGATCGCGAGCATCGCGGGGGCGGCCGCGCCCATGCCGGCGCCGATCAACACCAGCGCGCCGAACAGCGACTCGATCGTCGGCACGTACGCGATCAGGAGGAAACCCGCCCCCATCGACAGGAACGCGGGCACCGTCAGCAGCGTCCGGTCGCTGACCATATCGGAGATCCAGCCGGTCCCGACCGTCGTCCCGCCCATCGTGAGCACGCCGACGCCCATCACGACGCCGCTGATGCCCGCGGCCTCGAGGACGGCGAGCTCGAGGCCGTGGAAGTCCGCGAAGCGGGCGAGCGTCGAGAGGATGATCCCGCCCCAGAGGAAGCGGACGGTGAAGTTTCCGAACCCGATCAGCAACACGGTCGGCTGTCCGCGCAGCAGGGCCGGCACCTCGCCGAGCTTCGCCGATCTCGTGTCGGCACCGGCGTGGACGTCAGGGAGGACGAACGTCGCGACCGTGCCGGCGATCAGGGCGAGGATCCCGGCCGTGAAGAAGGCGATCTCCATCGAGGCGACGTCGGTCAGCAGGCCGCCGAGGATGAGACCGGTCGGGAACCCCAGCGACTGGCCGCCGCGCATGTAGCCGACCCAGCGGCCGCGGTTCTCCGAGGTCGTCACGTACGTGATCGTCGCGAACGCACCGATGAACACGAACGCGCTTCCCAGCCCCCAGAACGTCCGCGCGAGGACGAAGACGACGCCCGGGAGCGACACCTCGCCGAACCCGGGAATCGTCCCAAGGATGATCGGCGGCGTCCGGAGGCCTGCGATGTAGCCGAACGGCGCGAGCGCCTGCGTGAAGAGCCCGAGGATCATCGGCGTTCGCGCGCCGACGCGGTCGATGACCGTCCCGGCCGGCGTGTTCATGAATAGCCGCGCGATGCGGTTGGCCGAGAGGATCACGCTCAGCATCACCGTGCTGATCACGAGCCGCTCGTCGAGCAGCGGCAGCGTCGGGAAGGCAACGCCGGTGGCCACGCCGCCGAAGAAGATCCCGGCGATGACCGCGAGGGCGACGGTCCTGATCTCGCCGGTCGAGTACGTGTCGTCCGGCGTCGCGTCGTCGGTCATCGAAGTCGGTGTGTGATTTCGGTCATGCCGTGTTCAACGTTGTGATCGGTCGCTGTGCGGGGGTTCGCCCGGGATCAGATCGATCCGTACGTCCGTCCTCCCAAACTGCCGTTCGGGCGCCGAGTCGCTCGACGCTCCGGGTCCGTCCGGCTGAGGCTATCGAGTCATCCGCTCACGTATGCCTCCCGGAACTCCTCGCGGAGGACGGTCTTCCGCACCTTGCCGCTGCCCGTCTTGGGGAGTTCCTCGCGGATCTCGACGTACCGCGGGTGTTTGTACGGCGCGAGTTCCCCGAGGACGTACTCCTCGATCTCGTCCTCGTCGAGGTCCGCGCCGTCGCCCGTGACGACGGCGGCCGCGACCGTCTCGCCCCGTCGGTCGTCGGGAACGCCGAAGACCGCCGCCTCGAGCACGCCCGGGTGATCGTACAGCGTTTCCTCGATCTCTCGGGGATAGACGTTGTATCCCGCCGTCAGGATCATCTCCTTCTCGCGGCCCTTGACGTAGTAGTAGTTGTCCTCGTCGCGGGAGCCGATGTCGCCGGTCCGGAAGAAGCCATCTTCCGTAAAGACCTCCTCGTTCGCCTCGGGGTTCTTATAGTAACCGTTCATCACCTGTGGGCCATCGACGAGGATCTCGCCCTCTTCACCGACGTCGACCTCCTCGCCGTTCTCGTCGACGATCTTCGAGCGCGTGTGGCCGAGCGGTTGCCCGATGCTGCCGGCGCGGATCCCGAGCGTCGACCGGCGGAGCGTGTGCGTCGTCGCGGTCGTCTCCGTGAGGCCGTACCCCTCCAAGAGCGGCGCGTCGAACGTCTCCTCGAACTCCCGTTGCACGGGCTCGGGGAGTTTATCACCGCCCTGTCCCGCTTTCTGGAGCGACTCGAGGTCGTACGCCTCGGGATCGTATGCCTTGAGCAGGTCGTTGAACATCGTCGCGACCCCGACGAACGACGGGACGTCGTATTCGTCGAGCAACTCGAGGACGCGCTCGGGGTCCCACCGGTCGGGCCGCACGAGGTGGAGCGTCCGGCCGGCACACAGCGCGGCCATCATCTGGAGCAGCCCCGTGATGTGGTACATCGGGAGGATGATCAGTGCGTCGCCCTGAACGGGGCTGGCGCTGTACCCCGAGACGCTGGTGGCGATCTGGACGCGGAAGTTCCGATGGGTCAGTAGGACGCCCTTCGGGTCGCCGGTCGTCCCCGAGGTGTACGGCTGGAGCAGCACGTCGTCGTCCGACCGATCGACGATCTCGACCGAACGACTGTCGGCGGTCGTCGCGGCACCGCCGTCGCCGTCGCTGGTCGTTGCCCCACTGTCGTCCCCGGCGACGATGCCCACGGGTTCGTCGCCGAGGTCAGCGAGCGAGTCGCACTCGCCGTCGACGTCGCCGGCCAGCGCAGTCGTGAGGATCTCGGCCTCGAGGTCGGCGACGGCGTCGACGACGTGGTCGACGGGGTCCCCGGCGACGACGATCGCCGCCGCGGCGGCGTGGTCGACCTGATACTCGATCTCGCGGCGCCGATAGGCCGGGTTCAGCGGGCTGGCGATGATCCCGGCCCGACAGCAGGCCCAGATCACCGCACAGAAGTCGATGCCGTTGGGCACGTAGACGCAGGCCCGGTCGCCGGTCTCGAGGCCGGCGGCGCGGAGCCCGCGCTCGTAGCGGTCGATCGTCGCGTCCAGTTCGCGGTAGGTGACAGCCTCGCCGTCGTGTTCGATCGCCGTCTCGTCGGGGTACTCCGTGAGCGTCCGCTCGAGGAGATTGGCGACGTTGCCGTCGTACGGCGGCGACAGCAGCGACTCCGCCGGGACGAGCTCGCGGTCCATATGGGGCGTACTTTGACGATCTCCCTGAAAAATATATGGGTACTGGTAACACGGAACGGATTCAGACGGCGCTACTCCAGTCGGGGCGTCCCCGTGATCGTGATCGTCTCGCCGACGATGTACGACGAGGCCGGACTCGCGAGGAACTGCGCGAGGTCGGCAACCTCCTCGGGGGTGCCGATCGTCCGGTCGGCCGTCGTCCGGTCGATGGCGTCGGCGTCGTCGTCGACGCCCATCTGGGACTTAACGCCCTCCGTTGCGACGAGTCCGGGCGCGATACAGTTGACCCAGACGTCGTCCTCGGCCCAGTCGGCGGCGACCGATTTGGTGAAGTTGATCACACCGGCCTTCGCGGCACCGTAGTGGCTCATCTGGCGCGAGCCGCGCTGTCCGGCGACGCTCGCGACGTTGATGATCTTCCCGCCGTCGTGCTCACGCATGTACGCGCCCGCCGCCTGCGAGCAGTGGAACGTGCCGTGGAGGTTGATGTCGACGATGGTCTTCCAGCCGTTCTCGCTGATCTCCGCCGGCGGCGCCTGAAAGCTCGCCCCGGCGTTGTTGACGAGGGTATCGAGCCCGCCGAAGACGTCGACGGTCCGCGCGATCAGTTCGTCGACCGCCTCGCGGTCAGTCACGTCGCACTCGACGGCCAGCGCCTGCCCGTCGGCCTCGCTCTCGTTGATCGCCTCGGCGACGGGTTCGACGTTCTCCAGCTCCCGCGAGGTGACGACGACGTTCGCGCCGTCGTCGGCGAACCGCTCGACCATCGCCTTCCCGATACCGCTCGAGGAGCCGGTGACGACGGCCGTCTGTCCCTCGAGGCTGAACTGGGCCGTCGTCATCGCGACCGCCTTCCGACCGCTCGAGTCAGTACCGCCGCTACCGTCGCCGCCGTGGTGTTCGCTGACATACTACGTAGCGAGGTTCAACGACCGATCTGTTAAGTGGTTCGTCCGTTCGCTCCGGCGCGCGCTCGCCGGCGGCGGGCTCGAGATCGTCGGTCGAACGCTGCCTCTCGAACGCCCTCGGCTCGAGCGTCGTCGGCTCGGTGGTGCCTCGGGCGTCGTGGCCTCGACGGCGACGGCGACGCCGTCGGTACCTCTCGATCGACCGTGAGGAATACGCTTATAGAACTCGTCGCAAAACTCTCGTGGCAATGACGCGAACCCGGATCGGGCCGACGCCCCGGTCGTGGCCGGCGGATCGACGCGGACGAAACGGACGGCGACGCTCCGACGCACGAGGTGGTCGGCGTGCCGACTAAGTCGATGGACGAACTCGAGGCGATGGTTGGCGACTCGACGGTCACCGCCGAGGAGTTCCGGATCGAACGCGGGAAAGTCGAGGAGTTCGCGCGGGCGATCACGGAGACGGATCCGCTGTTCCGCGACGCGGACATCGCGCGCGAACGCGGGTACGAGGACGTCCCCGCGCCGCCGACGTACGCCCGCGTCAGTCGGTTCCCGCGGTATCGCCCCGAGGACCTCGAGGGGTACGGCTTCGATCTGGGCTTCCGGCCCGAGTACGTCCTCCACGGCGAGCAGCACTACGAGTACGAGCGCCCGCTGACGGTCGGCGACGTCCTGACGGGAGAGACGACGCTGGTCGACGTCTACCAGCGCGACGGCGGCCGCGCCGGGACGATGACCTTCGCCGTCTACGAGACCGAGTACCGCGACGAGAGCGGCGACCTCGCGCTCACCGATCGCGCGACCGCCATCGAGACCTCGGGCGCCGTGCAGGACGGTTCGGAGAGCGGCGACGAGGCCGACGGCTCGGATGCCGACGACGCGGACCTGGCGAGCGACCCGGAAGCGGCGGCCAACGGCGGGCAGGTACCCGCCGCCGAAAGCGTCGATGCGGTCGATTCGATCGACGCGGTCACCGTCGGCGATACCGGCCCGACGGTCGTCGTCGAGGACCTCGAGCGCAAGCACTTCGTCAAGTACGCCGGCGCGAGCGGCGACTTCAACCCGATCCACTACGACGAGCCCTACGCCCGCTCGGCGGGCAACGAGAGCGTCTTCGGGCAGGGGATGTTCACGGCCGGCGTCGCCTCGCGGGTCGTCACCGGCTGGTTCGATCTCGAGTCGGTCGCCTCGTTCGGCGTGCGCTTTCAGTCGCGGATCTTCCCCGGCGACGCGATCGTCGCGACCGGTGAGATCGTCGACCGACGGGCCGACGACGGCGTTGTCGAGATCGAGCTCGAGGCGACTAACCAGCGCGGCGAGACGCTGCTGACGGGGTCGGCGACGGCGGCGCTGGGCGACGACTGAGCGCGGTCTCGATTCGGTCCGTCTTTCGTGTGGGACTGCTCACCGAGACGTCCATAGCAGCGGCGCGCGCTGGTGACGTTCCCGGGCGATGCGAGGGGAGGTCGACGACGTGCGAGGGATGAGTGAGCGACCGACGGGAGCGAACGGTAGCGCGGAACCGGCGGTTCCGCGAACCGTGCAAGCTGGCATCGGCCCGCGAGCAGAAATCGAATGGGGAGGGTGTGGAAATCCCCGTCGCCAGTGCGAGTCGTTCGCTCGAGCCCTCGCGAATCACGGAAAATCGAGAATCCGACCGAACCGACGTCCCTCACTCGGGAACGAATACGGGCAGCGCGGCCTCGTCCGAGACCTGCCAGAACCGGACCTCGAGCGGATCGCCGATCTCGATCGCTTCGGGTTCACAGTCCACGAGCGCGAGCAGCCGCGGTCCCTCCGCGAGGTCGACCGCGGCGACGACGTACGGCGTCCGGTCTCCGAACCCGGGCTCGCCCGGCACGTGACACACCGTATAGGAATAGACCGTCCCGCGGCCCTCGCTCGGCTCGAACGGCGGATCGACGGCACTACAGCCGGTACAGACCGCCCGCGGGTACAACTGCGCGGTCCCGCACTCGTCGCAGTGCTGGTAGCGCAACTCGCCCTCGAGGGTCGCTGCCCAGAACTCCGTGTTCGCGCCGGTCGGGACCGGAACCGGTCCCGCCCACTCCTCGCGGCGATCCTCGACGGACGCGGTCGGTGCCGACTCGTCGGCAGTCATGCTTCCCTCCGCAAGACCACGGTGCTACTCGAGGACAGCACACCGCCGGTTCCGTGCGCAACGGCAACTTCAGCGCCATCCACCTGCCGGTCACCAGTATAATCGCCGCGTAACTGCCGCGTCGCCTCGATCAACACGAACACGCCGAAGTGGCCGGGGTGGCAGTACGAGAGCCCGCCGCCCTGCGTGTTCATCGGCAACTCGCCGCCGGGCGCGGTCGTTCCGCCCTCGACGAACGCGCCGCCCTCGCCCTTCTCGCAGAAGCCGAGGTCCTCGAGCGTCACCAGCGCGGTGTAGGTAAAGGAGTCGTAGAGCTGGGCGACGTCGACGTCGTCGTGGGTGATCCCGGCCTCGTCGAACGCCTTCGGCCCGGTCACGGCGGCGCCGGTCGTCGTCATGTCGGGCATCTCGCTGATGTCCTGTCGGTGGGTGCTCGTCGAGGCGATCCCCGCCACCGCGATTTCGGGCACTCCGAGCTCACGGGCTTTCGCCTCCGACACCAGCACGACCGCCCCACCGCCGTCCGAGACCAGACAGCAGTCCAGCAGATTAAACGGCTCGGCGATCCGCCGGGACTCGAGGACGTCCTCGACGGTGATGGGATCCCGATGTGCGGCCTTGGGGTTCATCGCGGCCCACTCGCGGGTCGCGACGGCGATCTCGGCGAGTTGCGCCTCCGTCGTTCCGTACTCGTGCATGTGCCGACGTGCGGCCATCGCGTAGGCGCCGGGCGGGCGGAAGAGCCCGGTCGGCCGCACGAAGCCGTCGACGGGGTGGGTCACCTCGAGCGACCGGTCCCGTCCCGGGCCGGTCTTGCGCGTCGAGCCGTAGGCGATTACGACGACGTCGGCCCGGCCGCGGGCCATGGCGTCGCCGACGTGGCCGCAGAAGTTCTCGAACGACGAGCCGCCGATCTCGGTACCCTCGAGCAGCGACGGCTTCTCGAGGTCGAGATACTCCGCGAGCACCAGCGCGGGCATGTAGTCGTCTCCGCCGGCGACCGCGACGCCGTCGACGTCCGCGAGGGTCAGCCCGCCGTCCTCGAGGGCGCGGACGGTCGCGATCCCGGCGTTGTCGAGCCAGTTTCGATCGGGCGTCGCTCCGAGGTCGCTCTCGGCGACGCCGGCGACGATCGGCTCAGCCACGGCGCTCCCTCTGTCGGGTTCGTCCGTTCATACCCCTCGTTTTTCCGACCCCTTCCAAATAGGTTGCGGATATTTACCACGGTGGATGGTCGCATGAACCACTCAGTCGGTGAGGACCGGGTCGGACCGCGGTATCCGGACGGATCGGAAGCGAAGACTGTCGCGTCCTCGCGCGGGAAGGGGCCGAAGTGGTCGTCCTCGCCGTCGACCTCGAGGGTCCCGAGAGGCCGACAATGATGATGATGACGACAACGACGATCGGGTGCAGCGACCGGCGCCTGATCAATGTCATCAATACCCATAGCTATTTACGCTCAGACCGGAATACCGGTGTATATGAGCGGAGATACGACGCGACGGAATTCGCAGAGCGGCGGTCTCGAAAACATCCGCGAGGCGTCGGACGCGGTGGAGAAGTCAACGGCTGCGGTGACCGTAGAGAAGGTCTGGGAGCGGTGGCGGACCGCCGGCGCCATCGTCGTGCTGGCGGTCACCAGCGTCCTGCTGTATCGGATCGACGGCTACCTGTCGATCGACTCGCAAGTGTTCGGCGGGATCACCCTTCTCATGCTGATCTACTTTCTCGCGACGCTCCGTTCGGACGTCTCGATGGAGTGACCGCAGCCGCCGCCCCCGGTGTCGATTGACGGCAGGTATTTTGTGCGCGCTGACGAATGCATCCGTCATGAACAGCGGGGCGAGGGAAACGTGATCGACTGGAAGTTAGACGGGTTCCTGCCCACGGAGCGGCAACCGGCGCCGGTACTGGAGTCCGCGGACGACCGCGACGTCTTGTTCGCCCGCGGCGCCGCGGCGGCGATCGACCTGTTCGTCTGCTACGTCCTGATCGAGTTCCCACTGATCTACGCGCTGAGTCTCGCGTTCAGCGAGCCCTATGAGGAACTGGGCGGCTACGTCGTCGTCCTCTCGCTGCTCGCGCTGTTGCCGATTTACGCCACCTACTCCTTCGTCCTCGAGTGGCGTTACGGCCGGACGCCGGGGAAGGTCAACCGCGACCTGCTGGTCGTCATGGCGGACGGTCGGCCGTGTACGTACCACGCTAGCGCCCTGCGGAACCTCCTGCGCTACGTCGATCTCCTCGGCGTGCCGCCGCTCGTGATCGGCGCCGTGTCGGCCCTCCTGACCGACGGACGCCGCCTCGGCGACCACGCAGCCGAGACGGTCGTCGTTCGCTCGACGGCGCCGACGGATCGCGACGCGGCGGTCTCGGCCGACGCGGACACGAGCGCGGCCGCTCGAGCGGGCGAGAACGGAGAGAGCTGACCGCCACGGTCGAGGCGCAGGCTCAGGCGATTCGGACGCCCGAGTCGGTGTCGAACAACTGGATGTATTCGTCCTGGAAAACGAGGCTGTACTCCTTGCCCTCGCCCTCGAAGTCGGGGTCGGTGACGACGACGATCTCGCCGAACTCCGTCTCGAAGAAGCTGTGGGTCGCATCGCCCAGCGGCTCGTCCAGCAGGTGCGTCGCCGGGATGCCCGCCGCGGGATCCTTGCTGACCGTGATGTACTGCGGGCGAAGGCCCACGCGGACGCTCTCGCCGGCCCACCCCTCGAGCCCGTCGCGGGCGAGGTCGTACTCGTAGCCGCCGACCGCGAGTTCGGCGGTCCCGTTGACGGCCCTGACGTTCCCGTCGAAGAACTGGGTCGACGGCTGGCCGATGAACTGACTGACGAACTGCGAGGCCGGTTCGTCGTACACCTCCTTCGGCGGGGCGACCTGCGCGAGTTTGCCGTCGTTGATGACCGCGACGCGATCGGACATGGTCATCGCCTCCTCCTGGTCGTGGGTGACGTACAGCGTCGGACAGCCGATCTCGTCGGTCACCTTCTCGACGACCGGCCGCAGCTCGGCCTTGAGCTTGGCGTCCAGATCCGACATCGGCTCGTCGAACAGGAAGATCTCCGGGTCGCGCACGAGCGATCGACCCAGCGCGACGCGCTGTTGCTGTCCGCCTGAGAGGTCCGCGGGCATCTTCTTCAGTTGGTCCGTGATTTGGAGCAGCTCCGCGGCCTCCTCGACGCGGGCCATGCGCTCTTCCCGCGAGAAGCCGGCGATCTTGAGGCCGTAGGCCATGTTCTCTTCGACGCTCATGTGCGGGTACAGCGCGATATCCTGGAAGAGCAACGCGATGTTGCGTTCCTGGACCGGCTTGTCCGTCACGTCGCGGTCGCCGAACTTGATTGTCCCGCTGGTCGGCTTGTTCAGCCCCGCGACACAGCGCAGCGTTGTGGTCTTGCCACAGCCTGACGGCCCGACCAGCGTCACGAACTCGCCGTCCTCGATGGTGAGGTCGACGTCGTCGACCGCGACGATTCTGTTGCCCGATTCCTCGTACACTTTCGTCAGATCCCGGATCTCGATGTCTGGCATGTGTTGGTGTGTCTCGTGGTGTTAATTATAGATTCGGTACGCTCTCAGAGGGCCCTGACCTGGAACCCCTTCAGCAGGTAGCTCTGCATGAAGTAGGCGAACAGCAGCGGTGGAAGCGTCATGGCCAGCGAGATCGCCATCAGGTAGGCGTCCGGCAGGAACTGCGCCTGTCCCATCGCCCGGAGGATGCCGGGGGCGAACGTCGTGGTATCGGTCTGGGGCAGGAGGATCTGCGCGAACGTGAAGTCGTTCCACGCGAGCGCGAAGGCGAACAGGGCCGCGGCGATGATCGCCGGTCGGCACTGGGGCACGACGACGTCGCGAAAGCCCCGCCAGCGCGAGGCGCCGTCGACCCAGGCCGCCTCCTCGTGGGCCTCCGGGATCGTCATGATGTACTTCCACATCAGCCACACCGCGAAGGGCATCGAGACGGCCGACAGCGCGATGATGAGCCCGACTCTGGTGCCGAGCAACCCGATGGACCGCCAGATCTGGTAGAGCGGGATGCCGATGACGATGGGGCTGAAGAGGTAGCCGATCAGGAGGATCCGCGCGAAGTTCTCCTTCTGCGGGAACTGGAGTCGCGCGAGGCCGTAGCCGGCGAGCAGCGAGACGATGACGACCGTGACGATGGTCCCGATGGCCACCACGACCGTGTTGAACATGTAGGTGTACATCTCCGGCTCCGTGATGACCGTGAAGTTATTCAGCGTGAATATGTCGGGCGTGGGGAAGACAGTGATCCTGTTCTCGACGGTCCCGTACTCGGTGAAGGCGAGCTGGGTCATCCAGTAGATCGGCCAGGCGCCGACGAGTACGATAATCGCGGTACTGACGAGTTTCAGCGCCTCGAAGAGGCCAGTCTCACGGTCGTACGAGAGGCCGAAGATGCCTCCCGGTGGTTCTTTCTGGCTCATGTGGTCGTCTCCACCTCCTCGCTGGGATTGAAGATCTTGAAGTAGACGACCGCCGACGCCAGCAGAAACAGGAACATGACGACGGCGATCGCGTTCGCGAGTCCGTACGCCTGATCGGTGTAGACGGTCTTGTAGGCGAGCACGGGGAGCGTGGTCGTAGCGTTACCGGGGCCGCCCTGCGTGAGCTGCCAGATGATGTCGAACTTGTTGAACATGAAGATCGACCGGAGTAGGACGACGACCAGGACGATCCCCATGAGGCGGGGCAGGGTGATGTCGCGGAACATCTGCCACCGGTTCGCGCCGCAGATCTTCGCCGCCTCGTAGAACCGGTCGGGAATCGCGCGCAGCTGCGCGAGCGTGAAGATGGTGACGAAGACGGCGAACTTCCAGCTCCCGATGAGGATCAGCAGCCGCATGGCCCAGCCGCGCGAGCCCAGCGGGGCCGTCTGGCTGCTCCACAGGTTGAACCACTCGGCGCCCATCATCTGGAACACGCCGCCGGGCGGATCGAACACTCGCAGCGCCACCAGCGAGACGATGATCGTCGGGATCAGATAGGCCGTGAAGACCACTGCGGTGAGGAGCTTCTGACCGCGGGTGATGCGGTTGAGCACCAGCGCCATCCAGAGCCCGACGACGAGCTGGATGAGCGTGCTGCCGACCATGTAGACGATCCCCCGCCACAGCGAGCCCCAGAACGTGGCGATGTTCATGACCTCGCGGTAGTTCTCGAGGCCGACCCACTTCCACTCGGGGTTGAGCGTGTGGATGTTGTGTAACGATGCCCAGAACGCGAACGCGATCGGGAACACCGCGATGAGAACGTACAGTACGACGACGGGGAGAACGGTAGCGACTCCGGCAACGGTCTCCCGCTCAACGGGTAAATGGTCCCACGGGATATACGCCCCGCGGGGTCGTATCGATTCTCCGGTTTCACTGGCCATATCTAGGAATCCTCTTCACCCATGTATGTTAATGTCACGGTCGCCCGTAAACGGTTCGTTCCACGCCGAACGCGGGAAATGAGGGATCGATGCCGTCGCGGTCAATCAACCGAACGTCTCCTGGGCCTCCTGGAACGCCTGCTCGAGCTGCCCGAGACCCCATTCATAGGCCTCCTGGACGGTCATCGAGTCGGTGACGACGCTGTTGACCATCTCGCCGTAGAACCACTGGCGTTGCATGTACAGCGACTCGGGCGAGGAGATGTTGGCCTCGTCGACGCTGCCGTAGTGGTTGCCCCAGATCTCGTCCTGACAGTACTGGAGCTTCTCGAGCAGGTGGGGGTGGGCCTCGAAGATGCCCTGGCTCTGGAACGCGTCGGACTCGATCACGTCGGAGTAGGTCGGCAGGAACCGGCCCGGATCCGCCTCGTAGAACCGCACGGTCCGCTCCATGCTGTCGGCGTAGAGCCACTCGAACCACTGCTTGACGTCCTCCGGCCTGTCGCCGTTCGAGAAGACGTGATAGCCGTCCGGCGCCGGTGCGGACAACCAGTTCTCGTCCTTGTCGATCTCTCCCCAGGTCGGGTACGCCCGGACCTGGGTGGCCTCGGCCAGCCCGCGGAGGGCGTCGCTGTCCTGGGCCTCGGCCGTGAGCGCAGTGACGCCGACCGGCCAGGCGTTGAGGTGATAGCACTGCGCGTACTGACCCTGGACCCACTGGCTGAGCGACTCCGCCCAGCCGATGCTGGTCGGGTCGGGCGAGTACTGGGAGAGCTCCTTCATATACTGCAGCACCGTCGTCACCTCCTCCTCGGGAAAGTGTATTTCGAGTTCCTCGCGCGCGTCAGGGTCCTTCCAGCGGAGGCCGATGCCGGAGACGCCCGCGCTCGCCAGGAGTACCAGGAACTCGTCTTGGCTCTTGCCGGTCGGCATCCCGGCCAGTCCGTACCCGCGGGCGTCCACGTCGTCCGCCTCGTCGATGGCTTGGGCATTGTCGAGGACGTCCTGGAAAGTCTTCGGTTCCTCCAGCCCGAGCTGTTCGTAGATGTCCGCCCGATACTGGAAGTTCGAGACGTACAGGCCGTGGGGGATCTGGTAGAGTTCGTCGCCCTCACCGAGGAACGCGTTAGTGTTGATCTCCCCGTTGACCTCCTCGATCGACGAGACGACGTCGTTGACGGTATCGAGCTGACCGGTTTCCCAGATGTCGGCTACCTGGTCGAACGTCGATGTGTTGGCGTCCGGCGGATTACCCGACTGGATTAACTGGGCGAGTCGACCCTCCTGGGTGCCGGACATTCCCCCTTCCTCGATGTTCATCGGGATGTCAGTCTCGTCCTCGAACTCCGACTCGAGCTCTCCCCAGAGCTGTTCCCACTGGCTGTTGTAGTAGTCCGTGATGAAGTGGACGTCACCGTCGCCGCCACCGCCACCCAGACAGCCCGCCACGGCTGCCGCCACTCCGACACCGGTTCCCGTCAGTACCTGACGTCTATTGAAGTTGCTTTTCGACATCTGTGATCAATCCACGCACGTACAGTGCTAACAGGAACCACCCATATAAAACCTCATTATTTATTCTGAGATTACTCCGGTATTCTTGGCTGCTATTACGGGGCGCTATTATGTAGCAGGCCGGCTGCCCGCCGAAATCTGCAGCGGGACGCAGCGAAGGGACGGCGTCGTATCGGGCTCTCGGTTCCCGGCCGTCGGTTCCGTATTCACTGCGGTCCGACGGTCTTGGAGACCCAGCCGGTGGCCCCGTCGGGCTTCGGACCGTCCTCCTCGGGGATCTGGTGGTCCCCGTCACCGTCGCGTGCCCGGACGATCATCTCGTGCGTTCCCGACGCTCCGTACTCGTGGCGCCACTGTCGCCAGACGTCCTCGCCCGGGAGGGGATCGGACAGTTCGGCGTCGTCCCACGTGTCGCCGCCGTCGGTCGAGACCTCGACGGCCTCGATCCCTCTGGTGCCGGCGTAGGCGTGACCGGCCACCTCAACGCGGCCGCCGCCCAGGCGGTTGACCTGCCAGAGCTTGGCGACCGTCTCGACCGGACCGGTGCCGTGCCAGCCGCGGTGTTCCCAGTAGCCCATCGTGTCCTCGTCGCGGACCTCGATCTCGGTCAGCCACTTCACGTTGATCTCGCCCCAGTGGCCCGGGACGAGCGCGCGCACCGGCGCGCCGTGTGCCCGCGGCAGCGGGCGACCGTTCATTCGGTAGGCCAACAGCCCCGGCCACAGCGCGTTGATCGGGAACTCGTTGTAATAGCTGTCCGCCCCGTGCAGGACGACGCGGTCGCCTCGAGGGTTCGCCTCCTCGAGGAGTCGCTCGACGGGAACGCCGCCCCAGAGGGCGGTGTCCATCTGCCGGCCGTTCAACTGATCGCCGACGCAGCGCAGCGTGACGAACCGATCCTCCAGCTCCATGGCCTCGATGTCCGAGACATCGTACTCCGCTTCCTCCTCGACGGCGCCCGTGATCGAGAGCGACCACGCCCCGCGGTCGACGTCGGGGTTCACGTTGGCGATGTCGACCTCGTAGAAGTCTGTGCTGACCAGCGGCTCGAGCCCCTCGACGGCGAGGGACTGATCTTTCGCCCGCGTAAGCAGCTCCCGGACCTCGGGACGGGCGTCCTCGGGGATCTCGAGGCCCGGCGGAAATGACTCCTCGCCGGTTCCGCGGACGAAGAGTCCGACCGCGCTCAGGCCGATCGCCGACCCGACGGCCCCGAGGACGCGCCGCCGTCCCAGCGATCCAAGGGGGCCGTCCGCGCCGGCGCCGGGTACACCCGTCCCGGCCGTCACCAGCAGGACGAGTCCGACCCCTGCGGCGGTGCCGGCGCTCGAGACCGGCGACCGCGTCAGCCCGAACGCGAGCGCGCCCGGCAGGACCGTCCCGGCGATCACGCCGCCGATAGTCCTGACGCTCCGGCGGGCCAGCGCGTCGGGGACGGGCTCGCGCCACCGGAGGAGCAACACGCCGGGCAGCGCCGACAGCCCGAAGAGGAGACACGTCAGCGCGATGGCCGTCAGGAAGGCCACCTGGTGGCCGAGCGTCCCTAACTGCGTGATCGCGACGGTCACGAGTGCCTCGGGGCTAGCCGCGATGACGACGCGGTCCACCGGCGTCGCGACGAAGGCCGGCCGCCGACCGACTGACAGGTACGACCCGCCTACGGCGGCGAGCCCCGCGGCGAGCGCCACGGCCACCACGGGAAGCCACGTGCGCACCCGAGCGATCGACCTCCACACGCGTGACATTATCTGCCAATATGGGGCGGGCGGACATGAAAGCTTCGCGGCTGTGGCCGGTTTCCGGAACGCCGTTCGGCCGCGCTGAGCGCACCGTCGACGGTCGACAGCCGCTGTCCTCGGTCTGCGCGCGTTCTCCGATCCCGTCCGAGGAGCGGAGAGCCGACGGAACCGAGCGACCGGTTCGCCGTCATCCCTGAGCGGGAGTACCGACACGTACTATTTTGTTCTCGTCGGCGCAATGATCGGTACGAGCATGCTGCCTCGCACACACTGTCGTCCACCGAGAGTCACCGCACGCGTACGACGCACATCCGATCGCGAGGACCGATGACCGTCGTCGTAACGCCGCATCTCTTCGGGGACGACAGTCCGCGACTCATCGACGAGATTCGCGATCGTCGGCCCGGGATCGACCTCGAGCACGTCACCGACGAGGACGCGCTGCTCGAGGCGGTCGTGGACGCCGAGGTCGTCGTGACCGGACGGCTCCCCGACGATGTGTTGAACGCGGCCAACGACCTGCGGTGGGTTCAGGCGCTTAGCGCGGGCACGGACATGTACGATCACGACGCGCTCGCCGCCCGCGACGTCGCGCTGACGACGGTTTCGGGCATCCACGCGCGGCCGATCGGCCAGCAGGTGATGGGATATCTGCTCCATTTCGAACGCCGCTTCGATCGCGCGATCGCTCAGCAGCGCCAGCAGGAGTGGGAGCGCTACACGGGCGGCGAACTCGGCGATCGAACGATCGGCATCGTCGGGGTCGGGGCGATCGGCTCGCAGGTCGCCGACTACTGCACCGCCTTCGACGCGCGGGTCGTCGGCACGAAACGCGATCCGACCGACGCGCCCGCGGCGCTGGACGCCGTCTACGGGCCGGACGACCTCGAGTCCGTCCTCGCCGACAGCGACTATCTCGTCCTCGCCTGCCCGCTGACCGACGAGACCCGCGGACTGATCGACGCCGAGGCGCTGGCGACGCTTGACGACGACGCCGTGCTCGTCAACGTCGCCCGCGGCGAGGTCGTCGACGAGCCGGCGCTCGTGGACGCGCTCGAGGGCGACGAACTCGGCGGCGCCGCGCTCGACGTCTTCGAGGCGGAACCGCTGCCCGAGGAGTCCCAGCTGTGGGACCGCGACGACGTGCTCGTGACGCCCCACATGGCGGGATCGACGCCCCACTACTGGGAGCGGTGTGCCGATGTCTTCCTGCGGAACTACGACCGGTTCCGAAGCGGGGAGGACCTCGAGAACAGGGTCGTCTGAGCGCTCGCATGCTGTGTCCCGTCGGTCCGTCGCTCGATCACGGCCCGGCCTTCCTGACCGAGTAGTGGCGGACGCCGTCGCGGTCCTTGTACTGGACCCGCTCTCGCCGCTCCAGCGTGCCGAGCGCGCCGAGTGTGTCGAGTACCTGCGCCGGATATCGAATCTCGCCGGTGCGGTTTCGCGTGACCTCGATCGGCGTCGCCGGTCCGACCGTCACGACGGCCTCGAGCGCCTCCGCGGTCAGCGACTCGAGCTCGCTGCGCGTGCGCTCGACGGCCCGCTTGGCGTCCGTAAAGACGGGGCCGTGGCCCGGGAAGACCCGATCGAACGATCTGCCCTCGAGCCGGTCCATCGCCTCGTGGAACGCGTCGACGGCATCGTAGGCCCCGTGATCGATCCCCACGTGAATCGCCCCCGGGCGGAACGGCTCGATGAGCGCGTCCCCGCTGAAGAGGACGCGCCGGCCATCGATCGTCGCCGCGAGGCTCGCGTGGTGGATCTGGTGACCGGGCGTGTGGATGGGCTCGAACTCGAGTCCCGCGACCGTCATCGGGTCGTCGAACGCGAACCCGACGGCCTCGTCCGGATCGAGCAGGCGCCGGTTTCGGTGCAGCGAATCCCGGGCGCGTTCGGCCTCGCGCTCGATCGCTTCGCCCTTGTAGCCCACTGACCGGCCGATCTCGTGAACGCCGGCGGCGAGTTCGTCGGCGTCGCGCTCGAGTCGCTCGAGCGCCGGCGCGGGCGCGTAGACGGTCGCACCGGCGTCGCGGAGCAGCGGTACCTGACCGATGTGATCGCTGTGGGGATGGGTGACGACGACCGCTTCGACGTCCGCGAGTTCGTGGCCCTGCTCGGCCAGCGCCTCGCGGATCGTCTCTGCGGCCCTGTCGGCCGGATCGCCGGTGTCGACGAGCACCGGTGCCGGCGTCTCGACGAGATACGCAGCGGCGTGTTTCGGCGGCCATTCGATGTCGAAATCGAGTCGCGTGATCGGCATCGAGACCGACCCCGATGCGCGATCCGTCGGCGTACTCATCGCTCAGATGAGTTCGCGGGCGATCGTTCGTTTCTGGATCTCGTCGGTCCCCTCGAAGATGCGGAAGACGCGGGCCGAGCGGTAGTTGCGCTCGATCGGGAGGTCCTTCATGAAGCCGGCGCCGCCGTGGACCTGCATCGCGATGTCTGCGGCCTCGTTGGCGAGTTCGGCGCCGCGGAGCTTCGCCATCGACTCCTCCTTGCGGGCGCGCTCGCCGTTGTCCATCTTCCAGGCCGCGTAGCGGTAGAGCTGGCGGACCTGTTCGATGTCCGTCGCGAGTTCGGCCAGCTGGAAGGAGACGCCCTGTCGGTGGCCGATCGGCTCGTCGAAGGTCTCTCGGTTCCGGGCGTAGTCGACTGACATGTCCAGCAGGAACTGGGCGGTGCCGACCGACCCCGCGGCGATGTTGATCCGGCCGCCGCCGATCCAGCTCATCGCCGACTGGAACCCCTGATCGACCTCGCCCAGCACCTGATCCTCCGAGACTCGGCAGTCATCGAAGTGGAGTTCAGCGTGCGTGCCGGGGGTCATCCCCATTGCGCGGTGGATCGTGCCGACCTCGAAGCCGGGGTTGTCGGCATCGACGAGGAAGCAGGTGATCCCCTCGAGGTCGCCGTCGTCGCCGCTCGTCCGGGCGAACACCATCGCGAAGTCCGCGTACGGCCCGTTCGTGATGTACACCTTCTGGCCGTTGATGAGCCACTCGTCGCCGTCCTTCTCGGCTCGAGTGTCCATGTAGTGGGCGTCGCTGCCGTGTCCGGGCTCAGTCAGCGCGAAGCAGGTCGTGATTTCGCCGTCCATCAGCGGGTAGAGGTATTCCTCGCGTTGCTCGTCGTCGCACTCGAGCAGGATCGGCGTCGGCCCACCGGCGCCGCCGAAGACGGCGCTGTGGAATCCCGGCGGCCGGTTCGACATGTGCTCGCCGACGATCGCCCGCGTGAGGATGTCGACGTCGCCGCCGCCGACCTCTTCGGGCATCGTCATTCCGTAGAAGCCCGCCTCGACCGATTTCTTCCGGATCTGTTCGACGACGTTCCGGTATTCGGGGACCTGTCGGTGGTTCTCGTCGACGATGTGCTTCTCGTAGTCGGCGCCGAGGAACTGATCGTACTCGTTCTCGAGCGGGGCGACTTCCCGTTCGATGAAGCCGTCGAGTGCCTTCTTGATCTGCACCGCTTCGGACGGTTCGCTGAAGTCCATAGGCCATATGACAGAACGTGCCCTATAAGTGTTACCATGACACATATCTCGGCCGGCCGACTCGCCGGTCGCCGCGACCGAACCGGCAGGACCGCTGTTCAGTAGGGTGGAACAATTATATCACTCCGTCCGGTGAAGATGATGTATGGCAACAACGAACGCGGAAGGTGGGAACAGGGTACAGGCAGTCGTCAAGACCCTCGACATCCTCGAGGCGCTGTGGCAGGCCGAGGGGGCCGGAGTGACCGAACTGACCGAGCGGACGGGGTTGGCCAAGAGTACAGTTCACGCGCACCTGACGACGCTGCGCTCGAAGGGGTACGTCGTCCAGGACGGGGACGAATACCGGCTGAGCCTCCGATTTCTCTCCTTCGGCGAGCACGTCAAACACGCCGAGCCGCTGTACCACGCCGCGGAAACGCCCATGGCGGACCTAGCGGACCGGACCGGCGAGCGGGTGCTCTGTTCGACTGAGCAGAACGGGCTCGGAATCGTCATCGGCGCCCACGACGGCGAGCGCTCCGTCTCCTCGAATATCGACGTCGGAACCCCCACGTACCTCCACTGCTCGGCGATCGGCAAGGCGATGCTCGCCCACTTCGACGACGAGAAGGTCGATCGAATCGTCGACGACTGGGGGCTGCCCGCGTTCTCCGACGAGACCATCACGGACTACGAGACCCTGGTCGCGGAACTCGAGGAGATCCGCGAGGAGGGAGTCGCCTACAACCGAGGCGAGTACCTGTCCGGGATCAGCGCCATCGGCGCGCCGATTCACGGCAACGACGGCACCGTCTACGGCGCTATCTGTGTCGTCGGGCCACAACACCGACTCGAGAGCGAGTGGGACCACGAGGAGCTACGCGATCAATTGCTCTCCGCGGCGAACACGATCGAGGTCAACCTTCTTTTCTCGGACTGACCGGGGTCGATCGCACGGGGACGTTCACCAGTCCTGAACGAGCGTATCATCCGGGAGATAGCGTCCTACCCGACGGATGAGGGGATGAGCGAGGATATCGACGAATTCCGTCGTTCAGTCAGACGGAACGCAGCCCGGAATTACAGACATATGCCTGTAATGGCAGGTGAGTCGGTTCGCCGGACGGTCGTGGAATCGGTCGGAACACCTGTGTTTGTCGAATGACTCTTCACTCATATGGGCGAGGACGCTAGCGGGCGGCGAACCAAGGTCGAACGCGTCATCGACGACTACGGTCTCGACGAGTGGGACGCGCGGTTGGAGGCCGAGTGGATCGGTGACGGCACCGAACGGCGGAGTCTCCGGGACCCCGCGGCCGCGTTCAACCGCGCCGTGGTCCGGGCGGCGCTCGACGACGCGGGCGAGTCCGTCTCCGACGCCGACGTCGACCACCTGTATCGGACGTTGACCGACGACGCCGTCCCGCGGTCCGACGCGGTTCGCAAGCGTCGCGATCTCGAGGACCGACTCGCGTTGATCGAGGACGAACTCGAACGCCGCGAGGACCGGATCGAGCACCTCTCGGAGAGCGAACGCGAGGTCACTGGCCTGATCTTCGCGCTCGCCGTCTTTCTCGTCCACGAAGCCCACGAGACGGTCCCGTTCGTCCTGCTAGACTCGCCCGAGGCGATCGACACCGATCGCATCGCCGCGCTCGTCGACTACTTCGAGGAGTACGTCGACTACCTCGTAGTCGCGCTCCTCCGGGAGGACGCCGAGGCACTCCCGGAGACCTACGCCTACGTCACGGAGATCTGAATTCGGCGCGACGACGCCCCTCGCCCTTGCGATCCCGGTTCTCCGTCGACTTCGATGCGGCGACAGTCCTCGAGCGAGACCTTTCGATCGGCGATCGCTACGGACAGGGCGATGGATATCGGACAATTGGATAGAGTGAAGAAGCATACGAGAACAGACAGTTAAATTTAGAGTTATATAAAATATTGTATATAACTAGGTAGTGACGAATGACCATCTATTCGAGGGTTCTATGCCCTGATCTGCAGAGTTTCGATCATCACCCCGTCCGCCTATCGTTTTCACTCCACATTAACTACATATATCAACGATTGTTCATATTTCGAGTGGATAGCGTCCATATGTGGATATAAAAGGGGTTTAGTGAGATATTAGATGACTAAAGCCGCTAAATACCAATGTAGTTCCAATTCTGCTGTCGGTACGCTTCGATAACCTACCTTATTTTTGTATTGATAATGTATTAATGATTTATTCGGGCGGACGAACCGGTTTCGGCACTGAAGATCGCTTCCCGATAAGTCGTACTACTGTGACGGTCATCGGACGTGATAGCCCGCGAACAATGCTGGCCCGTTGATTAATGGTCGTCTCTCCCGAACGGGTGGATGGATGGGGGTCGTTACGAAAATTAAGCAGTTCGTCGGCGACGAGGGAGAGCTCTACGAGTGCCGGAACTGCGGCGAGAAGTTCAATCACGAGCCCGAGGCGTGTTCGACCTGCGGCTCGTCGGAGATCGCTCACTACGAGTTCTGAGCGGGGCCGATGGTGGGCGGTTAGTCGACCAACGCACGGGTGCACAGCGACGGCGCCGGCGACGAACGCATCCGTCTCGAGCCCCTCGATTCGATATGGCCGATTCGAACGCGAACGGGACGGCGTCGACGATCCAATCTCTCGAGCGCGACGCCGGCACGGTGCCGTCGAACGAGACGGCGACGGCGACATTCGGCGCGGGCTGTTTCTGGGGACCCGACGCGCGGTTCGGCGCCGTCGAGGGCGTCGTCCGAACGCGCGTCGGCTACGCCGGCGGCACGACGCCGGAGCCCAGCTACTACGCGCTCGGCGACCACACCGAAGTCGTCCAGCTCGAGTACGACCCGGACGAACTGTCCTACGACGACCTGCTCGAGACCTACTGGTCGATCCACGACTGGGCGTCGACGGCGCCGAAACGCCAGTACCGGAGCGTCGTCCTCGCAGGCGACGACGACCAGTACGAGACCGCCGTCAGCCGGCGGACCGCGCTCGAGGACCGAGCCGGACGGTCGGCCGCGACCGACGTCGAACGGCTCGAGGAGTTCACCCGCGCCGAGGAGTACCACCAGAAGTACGAACTCCGCTCGACGCCGGTCGTCGGCGACGAACTCGAGGCGCTGTACAGCGACGCGTTCGTCGACTCGACGGTCGTCGCCCGACTGAACGGGTTCGCCGCCGGACACGGTGATCCAGCCCAGCGGGACGAACTGCTGGCGGCGTTGGACCTCCCGCCGACGGTGCGGACGGAGCTCCGACGGCGATTCTGATCGACGCCCTGTGTTCGATCGAGTCGACCGTCAATCGTCCTTATTTGTATCTCGAGGCCGAACAACCGGCCATGACCGGCGACGACCGATACAAGGTGTTCGGCGTCTATCTCTCGGCGCCAGTGACCGACGCGCTCGAGGAGTACCTGTACGACGAAGCGGGCGTCCTCGACGTCGGAGACTACTTCGACGAGACCGCGGATTCGGTCCCCGTCGGCGATCCGGGCGCCGACGCGACCGACGACCTCGTCGCGGACGTCGTGGACGCCTTCGCCGACCTCTACGATCGGGCGGATTTCGCGGCCGCCGAACGGACCGATCCCGACGCGTTCGATCTCGTCCACCTCGCGGCCGACCCGACTCGAGTCACCGACGTTCGCGAGCGGTTCCGGGCCGCCGCCACCATCCAGGACGCCGACCTGCGGACGGTTCAGACGGCGATTCTCGCCGCCCATCTCGAGGCGGGTCCGGCAGAGTGAGGTGACGCCGGCGGTCGGCAACGGTCCGTCTCGAGTGCGCCGCGTCGGACGATCCGGTGTCGCTGCGCTGCAGTGGCCGCTCTCGGCGGCGCCGGCTACGCGTCCGGATTCCGGCGCTCGACCATCCCCAGTCCGATCCAGGAGATGACGACCTCGTCGTTCTGGTTGATTCCCTCGAGGCGGCTGTCGACGTAGCCGCGTTTCGGATCGCTCTCGGAGACGCGCTTGTCGACGACCTCCGTCCGGACCGACAGCGTATCGCCGGGCCTGACCGGCCGCTTCCAGCGGAGTTCGTCCACGCCGCGAGCGCCCATGCTGGCCTGATCTCGAATCGAGCCGTCGACGAGCAGCCGCATGCAGATCGACGCGGTGTGCCACCCCGAGGCGACGAGTTCGCCGAACGCGGACTCCGCGGCCGCCTCCTCGTCGGTGTGAAACGGCTGCGGATCGTACTGTTCGGCGAACTCGAGAATTTCCTCCTTCGTGACGGTGTACTCGCCGCACTCCTGGGTGTCTCCGATCTCGATGTCCTCATAGTACTGCATACTGCTGTCAGTGTGGTGTGCGAACAAGAGCCTGTGGAAAGGGGAACTACTGCCGGGTGCCGGGCGACCGCGTCAGGCCCGCTGTAACTCGTGGATGGTCACCCAGTGGTCGGAGTACTCGGCCTCGTGGTCCCTGGCGTCGCGATTGGCGTCGGCCCAGTCGGTACACTCCCGCTCGAGATCGCAACTGTCGCACTGGAGCTTGTATGCCATACTATATCGTGCCACGAGGGTCATCTTAAGCGTTCGTCACGGTCGGGAACGAGACGATCAGTCGAACTGATCGACCGTCGCCTGAAAGGAGTTGATCGGCTCGCAAGGAATCACCGAAGGAGATTCGATACTGTAGATACTCGTTGATTCTCAATGAAATTTCACATATAACAAAAATTGATGGGCTAATATTCGATAATTATGTGACCAAACTGAAACCTTCTGCTTATTATCGTCACCGAGATATCCACTGGTAATGGATTCGGAAGAGGAAGAAATAATCCGGCTCTTGACGGAGGCCACTAATCGAGCGGTAGTATCCGTTCTCACTGATGCGTCTCGCGGCCTCTCCGTGACCGAGCTCGCCGAACGGCTCGCTTCGGAGACCGACGAGGACAACGAGCAGCTGGTCGTCTCACTCTATCATAATCACCTCCCTCGGCTCGACGAAGCGGGCCTGGTCGCGTACGACCCCGACGAAAACTTCGTCACGAGCGCGAACCACTCGGCGGGTGACGCCGAATGGATGGACGTCGCGCTACTCGACGAACTGTTCTCACGGCTCAGAACGGGGCACAGACCGAACGAGAGTACCGTCGGACGACTGGAGGGTCGGGAAGACGTGTACGATCACTGTCGGAGGTTGGCCGATACGGCCGAAAACGAACTGTTTCTGATTTACACCTCCGACGAATTGCTCGACGAGGCCTGTCTCCCCCATGCGGAGAGGGCCATCGAGCGAGGCGTCGCGTTCCACGCCGGGACGAAAAGCCGAGCGGCTCGAGAGTTCTTTCGTGACCGCCTTCCGGAAGCGACGATATGGGAGCCGCAGATGGACTGGATGTACGAACAGGCGCGCTATCCGAAGGTGAGTCGGTTGATAGTCGCGGATCGGGAGCACGTGGTCGTCGGTCTCTGGGACGAGAACCCCGACGGGACGAAAACGGAAACCGCGATGATCGGCGACGGACCGACCAATCCCTTGGTCGTCCTCATCCGGGAACTGCTCGGTCCGCGACTGGATCACCTCGATTACCAGAGCGACGAGTTCTTCAGCGACCTTCCGTTCGAAACCTGACCGAGACTATTCGCTGCGATGGATACGCTCGAGAATAGTGTCACCGATACCGGCCGGTACGAGGCTCCCGATTCGGTAGTCTCGAGCTGGTGACAGCAATTGACGGGTGAGATGTCTCTCTGACCGAACGATCGGTTCCCCGACCTCGAGCGAGTTCGATTGAGCGAACCGCAGTCCGACACCGGGCTCGGACGAAAAGCGGTGTGGACGACGTGAGTTGCAATCACCAGGCAAGTCGAAAGACGACTCTCCTGTGGGATCCTGCGAAACCGATGTGGAAGTTCCTGGGTTGGGGCAGATTTGAACTACGTCCGAGGTTCTGCGCCTTCGGCGCAGAACCTCGGTCTAGTTCAAACTGCCCAACGTAACGATTCTGTCGCTCACGGATTTGTTCGCGACAGAAGTAGTGGGTTGGGGCAGATTTGAACTGCCGACTTCCTCCGTGTGAAGGAGGTATCATAACCGGACTAGATCACCAACCCGCAGGGGGTTGTATCAGTGCGTCCGACTTAAGACTTCCTTTCACTAGGCGTCGACTGGCTCGTCCGCTCCGGGCCTCGAGAGCGTCGCTCGAGCGCTCCCAGCCGCCTCACGGGCCTGTGCCTCGGCTTTCCGCTCGAGGTCCAGTAATTCCTCGCGGACCGCCTCGAGTCGGGTCGGTTCCTCCTCCGGCTCTTCGTCCCGGCCGACGGCCGCGCGGAGCCGCGTCGCGTAGGGCGTGAGCGTCTCGCCGAGTCCGAGTTTCGCGTGTTCGGCTGAGCGAGCGAGGTAGTACCGGCTGTCGTGGAAGTGTTTGTTCATGTGATTCTCTTCCATAGAGAGGCGAGCAGTCAATATAGTCCTTTCGCAGGGGACAGAAACGCGGATCGCCCGTCACTGGCCTCGAGGAGCCGGATCCGCGAAATCAGTACTGAGGCGACTCTTCCGGTTCGCCGTCGCGGGCGTTGACGACGCGACCGAAGGTGAACAGGCCGTCCGAGAGCCGGTTCAGGTACTGGACGGCCTGTTCGTTAATCTCCTCCTCGGCGGCCAGCGCGACCGCCCGCCGCTCGGCGCGTCGACAGACGGTCCTGGCGTGGTGGAGTTGCGCACCGCGCTCGCTGCCGGTCGGCAGAATGAACGACTGCAGGGGCTCGAGTTCCTCGTCGTACTCGTCGATCCAGTCCTCGACGGTCTCGATGTGGTCGGCGCGGACCGCGGGGTCATCCTCGTCGGGATCGGGGTTCGCGAAGTCGGCCTGGACGACGTGGAGGTGGTTCTGGATCTCCCGGAGTCGCTCGTCGACGTCGTCGTGACCGGTCGGGCGGATCGTCCCGACGAGGGCGTTGAGTTCGTCGACGGTGCCGTAGGCTTCGATGCGCGGACTGGCCTTCGAGACGCGGGTCATGTCCCGGAGATCCGTCTGCCCGTCGTCGCCGCGACCTGTGTAGATCGACATGTCCGAGTGAACGGACGAGACGCACTTAATCCCCGCCGACCGTCGCTCGAGCGCTCGATCGGACGCCGACGCAGACGGACCGAACGAGTTCGGACGTCCGCCGTGGCGCAACCAGTACGTTTTACACCCGCGGCGCCCAATCGCCGCGCATGGCCATGGAACTCGATCACGAGTGCCCGAACTGCGGCACCGAACAGACCTTCTACCGCGCGGCGAGTACGACGCTGCACCTCGGCAAAAAGGTCAAGTGGCACTGCCCGGAGTGCGACTACGGCTTCGTGAAAATCGGCGACAACGGCACCGCCGTCGACTCGAGCGCGTAACTGACGGCCAGACGCGACGATTTCGATTCCGTATCCGTTTTTCGAACGTCGGTGACTCGAACTCGGGTAGCCACTGCCTTCGGAACCGACCGACCTCGAACTCAACAGTCCACGAAACCGACCGTGGCGGTCACTCCTCGTCGGACCCGAGGGCCTGCCACGAGAGCTGCGGGGACCGCGCCGCGTTAGTCTGGTCGATCCGGCGTGCGGTGGTCCGTTCCGGCGCGTCCGCGAGCGTCTCGTCGTCCTCTCCCGCAACCGCGTTGAAGGCCGCGGCGAGCCGGTCGAGCGTCTCCTTGCCCTCGACTTCCGTCGGCTCGGTCATCAGCGCCTCGGGGACGATCTCGGGCCACTTGGTCGTCGGCGGGTGAACGCCGTAGTCGAGCATCCGCTTCGCGACGTCGGCGGCGTCCTGCTCGCCCGCGCTGGCGACGAACTCGTGGTGGAACGGCTCGTACGGAACCTCGTACTCGATCCGGCTCGCGAGGTAGTTCGCGTTCAGGACTGCCGTCGCGCTGGCGTCGGTGAGCCCCTCGTCGCCCAGTCGCGCGATGTAGGCGAAGGCCTTGACGAGGACGAGCCAGTTGCCCTGGTAGCCGTGGACCTTACCGATGGTGTGTTCGGGGTCGAACAGCTCGTAGCCCGGTTCGCTCTTGCTCTCGCCGTTCTCTCGCACGCGAGGCGCCGGCAGGAACGGCGCCAGTTCGTCGACGACGCCGACCGGGCCCGCGCCCGGGCCGCCGCCGCCGTGGGGCGTCGCGAACGTCTTGTGGACGTTGTAGTGCATCACGTCGAAGCCCATGTCGCCCGGCCGGGCTCGACCGAGCAGGGCGTTGAGATTCGCCCCATCGTAGTAAAGCAGGCCGCCCACGTCGTGGACCATCTCGGCGATCTCCTCGATGTCGCGTTCGAAGAGGCCGAGCGTGTTCGGGTTGGTCAGCATCAGGGCCGCGGTGTTCTCGCTGAGGGCCGCCTCGAGCGCCTCGAGGTCGACCCGGCCGCCGTCGTCGCTGGGCAGCGAGACGACGTCGTAGCCGCCAAGCGCCGCGCTCGCGAAGTTGGTTCCGTGGGCGCTCTCCGGAATAATGACCTCGTTGCGGTGGCCCTCGCCGTTGTGCTCGTGGTAGGCCGCGGCGACGCGGATACCGACGAACTCGCCGGCCGCGCCCGCGGGGGGCTGGAGCGTCACCGCGTCCATCCCGCCGATCCGGCCCAGGTAGTCCTGCAGCCGGTACATGAGCTCGAGGGATCCCTGGGTCGATCGCTCAGACCGGTCGGGGTGGACGGCCGCCTTCGGGAGCGCGGCCACGTCCTCGGTGAACTTGGGGTTGTACTTCATCGTACACGAGCCCAGCGGGTAGGGACCGCTGTCGATCCCGTAGATCATCTGGGAGAGCCGCGTGTAGTGGCGAGCCAGTTCGGGCTCGGAGAGTTCGGGTAACTCGAGAGAGTCCCGGGTCAGGTCGTCGGGCAGGGGAGAGCCGCCGTCCCCGGATCCGTCACCGGCGTCCCCGTCGCCTCCGCCGATCTCGACGCGAGTCTGGTCCTTCTCCGAGAGCAGGGGCTCGTACTGGCCGTTCTCGACGTATCGGGCCTGATCGTAGCGAACCTGTTCGGATCGCGGATCGTCGCCGCTCTCGTCTCGGTCGCTCATCGAATCACCTCCCGGAACGCCGCGACGAACGGATCGATCCGCTCGTCGGGGACGCCGGCGACGCAGACCTGCAGTTCGTGGTCGCCGACGACGTGGACCGCGAAGCCGTGCTTCTCGAGGTCGTCCGCGATCGCCGGCGCAGGCTGGTCGACGCGGGCGACGAACTCCCGCAGGTGGTGGCGGTCGTGGACCGGCGCTTTGATGCCGACGAGGTCGTCGAGGCGCTCGGCGAGGTTCTCGGCGCGGGTGACCCCGCGCTCGGCGAGGTCGACCATCCCGTTCGGCCCCAGGTACGCGGCGTGCATCGCGGTTCGCAGCGCGACCCATGCCTGGTTGGTACAGATATTGCTCGTCGCCCGTTCGCGACGGATGTGCTGTTCGCGAGTCTGCAAGGTGAGCGTGTAGGCCCGCCGGTCGGTCGCGTCTTCGCTGGCGCCGACCAGTCGCCCGGGAACCTGTCGGAGATAGTCTTCCGTCGTGGCGAACAGCCCCAGTCCCATTCCGTAGCTCGTCGGCAGTCCGAGCACGCTCGCGTCGCCGACAACGACGTCTGCGCCGACGTCCGCCGGCCGCTGCAACAGCGAGAGCGCGACCGGGTCCGAGCCGAGGACGAACAGGGCGTCGTGTTCGGTCGCCAACTCGCCGACCGACTCGAGGCCCTCCTCGATCGCCCCCCGAACGGTCGGATTCTCGGCGTAGACCATGACGCACTCCTCGTCGATCAGCTCCTCGAGCCCCGCGAGGTCCACGTTGGCGTCGTCGGTGGGGTACTCTTCGACCTTGAGGTCCGTGCCGGCGACGTAGTTCTCGAGCGTCGAGCGCCGTCCCTCGAGTAAGAGATCCGGGACGAGCACGCGGTGGCCGCTGGTGTCGCGGACGCGCTCGGCCAGCGTGGCGGCCTCGCCCAGCGCCGTCGCGGCGTCGTACATCGAGCAGTTGGCGACCTCCAGCCCCGTCAGCTCGACCAGCAGCGACTGGTACTCGAACAGGGCCTGTAAGAACCCCTGCGAGATCTCGGGCTGGTACTGGGTGTAGGACGTGAGAAACTCCGAGCGGTCCGCGAGGTGGTCGACCAGCGACGGGACGTAGTAGCCGTAGTGGCCCCGCCCGAGCAGCTCCGTCAGGTCGTCGTTGCGTCCCAGTATCGTTCGGACGAGTCGCCTCGTCTCTCGTTCCGATCGCGCGTCGATTCCGAACTCCCCGTCGAACTCGACGGCGTCGGGAATGTCGAAGAGGTCGTCGACCGATTCGGCGCCGACAGCCTCGAGCATCGCCGAGCGGTCCTCCTCCGTGTGGGGAGCGTACGGGCTCCCCGTGGTGTGTGATCCGTGCATGGCTAAGCGTGATCTCGATCGATCGAGTCGATCCGTCTCCCCCCGCGTCGACAGCGGCGTTCGATCCGAGGCACGATACTCGCCTCTAGCGGGTAGGGGGTAATGAACGCACTCGTTTCGGCGTGGCTATCGGGTAGCCGCCGATGGACGTGACCGTAACGACCCCTGCAGTCGCTACACGGACCACTAAGCTGACCGGCGGTGTCGGGGGGTCGCATGGTCGACGAACGCGACGACGCCGAGGCGACCGAACGCGACGATCGAAAACACCCCCTCGATGACGCAGACGAAAGGAACGAACGCACCGGCCGAGACGGTCCGCTCGGTCGCGAAGATCAGGAGATCGGCGCGGCGGTCGCAAGCGAATCCGAGTTCCTGCTCGACGTCCTGCCGCACTTCTACCGCGGCGAGGTCAGCCAGGCCAACAGCGCGCAGGATCGGATCGACCGGACGACCGACTGGGCGATCACGCTGCTCGCCGCCCTGCTGTCGCTCGTCTTCTCGAGTCGGAGCATGCCCGCCTTCCTGCTCCTGATCGGGATCTTCGTCCTGTCGATCTTCCTGTTCTTCGAGGTGCGTCGCTACCGCTTTTACGACCATTGGCGCGCCCGCGTCCGCTTCGTCCAGGAGAACGTGTTCGCGAACGCGCTGGAACCGATCGGGGTCGAACACCCTGCCTGGCGCGAGGAGCTGAGCGACGACCTCCGAAACCCGACGTTCAAGGTCTCGGTTCGAGAGACCCTGTCTCGTCGCATCCGACGCGTATACGGGCTCCTGTTCGCTGTCGCCGGGATCGGGTGGGTCTTCAAGATCACGCTGTTCACTCCGGAACAGCAGTGGACGGAAGCCGCCGAACTGCCAGGGGTCCCCGGTACGGCCGTGGCGGTACTGCTCGCCGTCTTCTTCGCGTGCGTAATCGCGATCGGCCTGTTTCCGGGGGGACGGAAGGCGAAAGGTGAGATCCACGGCGTCGAGCCGGGCGACTGGAAGAACGACTGAGGGGCCGCCGATCAGGCGCCGGAACCGTCGTCGGCATCGGAATCGACGCCATCGTCACGCTCCGCGTCGGCGTTCGACGCCGTTTGGTCGGCTGCCTCCGTGTCGGTGGCCCCGGATCGCGACCGCTCGAGCGGCGCGTCGGTCGTGATCCCGGCTCCGGTCCCCGTCCCGTCGGTGCGCTCTCGAGCGAAGATGTCGAGCACGACCTTCGCACCGCCGAGGACGACGGGGCCGACGAACAGCCCCACGGCGCCGAAGGTGATGAGGCCGCCGAAGATACCGACGACGATGATCGCGGAGTTGATAGCGCTGGTTCGTCCGATGAGGGCGGGTCGGAGATAGGTGTCCGAGACGGTGACGAAGAGGCCGTAGACCGCGAGCGCTGCGGCGGCGACGGGACGACCGATGGCGACCAGATAGATCGAGACCGGAAGCCAGACGCCGAACGCGCCGACCAGCGGGAGGAGCGTCAGCACGAACGTGAGGACGGTGAGCAACACGACGGCGGGGATACCCAGCACTGCGAGTCCGACCCCGAGCATCACCGCCTGAATGGCCGCAACGAGGACGTTGCTGATGACCGACGCCTGCATGAGGTGATCGAGTTCGGTAAATAGCTCCCGCTGGATCTCGTCGTCGATCGGGACGACGCGATAGAGCCAGTCGATCAGGCGATCCCCGTCCCGCAACAGCGCGAAGCAGACGAACAGCGTAATCGTCAACCCGATCAGAATCCCCGGTAGCCCGCCGACGATATCGAGCGCATTGTTCGCGAGGCCGCGGAGACCGGTCGAAATCGCGTCCTGATAGGATTCGTACAGGCCGGTTAGATCCACCGGATACCCCCGGTCGGCCAGCGCACCTTCGATCATTTGGAGGTCGATCTCGCCCTCACGAATGGCCTCCACCAGCAGCGTCGACTGCTGGAACGCGACGCTGAGGATGTAGAGGAGCGGGATGACGATGACTAGCAGCGCGACGATGACGCTGACGAATGCGGCGATCATCGGTCGGACGCGCTCCTCGAGGCGTTTCTGGAGCGGCAGGAGGATGTACGCGAGAACGACCCCGAAGAGGACGTACTGCAGGTACGGCAGGACGATGAGGAGTCCGAGAACGATGGCGATCAGCGCGAGCGCGGTGAGGGCGGGTTGCTCGACGACCCACGCCGGCGGCTCTGGGCGCTCTGGCATATCCCCGACTGCAACGTCCCGACAGATTAGTCCACTGACCTGCGTCTCGGTGGAAGAAACGAGTCGCGCGAACGTTCGCTCGCAAAAATCTACGCTAAAAAACCGCTCCGAACTGCCTACTCGACGTAGCGGTACTTTCGCTCGCCCATGCGGCCCCAGCCGTCGAAGACGAACTCCGACTCGGGGGCCGTGAACTCCTCGACGTCGACGTCCATGTCGTGGTTGTGGACGTCGTGGACCTCCTCGTAGTCGTCCCAGCTCATGTCGTACCGATCCTCGAGTTGTTCGTCGACGTTCAGCGCCTCGATCTCATCTTCCCAGCCCTCCTGAACGACCTCGGAGTGGATTTCGGCCTGGGCGCCGCTGCCGTAGGAGGCGACGAGCAGCGACTCGCCGGTCATATCGCGACCGTTCTCGAGGGCGTGTTTGAGCGCGCTGGCGCGGGCGACGTGGACGGAGCCGGTGTACCAGTTGCCGACCTCGCGGGAGATCGACAGCGTCGGATCGATCGTCTCCGCGTACCACTCCTGGTAGGCCTCGGTCTCCTTGAGCAGGTCCATGTACTCCCGCAGCGCGTCGCGGTAGTCGTCGTCGGTATCGAACGCCTCGGGACGCGGCTGGCGACCGATCTCATCGGCCAGGTCGTCCTCGAGCGTCGTATCGCGGATGACGTGGCGGTAGGCCAGCAGGGCCGCCTTTCGGACCATCCCCGGGAACGGCGTGTGGAAGGGCGCGTACGCGAAGTCCGCTTCGTGGACGTCGCCGGCGACGCTCTCGTAGTCCTTCAGGGCCTCGCGCATCCGGGCGAGATACACCTGCACGGAGCGTTTACCGTCGACGGAGGGGAACTGCTGGTTGGGTTTGAGGAAGTCGGTCTCGTCGGCCGAGCCGTACCCCTGTTCGGCGGAGAGTTCGACCAGATTGGGGTCCTCGCTGATCAGCATGGCAACGGCGCCGGCGCCCTGAGTCGCCTCGCCGGCGTCGCCGCGGGCGTACAGCGCCGTGTCGGTCGCGATGACCAGCGCCGAGCGACCGCGGTTTCGACCCGCGCGGATCCAGTTGTACGCGTCGTCCAGACTCTGGGTGCCCGCGATGCAGGCGAACTTCCGCTCGCCCTTGTTGGCGTGATGGAAGTCGCCCTCGAAGACCTGCTCGAGACAGCCGGCGACGTACGTCGAAACGGGCTTGGAGTTGTCGAAGGCGCTCTCGGTCGCGACGTCGATCCGACCGATGTCGTCGGGCTCGAGCCCTTTGCGCTCCATCAGTCGGTGGGCGGCGTTGGCGCCCATCGTGACGATGTCCTCGTAGCTGTCGGGGAAGGAACTGGCGTTCAGCCCGAGCCCTTTCGTGTACTTCTCGGGGTCTTCGCCCTTCTCGGGGGCGAACGTGCCGGGTAAGTCGAGTTTGAGATTCCCGGTCCAGATTTCGATGGCGTCGATACCGACTGCAGTCATACCCCCGTATTGGGTGAGAAGCCATATGGTAGTGTCGATGGAAAGTTCGACAGTCGTCGAGACCGTATTATGTGGACGGCAGATTCAGTCGTTGGCGTGAGCTGTCACCGGTTTCGAACCGATCATCCGGTCCGCGTAATCGTCTCGTTACGGCTGTTGCCGTTGCTGTCGTCGACGGTGAGTCGAATCTCGTACTCGGTTCCGGACCCGCCTTTCTCCTCGAGTTCGATTCCGTCTTCGGCGACGCGCTCCTCCTCCGCGTACGAGCGCTCCCACGTATCGACCACGGTCCCGGTGTCGTCGATCAACTCGAGTTCGCCACGCGTAATCCCCGCGTCACCGGCGGACGCCTCCCAATCGACGGAGATTCGTGCGTGCCGGTTGTGATTCTCGCTGACCGCGTCGAACCGCTCGATCGAGGGCGGTATCTCGTCGTGCTCGACGAACACGACGAGCGTCTCGCTGCTTCCGCCGCTCGAGACGAAGAGATCGACGTATCCCGATCCCTCGGCTTCGAAATCGACCGCTCGATCGCTCTCGTCGAACGCGGAAACGGTCGGATCGTCGGTCCGGTACGCGAAATCGAACGTCGCGGATTCGACTGACGCCTCCGCGACGAACGTCGCAGTCTCCTCCGAGTACACGCGGTAGTCACAGCGCTCACCGCCGTCGCACGGCCGCGCGTTCTCGTGGTCTGCCCAGGAGACGTCGTACGCGCCGCCACTACCACCGCGTTCGCCGCTGTCACGCTCTCTCACATCGTACTCGGAACTCCGCTCGCCGCCGTCGTCGATCCCGACTCGAGCGACCTGCAGCTCGTACTCGCCGGCGGCCAGTTCGATCGTGAGCGAGCCGCGCTCCTCGTCCGTCGCGTCGTAGGCGGTCACTCGCGCGTCCGACTCGCCGTCGCCGAACGTCGTGCCGAGCGTGTCGTTCCACGCCGTCGGCGCGGCGGTCGGTACCGTGATCGTGACGTTCTCGTCGCCCTCGTCCTCGATCGGGACCGGATCGGACGGCCCGCTGAGCGCGGTCGGATCGATCGTCACCGCGCCGTTACCCGACCGCGAGAACTCGCCCTCGAGCACGACCAGCCTGATCGTCCCGTCGGAGAGCAGCGGCTGGTCGGTCAGCGAGACCCGCGCGTCGCCGAACTCGTTGAACGCGAAGCCGTGTTCGATCCGCGTCGTCGGCGCCGAGTCGTACTCCCCGTACGCGGGGGTGTAGGCGAGCGTCGTCGTGGAGTGGTTCCCGGTCAGGTTGTGCGGATTCCCCTCGTATGCCGATTCGTTCCCGGCGAATTGGGCCTCGATGCTGACAGTCGCCGTCCCCGTCGTCTCGAGTCGGCCCATCGGCGCGGGTGGGTTCACCGCGACCGTTCGGGACGGGTACCGGGTGCCGAGCGTGACGGCCGTCGACCGCGTTCCGCCGTCGGTACCGACGTTCCTGATCGCGTTTCGGAGCTCCTGTAACTCGTCGTGGACCGCCTGGTTATGCGTGAACTCCACCCGTTCGTTCTCCGCGGGGACCGCGTTGAGCTGATAGAGCGCCAGCGCGGCGAAGACGATCGCGAGCAACAACACCGCTCCGATCTGGACGGTTACCGCGCGCTCGTCTCGCCGAAATGCCATAGCCGTGAATGCCGCTGATAGTGTAAACGTGTACTGGCCGTCGGGTAGCGGGCTCGTTCGCGGGGCTCGGCCCGAGGGTTTCGGTCGAAGTCCGCCGTCGGTTTCGGGGGGTGGGAGGCCGCCCGCGGCGACGATTCGCCGGCGGCCGTCCGACTGAAAGCTGTGGCTTACTATGTGGCGCGTCGGGGTACGTCACCGCGCATGCGACGTGTCGAAGAGCGGTTCCGGAGCCATCTGGTCGAAGACGAATCGGTGCGGGCACTCGCGTCGGGACGGCTCCTCGGGGACGCCGTTCGCGGGCGAGCGACGATCGGCGCGACCGACCGCCGACTCCTCTGTGTCTCGGACGCCGGCGAGTTCGTCGACGTCAGATACGACTGGGTCTGCTCGATTCGGCGCCGGGAGCAAACGCGCGTCGAGTACCGATCCGCGGCCGGTCCGAACCGATCCCTGCGTCTTCTGGGCGGACTCGCCGCCCTCGCCGTTCTCGTCGTCGGGACCGTCGCTACGACCGGTGTCAGTGCGGTTCAGGGGGTCGCCACGGCCGCGCTCGCCGCCGCGACCGTCGCTCTCGCGGCGGCCGTGCAGTCACTGCGAACGCGACCGGGCATCGGTCGCGCGGCCGATCAAATCGCCGTGGGGGCGGGGGTCCTCGCGCTGCTCGTCCCCCTCGGCGTCGCCCTCTTCACGACCACCGTCTCGCCGCCGCTCTACGGGCTCGTGACGCTCGCCGGGCTCGGACTGGTCGTCTACGCCGCCGGCCACCGCACGGAACTCGACGGGCTGGGCATCGACGGCCGTCGCGAGACGCTGCTCACCGTCACCACGGTCGACGGCGAGACCGTCACCCTCGCCGTCGACGCCGACTCGACGTTCGACCGCGACCTCGAGGCGTGCGTCCACCGGACCGATCCCGCGTCCGTCGAACGGCCGCTCGCTCGGGCGCCGGTCGAGCGCCCGCCGGACGGTGACGACTCGGCGACTGTCGGGAGTACGTGACCGTTACGGCGACGCCTCGGTCCTCAGGAGGGGAGTCTGGCGAGGCACTCGTGACAGTACCGCGCCGACGACGCGTTCGGGTTTCCACAGACCGGACACCGGTGGCTCGAGTCGGTCTCCGGCTCGATACCGATTCCGCTCGCGAGCACGGTCAGTACGTCGTCCTCGATCTCGTGGCCCTGTTCCTGCAGCCACCGGTCGATGAACGCGTCGTCGCGGAGCTTCTCGAGGCCCCGCACCAGTCCGAGAAAGAGCAGCGTGGGTGCGATCATAACGAACGCGGCGACGGCCAGCCGGCCGACGAGTTCGAGCGTGCCGATGTCTGCCATACCGAGTGGTACTGCGGCGGCGGCAAAACACCTACCGCTCGTCCAGTCGTGACAGCCCGCGAAGCGGCCGGTCGCGTTCGCTCGCCGGGGTCAAAATCAACGCGAGCGATCGAGAACGCAGTCGCTATCGGATCGATGAAACTGTACGCGAGGTCGGGCGCCAATCAGTCCGAGATGAACTTGTTGTCCCGCCAGTTGACGCCGCCCTCGCCCGAGTTGTGGTCTCGCGGTCCTTCGACGACCTCGATGTTTGCCGGTCGGGGCTCGCCCTCGACGATGCGGGTCGCCTCGAGTTCGCCGTCGCGCTCCGAGATCGCCGTCAGCGTCCCCTTCTCGGCGGCTTCGGCGATGCCACAGAGGACCAGGAACATCTGGTACTGCAACAGTGAGTTCTGGAGGACGGTCTCGCGGTCGCCTTTGAACGCCGCGAACTCGACGAGTTCGGATTCGATCTCCTCTTCTTCCTCCTCGTCCCAGCGGAAGGCGTTGCGCCGCTCGTCGGGATCCTCCTCGTAGACCCGGTTCTCCGTGACGCTGGCCTTGAGCTGGGCGGTCGGCGTGTACTTGCTGACCGATTCGTCCTCGGCGACGGCCTTGAGAATGAGCGTGTTGTTGCGCCGCGTTATCTCCACGTCGGTGATACCGTCCGGGTACTCTGCCTCCTCGATGTGTTCCCGAAGGTCTTCGAGGGGTAGTTCAAGCGTCGAATGCAGCCGATAAACGTGTCTGGATTCCTCTGTTGACATGGTGGGATGATCTGCGGCGACAGTCGCTGGGTTCCTAGTACGAGCGCGTGACTTATATGACCTGCTATTGGATACGTGGCCGATGCGTTCGGATTAATTCATCGGCGCGGTTCGGAGTGATTATTCGGCGTTGAGCGTCTCGGCCAGCTCGTCGCGTTCCTCGAGTTCCTCGAGGACGTCCGAGCCGCCGACGAACTCGCCGTCGACGAACGTCTGGGGGATCGTCTCCCAGCCACTGTGGTTCTCGAGGGCAGTCCGGAACTCACCCAGCGAGTCCAGGACGTCGACGGTCTCAAACTCGTCGCGGTGGCTGTCGATGAGGCCGAGGGCCTTCCGGGAGTAGCCACACTGGGGCATCAGCTCGGTCCCCTTCATGAAGAGGACGACTTCGTTGTTTTCGATGACGTCCTCGACTTGCTCGTCGACCTCCTCCTGATCGAGACCCTGGTTCGGTGGGAATTCCATATCAGTCATATGGCAACGAGAAGGGATAGGCCTTGCGTCCGCGGTACCGACGGAGCCAGAGACGACGCTCCTACCGCGGGTCCAGCCTGACGATCCGGTCGTCGTTCGTCCGGGGAAACGGGCCGTCCGCGCGACCGTCCCGGTTCGACGTGAGCAGGTACAGCGAGCCGTCGGGCCCGGGCTCGACGTGTCGAAGGCGACCCCACTCGTCGGCGAACAGCCGATGGACCGTCGCCGTAACGCGATCGTCGAGCCAGTCGGCGTCGTACCGGACGCCGTCGGTGTCGTCAGAACTCGCCTCGTCGTCGCCGTCCGAGTCGCTTCGGGGCGTGAGCCCGACGACGGACAGCGCGCTCGAGGTGAGCCCGCAGACGAGGACGGTATTCTCCCACGGGCCGATCGCGTCGTCGTCATAGAACGCCAGTCCGGAGGGCGCCCACGTCGTTTTGGGGCCGGTGTTGACGACCGGCGGCGTCGCCGCCTCGTACTCGTCGTAGCTCCCGTACTCGGGGTCGTCCGGCCCGCCGCGGACGATATCCCAGCCGTAGTTGCCGCCCGGCCGGAGGATCGAGAGTTCGTCCCGCGCGCCCGGCCCGTGTTCGGCGAGGATCGGCGTTCCCTGCGGCGTGAAGTCGAGTCCCTGCGGGTTGCGGTGGCCGAGCGTGTACGTGCGTCGGTCGCCGTCGTCGCCCCAGTCGGGATTCTCGGGGTGGGGCTCGCCGTCGGGCGTCACCCGCAAGACGGCACCCGCGCGGGACCCGGGATCCTGCGACAGCGCCGGCTCCCTCGCGTCGCCCGTCAGCACCCAGAGGTGGTCGTCGGGGCCGAACGCGATCCGCCCGCCGTTGTGGACCGACGACCCCGGAATTCCCTCGAGGATCGTCTCGAGGGCGTCGGCCTCGAGGTCGTAGCGGACGACCCGGTTCGAGACGCCCCCGTCGTCGGCCGTGTAGTAGACGAACAGGTCGGGGGTGTCGGGATAGTCGGGGTGGGCCGCGACGCCGAGGGTCCCGCCCTCGCCGGGCGACGCGCGATCGGGGAGGGACGCGCTCTCGAGGAGTGTCTCGCCGTCGTTGGGTCCCAGATCGGCGTCTTCGGCCAGCGTGTCCGCATCGAATCGACGAACGCCGCCGTCGCGTTCGGTGACGAAGGCGTCGCCGGCGGCGACGGTGAGATCCCACGGAATCGCGAGATCGGAGACGACCGTCGTCGCCGCGACGTCGTCCTCGCTCGGGACGGCGTCGGCCGGCCGCCAGTCGGGTTTGACCCAGTCGTCGGCGGGGACGGACTCGGGCGTCGCGAGTTCCGTCGCGTCGGATCCCGACTCCGTGAAACAGCCCGCGAGCGCGGGAACCGCGGCTCCGGTCGCCGCCAGCAGGCGTCGGCGCGTCGGAGAGCACATACGCGTACTGCGGGACGGAACGGTGAGAAACCCCGGGTCGACGATTGGAGGCCGACTGATCGGCCTCGAGTCGAGGAACGGACTCCGGTCGACCGACTGCCGGCGGCGTTACTCGCCGTTCGGCAGCCGCGCCGTGGAGAACCAGAACTCCGCGTAGGCCCGAATGGATTCCAGAAACTCGTCGGGCTCGACGGCCTTTTTGAGACAGGCGTTCGCGTGCTTTCGGTACGAGTGCAGGACGTCGCTCTCGTCCTGGGAGCCGGTGAGGACGGTGATGGGAATGTGCTTGTGCTCCGGATCCTCTTTTAACTCCATCAACACCTGTTCGCCGCTCGTCCGAGGCAGGTTCCAGTCGAGAATGACGAGATCCGGCCGCGGTGCGTCCGCGTGGCCGTCGCGTCGGTAGATGAAGTCGAGCGCCTCCTCGCCGTCGGTAACGGCGTGGAGTTCGCTGTCCGCGCCGGCGTCGCGAAAGGCCTCCTCGACGAGGCGGACGTCTCCCGGGTTATCCTCGACCAACAGCACGTCTATCGTCCCCCTCGAGCGACCTGATGCATCGCTCATCACTCCCGTTTCGAGATGACTACGCATGAAAGCACTGCCTGAGCCTTCGATCGCTATCCGCGACGGGACGGCGCCGTGTGCGGATCGCGACCGCTAGTCCGCGGCCGGCGGCGCCGTCAAAACGTCGAGCTTTTTGGCGGCGTAGCCGAAGACGTCTCGGTAGCCGTTCGGCGACATCAGGATTGGATAAAACGGTTCGTCGGCGACCTGCGTGTCGCCGTCGGCGGCGGCGAACGGATCGCCGGCGTCGACTTCGGTGAAGTTGTCGACGAAGACCTCGTAGGTGTCGGCGTCCTGCTTGCGGATGACGTCAGTGAGCCGGTAGACGGGCAGATCGCTGCGGATCGTATCCCCGGGTAACGCGTCGACGGCCGTGAGGAACGCGCGGGTCAGTCGGTCCGCGTTCTGAGCGGCCGTCTCCGAGCCCTGTAGACCGCACTCGACTTCGACCGTGTCGATCGCGGAGAAGAGCCGTCCCTCCGCGAAGTTACTCGTCTCGACCATCGCCGCCACCGGAAGCTGGGGGACGATCTCTTTTGCGGTCTCGCTGACGCCGTTGACGATCGCGAAGGGCTCGCCGTGGCTCTGGGTCGAGTGCATCGAGAACGTCAGACAGCCGTCGAGTTCCTCGATGAGCCGATGCGCGAGTCGTCCCTCGTGGGTCTTCGCGTCCGGGTCCCCGGGGAACGCGCGGTTCAAGTCCTCGTCGACGAACCGGACCCGCCGCTCTAAGGCCTCCTCGTTGGCGACGATGAGTTTGATCGGCCGCTCGACGGTCGGACGTTCGTCGAGCAACCGTTCGACGGCGCGAACGCCACAGGGTTCGTCCCCGTGAACGCCCGCGACGACTGCGATCTCCGGCGTTCCTGATCCGAGCTGTGCAACTCTCATTATCATCCCATTGGGCTCTGTGGCCAAAGGCGATTCGGTCTCTCACAAACGAGACCATTCCGTCCGATACCCGTGGGTCTAGTTACCACGACGCTGCCCGCCGGTACGACCGGTATCGAGTCGGCGAGCGGACGGAACTGTCACTCCTCGAGTGTCTCAGCGTACTCGAAATCGGCCGGCCCGGCGGTCGGCCGCTCGCCGTCGATGGGGAGCCGCCAGTCGTCGACGCGGCTCGGCTCCTCGAGGGCGTTCGTCAGTACGGTCCGAACCTCGAGGACGTCGACGCCGTAGTAGTCACGGGGGACGTCCTGAAGGTACCGGAGTGCGGTTCGAAAGAGCGAGCGCAGTCCGTCGTCGTTGTCGAAGTCGACTCGCTTGTACGCGCCGGCTGCGACCTGTACCATCCCGTGGCAGAACGCGCTCTCGGTGCTCCCGCGGCCGTAGTTGTACCACTCGAGTTCGAAGCAGTCGTGGCTCTCGTGGTAGGCGCCGGCGTTGAAGAGCCGAACACCGTGGACCGTCGCCCGACGAAGCGTCGCGTGCTCCCAGCGCCCCGCCTCGGGCTGCCAGCCCGTCGGCGTCTCGAGCCCCGGGGGCGGCGCGACGGTCGGGTCGCTGGTGTGCTCGTCCATACGCCGAGTTGGAGCGGCGGACGGGTAATTCCGTCGCCGGCTGCGAGACGACCGCCAGCGAGCCACCAGAGTACTTATTCGGGTTCGGTTCTCCACCATCGACCAGATGAACCATCCCCGCTGGCGGTGCCGGGAGTGTGGGGAGCGTCTCTACGAGCACATCGAGGGCGACTACCAGTGTGTCAACTGCGGTCGCCGGTACGATCCCGAACAACTCGACGAGAACGCTACCTGAGATCGGTTTCAGCGCTTGCGGGTCGATCGACGGCCGCTGACGGCCTGAACGGGCCGTCTCCGGTGTGCGGCCTGTAGTTGCGGGCCCAACGGTATAGGTCGCGAAGACCCATCGAAGAGATATGGAGACGCGATGGGCGACCGTCGACGGTGTCCACCTGCAACTGCCCGAGGACTGTACCGCCGCCGAGCTTCGAGATCACCTTCGGAAACCCGACGATGCGGCGCTGATCGCGGTCACGGGCGACCTCGTATCGATCGTTCACGATGAGGAGCAACCGCTCTCGGCGATGGTCGCCGGCTGTGCCGACACCTACTACTTCAGACGGCCCGGCGAATCCGACCGGAACGACGTGCTCGCGGCGTCGGAGATCGACGACGCCCTCGAGGAGCCGCTGTCGGACGAAACGACCTTCCAGCGCCCCGGAATCGACCACTGACGCTCGGACGACGGACTGCACCCCGTCGTAGACGTTCGTCAACTATCTCTGCTTCTTGTGGCCCATTTCCTGAGAATGATCTCTTATCGGGGCGTAAATCTGAAGAGCGCACAGTCTATGGCTAATGCCACAACCGTGAGTCAACATATCTCGCTCAAGCCGGTCGACGAGATTCCGTCCGACTGCCGCATTCGCCACTACGACGAACTCGAAGCGGACGCGAAAGCGCAGGTACCGCTCCTGACCGACGCCCCGGCCGACGCGGCGGTCGACGACGCCGACGGAGCGACGGCCGATGCGTTCGAGGGCTGCGACCTCGTCACGTACACCGAGTACTACGCAGCGTCGGCCGTCTGAGGCCGCCCCGGTCCCGCTCGACGGATCGCGAACGAGAGCCGACGGTTCGGCGGCCGAATCGGCCGGTCAGTCAGTTATCCTCGTCGGGGTCGAGTTCGAACTGTTCGTTCTCCGAGACGGCGTTGAGGACGATGCTGGTGTTCGACTGGTTGATGTCGGGATCAGTGATCAGCTGCTTGATCTGATCGTTCATGTCGTCGGTGTCTTTGAACTTCCCGATGGCGATGACGTCGTAATCGCCCGTGACCTCGTAGACCGAGATCATCTGTCGATGGTCCTTCAGGGACTCGGTGATCTTCGGTAGCGCGCTGCCTTCGGCTTTCAGTTGCATGATCGCGGTGACGTCGTAGCCGAGGGCGTCGTAGTCGACGATCGGCGTATACCCCTGAATGACGTCTTCCTCCTCTAAGTCCGAGAGGTGATTCGAGACGGTGGTCACCGAGACGTCGAGTTCCTCCGCGAGACTGCGGAGACTCGCGCGTCCGTCGCCGAGCAGTTCGTTTACCAGATCAGTGTCCAGGTGTTCGTAGGTCATTTGTATACTATGAATCCCTCCATATATATGGTATTTACGAATATCCAGTTCTAACAGCACCCCGTCGTCTCTTCACGTAGGAAATCCCCGTTCGACATCTATTTCGGTATTTGAGGCGGGCGAAATAAGCGAATTCGAGTTTACGGCCGCGCGACCGACATCGACCCCCGTCGCGCGATCGGAATAACCGGTTCTAGTTATCGTCAAGTGGTAGACTACCGCGGCCGTGCGCCTCGAGCGATTGTGTTCCCTCGGCGTAACCGACGGCGGTTATTCGGCGAACCAAAGCTATTTCTCCCCGCCGTTCATCGTGGTATCCATGACGATACAACGACGCGAGTTCGTCGCCGCGCTCGCCGCCGGCGGCGCCGCCGGACTCGCCGGCTGTTCGACGATGACCGGCGACGACAGCGACGCCGAGATCAGCGGCGAGACGCTGACGCTGACGACGACCTCGAGCACGTACAACACCGGACTGCTCGACGAACTCAACGCGCCCTTCGAGGACCGCTACGGGGTCTCCGTCGACGCCGTCTCCCAGGGGACGGGGCAGGCCCTCGAGACCGCGCGAAACGGCGACTCGGACGTGGTGATGGTCCACGCCCGGTCGCTCGAGGACGAGTTCATGGAGGAGGGGTACGGCGTCAACCGGCGCGATCTCATGTACAACGACTTCGTCGTCATCGGCAGCTCCGACGACCCCGCATCGATCGGCGGCAGCGACGACGTCACCGAGGCGTTCAACGCCATCGCCGACTCGGAATCCTCGTTCGTCTCCCGGGGCGACGACTCCGGAACGCACACGAAGGAACTCGAGATCTGGGACGAGACGGGACGCAGCGTCGACGGGTTCGGCGAGTGGTACCAGGAGGCCGGCCAGGGGATGGGCGACGTCATCAACATGGCCAACCAGCAGGGCGCCTACACGCTGTCCGATCGCGGGACGTATCTGGACATGGAAGACGAGGTCGACCTCGAGATCCACGTGCAGGGACCCATCGAAGGCGGCCCGGAACTGCTCGCGAACCCCTACGGGATCGTCGCCGTCAACCCGGCGGTCCACGACAACGTCGAGTACGAACTCGCGATGGCCTACATCGGCTTCATCACCGGCCCGGAGGGCCAGGACCTCATCGAGAACTACACCGCCAACGGCGAGCAGTTGTTCTACCCCGAGGCCCTCTCCGAGGAGCCGAACTTCCAGCAGTACGTCTCCGAGGGGTGGAGCGCCGATAGCGCCGAGAACTCGAGTGACTCGTCGGACGACTAATGTCCCTCGAGAGCGCGACGACGGTTCCGCTGCTCGCCGAGTTTCCCTTCGAGTGGAACTACGTCCGGAGCATCATCGTCGTCTCCCTGTACGTCAGCGTGGCCGCGGTCGCGTTGAGCACGCTGTTCAGCCTCCCGATCGCGCTCACCGTCGGATTCGCGGAGTTTCGCGGGAAGGGGGTACTGACGTCGATCATCAACACCGGCATGGGGTTTCCGAGCGTCGTCGTCGGACTGGCCGTCCTGTTTACGGTCTCCAACGAGGGCCCGCTGGGCTCGCTCGAACTCGTCTTCACGCGCGAGGCGATGATCATGTCGCAGTTCGTCCTCGCCGCCCCGGTGATCACCGGCGTCAGTCTCGCCGCGGTGAGCAGCGTCGAGCAAAACGTCCGCGACGCCGCGTACGCGATGGGCGGGACCCGCCTCGACGTGGCGCTGGTCACCATCAAGGAGGCCCGCTACGGGATCGCGACTGCCGTCCTCGCGGGCTTCGGACGGGCGATCAGCGAGGTCGGCTCCGTCCTCATCGTCGGCGGGAACATCGCCAGGGCCGACGGCACGTCGAAGACGCGGACGCTGACGACGGCGATCCAGCTCGAGGCCCAGCGGGGACGGTTCGAGACGGCGATGATCCTCGGCGCCGTCCTGCTCGCGATCGTGCTGGTCGTCAACGGCGTCGTCATCCGTCTGGGCAGCGATGAAGGGGGGTACCGATGACCCTCGAGGCGATCGACGTCTCCCACGGCTACGGGGACGACCCCGTCTTCGACGACGTCTCGCTGTCGGTCTCGCCCGGCGAGGTCGTCGCGATTATCGGCCCCTCCGGCGTCGGCAAGTCGACGCTGCTCCGCTTGCTCGCGCTGTTCGACGCGCCCGACGAGGGGACGATCAGCTACGACGGCGAGGACGTCTGGCGACAGTCCGACGACCGGCGACTCGAGTACCGCCGCCGTATCGGCATGGTCTTTCAGGACGCCAGCCTCTTCGACGCGAGCGTCCGCCGAAACGCCGCCTACGGCCTCCGCGTTCGCCGGTCGTGGCCCGACCGGATCCGTCACGGGTTCGCGCAACTCGTCGGCGAGCGAAACGGCACCGGTGACGCGATCGAGGCCCTCGAGACCGTCGGGCTGGCCGACAAGGTCGATCAGGACGCCGACTCGCTCTCGGGCGGCGAAGCCCAGCGCGTCGCCTTCGCCCGAGCGCTGGCGTACGACCCCGAAATCCTCCTGCTGGACGAACCCACGTCCGATCTCGACCCGCGGAACACAGCGGTCATCGAGAACGCCGTGGATCAGGCCCGAAATCGGGGGATCGGCGTCGTCGTCGCGACCCACGACATGCACCAGGCCCGGCGCGTCGCGGACCGCACCGCCGTGTTGCTCGGCGACGAAATCATCGAAGCCGACCGGACCGAACGCGTGTTCGACGACCCGCGCGACGACCGGACCCGGCAATTTATCGACGGCGAACTGATATATTGACCACCATGGAGAGCCGCCACGTACCCGCCGACTACCGCTCGAGGCCGCCATGACGATCGAAAAGGAATACACCACGAAACTCGCGGTCGACGACGTCACGATCGATCGGCGCGATATCGAGATGCTCGACGCCATCGACCGGTACGGATCGATGCACCGCGCCGCCGAGGAGCTGGGCCGGTCCTACGCCCGCCTCCAGAACCGCGTCGTGGAGATCGAGGACGCCGTCGGTCCGATCACCGAGCGCCGGCGCGGCGGCAGCGGCGGCGGCGGGACCGAACTGACCGCGACCGCCCGCGAGTTGCGCCGGCAGTTCGACCGCCACGAGGCCGAACTCGACGGCGTCGCTCGAGTGACGGAATCGGTCTTCGCGGGCACCGTCCGCGACCGAACCGGGGAGCTCGCGACCGTCGAGACGGGGATCGGCCCGATTCTGGCGCTCGTTCCCGACGGCGCGAGCGAGGTCCAGGTTACCGTTCGATCGGACGCTGTCGTCCTGACCGATCCCGACGAAGCCCCCGAGGCCGACGGCACCAGTCTGCGCAACCAGTTTCGGGGCACCGTCGATCGCCTCGAGCCGGGCGAGTCGATCACCAGAGTGACCGTCGATCTCGAGGGAGACGAGGGGGACCCGACGCTCCAGGCGCTGGTCACGAAGGCCAGTTCGGAGCGCCTCGAGTTGGTGCCCGGGCGCGAGATCGCCGCTTCGTTCAAGGCGACCGCCGCACGAGGGATCCGAGTCGATCGCTGATTCGCGGGCGGGAGTCGAACCGACTCACGGACGCTCGTGGTTTGAGTATCGCTGTCGGAATTCGAAAGAAGATCTTATACCGCACCCGCTAATATGTGGCTTGAATGACTACCTCCCCGAATGCGGATAGCGAATCGAACAATGGTCCCCGCATCCGCCGTCAGGAGGTCGTCGCGGATCTCGGACAGCAGGCCCTCGAAACCGACAATCTCGACGAGTTACTGCACGACGCCGCCGCCGCCGTCGCCGAGACCGTAGACGCCGAGTACGCGAGCGTCCTCGAGTTGCTCCCGAGCGGCGAGGAACTCCGCCTTCGACGCGGCGTCGGCTGGCCCGACGATCTGGTCGGAACTGCGACGATACCGGCACACTCGAGTTCGTACGCGGGAGCGGCGCTTCGCACCGCGCAACCGGTCGTCGTCGAGGATCTCGACGACGACGACCGGTTCTCCGACTCCGACGAACTGCGCGAACGGGGGGTCAAGAGCGGGCTCAGCGTTAGCGTCGGTCCGGACGAGCGGCCGTGGGGACTCCTGCGAGCGCACGCGACCGAGCGGCGAGCGTTTTCCGACCGCGATGCGGCCTTTCTCCGCAGCGTCGCCACCGTGCTCGCCTCCGCGGTCGAGAACGCGCGGACGGAACGACGGTTCGAAGCGATCTTCGAGGACCCGAACATCCTCGTCGGGCTGCTCGATCCGGACGGCACGGTCCTCGACATCAACGGGACGGCCATGGAGTACATCGACGCCGACCTCGCAGACGTCACCGGAGAGCCGTTCTGGGAGACGCCGTGGTGGGGACGGGGGGACGACGCCCGAGCGGACGTCGAAGAGTGGACGAACCGGGCGGCAGAGGGCGAGTACGTTGAGTTCGAGACGGATCTCACCCGACCGAGCGGCGAGCGATACACGATTAACGGCGTCTTCAGACCCGTCACGGACGACGACGGCGACGTCGTGTCGATCATCGTCTCCGACCGCGACGTCACCGAACGCAAGGAGCGAGAACGATACCTCGAGGACGCGAAAGCCCAACTCGAGGCCGCGACCGACGCCGGTGCGGTCGGAACGTGGGAGTGGCACATCCCCGAAGACGAGTTCGTCGCCGGCCCCTCCTTCGCCCGCACGTTCGGCATCGATCCGGAAGCGGCGCGAGACGGCGTCCCCCTCGAGTCGCTGCTGTCGTCGGTTCACGAGGACGACCGCGACCGCGTCGAACGGCGGATCGAAGCGGCCGTCGAGAACTGCGCCGAGTACGAGGAGGAGTACCGCGTCCGAAACGCCGACGGCGAGGTCCGATGGGTGGTCGCCCGCGGGACCGTCGAGGCCGACGACGACGGCAACCCGAAGACGTTCCCCGGGGCGCTGACGGACATCACTGACCGAAAGCAGGCCGAACTCGAGGCCGAGAAGCAACGAAAGCAACTCGAGACGCTGTTTCAGGTCCTGCCCGTCGGCGCCGTCGTCGCGGACGCCGACGGCACGCTGCGCACGGCAAACGACACCGCGCGGGAGATCTGGGGCGGCGACGTCTTCGACGCGGCGTCCGTCGACGAGTACGCGAAGTTCGACGCGGTCTGGGCGGACTCTGGGGAGCCGGTCGATCTCGATGAGTGGACGATGGTCCGAGTGCTGGACGGAGAGGCGGTGACGGAGCCCAACATCTACGAGATCAACGCGTTCGATGGCGATCGGCGAGTCATCATGCAACACGGCATGCCCGTCACGGACGAGTCCGGCGAGGTGACCCGCGCGGTCGTGACGCTGACAGACATCACGGAACGCCGGGAGTTCCAGCGCAAACTCGAGGAATCGAACGAACGCCTGGAGCAGTTCGCGTACGCGGCCAGTCACGACCTGCAGGAACCCCTGCGGATGGTCACGAGTTACCTCCGACTGCTCGAGAACCGGTACGGCGACGCGATCGACGGGGACGGACAGGAATTCCTCGACTACGCCGTCGACGGCGCCGAACGGATGAGCGAGATGATCGACGGCCTCCTCGCGTACTCCCGCGTCGAAACGCGCGGCGATCCGCTCGAACCGGTCGATCTCGAGGGCGTCATCGACGACGTGATCGACGATCTGCAGTTTCAGATCGACGAGACCGACGCAGCGCTCGAACTCAGCGCCCTCCCCACCGTCGAGGGCGACGCCAGCCAGTTGCGACAGGTGTTCCAGAACCTGCTGGATAACGCGCTCACGTACCACGATGACGACCCGCCTCGAGTCTCCGTCGATGCGCAACGGCAGGGCGAGCAGTGGGAGATCGCGGTCAGCGACGCGGGAATCGGTATCGCTCCCGAGGATCAGGAGCGCGTGTTCACCGTCTTCGACCGACTGCACGGCCAGGACGAGTACGAGGGGACGGGCATCGGGCTGGCGCTGTGTCAGCGAATCGTCGAGCGCCACGGCGGCGAGATCCGAATCGACTCCGAACCCGGCGAGGGGACGACGTTCACGTTTACGCTGCCCGCGGCCGAGTGACGGGAGCCGGGAGCGGCCGCGCAGTGGGGTATTTTACTCGCGAACAACTTCACGACCGTACTGATAGCGGATGGGCCGAAACGGCCCGTATGACCATCCTCCTCGTCGGGGCAGTCCTCTCGCTCTGCTTCCTGCCGTCGCTGGTCTTTCTCGGATTCTGGTACGGGTTAGGTCGCATGCAACGGAGTTCGTTCGTGACTCGGACGAGCGCTCACGTGGGCGACCCCGATCCGGCGGTCACGTGGAACGACGTCGTCGACGCGTACACGGACCCACAAAAGAGCCTCATTTCGCCGTCGGCCAACTCACAGCCGACGAGTCGCACTGATCGCTGTCCGACGTGTGCAACGGAAATCGATTCGGTCGGTTCGTTCTGTCACGGTTGTCTGCGAAAACTCGAGTGAGACGCTTCCGCCCGCGGTTTGTGCTCCGCTATCGGCGATCCGTGAAGAGAGATCCGTCGCCGTCAGCCGCGACGCCAGTTGCGGCCCTCCCTCGGACCGACTACGAACCGACCACGAGGTCGTCTTCGTCGTCGTCGTCCGCTTCAGTCCGCTCGATCGCCTCCTCGACCTCGTCTTGGGTCGCCTCCTCGAGTTCGTCCCTCATCGTACGCCTCAGGTTCGCGTAGCGAGTCCTAAAATAGGGCGTACGGTTTTCGCGGCGAGATAATACTGCGACCGGTCGATCCCACCGCTGAAACGCCAGCTATCGATACCGGCGGTCGCAAACGAGCCGATAGTTCCCGGCCTCGAGTTCGGTAATCCGGAGTGCGCTCCGTCGTGCGCGACCGTTATCAACCGTGTATCGACGGTCCCCCGGCTGATGGACACGATAGCGGGGATACGCCACCGTCGATAAATACGTTGTGGCGACCGCCCTCGCATTCGTTGCCCGCATACGGAGCCCGTTCCACGAATTCGTTAGTAACCAGCCGTTTCAGACGGAGGCTCCGTCTGGGATTTGAACCACGCGAAACGCTCGCTACACTCGCGTTTCTCTACTTCAAATCCAGAGTTGCTTTTGCTACTCACGTATTGTTTGCAGCAAAATGCTCCGTCTGGGATTTGAACCCAGGTCATCGGCTCGAAAGGCCGAAATGATTGGCCGGACTACACCAACGGAGCGTGCGTCGAACGCAATAGGTCGTTGCCGAGGCCTAGTAAAAAACGTTCCGTTCCGCGGCCGTAATGGCACGCCCTCACTCGGTCGGACCATTGTCATGTTCTCGCCCTTATTTCTGAGCCGATGAACGCCGAATAGTATCCCTTCATCCCTTCAAATGCCGGTTTTCTCGTCGATCCGCGAACGACGCCGACTTCTCAATCCTTTTGACCCCGCAACACAACGACTCGCACATGAAATACGTTCGATTTCGCGATCCGGCCGGCGCTGTTCGACGCGGCGAGTACGAAGACGGCTTCGTTCACTTCGGAAACGAAAGCTACGCCCTCGAGGACGACGCGATCGACGTGCTGCCGCCCTGCGAGCCGTCGAAGATCGTCTGCATCGGGCGCAACTACGCGGACCACGCCGACGAGATGGGGTCGGACCTGCCCGACCGACCGCTGCTCTTCCTGAAGGGGCCGAACGCCGTCGCCGCCCACGGTGACACCGTCACCGCGCCTGCCGGCAAGGAGCGCATCGACTACGAGGCCGAACTCGGCGTCGTCATCGGCGAGCAGTGTCGCCACGTCCCCGTCTCGGACGCAATGGACGTCGTCGAGGGCTACACCTGCATCGACGACGTCTCGAACCGCGACGATCAGAACGAGGAACAAAACTGGATCCGCGGGAAGGCCTTCGACGGCGCCGCGCCGATGGGGCCGGTGCTGGCGACGCCCGACGAGGTGCCCGAGGACGCGACCGTCCAGTCCCGGGTCAACGGCGACCTCAGACAGGACGGCTCCCGCGAGCAGCTCATCTTCCCCATTCCGGAGCTGATCGCCGAGATCACGACCTACATGACCTTAGAGCCCGGCGACGTGATCGCGACCGGGACCCCCGAGGGCGTCGGCCCCCTCGAGGACGGCGACGAGGTCGAGATCGAGGTCGAAGGCGTCGGGACGCTCGAGCACAGCATCCGGCGGCCCTGAGCGCGCCGACGCCTCGAGCCGACCGACCACAGCCGAACCTTTTTCGAGTCGCTCGCGCGTAGCGGCGGCCATGACCGTTCGATTCGGTGCGGTGACCGTCGACTGGCTCGGCCTCGCGACGATCCGCCTCGAGGGCCGGACCGGCGCCGTCGTCTACGTCGATCCGGGCCCGGAGGGGTACGACGCGCTCGAGGGCGAGCCGCGAGACGGCGATCTGATACTGGTCTCCCACGACCATCACTACGATCCGGACTCGGTCCGACGGGTGGCCAGGGAGGACGCCGTGGTCCTCGTCCACGAGTCGATCGACGCCGCGGAGATCGATCGGGTCGACGAGGGACCCGAGGACCTGCCCTACGATGTCGAACGGGTCCGCGCCGACGAATCGTTCGTCCTCGGGCCGCTGGATCTGTTCACGACGCACGCCTACAACGATCCCGCGGGACCGCACGTCGACGAAAACGGCGAACCCTACCATCCCGAGGGCGAGGGCTGTGGCTTCGGCGTCACGGTCGACGGCGTCACCGCGTTCTGGCCCGGCGACACCGACGCGCTCCCCGTCCACGAGGAGTTGGCCGTCGACCTCTTTTTCCCGCCGATCGGCGGCACGTTCACGATGGACCGCCGGGAAGCCGCCGACCTCGCCGCGCGACTCGAGCCGGATCTCGTCCTCCCGGTCCACTACGATACGTTCGAGGCGATCGAGACCGACGCGGACGCGTTCGTGGTCGACGTCGCGAACCGCGGCGTCCCGGTCGTCCTCGACGAATCGAAACCGCGCTGATCGCTGTCGGATCGCCGACGGCTATCGGTCGGCTATCGTGACATACTGCCGCATTGACCGCTCCAAAGCGTTAGTGCCGCCGCCACCGACCACCATCGTATGGGAGGCCATCGTCGGTCAGGTCGGGACGGGGCCGCGTCCCGGTACTGCTCGCAGTGTGGCACCGGTCTCGAGGGGACGATGAACTACTGTCCGAACTGTGGCGCCTCGAACGATCGGTCGGCCGCCGAATCACGGAGGCGGACCGCCGTCACGACCCGCGGCGACCGAGTCGAGCGGCGAACGGGATCGACGACGGAGACGACCGATCGCGACCTCCTCGAATACCGGATCGAGCGGGCCTCGCGAGCGGGCTGGGAACTCGAGCACGACTTCGGCGACCGCGCCGTCATGGTGCGCCGGACGTTCGGGAACGCGACGGAGCACCTCGCGGTCGCGCTGGTCACTGTCTGGTTTACGATGGGGATCGGCAACGTCCTCTGGGGCGCCTACCGGTACTTCGGCGACGCCGAGCGGCTGATTCTGCGAGCCGACCGCGTCGAGGGCGGCGAGGCCGAGCGGACCCGCGGCGACCGTCGTGTTGGTCGTGCTCGCCGCCCTCTTCGCGATGCTGGGTGCGAGCGCTCTGCCGTCGGTTCGACGCCGCCTCGAGGGCCGACACTCGATTGGGTCAAACGGCCGGGTCCGTTCGGTCGACGAGCGGACGGTCGTCGCTCCCGACCGGCCGTGTGCCGCCTGCGCGGACCCCGTCGGACGCGGTCTCGAGCGGATCTATCGGGACGAGTTCTGCGCCCTCGGTGTCCCGCTGACGATCTCCGAGGGGCGCAACTACTACTGCCGGGCATGTGCGAACGCCGAGACGCCCGAACCCGGCGAGCGGACCGCGACCGAGTCGACCGTGCTGGAGCGCAGCGAATCCGACTGATCTCGCCTCGAGGCGATTCGTAGCGGATCGGGGCGCGAGTTATTTTGTCCGAAATCAGAACTGGAGTGATGTCGGCCGATTCGGTAACTGCGTCTGCAAATCGACCGATATAGTGCGTTCACTCCGAGAGTGCCGAACGTCGGAATCGGCTCTTAACGAGCAGTCCGATTCCGAGGAGTGCGAGTATCCCTCCGACGGTGAGGATCGGGCTGGCGGTGGCGGCGGTGAACGCTGCTTCGAAGAGCGAACGTTGTCGTCCGTAGTAGACGACACCTCCGGCGGCAGCGTAGAATCCGATCGTTCCGATTACCGTGTAGACGCCGAATCTTACGGGCGTCATGTCGGCGAACCCAGCCGGAATAGAGATTACAGAGCGTAACACGGGGAAGAACCGTCCCCAAAGGACCGACGACTGTCCCCATCGCCGGAACCATGCCTGTCCTCGGGCAATGCGCTCGTCTGAAACGGCGATTCGATCCCGGATCCAGTCACTCTCACGGACTCGAGAGCCGCGAAACACGTAGAACGGAACGAACGCTCCGACCGTCCCGCCGACGCCGGCCGCGAGCACGAACACGAAAAACGAGACGGGATCGCTGATGAGCAGTGCAGCTGCCGCCGGAACCACGGCTTCGCTCGGGAGAAACGGAAACAGCATCGACGCCTCGAGGAAGGTAAACAGGCACAGTGCGAGCGGGCCGTATAATTGCACGAACCGGAGCGTCACCTCCGTTACGTCTACCATGGGTGGCGTAAGTGGCGACATCGTAATACCTCTTTGACGAGCAGGAAGGAGTGTCGACGATTCGATTTTACTGAACTCGAGTTCCGCAGCCACTCTCAGCAAAGAAATCGTCTCTCCAACTACTGGTAGCGGATTCCGCTGAACGGCGGTTCGACGGGCGTCTAGAGGACGCCCATATCGTCGAGCCGCTCGGGCAGATACGTATCCGTCACGAAGTCGAGCCCGTGGGACGCCAGCGACTGCTGTTCGGACTTCTTCTCGATGTCGAGCTGGAGCTCGATCTGTTCCTCCCAGTAGTCGGTCTGGAACCGCGGGTCCTCGAGCTCGCTCTCTAAGGCGTTGATGTCCGAATCCGAGAGCGGGTCGGTCGGCAGTTCGTACTCGACGATGTCGGCGGGCTGGATGCCGATGAATTTGGCTTCGGGCGTCGCGAGGTACTCCGAGAGGTGGGCCGACTTGATCGAGCCGTAGGCGACGGAGCCGTAGATGCGGTACGACCACGGGTCGCCGTCAGTGAACACCGTCACCGGCAGGTCGAGTTCGTCGTGGAGGCGCTTGGTGATCCGTCGGGTCGCGCGTGCGGGCTGCCCCTTCAGGTGAACGATCAGGGCGTTGTACTCCTCGTCGAAGCCGTTCTCGACGAGGCGGTCGCGCATCCCACCGGTCTCGACGGCGAGAATGAAGTCGGCGTCGCAGTCCAGGAAGTCGATCGTGTCGGGATTGTTCGGGATCTGGTAGCCGCCCTCGCCGACGTCCTCCTGGCAGTGGATCTCGCGTTCGCCCCGCCGGGTCTGCTCTCGCAGATGCAGCGGGCCCATGATCGTCGCGCCCGACTCCTCGGGTCGCATGTGGAAGTCCTCGCGGGTGACCCCCGAGACGATCTCTAAGTCCTCGACCATGCTGTTAGACTCGTCCTGATCGTTGAACTGGGCCTCGTCGTTGTCCCAGCTCTCGGAGAGGTAGTAGAGTTCACGCAGGGTCGACGAGCGGTCCTCCTCCAGTTGGTCGGCGAGGAACTCGATCGTGTAGACGGCCTTGAGGAGCTTCCGGGCGCCCCGAACCGAGTTCGCCGATCGCGTGGACTCGCGGTCGCCGTAGACCCAGACCTCCTCGTCCTCGTCATACTCGATGTTGTTCTTCGTCCGCGTCGGCACGGACATGTGGGGGATCTCGCCCAGTTCGAACTGATCGTAGAACTGCGCGGCGAGATCGATCAACTGCTTTCGGGCCTGCTCGTTGTCGTTGTCTGCGCTCATTGTTTCACCGTGAGTTTCTCAGTTTCGACGCCCTTTACGTCCAGATCGTACTCCGCGCCGTCGGCCACCTCGTACTCGAGGGTGGCCTCGTCGTCGCTCGAGACCTCGGGTTCCCACTTGACGAACCACTCGCCGTCCATCTCGACGACGGTCGCGTCGTCGGGAAGGCTTGTCGGCTCGGCGGAGACGATGTCGGTGATCTCCAGGGACTCGTTCGTCCCGGAGTTGTTCTCGACGGTGACCGAAACGGCCTGGCCGTCGCCGTTTTCCTTGACGCTGCGCTCGACGAGCACGTTGTTCATGATTCGGGCGATGGCGTCGTCGATGTCGGGTTCGTCGCGGCCGGTGACCTCGGCGACTTTCGAGGCCATCTCGGGGAGGATCGTCCCGAGGACGTTCTGTTTCTTCCGGCGCTGTTGCATCGAGCGGCGCTTGTTGAGGTAGCTCTTCAGTTCGCGCGCGGCCTCGCGGATCGCGAGTTCGATCTCGTCTTCGATCTCAGGGACGTTCGCGACGGCGTCCTTCGACTCGCTGGTGAAGGGAACGTTCGTCGACGCGACGTGGACCATGATCACGGCCGGTCCCTTCGGCAGACCGGAGCCGCCGGGCTGGTCGAGTCCGTAGTTGCGCCAGCCGATCGACTTGACGACGTCGGTCGTCGCACACGCGCCGCGCTGGTAGACCAGCGGGACGCGGTTGGCAAAGCGCATGACGTTGACACTTCCTTCGCTCTCTAAGTCGCCGCCGTAGGCGATGCCGGCCTCGACGATGAACGGATCGCCGCCGTGGACCTCGGCGTCGCGGGTCGCAGAAGCGTAGAAGTCGGCGTCGAACTCCTTCTCGAGGCCGGCGCTGATCAGTTCCTCGGAGATCGGCGAGAGACACCGCGTCGGCGGCGCCATGATGTCGGTCGCGCGCATCCCGTCGACGAGGTCGCTGGCGGCGTCCCGGTCGCCGGCGAGTTCGCGGACCAGCGGCGGATCGTCGGGGACGGTCGCCATCACGTCCCAGATGGCCTCGGTGATGTTCTCACGAGCGGTATCGCCGAAGGAGACGTCGTCGTACTCCTCAGTGAGATCCGCAGCGCGGTCGACGTGTGCGCGGAGTCGCTTGCGGGTGAGCCGGTGGCGGTGGTTCTCCTCTTCTCCCTCGAGTTCGTCGTCGAACTTCGCCGCGAGCCGGTCGGCGAAGGCGTGGATCACCTCGTCGTCCTTACGGGTGCTCGTCGCCTCGTCGGCGAGGTCGTAGCAGTCGGCGACGAGTCGGGATTCCGCGGGCGCGTCGTCGTCTCCGCGCTCCGCGTCGTCGGCCCCGTCTTCTCGAGCGTCGATCAGGGCGCGCCAGACGACGTCGACGGCGTTCTCCTGAACGGTGTCGCCGAACGTCGTGCCGTGCTCGGCTTCGACCTCGTCGGCGGCCGAATCGACGACCTCGAGGAGTTCGTGGTGGGCGATCCGGTCCGTCTCGTCGACGCCCGCGGCGATGGCGGCGGCGAAGGCGGCCGTGGCGTCGGCGCCCTTGTTCGACGTGGCGTCCGAAACCGCGGCCTCGAGATCGACGTCCTCGTGCGCCGTTGGGGGCCGCCAGCGCATCTCGCGGCCGTAGTGGCGGTCGCGGAACTCGTCGATGATTGAGTCGGCCGTCTTCTTTCCGACGCGGGTGAACTCCTCCTGGAGGAACCCGGAGACGGTCTGGGAGTCCGTCGACGTCAGCATCTTCATGACGGTCCCGAGTTCGACCCCGTGGGGATGCGGTCGGATCTCCTCGGTCTCCTCGGGGAGCTGGTCGGTCGCGCGCTCGAACTTGAAGTGTTCCTGCGGTTCGCGGAGCTCGAGGCGCGCGTGGGGGTTGACGACCGCCGTGTGCTTGATGTAGTCGTGCAGTTGCTGGCGGGCGCGCATGTTCGCCTCCATCTCGAGTTCGATGCGGGTCCCGTGGGGGCGGTCCCAGGAGGTGGTCTCCTCGACGCTGATCTCGGGCTCGTTGCTGTCGGTGTCGACGATGAGCTCGAAGTACTCGGCCTCGCTCGAGCCCTGGGTGCGGCTGGTGATCTTGGCGGGTTTCCCGCTCGTCAGTTGCGAGTAGAGGACGGCGGCGGAGATCCCGATCCCTTGCTGGCCACGGGACTGTTCGCGGGCGTGGAACCGGGAGCCGTAGAGCAGTTTCCCGAAGACCTTCGGGAGCGACTCCTTCGTGATACCCGGCCCGTTGTCTTCGACGATCAGCCGGTAATAGTCGCCGGCCTCCTCGATCTCGACGTAGATATCCGGGAGAATACCCGACTCCTCGGCGGCGTCTAAGGCGTTGTCGACGGCCTCCTTGACGGCCGTGACGAGGCCTCGAGCACCGCTGTCGAAGCCGAGCATGTGCTTGTTCTTCTCGAAGAACTCGGCGATGGAGATCGCTTGCTGGTTCTCGGCCAGCTCCTCGGCGATCCCCGCCTCGTCACCGAGTGTCGACTGAAACGACGTCATTGTCCCTCCATACTAACGGCGGGGCTAAAAGGTGTGCGCTACCGGAGCGGAAGTGAACGTGGTCAACGATTGTCTCGCCGAGCCACCGTCCTCGAGCTCTGATAGCGTCGAAGACGGGTTGCTATTTCCACAGCTGAGAGGGCGGAAGAGATTGTGTTTTATCTGAGCTATTGCTAAATAAGCAGTATCAATCGGAATGCGTTGCAAAAAGAACAAAGTAGTGGGACACATCTGCGGAACTGAGAGATGGATCTCGACGCGACGAACAAGGCCGTACTGTATCTTCTCCAACAGGATGCACGCCGGATCACGACCCAGGAGATGGCCGAGCAGATCGGCGTCTCGGCCAGCACCGTTCGGAACCGTATCGAGCAACTGGAATCGGAGGGAATCATCCGGGGCTACCATCCCGACGTCGACTACGACAAAGCGGGACTCCAGTTGCACGTTCTCTTCATCTGCTCGGCCCCGAACCCGGAGCGCGAGCGACTCGCCCGCGAGGCCCGCGAGGTCAGCGGCGTCGTCACGATACAGGAGGTGCTCAACGGAAAGGATAACGTCCAGATCGAAGCCGTCGGGACCGACACCGACGACATCGCCCGCGTGAGCGACGAACTCAGCGAGCTCGGGTTCGACGTCGTCAACTCGAAAATCCTGAAGAGCTTCCACAAACAGCCGTTCGACCACTTCGGCCAGCAGTTAGTCGACGAGAACGAGACCGATGAGTAATGCGAGCGGTCCGGTCGAGTTCGACGTGGAGTCCCGGCGGTACCGAGCGCAGTACGACTTCGAGACGACGGCGCCGAGCGTCGCCGTCGTCGACGTCATCGAGACCGTCTTCGACGACGAACGCGATCGCGGCCCGCTCTACGACGTCGTCGATCCGGAGGCCCTCGACCGCCTCCTCGAGGCTGATTCCGGACGCGACCGACACGGCTTGCGATCGGCCTCGTTCGAGTACCGCGGCGCACTGGTGACCGTCGTCAGCGACGGTTCGGTCGTGATCGGGCTGGACGACGAGATCGATCGGTGAGCGGCCTCGAGCGGGATGGCGGTCGCCCTTCCTCGACGTGTGGCCGCTACTCCTCGACGGGCGGCCACTCCCACGCGTCGGCTTCGACCACGCCGAGCAGGTGCCGCCGCCGGTCGGTCAACTCCGCGAGGGCCTCGGCGAACTCCTGGTCCGAGCCGGTCGGGATGTCGTCCTCGCGGAGGCGATCGAGATCCGGCGAGCGCGGGACCGCCGGTTGGGCTTCGATGAACGACTCGTCGAGCGCGTCGATGTAGCTCCGGGCGCTCGAGCGCGCGCTCTCGACGATGGCGGGGTCGGGGCCGTGCTCGTCGTCGACGGCGTACCGAAAGAGGGTGAGCGACTCGTCGAGGATGGCAACGGCCACGGCCGATGCCTGTTCGCTCTGTTCGCTGTGGTAGTAGTGCAGAATCGGGTAGGACTTGTGTTGCTCGGCGAGTTTGCTCAGATCGGAACTGAGCGACTCGAGGGTCAACTCGAGGCCGTCGAAGTTCTCGCCGTTCCAGCCGGCGCGGACGAACGCCTCGCTCCGGTCGCCGAGTCCCGTGACGGTGCTGGCGAAGGAGCGCTTGTCGGCGACGGCCCCGAGGACGGTGAGGACGTAGGAGACACCGAGGGTGACGAACGCCATGCCGGTGGCCGTCGTGAACGCGCTGGCGATCTCCCAGACGTCGCCGCCGTAGGTGGGGGAGTAATCGCCGTTGCCGTCGGTGAACATCGTGTACGCGACGTAGTAGAACCGGCCCGCCCAGTCGGCGGTGCCGCCGGTGCGGGTGTTGACCAGTGCGAGGGGGTAGCTGGCGAAGACGAACGTCCAGCCGACCCAGATGAGTCCGATCCACATCGCGAGCGTCAGAGTGAGGATGAGCGGGCCGGCGAGGCTGAGCGCCTTATTTCGGTCTCCAGTCAGGGTTCGAAGTCCGTACCAGACGCCGGTCGTGAGGCGTCCGGAGAGGGGGCCCGAGCCGCCGTCGACCCACAGCGTCGTCCAGAGGATGTCGACGAAAGCGGCGAGCAACAGGCCGATGCCGACGACGAGATACAGCGGTTGCATTACCACCCTCTACCGGAAGGACACCCGTCAACGATGGCCCGGTTACTGACGCGGTTTTTTCACGGCGCGGCCAACCGACGCCGGTTTCTCCCCGATCGGCGCCAGTACTTTCCCGTCGGTTTCGACCCCACGTGACCCGACGTATGGCGGACCGGACAGCGAAGTCTTATGGATCGGTATCGATAGTAGAATATATGGGATCTTCAGATTCGGCGGGCGTGTCGGGGGAGGACGTCCGGCGAGCTTTTTCGCACTCCGAGCGGTCTCCCACTCCCCTCACGACCGTCGAGGTCGCCGATCGGTTGGACTGTTCCCCGGGTCCCGCGCGCCAGGGACTCGAGGAACTCGTCGATCGGGGTGAACTCCGCGTCAAGCGGATCGACGACTCGACCCGGATCTGGTGGCCTGACGAGATGGCGAACGCGGACCCCGACCGGCGGTCCGAACAGGAGGAGTTCGCCGCCTTCGTCAGCGCCGTCCGAGACTACGCCATCTTCATGCTCGATCCCGACGGCACCGTCGCCAGCTGGAACGAAGGGGCCGAACGAATCAAGGGCTACTCGGAGGACGCAATCGTCGGCAACCACTTCTCGACGTTCTACACCGACGAAGACATGGCCGACGACGTCCCCCAGACGAACCTCGAGACCGCGGCGGCGGAGGGACGAGCCGAGGACGAAGGCTGGCGCGTCCGCTCGGACGGCACGCGGTTCTGGGCGAACGTCGTCATCACCGCCATTCGGGACGACGGCGGTCAGTTGCGGGGCTTTACCAAAGTCACCCGCGACATGACCGAGCGCCGCGAGTACGAACAGCAACTCCGCCGGGAACGGGACCTCACCGAACGGATCTTAGAGACCGTGCCGATCACGATCGGCGTGGTGACCGAGGACAACGCGCTCGTCCGCGCGAACCGCCGGATGCTCGAGCACTTCGCGATCGAGGACTCGGCCATCGAGACGTACAGCCTCGAGTCGTGGGAGCTCTACGACGCCGCCGGGGAGCCGATCCCGGCCGACGAGCAGCCGTGGGCCCGCGCCCGCGAGCGCGGCGAGCCGGTGTACGACGCCCAGCGGCAGGTCGAAGTCCCGGGAATCGGCCGCCGCTGGCTCTCGCTCAACGCCGCACCGCTCGACGACGATCAGGCCGAGGACGGACGGATCGTCGTCGCGATCGACGACATCACCGACCAGAAGGAGCGCGAACGGCTCCTCCGTCGGGAGTACAACCAGACCGAGAAGCTGTTGCGGACGGCGCCGATCGCGATCGCCGTCCAGAACGCCGAGGGCGAGACGATACTGACGAACCAGCGCGCACAGGAGTCGCTGGGTCTCTCCGACCAGGAGTTCATCGGCGAATCCGACGACGTCGGCGAGTGGGAGATCTACGACTCGGACGGCGAGCGGCTGCCGACGAACGAGATGCCGGCCGCGCGGGTCCTAGAGACCGGCAACCCAGTGTTCAACGAGGAACTCGTCGTCGATCCCCCCGACGACGAGCTGCTCCAATTTCGCGTGAACGCGACGCCGCTGCACGGCCCCGACGGCGGGGTCGAACGCGTCGTGACGGCCGCCGAGGACATCACCGAGCTGAAACGCCGCGAGCGCCAGCTCGAGCAGCGAAAGAGCGAACTCGAGACCGAACTGAGCGATATCCTCGGCCGGATCTCCGACGCGTTCTACGCGCTCGACGACGAGTGGCGCTTTACCCACCTCAACGAGCAGGCCGCCGAGACCCTCCAGCAGTCCCGGGACGACGTCCTCGGGCGGAAGGTCTGGACGACGTTCCCCGACGATGCGGAGGGGATCTACCGGGAGCAGTTCCAGCAGGCGATGGAGACCCAAGAGCCCGTCAACTTCGAGGTGTACGCCGAGGATCTCGACACCTGGCTCGAGTACAACGTCTACCCCTCCGAGTCGGGACTGTCGATCTACTTCCACGACATCACCGAGCGCAAGGAGTACCAGCGCAAACTCGAGAAATCCAACGAGCGCTTAGAGCAGTTCGCCTACGCCGCCTCCCACGACCTGCAGGAACCCCTGCGGATGGTCTCGAGTTACCTCCAACTGCTCGAGAGTCGGTACAGCGACGAACTCGACGACGACGGCGAGGAGTTCATCGAGTTCGCCGTCGACGGCGCCGAGCGCATGCGCAAGATGATCGACGGCCTGCTGGCCTACTCCCGGGTCGACACGCAGGGCGAGCCGTTCGAGCCGGTCGATCTGGACACCGTCGTCGACGCCGTCTGCGAGGACCTGCAGATGAAAATCGAGGAGACCGACGCCGAGATCACCGCCGAGTCGCTGCCCCGCGTTCGCGGTGACGAGAGCCAGATCCAGCAGGTGTTTCAAAACTTGGTGAGCAACGCTCTCGAGTACAGCGGCGACGAGCCGCCGCAGGTGGAGATCACGGCCGAGCGGGCGCGGTCCAAGTGGATCGTCTCGGTCGAGGACAACGGGATCGGCATCGATCCCGACGATCAGGACCGCGTCTTCGAGGTGTTCGAGCGCCTGCACAGCCGCGACAAGTACGACGGCACCGGGATCGGGCTCGCGCTCTGTCAGCGCATCATCGAGCGCCACGAAGGGACCATCTGGATCGACTCCGAACCCGGCGAGGGGACGACGTTCTCCTTTGCGCTGCCCGCCGTCGACGCCTGATCCTCACGTTCGATCGCTTGTCGTTCGGTTTTTACTTTCGGTCACCCGGCATGCGGTGGCGCGCGCTGTTGGTCGATCCGAGGAAAGCGAGGTGCGAACGGAGTGAGCACCTCGAAAGTGAACGGTGAACGGAGTGAGCCGTGAACGAAAGCGAGGATCGACCGACGACACTGTGCGAGGGATGAGCGAGTGTAACGAGCGAATCGGTTGGGGAGGGAGTGGCAGTCACTGTTGCCACGATAGCAGCGCGGTTGCGTGGTTTCGGTCCCAAGTAGTGGGCTTCTCTACTCTCTATACAGCTACTGATGACGAAGACGAGCGTTCTGCTCATGCTGGCAGCGAGGGATCGCCACTCCCTCCCCAACCGATTCGCTTACTCCCTGCGGTCGTTCGCTCATCCCTCGCACGGCTTCGTGTCGCGGTTCGAGTCCACTCACCGCGACACAGCGCGCGCCACCACACCCGTAGACTAACGGGTCGGTAGCGTCGGAATACACTGAGTGGCGAGCTGAGAACGGATCGACGAAGAAAGAGCCGGCGAACCTAGTCCTCCTCGACGATGTCGGTCAGCACTTCGGCGATCTCCTGATTCGTCTCGGGGCTGTAGTGGCCGCCTTCGCCGCGCTCGACGTACAGCGACTCGACGCCGTCGTCAGGATCGAGATGGCGAGCCATGTCGACGGTCTCGAGGGCGTCGTACTTCTCGCCCAACCGATCCACGAGGTCGCCGTAGATCGGGCCGTGTTCGGACTCGTACTTGGCGTACCGGAGCTGTTGGACCATCACGAAGACGGGCTGAAAGTCCTGTTCGTCGGCGTAGTCGACGAACTCCTCGATCAGCGCGTCGAAGAGGTACTCGTGGGTCTCGAACAGCCGCTCGTGGTAGCGCACGCGGGGCTGTTCCATCCGGAGGACCGACTCGGTCTGAGCGGCGTCGAAGTCGACGCCCGGAATCGAGCGGCCGACTCGGCGCTCGAGTTCCTTACAGCCCGTGATCGCGGCGTACCGGAGGTACTCGGGGTCGTCGAGGAAGTCGCTCGTGTACGGCACCGACGCGAAGTGGGGTTTGAACCAGTGGTCGTAGTGGAAGTCGTACTCCCGGAGGAAGTCGGCCTTGGACTCGAGATCGAGCAGGTCCTCCTTCTCGTCGACGGGGCTGTCGATCCGCTCTAACTCGCCGTTCTCGAGGACGTACCGGGGTTTGACGGCGAGGATGTTGCCGAACTCCTGGTAGTGTTTCCAGACGGAGAGGATGCGGGCGATCGAGGAGGCGGTGACGACGACGAAGACGTAGTCGGTCTCCTCCTCGGGATACTGGCGCTGCATGCGCAGCAGTGCCTGATCGAGCCCGTAGTTGCCGCCGCCGTAGTTGGCGACGTGCGTGTCCAGTTCCTGGGCCATGTAGTGCTGGAAGGTCTCGTCGTCGTTGACCTCCCGGCAGAAACAGTAGGAGTCGCCGTATGTGGAGACGGTGACGTCCGCGTCTTCGTCCCGATCAGCCGCGTAGCAGACCCGGCTCCCGTACTCGTCGGTCGAGTAGGTGACGACCGTCCGGAGCTCCTCGCCGGGGAGGTGGTCGCCGGTGTCCTTCTGTTTCTCCTGATTGGGCTGTGGCACCCAGCCCAGTTCGGGGTCGAAACTGCTGAACTTGCCCAGCAGTTCCCGGTCGATCTCCGGGAACTCCTCGGTCGCCACTGCGGGAATGCGCTTGAGCGACGCGTACGACACGATCTCGAGGGCGACCGCGAGTGCGATGAGTACGAACGCGAACGCGACGAGCGGAAGCATTGAACTGGGACTAGTAGCACCGGCAGTAAGTCAATTATGGAGTAACCGTCTGTTTCGACGCTCGAAGGTGACAGTAAGCAGCGAATTCGACTGCGTGGCAACAGGTCTCCTCGAGAACTACCCCACGAACCGAGTCGGACCGCTCGAGCAAACAACAGCCGCTGAGCAAACAGCCAGACGCCGAGGAGGGGCGACTCCCGCCGGGGAGCGCTCGTCGTGATTCGCGCGCCGTGACCCCGGTCGCCCGGCCCGTTCGCCCATGTCTCTCCACCGGTGCTACGCGTCCCGGCTCGAAGAGGCTGTGGCCCATCAATGCAAGGTTCCGACGCGACTCGTCGGGTCGCTCGCCCTCGAGGCCGCCGTTGAGGGCGGTCGACGATATCGACGGCGTCAGCGGACCACCGTCACCGGAACCGGCGAGTGGCGCACGACGACCTCGGCGACGCTGCCCAGCAGAAACCGTTTGACCCCCGAGCGACCGTGGCTTCCCATGACGATGTGGTCGACGGCCTCGGTCTCGGCGAACTCGACGATCTCCTGGGTGGGAGCACCGAGTCGTGTCTGGGTCTCGATCGGTACGCCGCGTTCGGCAGCGATCCGTTCCGGCACCGCGAGGCGCTCCTCGACGTCGCCGAAGACGCGTTCGACCGTCTCCGAGACCTCGTCCTCGTCGCCGGACGCGGTGTTTGGAATCGCGGGCACCGACGAGGTGTCGACGACGGTCAACGCGACGAACTCGCCGTCCGGAAACAGGTTGACGGCGTACTCGAGGGCCTCGCGGGCACGCTCGGAGTCGTCGAAGGGGACCAGAATGCGCGACATTGGGGTAGATACGGTATTGCGCCCCAACGCCTTGAGTCCTGTACCGGAACGGAGGGTCGGACGACCTCCGGCCTCCCCGCTCACAGCGCGAGGTACGGGCCGACGCCGAGGAGCACGACGCCCAGCGCGACCTTCAGTCGCTCGGGGTCGATCATGTGGGCGACCTTCCAGCCCGTGACGACCCCCAGCAACAGCGGCGTTCCGATGACGACCGCCAGCGGGAGGAGCACGTTCCCCTGGAGGGCGTAGCCCGCAGCGGCGAAGGTCGCGATGAAGATCGACTGGACCTGCGCGACGGCGACGGCCAGCAGCATGGGGACGCCGACCAGCACCAGCGCCGGCACCGCGAGCACCGGCCCGCCGATTCCCAGCAGCCCGCTGCAGATCCCGAGCGCGAACCCGAGGCCGGCCAGCGCGAACTGACCCCGGCGCTCGAGCGGCTCGAGATCGTAGAAGGGGTTGAACCCGCGTCGCTCCCGGTAGAGGATGACCGCGCCGACGGTCGTCGAGACGCCGCCGAGCAGGACGCCGAACAGCGACCGCGGGACGAACGCGTTGACGGAGGCGCCGACGAGGGCCCCGAGGATGCTCGAGGCGCTCAGGACGACGGCGATGGCGCGGCTCTCGCCGGTCCTCATCTCGCCGGAGTGGAGGTAGGCGGCGCTACCGACGAGGCCGGTGACGACGAACGTCGCGTGGGCGGTACCGGCGACCTGGCTCGAGGCCAGCGGGGTCAGCGAGTAGAGCGCGATCGTCACGAAGATGCCGCCCGGACCGATGGTCGTGATGCCGATCCCCGAGAAGAAGGCGATCGACACGAGCAACAAGACGAGGGAGAGGTCGAAGGGAAGTCCGAGCATCGCGGGGCGTTATCGGGTCGATTCGGCCGGAGGTTGTGACTCTTCTGTTTGGATGGCACGGCTACCGGTGGCTTCCAACGGTTCGGATGAGAACGCAACTCTCGAGTGTACTCCGTCGAGGTGTTCGCTGTCTCACGTCGGACTCGAGTCGGACTGAGTGGCGACTCGAATGTAACTCGAGTTCGATTCGAATCCGGTTCCGTCTCTCAGAGGATGCCCACAATCGTCTCGTAGAGCGACTGGATCGTCGTCGCGCTACCGATCAGCAAGACGAGTCCCGCCGCGACGAACGCGGCGTTTTCGTACCACTCGATATCGTAGAACCGGTTGACGGCGCCGATGAGCGCGAAGACGGTCACCGGCAACCCGATCGCGCCGTTGACCGCGGGCATGATGATGGCCATTTCGACGGGGCCGAAGCCGGTGTAGACCAGCAGCGGGAGAGCGGTCGCCGCCGAGACGGTGATCAGTCCGATGACCGTGCGGCGGAACCGGAAGTCGCCGAACACGGTGTGGGCGCCCATCGATTGGGGGATCATGAACCCGGCGCCGAACAGCGTCCCGGTCGCGGACGTGATGCTCGCGAGGAAGACGGCGATCATGAACACGAGGAGCGCGCCCTGGCCGATGATGTCCGCCAGCGGCTGGCCGGGGCCGGTCAGCGTCATATCGCCCTGGGCGAGGGTAACCGCCGAGACGATCATCACGAAACTGCCGATCAGCAGCGTCGTCGCGATGCCGGCGGCGTTGTCCCGGCGGTACTTCCAGACGTCGGTCCACTCCTTGGTCGGCTGGATGCTCGACTGGATGAAGAAATTCGGCCAGTAGACGGTCGTTCCCAGCAGCGCGATGACCGTCGTGAGGTAGCCGATGTCGCTGTTCAGCGCGGGCTGTAGCCCGGCGGCGACCGACTGCCACGGCACGTCGAGGCCGGCCAGTAGGAGGCCGTACGAGCCGAAGACCGCGAAGACGGCGGCCGCGATCGCCGCCTCGATGCGGTCGTAGACCTTCAGCTGGACGATCGCGATCCCTGTGCCGCCGGCGAGGACGATGCCGACGATGACGTTGTCCAGTCCCGGCAGGAGCCACGCCAGCGCCGCGCCCGCGACGGCGTAGTTCGAGACGGCCCACAGCGCCGACATCAGCGAGATCGCGATCACGAGCGCTCGCCCGCCGATCGGGACCGCGTCGACGATGTAGTCCGCCAGCGGTTCGTCGGCCACCGCGAGGCGGGCGCTCATGTCGTGGAGTGCGATGTCGATGAGGAAGGCCAGCGGGAGCACCCACAGCAGGGAGAAGGCGAAGTTCGCTCCGGCGTCGGCGAGGATATAGACCGATCCTGCACCGAAGACGTTCGCAGCGAATAGTACGCCCAGCCCGTACCGATAGAGGGCGCCGTGGATCGCCTCGCCGCCGGGAACGGCGTCGACGACCGCGGACGTCGAGGACGACGCCGACTTCTCACTCATTCGCGACCACCTCCGCAGTCCCGGTCATTGTCGCCTCGAGCGGACAACGATCCGACGTCGACTGCGGACTCCCGACGGCCGGCCGGTCAGGCCGGCGTGATCGAAAAGGGGTACTCGTACACGATGCCGTCGTTCGAACGGATGCACGTTTCATGTGTCAGTACGCGAGAGACGCACCTGTCGTCTCCCGTCGGAACCGAGCGCGATCGCATGCGCCGATTCGACGAACGCGTCGCGTGATTCGCCTCACTCTATCTGGGAGCGTCCAGCAAGGAGAGTCGCCAGCCGGCAGATGAAGGCGGCATATCACGCCGCTGCGTGGAGCCGGCCAGGGTCGCTGGCGCGAGAAGACTATCTCCGCGAACTCGTACACCGCCAGTTCATCGCGCTCGAGCGACCCTGTCTACGGAACTCGAGACGCCGTCGCGTCGCCCGCCTCGAGCGGGTGATAAACCGCACAGCGCAATAGCAACTGTTCGTGCCGAGACGGTGGCGTGCCTCGAGCGGACCACAAACGTCTTGCCTCCGGCGGAGCTACGAAACGTGTCAACACGCCAATGACGAGTGAGTCGACGGATCTCGAGGGCGTACGCGGGGCCGACCGCAGCGACGCCGTCGGAAGCGATGCCGACCTCGAGTCGGGAGCGGCGGACGACTCCGCGACGCGCGACCGAGAGGAACCCGCGCTGGCCGTCGAGGGGCTCTCGAAGACGTTCGGGAGCGGGGACGAGGCCGTTACGGCCGTCGAGGACGTCTCCTTCTCCGTCGCGCCGGGCGAGGTGATCGGACTGCTCGGCCCTAACGGCGCCGGCAAGACGACCACGATCAAGTCGATTCTGGGACTGCTCCTCCCGGACGAGGGCGCGGTTCGGATCCACGGAATCGACGTCTACGACCGCCCCAGAGCGGCCTACGATCACGTCGACGCCATGCTCGAGGGGGCGCGCAACGACTACTGGCGACTCACCGTCCGGGAGAACCTGCGGTACTTCGCGGCGATTCGGGGCCGGAACCCCGACGCCCTCGCCGACCGCCACGAGGAACTGCTGGAGCGACTCGACCTCGCCGACAGGGCCGACACGCCGGTTCGAGAACTCTCGCGCGGGATGAAACAGAAGGTGTCCCTCGCGAGCGTCCTCGCGGGGGACGTCTCCGTGGCCTTCCTCGACGAACCGACGCTGGGGCTCGACGTCGAGAGTTCGCTGACGCTCCGGCGCGAACTCGTCCGGCTCGCCGACGAGCGGGGCCTGACGCTCGTGGTCTCGAGTCACGACATGGACGTCATCGAGGCCGTCTGCGACCGCGTGGTCATCATGAACGAGGGGCGGGTCGTCGTCGACGACACCGTCGAGAACCTGTTGGCGGCCTTCGAGACTCAGGGGTACCGACTCACCGTTCGCGGCGCCGACGAGTCGACCCTCGCCGCCCTCCGCGAGCGCTTCGACGTGACCGACGTCGAGCGCCTCGAGGATCGGACGCGGTTCGCGGTGGCGGCCGACTCCGAGACGTTCTACCGGCTGACCGACGCGCTGGAGGACCACGGGCTCGAACTGGTGGCGGTCGACACCGTCCAGCCCGATCTCGAGGACGCGTTCGTCGAACTGACCGGTGGAAACGGAAACGCCGAACCGAACCGCGAGAGCGACGAGCCTCACGAGGGTGCAACGCGATGAGCGTCGATTCTCGGCCCGGGCGGACGGGCGGCTACTACCACCTGCTGCGGGCCGTGGTCGTCCGCGATCTACTGATCTGGGTCCGCTATCCCGTCAACGCGGGACTCCAGCTGTTCATGAACCTGCTGTTCTTCGGGATGCTGTTCTACGGCGGGACGCTGCTGGCGGGCCAGGCGATGGCCGACTCTCTCGAGGGGCTGATCGTCGGCTACTTCCTGTGGACGCTGGCGACCGGCGCGTACTCGGGGATCGTCAACGATATTCAGGCCGAGGCCGGCTGGGGGACCCTCGAGCGCCACTTCGTTACGCCCTTCGGCTTCGGACCGGTGGTCCTCGCCAAAGCGGTGGCAATCGTCTTCCGAACGTTTCTCACGTCGGCGGTCGTCCTCGCGGCGATGTTGTTGGCGACCGGAACGCGACTCGACGTACACCTGCTGACCGTCGTCCCCGTGGCGACGCTGGCGATCGCCTCGACGCTCGGCCTCGGACTGGCCATGGGCGGGCTGAGCGTCCTGTACAAGCGGATCTCCAGCGTGGTCAACCTCCTCGGCTTCGCGTTCGTCGGGCTGATCTCGGCGCCCGTCTTCGACGTCCCGTGGCTGGCCGCGCTGCCCCTGGTTCAGGGGAGTGCGCTGCTCCAGTCGGCGATGCGAAGCGGGGCTCGGCTCTGGGAGTTCGACCCCGCGGCGCTCGCTGTCCTGGTCGCCACGGCCGTCGGCTACCTGGCGCTCGGCTACGCCGTGTTCGGACTGGCGACGAGGCGCGCGCGACGGCTGGGCGTCCTCGGGGATTACTGACCGCCGGCCGCGTCCCAGTTTCGAGGCGGTCGTCGTCGGCGAATCTTTCCGGTTCGCTCGTTGAATCGGCGACGGAATCGCGGCTCCGCGAGTCGTCCGCCGCGTCGCTTCGCTCGAAACCAGAGACAATTGCCACCTCCAAGCCGTGTGTCAAGAATTCTTATATATGGGGGCCCCTTACCCGAGGTGAAGGTCTCCCACGACCAGAGAACCAATGCAAGGGCAATCCCAACAGCAGGCCTACGACCGCGGGATCACGATTTTCTCCCCGGACGGACGCCTCTACCAAGTCGAGTACGCTCGCGAGGCCGTCAAACGCGGCACCGCGAGCGTCGGTATTCGCACGCCGGACGGCGTCGTGCTCGCAGCAGACCGTCAGGTCAGTTCGTCGCTCATGGAGCCCTCGAGCGTCGAAAAGATCCACAAGGCCGACAACCACGTCGGTATCGCGAGCGCCGGCCACGTGGCCGACGCGCGCCAGCTCGTCGACCTCGCGCGACGACGCGCGCAGGGCGAACAGCTCCGATACGGTCAGACGATCGGCGTCGAGACGCTGACGCGGGCCGTCACCGATCACATTCAGGAGTACACCCAGACCGGCGGCGCGCGCCCGTTCGGCGTCGCCTTGCTCGTCGGCGGTATCGACGACGGCGAGCCGCGCCTGTTCGAGACCGACCCCTCGGGGACGGACTACGAGTGGCAGGCCGCCGCCATCGGCAGCAACCGCAACGAGATTCAGGAGTTCCTCGAGGAGAACTACCGCCCCGACGCCGACCTCGAGTCGGGCATCGAGCTCGCGCTCCGCGCGCTCGGCGCGGCCGACGACGAGCCGGTCGACGCCGAAAACGTCGACCTCGCGACGATCGATACGGACGACGAGACGTTCCAGACGGTCTCCCAGGAGCGACTCGAGTCGATCGTCGCGGAGATCGACCAGCCGGACGCGGAGGAGAGCGATGAATAACTGGAGTCAGGGATCGACCCCGCAGGGCTCCGATCCGTCGCCGTACGCGCCCGAACTGGGCTCGCTCCCCGACGGCAGTCAGAGCGACGACCACGGCGACACCGTCAACAAGACCGGAACGACGACGATCGGCATCACGACCGACGAGGGCGTCGTCATCGCGACGGACATGCGCGCCAGCCTCGGTGGCCGGTTCGTCTCGAACAAGAACGTCCAGAAGGTCGAGCAGATCCACCCGACCGGCGCGCTCACGCTCGTCGGCTCGGTCGGCGGCGCTCAGTCGTTCATCCGAACGCTGCGCGCCGAGGTCAACCTTTATGAATCCCGGCGCGGCGAGCCGATGCCTATCGAGGCGCTGGCGACGCTCGCGGGCAACTTCGCCCGCGGCGGCCCGTTCCGGGCGATCAACCCCATCCTCGGCGGCGTCGATGAGGAGGGAAGCCACGTCTACAGCATCGACCCCGCCGGCGGCGTGATGGCCGACGACTACACGGTCACCGGCAGCGGGATGCAACTGGCCTACGGGCTCCTGGAACAGGAGTACGAGGAGGGTCTCTCGCTCGAGGAGGCGCAGTCGGTCGCGGCCCGCGCGATCGAGAGCGCCGTCGAGCGCGACACCGGCTCCGGGAACGGCGTCTTCCTCGCCGCGGTCACGGGCGAGGGCGTCGACATTCAGGGCCACAACGACTTCGACGCGGTCATCTAGGGACGACCGCGGCGGTTTCTCTCGTCGTCGCGGTTCGCTATTCGCCCCGCCAATCGCCTCGCGCGCGAGCGCGTACACGTGACTTTTATTAGTGCCGGGCGGCTATCCGAAAGCAGGTTTTACATGTCCCAGGAAAGCGAGTACGGCGCAGGCCAAATCCAGGTCTTAGAAGGCCTGGAGGCCGTGCGGAAACGGCCGGCGATGTACATCGGCTCTACGGATTCTCGAGGTCTTCACCATCTAGTCTACGAGGTGGTGGACAACTCGATCGACGAGGCACTGGCCGGTCACTGCGACGACATCACCGTCTCCATCAACGACGACGGATCGGTGAGCGTCGCCGACGACGGCCGTGGCATCCCCGTCGACACACACGACGAGTACGACCGCCCCGCCCTCGAGGTAATTCTCACGGTCCTCCACGCCGGCGGCAAGTTCGACAACAAGTCCTACCAGGTCTCCGGTGGACTCCACGGCGTCGGCGTGAGCGTGGTCAACGCCCTCTCCGAGCGACTCGAGGCCGAGGTGAAACGCGACGGTTCCGTCTTCCGCCACGCCTTCGAGGCGGGCGAGCCCGTCGGCGACATGGAGCGCGTCCGCGACATGGAGCCCGACGAGGAAACCGGCACGCAGATCCGATTCTGGCCCGACACGGGCATCTTCGAGTCCGGCGAGTTCTCCTTCTCGACGCTCTCGAACCGGCTTCGCGAACTCGCCTTCCTCAACTCGGGCGTCCACATCACGCTCCGCGACGAACGCGAGGAGGCGACCGAAGGAGACGACCTCGTCGAGGAGACCTACGAGTATCAAGGTGGCATCCGCGAGTTCGTCGAGTACCTAAACGAGACGCGCTCGGCGATGCACGACGACGTCATCTACTTCGAGGCCGAGGAACAGAACATCCAGGTCGAAGTCGCGATGCAGGCCACCGAGGAACTGCAGGGGTCGATCCACGCCTTCGCGAACAACATCAACACCCGCGAGGGCGGGACCCACCTCACCGGCTTCAAGACCGCGCTGACCCGGACGGTCAACGACTACGCGAAGGACAACGACATGCTCGGCGACTTAGAGGACAACCTCAAGGGCGAGGACATCCGCGAGGGCCTCACCGCCGTCATCTCGGTCAAACACCCTGATCCGCAGTTCGAGGGGCAGACGAAGACGAAACTCGGTAACTCGGAAGTGCGGGGCATCGTCGAGAGCTCGATGCACGAGGGGCTGGGCACCTACTTCGAGGAACACCCCGACACCGCTCAGGCCATCGTCACGAAGGCCGTCGAGGCCGCGAAGGCCCGCAAGGCCGCCCAGAAGGCCGAGGAGCTCACGCGGCGGAAGTCTGCCCTCGAGTCCACGTCGCTGCCCGGAAAGCTGGCCGACTGCCAGACCAAGGACCCCGACGAGGCGGAACTGTTCATCGCGGAGGGTGACTCCGCCGGCGGCAGCGCCAAACAGGCCCGCAACCCCGACTTCCAGGCCATCCTCCCCATCAAGGGAAAGATCCTCAACGTCGAGAAACACCGACTGGATCGCATCTTAGAGAACGACGAGATCCGGAACATGATCACCGCCATCGGCGCGGGGATCGGCGACGAGTTCGACGTCGAGGACGTCCGCTACAAGAAGATCATCATGGCGACCGACGCCGACGTCGACGGCGCCCACATCCGGACGCTGCTGTTGACGTTCTTCTACCGGCACATGCGCCCGCTGCTCGAGGGCGGCTACGTCTACGCGACCCAGCCGCCGCTGTACCGCATCCGGTACCGCGGCGAGACCTACGACGCGATGACGGAGGCCGAACGCGACGAGATTGTCGCGGAGAAATGCGACGGCAACCCGTCGCAGGTCCAGCGGTTCAAGGGACTGGGTGAGATGAATCCCCAACAGCTCTGGGATACGACGATGGACCCGGACAACCGGATTTTGAAACAGATCACCATCGAGGACGCCGCGGCGGCGGACAAGATGTTCTCCGTCCTGATGGGCGACGCCGTCGAACCCCGAAAGCAGTTCATCAAGGACAACGCGCCGGAGGCCGAGTGGATTGACATCTAACGACCGACCTTTTGCTCTGCGGGCGCGCCGGAGGCGCGCCCTCGGCAAAACGTCGATGAAAAGCACTCCTCGCTCCCGATGGTCGCTCGTCGGCCCGCTCGCGAGTTCGCGCAGCGAACTCGCTCACGGATGCAGTGCTTGACAACCAACCCACAACCAAGGAACACACGGAATCCAATGACACATGAGCTCAGACGTACCCGATCCGACTGACGTACAGGCACGAGCGGTAGAGAACGTCCGCATCGAGGACGAGATGGAGCAGTCGTATATCGACTACGCGATGTCCGTCATCGCGGGTCGCGCGCTCCCGCGCGTCGAGGACGGCCTGAAACCCGTCCACCGGCGCATCCTCTACGCGATGCACGAAATGGGCGTCTCGAGCGGCTCCTCCCACCGCAAGTCCTCCTCGATTGTCGGGGAGACGATGGGTGACTACCACCCTCACGGCGACAGCGCGATCTATGACACCTTGGTCCGCATGGCCCAGGACTTCTCGATGCGCTATCCGCTGGTCGACGGCCAGGGGAACTTCGGCTCGATGGACGGCGACCCGGCCGCCGCCCAACGGTACACCGAGGCCCGGATGTCCTCGATCTCGGAAGAACTGCTCTCCGACATCGACAAGGACACCGTCGACTTCTCGGCGAACTACGACGACCGCCTGCAGGAGCCCGACGTGCTCCCCGCGGCGTTTCCGAACCTCCTCGTGAACGGCTCCTCGGGGATCGCGGTCGGGATGTCGACGAACATCCCGCCACACAACTTGGGCGAGGTGATCGACGCGACGATCGAACTGATCGACGATCCCGACGCGACGGTCGAGGACCTGATGGACCACGTCAAGGGCCCCGACTTCCCGACCGGCGCGAACATCGTCGGCCGTGACGCCATATACTCCGCCTACAAGACCGGCCGCGGTCGCATCCGCGTCCGCGCCGAGTTCGAGGTCGAGGAGTGGAAGTCGGGTCGCGAACGGATCGTCGTCACCGAACTGCCCTTCCAGGCCAACAAGGCTCGCCTCGTCGAGCGCATCGCTGAGGACGTAAACGAGGGCGAGATCGAGGGCATCTCGGACCTGCGCGACGAGTCCGATCGCGACGGCGTCCGCATCGTTATCGAACTCAAACGCGGCGCGAACACCGAGGTCGTCAAGAACCGCCTGCTCGAGAATCACTTAGAGCGAACCTTCGGCGTCATCAATCTCGCGCTGGTCGACGGCCAGCCGCGGGTGCTCTCCCTGAAGGAGACCCTAGAGGAGTACGTCGCCCACCGCCGCGAGGTCGTTCGCCGGCGCAGCGAGTACGACCTCGAGGAGGCCGAGGATCGAGCCCACATCCTCGAGGGACGGCTGACCGCCGTCGAGAACGCCGACGACGTCGTCGAACTGATCCGCAACAGCGAGACTCGATCGGACGCGAAGGAGAACCTGCAGGACGCTTACGACTTCTCGCAGGATCAGGCCGATCACATCGTCCGGATGCAACTCGGGAGCCTCACCTCGATGGAGACCACCGAGATCGAAGAGGAGTACGAGGAGGTCCAGGCCGAGATCGAACGCCTGAACGCCATCCTCGAGAGCGAGGAAGAGTTGCTCTCGGTCATCAAGGACGAACTCCGCGGGATCAAGGAGGAGTACGGCGACGAGCGGCGTACCTCGATCATCGAGGACCAGGGGACGGTTACCCACGAGGACCTCATCCCCGAAGAGGAGGTCTTCGTCGTCATGACCGAGGACGACTACGTCAAGCGGATGCCCATCGACCAGTTCGACCCCCAGGGTCGAGGCGGCAAGGGCATCATCGGCGCGGACGTCAAGGAGGGCGACCGCGTCTCGACGGTGTTCCGCGCGAACACCCACGACTATCTCCTGTGCTTTACCAACCAGGGGAAGGTCTACCAGCTCAAGACCTACGAGATCCCTGAGATGGGCCGGACCGCCCGCGGTAAGTCGGCGGTCAACATCCTCGATCTCGACCCCGGCGAGGACATCACGGCCATCGTCGACACCGACGCCTTCGGCGACGGCGAGTTCGTGACGATGGCCACTCACCACGGCTACGTCAAACGAACCGGCGGCGAGGAGTTCGACAACATTCGCTCGACGGGGATTATCGCGGCCGATCTCGAGGAGGGCGACGAACTCGTCGACGTCGAGGTCACCGACGGCTCGCAGGATCTGGTCATCGCCACCGAGGGCGGCATGACGATCCGCTTTGACGAGGACGAGGTCCGCGCGATGGGCCGCAACGCCCGCGGAGTCAACGGGATCAAGCTCCAGGACGACGACGCGGTCGCCGGACTGGTCGCGACCGACGAAGCGGACGGCCAGGCCCTGTTGACCGTCACCCGGAACGGGTACGGCAAGCGGACCCGACTCTCGGAGTATCGCACCCAGTCGCGGTACGGCAAGGGACTGATCGACATCAAGACGGGCGACCGAAACGGGCCCGTGACGGCCGTCAAGGCGGTCGACGACGACGATCAGCTGGTGATGATGAGCGAGGACGGGCAGATCGTCCGGACGCGCGTCGACGAAATTTCGACGGTCGGGCGCAACACGATGGGCGTGATCGTCATGGACGTCGAGGACGGCGACGCGGTCGCCAGCGTCGACGACATCCCGGCGGCCGCGACGGGCGACGTCGATGCGGACGCCGATGCCGACGCTGACGTTCCCACTGACGCCGAAGAGAACTGACAGCCGCAGCCGGTAGCCCGGCCGGGTATCGACCCCGTCGAACGCGATAGGACCGTCGCTATTTTTCGTCGCTCGAGCGACCGTCGCGAGTCGCGACTCGATGCGCCGTCGTGCGACAGAACATCACGCGAGCGGGCGGGTCGCTGGAACGCGAAGAGAGCGAAAAATATCGAGAGCGATCGTCGGTCGCCGTTAGTGGGACGGCTCTTCGGCCGGGGCGACCATGTCTTCGATCCGCAGGATGAGGATGTTGTTCGTGTCGTCCTTGCCGTCGACGCGGCCCTCGATGAGGAGTTTCGACAGCGGGGTCGGGCCGACGGTGACGGCGTCGTCCTCGTGGATCTCGCCCATCGAACCCTGCATGTGGATCTCGGCGCGGCAGAGTTCGGGGTGGTGGACGCTCGAGAGGTCGATCTCCTCGACGATGACGTCGTCGATGGGTTCGCCCTCGTGTTCGATCGGGACCGAGGCCGGGTCGTCCATCTGCTGGATCTCGAGAGCCTCGTAGGCGGAAGCGGTGGGTTTGTACCCTCCTTTGGGGCCGGGGACGCCCTCTACGAGTTGGAGGGCTTTGAGACTCTGCATCTGGTTACGGATCGTCCCGGGGTTGCGGTCGACCTGTTCGGCGATATCCTCGCCTTTAATCGCGGCTTCGGACTCCTTGTGCAGATTCGTCAGTGCACGGAGGATTTTCTTCTGGCTGGGGGTGAGTTCGATGGATGACATACTGAGTTGTTCGTAATTGATTTCCTTAAACCCGACGGGTGAGCCGGGAGTAACGCGGTGATTCCGTCGTTCGAACGCGCCCTAGTAAGGTGTTTTGTTTCGCCGATCGACGGCCGGACGCGTTCGCCGGTCCGTCCGGCCGTTCAGCCCGCGACGAGCCACGACTCGAGGAGGCCGACGAAGACGTCCTCGAGGAGGAACATGAGGGCGAATCCGACGGCGAACGTCGCGGTGTTGGTTCGCGTAAAGACGGCCTCGGCGTCGAACCGGATGAGGTCCGCCACCTCGATGAGCACCTGGGCGATGGCGCCGACGGCGACCGCATAGCAGAGCACGGCCAGCAGCGGCGAGCTGACGAAGCTCCCGAGCCAGCCGCCGAGCACGACCGGGCCGCCGGCGAGGACGCCCATGAGGGCGAAGTGACGCCGCAGCGGCGTCGATCGGTCTCGGACGACCGCGCCGACGATCGTCGGTCCCTCCGTCACGTTGTGGATCACGAACGCCAGCACGAGCAGCGTGACCCGGGTCGCGTTCCCCTGGACGAACGCGACGCCGATTCCGAGCCCCTCCCCGAGGCTGTGGAGGCCGAGCGCGAGCGCCACGAGGTAGGCGATCCGGAGGCCGCGATTCTCGTGACTGGCCAGCTCCCGCTGTCGCCACTCGCCGGCGGCGGACATCGCGAGGAACGTTCCGCCGAGCCCGACGACCACCAGCGCGGCGGCGAGTGCCGTCCGGTCGGCGGCGGCGCCGTAGCCGACGATCCCCTCGAACATCTCGAGGGCGATGAACGCGAGGACGCCGGCGGCGAGCGTCATGAAGCCGTGGAGATACCGGGGGTCGAGCTCCCGGATGATCGGGAACCAGCACATCCCGATCAGGACCGGAACGATGCCCGCGATCGTGCCGATGATCGTGACGGTCCAGAGGATCTCGAGGGTCGTCGCGCCGTCGCTGACGGCGAGCATCTCGAACGGCGAGGTGGTCGCGAGAAGGGTGACGATCGCGCCGAGAACCGCCACCGGCCCGACCGCCTGCAGCCATTTCGGCACCGTCAATGGCGATGGCCGAGTCACGACTCGAGGTCACCTCTGCCGGCGCCGTCGTCGCGAACTCGACGCCTCATCGAAAGACGATTAGAGAAGGCTAAGATTATAGCTTTTCCACGAAATATCCGTTAGATCCAATCTAATCGAGGGAGAGAACGGTGGTTCTAGTGTACGTGCATCCACAACAGTAGACTATTGCTCGACTTCCGGAGGCTCGGTAACGCGGACATGGTGGGCGATGGACTCGGGGAGGGAGACGTCGGCGTCGTGGTCGCTCGAGCGGGCGGTGATCATCCCGAAGGGAGCGACCTCGACGATCTCGAGTTCGACGCCGGGTCTGACCCCGTGCTCGGCGAGATAAGAGAGGACGTCGGCGTCGCGGTCGGCGACCTCCTCGACGATCACGGTGTCGCCCGCCGAGAACGAGGTGACGGATTCGCCCTCGGGACGTTCGGGCGGCTCGAGGTCGGCGCCGGGGATCGGCGCTCCGTGGGGGTCGACCGACGGCTCGCCGAGGACGTCCGCGACGCGGGCCTCGAAGTCCTCGCTGATGTGGTGCTCGAGTCGATCGGCCTCCTCGTGGACCTCTGCCCAGTCGTAGTCGAGGTGTTCGGTGAGATAGGCCTCGAGCAGCCGGTGGTGGCGGACGACCTCGAGCGCGACGGTCACGCCCTCGTCGGTCAGGGTGACGCCCTTGTACTTTTCGCGGTCGACGAGCCCGCGCTCCTCGAGTTTGTCGAGCATGCTGGTGACGGTCGGCGACGTGACGTCCAGCTCGTCGGCGATGGCTGACGTCTTGATCCGGTCGTCGGTCTCGCGCTGGAGCTGATAGATCGTCTTGAGGTAGTCCTCCATCACGTCGCTCAGCATCATCGTGGTCGGATTTAGACGGGTCTAACCCTAAAGCTGTCGCCGTCTCTATCGCCACTGTCAAATCGCCGGGAAACGAAGGCGACGTATGACTACGACCGTCAGAATCATCGGCGCGCCGATGGACTACGGGGCGGATCGTCGCGGCGTGGACATGGGACCGTCGGCGATCAGATACGCCGAGGTGGCCGATCGGCTCTCGGACGCCGGCGTCACCGCCGTCGACGACGGCGACCTCCTGATTCCGCGGGCCGAAGAGCGCGATCCGAACACCGACGGGCCGATCGAGGGGACGGCGAAGTTCCTCCGCGAGGTCGAGGACGTCAGTACGCGACTCGAAGAGCGCGTCGCGAACGCCCTGGCAGACGGCGAGTTTCCGCTCGTCCTAGGCGGGGACCACTCGGTCGCGATCGGCTCGATGCGCGGTTCGGCCCGCGAAGCGGACCTCGGCGCGATTTGGTTCGACGCCCACGCGGACCTCAACACGCCCGAGACCTCGCCCAGCGGCAACGTCCACGGGATGCCGCTGGCCGCGACGCTGGGGCGGGGCGCCTTCGGCGACCTGTCGTGGGCCCGCGCGCCGCGCGTCCGCGAGGGGTCGATCGCCTACGTCGGACTCCGGAGCATCGACGAGCACGAGCGCGAACTGGTCCGCGACAGCGAGATGACGGCGTACACGATGGCCGACATCGACGAGCGCGGGATGACCGCCGTCGTCGAGGACGCCCTCGATGTCGCGACCGACGGCACCGACGGCGTCCACGTCAGTCTCGACCTAGACTGGGTCGATCCCAAGACCGCGCCGGGGGTCGGCACGCCCGTCCGGGGGGGCGTCACCTACCGGGAGGCCCACGCCGCACTCGAGACGGTTTCCGAACGTCACGCGGCCGAGGGGATCCTCCGATCGATGGACGTCGTCGAGGTCAACCCGATCCTGGACGAGGGCAACGAGACGGCGACCATCGCGGCCGAACTCACCGCGAGCGCGTTCGGGAACCGGATCCTCTGAGATCAATTATCGTCCCGGAGACAGTGTCCGGCAACTATACGTTGCGTGAGAATACCTACCACGTGCGTGAACGTTCCAACACCTTTGTATCGGAGGGTTTCGCAGTAGGAGATATGACTGAGAACGTCGTCGTACTCGGAGCCGGCTACGCCGGTGCCGGTGCGATCAACAAACTCCAGTCGGAGCTCGGGGGTAATGCACGGCTGACCTGGATCGCTGACGTCGACTATCATCTGGTTCTTCACGAGTCCCACCGCGTCATTCGAGACCCGGACGTCCGCTCGGACATCACGTTCCCGGTCACCCAGATCGCCGACCCGTCGACCCGGTTCATCCAGGACGAGGTCGTCGGCCTCGACGTCGACGAACGGGTCGTCGAACTCGCCGACAGTGAGGACGTCGACTACGACTACGTTCTCGTCGGCCTGGGCAGCCAGACCGCCTACTACGGCATTCCCGGCCTCGAGGAACACTCGCTGACGCTGAAGAGTCTCGACGACGCCCTCGAGATCCACGACGCCGTCAAGGAAGCCAGCCAGGAAGCGACCCGCGGCGAACCCGCACAGGTCGTCATCGGCGGCGCCGGACTCTCGGGCATCCAGACCGCCGGCGAGATCGCGGAGTTCCGCGACAACCACCGCGCCCCCATCGAGATCCACCTCGTCGAGGCCTTAGAGGAGATCTTCCCCGGTAACGACCCCGAGATCCAGCAGGCGCTGCGCGACTTACTCGAGGACGCCGGCGTCCAGATCCACACGGACGACCCGATCACCGAGGCCACCGAGGACCACATCGAGTTCGACGAGGGCGAACCCCTCGATCACGACGTCCTCGTCTGGACCGGCGGCATCACCGGCCGCGACGCGATGGAAAACGCCGACCTCGAGAAGGAACACAACCGCGTCAACACCGAGGCCAACTTCCAGACCTCCGACGAGCGCGTCTTCGCCATCGGCGACTCGGCGATCATCAACCAGGGCGACCAGCCCGCGCCGCCGACCGCCCAGGCCGCCTGGCAGGCCGCCGAGGTCGCCGGCGAGAACATCTCCCGTGCCATCGAGAACCGCCCGCTGCGGACCTGGGAACACGAGGACAAGGGGACCGTCATCTCCGTCGGCGACGAGGCCGTCGCCCACGAGGTCAAGCCGGCCTTCGGCATCTCCCTGCCCGTCGACACGTTCGGCGGCGCCCCCGCGAAGAACCTCAAAAAGATGATCGCGGCCCGCTGGATCGCGGACATCACCTCCTGGAACGAGGCCCGCAAGTCCTGGTCGTCGCTGTAGGCGACTCGATCGACGTCTCGACTCAGATCTCGACCCCTGCTTTTTCCACCGGTCGTCACCGTCGCCATCGTTGCGTGGCTGCGAGCGACCAGCGTACGTCTTCTGCTCCGACTCGCGGTCGGTCTCCGTCGTCGGTCAGGCGTCGGTCCCGTCGGCGGATCCGGCATCGACGTTTCCGGAACCGGTCGCGTCGTCTCCCGGTTCGCTATCGTCGGCTCCGGGATCGGAATCGGCAGCCGCTTCGGCGCTCGCGTCGCTCGCGGCGCTCGAGCCGACCGGTTCGGCCGGGACGCCGGCCACGGTCGTTCCCGGCGGCACGTCTCGGGTGACAAGCGAGTTGGCGGCGACCCGCGCGTTCGCGCCGATCTCGACGCCCGGGAGGACGATCGCGCCGGCGCCGATCATCGCGCGTTCGCCGATCACGACCTCGCCCGTGCGGTACTCGTCCTGAAGGAATTCGTGACAGAGGATCGTCGCGTCGTAGCCGACGATCGCCTCGCGTTCGACGGTGATCAACTCGGGCCAGAAGACGTCCGGCGTGGCCTCGAGCCCCCAGGAGACGCCGGGACCTACGGTGGCGCCGAGTCGGCGCAACAGCCACCGCTTGAGGCGGAGGCTCGGCGAGATTCGGATCAGCCAGACGGCGACGTAGGAAACGGCGACCCGGAGCGGATGGCGCGCCCGAGTCCAGTCGGCGAGCGAGTTGCCCGGCCCCGCGGTCGGATGGTGCCGGATGCGGTCGTGGCGCGAGTCCGTCTCGTCAGTCACTGCCGAACCGTATGCGGTATCACTACATGAAACCGATCGATCGACGCGGCGCAGAGCCGGTCGTCTTCGGTGCCGACCATCCCGCCGGTGGCCGACTCCGACTCGTCTCGTGGCGGGGGAGTCGAGACGACTCACTGACCGATCCGTTTCCGACACTGTTCGGTTCCTAGTACAACTGTTCGATCCCTAACCAGTGAGGCACAATGATTGTTCTGAGTCGTTCCATTGTGGCAGTTATCATGCCGGCCCAGCCTGCGTCACTCGAGCGGGAGACCGTCCACTCACTGCTCGCCGATCGGACTCGCGAGTACCTGCTGTGTCATCTCTCGACCGTCGACCGAACGACGGTCCACGATGCCGCAGAGCGGCTCGCAGCCTGGAGTTGGGAGGCGGCAGAACTGGCCACGCGCGAACGGGACAGGATTACCGTCCAACTGGTTCACAACCACCTCCCGCGACTCGCCGAGTACGACGTCATCGTCTATGATCGCTCGAGCGACGTCGTGACCACCGGACCGAACTTCGCGGACCTCGAGCCCTACGTCGAACCGATCGAGCCGCCACGCGTTTAGGTCGGGCGACAGTCCATCGATCGTCTCTGTTGGACGGCGGTCAGTCGGTCGTCTCGACGGCGGCTTCGTCGGCGAGGGGGTCGGCGTCTTCGGCCGTTCGACCGCTCAGCGGGCCGACGCGGCGACGAAACGCCGCTCCCGAGAGCGCACACCGGTAGGCGGGCTTGTACATCATGTTCTCGCCGCCGGCGCGGACGGCCCACTTGGTCGCGATCTCCTCGCGCAGGTAATACTGCGATCGTTCGTTCCCCGGTTTGGTGTAGTAGTCGCTGAGCCGGATCGGGTGGCGGTCGAACAGGCCGCCGGGTTCGCGGCCGTCGATCAGAACGACCGGTTTCTCGAGGTAGAGCTCGCCGTCCTGAGCGCGTTTCGCATGGGCGTTGTCTGAGTGGGCCGCCAGCATCGCCTCGCGGTCGGCCCGGGGCTGGTCGGGGTCGGCGACGTCGACCCGATCAACGGTGAAATAGCCGATCAGATAGCGGTGAGCGCGGTCGCCACCGGGACGTCGCAGACCGGTATAGAACCCGACGACGTCGCCGGGCTCGAGGGCCCGAAGGCGCTCGACGTAGCCGCTGGTTCGGTGCTCGCCGTAGGTCAGCGCCGCGAAGTTCGGGTCGCGGTGGAGGGGCCACGACTCGAGGGCGTCGCCGGCGACGGTCCGGTCGGCGTCGCCGATCGGCTGGGGAGCGATCCGGTTCGTGAGGTCCGCGGCGGTGCCGTCGGTCCCGTGTAGGTCCCACGAGCCGAGCGTTTCGGCCTCGTCGGTGTCAGGGATCTTCTCGGGAATCGGCACGTACTCGAAGCGCCCATCGTCGTACAGGGGGGCGAGCGCGCCCAGGTTCGTGGTGTCGGCACCGACGCCGGCGAGGACGACCGTCATCACGCGTGAGTGTGCGCCGGACGACCCTAACCGCACCGATCGCCCGGCGGATCGGAGCCGTCGAGGCGGTGATCGATATCGGACGCACAGCCGAATTCGACGGATTCGACGGTCGCTCCCCTTCGAAATGTTGAAATAACGCCTCGGAATACGGCGGGACATGCCTGTCAGGGGAGACCGATCGGTCGCGATCTGTCAGCAGTGCGGCACCGCCCTCGCGGTACGGATCCAGACCGACGGATCGATTCGGCCGATCGGAACGGGGACCGCGTGTTCCTGTGGGGGAGAGTCGTTCGACGTGATCGGGGACCGACCGTCCGAAACGGCGGATAGCAGTGCGGTCGCCGAGGACACAGCCGACAGCGACGACGAATCGGCGTATCCACGTCCGTAACGTCGGGTCGTCCGTCTCGGCCGCGAGCGCGGTCGCTATCGGGACGACGACCGCGAGGTGTAAAACAGCGGAATCAGGAGGACGAGAAACAGGGTGCCCATCACGGCGATGGCGACCGTGAATACGACCGTCGACGATCACAACCGAACGGTGACGTTCACCGTCGAGGAGATCGGCGACGGCGAGGAGGTCCTGCTCGGGCCGCTCGACGACTCCGGCGACAGCATGACCCTCGACGCCGACGAGACGCTGGCCGACGAGGGCGACGTCTCCGTCATCATGAACGACGGCGATTCGGAGTACGCCGTCTCGAGTGTCGAGTGGGACTGGGCGACCAACGAGTAGCGGACCGACGCGATCCCGCACGGCCCATCGCCCATGGCAAGGTCATACATCGAGGACGCATATGGCGAGAGCGACGATCTCGCAGATGTCGACGAGAACAACCGTCTCGGATCGATCGCCGGTTTCTCTCGAGGCAGCGTGACTGACCCGAGCGACTCATCGGTCACCCCGCTCGCGTTCAGTAGCCGCATGTAGTGACCGATCGTTACGGACACCTTGTGGTTGCAGGGAAAGTGTTCCTGCTCACGGTTCGCAAATCCATTGACAGAGGAATTCACATGGATAAGTGTCCCGTCTGTGGCGAGAAGCTCTATGAGGGTCGGGAAGAACAGATCGTAACTCTCTATCAGGGGAAGAACTACCACTTCTGTTCGACCGACCATCGAGATGAGTTCGAAGAACAACCTGGGAAATACGTATGACCCGTTGAGTTCGGAACAGAATCCACCAGAGAGAGACCGAACACCGCCTAGACTGCTCAGTATCAACTCCTGCAGCACGCTCTCCGTCTGCTCCAACCTGTTTAGGCGAGATAGTAAAATCCAGTTGCCCAGTACAGAGGTTCAATGAACACCGAAAGCATCTGCCCGCTCTGTCGAAAGAGATGTGAGCATCACGATCACGTCCGCTCTCATCTCCATGTAGAGCACCAGAAATTCGAGATCATCGACCGCTATCTCGACGCTATTGAATCGAGAGAGAAAATTCACCCCCGCCAGTAGTACTTTCTTGCGGTCAGAGACATCGTTATCGAACCAGCAAATATCGCTTGAGGCGTTACCACCGTCGGCTTGACTCTCGTGATCCTCGAGCACACAGCGAACATCGTCATCGGTCGCTTGATGGGCCGGCCGGGCGATGTCTCCGGATCAGGAATCGTGACATCTTCGCCTGCGGCGGAGCCGCGACTCAGGCGGCGTAAGTGTCACACTCGCCACAGCGATGAGCGCGGTTCTGATTGTCGCCGAAAACCCGGCAGAACCGATCCGAAACGTGTTCTCCGCAGTGCTCGCACGTCAACTCGCTACCGACCGCTGGCCACGGAGCGACCGTCACGCGGACCACCTCCGGGCAGTCTGTCGGCTACGTGGTAATATACCAAATCCGAGAATTGGATTTTCGGCCGGCTCGAGGGTACGAGCGGCTAAGAGTTGAACACTTGGAGAATTCGAAGTGGGACTACGGTCGCAGCGAGGCTGCTCCCTGCTCCCACGCCTGCTCCTCGCTCACAACAGTCGCTCCGCTCCGTTGTTCGCGACGTCGAAGAAGTGGGACCGCCGAGAATTGAACTCGGGTCCTACGGACCCCATCCGCAGAGGATACCACTACCCCACGGTCCCGCATGTAGACCGAAGCCCGTCTGCCGTTTAAGGGTGTCGTTTCGAGTCGAGTGCGTCATGAAGTTACGTGGATCCGCTCGAGTCAGACCAGCACGCGCTCGAGGTCCACCGTCACGTCGCGACTCGCATCGTCGACGAACTCGCCGAGACACACCGCGGCCCCGTTGGGCGTGTAGCAGGCAACCAGCTCACCCGCACGAGCCTCGTCGTCGACCTCGAGCACGCCGGGATCGTACACCGGCGCGCCGTTGGCGACCTCCCGGGCCGCGCTTGGGGCGATCACCACGCCGGGGAGCCCCTCGAGGATGCGTTCGGCGGGGTCGACCACGTCGAGCAGTACCTCGGGATCGCCGTCCTCGCGCCAGTACGCCAGCGCGTCGAGGAAGTCGTGGGCCGAGTGCAGGTCCCGGTCGTCGAACGGCGAGGTCGCCGTCCGCCGCAGGTGGCCCATGTGGCCGCCGGTGCCCAGCGCCAGCCCCAGATCGTGACAGAGCTTCCGAACGTAGGTCCCGCTCTCACACCGGATGCGCAACAGGAGCCGACGCTCGTCGGTCTCGAGGACCTCGAGGTCGTAAATCTCGCGCACGCGCAGGCGTCGGGCCACCGCGCTCTTGCGTGGGGGCTTCTGGTAGATCGGTCCCTCGAACTCGGCGACGACCGATTCGGCGTCAGCCGGCACCGGCGCGTGACACTCGAGGACGGCGACGTACTCCTTGTGGCCCTCAAGGAAGACTTGGGCCAGTCGGGTCGCCTCGCCGAGCATGACCGGGAGACAGCCGGTGACCTTGGGATCGAGCGTCCCGGCGTGGGCTGCCTGCTCGATCGTCGCGTCGGGGGCGCGGTCGGCCAGCGTTTCGTCGACCGCGTCGCGCAACCAGCCGCTGACCTGGTGCGAAGAGGGTCCCGGCGGCTTGTCGAGGTTGACGACGCCGAACGTGAGCAGTTCCGCGGGCGTGCGGTCCTCGGGCGGACCGCGGAGGCGAGAGCGATCGGCCATCGATCAGAACTCGTCGTCGATCTCGACGTAGGCCTGGCCCTCGTCGGCGTCGGCCTCGTACACCTCGACGGCGGTGACGAGCATGTCCAGGACGGCGTCGGGTCCCCAGCGGGCCGTGTTCACCGAGAGATCGTAGATCGTCAGATCGCGGATGTCGATCCCGTAGTACTCCTGATAGCGTTTGGCCTCGCTGGCCTCTCGCGCCTGCGTCTCCTCGGTCGCCCGCGCGGGATCTTTCTCCTCGCGTTCGGCGATCCGCTCGCCGCGGACCCGAGGCGGGGCGTCCAGCCAGAACCGGAAGTCAGCCTGCTCGCCGGCCAGCCAGCCCGCCAGCCGGGACTCGAGGACGAGACCGTCGCGTTCGACGGCGATCTCGTAGAGCCGACGGTCGAGGTCGCGGTCGATCTGGTCGTTCTCCTCGGCGAGCTTGTTGAACTCGAGGGGCGTGTAGCCGCGTTCCTCGGCGAGCTCGCGGAAGATGTCGCCGCCGCTGACGTGCTCGAGATCGAATCGATCGGCAAGCAGCTCCGCTGTGGTGCTCTTGCCGCTTCCCGGTGGACCGGAGACGGTCAGTAACATATTCCATCTGCGCGGGGCCGGGTAAAATGGGTTTTGAATCGTTCGACGATCCGGCGTGGCGGACGCGTTTCCGGCGGATGCCGAATCGAGAATCGGATCGAAAACGAGGTTACATCGATCGCCCGAGGCGATTCCCGGTCGGTTTCAGGCCGGATCGCGTCAGGCGCTCGAGGGCGACATATCGATGTTCAGGGCCTTGCGCAGCAGCTGGGAGAAGCCCATCGAGCACAGGAAGTACCAGACGATCCAGGCCCGCAGCGGACCGAACAGGGTCGAGTTCCACTTGACCTCACCGGCCAGCGGCATGATAACCGACGCGTCGCTGCCCTCAAGCCCGCCGCTCTGGACCTTCCAGTACATCCAGAGGAACAGCGGGATGGTCAACAGCATGATCCAGACCATCGGTCGGATCTGCTCTTTGAACATCCCGAGGTTTTGGGCCATGGCCTCCATCTGCTCCTCGCGAACCTCCTCGAGCTCGTCCTCGAGGCGCTCGATTTCGGCCTCGCTGGCGCCGCGCTCCTCGGCTTCCTGCTTGCGCTCGCGGACGTCCTTCTGTTTCTCCTGCATGGCCTGCATGCGCTCCTGGTACTTGCCCATCACTTCGGGATTCATCAGGTTGGCCTGCAGCAGCGTCGAGTACAGTCCCGTCAGCAGGGCGACCGAAAGGATCACGGCGTAAAACGGCAGCGCCGCGTCCAGGGGACCGAGCACGATATTGATCGTACTACCGACGGTCTGCTGGACGGAATCGATCCAGTACCCGAACATCAACAGCAGCGAGCCCATGCCGGCCAGTTTGTCCCACTGCGACCACTTGGACTGTTCGTCATCGATGTCGACGTCGGCGTCGGCGGCGGCGCTTCCACCGTCGCCGTCTCCGTCGAGGGCTCTGTCGTACGCCTCGCGGTCGGCGATCTCGAACCCGTCGTCGCCGTCGACCAGTACTCCTTTCTCGATCAATCGGCCCCATTGACCGCTCGTCAAGTCGTCGTTGACGTCGGCCCAGTGGACCTCGCCCCCGTTCCGGTCGGCAGCCTCGCGAATGGCCTCGAGGGCCGCCGTCATGGAGGAGTCCTCCCGGACGAGGTCGTTGATTTTCTCCGCTGTACGCGTCATCTGCTTTGGACTAGGTCCCGTTCGGTATACAAGTGTTTATCTTCGGTAGGCCGATTGATCCTCTACTTGATAGAACGCGGACCGTGCCCGGGCGAATGCGCCGGCTACGGTACGACCACCCCTATCGTCCAGCCATAACCGGATAAAAACACCATCATAACGCATAATATAAACTGTTTTGAAATGTATGTTCGATCGATTGTATTATGAGGGTGACAGTCAACTAAGGGTATATGAGTGCGTCGCGTGGGGTCGGGACGACAACATCGAGAGAGCGGGGCCAATCGACGCTGATGGGGGTCGTGTTGTTGATCGGGATGGTCGCAGCCGGAAGCCTCGGGATCTTTCTGGTTGCCGGCGACGCGATCACCGATGCGGAACAGCAGTCCGAGCAGGAGCGAATCGAACAGGCCTTCGTCGAGTTGAGCAACAGCATCTCATCGTCTGCGGGGTCCGGAGACGTCTCGCAGTCGATGGAATTACACGCTGGCGATCAGGGAGCGATCGCCCACCACGACTCGGCGACATATAAAGTCTGGACGCAGAACTATAACAAAACAAACAGTACGATAGTCGCAAACGGTTCGATCGGGACTATCGAGTACAAGGACGACGACGGGACGAAGATCGCGTACGAGGGTGGTGCCGTCTTCCGCGAAACGGGGAGACAAACGCGAGTCCTTTCGTCTCCCTGGATTGATTACAATCACGAGACGAGTACGCTATCGTTCTCCGTCTTCGGACTCACCGAGGACAAAACGATCAACTCCGGGGATATCACGATCAAACAGACCAACGTCGATCGCGAACCGACTAATTACATTCAGAACGATCACGTGTTCGTCGAAATCCACAGCGAGTACTGTCGTGGATGGCAGCAGTACTTCGTAGAGCAAGCGGGCGATACGACCCTTCAGGAGCCGTGTTACGGTGGCGGGAACGAAGAAGGGACGGTGAAAGTGAGACTCGGATACAATGATGTCACCAATGCCTTCTCGTCGGGTGCAGCGGTACCGAGCGAAGACAACATCGAATCGGGTACCGGTAATGGTCACCCAATTGATGATATCGAAGAAGCGGAGTACACACCGCTGGACGAAACCATCCAACAGATGGTAACCGAGTACGACGGGAATGCGTCCGAGAATCTGAGCACGACGAGTTCTAACTCAGGCGGTGAATACTATGCCGAGGAACTCGACGGCTCGTACGATTTCGACCTACAGAATGAGAACGCGACTGTCGTCGTTAACGGCAGCGTGACGACTGATGGCGACGGAATAACAGTCTCTGGTTGTGGTAACGGAGAGTACACACTCAGCATCTACGCAACGGGTGACTTTTCGCTCCACGACGACGTGAAGCCGATCGGCGACTGTGAGGACGCACCCATCGAAACCATTCAACTGTACGGTACGTCGACGTCTAGTGTAGACTTTCACGACTCGAGTAGCACGTTCCGCGGCCTGCTCTACGTAGCAAGCGACAAATTCAATCCCGACAACGGAGATTATCAGATCAATTTCAAGGGTGGTGGCGGAATGACCTTCGAGGGAGCGATCATCGCTAATTCGATCTACTTCAAATCAAACACGAACTACGTAGAGATGGCGGGATTAGAAGACTCCGAGGTCGACGTCATCCCTGAGGGATATGAACCCGCGCCACAGTTGACCTATCTCAACCTCACCGAATACGAAATCGAGATCAAAAACGACTGACTACCGACCGACCTAGGCCGCGTCTTCGATCGTCGCCTTCACGTCCGCCCAGACCTCGTCGGGCGCTCGCTCGCCGTCGACGCGCTCGAGGTCGCCCTGTTCCTCATAGTGTTCAATGACCGGTTCGGTGTTCTCGCGGTAGACCTCGAGGCGTTCGCGGACGGTCTCCTCGGTGTCGTCGTCGCGCTGGATCAGTTCGCCGCCGCACTCGTCGCAGACGCCCTCCTCTTCGGGCTGGTCGTACTCGACGTGATAGTTGGTGCCACACTCCGAGCAGACGCGGCGACCGGTGAGTCGGTCGACCAGTTCCTCCTGACTGACATCGAGCATGAGCGCGAGGTCGAGATCGGTCATCCCCTCGAGTTCCTCGGCCTGCTCTAGGTTCCGCGGGTAGCCGTCGAGGACGAAGCCGTCGGCCTGGGAGAGGGCTTCCTCGACGATGGCGTTGACGACCGCGTCGGGGACGAGTTCGCCCCGATCCATGTACTCTCGCGGGGTGTCGTACTCCGTGTCCATATCGGAGATGTCCATATCCTTGTTCCCGCGGAGGGCGTCGCCGGTGGTGATGTGGTCGACGTCGAACTCCTCGGTGATCCGTGCACTCTGAGTTCCCTTGCCTGCCCCGGGCGCACCCAGGATCAGAATTCGTGGCTGTGCCATATTCGCTCGTTCACCGGCGTCACATAAAGGCTTAAAGAAACGACCACGTCTGTTCCGGTATGACCCGTTTCGACGCAACGGAGGCGACCGACCGACGAAAACTGTACGTCGACGCTATCACCGCCCACCGCGAGCGCGGACGTGGCTTCCTGACCTTCGAAGCCGACGCGGCCGGCTTCGAGAGCGAGGGTGACGATGCCGAGACGGCCGATTCGGAACTCGGCGCCCCCTGGATCCAGTTCGCCGACGGCACGATCAACGTCGACTGTACGGACGACGAACTGGACACACTCAAATCCGTCCTCGGAGAGTTTCCGGCGTTCAAGATCGACGAGATCAATCGGCCGGAGGACGCCGAGGGCGTCAACGTTCGGGTGAGCGCGAAGGCCGACCCGAACCGGATCGCCCAGTGTCTCGACGCGATCTTCCAGCGCGTGTACGAACTCCCCGAAGACGTGCGGGTCTGGGTGGTCGACCTCTAATCCGGGGCTCGTCGCGTCCCCGCGTCGCACGTCGGTCGGCCCGATCGCTACTCGATCGTCAGCGTTCCGTCGTCGGATCGATCCTCGCCTTCCTCCCACTCGAGTTCGAACTCGAGTCCGAGTTCACCCGGGCCCTCGGGCGCCGAGCTCGAGGTCTCGCGTTCGGCCTTGATCTCGAAGGTGGGGCGCGACGGCGGCGTCATCGTCACCGAGTCCCCGCCGGCCTCGAGATTGATCGGCTCGCCGCGCTCGAGGCTGTCGGCAACCGTTCGCAGGTAGTCGGCGATCTCGGTTCGATCCATCCGCCGTTCGAACTTGAAGAGGACGTCTTCCGGCATAGGTGACCTATGGTTCGAACGCTATAGAGTATTCCGCACGTACAGGTCGCGCGTGCACGAACCGGTTCGTCGATCAGTGCCAATATGCGACCGTTCTCCGACCGCGGAATTTGTCACGGCAGGCCACGATGTCTGAGGGCCGAACACGTTCGCTCTCGAGCGGGAAATCGGTCGATAAGCTGTCCGCGCAAGAACACGATTTCGACGGACAACGACAGAAAAAAGACCCTCGACTCTAACCGAATGTTGAGGGACTGAGAGGAGATGGCACGATGCAACGGAGACGAGACGATTGGATTCGCTGGACGGACGACCGGAGAGCGGCGACAACCGGGCCGTTTCCAAATAGATAAGTGCACCCGGCCATCATCCTCCGACATATAAGCGGTCTTCAAACGAGGTGAACACAATTTACAGCGCACTAACGACCCCGATGCCATTGCAGCAGACACGCGTCGACGTGTTCAGTGACATCTTCCTGGTGTTTCTCGGACTCGGGACGCTCGTCGGCGTCGTCGTGGTCTCGTATGTCTTGTACAACGCGTACAAGTATCGAGACGACGGCGAGCCGAAAGACGACGAGTCGCTGCCCACGCTCGGGGAACTACCGACAGGTGGAAAGGGTGGAAAGAAGCTGTTCCTATCGTTCGGTATCAGCGCCGTCATCGTCATTTCGCTGGTGATCTGGACGTACGGGATGCTCCTGTACGTCGAGGATCCCCAGGACGAGTTCGACGAGGAGCCGGTCGAAATCGAAGTCACCGGCCAGGGCTTCGCCTGGTACTTCGAGTACGCGAACGGCGTCGAATCGATCAGTACGATGCGCATTCCGGCTGATCACCCGGTCGCAATCGAGGCGACGTCAGGAGACGTCTGGCACACGTTCGGCATACCCGATTTACGGGTGAAAGCCGACGCAATTCCGGGTGAGTACGACGAGACGTGGTTCATGGCTGACGAACCCGGCGAACACGAAATTAAGTGTTTCGAACTCTGTGGTGAGTCACACACGGCTATGACCGGCAACGTGCAGGTCATGGAAGAAGAGGCGTTCAACGAGTGGCTCAACGGTCAACTGACGCTCGACGTCGAGATCGTCGACCAGAACGAAGAGCCGGTCACCGAAGGCTACGAGATGACCCTCGAGCACACTCAGAACGACCAGTACGAGGAGGACCTCGTGCACACGTACACCGCCGACGATTTCGACGAGAACGGGACGATCAGTCTCGATCACGAGGATCTCCAGCAGGGCGGTGAGTACAACGTGACGATCACGTTCGAGGACGACCAGTACGAGACGATCGAGGAGACGATCGATATCAGTGGTCCCTCGAGCGAGACCTTCACGGTGGGAAGCGCCAACGAATCGGATAATGGAAACGGAACCAACGAGAGCGACGATGGAGGTGACGGCGAATGAGTGATCTACCGCCGATGACGTCGGTCAAGCGGTGGCTAGTGACGACCAACCACAAGGACGTCGGGATCCTCTATATCGCGACGTCCCTGTTCTTCCTCCTGCTCGGCGGCGTTCTCGCGCTGCTCTTCCGTGCGCACCTGTGGGTGCCCGGCGGAACGGGACTGCTCGAGAACGTCGAGTTCAACCAGGCCGTCACGGCCCACGGGCTGTTGATGGTCTTCTGGTTCCTCTCGCCGATCGCGTCCGGGTTCGCGAACTACTTCGTCCCGCTCCAGATCGGCGCGAAGGATCTGGCGTTCCCGCGACTGAACGCCCTGAGTTACTGGTTCTACCTGTTCTCGGGCGTTCTGATGGGCGTCTCCTTCTTCCAGGGCCGAGCGTTCGCCGGCGGCTGGACGATGTACGCGCCGTTGAACGTGCCGTCGTTCAACACGGTAATGGAGGCGACGGCCGGCGGGAACGCGACGGTGCTCGCGCTCTTGCTGTTCGTCATCTCGATCACGATCGGGACGGTGAACTTCCTCGTCACGATCCACCGCTCGCGCGCGGAGGGCCTCGGCCTGTGGAACATGCCGATGTTCACCTGGTCGTGGCTGCTGACGATCTGGATGATGCTGTTCGCGTTCGCGGCGCTGCTGGCCGCGCTCCTGTTGCTCTCGATCGATCGGATCATGCTCACGCAGTACTTCGCGACCGATCAGGGCTCGAGTCTGCTGTGGGCGCACCTGTTCTGGTTCTTCGGGCATCCGGAGGTGTACATCGTCTTCTTCCCCGCGCTGGGGATCATGTTCGAGACGTTCCAGACGTTCACGGGACGACGACTCGTCGGCCGCAAGTGGGTCATCATCGCGATGGTCCTCGTCGCGGTCCAGTCGTTCCTCGTCTGGATGCACCACATGTTCCTGACGGCGATCAACCTCGAGATCAAGACGCTGTTCATGGCGACGACGATCGGGATCTCGCTGCCGTTCGACCTGATGGTCTTCGCGCTGATCTACACGATGGTCAAGGGACGCGTGCGGTTTACCACGCCGTTCCTGTTCAGTCTCGGGGCACTCGTCCTGTTCATCCTCGGCGGTATCACTGGGGTCTTCCTCGGCGCCGTCGTGCTGGATTACGAGTTCCGGGGCACCTACTGGGTCGTCGCTCACTTCCACTACGTGATGGTCTCGGGCGTCACCGCGCTGGTCGCCGGGATCTACTACTGGTGGCCGAAGATCACCGGGAAGATGTACTCCGAGGCCCTCGGAAAGCTCAACTTCGCGGTCTACTTCATCGGGTTCAACCTGCTGTACTTCCCGATGTTCCTCGCCTGGGAGACGCCGCGACGCGTCTTCCACTACAGCGAGGGTGCACAGATCTACCACCAGGCGGCGACCGTCGGGGCCTTCGTCCTCGGCGCGTCGTTCCTGATCATGTTCTTCACGCTCGGGAAGAGTCTGCTCACGGGTCCCGACGCACCCGACAACCCATGGGAGTACTCCCGCACCGCCGAGTGGGCGATCCCCTCGCCGCCGCCGCTAGAGAACTGGACCGACCGGCCAAGCTACGCCAGCGGCCGCCTCGAGTTCGTCGACGACGCCGCGGCGGCGACCGACGGCGGCGTTGCGACCGGACATGGCGAAGCAACGGCCGCGGACACGACCCACGAGGAACACGCCGACCACGCCAGCATCTGGCCCTTCGGCATCGGGATCGGCACGTTCGTCCTCTTCCTCGGTCTGTCCGGAATGACGCCGTACGTCCACGAATTCATTCAGGGAACCGAGCACCCGCCGGAACACCTCGCCAGCGCCGCGGCCGAACCGAGTATCACGTATCCGATTCTGTCGCTTCTCGGCGTCGGAATTCTCGGTGTCACGCTGTTCAAGTTCGGCGTCGAGGAGTTCAACGTGCCCGAGATGGCGGTCGCCGAACGCTGGCCGTTCGGCGGCGTCGGCAACACGAAACTCGGCGTCTGGGTCTTCCTGGCGTCTGACGTCGTCGTCTTCGGCGGCGCGATCGGGGCGTACGTCTTCATGCGCCTCCACAGCGGCTGGGGTAACTGGCACCTCGATACGATCACCATGGCGGGGCTGTTCAACACCTACGTCCTGCTCACCTCGAGCTTCACGGTGATCCTTGCGCTGGCCTTCGCTGAGCGGCAGAACAAGAAGGCCATGCTCGGCTCGATGGTCGCGACGGTCCTGTTGGCGTTCGTCTTCATGGGCGTCAAGGCCTTCGAGTACAGCAGCAAGTTCGCCGACGGTCACTACTGGTTCAGCGGGATCGATTACTCGATCTACTTCGTCACGACCGGGCTGCACGCACTCCACGTGATCCTCGGCGTGCTCGTCGCGCTGTTCATGATCTACCGGATCGTCACCGTCGATGCCTACCTCGAGGACCACCGACCGGTGGAGTTCTTCGGGCTCTACTGGCACTTCGTCGACATCGTCTGGGTCTTCCTCTTCCCACTGTTCTACCTGATGTAGCGGCTCCGCGGCCCGCTACCCGATTCGGTTGATTTTTTCGAGGCGCTAATCGGATATCACCATCGCGAGTGGCGACCGTCTCGCCCAGTTCACTATCTCGTCATTGGCCGTCTCGTCTCCGTTCGACTGCGGCCGAAGGAAGGAAGCGTTCAGCATACCAGCAAGGGCTGTCACTCGAGTGAGCGGAGCCAGGGTGTCACAGTTCTCGCCGCCGTCGGACCGTCAGCCGAAACCGATCGGCGCGATCACGGGTCATCGCGAGGGAACGAGAACCCGGAACGGAGGGTCCAGAGGCCGACCGTGACGACGACGATCACCACACCGCCGAAGTGTGTAACGAGCCCCGCCGACGTCTCATCGGTGGGCGTCTCCGCGGATTCGCCGGCGGTCGTTCTGACGGGGCGCCGATCGCTCGCGACGAGCGCGTCCGCCGCCGTCTCAGCGTCGACGATCCCGTGGCCGTAGCGGATCTCCGTCTCCGACCGTGCCTGTGCCGTCTCGGGTATCCAGGCCGTCCCGTACAGCGCGTCCTTGAGGTCGTCGGGCGTTGCAGTCGGATCGATCGAGCGGAGCAAGGCGACCGCTCCGGAGACGTGCGGGGTCGCCATCGACGTCCCCGGCAGCGACTGATAGCCGCCGGGAACGGTGCTCGTAACCCGGACGCCTGGGGCCACGACGTCGGGAGCGGTGTACGACGACGGCCACGATTGCAGCGACGTTTGCCATTCGGATCGGTTGATCCGTTCGCCGTCGGAAAACGCGGGGACGACACCGCTCTCGTCGACGGCGCCGACGCTGACGGCGTCGTAGACGTTCCCGGGCGAGTTTGACGTCTCGACGCCCTCGTTTCCGACCGCCGCGACGACGACGGCGCCGCTGTCCCTGGCGTTTCGAACCGGATCGATCAACGCGTCGTGTCTGCCGTTCGATCCGAGGCTCATACTGATTACGTCGGCCTCGGACGCGAGCGCCCACTCCATGCCGGCGACGATCTGTGCGAACGAGCCGCTGGTCTCGCGCAGGACGAGCCCGTGGAGCAGCTCCGCCTCCGGAGCGACGCCGATTCGAGCGCCGCTCGCGGTTCCGCCGGCGATGGTGCCGCTGACGTGCGTGCCGTGCGTTCCGGAATCGTAGGGCGTCGATCCTTCGATGCGGTTCCCGTTGCCGTCGAACTCGGCCCAGCCGCCCGGGTACGTCGGATCCGACGGATCGTCGGTGTAGAGGTCGAGGTCCGGGTGCGTCGCGTCGATTCCGGTATCGAGGACGGCGACGCGGACCCCCTCGCCCCGCGTTCCGTACTCCTCCCAGACGGCGGGCGCGTTCAGTAACTCGAGTCCAGCGGTCGGTTGCGGATCGGTAGCGGTCGTGGTGACGTCTGTTGTCGTGGATTCCCCTCCGTTCGTCGCCCCCAGTGCGGTCGCATTCGACGGCGGCCGCTCGGGGATGGAGAGTTCGAAGTTCTCGTGGACCGCCTCGACCGCGGGGAACCGAGCGAACGTCTCGAGGTCGACCCGCTCGGTGTCGACGGTGAGCAACACGGCGTTGGCCACCCAGAACTCGGTCTCGACGCTGATCCCCGCGGTTCGGTCGGCGTAGTCGAGCAGCGGTTCCTGGCTCTCTTCGGCGTGGTCCGCGAGGTGCGCGTCGGCATCGTCGGTCGGGACCGCGTCGGGAACTGCCGGCTCCTCGAGTCGAACCACGATCTCGACCGTCCCGTCGGACGACTCGAGGGAGTCGTCGATTCTGATCGACTCGTCGGCCGTCGTCTCGTTGCCGGCGTGTCCGTCGACCGACGACGCGCCGACACCGCCGGCGAGAGCGCCACCACTGGCGAGAACGGGTGCCGAGAGCGTCATCGTCAGTACCAGACAGACGAGAACGACGGATCGAAGCCGATCGGAGCCCGGACTCGAGTCCGGGAGAGAAGGCGCCATGATACCGTCAGAGGCAGCCGTCGAATAACAATGTTCTGGAGAACCGACTGTCTTCGAATCGGACCGATCGGCGGACGACGTCGTGAGTCAGCGTTTGAATCGGTCAGCCGGCCCAGACGAGCGCGTAGATGAAGGTGAACAGGAAATACGTGAGGAAGACGGAGACGGCCGCCTTGACGTGGAACGTGAAGAGTTCGTGCTCCTCGTCGTCGCGGACGTCCTCGACGGCCGCCCGTTCCTCGTCGCTCAGTTCGTCGGGGTGGGCGACGTCGAGATGGTACGTCGCGTACCGCTGGACGCGAAACGGTCGCCCGCAGTAGGGACAAGTCGTTTCGGGCTCCTCGTCGCTCGGAACGTCGTACTCGTACTCCGTCACCGGCTCGGGGTGCAGATCGACGTCGGTGAGTTGCCCGGCGGTCATTCGTTGGCCTCGCGTTGGGAGCACGCGAAGAAGTGTCTACCGGTGTTCGATACGGCGTGGAGCGCGATCGCTGTGGGACGCGTCGGAGACGAGACCGCTTAGCTCGGCACGTACACCGCTTCCGCACCGGGTACCGAGACCAGATACAGGCTGATCATCGTAAAGAAGACCATGACGACGATGAAGGGGTACTGACTCCGGATCGCCTGCAGTTTGCCGGGGAACAGGTCGAACGAGACGGTGTGAGAGAGCCAGACCGCGAGGATGTGGCCGATCAGGATTCCGGCGATTTCGACGTAGCCGAACCACGACGTCAGGGCGTACTCCGTCGGGTTCTCGGGCGGGTTCAGCGGCGCGGCGACGGTGTCGATCAGCGACGGCCACAGCGAGATCGAGAAACCGGCGTAGTGGGCGAAGTGATAGCCCGCGGCGATCGCGAGCAGCGGCGCCGCGAACCGGAGTCCGAGGTATCGCCGCGAGAGGTACGTCTCGGCGCGCTCCCGAGTGCGTTCCGCGGCGAACCAGTAGACCGCCCAGAAGACGCCGAACCCGGCCAGCAACAACACGAGGTAGACGAGCCGCGGCGGGAAGCCGAGTCCGACCAGCGCCTCGACCGTTCGGGCGCCGGGGGCGGTCACGACGAAGCCGCTGTAGGTCAGCTCCCAGACCAACGCGAGCACGAACGCGACCAGGGAGACGTCGGTCACCACGTCGTCCTCGCCCAGCCTCGAGCCAGGATACCGCAACTCGAGGCCGTCGTCGGTCCGCTGGATCGGTGCGACGGCGCCGTAGAGCCGGAACCAGACCGAGAGCGGATCTCCCTTCCGAAACCATATCTCGGGGGTAAAGGCGACCGCACCACCGATCGTGAACGTCGAGTAGGCGACCACGACGGCCACGAGCGCGCGCGGCGAGCTACTCAGGGGCGCGACGAGCTCGACCCAGACGAGCGCGAGCAACGCGCCGACGGCGGGCCAGGATCCGAGCCGGTCGGGATACGTCGCGTAGCCGTTGGGGAGCACAGTCGCAATTCGGCGCCACGGGTTGAGCACGGGCCACGGGTTACCGACGGCGTACGTGAAGAGCGTCAACAGCGCACGGCCGCCGACGAACGTCACCAGCACGGCCGCGCTGAAACTGCCGTTCGGCGGCCCGAAGAGTCCGACGACGATGACGAACGCGAGCGCTCCGACGCCGATCGTTCCCAGGAGCAACGACCCGGCCGTTCGGAGCCGCTCGAGCGGCAGGGAGAGCGTATCGTCGTGGTACCGGCCGATGGTCCGCCGGTCGGTCACGAGCATCGTCAGCACCGCCGACGCGCCGATGACGCCGCCGCCGGTCGCGAGGTACAGCCACGTCGGCACCGACGTATCTCCCCGGCTGCCCCCGAGTCCCGCCGCGACGTTACTCGCCGCGACGACGCCGGCGCCGGCGCCGACGGCCAGTACTGCGAGCGCACAGGCGATCCCGACCCGGCGGGCGAACACCGAACGTTCACTCATTAGTAACCAGTTGGACTGGGCTCCCATCTACGTGTCGCTTCCCTCGAGAACCGGCTGCGAAGCTACGTCGAAAGGGGACCGTGACTCGCCGCCGTCGATCGTTTGAGGAAGGTATAAGTGGCCGTCATCCGCATTGTACACCAATGGCTGATATTCGGACGTACACCCTCATATACATCGCACTGGTGGCGCTGGCTACGGGGAAGTTCGTCTTCTTCCACTTCGACGCGTTCAGCTACCAGATGGCGCTGATCGGAACGATCATTCTGGCGATCATCAAGGTCGGACTGATCGCCGGCTACTTCCAACACCTGAAGGAAGAGCCGCGGTCGATCAGCTACATGATGGCCACCGCCGTATTCATGGTCTTCCTGCTGACCATCGCGGCGGGCTACTCCATCCAGTAATCGCGTTCGCCGTTACCGACGACGGTCCTGGAATCCCAGTATCGTCCGCTATCAGCGTTTAATTCTGTTCGGCTCGAGATCCATTCAGCTTCGATCGTCTCGAGCCATGCGTGTTCTCTAAATCCTCGAGGAACGCCGGTCCTCAGACCGGTTCGAATCGGTAGCCGTCCCAGTCCTGACTCTCCGGTTCGCGGATGCCGGCGCCGGGTTCGCGGAGTTCCTCGACGTAGACGGGTTCGACTTCGTCGCCGGTCTCGATATCGTCGGTCGTCACCTGACCGATCGCGCGGACCGACTCGCCGTCGCCGGACTGCGTCCGACTACTCGAGGCGACGTCAGACGCCTCGCTAACGTCGAATTCGACGACGGCGAGCGTGTTCGGTTCGCGGACGCCGGGCGGCGTCGCCGTGCTCGTCGTCCAGGTGACGACTTCACCGGTGTACTCGCTGAGATCGATCGTTCCGACGGGCTCCGCGCCGCCGCGACTGCGCGGGTGACCGGGGTAGCTGATCGAGCCGTCCTCGTACTCGTAGGCGTCCATGCTCATTGTGTTGCCTCCATGATGGTGGTGATAACGCAGTTGCCGAAGCCGCCGACATTGCAGCAGAGGCCGACGTCGGCGTCGACCTGCCGCGGGCCGGCCTCGCCGACGAGCTGTTCGTAGATCTCGACGCCCTGTGCGATCCCGCTGGCACCCAGCGGGTGGCCCTTCGACTTGAGTCCGCCCGAGGTGTTGATCGGCAGTTCGCCCGTGTCGCGCTCGGTGTACCCCTCCTCGATGAGTTTCCAGGCTTCGCCCTGTTCGGCGAAGCCCAGCCCCTCCATCTGGAGGAACTCGAGGATAGTGAACATGTCGTGGAGTTCGGCGACGTCGATGTCGTCGGGACCGTAGCCGCTCATCTCGTAGGCGCCCTTGCCGCTCTCGACGACGCCGCCCATCACGGTTGGATCCTCCCGCTCGTGGACGACGTGGGTGTCGGTGGCGCCGTCGACGCCCGCAATGACGACGTAGTCGTCCGTGTACTCCTGGGCCGTCTCCTCGGAACAGAGCAGGAGGGCCGCCGAGCCGTCGGTGACCGGACAGAAGTCGTACAGCCGCAGCGGATCCGCGATGATCGGCGACTCGAGGATCGTCTCGACGTCGACTTCTTTTTGGAACTGCGCGTGAGGGTTATCGACGCCGTTCTTGTGGTTTTTGGCGGCGACCCACGCGAGGCTCTCTCGGGGCGCGTCGAACCGCTCGAGGTAGTTGCGTGCCGTTAGCCCGGCGAAGGAGGGCAGCGTGACGCCGTGTTTGTACTCGGCGGGGTGAGTGACCGAGGCGATGATGTCGGTCGACTCGCCGGTCGTCCGATGGGTCATCTTCTCCCCGCCGACGAGCAGGGTCACGTCGCTGGCGCCGCTGGCGATCGACTGCCAGGCGGCGTAGATGCCCGCGCCGCCGCTGGAACTCGTCTGATCGATCCGCTGCGTGTACGCCGGCATCGCGCCGAGGTCGTGAGCGAGGGCGTTCATCACGCCCGTCATCCCCTCGAACTCGCCGCTGGCCATGTTCGAGACGTACAGGTGGTCGACGTCGCCGGCGTCGGCACCCGCGTCCGCGAGACACTTCAGGCCGGCTTCCGCGAGGAGGTCGAGCACCCACTCATCCTCGCGTTGCCCGAACTTCGTCATCGATGCGCCGATGATTGCTACATCTTGCGCTGTTGTCATCCCGTGAACCGAGTAAGACGAAGTTCGGTGTAAAAACACGGCCTTGCGACAACAGGTGAGACGCCTCGGCAGCTATTTACTGCCGTTTCGGTACCGATCGAACCGACTGCTCTGCCGACAATCACCTCGAGGCGGAACGCTGGCACTCGGGGCGTGCGAACCGCATTGACTCGAGCGCCGTCGCTGGTGAGTTGACGAACAGCGAGAAGAAATGGAGTCCGTTAGTCGCCGCCGCCGAACATCTCGCGCATCATCGGGTGCATCTCCATCATCTGCTCTTCAGCGATCTCTTCGTAGAGCTTGTAGGTGATGGAGACGGCCAGCAGCAGGCCGGTCCCGGAGACGCCGCCGATGGTACCGAGCATGTTCGCCCAGACGGCCAGCAGGCCGACCAGTGCGCCGCCGATAACGGTCACCTGCGGGATGTACCGCTCCATGACCTTCTCGATGACGCCGACGTTCTGTCGGAAACCGGGGATCTGCATCCCGGAGTTCTGGATCTGTTTCGCGGTGGCCTCGGGGCCCATGTTGGTCGTCTCGACCCAGAAGATAGCGAACACTGCGCCGCCGACGACCATGAACGTCACGTCGATGGACATCCGGATCAACACCTGCCAGGCGTCTTGCGTGACGCCTCCCATGAACCACATCCAGTCCTGTGGCGAGTAGATCGGCGCGACGTAGTAGAAGAACCCGCTAACAGGCTGGCCGTTGGAGTACGTGCCGAGCCACGCGAGTTCCTGGCCGAACAGCTGGATCGGCCCTTCGCCGTTAGCGCCACCTTGCGTGGCGAGGATCTGTCCGATGAACTGCACGTTCGCCTGCAGCGCGCGAACGAGGATCATCGGCAGGACGCTCGCGTAGATGAGCTTCACGGGGAAGCGACCGCGAGCACCCTTGACGCGGGCGTGACTGAGCGGGATCTCGACCCGCACGGACTCCGCGTAGACGACGATCCCGAAGATCAGCAGCGTCGTCAGCAGCGCGATGAGCTGTCCGCCCTGGTCGGTGACCAGCAGCGTCATCAGCCCGTCGCTGGAGACCAGCGAACCGACCTGAATTTCACCGGTGAAGATCAGGTACCAGTTGTAGAAGAACCCGCCCTGGGTCGGCTGCAGGAACCCGGTGACGAGGCTCTGGCTCACGCTGGCGATGATGAACAGGCCGATCCCGCTACCGACGCCCCATTTGCTGACGACTTCGTCCATGTACAGCAGGAGAATCCCGCCGGCGAAGATTTGGGCGAAGATCAGCACCTGGACCTGCGTCTGATTGAATTCGAGACCGCCGAGACTCAGCGACTGCATAGCCGGAAGGAAGTCGCCGGCGAACACCATCGGGAGCGCGGTCAGCGCCGTCATGATGACGACGAGCAGCTTCTGCAGCCCCTGGTAGAGCACCTGATCTCGGGGGTCGTCGGTATCGAGCCCGAGCAGGTTCGCTCCACCGAGCAACTGCAAGACGATGCTCGCGGTGACGATCGGTCCGATACCGACCTGCAGGATCGAGCCCATCTCGCCGGCCAGCACGGAACGGAACTGACCGAAGAGGTCGTTGGCGCCTCCGGTTTGGACCCCGAGCAGGGCGATGTTCGTCAGGAAGAAGTACAACACGAGGATGCCGGCCGACCACATGAGCTTGCGCTTGAAGGGAACGTGTCCCTCTGGACGGCGCACTGTGGGCATCCGCGTCAAGACCGGTTCGGCGGCTTCCTTCCATCCCATATGTTATTCCTCGTCCTGTTCAGCGTCAGCGTCCGCTTCGGAGTCGTCCTCGGCGTCGTCCTGCGCTCGTTCCGTCAGCAGCGCCTCGCCGCCGGCGGCCTCGAGTTTCTCCTCGGCTGCATCCGAGAAGGCGTCCGCCGTCACCTCGAGGGCGTTGCGGACCTGGCCCGAACCGAGGACTTTCACCTTGTCGACCTCGTGGCCGTCCTCGACGACATCGCGTGCGTCGATCGCGTAGCCGTCGTCGGTCTCTTCGGCCTGCCCCTCGGCGACGTAGAGGATCGCGTCCTCGTCGAGTTTCTGGACGTCGATCTCCGCGACCTCTTCGCGGATGTCGTGGGGGCGCTTGAAGCCGTGTTTCCCCTTCGGTTCGTAGTTGTGGAATTCGTGTTTGCTGCGTCCGGCACGGCCGCGGCCACCGCGGTGGCCCGCACCGCGTCGGTTCTTGTGGGAACCACCGCTGTGGGTGCGCGATCCGCGTTGGCGTCGTTTTTTACTCGTCATGGTTATCGCATCGATTCTAGCAGGTCGTTAATCTGACCCGTTGTATGCTTTCCGAGTTGGCCGCCCTCGGCCGTCGGTTTCTTGATTCCCTCGTGGCCGCCACGCGGGGGGTGGAGTCGCAGCGTCGGCGACAGCCCCTGCTCGCGAAGCGTCGTCTCCTCGGCGAGCAGCGCGTCGGCCAGTGCACCGAAGTCATCGTAGTCGGTGTTGTCGGCCAGCCACTCCTCGTCGACGTCGGACTGTCGACCCTCGAGGGGCTCGGCGCGCTTTTCGAGCACGGTCTCGAGCACCTCGGCGTCGGGTTCGCCGTGTGCGACGTAGTCGTTGACCTTGTGGATCATCCCCGTGTAGGTGTCGGTCTCGGGGACGAGTGCACAGTGGTTGACGCTGTGGATGTTGAGCATCTGCAGCGTGTCCTCGACGTCTTCCTGGCGGTTCACCTCACCGCGTACCTGCACGACAGCCTTCATTACTCACCCACCTCGGCTTCCTCTCGGTTGGGACGCCGTCGCGGGTGGCGCGACTGGGACGCGTTCTCGAGTGCGTTGAACGTCGCTTTCGCGAGGTTGACCGTCGTTCGAGTGTTGCCGTGGCTCTTGGTCCAGGCGTTCTCGATGCCGGCCAGCTCGAGGACGTGTCGAACCGTGTCGCTGGCGGCCAGGCCCAGCCCTTCGGGGGCGGGAATGACCTCGACCTCGACGGAGCCGGCCTTGCCGGTCGTCCGTCGAGTCAGCGAGTGGGGCCGGTCCGAACGATCCTCCCACGACCCGGAGCCGCGGGGAACCTTGATCATGTTCAGCTTCGCGATACCGATCGCCTTCTGGATGGCGGAGCCGACCTGATCGTCTCGGCCTTCCGCGTAGCCGACGTAGCCGTCGCGGTTGCCCACGACGACGACACATCGGAACTTCACGCGGCGTCCGGAGTCGGTCATGCGCTGGACCATGTTGATGTCCAGCACCTCGTCGTCCAGTCCCGGCAGGAGCTGGTCGACGATCTCGGGCTCCTTCAGCGGGAGACCCGAGGCGAGGGCGTCGTCCATCGTGTCGATGTCGCCCTCTTGGACCATCCGACCGAGACGGGTGACGGGTTCCCATCCGCTGTCGTTGTAGTTGTTTCCACTCATTCGAGAATCGCCTCTCGTACCTCGTCGAAGTGTTCTGGTAGGTCCGTTGCGTCGAAATCGCCGCTGTAGAGCGGCTCGTCTCGCTGCTCGGCGTACTCGGCGATGTGTTCGCCGCGGGTACGCGACCAGTCCGCGAGCACGCTGTCGTTGTGCGGGATCTCGAGGCCGGCGTCGATGGCCCCCTCCTGCACCGCGAACACCTTGTTGCCGGGTGTCGCGGTGTTGAGACCGATGTCGAGTACCGCTTCCTCGACGCCGGCCTCGACGGCTCGCTGGCCGGCCAGCAGGCCGGTCAGGTACGCCGCGGAAATGTTACTCGTGGGGGCTTCCCAACCGTACTCCTCGAGATCGCTCGAGTGTGCGCTCGCGAGCGTCTCGTCGCCCTGTGGTCCGGGGGTTATCAGCTGCGCCGTAGTGTGCTTGTTGCTCTTGCGAGCGACGAGGCGCGGTTTGCCCGATTTCAGCAGGCGCAACCTCTGATGGTAGTCCGTCCGGACCTCACGGCGACGCCGCATCGGAACTTTGTATCGTGGTCCTGTCGCCATTATTGGTCACCGTAGTTTTCGTCGATGTAGTTCATCAGGTACCGGACGCTACGGAACTCCCCGCCGCCAGCCTTCTTGTAGAGCTCGCGGTACTGCGTGGGCGTAAGTTCGCCCTTGTCGCGGAGGTCACGCAGCTTCCGTCGCTGTGCGCGAATCTTGTCCTGCCACTCTTCCTTCTCGTTCTGGCGGGCGCCCTTCTTGCCGCGGCGCTTGCCCGGGCCCTTGCGGTGGCCGTAGGCGCGCTTCTCGTTGCGTTCTCGAGCGCGGCCGCGGGAGTTGCCCTTGGCGTCGTCGGCCTGAATGCGACCCTCGTCGACGAGTTCGCGGATTTCGTCGCGAGTGATCGCTTCGGCGATGTCGCTCTGGGCTTCGGGGTCGAGCCAGACGCGGTTCTCTCCGACGTCCAGGACGTCGGCTGCGAGTCGCTTCTGTGCGGAGAGATCAGTCATTGGATTCCACCTCGACTTCCTCGTAGGTCGGGTTCAGGACGCGAACGCCCTGCTCCTCGGCCTGTTCCTCGATCCGTTCGCGCTTGCGCGCGCCGACCGAGGAGGAGATTCGGACCGCCTCGGTGTCGCCGTCGACGCCCTCGAGGTCGTCCGTGTTCTCGACGTAGACTTCCTCGAAGCCGCTGGGGTGTTTGCCCCGAACGGTCTTCGGCGTGCGGTAGCCGGCCTGGACCTTCGGACCCTTGCCCTTGATGCCGCGGCGCTGCTTCGATAGCTGGCCGCGGGGTCGACGCCAGGATTCGGGCGTCCGCTTTTTCTTGTGGTAGTCCTGTCGGTTGAACTGCGGCTTGCCCTCGCTCTTGCGGCGGTTGAGCAGCCGTTGTTCTTCCTCGGAGAGATCGGGCGTCTTCTCGGTCAGCCCACGGGGCTGCAGCTCCGTTTCGACGTCCTCCTCCGGCTCTTCTTCCTCGGCGCCCTCGTCTTCGATCTCGGCCTCGGTCTCCTCGGTGACCTCGAGGTCACCGACGTCGGCCTTGATACGTGCAGCGAGTGCGTTCCCGATGCCCTCGGCCTCGGCCAGGTCGTCCTGGTCGGCCTCTTTGATGTCCTCGATGGACTCGAAACCGGCATCGCGCAGCGCGTCGGCCTTGCTCGCGCCGACGCCGCTGATGTCCTCGAGTTCCTGTGGTTCTTCGTCTGCCATCTATCAGGCACCTCCGGTCGCGGGTTTCTCGGTGATGTAGACCCCGTCCTGGAAGACGCGGGTGTCCTTGCCGCTGACGCGTGTCAGCTGCTCGATGTCTGCCGCCGTCTGGCCGACGTCCTCCTTGTTCGGACCGGAGAGCGTCAGCGCCTCGTCGTCGACGGAGACTTCGGTGTCACCGTGGATAGTCGTTCGTCGCGCTGCCTTTTCGCCGAGGAAGTTCTCGATGACGACCTCGTCGCCCTCCACGCGGACCTGCATCGGGAAGTGAGAGTAGAAGACTTCCATCTTGTACTCCCAGCCCTCGGTCACGCCGTGGAAGGCGTTGGTGAGGTGGCTCTCGAAGGTGCCGACGGTCGCGTTCGTCTTCGCGTCCTCGGACTCGCTTTCGATAACCACGCTGTCGCCTTCGACGTCGACGGTCACGTCGGGGTACCAGAGGCGTCGCGTGACGCTCCCCTCCGGTCCCTCGACGGTTACGTCGAGGTGGTCGATCTCGACGGTTACGTTGTCAGGGGTTTCCAGTTCAACTCGCATTGTTAGTAGACGTATGCGATCACCTGGCCGCCGATTCCCTGCTCACGCGCCTCGTAGTGGCTCATGATGCCACTGCTCGTCGTGACGACGAGCGCACCGAAGTCTCGAGCGGGGAGATAGCGCTTCTCCCACTTCTCGAAGTCCTCGGCACCGGCGCTGTAGCGGGGCTTGACGGGGCCACACTCGTTGATCGCTCCTTTCAATTCGACCTCGAACTGACCGGCTTTACCGTCGTCGACGTACTCGAAGCCGTCGATGTACCCGCGGTCGTAGAAGACCTCGAGCACGCTGCCGATCTCGTTCGAGGCGGGCGTTACCTCGTGGGTGAGATGTCCCACGCTCTCGGCGTTGTCGAGCCCCGAGAGCGCGTTACTGAGTGGATCGTTTCCAGTCATGTTATCGATACTTCTTGAATCCCATGTCGCGAGCGATCTCACGGAAGCACTGCCGACAGAGGTTGATGTCGTACTTGCCGACCAACCCCTGCTTGCGACCACAGCGCTGGCAGGCCTCTTCCTGCCCCGTGCGCTTTGCGGCGTGCTCGCCCGTGCGCTCGTTTTCTACGTCGCTTTCGGTTTCGCTTTCACTCATCGTCTGCCTCCTCGACGGTCACGTCGAAGTTCGCCTCGAGGAACGCGATGGCGTCCTCGGGGGTCAGTCGGTGTCGCGACGGGATCGAGCGGGTGGCTTTGTCGCGCTTGGAGACGCGGTAGCCCGGGCGCACCATGTTGACGGTGACGTCCAGCCCGTAGATCCCGACGTTCGGGTCGTACTCCTGGCTCGGGAACTCGGTGTGTTCCTCGACGCCGAAGCTGAAGTTGCCCGTGTCGTCGAACTGTTTAGCCGAGATGTTCGCGAGCGGCAGTGCCGTCTCGAGGAAGTCGTAGGCGTCGTCGTCGCGAAGGGTAACCTTCGTGCCGATCGGGTCGCCCTGGCGAATGCCGAAGTCGGGTTCGGTCCGTTTCGCCTGGGTCCGGACGCTCTCCTGACCCGTGACCTCTTCGATGATGTCCTCGGCCTTGCCGAGTTCTCGACCGCCCTGACCGACGCCCATGTGGACGACGACCTTCTCGACGCGCGGTTCGCGCATCTCGTGGAACTCGCCGGCGTCAGCTTCGCTCATTCGTCATCACCCGTGAAGTTCTCGTCGATCACGACGATGTACTCCTGAATCGTCTCGAACCCGTCGTCGTCCGTCGAGACGCCGACGGTGTTCGGACCGCTGCCCGGCGTGATGTCGATCGCGTCGATCTCGCCGATCTTGCCGCCGTGGTTGCCACGGACGGCCGTCACGAGCGCGCCCTCCTCGAACGGGAAGTGGGCGACGATCGATTTGTCGTCGTTGTCGACGACGATCGAGTCGGTCGTGTCGTACTCGCTGCCGTCCTCGACGAGGACGTTGGTCCCGTCGTGGAGGGTCAGCTGCGTGTCCCCGCCGGGGACCTGCTGCTTGCCCTCGATCTTGCCGAGGCGGCTTCCGGCGGCGTCCTCGTCGATCTCGGTCAGCGCGAGCCGACCGCCCTCGTCGGGGAAGACGCGGAAGTACTCCTCACGACCGGGGAACGCGACGATGTCGAAGATGCCGATCGGTCGCTTCTCGTCGTTGATCGGCTCCCCGTTGACGAGGATCGCGTCCTCGCTCAGGGCGTATCGCGCTTCCTTCTTCGAGTCGACGTAGCCGAGGACGTCCCGCAGCAAGACGACGAGGGGAACGCCCTCTTCGCCGTGCGGGCCGGCGCCGGCCTTGACCGTGAACGTCTCCGTCTTGCGTTCGACCGGCCAGGACTTCGGTACTGACAGTCGTTTCTGGTGTTTCGTCATTCGCTATCACCTTCGAGGCGTGCCTCGCGACGCTCGTCCTCGAGGTCGAGCTCCGTGATACGGACGTTCGACGGGTCGAGCGGTCGCGGCACCTCTTCGCCGTCGGCCGTCTCGACCGTCACGTCTTCGACGTGAATCGTTCCGTCCTCGAGGATCGCGCGCAGGACCTCGCCTTCGTCGCCGGCGTGGTCGCCGCGCAGGACCTCGACCGTGTCGCCCGCGTTGACGCGGGTTCGACGGGTGTCGTACTCCTCTCGGAGCTCGTCGGACAGCGTCGCGTGGAGCTGCTTCTGTCGCTTGTGCAGCGGTGCACGCTCCGTCTGATTTCGCTGTTTGGATGGTTGTTCGCTCATATCTATACGATCATCGTCGCCGTAGAGGCGATTGCTCCGAAGCGTTCTGCGACTTCGCGGGCGATCGGCCCCTTGATCTCCGTCCCGCGGGGCTCCTCGTTCTCGTCGATGATGACGGCCGCGTTGTCCTCGAACTTGAGGCGGGTGCCGTCGGGCCGGCGGATCGACTTCCGCTGGCGGACGATCACTGCCTCGAGGACCTGGCGGCGCATCTCGGGGGTACCCTTCGTGACCGAGACGGTCACCTTGTCACCGAGTCCCGCCTTCGGCTGGCGGTTCTTGGTGCCGTGGTAGCCCGAGACGCTGATGACCTTCAGTTCACGCGCGCCAGTGTTGTCGGCGCACGTGATCAGGGATCCCTTCTTCAGACCCTGGGTGACGTCGGCTTTCATCGCCTCCATCACTGATCACCCTCGTCGTCGCCCGCGAAGTCCTCGGCCGACAGCTCCGGCTCAGGTTCGGCCTGGCCGGTGAGGTCGGCGACGTCCTCCGCGGTCGCTTCTTTGGTTACTTCGACGACCACGTGCGATTTGGTCTTCGACAGTGGTCGGGTCTCTGCGATCTTGACCGTGTCACCGACCGAGAGCGGCTCGAGCACGCCCGGCACGTGAGCCGGGATGCGCGAGCGTCGCTTCATGTAGCGGTCGTACTTCGGAACCGCTACGTCGTACTCTCGTTCGACGACTACGGTCTTGTCCATGTCCGTCGAGACGACGGTTCCCTCGAGGATCTGCCCTCGAACGGGAAGGTCGCCGTAGAACGGACACTTCTCGTAGTCGTATTCCTCCGGGTTTTCTGGTTCCGGAGGGGTTTCAACGTCTAGTCCTATTGCCATGGTGAGTCACCATTCGTTTCCGTGCGTCGGGCGGGTCGTGAGAGCAGTCGCGATCCATCGACCGTAACGTAGGCCACGTCCTCGCCAGCAGCGTGGCGGTGGTCTCGCGAGGGACCATCGCCACGACAGCTGTCGGTATCACCGACAGCTCCGTCTGCGGTGTCCGATTGCTCGGTCTCCACAGGTTGAGTGTTGGCCAGTTTGGACGCGGTCCCCGACCCCTTCTCGAGGTCGGCGGCGTCATCTGTGATCGCGAACTCGAACGTCGAGCCCGATTTCGGCACCATCACTACCCGAGACTCGCCGCTCTCACGGATTTCTATGGAGAGGGTGTTAGTCGTCTCGATGACGACTCGACCCTCCAGACCCACCCGCGAGGAGTCGTCGCTCTCGACGACTCGCACGGGGAGTCCGTTGAGTTCGTGTCGCGGCAGTGTCTCGGGTGTCAGTGCCATTGTGTGTCGTTATTCGTCGTCCGCTTCGCCCTCGAGGTCGCCCTCTTCACGCTGGATCGTCTTGATCCGCGCGATGGTGCGACCGAGCTCGCCGATGCGGCCCGGATTCTCCGGGGCGCCACCGGCGGCGAGGACGGACTTCTGGTTCAGCAGTTCGGTCTCGAGTTCCTCGAGCTCCTCTTCGCGTTCGGCGGGCGTCATGTCGCGGATCTCTTCGACGTGGAGGATCGCCATCAGGCGTCACCTCCCTCGTCTTCGTCCGCGTCAGCGTCGGCCTCTTCCTCGTCCATCTCGGCGACGAGTTCCTCGGCCTCGGCTTCGACGTCCTCTTCGAGTTCGTCCAGGTCCTCTTCAATCGGCGACTCGTCGGGGACCTCGACGTCTTCCTCGTCCTCGCCGGCGACCTCTTCCTCGATGACTTCCTCGACGGATTCCTCGTCGATCTCGGGTTCGGTCTCGGCGGCTTCGTCGGCCGAGGCTTCGGCGCCTTCGGCGCTGGCCTCGGCGTCCTCGGGTTCGCCCTCGAGGAGTTCCTCGACGCCCTCGGCCTCGTTGGCCTCGACGGCATCGGGGACGAGTTCCTCGGGGTCCATCTCTTCGTGGATCTCGAAGTCGTCGGGGAGCTCGGCTCCCGGCGGGATGATCTTGACGTCGACACCGATGGTGCCGAGCTTCATGACCGCGACGCCCTGGCCGTGGTCGACGACCTCTTCGGCGGGCTCGCCGTTGTGCTTGATGTAGCCGCGGTTGAACTTCTCGACGCGCGATCGGGCGCCGGTGACCTTCCCGGAGAGGACGATCTCGGCGCCGAGTGCGCCGGCTTCCATGATCCGGTCGATCGTCGTGTGACCGGCCTTCCGGAAGTACCAGCCCCGCTCGAGTGCGTTGGCCAGTCGGTCCGCGACGATCCGTGCGTTGAGGTCAGGTTCGTCGACCTCCTGGACGTCGATCTGGGGGTCCTCGAGGTTGAACTTCTCCTCGAGGGCCGTCGTGACCTTCCGGATGTTCTCGCCACCTTTGCCGATGACCATCCCGGGCTTCTCGGCCTTGAGGACGATCTGGGTTCCCATCGGCGTCTTGGCGACGTCCATGCCACCGTAGCCCGCGCGGCCGAGCTCTTCCTGGAAGAACTCGTCGATCTGGGACCGCTGCAGGCCGTTCTCGATGAATTGGTGTTCGTCAGCCATTAGCTATCGTCCTCCGTTGTTTCGTCGACTTCTTCGACGACGATCTCGACGTCGACCTCCGGCGTGTTCCACGAGGACGCCCGCCCCATCGCACGGGGCTTGCGGCCGACGGACTCGCCGACCTTGTGGGCGGCGACGTGGACGATCTCCATCGAGGCGCCGTCGAATCCCTGGTGGTCGGCGTTGGCCTCGACGTTCTCGAGGAGGTCGAGGAACTCCCCCGAGACCTTCTCGGGGTACTTGCCGGCGTCCCAGCCGTCGATGTCCGATCGGTGACCGGCACCGGCGTTGTGGGACTTGAACGGAACCGACTGCTCTTCGTCGATGACGCTTTGGAGATACTCCTGGGCCTCCTCGACGGTGCGACCCTTGATCGCGCGAGCGACCTCCTTGCTGTGCTTGTTGCTCATGTGACGCTCCCGGAGCATCGCTTTCGCGGTCTTGTCCGGGTCCGCGTCGACTGAGTAGTTGATTCCCATACGATGATCACTTCAGTGGGACGAACTTCGAGGATCGAGTCGCGCCGATCCCGGCCTGTCCGTGCTCGACGGACGTGCGGGTCAGCTGGAACTCGCCGAGATAGTGTCCGATCATCTCGGGCTCGACGCGGACGCGCTCGAACGCCTGGCCGGTGTAGACCTCGAAGGTCAGCCCGACGAACTCCGGCAGGATCGGCATATCCCGCAGGTGCGTTCGGATCGGCGCGTTCGCCGTCTCCTCCTCTTCTTTCTCGCGGGCCTCCTCGAGCAGCTTCTGCTTCTCGACGGAGAGACCGCGTTCGATACTTCGCCGCTGGCGAGCGGGGAGCAGTTCCGCGACTTCCTCGAGCTCCATCGCCTGCAGCTCCTCGAGCGTGTGACCGCGGTAGGTGAACTCACCTTCGCGGCCGGTTCGGTACTCCTGACTCATTTGTTTCCACCTCGGCCGGTACGACGCGAGGAGATGTCACCCACCTTCCGTCCCGGCGGGGCGTCCCGCGAGACGGACTTGGGTTTGCCGGGGTGCTGTCGGCCGCCGCCACCGAACGGGTGGTCGACGGCGTTCATCGCGACACCGCGGACGCGGGGCCACTTGGTGCCCCGAGCTTTCATTTTGTGGTGCTTGTTCCCTGCCTTGACCATCGGCTTCTCCGTGCGGCCCCCGCCGGCGACGACGCCGATGGTGGCTCGACACTGCGGATCGAGGCGCTTGACCTCGCCGCTGGGAAGCTGGATGACCGCAGCGTTGCGGTCGTGGGTGATCAGGTCCGCGTTGGTCCCCGAAGCGCGGGCGAATCGACCGCCGTCGCCCTGGTTGGCCTCGACGTTACAGACCGGAACCCCTTCGGGGATCTCCGCGAGCGGCAGCGTGTTGCCGGGCTTGATCTCCGCGGAGACGCCGACCTGAATCTCCTCGCCGACGGAGATGCCCTCGGGAACGAGGATCAGGCGCTGTTCGCCGTCCTCGAACTCGACGGCGGCGACGGGCGCCGACCGCGCGGGGTCGTGTTCAATGTCCACGACCGTCCCGCGAACGACGTCGTCGTCCTCGGGCTTCTTGTGATCGAGTTTCGCCTTGTAGCGGTGCGAGGGGGCGCGGAACGTCGAGGTCCCGCGGCCACGTCGCTGTCCTTGAATGCGTCGTCCCATTCTCAGAACACCCCGATTCGCGAAGCGACTTCCTGTGCGTCGTCCTCCTCATCGAGGCGGACGACCGCTTTCTTTTTACCCTTCATCGTTACCTGCGTGTTGATGTCCTGTACCGAGATCTCGAAGCGCTCTTCGATCTCGTCGCGGATCTCCGGCTTGGACGCGTCCGGGTTGACGACGAACTGGAGCTTGTTCTCGAAGTCCATGTCGTTCATCGCCTTCTCGGTCACGAGGGGGTGTTCGATGATCGAACTCATCGGTCGGCCACCTCCTCGAGTGCGCTCTCGGTCCAGACGGTCAGTCGACCCGGCTGTGCGCCGGGTGCGAGATCCTCTGCGTTGACCTCCGCGGCCGTCGTCACGTCGGCACCGGCGAGGTTCCGGGCCGCGCGGGACGGGCCGGTCTCGCTGGAGGTGACGAAGAGGATCGACGTCGGCGTCTTGTACTTCCGGCCGCGGGCTTTCCCCTGGCCAGAACGGACGCTGCGACCCTCGTCTGCGCGTTCGATGTCGTCCGCGAGGCCCGTTGCCTCGAGGAAGTCGACGACCTCACGGGTCTTCTGGAGGTCCTCGAACTCGTCGTCGACGACGACGGGCAGCTCGAGGTCACCGTCGAACTCGTGGCCGCGCTCGGCGACGATCTCGGCGTCGGTCGTCGCGGCGATGGCGCTTCGGACGGCCAGCTTCTTTGCTTTCGTGTTGATCGATTCGGACTGGTCCTTCTCGGCTTTCGGCGGGTGGGCCTTGCGTCCCTTGACGGTCTGGGGAACGCGGCGACCGCGTCCTTCCTGTCGGGGGACGTGGGCCATCCCGCGGCCGCTACCGAACGATTCGGCCGGCGTTCGAAGGCCGGCGAACTCGTCGGCGCCGTAGTCCTGTTTCCGGTTTGCCTGGGCGACGCGAACGGCGCGGGCGATCAGGTCCGGGCGGTAGTTGGTCTCGAAGACCGCCGGGAGCTCGACCGAGCCCGCTTCGGCGCCGTCCAGGTCGCGTACTGTTGCTTCCATGTGTTATCCCTGGTTAGATGCGGTGGAGACGTACCGGACCTCGGGATCGAGGCGCGGCTGGTCTCCGGGTCGGATCGCCGGACGGAAGCGCACGAGGCGCTGTTGTGGTCCGGGGAGCGAGCCCTTGATCAGCGCGTGCGGTCCGTCGACTTCGCCGTAGTTGACGAAGCCGCCGTCGACCGTCGCGTCGGCGCCGTCGCCGATGTCGACGAGGCGCTTGTTCAGTTCCGTCCGCTGGTGGTAGCCGGTCTGCCCCTGCTGGGGGACCGTCGACCGAACGCGGGACGGGTTCCAGGGACCGAGGTTCCCGATGCGGCGGCGCCATCCCTGCCGGGCGTGCTTGCCCTTTCGTTTCTGGACGCCCCATCGCTTGACGGGACCCTGCGTCCCTTTCCCTTTCGTGACGCCGCTCGCGTCGACGTACTCGCCGGCGCGGAAGACGTCGTTCATGACGTGCTCGCCACCGTCTGCGACGGTCTCGAGCGCGAAGTCGATGCGGTCCTCGACGGAACCGCCGCCGACGCGCGTCTCCATCACGTCCGGTTTCTTCTTGGGGACCGAGGGAATCTCGGACGGAACCGTGTGCGTGATGACGCGAACGTCGTCGACACGTCCCTGCTCGAGGAGGCCGCGAAGCTCGTCTTCGGCGGCGTCGGTGTCGTAGTCATCACCGGGGATGTCGAGGACGCGATCGAGTTCGGGGACGAACTCGTCGGTCCATACCTCGGTGACCGGCTTCATGCCGTACGGCGTTTCTTCGTACGCTCGCAGAGCGACGGCGCGCATGGGCGGCGTCTCCACGATCGTCACGGGGACGGTCTGTTCCATCCCCTCGGTCGGCGAATTCGCTTTATCGTCGACCATGACGACGTGGGTCATGCCGGCCTTATAGCCCGCGAAACCCTGGAGCGTCGGCTGTCCTTCGTCGTCCGGCCACGAGTTGAAGCGCGGGACCTCGCTGGTCGCACGCTTTCGTGGGCCGAACCCGAGTGAGCCTTTGCGTGGTGAATTTGCTTGTGGCATTCTATCACTCTCTCAGTGAGAGGGGCGCGAGGGTAGCGAACAGAGCCTCCTCCGTTCGCACGACCTCGCTCCCTTGGTCCGGAACCGTGTTTAGCCAGAGGTCGAACCCCGGATCGGCTGTGGGTTCGACTCCGTCATCGGCTGCGTCGTCCCGGTCGGACGACGATTCGATCGCGTCGCCTTGTCCCGACGACGCTTCGATGGCCGATGCCTCGATTCCGAGGATAGCAGGCAGCCCTCTCTCGGGCGCGCCGAAGGCGACGGTCATCCCGTCGCCCTCGATGCGTCCGGCCAGCGTCTCGAGTCGCCCGACGGTGAGTTCTTCACCGTACCGGGACGACGCGATGCGGACGCCGGCGTCCTCACGGCCGAGTGCTGTCTGCAGGTCCGTCCGCTCGACCGACAGCCCCGGGAGGGGCTCGTCGACGAGTTTCGCCCGGACCGGTCGTCGCGAAGAGATCCTGACGGTCACGCGCTCCCCCTCCTCGACCGCCATTTTCGGCGGTACGTTGAGGGAGATCGGGTGTTGCAATCCGCAATTGACCCGGACGCGCCCTTCAGGTCCGACCTCGGTCACGATCCCTTGTCTTGACGACCCCGAACCGGTAGATTCGGAGCCGGTCTGTGACATGGCGCGGAGCGGCGGCAAGACGCCCGCGTACTCCAGTTCGTCCCGCATCCCCCAGGCCTCGTTGCGAAGGTAGGGGGGCGTTGCGGCGTACCGCAAGACGGTGCTTACGAACCCGCCGTCGAATCGCCCGGTTTCGCCGTCCCGGTCTGGGTAGACGATCAGGCGATCGGCCCGGAAGATCGTCGCCGCGCGGGCGACGTATCCGAGTTTGCGAGTTGCCTCGCGTTTGTCCTCGGCTTCCCGGGTGAGTGACGACGGAACGAGTACGCTGACGGTCATGCCGAAACGCTTCGGCGCCGCGTCACTAGACTGTAGCGATGTCTTGCGGAGGGGATCTTAAAAGGATAGCGGATTCGATTGCGGCTGACAAGGGCTCACACCCCCGAATTCGTGCCGTGCGGGCACACACTCACTGTCAGTGATAGGTCGTCGTCAACACGCCGCCGACGGCCGTTATGAGCTCGCGAGCAGCGGATCGTTACCGCGGCGGGCCGAGCGAACCATACCGAGGAATTTTACCGCTATGTCACAGACGGTCACGGTAGAATGGAATCGCCCTCGCCGACCGAGGTGGAACTCGAGAGCCGACTTCGGCAACAGGAGGTGGTCGCGGAGCTCGGCCAGCGGGCGCTGGACACGGCCGATCTCGACCGGCTGATCGACGACGCAGCCGCGGCCGTCGCCAACGCGCTGAGCGCCGAGTACTGCGGCGTGTTCGAGGAATCCTGGGGCGGGGACGCGGCCTCGTTGCGAGAGGGCGTCGGCTGGCGTTCCGGGGTCGTCGGATCGGCGACCGTCCCCGCGGATCGAGAGTCGCTGGTCGGCGTCACGCTGCGTACCGACGACCCGGTGATCGTCGAGGACCGTCGGTCCGACGGGGCCGTCTTCGAGGCCGAGTTGTTCGCCGGTCACGACGTTACCAGCGGAATTACCGTCGCTGTCGGCTCAGAGGACGAGCCGTGGGGCGCTCTCGGGGTCTACTCGAGCGACCGGCGGACGTTCTCCGAGCGCGATGCGACGTTCCTCCGCAGCGTCGCGAACGTCATCGCGGGGGCGATCGACCGCACAGAGAAGGACCGACGCCTGCGCGAGCGCGAGGCTCGACTCGAGCGGTACACGGAGTACACCGACGGCATCCTCGACGCGGTCGACGACGTGTTCTACGTCGTCGACGAGACGGGCGACTTCCAGCGGTGGAACGAGACGCTGAACGCGGTCACCGGGCTACACCGACGCGGAGATCGAGTCGATGCGCCCGCTGGAGTTCATCGTCGAGGAGGACCGCGAGCGAACCGTCACGGAGATTGAGGGGGTCTTCGAAACCGGAAGCGCGCGACTCGAGGTGGAGCTGCTGACCAAAGGCGGCGAGCGGATCCCTTACGAGTTCGTCGCGGTCGGACTCGAGAATCCCGAAGGGAAGCGCGTTCTGGCGGGTATCGGCCGCGACGTCACCGAGCGGAAGAAACGCGACCGGGAGCTGTCCAAGTACGAGACGATCGTCGAGACGATGTCCGACGGGATCTACGTGAAAGGCGAGGACGGCCGGTTCACGATGGTCAACGAGGCGTACGCTCGGATGACCGGCTACGAGCGCGAGGAACTGGTCGGCGAACACGCCTCCCTCGTCGTCGACGAGGCCGCGATCGAAGAGTCGAAGAAGCGACTGACGACGGAGCGCGAGGGAGGGGCGGATACCGAGAACCCGGCCATGGAAGCGAAACTGCAGCGGCCCGACGGGGATCGCGTTCCCGTCGAGGGAACGTTCGCGACGCGACGGACGGAGGACGGCCGACAGGAGGAGATCGGCGTCGTCCGGGACATCACCGAACGGAAGCGCCGAGAACAGGAGCGTCGACGCGTCGTGCGGGCGCTGGAGGCCGCCCGCGAAGGGATCAGCCTGCTCGACGAGAACGGCGAGTTCATCTACGTCAACGACGCGTACGCGGAGACGTTCCGTTACGAGCCCGAGGAGATGATCGGCGAACACTGGGACGACCTCGGGATCGAAGCCGATCCGTCCCGCTTCGTCGACGACATTCTGCCGCGCATCTCGGCGGAGGGACAGTGGTCCGGGACGACGACCTGCGTGCGCAGTGACGGCACCACCTTCCTCTCCCAGCACTCGCTGACCGAGACCGACGACGGCGAACTCATCTGCCTCGTTCGGGACATCACCGAGCAACGGGAGCGCGAACGGGATCTGCAGGCGGTCCGAACGCAACTGGACGTCGCGACCGAAGCCGCGTCCGTCGGGATCTGGACCTGGGACATTCGGGGGGACGTCGTCACCGCCGATGACTATTTCGCGTCGACGTGCGGGATGGATCCGGAACTGGCCGCCGACGGCGCGCCGATGGACGCCTTCTACGAATCGATCCACGAGGACGACCGGACCCGGACGCGAGAGCAACTCGAGCGCGCCGTCGAGGAGACGGGCGAATTCGAGGCCGAATATCGCGTTCGGGACGCGGACGGCGACCTCGTATGGGTCGTCGCTCGCGGCGAGGTCGAGTACGACGACGACGGCACCCCCGTCCGACTGAACGGAGCGGTCTCGGACGTTACCGAGCTAAAACGTCGCGAACGGCAACTCGAGGAGTCCGAACGCCGCTACCGGACGCTGGCCGAACACTTCCCGAACGGCGCGGTCGGCGTGTACGACGAGAACTTCCGGTACACGCTGATCGAGGGGGCGGTCCTGGGCGACACGCTGCCCGAGGCAGAGCAGATGGAGAGCGAACGAATGTCGGCGGTCTTTCCGGACGACGTCAGCAGGCAACTGATCCCGCTCTACCGGGCCGCCATCGAGGACGGCGAGACCGACAGCACGACGATCACGTTCGACGGCGAGCACTGGCAGATCTGGGCGGCGCCGCTACGGGACGCCGACGGTGAGATCTTCGCCGGGCTGAGCCTCGCACAGGAGATCACCGAGCAGGTCGAACGCGAGCGACGACTCGAGGAACTGGTCGAGCGACTCGAGGAGTCCAACGAGCGCTTAGAGCAGTTCGCCTACGCGGCCAGCCACGACCTGCAAGAGCCCCTGCGGATGGTCTCGAGCTATCTCCAGTTGATCGAGAGCCGGTACACGGACGTCTTGGACGCGGACGGACGGGAGTTCATCGACTTCGCGGTCGACGGCGCCGAGCGCATGCGCGACATGATCGACGGCCTGCTGGCGTACTCCCGGGTCGAGACGGGCGGCGATCCGTTCGAACCCGTCGCTCTGGACGACGTTCTCGAAAACGCACTCGAGGATCTTCAGGTCCGGATCGAGGAGACGAACGCTGAGATCACCACCGAGGAGCTGCCGCACGTGACGGGCGACCGCGATCAGTTGCGCCAGCTGTTCCAGAATTTGCTGGATAACGCCCTCGAGTACAGCGGTGACGAGCCGCCGCGGGTCCACGTCTCCGCCCGGCGACGCGCGGGTAGAGATGACCGCTGGGAGATCGCCGTCCGGGACGAGGGGATCGGGATCGATCCCGACGATGCCGACGAGATCTTCGAGGTGTTCGAGAGCCTCCACTCCCAGGGCGAGCACGACGGCACCGGCATCGGACTCGCGCTGTGCGAGCGGATCGTCGAGCGCCACGGCGGCGAGATCCGACTCGAGTCCGAGCCCGGCGAGGGGGCGACGTTCACGGTGACGCTGCCGGCTGCGGACGAACACGAGCCGTGAGCACCGTCCGCCCGTCATCCGATTTCGAACCGCGGCGTCGGAGTCGAAAGCGTGTGTTTCCCTATCGATACCGGGTCGATTCGCAACCCTTATACATCCATCCCGGTGTAGGTGTAAGTGCAACAGGGCGCTGGTAGTGTAGTGGTATCACGTGACCTTGCCATGGTCACAACCGGGGTTCAAATCCCCGCCAGCGCACTTCTCTGAATTCAACCCGCGAGCGACTCGGTTCTCGACCGCAGTCCACGTTCCAACCGGCGCGTCCCTTCGATTATCCTACTCGGAATGCTCCGTAGCGGTGTGAACGTTTCACTCAGCGCTTTCAGTAGCGATTCGGAGATATCTCGGGACGGGTGATCGGGTTTCGATCACAATTCGGCTGGTACAACTCCTGTATCCACTCTCGAGTCCGCATCTCACTCTCGAAGATAGCTGCCTTGACACTCTCGCTTTCGACATTTATAAGTGATCGTGGTCCATCTGTTTGATCGTACTCGAGACCGAGTGCACGTGTGCGCGCTGGTAGTGTAGTGGTATCACGTGACCTTGCCATGGTCACAACCGGGGTTCAAATCCCCGCCAGCGCATTTTCACTGAACAACATCGACGAGCGGAGCGAGTCGTCTGTTCAGTAAAAATCGTTCTGGGTTTGAATCAGACCGAGGTTCTGCGAGCGCGAGCGAGCAGGTTCTCTGGCGTGGTTCAAATCCCTGCTAGCGCACTTCTCAACGGTTGACACTGGATTTTCCGTGCTGTCTACTATCCATCTCGAGACGCAGAACGGTGGTAGCAGTCGATAGAGACGAGCGCCGGGAACGGCGAGAACGCGAGTCGTTAGTCGATGACGACGGTTTCCGGCCCGGACGTCGATCCCTCGCTCGAGTCGGCGAGTTCCTCGATTGCTAGCTTGACGTTCCACTTGTTGGACTTCCAGAAGGCGTCGAAGATGACGCCGAGTATGGGAACCGAGCCGCCGATGGTGTCGACGGCGATGTTCGCCAGCATGCGCAGGAGCGTCGACTGGGAGACGCCCATGCGGGCGGACTCGGCGACGATGTACAGCGAGACGAACGCGGTCGCGGTGTCGCCGGCGCCGGGGAGGATCCCGACGATCGGGTCCAGTCCGAATCGAAAGTCCGTTCCGGGGAGCTTGAGCCCCTCGTCGAGGACGCGGGCGACGGTTTGCATGCGGTTGATCGCGGCCTCGTCGACCTCGGCGGGAAGGTCATTGCCGAACTCCTCGAGGGCGGATTCGATGTCGTCGGTCGAACCAGTAGCCATACACCGTCGTCGGGCGCGCGGCGGAATACGTTCGTGGACGGCGATGGCAAGCCGCCATCGGCGGCGCCAACCGCCGGGTCCGAGGGAGGATTAAGTCGATAGATCACGTACTAGCACCCGTATGCGAGAGGGTTGGATTCGACTCGAGTGCGCCGACTGCGGAGAACAGTGGACCGCCAATCCGGCCGCCCTCCCGGCGCCCGGAAACCGGTTCCGGTGCGACCACTGCGGGTCGGAACGACCGATCGCGGCGTTCGCCAAGACCCAGCGCGGACTCGACATCCTCGAGTCGTTTCACCGACAACCGGCGTAGCGCGGTGGCGACCGACGTCGTGCGTCGACGATCGCTCAGAGTCATTTTTCGTGCCGAAGTACCGACAGTTAGACTCGAAGCCGAGTAAATACTCTCTCCGTCCGTCGCTGCTCGATCAGTCGGCGATCCCCGTCGGGAGAGAATCGTCGGCAATCAACGATTAGACGCGATATCGGTCGCTTGGCGGCGAGTAATTCGCTCTTACGTCGACGCCGTCTCGGTATCGGTTCTGCGACTAGTTCCCGTACTCGACTGTCATGCGTAGTCGAGAATAACGGTGTTTGAGCTATTCCCCGGATGTTTAATCGCGTTCGTTTACCAATATTGTCTGCGATTGGCTTTTATACTCCGAGTAACTACGAATCAATAGACGATTGAACTCCGAGACCTCCTATGCAAACTGAACTCTCAACCGCCGACGCCGACGACCTGCAGTACGACCAGACCAACGACCGCTACGTCTTCAACCACGACCCCGACGGCACCGCGACGATCACGACGACGATCGTCCACGCGCTCGCCTCGATCGCGGACACCGACGTCTCGCAGGGCGAGTTCTCTCTCTACGACAGCGTCGACCCCGACGCCCTCGATCGCATCTTCAGCAAGAAGGCCGACGGCACCGAACGCACGGGCGGGCACATCGCCTTCACCGCCCTCGAGCACGAGGTGTACGTCTACGCGAACGGCGACGTGATCATCTACCCGCCGACGGAGTCGCCCCACCCACGGGCGGACTGATCGGCGCCACGGCCTCTGCCGTTTTCAGCGGCTCAGTTTGTTTTCATCCCGCAGAGCCGCACCCACGGCGATCGGCACTGTCCAGGGCCCGGATTTAGGACCCTCCTCGTCGTTACTGTCGCCTATGACGGTGATCGCACTACTGAGCGTCGCACCGGTGATCGAGGACAGCATGTCGGGCGAGGTCGCCAAGGCCGTCGACGCGCTCGAGGAGTACGACGTCGAGTACGAGACGAATCCGATGGGGACGGTGATCGAGGCCGACGAGATCGGCGAACTGTTCGCGGCCGCGCAGGCGGCCCACGAGGCGGTCGACGCCGATCGCGTCAGTACCGTGCTGAAGATCGACGACAGGCGGACGCGCGACGTCTCTGCCGAACATAAGATCGAGGCCGTCGAAGAAGAGCTGGGACGCCCGCCGACGAATAAGGATCCCGACCCTGGCGAGTAACGCCTTGGCGGCGGTCGCGACGCGGGTGGAGAGCGAACGCGAGCGAAGCGGGCGGGGCCGATCGCGCGGGCCGCGGCTCACGCCGGGACGGCGGTCACCGGTCGATCGGTGGCGAGGACGACCGACTGAGCGGCGCCGCCGAGCGACACCCTGCCGAGGGCGACCGATCGCTCGACGACAGGTTCGGCGGCCTCGAACCGGTCGGCGACCGCGCTCGTCGGCCGACGCCGCGGCTCCGAACTAACAAACTGTTTTACCGCGGAGGGCGAACGCGTCGGTATGGAAAGTCTCAACCGGATGGCGATCGAGCTGGTCGACGAGGCCCTCGATTACGCCGAGGAGTTGAATATCGGCGGCTACGACCTCGACAACGAGGCCACGGTACTCGACTTCGGCCTCGAGTTCGAGGGCGGGATCGAGGCGGGACTGTTGCTGACGGAGATCCAGACGGCGGGAATGGCGACGCCGAGTCACCACTTGGGCGAGATCGGCGACGCTCCGATCCCGTACATCCAGCTCGCGACCGACCAGCCGGCGCTGTCGCTGCTGTGCTCGCAGAAGGCGGGCTGGGAGCTGACCACCGAGGACTTCGAGGGACTCGGGAGCGGTCCCGCGCGGGCGCTTGTCGCCGAGGAAGAGGAGTTCCGCCGCGTCGGTTACACGGACGCGTTCGACCTGACGGCGCTGGCCGTCGAGACCGAGCAGGATCCGACCGCGGCCGCCGCCGCCCAGGTCGCCGAACTCGCGGAGGTCGAACCCAGCAGCGTCTTCCTGCTGGCCTACCCGACCGCGAGCCTCGTCGGCTCCGTCACGAACGCCGCTCGAACCGCCGAACTCGCGACGTTCCGCCTCTCGGAACTGGGCTACGACCCACTCGACATCGTCTCCGCGACGGGCCGGGCGCCGGTCGCTCCCGTCGCCGGCGACGAGCAGACGGCGATCGCCCGCACGAACGACGCCATCGCCTACGGAGGCACGGCCCACCTCACGGTCCGCGAGGACGCCGACGTCTTCGATTCGGTCCCCTCGACGGCCGCCGAGGACCACGGCCGGCCGTTCGGCGAGGTCTTCGACGACCTCGAGTGGAACTTCGCCGAAGTCCCCGCTGATCTCTTCGCGCCCGCGAAGGTCACGATCGACGTGGTCGGCGGCCCGACCTACGTTCACGGCGAGACCGACGAGGAGCTGCTCGTCGACTCGTTCGGCCTCTGACCGTACGGTTCAAACCGGTTCCCGAACCGCCAGCCGATCTCGAGGCCGTCCCGGAAACGGGCAGGGCCGTCGACGACTGCTGTGGACGCCTCGTCGCCGAAACCCGACTCGAGTCCCGCGACGCGGCGGAGACGTAGCTGGTGTTCCTGCGAGCGCTCGACCTCGTGACTGAGGAGTCGGCCGGCCACCGTCGAGTGACCGAGCGACCGCCGCCTGCGGAGTCGCTCGAGTCCGGGATCGACGACTCCAGGAGGCGTTCCGAGAGCGCGTCTACGGCGCCGACGCGGTGTGTACCACGCTCGAAGACGCCGACGGCCCGCTGTCGCCGAGCTCGTCGAGACGCTCCGCGACGGTCGAGCGGGCGACCAGCGACGGGCCCGCCGGAACCGGATCGACCCGGAACGAGTCGAACGACTCCTCGAGTGGGCGGTACTCTTGGAGCTCGTGGAACGGGCGGACGGCGGGTACCGGACCGCGCCCGCGTGCGAATAGAAAGGGTGGGTTATTCGTCCGAGAGCCGGCCGGGCGACCACTCGGCGTCGAGTTCCTCGTGGGAGAACGGCCGGGCGTCCTCGCCGGCGTAGGTCGCGACGAGCTGGCCGTCGCCCTCGAGGTGGTACTTGTACGTCGTCAGTCCCTCGAGGCCGACGGGACCACGGGCGTGGATCTTGCCCGTGCTGATGCCGACCTCGGCGCCGAGTCCGAACCGATAGCCGTCGGCAAAGCGGGTCGACGCGTTGTGGAAGACGCTCGCGGAGTCGATGCTGCGCATGAAGGTGCTCGCGCGGTCGGCGTCCTCGGTCACGATCGATTCCGTGTGCTTCGAGCCGTGGGTGGTGACGTGATCGATCGCGGTCTCGAGCGAGTCGACGACCCGGATCGAGACGACGAGATCGCCGTACTCGGTGTCCCAGTCGGCCTCGGTCGCGGCCGCGACGTCGACGATCTCGCGGGTGGCCTCGTCGCCGCGAATCTCGACGCCGGCGGTCTCGTAGCGGTCCGCGATCGCGGGGAGGAACGCGTCGGCGACGTCCTCGTGGACCAGCAGGGTCTCGACGGCGTTACAGACCGCGGGATACTGGACCTTGGCGTCGTAGGCGATGTCTTCGGCCATCGAGAGATCCGCCTCGTCGTCGACGTAGACGTGGCAGATTCCCTCCGTGTGGCCCAACACGGGGATGCTCGTGTTGTCCTGAATGTAGCTGACGAACGCGGAGCTGCCACGCGGCATCAGGAGGTCGATCGCGTCGTCCATCTCGAGTAAGGCGTCGATGTCCTCGCGAGCCTCGACGTGCTGTGCCCAGCCGTCGGGGATTCCGGCGTCGGCCGCGGCTTCCTCGATGATCTCGAACAGGATTCGGTTCGAGTGCAGCGCCTCGCTCCCGCCTTTGAGGATCACCGCGTTCCCCGATTTCAGGGCGAGCGCGGCGATCTGGACCAGCGCGTCGGGCCGCGATTCGAAGACCGTGCCGACGACGCCGATCGGGACGGCGACCTTGTAGAGCTCGAGGTCCTCGTCGAGTTCTCGGGCGGCGAGCGTCTTCCCGAGCGGATCCTCCTGCTCGGCGACGCTGCGGACCATCTCCGCGATGCTCTCGATCTTCGACTCCGAGAGTTTCAGTCGGTCGACCAGCGCCTGCGTGTACTCGCCCTCCTCGAGGAGCCGCTCGCCCTCCTCGACGTCCGTCTCGTTTTCCGTGAGGATCTCGTCGGTCCGCGCTTCGATCGCGTCGGCGATCTCGCGAAGCGCCGCGCTCCGATCCCCGTCAGACAGTTTCGCGAGCTCGAGGGCCGCGGTCTGTGCCTCGTCGACGTCGCGTTCGATGTCGGTCTCAGTCATCGCTCACACCGTTTATGGGAACGAATATGGTTCCCACGGGTTTGGCAGTAGCGATCTTCTCGAGCACGTCGGGTTCCGTCGACTTCGCGATGTAGGCCGGAATGCCGTGCTCGCTGACGTCGCGCGCGCCCTCGACTTTCGTCTGGATGCCGCCGAAGCCGTCGGTCGTGGTCTCGCTGATGATCTCCTGGACCTCGTCGTAGTTGGTACCGACGGCCTCGATGCGCTCGGCGTCGTCGTCGTCCTTCGGATTGCCGGTGTAGACGCCGCCGACGTCGGTCAGCGTCACCAGCAGGTCGGCGTCGACGCCCATCGTCGTCGCCGCCGAGAGCATGTCGTTGTCGCCGATCCGGATCTCCTCGGTCGCGACGGCGTCGTTCTCGTTGATGATCGGAACGACGCCCCAGTCCAGCAGCGTCTCGATCGTGTTCCGCAGGTTCGTAAAGCGCTCGGGGTTCTCGAGGTCGTGCTGGGTCAAGAGCAGTTGCGCGACCTTCCGGTCGTAGCGGTCGAAGCTCTCGGTGTAGCGGTGCATGAGGAGACTCTGGCCGACGGTCGAGAGGGCCTGGGACTCCTCGACGGTCCCACTTGACTGTTCGATCCGGCCCGTGCCGGCCCCGATCGAACCCGAGGAGACGAGAATGACCTCCTTGTCCCGCTTCAGGAGGTCCTCGATGTCGTCGACGAGCTTGTCGAGTTTCTCGTCGTCCAAGTTCGAGTCCGCGTCGGTCAGGGAGTTTGTCCCGGCCTTGACGATCACCCGGTCGGCGTCGGCCGCGAGCCGTCGCGCCGCCCCGATGCTCGGTTCCTCGAGTCCCTCACGCATCGTTCTCATTGCCGAACTCGGCGGTCAGTTCCGCGGCTCGTTCCTCGGCCGCCCGGACCGCCGCGGCGACGGCCGCGTCGGCGTCGCTATCCCACAGGACCTCCATCCCCTCGATGGTCGTCCCGTTGGGCGAGCAGACGGCGTCGATCAGTTCCTCGGTGCTGCGGTCCGACCGGAGGACGGTCTCGGCCGCGCCCTTGAACGTCTGGGCGGCCAGCCGTTCGGCGTCGTCGGACTCGAGGCCGCCCTCGATGCCAGCCTCCGCCATTGCCTGAATGAGGTAGAAGACGAACGCCGGGCCGCTCCCGTTGACGGCGGTCGCGATATCCATCTGTCGTTCGTCGACCTCGGCGAACTCGCCGACGTCGCCGAGCAGTTCGCGCACCTCGTCGGGAATCTCGTCGCCGGTGACGGCCGCCGCCATGTCTCCCGTCTCGGCGGCGAGGTTCGGCATGATCCGGACGACGTTCGCGTCGGTTCGCGCTTCGACGTAGTCGGTCGAGACGCCCGCAGCGATAGAGAGCAGCGTCTGATCGGGAGAGAGATCGAGTTCATCGAGCACTGCGTCGACGATGTCCGGTTTCACCGCGACGATCACCACGTCGGCGTCGGTCGCCTCGGAGACGTCCGACGTCGTGCGCTCGACGTAGTCTTCGACTCTCGCGAGTGCGTCGGGATCGAGATCACACGCGACGATCGTGTGGTTCCCGGCCCGCCAGAGGCCCGTGATCAGGGCGCTTCCCATGTTTCCACAACCGATAACGCTCGTCTGCACCATCTTGCTCTAGCCGAGGTGCCGGGGCGGACATACCAACTTTGGTTTCGATCGCTCGAGGCGTCGGCGCGACGGCGAGAAAGCTATCGGCCCGATCTGGACGGGGAGCCCGACTCAGTCGGCGGGATGGACGTCTGTCACCGTCCCCACGCCCTTGCTGCGGCCCTCGCGGAAGACGAACTTCTGGCCCTCCTCGACGAGATACGGTCGGAACTTGAACCGGACGGTGGTCTCGCCCGTGTCGCCCGGCAGGAGGCGGCCGTTCTCCGGGTAGAAGGCAGCGGCCTCGCCGATCGTCTCGAGGTGGACGACGGGTTCGTACCCCTCGCCGATCCGAGTGGGGTGGTTGAGCACCATGACTTCGGCCTCGAACTCCCGGACGGGGTCGGGATCGGCGTCCCGTGGGAGGAGCACCATGCCGCGCTCGATGGCGCTCTCCTTGACGCCCTTCAGCGCAATGCCGACGATCCGACCCGCCTGGGCCTTGTCGACGCGGTGGTAGTGCATCTCGATCGAGCGGACCTCGACCTCCTGGAACCGGCCGTCGGGCATCGGCCCCAACAGGAGTTCGTCGCCGGCCTCGACCTCGCCGGACATCACGGTACCGGAGGCGACCGCACCGACGCCGGTCACCGAGTAGCTCCGGTCGACGTACATCCGGAACTCGCCGGTGTCCTGGGCGGTCTTCGGAAGGCGGTCGAACAGTTCGTCCAGCGTCTCCAAGCCGTCCATCGTGATCGCGCTGGTCTCGACGATGGGAACCACGCGCTCGCTGATCTCGTCGATCGCGGCGTCCACGCCGTGGCGGGACACCCGCAGCGGCGACTTGTCGACCTCCCGCAGGAGCCGTTCGACCTCGCGTTCGACCTCCTCGATGCGCTCCTGGTCGACGGTGTCGGTCTTCGTGATCGCGACGATCGTCGGCAGGTCAGTCGCGAGCAGGACGCCGAGGTGTTCCCGGGTCGTGCGCGTGGGGCCGTCGTCAGCAGCGACGACCAACAGCCCGTAATCGAGTTTCTGGCCGACCAGTCCGCGGATCGTCGTCCGGAGCCACGGCTCGTGGCCGACGGTGTCGACGAACGAGACCAGTCGGTCGGCCTCCTCGACGACCGCGGCGCGGTCCTGCTTTCGGTTCGGGTTCCGAACGCGGACCGGGCCGTCCTCGTCGAAGCCGTAGACGGCGTAGGACAGGTCGGCGGAGAGCCCGCGTTCGACCTCGTGGGGCTGGACGTCGAGATACGCGCGCGTCGCGCCGTCGCCGTCGTCGGGGTTGCCCGTGACGAGCGAACCGACGAGCGTGCTCTTGCCGTGATCGACGTGGCCCGCCGTCCCGACGACGACGTGTTCGTCGTCGGTCTCGAGGACGCCGCCCTCCTGTACCGTGGCGACGCCGACGAGTCCACGCTCGGACGTCTCCGACGTCCGATCTGCTTCGGACTCGGCCGAGTCCGAAACGCCGTTGACACCCCAGGTCTGGACATCGTCGATGTGGGCGTCGGCCTCTTCGGCGAGCAGGGAGAGAACGTCCATCGTCTCGGAGAACGTGTCGGGGTCGATGCCGGCGAGGCCGCCGTCGTCGGTGACGCCGACGACGTACGTCGCCTCGCCGTCCCCGGAGAGCAGTCGGTGGCGCAGTTGCGCGGCCAGGCTCTCCCGTCGTCCACCCTCGAGGTGGACGTCACGTGACAGTCGTTCCTTGAATTCGACGTTGCCACCGTCCTGTTCGCCACGGTCCAGGGCTCGCTCGAGGAGAGCCCGGTCACGGCTCATACCGTTCGATAGCGGCTCACATGGCAAAAACCTTCCCGTGCAGTGGCAACACAGCACACAGTACGTGTCCGTAGGACAATCGCTAGCCACGGAGTCGACAGTGCGGACTCGAGGATCCGGACGCCGGTCGCGATCGCGCGTGTACGGACTACCGGCAGTGCCGGCGTTCCTAACGACAGCGCCGGCGTTCGTTTCGCTCCCGGCCGGGGTGTTCCGGCCGCGGTTTCAAGACGCTCGAAACGCTACTTCGACCATGAGCGTCAGCGGCCTCTGTCAGATCTGCGAGTCCCGGCCCGCACAGGAGCGGTGTGGGAACTGCGGCACGCTCGCCTGTGACGTCCACTACGAGGACGGGAAGGAACTATGCGTCGAGTGCGCCGCGCAGGCGGATCCGACCCAACCGTCGCCGTCGGAGTCCGAAGACGTCGATATCAACCGGCTCTGAGCACCGTGACCTCGATCCGCGACGTCCTCGGCGACTCGCTGGCCGTCGGCGAGCGGTTTCGACTTTCCATCGAGGAGCGCGACGATCGACTCGTCGCCGACCATCCCAACGACGCGAGTCCCCTGGATATCGCGGTCGTCGAAGGACTGGAACTGCTCGAGGAGCGGCCGCCAGCGGAGCCCGTCACGGTCGAAATCCTCGGCCGGACCGTCGACGGCCACGTCGCGGGCCGCGTGATCGGTCCCTCCGATCCCTAGTCCCGATACTGGTTCAGCCGCTTTTTCAGCCGCTTGGCGGCCTGTCCGCTAGCTTTTGCGAAGTCCTCGCCGTCGTCTTCGCCGGCGAAGATGATTCCTCGCGAGGAGTTGACCAGCCCGACGCCGTCGGCCAGCCCGTACTCGACGGCCGCCTCGGCGTCGCCGCCCTGCGCGCCCACGCCGGGGACGAGGAAGGGGAGGTCGGGAACCTGCTCGCGTAGGTCCTCGAGTTCCTCGGGTTTGGTCGCGCCGACGACGAGGCCGACGTTGTCGTTCTCGTTCCAGAGGTCCGCCAGCGCGGCGACGCGCTCGTAGACGGCTTCGCCCGTCTCGAGTTCGAGGTCCTGAACGTCGGCGCCGCCGGGGTTCGACGTCCGACAGAGGACGAAGACGCCAGCCTCCTCGTTCGAGAGGAACGGCTGCAGCGAGTCCCGGCCCATGTAGGGGTTGACGGTGATCGCATCGGCTCGCTCGAGCAGCTGCGCGTACTGGCGGGTCGTATTGCCGATGTCGGCGCGCTTGGCGTCGAGCAGGACGGGGACGTCCTTCCCGTGGGCGTAGGCGATCGTCTCCTCGAGCGCTCGCCAGCCGTCGGGGTCCTCGTAGAAGGCGGCGTTTGGCTTGTAGACAGCGGCGTGCTCGTGGGTGGCGTCGATAATCCGGCGGTTGAACGCCCACCGCGGGAGGTCGTAGTCCGCGAGGTGGTCGGGAATTCGCGACGGGTCGGGGTCGAGCCCGACCGAGACGACGCTGTCGACCGTCCGAATGCGGTCGTGCAGGCGATCGAAGAAGTTCATGCCTGCGAGTGGTCTCCCGCCGGTCGAAAAGGTTGCTATCCCGTCGGCCGTTCGCAGTCTCGTCCGTCCACGAACGGGTTCGACTGGGTACTCGCGGGGTATCGAGATGTCCATCTGATCGGGAAAATCACTCGAGTTCGGCGTTGACGAGCCGGAATATCCCGAATGCGAACCGTTCCCGTTCCAAATACTTTAGACATCAGCTACTTCGCTATTATAATCGTCGGCTACAGTATGGCCATTCGAACCAACGAGAAATCTAACTCGCATCTCGGTCGACTTCGCAACCGTATCCGCTCGACGCTGTTCGCGGGCGACGACCGGTCCGCGGAGGACGCTGACGTCGATGCCGACCGCGTCGAAGCGGACGCCGCCGCATCGTCGCCGGACTCCCGTGGGAACCTCTTCCAGTGCTCGCGGTGCGGGACCGTCTACATCGACTCGGAAAAGACCGCCTGCTCGGACTGCGACGAAGCCGTCGAGCAGGTCCGATCGGACCTGAACTCGTCGCCCGCCCGGTAGCCAGCCCGTATCTCGACGTTATCGATCGGTTGACGCGGCGTTCGGCCGGTTTCCGCTCTCCTCACGCCTCGAGCACTTCGATCGGGTTGTTCTCCGGATCGCGGAGGAACAGGATCGTCGTTCCGCTTTCCGTCGTGCGCGGCTCGCTGATCGTCGAGACGTGGTCGGGGAGGTCCGCGTAGAACGCGTCGAGGTCGTCGACCGTCAGTCCGACGTGTTTCGCGCCGGGCTGGTTGAGCCCCGCCGCGGGTGAACCGCGCGCTTCGGGGTCGTACTCGACGAGTTCGATCCGAATCCCGTCGGCCTCGAGGTGGGCGAACTCCCCGCGGGCCCCTTCGACGCCGACGGCGTCCGAAAACTCTTCGCCGCCGACGCTGAATCGCTCGACGACGTCGAGTCCGAGGACGTCCCGATAGAAGGGAAGCGTCTCCTCGAGGTCGTCGACGGTGATTCCGACGTGGTGTGCGCTGAGCGAGGTCATCGGTCAGAGGGTACGAGTCCGAGGGAAAAACGCTTCCGTCTCTTCGCGGACGGCGGGCACGGACTCAGTCGACGTCGAGGAACTCGCGGAGCCGCTCGGCGTAGGCGTCGGGCCGGTCGGCCATGACCCAGTGAGACGCCTCGTCGAGACCGACGAGTTCGGCGTCGGCAATGTCGTCTTCCAGCCGCTCGGCGTACTCGACGGGCTGAAACTCGTCCTCGGCGCCCCACAGCAGGAGCGTCCGAGCGGTGATCTCGCTCGGATCGATCTCGGTCGTGTGACTCGTGTTTGTTCCGATCGCGTTGCGCGACAGCGAGATAACTGCCTCCTCGGAGTCCCACGGCGCCAGCATTCCGTCGACGAACGCCTCCTCGGGTTCGTCGTAGCGGGTGTCACGGAAGATGTCCTCGAGCAGTTCACGCGCGTCGTCGACGCTCATCTCGGCGATGGTCGACGGCAGTCCGAGATCGATGATCGCCTCGATCGGCCACGAGTCGTAACAGACCGCGTTCGACAGCGCGAGTCGCTCGACGGCGTCGGGGTTGTGCGCGGCGTAGCGTAACCCGACGCCGCCGCCGAGGTCGTGGCCGACGAACGTAATCGACTCGAGGCCCAGTTCGTCGACTAGTCCGTCGATCATCGCCTCCTGGGCGCGGATCGAGCGATCGAAGCCGTCGTGCATCGCCGAGTTCCCGTAGCCGACCATATCGGGCGCGATCACCCGGTAGTCGTCCGACAGCGGCGGGGCGACGTCGCGCCAGAGGTACGACGACGTCGGAATGCCGTGACAGAACAGTACCGGTTCCCCGTCGCCGTCGTCGTAGTAGGCGACCTCGAGGTCGTGTTCGTCGACGGTGACGGTCGCCGTCTCCTGGTCGTCGGCCCACGTCTCGTAATCCATACCGTGTCGCGCTGCCACGCCGACGCCATTAGTGGTTGGCGTCGGTCGGATCACGGACGTGTTCGTCGGATGAGCGCCAGCGCTGGAGGCAGGTCGGGACCTCGTTCGGGATCGATAGTAGCCACTGAAAGTCAATGCATACCTGATCGCAGGACGGCGTTGCGATCAGTATGTAACTAGTTTCAGTGGCTACTGTAACAGTCCGATCCGATCGGCATACTCACGAACGGGGGTCTCCGGAGGCGGCCGTCTCGAACCGATCGGCGTTGATAGAGTAGACGTGCTGTCTGGCGTCCGCAAACGAGATCTGCGAGTCGACGAGGTCGTGCTCCTCGAGTTGCTTCAGGGCGTAGCGGACCGTTCGAGCGGGAAGCATGGTCTCCTCGGCCAGTCGGGACTGCGTAAGAGAACCCTCGTGTGCGAGGACGGTCAACACCAGTTTCGCGCTCGGTGGGACGTCGTCGACGGCGTCCGGGGCGGTATTCGACGTGAGAACGACCTGTTCGCTCATTGTCCGTCTCTGGCCGCGGAGCCTCTTTAATGGTTCTCTACGTCCTCCGTTGGGGGGGAGCCGTCCGCTGTGAGACCAGCCGCAGTAGGTCGCGCTCGCGGCTGACTGTTGACACGCGTCCTCTCGGAGGGCGCCGCTGACCGAACGTCGTCTCGCCCGGTCAGGCCGCCTCGAGTTCCCCGGCTAGGTCGTGGAAACTGTCGATCGTCAGATCCGGTTCGGTCTCGTACGGTCCCCAGAGCGTGTCCGACCGGTTGATCCAGACGCCCTGCATCCCGGCGTTCATCGCACCCGGCACGTCCCACCAGCCGGCACCGGTGAAGGCGATCTCCTCGATCGGCGTCCCGATCTCGTCGGCTGCGTGGCGGTACAGCTCGGGCTGGGGTTTGAACTGCTCGATCTCGTCGGCGCTGATCGCCTCCTCGATCACGCCCTCGAGGTCCGCGTGATCGACCAGCGACTCGAGCATCTCCTCGTTCCCGTTGGAGACGATATAGCAGTCGTACCCCAACTCGTTGAAGCGCTCCATCCCCTCGCGGACGTCGTCGAAGACGGGCAGTTCGTGGTACGTCGAGAGGATCTCCTCGCGCTCGTCCTCGCTGACGTCGGCGCCGATCATCTCGAGGGCGACCCGCAGAGCGTTGCGGTTCATCTCGTAGAACGCGTCGTACTCGCCGATCGCGTTGCCGACCATCGCGTTCGCCAGCGAGCGCTGGCGCCAGACCTGGGCGACGAGCGAGGGGTCGAACTCGTCGACGTGATCCGAGAGGGCCTCGGTGACGCCGGAGACGTCTACGAGCGTGCCGTACGAGTCGAACGCGAGCGTCTCAACTGTGTCTGGATCGAACGACATGACGGTCTCGATACCCCGTGAACGGCGAAATAGCTTGGCCCGACGGTGAGTTCGATCCCGACGAGTCGAGTGCGATTTACTCCACACCGCTGCCGGCACGGAACTGATGGGCGTTTCCGTCGTGGGACTCCGCATGGACACGAGCAGACAGCTATACGAGCAGGACGCGGCGGGCTGGCGCCGCGGCCTGTACGAGGACGTCAAACGGACGTTTCGCGCGCCGATCGTCAACTGGTTCTTCCGAACGCTGACGGCCAACGAACCCGCGTTCACGCGGTACCTGTGGACGCAGTGCAAGCCGCTGTTCCAGACCCGGGCGTTCGGCCGATACACCGTCGCCTACAGGGACGCCGTGCTCTCGGCGCTCGAGGACGCCTCCGCGGACGTCCCGCGCTACCGGTGTGCCGACCTCGATCTCCGACCGCCCGAGTGGCGCGAACTCCGCGGCCAGGTCGCGACGTTCGACATCGTGGCGCCGCGACTGGCGTTCACGTTCGCGGTCTGCGATCGGGCGATGAACGACGAACTTCCGGAACCGGAGCCGACTGGCGAGCCGTGGACGGCGCCCCTTCCCGAATGGCTCGACCGCGATCGCGGCCTGTCGGTGACGATGGTCGACGGGGACGCGGTTCCCGCCGACCTCGAGTCCACCGTCGAGGTGATTCGTGACTTCCACGGCCTCGAGGGCGGACTGCCAAGCATCTATCGTTGTCTCGCGCAGTGGCCGAACTATCTCGAACCGGCCTGGTCGGACCTCGCCGTCCTCGAGAGCGACGCGTTCGAACGCGGTCGCGACGACGCCGACGCGGTCGTCAACGACCACCTCGAGAGCCTCCCGTACGCGCCGCGGCTTTCGCCGGCGGCGCTCTCCGAGCGCGGGTTCGACGACGCGACGATCGACGACCTCCGGAAGTTCGTCCGGCAGTTCAATCGCGGCGCGATCGAAACCGTGCTGCCGGCGCTCGTCGTCTACGCGGCGACGCTCGACGTGGCCGGCGAGCGGTCGCTCTAGACCGCCGCGACGCGTTCGAACGCCGTCACTCGAGGACGGCCCGCACCTGCAGGTACTCGACGCGGATCGCGTTGTCGCCGAACCACTCCTCTAAGGCCGCGACCGCGTCTCGGCGGAGCGCGTCGCGGGACTCGTCGTCGTCCATCCGCCGGAGCACCGGCGACAGCGGCCCGGACTCCTCGGCGAACTCCCGCCAGAAGTGGTGGGGCGTGGCATAGCGGAACTCGAGGTGGCGCCGCTGGAACGAGAGATCGGGGACGTCGGAAAACTCCTCACGGACGAACTCGGGGTCGCCCCACCGGAGGTGCGACCGCGGGTCGCCGGGCGACTCGTCGACGTGGTCGGTCAGCACCTCGGTGAGGTCGCCGACGACGCCGTTGGGCGACCACGCCGTGAAACAGACTCGGCCGCCCGATTTCGTCGCGCGGCGCAGTTCCGCCCCGGCCGCCGTCGAGTCCGGCGCGAACACGTGGCCGAAGTTCGAGAGGACGACGTCGAACGCGCCGTCGGACACCGGGAGGGCCTCGGCGTCGCCGGTGAGCCAGCCGATGTCGTCGTAGCCCGCGAGCGCGGCGTTCTCGCGCGCGAGCTCGAGCATGTCGTGGGCGAGGTCGAGGCCGACGACGTCGGCCCCCGAACGACGGGCCGTCAGCGCGGCGTTGCCGGTCCCGCAGCCGACGTCGAGGACGCGGTTGCCGGGATCGATCCCCGCGGCGTTGACCAGGCGCGCGATGGCGGGCAGCATGTTCGGCGCCATCGCGGGATAGCGGCCCGCCGACCAGACGTGTCTCGCCGATCGGTCGTCGGACTCCGGCGGATCGTTCATACGCCGTTTGCGGTCGCCACGGACAAAAATCGGTTGTCTGGCGGCGTCTTCTCCGATAGCAGCCACGGCACCGGTGGACCGACACCGGAGCCGCCGCTTTTGAGTCTCGGGTTGCTAGCACGTACCGATGGCCGACTCCCGAGACCAGTTCGCCGTCGGCGGAATGAGCTGCTCGTTCTGCGCCGAGAGCATCCGGAAGGCCTACGACCGCACCGACGGCGTCGAAGACGCCGACGTGAGTCTCGCCCACGAAGAGGTCCGCGTGCGGTACGACGACGACCGGGTGAGCGAGATTGAGCTGAAGGACACGCTGCGAGACCTCGGCTACACCATCCGCGACCCCGACAAGCGCGAGCGGTTCCGAGAGCAGCAGGCCGAACTCGAGGCCGGCAAGCGACGCCTCGCGCTCGCCGGCGGCGCCTCGGCCGTCACTGCCGGGCTAATGCTGTGGATGATCGTCGTCGTCGGCCGATTCGAGTCGGACTCGCTGGCGATGGATCTCGTCGCGCTCGGTCTCGCGCTCGGAACGATGTTCGGTCCCGGGCGCTACATCCTCGAGAAGGCGATCAACAGCCTTCGACGAGGGATCTTCAACCAGCACGTGCTGCTCGAGGCCGGCGCCTTCGGGGGGTTGCTGGGTGGTCTGCTCGGCCTGACCGTCTTCCCGGCGTTCCCGACGGTCCACTTCTTCGCGGTCTCGGTCTTCGTCACGACCTACCACGTTCTCTCGGGGTACACCAGTCTGCTCGTCCGCACCCGCGCCTCGCGAGCGGTGCAAGACCTGCTCGAGCTGCGGCCCGACACCGCTCGCCGCGTGACTGACGATGGCGTCGAGGAGGTCCCTGTCGCCGACCTCGAGGAGGGCGACCGCGTCCGGATCAAGCCCGGCGAGAGCGTCCCCGTCGACGGCGCGGTCCGCGAGGGCGAGTCGACCGTCGACGAGTCGGTCGCTACCGGCGAGTCCGTTCCGGAGGAGAAGACCCCGGGCGACGAGGTGATCGGCGGCAGCGTCAACGAGACCGGCACGCTGCTCGTCGAGGTAACCGCGACGGGCGACGACGCGTTCCTGAACCGAGTCGCCCGCGAGATCGAAGCGGCCCGCGCGACGAAACCCGGGATCGTCCGGCTCGCCGACCGCGTCCTTCGGTACTTCGTCCCCGGCGTCCTCCTGATCGCCGCGCTCTCGTTCCTGTTCTGGCTGGTCGTCCCCGCCGTCTGGTCGGGCGGTCCGTTCGGCACGGGACCGAACGTCCAGCGGGGCGCGTTCGCCGCGCTCGCGGTCCTCGTCTTGGGCTATCCCTGTGCGCTCGGGATGGCGACGCCGCTGGCGCTCGTCCGCGGCGGTGGTGCCGCGGCCAGGCGCGGCGTCCTGCTGCGGTCGGCCGACGCCTTCCAGCTCCTGCCCGATATCGACCGCGTCCTCCTCGACAAGACCGGAACGATTACCGCCGGCGAACCGACCGTCGCGGAGATCGCGTCTTTCGGCGACGACCGGACCGACACCGACGTCCTCGCGACGGCGGCGACGGCCGAGGCGTTCAGCGAACATCCGCTGGCCGACGCCGTCCTCGAGTGCGCCGGCGAACGGGACGTCGCGTACGACGACCCCGACGCGTTCGACTCGGTGACCGGAACGGGCGTCCGCGCGACGATCGATGGCGACGAGGCACTGGTCGGGAAGCCCGACTGGCTCGCGTCCGCGGGCGTCGACGTCTCGAGCGCGGCCGGCGACCTCGAGCGACTCCGAGACCGCGGGCTCACCGTTTCCGGCGTCGCGCGCGACGGCGACCTGATCGGTCTGCTCGGAATCGGCGACGAGATCAAGGACGACGCCGCCGCGACCGTCCGACGGTTGCGGGACGCGGGAATCGCGCCCGTGATGATCACCGGCGACGACGAGCGGACGGCTCGCGCGGTCGCCGACGCGGTCGGTATCGACCGCGTGCTGGCCGACGTCCTCCCCGACGAGAAGCGCGACGAGATCCGCCGACTCCAAGCGGCGGGCCACCGTGTGGCGATGGTCGGCGACGGCATCAACGACGCGCCGGCGCTCACGCAGGCCGACGTGGGGATCGCGATCGGCGCCGGGACCGACGTCGCGATCGAGTCGGCCGACGTCGTCCTCGTCGGCGAGCGCCTCGGTGGCGTGGTCGACGCCTACGAGATCGGACGCGAGAGTTACCGGAAGACGCGACAGAACCTCCTCACGGCGTTCGCGTTCAACGGTATCGGCGTCGCGGCGGCGACGACGGGGCTCGTCCACCCGGTGTTCGCGATGATCGCGATGGTCCTGTCGGTCTCGGCCGTCCTCGCCAACAGCTTCGCCGGACAGTTGCTCTCGGGAGACGGAGTCAACGCGTCGTTCGCCGTCCGAGACGATTCGCGGGCGGCCGACTGACGGGCCGAAACCGGTTTCGCTACGCGGTTCCGGGAACCTCGTAGCCGGCCTCGCGGATGGCGGCGTGGAGGTCGTCTTCCGTCACGTCGTCTTCGCCGGCGTCGCCCTCGTGGTCGGCCTCGACGCGCGAGACGCCCTCGAGGTTCGTTACCGCGCTCTCGACGTTTCGTTCGCAGCCGTCGCAGGACATGCCGCTGACCGAGATGATCCGACGTTCCGTGTCCGCGGGGTCCCGCTCGAGCGGGAAGACCGTTCCGCCGGATCCGTTCGCGAGTCCGTATCGGTCGAGCGGACCCCGCGAGTGCTGGCCCCCGAACGGTAGTCACCGCGACCGTCGCTGAACACATGACGCGTACGGCCGTCATCGCCGGCGTCGGTCCCGGACTCGGTGAATCGCTCGCCCGAAAATTCGTCGCCGAGGGCTGTCAAGTCGGCCTGTTTGCCCGTTCGGAAGCGTACCTCGAGGAACTGGCCGACGACCTCGGCGACGATGCGGTCGCCGTTCCGACGGATATCACCGATCCGGATCAGGTGGAGGCGGGGTTCGAGACCGTCCGCGACGCGTTCGGTCCCGTCGACGTGCTGGTCAACCACGCCAGCGGCGGTGCGTGGCGGGGTCTGCAGGCGATCCCGCCGGAGGAGTTCGAGTGGGCGTGGCGCGTCTCGGCCTACGGCGCGCTGCTGTGTTCCCAGGCGGCCGTCGACGACATGCTTGCCGACGACGGCGGCACGATCATTTTCACCGGCGCGACGTCGGCGGTCCGCGGCCGCGAGGGAGCGATCGGCTTCAGCGCGGCCAAGTTCGCCGTCCGCGGGATGGCCGAGTCGATGGCCCGCGAACTTGGGCCCGAGGGGATCCACGTCGCCCACGTCGTGATCGACGGGGGGATCCGGCCGCCGCGGTTCGACGAGTCCGACGACGACCGAGACGAATCGGAGTTCCTCGACCCGGACGCCGTCGCCGACTCCTACTGGCACCTCGTGACGCAGGACCGGTCCTCGTGGACCCTCGAGTTGGACCTCCGACCCCACGTCGAGGAGTTTTGACTCGTGGAGGCGAGACCGGCGGAGCCTAGCGTTATCCCGTCGGGCGTCGATCGTTCGCTATGACCCGCGTCGCGCTGATCGCCCACGACGAGACGAAACCCGACCTGATCGAGTTCGCACAGACCCACGAGGACCAACTCCGGCAGTACGAACTGATCGCGACCGGGACGACGGGGAAACGGCTGATCGAGGAGACCGGCCTCGAAGTCGAGCGCAAGGAGTCGGGGCCGCTCGGCGGCGACCTGATGATCGGCGCCGAAGTCGCGGAGGGGAAACTCGACGGCATCGTCTTCCTCCGGGACCCGCTGCGAGCCCAGCCCCACGAACCAGACATCTCGGCGCTGCTGCGGATCTGCGACGTCCGCGACGTTGCGCTGGCGACGAACCGCTCGTCTGCGGAATTTCTCATCGAGGGGTTGGCCGACTGACTGCGCTCCCCTCGAGGCCCCGAATCGTCGACGGAGTCCGACGACGACGGCGGCGTCCGATCGAACCAGTCATTTAATATCCGGGCAGCGAACGTTCCCGTATGACCGTATACGAGAGCGACCTCCCCGGCGTCGGGAAGAAGTTCGAGGTCGAACTCGAGGACGGGGAGCGACTCGTCATCGTGACCCACAACACGGGGAAGCGTGAGGTGTACCTGAAGGCGAATCCGGACGCGGACGGGGACAAGCTGTTCGAGGTCTCGGATCGCCTCGCCCGGAAGATCGGAACGATTCTGGAAGGGGCCTACTTCCAGCCGGTGCAGGCCGAGGCGGTCGAGACGATGCTCTCGGACGACACGTATCTCGAGTGGTACAACGTCTCCGAGAGCGCCGAGATCGCTGGCCAAACCCTCGAAGAAGCGGATATCCGGAATCGAACGGGCGTCTCGATCGTCGCGATCCAGCGCGGCGGCGACCTGATCTCGCCGCCGACGCCGGAGACGGTCCTCGAGGTGGACGACACGCTCGTCGTCATCGGCGAGCGCGAGGAGTGCGCCGAGTTCGAGACGCTGTTGGGTGACGAGGTATAATCTCCCGATGACGGGTCCGTCGGAGGTGACCGCGAGTGGCTACTGCTGAATCGACCGCCCTGATCGACGTCGGGATCCTCTTCGGGGCCGTCGCGCTGGCCGGTCTCGTCGCGAACCGAATCAACCAGTCTGTGATCCCCTTTTACATCCTCGTCGGAATGCTGTTGAGCGAATACGTCGTCGGCAGGGTCGACTTTCCGGCGCTGCTCGGCACGGACTCGATCCCCCACGGATCCGACCTCGCGCTCGCTAACACCGACTTCGTTCACGTCAGCGCCGAGATCGGGATCGTCCTCCTCCTCTTTTTCCTCGGCCTCGAGTTCAACCTCGACCGGTTGATCGCCTCGAAAGAACGGATCGGGAAGGCGGGAACGGTGGATCTCGCGATCAACTTCGGCGCCGGACTCCTGCTCGGCTACGCGCTGTTCGGCTCGTTCCTCGCCGCCTTCCTCACCGCCGGGATCGTCTACATCTCCTCGAGCGCGATCATCACGAAGTCGCTGATAGATCTGGGCTGGATCGCCAACGACGAGTCCGATGCGATGCTCGGGTCGCTGGTCTTCGAGGACCTCTTTATCGCCGTCTACCTCGCGGTCGCGACCGCGCTGGTGCTCGGCGGCGGCGCCGTCGGCGAAGCGTTGGGCCGGATCGGCGTCGCGGTCGGCTTCATCCTCGTCCTCCTCTTGCTGGTCTACCTCGGAACGGAGTGGTTCCAGCGAAGCTTGGAGACCGACTCCCACGAGTTCATCGTGCTCCGAGCGCTGGGGATCACGGTGTTGCTCTCCGGGTTCGCGCTGTCGATCGGCGTCAGCGAGGCCGTCGCCGCCTTCTTCGTCGGCATGGCCTTCTCCTCGACCGAGCACGTCCACGACCTGGAGAACCTGCTCGAGCCGTTGCGGGACGCCTTCGCGGCGATCTTCTTCTTCTGGATCGGACTGTCGACCGACCCGTCGCTGTTCCTCGGCGTCGCGGGACTCATCGCCGTCGCGGCGGTGGCGACGACGCCGACGAAACTGCTGAGCGGCTACCTCGGCGGCCGGATCTACGACCTGAGCGAGCGCCGCTCGGTCCGGGTCGGCCTCGGGATGACCACCCGCGGCGAGTTCTCGCTGATCATCGCGAGCCTCGCGCTCTCCGGCGCCGGAACCGCGCTCCCCGAACCGATCGCGAGGGACGTCTACGCCTTCGCCGTCGGCTACGTCCTGGTGATGAGCGTCGTCGGTACGACGCTCATGCAGTACTCGAGCACGATCGAGTCCGTCGTCGTCCCGCGACTCGAGGCGGGGATCGGATCGGCGTCGCCGTCGAGCGACGACTGAGCGGCGGTTGAGCACTGACCGAGAGACGACTGAGCGACGGTTGGACGACCACCGACGGTCCGCAGGTTCGGGTTCCACCCGTTCGAAAAGGGATAGCTTCAACCTCCTCGAGTCCCCCGTGACCTCTATGCCACGGGCGGTCGTCTTCGACCTCGATTACACGCTGGCCGTCCCCACGCGGGACCGAGCGACGCTGCTCTCGGAGGCGACGACCGTCGCCGACGCGCCGTCTCTCTCCCGCGAGGAGTACCTCGCGGCCCACCGTCGGAACCTCACGCGCGAGACGCGCGAACCGATCTTCGCGGACCTGCTCGCAGAACTGGAGACGGACGCGGATCCGGCCGCGGTCGCCGACGCCTACCGGGAGACGATCGCCGACGCGCTCGAGCCGCTGCCCGGCGTCGAGTCGATGCTCGCGGACCTCCGCGGGGAGTACCGCGTCGGCCTGCTCACCAACGGCCCCGTCCGCGCCCAGCGGGACAAACTCGCGACGCTCGGCTGGGAGGACGCCTTCGACGCCGCGCTCGTCACCGGCGAACTCGAGGCCGGCAAACCGGACCCGCGCGCGTTCGAGGCCATCGCCGCCGAACTGAACGTCGACCCCCGCGACGCCGTCTACGTCGGCGACGAAGTCGAGGCCGACGTCTCCGGGGCGACCGACGCCGGCATGGACGCGATTCAGGTCCTCCTCGAGGACGGCCCCGACCGCGATCCGCGCGCGGTGGCCCACGTCGAACAGGCGTCGATCGCGACCGAACTGCCGACGATTCTTAGCGACCTCGCGTAAGGACGACGAGCGGGCGGCCTCGATTTGACGGTCGGTTCTCGCCGCTCAGGAGACCAGTCCGAGATACTCGTCCGCGATCTGGATATCCTGCTCGTCGAGACCGAGCAGGTACAGGGTTCCGAGGAAGGCGGCGGTGCCGGCCGCCCCGCCGGCGAAGACGCCAACCAGCCCGTCGAGGTACAGCCGGAGTCCGTACATGACGGCGGCGCTGACGGCGGTGGCGACGCAGGGCTTCCACAGCGCCAGCGAATAGGCGAACAGCCCTTCGAGGAACCACACCTCGAGGACGCGGACGACGTTCAGGGTCGCCAGGACGGTGGCCGTCGCGAGCGCGGCGCCGATCAGCCCGAACTCCAGGATGAAGTAGTAGTTGAGGACGACGTTACCGACGCCGAAGACGAAGTGGTTGCCCATCACGAGGTACTGGTGGTCGGTCATCGTCAGGAGGTCGTTGGCCGGCCCGGCGGCGGCGTTGAACAACTGTCCGGCGATAAACAGCGTGACGACGAGCGTCCCGGCGACGAACTCGGGACCGAACAGCGTGAGCACTTCGGTCCGGTAGACGTACAACGGGAGTGCGATGGCGACCGAGGCCGTGATCGACCAGCGGGTGACGGTCGCGTATATCGACTCGAGCGTGTCGTACTCCTCGTTCGAGTACAGCCGCGAGGCCACCGGGGGGAAGAACTGGTTGAAGCCGGCGAGCGGCATCGCGATCACGCCCGCGAGCAGGACGGCGATGTTGTAGATCCCGACGTCGGCCGAGGCCAGCAGGAAGCCGACCATGAAGACGTCGACGCGTTTGAACAGGAACGACGAGGCCTTCGAGAGCGTCAACGGCGCCGAGAAGTTGTAAAACTCGGTCGTCTCGGACCGAGAAAAGCGTCCGGACGGCCGGAGATCGGTTCGCGACAGCGAGTAGCCGATCCCGAACAGCGCGGCCATCACCGCCGCGACCGCGAACGCCGCCGCGATACCGAGCAGCGAGTAGCCGAGCGCCACGGCGGCCGCGATCGCGACGAGCCTGATCGTCGGTCCGACGACCATGATGACAGTCTTCTCGGTCGGTTTCTCGAGGCCCCGAACCGTACTCGAGGCGATCTTGCCGAGCGCCTGAAACGGCAACGCGATGGCGAAGATTCGGAGGGCGGTCGTCAGCATCGGGTCCTCGAGCGTGGAGGCGGTGATCGTCGGGGCGGCGGTGTAGACGATCGCCGCGGTGACGAGACTGGCGACGATCGTCGTCAGGTAGGCCAGCCCCAGCATCCGGCGCTGGTAGGCGGGATCGTCCCGGTTCGCCGAGAGGTACTTCGTGATCGAGACGTCGGTCCCGACGGTGGCGAACAGCAACACCGCGTTGAGGATCATCGTCCCGTAGGCGTAGATCCCGTACACGCTGGCGCCGAGCAGCCGGGTCAACAGGAGGTTCAACAGGAATCCGACAACGTTGACGACGACGGTGCCGAGATAGTGCAGCGACGCACCGTCGGCAACGGAGCGGAGATCAGCGATTCCGGCGGAGTCGTTCGACATCGTCGATTGATTCTCCGACGATCCCTTTTGTAGTGGGCCGGTTACCGCCCCCGCGGTCTCGAGACGGCACTTTGCTCCGCGCGCCGCTGGCGGTTCGCGCAGAGGCGGGACGACAGTCGGTCCAGCGGTCAGTATTCGAACGATGACTGTCGTCGCAACTCGTGATAATCGATCTGTAACAGGTCACCCGCTCCGGGAGATCACCGATAACAGGTTCGTAACAATGAGTGTTCGAAGCAAGTGACCGCTATGCGAAACGTCGTTTTGCTCTGTCTCGACTCCGTCAGGAAGGACACGTTCGACGCGTACGCCCGGCGGCTCGACGGGCGGGCCGACCTGTCGTACGAGCAGTGTCGGGCCGCGAGTTCCTGGAGCGCCCCGAGCTACGTCAGCATGGTGACCGGGGCGCTCCCGCACGAACACGGCGTTCACACCCACGACCCCTACGTCTCCGGGATCGATCGCTCGGAGACGCTCTTCGGGGACCTCGAGTCACACCGGGCGCTGGGGGTGAGTACGAACGTCTTCGCCGGCTCGCCGTACGGCTTCGACGCGTTTTTCGACGAGTTCGTCGACATTACTGAGGCCCACCGGTTTCCGGAGGGAGTCGATCCGGTCGCCGCTCGTTCGGCCAGCGACCGGTCGGGACCGGCCGTCTATCTCGACTTCCTCCGTACCGCGCTCTCCCACGACCAGCCGCTGTACAGCCTCGCCAACGGCGTTACCGGCTTCCTCGATACGGTCTCCGAGGACGCGCCGATTCCGAAGCTGTTCGACGACGGTGCGCGCGCCGTCGCCCGCACCTCGAGGCGGCTGATCGACGACACCGACGAACCGTTCGTCCTGTTCGGGTCGTTCATGGAGGCCCACACCCCGCTTCGGGACCTCCGTGCGTTCGATCAATCGCTTCACGCGGCGTCGAACGCGTTCACGACGGCCGATCGGACCGTCTGGGAACTGATGGAGGCCACCGAGGAGCACCGCGAGTTCCTCGAGACGCGCCGCGAGCTGTACGGCGCGGCGATCGACTACCTCGACCGGACCATCGCTGACTTCGTCGACTGGGTGCAGGCGAACACGGCCCGCGAGACGACGGTCGTGATCACCGCCGATCACGGCGAGAATCAGGGGTACAAGTGCGAGGACGGACTCGTCCGCCACAAGAGCAGCCTCTCCGAGGGGCTGTTACACGTGCCGCTGCTCGTCGTCAACCCGCCCGAGGGCTACCCCGAAACCGAATCCAAGTTCGTTTCTCACCTCGAGTTGCCGTCGCTGCTCGCGGCGATGGCCCGCGACGAAGTCGTCGATCCCACGACCGACCGCGTCGTCGCGGAACACGTCGGCATGAGCGCGGGTCCCGAACCGACCGAGCGACTGGAATACTGGGATCGGCTGATGCGGGCGGCCTACGACGGGTCGACGAAGTACGTCTGGGATTCGCTTGGGAACCGCCGCGAGTACGAGCTCGACCGCGATCGCCCGTGCTGGCAGCGCCGCGTCGACGACGAGAACGAGGCCCAGCGTGAAGCGGACGGTTCGAGCGGCGACGAACCACGAGGAGCCGTCCCCGACTGGGCGACCGACCGGTTCGAGACCGACGCGATCGAATCCAAGCGGCGGGCGCTCAAGGACACCGACGACGGCCCGACCGACGACATCGACGCGGGCGTACAGGACCGACTCGAGAAGCTCGGCTACGTCTAAGGTAGCAGCCGGATAACCGATCGTCACGGGAGACTAACAAAGGACGATGTGAGTCACGGGTTCGAACACATGGCTACTCGATCCGTTCTTCCGGAGCGATACTCGCTCGAGAACCTCCAGAAGGTCGTTCGAAATCCCAGGCTCCTCCAGAAGGAACTGTTCACGCTCGGTCTGCGGATCAACTCGCGGGCGGCCCAGTTTCGAAACGAGCGCCGAGGAACCGACGACGGCGTCGACGTGATGGACGCCGACTGGGACAACCTGCTCATCCTCGACGGCTGTCGGCACGATATGTTCGCCGTCCAGTCGGACCTGGAGGGGACGCTCTCCCGGAAACGATCCCGGGGAAGCGACAGCTGGGAGTTCATGGAGGCGAACTTCGCGGGAAAGGACCTCCACGACACGGTGTACGTCACCGCCAACCCCCACGTCTACGAACTCGAGGGCGACGTGTTTCACGCGGTCGTCGACCTCCTGGACCGGTGCTGGGACGAGGACGCTCGGACCGTCCGGCCGGACGCGGTCGTCGAGGAGGCGATCGCCGCCCGCGACCGGTTCCCCGACAAGCGGCTCATCGTCCACTTCATGCAGCCCCACTTCCCGTTTCTCGGCCCGACCGGGGAACAGTTCTCGCACAAGGGACTCGAGCATCACCTGGACGACGACGAGCGCTCGAGCGCGCCCAATCCCTGGTTCGGACTCATCCACGACCAGGATATCGACATCGAGACGGTCGTGGCCGCCTACCGGGAGAACCTCGATATCGTCCTGCCCCACGTCGAGTCCCTCCTCGAGGCGCTCGACGGAAAGAGCGTGGTGACCGCCGACCACGGAAACCTGATCGGCGAGCGCGGCGTTCCCGTGCCGATCCGGCTGTACGGCCACCCGCGCGGACTCCACGTCGATCAGTTGCTGACCGTTCCGTGGCTCGAGGTCGATGGCGCCACGCGCCGGGAGATCGTCTCGGAACCGCCGGTCGCGGCCGACGATGCCACCGATGCCGACGACGACGCGGTCGAGGATCGGTTGAGCGCGCTCGGCTACGTCTAGTCGCGGGCGGACGTCCGTCGGCCCCACTCGTTCGTCGCTCGGATGGACGCTCGCCACGAGGAGCAAACGCCTCTCGGCGGCTCTCGCCGTACCGACCCACTCCTTCTAAAAATATATCTACATAAATCCAATCATAATTATACATTTGGTCACGATACCATGATATTCTTCTAATTTTATTCAACAATTAAGAGAAGACTTATATAGGAAACGGAGAATTACAGCATCGTATGGCACGCGATCCTGCAGTATTGGATGATGGTGAATCCAGCGGTACGAACTCCGAGAGTGCAGATTACGGGGATAATAACACGTTACTTGACCGTCGCTCGTATCTGAAATTGGCGGGGGCAACGACGGCCGCGGCGACCGCAGTGACCGCAGCGAGCGGAGCTGCGAGCGCGGCCGACTACGACGTGATTCGGGCCCAGGGACAGACGATCAACATCGGCAGCGGGGAAACGTTCGAGAACAAACTGATCGATCTCACGACCGGCAGCAGCGTGCTGTTGATGGTCAACGGAGCGAACTCGACGATCCGGAACGTCGGCTTCAAAGGCCTCCACCGGGGCGACGGGTTCATGATCTCGATCAACGCCGGCCGCGGCGACGTGCTCGTCGAAAACGTCTATCTCGGCGACGGATCGACGAAGGAAGGCGCGGATTTCGTTCACGGGCCCGGCGCGGTCTTCATGCACCGGAACAACAGCGCCGACGTGACGTTCCGCCGCTGTAACGTACAGGGGTGGCCGAACAACGCCTTCTACTGTTCGAACACCGCCCACGGCGGCAGCGCCCGATTCGAGTACTGTTTCGGCAAGAACAACGGCGTTTCGACGTACCGCGTCGCGAGCGGGAGCGACGCGATCATCGGTTGCGTCGCGTACAACGACAACACCGACTACGGACAGGGTTACGGCGGCTACGGCGAGACGAACGGCCGCCCCGTCTGGGTCTGGAACGGTGGCGCCGTGACCATCCGCGACTCGAACTTCTCCGACGGCCCGTACCCGTACGCGCTGGTCGCCGGCGCGAACAACTCGCCCGGCCGCGCCAATTTCGAGAGCGGCGGCTACAGCGGCAACATCCGTCGGGGCGCCGGCTCGACCGTCACCGTCGGCAGCGCCGTCTCGAGCGATCCCGATCTCTCGATTCCCGACGGCGTTCCCACGTCGGCCGAGGCTGCGGCCTCGGGCGGCGAGCAGCGAACCCGCGGCGACCACGAGAACCTCCAGCACACCTACGAGTTCGTCGCCGAGGGCGAGAGTGAGCCGACCGACTACTACTTCGAGGTCGAGGAGGGGCCCATCGAGCCCTCGTCGTATAACGGCGCGACGATCGAACCGGAGTACACGTGGGTCAACGACGACGGCACGCGCGCCGCGGGCCGCGTCGTCGACGGCCGCCACGCCTGGGAGTTCGATTCGCCGCTCGTCGACGTCACCGTCGACGGCCCGGCCACTCCCCTCGTCAACGACCGGCAGTCGAACCTCGATCGCTACCCGCGTTCGGGCGCGGCCGGTGACGACTGGAAGGGTGACATGCCGTGGCACGCTACCGACAGCGGATCGTCGGACGAGCCCGTCGACGGCGGGAGCGACGCCAGCAACGACGGGACCACCGACGACGCCGATACCGACGACAGCACCGACGGCGAACGCGAGTTCGAACACACCTACGAGTTCGTCGCCGAAGGCGAGAGCGAACCGACCGACTACTACTTCGAGGTCGAGGAGGGCCCTATCGAGCCGTCCACGTACAACGGTGCGACGGTCGAGGAGCCCCGCATGTGGATCAGCGACGACGGCACGCGCGCCGCGGGTCGCGTCGCCGACGGCCGCCACGCCTGGGAGTTCGACTCGCTGCTCGTCGACGTCACCGTCGACGGCCCGGCCGAGCCGCTCGTCGACGACCGACCGTCGAACCTCGATCGCTACCCGCAGTCGGGTGCGACCGGCGACGGCTGGAAGGGCGACATGCCGTGGCACAACTCGCTCGAACACACCTACGAGTTCGTCGCCGAGGGCGAGAGTGAGCCGACCGACTACTACTTCGAGGTCGAAGAAGGGCCTATCGAGCCGTCCACGTACAACGGTGCGACGGTCGAGGAGTCCCGCATGTGGGTCAGCGACGACGGCACGCGCGCCGCGGGCCGCATCGTCGACGGCCGCCACGCCTGGGAGTTCGACTCGCTGCTCGTCGACGTCACCGTCGACGGCCCGGCCGAGCCGCTCGTCGACGATCGACCGTCGTATCTCGGCCGCTACCCGCTTTCGGGCGCGACCGGCGACGGCTGGAAGGGCGACATGCCGTGGCACGCCGATAACGACCCCGAGCACACGCTGTTGATCGACGGCGTCGGCATCATCGGCGAGACCAGCTACGACTTCCGCGTCAGCGGCGATGCCGAACCGACGAACTACCAGGGCGCATCGATCAACGACGATACGTCGATCGTGGACGGGCGCGTGAGCGGTTCGCTGCGGGGCTGGCGCGACGCCTTCGAGTTCAGCGGCGACCTCGAGTCGCTCACGATCAACGGCTCGGCCCGCGTCTACCTCGACGACGAGCGGGTCGATCCCAACGAGTACGGCGAGGAACTCGACCACGTCCTCACGATAGTCAGCAACGGCTCGCCTGCAAGCTACGAGGTGAGCGTCGACGGACGGATCGCAGCGATCGCCGGCGACGACTCGAGCGAGGCGGCCTCGATTCGGGACGGACGGACGGCCGTCGGCGCGATCGACGCCGGCTATCACCGGTTCCGCTACTCGGGATCGGTGACGGACCTCGCGTTCGACGAGGGGACGGCGTTCGTCTATGCCGATCAGGACCGAATCACCCCCGACGACTACTGAACTGAGCCGGCGAGGGGCCGCCGCCCGAACCGTGGGCGGTCAGCGCTAGAACGATTCCGTTTTTTCCGCCCGACTCACCGCTTTCACGACGTCCGTCGCCCGTTTGACGGCGGCGCCGCTCTCGACGAACACGAGCGTTCGCGGCGGCTGCGTCGCCTTCGGGCGCACTCGCAACTCGAGGTCGGCGGCCGCCTCGGCCGCGATATCCTGGCCCGTCTCGAACTCGAGTCGGGCCCGGTCCTCGTGGACGAAGACGCGCGCGATCCGTTCGGCGTCGTCCGAGCCAGGGGACGCGAGCGCCACGTCGTAGGCGCGCGCACCGTCGGCCGTCGGCTCGACGTCGCGGTCGGCGTTCGCGACCTCGATCGACGCGAGTTCGTCGTCCTCGCGGCCGTCGAGTTCGGAGGCGAGCAGTTCGGCGATGCGGCGGCCGTCGGTGATCCGCTCTTCGACCATGGGAGGCGGTCGGCGGCCTGGAAACTAACGCCCTTCGGCTTCCGCGTCGGCGAGGGCCTCGCGCGCGACGGGGACCAGGTCGCTCACGTCGACGCCCTCTCGCCGGGCGTAGACGACCGCGGCGGTTTCGATGGTCAGGCCCAGTTCTTCCTGGAGCTGGTTGATGGCGCCGACCGCCTCGTGTTTCTCCATTCCCTCGGCGACGAGCGCATCGAGGACGCGTTCGAACGCCGAGCGCTCCTGTAAGAGCTCCTCGTCGGGGACGAACTCGTCGGGGACGGTCACCGCGGCGGGATCGAACGTCACCTCGAGGGCGTCGTCGGTGCGCTCGAGGAGGCCGTCTTGCGTGGCGACGTCGATCAGGCGTTTCGACTGGTCGGGCGAGAACCAGTCGCGGTCGAGCGAGAGCGCGACCACGAACTCGTTTTCCTGGAGGCGCCGGGTGCCGTTCTGGATGAACGGGGCGGCGACCGCGACGCGAAGGCTCATAGAATGAGGTCGCCGGAACGGCGAGATAACGGTGGCGGTTCCGCGCCGCCGTTGCAATGACGGTCGCAGTCGCCCGGACGGCGTCAGTCCGAGGCGCGACCGCTCCCGCCGTTGCGATCGGCGCGGGACGGCGGCGGGAACTCGGCGGCGGCCGGTTCCGGTGTCTCCGGTAGGACGCAGCGCTCGGATTCCTGGTTGACGTGCCGGTAGCGGTCGGGGGCGTTCGCGAGCGGGTGGGCCGGGTTCTGTCCGCTGTCGATGCGTGCGGCCCTGACCTCGCCGAACCCGGTGAGCCGCGCTTCGATACCGCGCCAGTGGTGGCGCGACGCGGGCGGGATCGAGACCGGACGCGGCGGTTTGCCGTCCGGATGGTTCGTCGCGAGGATGGTGCTGTTGACGTTGCTGGCCAACGAGTCGTGGTCCACGAGCACGCCGACGCAGGCGTCTCGCGGCGCGCGAGCGGCCAGCACGTCGAGACCGAGATGGAGCGCCCGATACTCGGCGACGTTGTTGTCCGGGGGCGCGTCCGCGGTCGCGACGCGGGCGACGCGGGTGCCGTCGCGCGTTTCAATGACAGCGCCCAGTCCGCCGCCCGACTCTCGGAAGGAGCCGTCGGTGGCGACGTAGAAGTCCCGATGGTGGGTCCGCGGGGGATGGGCGATGTGCGGTGTGGGCGACTCGTCGAACAGGTCCCGCAGGTTGGACCGGCCGTGAGCGGCCATACGACCGAGTAAGCCGTTCGACCACTTAACTATTCTGTCCACGATAACAAATGCCACACGTTGAGTTACCATGTGATACTGTGACAAACAACGGTACGGCCCGTTTATTGATATATTCTGTCTGATATTAACGGGAAAATTTTCAGCATCGATGAGAGTCATCTGTCACCGACTGTCATCGCTCGCTATTTGTGTTACCATACCTATGTGTTTTCGAGCGGTGCGTGCGACGAGCTGTTCGGGGCACCGAAACACTACACGCGGGCCCTGCTCGAGAGCGTTCCCAGGGCGTCGACCGACGAGCGCGAGCGCGACCGGGAGACGTTGGCCGGCGACGTGCCGTCGCCGCGGAACCCGCCCAGCGGCTGCCGGTTCCGGACCCGCTGTCCGATGGTGATCCCGCCCGAAGACCTCGACATCGAGCAGGAGACCTACCGCGAACTCATGACCCTCCGCGAGCGGATCTCGCGGCGGGACGTCTCGCTCGAAGCCGTCGGAACCGACGAGCGGTCCGATATCGCCGGCGGCGGTGCGTCCGACGAGGACGTCCCCGCTGCGACCGAAGCGCTGAAGAATCGGTTACTCGAGACCGAGTTGCCACCGCGTCACGAGGCCGTCGTGGACGAGGCGCTCGCGGAGCTCGCGGCGGGCGACTGGGCGGCCGCCGCCGACCGGTTGCGGGCCGAGTACGAGAGCGTCTGCGAACGGGAGGCGCTCGACCTCGGCGATGGCTCGCATACGGTTGCCTGTCACCTCCACGGGGCGGCCGCCGAGCGGACGGCCGGTCCGAGTTCGTGGACGTGATCGACCGCGGTCGAACCGCGCGGCTCCGGCCGGATGAAATCTTCCGGCGATACCATTCGGTAATATCGGATGCCTGCCCGCAGTCGGCGGGTTTTGGGGAGGCACGAGCCGACTGTTCAGCCGATCGCCCCTATCTGTGTTGGCAGTAGGTGTAATATGGCCGGACGCCTTCATCGAAGTATGAACGACGCGAACGCCACCCGGATGGAAGCGGCCTGCTCCCTTCTCGCCGAGTCCGAACGCCGATTCCTGCTCTACCAGCTCGCCGAGAACCGCGGCGCCCACCTCGAGGACGTCGTGAGCCGAATCGCCGCCTGGGAGTTCGACGTCCACCCGGTCGAGATCGACAAGGAGGACCGGCAGCGGATCTACGTCTCGCTTGTTCACAACCACCTCCCGCGACTCGCCGACTACGATATCATCGAGTACGACCTCCGCAACGGCGATATCGTGCTCGCCGACGGGTTCGACGACATCAAGCCGCTGCTCGAGCAGTTCCGGCAGACCGAGGAGGAGCCGGAAATCCGCGAACTGCCGTCGCTCTAACCCTCGAACGTCGCAGGAGCGTGTCTCGTCGTATCGCGGCCGCCTATTCCGATCAGCGTTCAGTCTTTTCCGCTTCCCGTCCGCCGATCCCAGCTTCGGTATTCCGGACAGCGATCCCAGTTTCGAATCGAAACACGTAGAACCGTGCCGACGAGACGGCCGATATGAGCCGCATTCGCGATCTCGTTCGCTTTCTCGCGCTCGCGACCGTCTGGGGCTCCGCGTTCGTCGCGATCAGCGCCGGCCTCGAGTACTTCCCGCCGGTGTTGTTCGCCGCTTTCCGGTACGACGTCGCGGGCGTCCTGATGCTCGCCTACGCCGCCGTCGCGGTCGACGACTGGCGACCCCGCGGCCGCGGCGAGTGGTCGCTGGTCGCCGTCGGCGCCGTCCTGTTGATCGCGGCCTACCACGCCTTCCTCTTCATCGGCCAGCAGCACACGACGGCGGCCGCGGCCGCGATCGTCGTGAGCCTCTCGCCGGTGCTGACCACCGGGTTCGCGCGCCTGCTCGTCCCGTCGGACGCGCTCTCGCCGGTCGGCGTCGGCGGTCTCCTGTTCGGCCTGCTCGGCGTCGCGGTCGTCGCGCGTCCCGATCCGTCGAACCTGCTGTCGGTCGACGCCGTCGCGACGGGACTCGTCTTCTGTGCGGCCGCCGCCTTCGGACTGGGCAGCGTCCTCACGCGCCGAATCGACGCCTCGCTCCCGATCGAGACGCTGGAAGCCTGGTCGATGATCGGCGGCGCACTCCTGATGCACGCCGTCAGCCTGGCGCTCGGCGAACCGCTCGAGCCGTCGGCGTGGACCCATCCCGAGGCGCTCGGCGCGCTGGGCTACCTGTCGCTGGTCGCCAGCGCGCTCGGCTTTCTGCTCTACTTCGATCTGCTCGAGCGGCTGGGCGCCGTCGAGATCAACATGGTCTCCTACGTCGCACCGATCGTCGCCGCCGTCGTCGGCTGGCTCTACCTCGGGGAAGTCATCGACGCGACGACGGCCCTCGGCTTCGGCTTCATCGCAGTCGGGTTCGTCCTCGTCAAGCGACGGGCGCTGCGCGAGGAGTTCGGGCACGCACTGGAGTGGGGCCGGTCCTCGAGCGAGTGAGTCGACGACCGGTCGAGAGTCCCCGCGGCCGCGTACGGCGCAGGCCGGGAGAGATGGAAGACTCGAGCGGCTATCGGCCGGGATCCGGTCGGTAGCGAGGATCGATTTCAAAACTGCGCCGAGAGCCGACTGCTCGTCGATCGAAGACCGCGAAAAATGAAGCGTCCAGCCCGATAGCGCGATTACTGGAAGCCGATCCGACTGTCGCGGCGACCCGTCGGTCCGGGGCCGCCCGATCCGCCGCCCTGGAACTCCTCTTCGATCTGCTCGTAGTAGTCGAGGATGTCGTCCGTGATCGTCGGGCGGACGTTCTCCATGGCCTGTCGGAAGTGGCGCATCTCGACGATGTCCGCCTCCTCGTCCTCGCGCAGGGCCTCGATAGCCGCCTCGCGGGCGATCGACTCGAGGTCGCTGCCGACGTAGCCGTCGGTGATCTCGGCGATCTCGCGTAGCGTGACGTCCGCGGCCAGCGGCGTGTTCTCGGTGTGGATCTCGAGGATGCGTTCGCGGCCGTCGACGTCGGGTTCGCCGATCATGACCAGTCGGTCGAACCGACCCGAGCGCAGCAGCGCGGGGTCGATCATGTCCGGCCGGTTGGTCGCGCCGATGACCATCACGTTCTCCATCTCCTCGAGCCCGTCGAGCTCCGTCAGGAGCTGGTTGACGACCCGCTCGGAGACGTTCGAGCCGGTTTCACCGCCCCGGCCCGGCGCGAGCGCGTCGAGCTCGTCGAAGAAGATGACCGTCGGCGAGACCTGCCGCGCCTTGCGGAAGGTCTGCCGGATGGCCTTCTCCGATTCGCCAACCCACTTGCTGAGCAGCTGCGGGCCGCGCACCGAGATGAAGTTCGCGTTGGTCTCGTTGGCGACCGCTTTCGCCATGAGCGTCTTCCCGGTGCCCGGCGGTCCGTACAGCAACACGCCGGCCGGCGGATCGACCCCCAGCCGGTCGAACCGCTCGGGGTTCGACAGCGGCCACTCGACGGACTCCTGGACCTGTTCCTTGGCGCTGTGGAGACCGCCGACGTCGTCCCAGGAGATCTTCGGGAGTTCGACGAGCACCTCCCGCATCGCCGAGGGTTCGACCTCGTTGAGCGCGCCGCGGAAGTCTTGGCGCTTGACGATCATCCGGTCGATCAGGCTCGGCGGGATGTCCTCCTCGTCGAGATCGATCTCCGGCAGGTAGCGCCGGAGCGCCTTCATCGCGGCCTCCTTCGTGAGGCTCTCGATGTCGGCGCCGACGAAGCCGTGGGTCTCGTCGGCCAGGTGACCGAGGTCGACGTCGTCCGAGAGGGGCATTCCGCGGGTGTGGATCTGCAGGATCTCCTCGCGGCCGACCTCGTCCGGGACGCCGATCTCGATCTCGCGGTCGAACCGACCCGGCCGGCGCAGGGCGGGGTCGACCGAGTCCACGCGGTTGGTCGCCGCGATGACGATGACCTGACCGCGGGACTCGAGGCCGTCCATCATAGTCAGCAGCTGGGCGACGACGCGGCGTTCGACCTCGCCGGTGACGTCCTCGCGTTTGGGCGCAATGGAGTCGAGTTCGTCGATGAAGATGATCGACGGCGACTCCTCGGTCGCGTCCTCGAAGATCTCGCGTAACTGCTGTTCGGACTCGCCGTAGTACTTGGAGATAATCTCCGGCCCCGCGATCGAGAAGAAGCTCGCGGAGGTCTCGTTGGCGACGGCCTTCGCGAGCAGGGTCTTCCCGGTGCCCGGCGGCCCGTGGAGCAGGACGCCCTGCGGGGGCTCGATGCCGAGCTTCTTGAAGATCTGCGGGTGTTTCATCGGGAGTTCGACCATCTCCCTGACCCGCTGGATCTCGCTTTGCAGGCCGCCGATGTCCTCGTAAGTGATGCCGCCGCCGGTCTTCTCGAAGCCCGAGATGGGCTCCTCGCGAAGCTCGACGTCGGTGTCCTCGGTGATGAGGACCACGCCCTCGGGTTCCGTCTCGACGGCAATGAGCGGGATCGCCTGGCCGGGCGACCGCATGAACGGATGGTTCGTCGAGGACATGACCGGGACGATGTCGCGGCCGACGACCGGCCGCTTCAAGATCTGTCGTTTCACCATGCCGGCGGCGTCGGAACCGAACTGGACCGACGCCTCCTCGGGGGGTGCGAGGGTGAGCTTATCCGCCTTCGTGGCTTCCGCCTTGCGGATCGTTACGCGTTCGCCGATCCCCACGTCGGCGTTCTGACGGGTGAACCCGTCGATGCGGACCGTATCGGTGTTCCAGTCCTGCCGGTCGGCGCGCCACACCTTCGCGGCGGTGGTGTCGGCGCCTTCGATTTCGATGATGTCGCCCGGACTCAGCTTCAGATGCAACAGCGTGTCCGGGTCGAGTCGGGCGATACCACGACCCGAGTCGTTCGGGTACGCCTTCGCAACCTCCAGTTGAACTTCGTTCATGATTCGGGATGGACGGCGATGTCAGTGATTCCGCTTCGTGAGCGGATAGGTTTTTTGCTAGCCTACGTCGTTGCCTGTGCCACTTGATACCACATCTAACTGGTACGGCAGCGTACATAGATGTACCGGCATCGGTCGGTTTTGGTGGTACCGACACCGCCTCGAGGACACGGCGTGTGACCGTCGCTCCGCCGGCTATTTCGCGGCGAGAAGATGCCTTTTTGATCGTTCCCCCCGGCGACCTAGCTATGCAAGTCCTCGCGTTCGACGGCCGCATGGGCGCAAGCGGCGATATGATTCTCGCCGCTTTGCTCGATGCCGGCGCCGATCCCGACGTCCTCGAGGCCGTGACGGACGGCCTCGCGGTGGAGTACGAAATCGACGAGACGGTCAAGTGCGGGATCGCGTCGACGACGGTCGACGTGTTCCTGACCGGCGATTCGGCCGTGGACCCCGACGGGCACGACGGCGACGAGAACCACCGCACTCTCGATGCGGACGATCCCGACCGCGACGAGGACAGTCAGGGTCACGACCACGCACACGAGCACGGCGGACACGGCCATGCCCACGGCGACGGACAGTCCCACGAGGAGAACGGCGTCCGCGCCGAGGGCCACGGCCCCCACCGGAGCTACCAGGAGGTCTGCGACATCGTCGCGGGGATGGGCCTCGAGCCGGCGGTCGAACGCGACGCGCTCGCCGTCTTCGAACTGCTCGGCGAAGCCGAGGCCAGCGTTCACGGCGAGTCCATAGAGGAAATCCACTTCCACGAGGTGGGGGCCGACGACGCCATCGCCGACGTGGTCGGTGCCGTCCTGCTCGTCCACGACCTCGAGCCCGATCGGATCGTCACGACGCCGCTCGCGACGGGCGGCGGCAGCGTCTCGATGAGCCACGGCGAGTACCCCGTTCCGACGCCGGCCGTCGTCGAGATCGCCGAACGCGCGGACTGGTCGCTGCGCGGCGGCCCCGTCGACGCCGAACTGCTGACGCCCACTGGCGCCGCCATTCTGGGCCACTTCGCCGACGGCGTCGACGCGCTGCCGTCGCTCGATCTCGGCGGAGTGGGCTACGGTGCCGGCGGCTACGACCTCGACCCCCACCCGAACGTCCTCCGGGCGCTGGTCGGCGACGCGCAGGGGGAACTCGTGAAAGACGACATCGCCGTCCTCGAGACGAACCTCGATGATGCGACACCGGAGGTGCTGGGCGGCCTGCAGGAGACCCTCGCCAACGCGGGCGCGCGAGACGTTTCGATTCTACCGGTGACTATGAAGAAGTCCCGTCCCGGCCACCTCGTGAAGGTGATCTGTAAGCCCGCGGATCGCCAGCGCGTGGCTCGAGCGCTGGCCGAGGAGACCGGGACGCTGGGCGTACGAGACGCCGGAGCGACCCACCGGTGGATCGCGAATCGGTCGTTCGAGACGGTGGAACTCGAGGTCGACGGAGGGACCTCCGAGGTGACCGTGAAAATCGCGAGCGACGCTGACGGCGAGGTCTACGACGTGAGCGCGGAGTACGACGACGCGCTAGCGGTGGCTCGAGAGACGGGGCTGGCGGTTCGGGAGGTGCTCCGGCGGGCCGAGACGGCGGCCTGCGAATCGATCGAAATCGAGGCGACCGGTGACGAGAAACGCGGTCGGGAGGGGTAAGACGGTCGCGAGCGGTTCCGGGACCGACGGCGCGGTCACCCGTCGTCTCGCGACGTGGTCCTGTCGGCGAGTATGACGGATGCGTTCAGTCGTCCATCGTCGGCCCGTCGACGGGACGGGCGCCTCGGTCCACTGATCGCTCGAGAGGTCGTCGCTTTTGTCGTTTTCATACACTTCGTTGCCACGATTCGAGAGAAGCGCTGCGGAGACGTGGACTCGTCCAGCGTGTTCAGGACGATGCCGCACCTGTTATGTTGCCACATCGAGTCCCGAATCGTCAGGTTCTCCCCGCACTCGAGCCCGAGTACCCCTGTTGTTGTGCTCAGCAGTCGCGTCGACGACGCCCTCTCGAACGGACGATTGTGACCGAAGTCGAAGCCGGCGTCCGGGTGTCAGGACGCGTAGCTGTGCTCGAACCGACGATCCGTAGGCGAAGATCCGTATAACCCGTTATTCTACACCGTGAAGTAGCTGCCCCGGATCTAGTGACGTCCGACCAGAAGAAGGCGGTATTCGCGTAGTAGCGAGCGGTCACGTTCTCGACGGCGATCCCGTCGACCGTGATCGAATCTCGGTGTCCGTCTCTGCCCACCATCGATGACGACTCCGTTCTGATCGACGCGTCGGATCGTGATCTCCGGCGTCGAAACCTCGAGGCTCTCCTCATAGATTCCCCGCTCCACGAGAACGAGGTCACCTTCGCTCGCAGCCGAGACCCTCGCGAATCCGCTCGACGATGACGGTGACGTCTGGACTTGCAAGCGATACCACGATCGGCGAGGATCACACGGAACTCCGGAATTTCCCGAGGGAGAGAACGTACCGAGAGCCGCATCCGACTCGGTATTCCGTCGTAAACTACCGGTAATAGAGTATTACGACCCCGTTCGTCGACGAAGCGAGAGAGTCGAGTTCGGGGAGATTTGTCCGGAGTTCGACAGCCCGGTCGATCGGACGTGTAAGATCGCTCTTTCGGTAAACGCCCGCTAACGGCCCTGAGGAGCGCGAGTATCGACATCCACGAGAGCGTATACTTCGGCTAGAAAATAAACAGATAGGCATTTAATAGTATTCTAATCAGGAAATATTCATCTAAAAGAAGCTTTATAGTGACTGTCTCGTATCGAATTCAGTGTGGGAATTGGAAATAGTAGATTAATGGATGAAGTCTTGAACAACGACATGAACGGGAGTATCGGACCCCAATCAGTACGCACACTATTAGTTAGAATTTTAATATGAATACGAACGTATATATGGCCCTCGGAGTCGCACTACTGCTGGTAACCTCGTCAGTAGGCGGCGCCGCAGTGTCGCCGACCGCCGAAAGCGGCGTCTCAGCCGACTTCGTCGTATACGGTGGAGACATGACCGTGTCCAACGGAACCGTCGACGTCGACGAGCGCGTCGGATTCATGGCCGACACGCACACAACGAACGCACGAATTACCGACCTCGAGTGGTCGTTCGACGACGGGACGACGAGTAACGGCTGGTGGACCGCCCACCGGTTCGGCCAACCCGGTACCTACAACGTCTCGTTGACCGCAACTGACAATACCGGCGCTACGGATACGAAAGCGGTGACGATCACCGTACGCGGCGATTCGAACGAAACGAACGCGTCCGACGAGGTGGCCGCCTCGAGCGCCGAAACGGCGGCCGACTCCGAGTATCCCGCGTGGAACGAGAGCGACGTGTATCGCAGCGGTGACCGCGTCGTTTGGAACGGCGGTATCTGGGAAGCCCAGTGGTGGACCCAGGGCGACACGCCCGCCGATTCCCGCGTCTGGGAACACGTCGAGGACCTCGACGGTGACGGAACTGAGGATCAGCAGGAAACTGACGGAACTGAAAGCACCAACGAGACTGACGGAACTGAAAGCACCAACGAGACTGACGGAACTGAAAGCACCAACGAGACTGACGGAACTGAAAGCACCAACGAGACTGACGGAACTGAAAGCACCAACGAGACCACCGATACGGCGCCGAGCGACGGCGACGACGGCACCAGCGAACCCAACCAGTCTACCGACGGCACCGACACGGTCGAATCCGGAGACGACATGCGAGTCGTCGGATACTACACGAGCTGGTCGATCTACGACCGTAACTACCAGCCGAGTGACGTGCCCCTCGACAAGGTCACGCACCTGAACTACGCGTTCATGGACGTCCAGCCCAACGGGACGGTCACCTACGGCGACGAGAACGCGGATCGGCAGAACCTGGCCAAGTTCCAGGAGCTGAAAGCCCAGCATCCGGACACGAAGATGCAGCTGTCGATCGGCGGCTGGTCGCTCTCGACGCACTTCTCCGACGCCGCAGCGACGCAGGAGAACCGAGAGCGGTTCGCCGAGTCGTCGGTCAAGCTGATGCGCCAGTACGATTTCGACGGTATCGACATCGACTGGGAGTTCCCCGACGGCGGCGGCGCGCAAGGGAACAGCGAGCGTCCGGAGGACCCGCAGAACTACGTCTTACTCCTCCAAGAGGTCCGCGAGGAGCTCAACGAAGCGGAACAGCAAGACGGAAAAGAGTACGAACTGAGCGTCGCTGCCGCGTCGAACCCACAGAAGACGGCACAGCTCGACGTCCCGGGAATCGCCGAGCAGGTCGACTACGTCAGCGTGATGAACTACGACTACACCGGCACGTGGAGCTCTCAGACGAACCACAACAGCAAGCTCTACTCCGCGTCCGACGATCCCAGCCCGGACCACTTCAACGGTGACGCCGGAATGCGGGGCTGGGCCGACGCGGGAATGCCCAAGGAAAAGCTCGTCTACGGCGCGGCCTTCTTCGGCTACGGCTTCGAAGGCGTTCCGGACCGGAACAACGGCCTCTATCAGTCCTTCACCGGACCGGCCGACGTCGGCTGGACCGTCGCCGACGGCGCGACCGACTACCGATCCGTCCAGGAACTGATCGACAACGATTCGTCGTACGTGCGGTACTGGGACGACGAGGCGAAGGTCCCGTACGTCTACTCCGCTCGGGACAACGTCTTCATCACCTACGAGGACCCCGAATCGATGGCCATCAAAGCCGAGTACGTCAAGGAGAACGGCTACGGTGGCATGATGTTCTGGGAGTTCTACGGAGATCGCGACGAGACGCTGATCGACGTGATCGACCAGCGGCTCGGCGCGTAACTCGCACGATTACGGGAGCCGACAGCGTCGATTCATGACGCGCTTCCGTTCCGATATTTTTCTGCGTTCGCGCCTCGAGCGATCGCGTCGACGGTGACGAGGTGATACCCTCGAGTCCGTCCGGTAGCGACGCGGTATCCGAGCGACCGCGCCGCGACCGGCAGCGAGTTAGTAGTTCAGGTACGCGCTCGGATTCTCGGCCTCGTAGAGGACGTCGAGCGCACAGACGTTTCCGTCCACCCAGGTCGGCGACCAGTCCTGGACGGCCACCTCCTGACCTCGCTCGCGAAAGGGCGTTTCGTCGAGGTAGTTCTCGTACCCGACCTCGCCGGTGAGATACCGATCGCCGCCGAGATAGTCCGTGAGGCGAGCGAGGTACTCGGACGGATCGCCGGGATGCGCGACCGGAAGCTCGCTCGAGCGGACCACCGACGACTCGATGTCGAATCGATCGAACAGTTCGAGGAGGATCGGGATCGTGAGGTCGACCAGTCTGACGTCGACCATCAGTTCGCCGGGCGCGACGCCCTCGAGTTCCCACAGCCGAGCCATCGAGAGGCGCTCGAAATCCGCCTCGCCGTCGAGAGACGCGCCGATATCGACGAGCAGCTGATCGCGCTGTCTCCGGAGACGGCGACAAGCGGTCTCCGCAGCGGCGAGCTCTTCCTTGACGGTTTCGGACCGAGCGATGAGATCGGCGACGTCGGCGTTCGGATCCGTCCGCTTCCGGTTGGCGACCTGCCGTGCGAGGCGGTTCTTCCGCTCTCGAAGGTCTCGCAACTGCGACTCCTGTCGGCGGGCACACAATTCGTCGTCAAACCGGAGACACTCGTCGACGAGTTCCGGCCCGACGTGACGAGCCACCTCGTCCCGCCGTTTTCTGAGCGTCTCGACGGCGACGGGACTCACACAGAGGCGTTCGTAAGTCGGTTTCCACTCGTCGGCCGCGGCACCGTACTTCCCGCGAAGCGTCTTGATGTGTCGGACGGGCCACGGTGAAGACATGTCGATCCGCGCTTCGTCGATCCGGACGTCAGTACTGGTGTGGCGAACCGGGACCGTGAGCCAGTTTCGGTCGTCGTAATCGATCAGGGCTCTGTGCTGACGGGAACACCGGGAAAATTCGATATCGTCGTAGATAACGAAGACGTCCGCTTGCTGTACGCGAGCGAGGTAGTGAAGTCGCGGGAAATAACGTGGTTGGTACGCCGCGACGGTCTGGTTCATGAGCACGAATAGTTATATGTCGTGTTAATAACTCACCGCTCGTTTACAAGAGAAATCGCACCTATACGTGAACAGGACGGCACGGGATCGGAGTTAAGTCCGTGTTGCACCGGTTCTACCGCTGACGCTCCATGATCAGCTCGAACGGTTCGGCGGCGTAGAGGCCGACCTTTTCCCCCCACAGCTGGTTGTTGTTCCGGATGCTTCGCATGCTACGGGGATGGGGACTCTCCCTGAGTTCGTCCTCGTAGATCGAAAGCGCGTCCATCTTCCGGTCGAAATGCTCGTCGATGTCGACGAACACGGTCGGCTGGAACGCAGTACCCGCGGTCGGCATCGCCCACTCGGTCGACGACAGCGACTCGAACGAGAGGATCCGATCGACGGTCGACCCGGCGAGCGGTCGGGCGGCCGTCCGGACGGCGCGCGCGGCGATCTGATGATCGATGTTGAGGTCGCCATAGTAGTGTGTGTAAATCACGTGCGGTTCGAACGAATCGAGTTTCGACTCGACGTCGCGGACGACGTCGATGAGCGCCTCGTCGTCGAGCTGATTCCCCCAGTAATCGAGTACGGTAACGTCCTCGAAGCCGAGCGAGTCGGCGACGGCCCGCGCCCGCTCTCGGCGGTCGTCGCGGCGCGCTCGAGCGGCGGACGTCTCCGCCTCGTACCGGGCCATCACACCGTCGTTGAGCATCAGTACCTCGACGTCGTCGCCTTCGGCGACGTGTTTCGCGAGGGTCCCACCGACCCCGATCACTTCGTCGTCCGGATGTGCTGCCACACAGAGTATTCGCATTCCTGAGAGGACGGGGGCGGCATCGGTATTTATCCCATCGATGGTTTCGACCGGCAGTCTCGGGCTTATTCGCGGGTTGCCCGCGTCTCCGGTCGCAATTCGGGGCCAAGTCCGTAGCCGCGCTCTGTGGGGCGGCAGACGAGGCGCTGTCGCTCCGCCGGACGGTACATAGAACCGGATAACGGACGCGAATCGGGCCGGTGATCGATGGCTGGCGTCACACAGGCGGTCGGGCACGCGGTCCGATGCAGACGGATGGGAACGATTCTCGGCCGACGGCTCGCGCCGACCGGACCTGGGCCGATCACCCGATCCGGACGGTAACCGTTTCTTCCTCAGTCGGATCCTCGGCCGTCGCGTGCGTCGTCTCGCTGGCGTCCCGTGCGCGCACCGTCACGTCGTGGTCGCCGAGAAACACGTCGGTACTGAACAGGCCGTCCACGTCGGTCCGCCCGGACTCCTCCGTCCACCACTGGTCGAACACGAGGTCCGTGTACGCGTCGTACGCCGGCTTCTCCGACCAGTCCTCGCGAAACAGTGGCGCGTTGCCCTGCCAGTGGATCTCGTCCCAGAAGCCCCACATCATGAAGCCGTCGACGACCGGGTGACTGAACACCGTCTTCAGGAACTTGTAGAGGTACTCCGCTTCGAGTTCTTCCGTCCACTCGTCGCCCCACGCGTCGTACTCGGTGATCTGAATCGAGTCGACGTGCTCAGCGAAGCGGTCGAGCGTCGACAGCAGTTCCCCGGGCGATCGTCGCTGGTCCGTCTCCCAGTGGTGACTCTGCATGCCGATCCCGTCCAGCGGTACGTCGGTTTCGCCCGCCCACGTCACGAGTTCCTCGAGCGCGTCCCGGTGATCGTCTTTGTCGCCGGGGAGAACGTCGTACTCGTTGAGATAGAGGCGCGCGTCGGGATCGGCGTCGGCGGCCAACTGGAACCAGTCCCGGATCTTCGGCGCGCGGGTCGGTGGTTCGTCCGGGTCGATGAGATCGGTCATCTCGTGGAACCCGATCTGTTCGTTCAGGACGTCCCACTCGGTGACGTTCTCCGTCCCGCTGTGGTGCGAGACGATAGCCGAGACGTGCTCGTCGCTGCGGTTGTCGACGTGGTCGGCGTTGCCCTCGTCCATCGCCTTGAGCACGTCGTCGGGGATGGCCCCCTGTCCGCGACGCTGCCAAATACAGGTGTGACCTCGCATCTCGAGTCCTCGATCGAGGAGCCACCACGTCGCCGTTTCCGCGTGTTCGCGGTGTTCCGGGAGTTCCCAGAAGTTCCACTTGTGGCGGTTCTCGAGGACGGCCTTGTTGAACAGATCGGTGATCGCCGTTCGATACTCGTCGTCGGGGACGGACTCCGCGACCAGATACTCCGCGTTGACGGCGGTGCCGAACCCGAACGCGTGTCCGTTCATCTCGACGTCGACCTCCGCGTCCGCGATCGGCGCATCGTCCTCGTCGACGACTTCGACCGCGAGCGACGTCGTTCGGTAGTCCTCGATCCGCTCGTCAGCGTCGGCCTCCCACGAGTCCTCGCTCTCGCCTCCCGCTTCCGGGTCAGTGTTCTCATCGTCCGTTCCGTCGTCGCCCTCGTCCCGTCGGAGGCCGACGCCGAGGCCGATCCCGAGACCGGCCAGCCCCAGCCCCCCGAGAACGCCGCGCCGCGAGAGGCGATCGAGCGTGCCGCGAGGCGAGTCGTCGCGGCCCGAACCGGGCTGGCCGGGCGTCCCCGATGACCGATCGTCGCTCGTCACCGTCTATCCCCTCGAGTCACGGAAATTCACCGTCCTTCAGTGCCGATAACCAGTCACCGGTCGTGATCACCTCGACGTTCTCGGCGTCGTCGACGTACTGAACCGTCTCGTCGAACTTGCGTCGGGAGATTCCCCGTCCGTCACCGACGCTGACGTCGTGGTACATGATCGGGACCACACAACTGTAGCGCTTCGCTCGATCAATCATCGTCCGAACGAGGTCGACGGCTTCGCCGTTGACGCGCCCGCAGAGCAGCGGTGACGTGATCCCCGCGCCGTATCCCGCAGTCGGTACCTTGAACGCGAGGTCGTGATACCGGGAGACGACGCTCATGTTTTCGTCGTTGATCTCGCCGTACGGGTAAATGACGTACTCGCTCCCGTCGTATCCGTGCTCCGAGATCCAGCCTTCGTACCTCTGCAGCGTCGATTCGAGGTCCTCCGGATTCATCTCGGCGAACGTCTGCGAATCGTGCGGGTGGCCGCACACCTCCCAGCCGTTATCGGCGAGGACGTCGAGCTGGGCCCGATTCATGTGCTCGTCCGCTCCGAGCTCGTCGATGATGACGCCTGCAGTCGCGCCGTAGCCGTACTCCGCGAGGGTCGGAAACGCGTTCCGGTACGCGCCCTCGTAGATGTCGTCGAAGTGGAACAGGACGTAGCTCCCCGACGCCGTTTCCGTCGTGCGGAAGTCGTCGACGTACACCCGCGCCTCGTCGTTTCCCGTCCACACCATCGCGTCGATCGTCTCGATCGACGAGAGATCGGGGTCGCCGGTGATCGCGTTGAGTCCCAGGTCGTACCGGTGCCAGCCCCGCAGCGTTCGCTTTTCGACTATCTGGGCGAACCGGATCCCGTCGCCTGACCCGTCCCACAGCGTCAGGGAGATCGGAAGCCTGTCGCTGATCTCGGTCCGCGTGTCCCACTTCACTGCGACCGAGAACGCTCGGTCCGAGAGGTCCAGGGGTTCGTCGAACTGCGTTCGGGCGATTCCTTCCTGCTGTTGGTAATCGGTCTCGATGACCAGCGACCGGTCACCTCGCACGCTCTCGTCCCCGGTCGTTCGGACGGTCCCGCTCCACTCGAGCCACGCGTCGGGATCGTCGTTGAGTTCATCGATCGGCGACCCCGCGTGCAACCGTTCGGTGACGAACGACGACTCGATCTCGTAGGCGTCCGGATCGAACGAGAACCCCTCTCCCCCGCTGTCGGTCGGTGGAGTCGCCTCGTTCGATTCCGTGGAACCCCACGAGAGGCAGCCGCCGATCGCGGCCGCCGCCGCGCCGGAGGCGAGTCGCAGGCAGCGTCGTCGTGATGCGTCCATGGTCACTTGTTCCAGTTTCGTTTTCCCCTGAGCAGATCCGTCGCGACCCGCGCGTAGACGTACACGCCGACCGGTAACTGAGATAGCCGAACGGGTACGGACACGAGCAACGACAGGAGCGTTATCTGGCGATGGGCGAACAGTCCCGCGATGAGCAGGTAGAGGCCGAATTCGACGGCGACGACCGCCAGCAGTAGCTCGATCGGGAAGAGCCCGAAGACGGAGAGCAGTCCGACGACGAGGAGTGCGATCGGGTACAGTCCGTCGACGATCTGCGAACCGACGACCGCACTGAGCGTGCGTCGCCGATCGAACCATCCCGAGTCGTCCTCGTCGCCGCTGTCTCGGTCAGCGGCCATCTCCCGGTCCGGCGCGGACTCCGCCGAGCTATCGGCGGACGTCGGAACGCCGACCGATGGCGACTCCTCGTTCCGATCGGCCCGGACGCTCGAGGGGGTGGTCGGTTCGTCCGAACCCGCTCCCGTGGGAGGGGTCCCGACGCGTTCGGAGTCGGTCGGACTCGCGAACCCTCCGTCCGTCCCGACGGTGGTCGTCTCCTCCGCGATCAGGCCGGGTTCGTCGCGGGGGATCTCGTCGGTCACGTCGCCGGTTTGCGATCGGAGCCATCGGGAGAACACCCGGTAATAGAACGTGCTCTGGAGGAACGACGAACTCCATAGGTACGTCTGATCTGCCATCGCGGCGAGGGTCGGCTCGACCGTTCGCATCCTCACGTCCGAGACCTGCACGTTCGCGAATCCGCGGTCGACGAGCGAGAAGCCGATGAAGATGTCTTCGCTGTTCGTCAACTGGTTGCCCAGCGAGGGCTCGAAGTCGTCGAACACCGATCGGAGGGCCTGACGATCGTAGAGTACCCCGCAACCCGCCGGAAACAGCGACGTCCTGATCAGCCGCATCTGGGCCTCCTTGAAGAAGCGCTGCTCGATCGCGTACAGTATGCTCCGGTACTGTTCGACGGGCCATCGAGTGACGAGATACGACGGTCGGTCCCGACCCAATTGATCGCGCTCGATCCAGTCCGGAACCGCCTCGGCTGGGACGCCGTTCGGGAACAGCGGCTCCAGGCTATCGCGGTGGAACGACCGCTTCGTCGACCGCGTATCGGGCTGTACGACCCCGAACGAACAGGCCACGTCCTCGGCTTCCTGCGCGGCGATTACCCGTTCGAGGTAGGTCTCGCTGACGAGATAGGTGTCCGCGTCGAGGACGAATATCTTGTCCGCATCGCTGTTCCGGGTGACCTGTTTGAGACGCTTGGTCTTGCTTCCTCGGTCCGTGTGCCGGACGAAATTGATCTCGATGTCGATCTGCTCTCGCACGGCTTCGACGACCGCGGCAGTCGCGTCCGTCGAGCCGTCGTCGACGACCGTTACCGCGTCCGGTCGCACGGTCTGGTACGTCAGCGACGCGATCGCGTATCCGATCGTCTCCTCTTCGTTCAACGCCGGAATGAACACCTCTACCGTCGGCTCCGTTTCCGTTTCATCGCTCGCCGGGAGCGGCAGCGGTGACTTGACCAGGTAGCCGTAGAGCCCGAGGAGGACTGAGAGACCGGGGATGAACAGCACTGGGGACCGCATCGACTACACCTCGCGTGCGCGTTGACGGTCCGACCGTTTCATCGCGGCAGCGACCTTCGCGATTCCGTCGGGCAGCGGCGTCCTCGGCGCGTACCCGAGGACTCCCCTGGCTTTCGTGATGTCCGCACAGCGTCGTTCCACCCGGTACGGACGGGGATCCTCCGTGTGAATGATGTGGCCACGACCAACGACGTCGGCGGCGAACTCCGCGAGTCGGCGAATGGAACACTCGTACCCGGTCCCGACGTTGAAGGTCTCGTTTCGCCCGGCGGGTCCGAGCGATCGGATCGTCGCGTCCAGCGCGTCGTCGATGTACGTGAAGTCCCGCGTCTGTTCGCCGCTCCCGTAGACGGGGATCGAGTCGTCAGCGAGCGCGCGGCGGACGAACTTGGGAACGACGTAGCCGTCGGTCGATCCGTCCTGATTCGGCCCGTAGACGTTGAAGTAGCGAAGGATCGTGTACGGAATCCCGGCCGCTTCGCAGTACGATTTGACGTACCGTTCGTTCACCGCCTTTGCGACGGCGTAGTTCGTCTTGGGAGCGATCGGACCGTCCTCCCTGTACGGCGGTTCGAACAGGTCGCCGTACATCTCCGACGTCGACGTGAACAGGACTCGATCGACGGACGCTTCGACCGCCGCTTCGAGCACTGTCCTGGTCCCCTCGACGTTGACCTCGAGCGTATCGACCGGGTTGTCGAGCGTCCGCTGGACGCCCGCCATCGCGGCCATGTGAACGACAACGTCCTGATCGCGAACCGCGTTCGCGACGAGTCCGGCGTCGCGGATGTCCCCGTCGATGACCGAAATGTCGTCGATATCGTTGATATTGTCCCGCGAACCGCTCCTGAAATCGTCGAGGATCGTGACGTGCGCGTGCGGAGCGAGCCAGCGCGCGAAGTTCGACCCGATGAACCCCGCACCGCCGGTGACGAGTATCCGTCGACCGGCGAGTCGGTCGATCGATCCGATTCCGCGGGCCTGTCGATCCCGCTGGGCGGGGGCGGTGGCCGTCTCGGTAGCCGCTCGATCGGTGTCGGTCTGAGAGGTGTAGTGAGCTGTCATGTGTTCAGAACCTCCGATAGATCACGCCGGGCGTCGATCGCTCGTCGAACACTCTCGTGGTGTCGACGACGATCGGACGGCCCGAATATGCCGCCGCAACGTCGTCGAATGAGAACGGGGGAAATTCGTCGTGGTCAGTGAGCATGAGGACGCCCACGGCGTCGCCCTCGTCTAGCGAAGACCACATCGGAAGGTCGAACGCGGCGGTCGCGTCCGCCGCGTCCACGTGCGGATCGTATCCGATCGGCTCGAGGCCGCGGTCGCGCAGTTCGTCGAACAACCGCCGTTTCGCTTCCGAACGGAGGTCCTCCGCGTTCGGCTTGTACGCGAGCCCGCACGCGAGGAGGCGATTCTCGTCAGTCCCGTCGATATGTTCGTCGCGTTCCGAGAGAGCGTCCTCGACCAGTCCGACGATGAAATCGACGACCGATTCGTTGACGGCTCTGGCCTCTCGCATGAGAGACGCGGACCTGCCGAGTCGCTCGAGGCGTTCGATCAGAAAGTACGGATCGATCGGAATGCAGTGCCCCTCGACCAGTCCGGGCGAGTATCGAACGAAATTCCATTTCGAATCCGCGACAGAGAGCACGTCCTCGTAATCCAGCGAATCGACGCCGTTGCAGGCCATCGCGAACTCGTTGATCAATGCGATGTTGAGGTCTCGTTGCGCGTTCTCGAGGCACTTCGCCGCCTCGGCCGACTCTATCGACGGCGCCGGGTAGAGTTCGTCGACGACGCTCTCGTAGAGGTCCATGAGCTCCGATCGAACGGCGTCCGTGTGGCCGCTGACCGGCTTGACGCTGTTGCGGAGACTGCGTTCTTCCCCGGGAACGAGTCGTTCCGGAGAGTAGCCGACGGCGAAGTCGTCACCGAGCGAGAGTCCCGACGCTCGCTCGATCTCCGGCACGAATTCTTCGCGGGTCGCACCGGGATACACGGTCGACTCGAGGACGACGGTGGTCCCCGGACGGAGCTGTTCGCCGATCGTCCGTCCCGCCGAGCGGACGTTCGAGAGATCCGGTTCCGAGGTCTCCGTCAGCGGGGTCGGAACCGCCGTGATGATGACGTCGCAATCCCGTAATCGCTCCGGATTCGAGGTGAACTCGGGGACTCCTTCGGCGCGGTCCGCGGGGCCGACTCCGGTCACCATCGGGGGCTTCGCTCGAAGCCGCTCGATTTTCTGCCGCTTGATGTCGTATCCGACGACGGGGTGTCCGGCGTCCGCAAAAGCCGTAGCGAGTGGCAATCCAACGTAGCCCAATCCGATAATCCCTATCTGGTCCATATCTCTCTATCTATCGGGGTTTACACTCGCACTTATTGCCCGCCAACCGTTGTCACGTTAATTCCGACTCGAACTGCAGAGGAACGCAAGTAATAACCATTACATAGCATATTTCCCCTCTTTTTAAATCGGCAACACCACGATTGTTCTTTTAATCGGAGGTCCCCTTATTGTCCGGCTCTATGACACAGATATAATAGATGAATTATATGTATCAGGTAATTGATTTTCTTTCTTATATACTTTCCTCATGTGGGGAGTTTGATAAGTACGGGGGACCGAACGCGGGAGGGAGATCCAGCCGGGAAAGGACAGGTTCCGGGTCCATGTACCGGTTTGCGGCGGTAATACGGCGAACAGATCTCGTCTGTAACCGGCGATCCGATTCAACTGTCCGTATCACCCACTGTTCAAATATCTATAAATCCCAAATTGGGAGTAATTACTGATGGTTTCTTCACGGGGTACATCGAATTAGTCACGAGGTCGCGGCGCAGGTAATCATTTGGACGTTGATACGGGGAGTAAACGGGAGTGAGGCCGGTTTGTGTCTGGTTGCTTCGTCCCGGCGATCCTAGCGAACTAAATACTGTATTCTCAGAACCACCACTATGCGACGCCGAAGACTGTTACTCAGTGGCGGAGTCGTTCTCGGGACGTCGCTCGGAACGACTCCCGTCACTGCCGCACTTCAGGACGATACCGACGACGATCGCGAAGAACCGGATCCGATCGAATTCAGTGGCGACGGAGTGACGGTCACCGAGGAATTCGAAATCGAGGGCGGTCCGACGGTGATCGAGGGCGTTCACGAGGGGACATCGACGTTCGACGTGCGGGCCGTTCCGAACGAACACGAACAGGAGTACCGTCTTCTTAGTCATATCGGCGGGTTCGACGGATCGACCGGCGCCTTTCTCGAAGACGGAGCGTACGTGCTTTACGTCGACGCTGATGGACCGTGGGAACTGATCGTCCGGCAACCGCGCGTATCCGAGACCGAGGCGGAGGAACCACCCGTCTCGATCTCCGGTTCCGGGACGGACTGGATCGGCCCGGTCCTGTTAGACGGCGACGCGACCGTCGGAGCGGTCTACGACGCCGAATCGCCGTTCCGCATCGCCGTCGTCCCGCAAGACGCGGAGAACAACGACTTCGTCTGGAACGGGCAGGAGCTGGTGTTCGACGCCATCGGGGCATTCGCCGGTGTAACCGCGATTCACACCGACGGCGTCGGGTACGTTACCGTAGACGCTGCCGACGAGTGGACCATCGAAATCGAGTGATGTTCGACCACGGGATCGCGCGCACGTGTGGCGACGATTGTTTGGTATCGCCTCACTGGCGGTTCTGTTCCCCACTCGGAGTAGTAATTCGTGATGGGCTGTGGCTAACCTGTTATTTCCACCTACCGATCAGTGATCTGCCATCTATTCGATCTGCCGACATCTAGGCCATTGTGCATTTTAGAGACGAAACATATGAACGCTGCTGAAAGGGATATTCCGTGTACAAACACCAGTTAAAACTACCGTCAGCAGCGATGAATCGTCGACTGCGCTGAGAGAAATGCGGACACCACAGCCGTGTTACCCGATGATCCCGACGCCGAGATCGCTACTTATCTGTGTGCGCGCGAGACGCTATTTCCGCGATTATTGTAACCGCATTCTAAGTGTTCACAGGCTATTGAGGATTGACGAATGATACTATCGGCTATTCAAAAGTGAACCTGCACCGTCGAGCGCTGGTATGACACGCGCTGGATCAGCGGCATGCGACTCGAGGTCGCAATCATCGAAAACGCACCCCTCGGACTACACTGCGATCGTGCTAGCGGCAGGGGAAGGCAGCCGCTTGCGGCCGCTCACCCGAAACCGTCCGAAGCCGATGCTTCCCGCCGCCACGAAACCGATTCTCGAGCACGTCTTCGATCAGCTCATCGACGTCGGAATATCCGATATCGTCGTCGTCGTCGGGTATCGACGCGACCGCGTCCAGTCCTACTTCGGTTCCTCGTATCGCAACGCCTCCCTCACGTACGTCGATCAGGGGAAACAGCTCGGCACCGGTCACGCCGTGCTCGCGGCCGAAGCCGCCGCTGACGGGACGTGCCTCGTCGTCAACGGCGATCAGATCGCTGACAGTCGAATCGTTCGAGACGTCCTCGAGGCCCACAATTCCGACGCCGCTGCGACGGTCGGGCTGTTGTACGCGTCGAGTATCGAGGGGTACGGCGGCGTCCTCGTGGAAGACGGGCGAATAACGACGATCGTGGAGGACCCGTCCGACGGGCGCGATTACCTCCTCAACGTCGGCATCTACGTCCTCGATTCGGCCGCGTTCGACGCCGTTCGAGCCGCCGAGCCGCGGGCCGGCGAACACCTCCTCGTCGACGGACTGTCGGAACTCATCGAGCGCGGGGACGTCGTTCGCGGCGCCGTCTCCGAGGGAACCTGGGTCGACGCGACGTACCCGTGGGACCTTCTCGACGTCTCCGTCGAGTTGTTCGATACCGGAGTCGTCGACGGCGACTCCGGGGCGAACGTTCACGAGGAAGCGACGGTTCACGACTCCGCCGAGATTCGAGACCCCGTCGTCGTCGACCGAGACTGCGTGATCAAACCGGGCTCCGTCGTCGGTCCGTACGTCTGTCTGGGCGAAAACGTGACGATCGGTTCGAACGCGGTCGTCGAACACAGCGTCGTCGATACCGACACGCGTATCGGAGCCAACGCGACGGTCGTCGAGTGCGTGACCGGTACCGGCGTCGCGATCGGTCCGGGCTCGACCGTCCCGGGCGGGCCGAGCGACGTTCGCGTCCAAGACCGCATCTTCGAAGACGAAGATTTCGGCGCGCTACTGGCGGATCGCGTCCGCGATCGCGGTAGCGTCACTTACGATCCCGGCACGCTGGTGGGCCCGAACGTGGAGATTCAAGCGGGTGCGACGGTTCGCGGGATCGTCGACGAGGAAACGGAGGTTCGGTCCTGATGTGCGGTATCATCGGTCATACCGGGATGGGGACGAACGGTGACGTCTCCGAGGTGTTGTTGAACGCGCTCTCGAGCCTCGAGTACCGCGGATACGACTCCGCCGGCATCGCGATCGCGAACGATCCGCTGACGGTGTACAAGCGGGAAGGCGAACTGTCGGAACTCGAGACCGCACTTCAGACAGAAGAACTCGAGGGGCGAACGGGGATCGGTCATACCCGCTGGAGCACGCACGGGCCGCCCTCGGACGCGAACGCACATCCGCACACCGACTGCGACCAGCGCGTCGCCGTCGTTCACAACGGAATCATCGAGAACTACCACGAGATACGCGAGGCGCTCGAGGCCAACGGACACGAGTTCGATAGCGAGACCGACACGGAAGTCATTCCCCACTTGATCGAAGCGGCGCTCGATCAGAACGACAGTCCCGAGACCGCGTTCCGTCGAGCGATCGATCGGCTGGACGGGAGCTACGCGGTCGCGGCCGTGTTCGCCGGCCACGACGCCATCTACGCGACGCGGTATCAATCACCGCTCGTTCTCGGCGTCGATCGCGACGACTACTACCTCGCCAGCGACGTTCCGGCGTTTCTCGAGTACACCGACGACGTAATCTATCTCGAAGACGGCCAGTTCGCGTCGATCCGTCCGTCGGGCGTCGAGATCACCGACGAACGAGGGACGAGCGTCGACATGCCGGTCGAAACGGTCTCCTGGAACGCGGAAGACGCGGGAAAGAGCGGTTACGATCACTTCATGCTCAAGGAGATTAACGAACAGCCCCGCTCGCTGCGCGAGTGTCTCCACGGCCGACCGCAGGAACTGGACGGGACCGTCTCGATCGACGAACTCTCGGAGGTGGCGCGTCCGGATCGCGTCCACTTCGTCGCTTGCGGGACGTCGTACCACGCGTCGCTCTACGGTGCCCGGCTGTTTCGGGAACGGGGCGTTCCGGCGACGGCCTTTTTGGCGAGCGAGTACGACGTCGAGTCGATTCCGATCGAGGAAGGGACGCTGGTCGTCGGCGTCACGCAGAGCGGGGAGACCGCCGACACCCTCGGTGCGATCCGCGGCGCGAACCGCGTCGGTGCGGAGACGCTCTCGGTGACGAACGTGGTCGGAAGTTCGGCCGCTCGGGAGACGGACCACGCGATGTATATCCGCGCCGGTCCGGAGATCGGCGTCGCCGCCACCAAGACGTTCGCCTCACAACAGGTCGCGCTGGCGATGCTCTCGAGCGCGCTCACGGGAGAGTCCTCCGGGGAGTTCATCGACGCGCTACGCGCCCTTCCGGATCAGGTCCAGTCTATTCTCGATAGCTCACAGACGAGAGCGATCGCCGACGAGTACGTCGACGCGGACGCGTACTTTTTCATCGGCCGCGGCTACAACGCGCCGGTGGCGCTCGAGGGCGCGCTCAAAATGAAGGAGATCACGTACAAACACGCGGAAGGCTTCGCCGCCGGCGAGTTGAAACACGGGCCGCTCGCGCTCGTCACCGAGCGGACACCGGTTATCTCCCTGCTCACCGCCGAGTCGAGCCCCGAGAAGATGCTCGGAAACGTGAAGGAGGTCGAATCTCGCGGCGCGCCGGTTATCGCGATCACGGACGTCCCGGAACTCATCGAACATCACGCCGACCACATCTTGCCGGTACCGGAGACGCACCGACACCTCACACCGATTCTGGCGAACGTCCAGTTGCAACTGCTCTCCTACTGGGTCGCCAATCGGCTCGGTCGGTCGATCGACAAGCCGCGGAACCTCGCGAAGAGCGTCACCGTCGAATAGCGCGCCGGCGACATTGGTTCTCTGCACGGCCGACCGACCGCGGTCAGCGTCGCCCGCTCGAGGATACTGCGAACGCACGCGTTTCAGCGGCCGATTCCGTGATCGGATCGTCATCGGTTCGTCGACGCCATTCTCGCTGAGAGACCAGTCCACTGCGGTCGACGTGGAGTGCGACGTCCGCTCCCAACGGCGGGCGCGGTTCGTCGGGCGTGGCGGCTACGACCTCGATTTCGGCTTCTGCAAGCCCGTAGATCGCCAGCGCGTGGCTCGAGCGCTGACCGAGGAGACCGGGACGCTGGGCGTTCGGGACGCCGGAGCGACCCACCGATGAATCGCGGATCGGGCGTTCGAGACGGTGGCCCTCGAGGTCGACGGCGAACGGGACGAGGTTACGGTGAAGGTCGCGAGCGACGCGGACGGCGAGGTCTACGACGTCAGCGCGGAGTACGACGACGTGCTGGCGGTCGCACGCGAAACCGACGTCCCGATCCGGGAGGTCACCCGTCGAGCGGAGCGACGGTGCTGGACGAACAGGGGCACTAGAAAATCGGAATCGGCGGCGCTCGCAGATCGCATACGAATGCCGGAGCGAGTATCCGCTCGAGTTAGCTGTCGTCGGTATCGGTATCCGTCTCGGTATCGATATCGATATCGATCGATTCGCCGTCGGTCTGGGTCGACGATTGCGTAACGTCCGTCGAGCTACTGGTAACCGACGAGCCGGAGACCGTCGTCGACGAAACGGTCGACTGTGAGACGCTCGTACTGCTCTCGCTCGTTTCGCTCGTGGACGTGACGGACGACGTCGACGTCTGAACGCCGTTCTCGGAGACCGACGTCACGGAAACCGAGACGTCATCGTCGGTGTCGACGATCACTTCGATATCGGTCGCATCGGTGTCGGAATCGGTCGCGTGGATCACTGCCCCCCAGGGGAACGACTCGATGTCTGCATCGGCCGTAGTCGCTTCGTCGCGGTACTCATCCGTCGCATCGGGGGCCGCGATCGTCGATATCGAGATGTCATCGTCGGCGTCGACGATCACCTCGACGTCGGTATCGCCGGTTTCGGAGTCGGTTTCGTGGACGACCGTTCCCCACGAAAATTCGGTTTCTGTCATGTTTTCTGAAGTGTTTTCAGTCGAATCGCTTACGGGCTCGTCGGATGCAGCGATCACCGTTGCACCCGCGGCGACGACCGCCGCTGCCGCGAGTCCGATCGCCAGCGCCATCGCGGTTCGTTGGTTCATAGTTCAGTTAGCACACCGAGGGCCGTTACCCGTCCCCAGTGACTCACCCATCGGCAGATTCGGGCATTAATCAATAGAACCGTTTCGCCGATATCCGCCTGCTAACCGACGGCTAACGCGATGACGTTAGTTCACAATAACTCCGTAGGAAACGGCCATACAACGGATTATTCGACGGTTTTCACATTCGCACGTGATCCAACACGGTACCGAATCGAAGAACGAGTTCTCGCTGTGCTTTCGAGCGCAACTAGACTGTTACCTGTGGCCTATTCCGACTGACTACCTATCGCCACCTGCTCGGGATCACAACTGTGAGTACGCGGCGATCCGGACGGCTAAAAATAAGTGAACGAAGTCGGGCTTCTCTAGAACAAGTCGACTTCGAACTCGTTCTCGGCTTCCTGGTCGGCGTCCTGGTCGATTTCGCCTTCGTTCTCGGCTTCAGCGACACCGATCTGCGCGTTGGTGTTCGACTGGTCTAGGTCGTTCTGAGCCGTGGCGTCTCCGTACGCTGCGTACGCGGCGTTACCGCCCTGCAGGCCGACGTTCGTCTGGTCGACGTCCTGGTACTGCTTGACGTCCGCGTCCGCGTCCTGGTAGAGGTCCGCGTCTTGGTCGGTGTCCTGGTCGACGTCGTTGATATCCAGTGCAGCCGCACTTCCTGCGAACACGAAGCTACACGCCAGTGCGATCGCCAGCAGCATCGAGATTGCGCGTTTCATTGTTGATTAGTTAGTTAGTTAGTTAGAAGGCGTCGAACTCGAACTCGTTCTCGGCTTCCTGGTCGGCGTCCTGGTCGATTTCGCCTTCGTTCTCGGCTTCAGCGACACCGTACTGCACGTTGGTGTTCGACTGGTCTAGGTCGTTCTGGGCCGTGGCGTCTCCGTACGCTGCGTACGCGACGTTACCGCCCTGCAGGCCGACGTTCTTCTGGTCGACGTCCTGGTACTGCTTGACGTCCGCGTCCGCGTCCTGATAGAGGTCCGCGTCTTGGTCGATGTCCTGGTCGACATCGTTGATATCCAGTGCAGCTGCACTCCCTGCGAATACGAAGCTACACGCCAGTGCGATCGCCAGCAGCATCGAGATTGCGCGTTTCATGGTTGATCATGGGCACCCACACACGCATGGACGCTCGAGTACCACTCCACTGTGACCGGATTCGCAGTCGCTCAGCGTACGAAGCCGGTCGTCTCGAGCGTCCAACGCGCCGTGTTGCCCAGTCGGGTCAACAGCCGGGTTCCGTATTAAACCGCCCAACGGTTACGCTGTATAGCCGATATTGCGGACAGTTACAATCGTTAGGATGTGTAGTAAATCTAATTAAAAATGCGTAATATTTACTCGGACGCGGATAGATAGTCGCTACTACTGGAATTTCCCGCTGAACTGATTCCACGCCGTCTTCGAAATAGATTGTGTAGATCGGCTGTAACTTTAATCGCAACGTCGTAATAGTCTCCGTGACGGGAACAGTTCGTCGCCGTGAACGAGCGTTCGCTCATCGAGACCGTCGGTTGGACGGTCTCGAGAGCCGATTGATCACCGATCTGAGGCCGCGTGATGCCGTGATCGTCGCGTGTACACACTGCGAACTCATCCCGCGAGAGCCGCTGGCCGGCAGCGGCGATGAATCGATCGATTTCGAGACCCGCGGTTCCCGTCTCGCGCGCTGATCGTCGGTGTGCTCTTCTCGGACCGTCCGAACGAGCGTCGGACTGCATCGCGTCGGGAGGCGCCGCGGTCGCTCTCACAACAGCCGTCGCGCCGTGCCGATCGCGGCCGCCGTTGGAGCCGGCGTCGCCTCGCCATCGATCGCAACCGTTCACGCTCATTGTCGATTACCATGCGCTGGATCGCCCTTCGATCATGAAACGATCATTCGACCACAACTTTCGCCGGTAGTTTTCGGTTTCGTTGTCAGAGAAGCGTCTCGAATCAAAGAACTTCGAACGTAAGTCGGACGTCGTGGCGTATCGCGTATCGATCTGCCGACTCCTCCGGACGGCGACGCGTAATCGGCCGTCTGAGCCGGTCGTCAGCCGGGGGTAGACGGTAGTTTCTGAGAGTAGAGATCGAATTCCAGTTAGTAGGACGACTAATACGTTTTCCAACCTGTCGATAACAAAGTCTATCATCGGGAAAGACCCGTTCGCGTCGAATCGTTCAGCAACAAAACAAACTCACGACCGAAAATCAGAGCTACCATGACAGACGAAGACACGAGACGCTCACGGTATACGACAGTATTGATGGCCTGTATCGTTTCCATATCGATGTTGGCCGCCGGCGCGCCAGCCGCGATGGCGGGCGGCAACGATGACGTCCAGGCCGATTCGGTTCACGCCCTCGAGGACGGCGAAGACCTCTACCTGGTCTTCGGCGCCGATCTCGATGGAATGAGCCTCGAGGAGTACATCGACGCTCACGCGTCCGAGGAACTGAACGCGAACCAGACGAGCAACACCGAGGTCATCCAGCACCAGAACGTCGATCAGGTGAACATCAACGAGCAGGGTGAGGCGGTGTCGATCGCGATCGACGGCGGCGAGGCGACCGCCATCCAGGAAGCCAACCAGCTCAACGCCAACGCCCAGACCGGCGAGGCCTCGGCGGAGAACAACGTCGTCAGCAGCCAGACGACCCAGTTCGAAGACGTCGGCAACGTCTACCTGGTCATGGGCAGCGGCGACAGCCAGCAGTTCAACGGCTGGGGAGTCGCCACGGAGAAAGGCGACAAGGAGACCGTCACGCAGTCGGCTGAGGCCAGCGTGACCCAGACCCAAGACGTCGCGCAGGGGAACTACAACGAGCAGAGCGTGGCCTTCGCCTTCGCCGCCGAGAACAGTTCGGCGACGGCCCTCCAGCAGACCGAACAGCACAACCAGAACCTGCAGGAAGGCGCCGCCAACGCGTCGAACATCTACGCGGGCCAGGGCGAGTACACCGAGCAGAGCGCGAACACCTGGCTCACCCAGCAGCAGGCCGTCGAACAGACGAACGTCAACGAGCAAGGTGCCGCCGTCGCCATCGCGGTCGGCGAGAACAGCACCGCGACGGCGATCCAGGTCACCGACCAGACCAACCTCAACGAACAGGTCGGCTCCGCTAACGCCGCCAACCTGATCGCCTCGATGGGCGAGATGAACGTCGCGTCCGCCGGCGACAGCAGCGTCGTCGACACGGAGACGCCGTCCAAGGACAAGAAGGACAAGGACGACACCCAGACCGCGACGACCAGCGTCGAGCAGGAGCAGGCCGTCGAGCAGCTCAACATCAACCTCCAGAACACGGCGGTTGCCATCGCGGTCAACGACAGCGAAGCTGAGGCCGTCCAGATGGCCTCTCAGCAGAACTACAACGCACAGATCGGCTCCGCCGCTGCGCTCAACGTGTACGCGTCGCCGGGATTCAACTACGACTCGGCCGCACAGACCTCGAGTACGACCGTCACCGTCGGCGGTGACGACGTCGAGGACGCGCCGGGCATGTCCTACGACTACGACACCAGCGCCGAGCAGACCAGCGACGTCACCCAGGACGCGACGGCCGCCCTCGAGCAGACCCAGTTCGTGACCCAGGAGAACGTCAACGAACAGCACTCGGCGATCGCCGTCGCCGAGGACGACGGGGACGCCGCCGCGACGCAGGTGAGCATGCAGGAGAACGAAAACATCCAGATGTCAGCCGTCGCCGCGACGAACGTCTGGATCGCGCCGTAACGGCGATTCCCGGCCGATAGCTTTTTCTCTTCGCCGTCCGCGTCGCCGATCCAGTGCCTCGAGTCGATTAGAGTCGAGCTGACTCGAGTCGAGACGACCCTGACTGAACCGTCTCTCACCGAGACGACCGATCAGTCTCGAACGTCAGAAGCCGGTTGTCGGCCGCTGTTACTCCCGATCCACGTCTACGTCCGTATCCGACGGCTGCGCCGTCGCGTCGTCGCCAGTGTCGTTCTTCTCGTCGCTAGTGTCGTCCGTCTGGTTGCCGGTGTCGTCACTCTCGGCATCGGTGCGGTGCTCCGAGAGCGCCTCGTCGATCGTCAACTCGCCGGCCGCGACCCGTCGGGCCAGCACCTCGTCGATCGCTCGGTTCTTCTCGCTTTGCTCGCGCGAGCGATCCTTGATCACCTGTAGCTCGCCGGTGGTCGGTTCGATATCTCGCGAGTCGACGACCTCCCCCTCGAGGCGAGCGATATTGACCGCCGCGAGGACGTCGCCCATCCCGCGCGAGCCGGTTCCCAGGTAGGGCGTCGTCCCCGTCTCGTCGACGAGTTCGACCGTCACGTTCTCGAGATCGTTGACGAGTTTGGCGCTCTCGAGGCGGGAGCCGTCGCCGATCCGGACGACCGGTGCGGTGGCTTCGTCGGCCTCGCGTTGGATGACGTCGACGGCGTCCGAGAGGGGCACCTGAAAGGCGGCGACGACCATCTCGCCAGCGAGGACGGCGACGCCGGGTTTCCGACCCGGATCGACGCCGATGATGGTTCGACCGCCGTTTCCTCGGACCGCGGTCAGGGCCTGGTCGACGGCGCGTCGCGGATGATCCGGGTCGGCGACGACGGTCGTCACGGTCGCGAAGTCGTCGGCGTGGTCGGCGCCGGTGACAACCACTGCAGTCTGCTCCGGGAGCTCCGCGTCGGGTTCGACGGTCGTAAACTCGGTTCCGCGCTCTCGGAGCTCGTTGACGACACCGTGGTACACCTCGAAATCTGACGTGGCGACGACGATCACGGCTCGAGGTTCGTCTTCCGGAGGAATAAACGTACAGCAACTGCTCACACCGTCGTTTGACGCGCCCCTCCGCGGCTCATCGCTCGATATCGTCTCAACGTATATACCCCGGCTCGACGATTTTCCACTACAGATGACTGTCAGCGATATCAGCTACTGTCCCTTCTGCGGATCCGCTGAAATCAAGCGGAGCGAAACGGCACACCGAGGGCCCGAAACGTACTATAACTGCCCTAACTGTGGTCGCGTCGGAACCACCGGCATCGGTCGTTCACCCGCTCGGCTGAACGATTGATCGTCTTCTCGCGAGCGCTCTCGCGTCCGATAGCGAACGCGTACCGGTCCCGCCGAAGCGTCCGTTCGATCCTCCGTCGCGAATCGGCGATCGGGATCGTCTCACGTCCGCTCGAGTCCACCTGCAAATCTCCGTTCGCTCACCGGCCCGTTCCGGGGGCTTTTTGCGGGCCACCTGCCAACTCGAACCGTGAACGACGAGGCGATACCGACCGGCTGTGGTCCGGTCGACGAGTTACTCGGCGGGGGGTTCGAACGCGGAACCGTCACGCAGGTGTACGGCCCGCCCGCGGCGGGGAAGACCAACCTCGCGCTGTCGGCGGCCGTCGAGACGGCCGTCGCCGGCGGGACCGCGGTCTACGTCGACACCGAGGGCGTCTCGGTCGACCGCTTCCAGCAACTGCTCTCGGCCCGGGTCGACGACGAAGACGTCGAGGCCGTCGCCTCGCGGATCGTCATCGAGGACGCCGTCGACTTCGAGGAACAGTCCGAGGCCGTCCGGGACACCGAGGAGTTCGCCGAACGCGCGGACCTGATCGTTCTCGACAGCGCGACCGGCTTCTACCGCTTAGAGCGCACCGGCGAGAGCGACGGCGGCGAGGCGCTGCGAAGCGTCGCCCGACAGGTGACCCACCTCCTCTCGCTGGCCCGCAAACACGACCTCGCGGTCGTCCTGACGAACCAGGTCTTCGCCGATCCCGACGCCGACCGAACGCGCGCGCTCGGCGGGAACACCCTGGAGCACTGGACCGGCGTCGTCCTCCGTCTCGAGCGCTTTCGCGGCGGGAACCGACGGGCGACGCTGGAGAAACACCGCTCGAAGGCGGTCGGCGAGTCCGTCCAGTTCCGGATCACGGATCGGGGACTCGAAGGCGGGGACGAGTCGATGCATCATTAATTCGAATTTTCGATCGCGATAGCCGCCTCCCGAACAGTTACCGGGCGGACGCACCCAGTTGGTGACATGAACGGCGGCTCCGAACGCGTCGCGGAGCGACTCGCATCGATGACCCGGGAGGAGAAACTGCGTCTCGTCAGCGGCCGCAGCGATCCCGCGGGGACGGCGACGGGCTACCTGCCCGGCGTCGAGCGACTCGACGTTCCGCCCTTCCGGCTGGTCGACGGCCCGCTCGGGATTCGCGCCGAGGGAGAGCGGGCGACGGCGTTCCCGGCGTCGATCGCCGTCGCGGCGACGTTCGATCCCGACCTCGCGCGCGAGAAGGGTGCGGCGATGGCCCGCGAGGCGCGGGCGCTCGAGCAGGACGCGCTGCTCGCGCCCGGCGCGAACCTGATCCGGGTCCCTCACTGCGGGCGGAACTTCGAGTACTACTCGGAAGAGCCGCTGCTGGCCGCCGAGACGGCGGCGGGAGCGGTCGACGGGATCCAGGACGAGGACGTCGTCGCGACGGTCAAACACTACGTCGCGAACAACCAGGAGACCGACCGCGTCCGGGTCAGCAGCGAGGTCGACGAACGTACGCTCCGGAAGCTGTATCTGCGGCCGTTCTGGGCGGCCGTCGAGGCCGGCGCCGGCTCCGTGATGACCGCTTACAACCGTGTCAACGGAACGTACATGAGCGACCACGACCGCCTCGTCGGTGACGTGCTCAAAGGCGAGTGGGGGTTCGACGGCTACGTCGTCTCCGACTGGTACGGCACCGAGAGCACCGTCGGCGCCGCGAACGCGGGGCTGGATCTCGAGATGCCCGGGGTCGCGATCGACGGCGGGTTCGGTGGCGACGGCGATGGGGACAAGGAGGACGGCTCGTTCGACGCGGCCGACCTCGAGGGCGAGGCCACCGAGATCATGGGCGGGCTCCCCGACGGAACGAAGGGCGACCTGTTCGGCGACCCGCTGGCCGACGCGATCGACGCCGGCGAGGTGCCGGCCGAGCGGCTGGACGACATGGTTCGGCGGATTCTCGGACAACTCGAGCGGATCGGCCGCCTCGAGAGTGCCGACGACGGCGATCGAGGTGCTGACGACGCTCGAAGTGACGGCGACGACGATGACGGGGCCGGAGCCATCGATACGCCCGCCCACCGCGACCTCGCCGAGCGGATCGCCGTCCGGGGGACCGTCCTGCTCGAGAACGACGGCGTTCTCCCGCTCGAGGACGAGGCCGACGTCGCCGTCGTCGGTCCGAACGTCCACGAGGCGAAACTCGGGGGCGGCGGCTCCTCGGAGACGACGCCGTTTCGGTCGACGAGTCCCGCGGCGGGGCTGGAGTCGCGGGCCGACGGCGCGGTGACGGTCGCCCGCGGCTGCGAGCCGATTCCGGATCTCTCGCTGTTCGACGCGCTGCCGTTCGTCGAGAGCGAGGAGAGCGACGAGCCGGCCGCGGACGCGAGGGTCGGCATCGACGCCGACGAGCCCGCTATCGACGCCGCGGTCCGGGCCGCCGGCGATGCCGACGTCGCGGTCGTCTTCGTCCGCGACCGGACGACCGAGGGGAAGGACCGGGACTCGCTGCGGTTGCCCGGCCGACAGGACGAACTCGTCGAGGCAGTTGCCGACGCGGCCGCGGAGACGGTCGTCGTGGTCCGGTCGAGCGGCCCCGTCGAACTCCCGTGGCGCGAGGCGGTCGACGCCGTCCTCGAGGCCTGGTATCCCGGACAGGCTGACGGCGCGGCGGTCGCGTCGGTGCTGTACGGCGACCGCGATCCGTCCGGTCGCCTGCCGGTCACGTTCGCCCCGGAAGGGACGTACCCGACGGCCGATGAGCACCGATACCCCGGGATCAACGACGAAGCGCACTACGAGGAGGGACTGTTCGTCGGCTACCGCCACTTCGACCGAAAATCGGTCGACACAGAGCCGACCTACCCGTTCGGTCACGGACACTCCTACGCCGACTTCGCGTACCGCGACGCGTCGGTCGTCGACGACCGGACGGTCCGCCTCACCGTCGAGAACGTCGCCGATCGGGACGGGCGCGAGGTGGTGCAGGCGTACGTCCGGCCCCCCGAGTCGGCCGCGATCGAGCGGCCGACTCGAGAACTCGCCGGCTTCGAGTCGATCGCCGTCCCCGCCGGTGAGATGCGGACGGTCGACATCGACCTCGCGGATCGGGCGCTCGGACGGTACGACGCTGCCGACGGCTGGGTGATCGATTCAGACACCTATCCGATCGAACTGGCTCGCTCGGCGCGAGACGTGCGAAAAACGGTCGCTCTGGAGGTTGCGGAGGAGACGCTTTCGTGAGCGGGAGTCGACTGCGAACCCGCTCTAGAGCTCGTTGAGCTTCCGGAGCAGCTGGCCGCGGTACTCCTCGTCGCTGGTGACGCCCTTGACCTCTAAGACGTTGCGCTCGAGTTTGTCGATGGCGACGCGGAAGGCGTTCTCGGAGCCGTAGCCTTCGCCGGTGCCGGCGATCTGTCCCTTGTTGGTTCGCAGGCGGATCTGGCAGTGGACCAGCGGCGTCCCGCGGAGCTTCTCCTGGTGTTCCTTGAACCGGACGTGGGCGTGCTGGACCTGCATGTCCTGGTACTTGTCGACGACGTCCTCGATGTTCTCGACGATCCCTTCCCGGGTGATGGTGTCGAGCATCGAGATGTTGGTGATCTGGACGTCCATGCGCTGTTCCTCGGTGAACGTCAGCGCGCGCAGGACGTCGGTCTTGGTGATGACGCCGATGACCATCCGGTCGTCGTCTTCGGGGGTGACGATCAGACCCGCGTAGTCCTTCTCGAGCATCGTCTCGACGGCCTCCTGGGCGGTGGTGTCGAGCGTCGTCGTCTCGACGGGACTGGCCATGATGTCGTAGACGGGGACGTCGAGCAGGCGCTGGGTGTCGCCGACCCGGTCGCCGGTCGTCGTCGTGTGGTTCTCGCGGATGACGAAGTCGGCGATGTCGTGGGTCGTCACGACGCCCGAGAGGTAGCCGTTCTCGTTGAGCACGGGCAGTCGGGAGATACCGTGTTCGCGCAGCTGGTTGATCGCCCGCCCGATCCCGTCGTCCTCCTTGAGGGTGACCGGCTCGGCCGTGTAGATGTCCTCGACGGTGAGCGTATCGAGGTTCTCGAGGACCGCCTCGAGGATGGCGTCATCGGTGATGACGCCCCAGAGATCGCCGTTCTCGAAGACCGGGGCGACCTTCGCGTTGCTCTCGACGAGCACGCGGGCCGTCTCCCGGACGTCCTCGTTGCGGTCGACCTGCGGGGCCGGCGCGTTCCGACTGGGTTTCATGAGCGCCGCCACCTTGGCGTCGTCTTCGACGTGGGACTGGAGGACCTCCCGCTCGCTGATGACGCCCTCGTACTCCCCGTCGTCAGTGACGATGATTCCCTTGGGGTTGCCGTCCTCGAACATGGATCGGACTTTCCCCATTCGCGTCCCGACGTCGACCTCGATGAACTCCGTGGTGGCGATATCAGCGATATTCATCCTTCTGGGAGAATATACTGCCGCCGGGCTTTTGAACATACCGCACGTTTTAGCCGGGTGGGCGCAGGGGTGACCGTTTTGGCCCTCGCCGTTGTATCGCCCGTATGGTGCCCGATATCAGCGTTTTCGGCCGATACACCTACCTCGCGACGGAACTGTTCTGGGGGGCCGTCGCCGCCGTCCTCCTCCGACGGGCGAACGCGCTCCGGAAAGCCGGCGTCACGATCCTCGCGCTGTACCCGATCGCCTACCTCTGGGACCGCTACACGCTCGCCGTCGGCGTCTTCGACATCAAACTCCGAACCGGAATCGATATCGCCGGCATCCCGCTCGAGGAACACCTCTTCATGGCGGTCGTCCCCGGCCTCGTGATCGGCATCCACGAGACGATCTTCGGCGAGCCACGGAACGGGAACTGACGGCCGTCGCGCGACCGGGTGTCAGTCGGACGTCCGGTTCGATTCGTCGTCGGTGAACGTGCTGCTCGAGACGTGGTGCTTTTGAAAACAGTACGAGATAGAGACAGTCTCTCCCCGAGAAATGTATCAGCGGCTGCAACCGATCAGGGGACACTTATCCCGTGATCTAGTCGTTTCAGACGATGTGTCCCCGGTCCCGGTCGACCACCGGATCCGATCGTGCCGATTCCGACGACAGGGCCGTTCTGCGATCGCTTCTCCGCTTGCTCGTCGCCGTCGCCCTGATCGGCGCCCTCGCCTTCGGAACCGCCGTCCTCGCCCCGGCGGTCCTCGAGAGCGTCGACACGGACGATTTCGAGGGCCCCGGCGGTATCGGCAGCGACGTGACGCCGAGTTCGGACCCGCCGCCGGCGGGCGAGCGCAACCCTGACGTCACCGATCCCGACGACCCCGGCAACTCGAGCTACGAGACCGACGTCGAGACCGTCGACTCGGCGACCGTCGAGGACTTCGTCCACGCCGAGGTCAACGATCGCCGGGCCGAACACGGCATCGAGCCCCTGGAGTGGGACGGAACGATCGCCTCCGTCGGCCGCGCCCACAGCTACGACATGGCCCAGCGGGAGTACTTCGCCCACATCAATCCCGACGGCGAGGCGCCGATGGATCGGTTCCAGGACGTCGACAACTACTGTCGGGGCTACGGCGAGAACATCGCCCTGACGTGGGTCGATCGTCCGGTCGACAACTCGGCCGCCGACGAGACCGTCCGCTACCGGACCGCGGAGGGCCTCGCCGAAGGGCTGGTCAACCAGTGGATGAACTCCACCGACCACCGACGCGCGATCCTCGAGCAGGGGACGCCCGACTGGGATCGCGGCGGCGTCGGCGTCTACATCGACGACGACGGCGCGGTCTACGCGTCGCACAACTTCTGTCGCGAGCGGTGACGGCCGGGGGGCGGGTCGCGACCGGAGCGGAACGCGTGCGGGTCGACCTATCATTCGGCGAACCGAACAGCGATTCTGAAACTACGGAGGATTGATAGCCATTTACCCGTGGCCGTTCTCGTCCCGGTATGGACGCTCGAGAGACGCTCACTGCAGTCTATCGAACGGCGAGCGACCGCGACATTTCCTTTCTCGCGGCCGCCTTCGCGTACTACGCGTTCGTCTCGCTGATCCCGCTGGTGTTGCTCGCGCTCGTCGTCGGGTCGCTGCTCGGCGGCGAGGACGCCGCCCAGCGGTTGATCACGGTCGCCGGCGACTTCCTCCCGGCGGCGGGCGAGGAACTGGTCACCGACGCGTTGACGACCGAATCCGGTCGCGCGGAGGCGACGGTCGTCGCGCTCGCCGTCGCCGCCTGGGGTGCGCTGAAGGTCTTCCGCGGGCTCAGCCTCGCCTTCGACAAGGTCTACGACGAGGTCGCCGAGGAGTCGCTGGTCGACCAGCTCAGGGACGGACTCGTCGTGATCGTCGCGGGCGCGGGCGCGACAGCCCTGATGATCGTGATCGGAACGATCGTCGGCTTCGCCGCCGAAGTGCTTCCCTTCGCCGGCGTGCTGAGCTGGTTGACCCTGCTGACCGGACTCGTCCTCGTGTTTCTCCCGATCTACTACGTGTTGCCGCCGATCCCCGTCGAGTTCACCGACGTGCTCCCTGGCGCCGCCGTCGCCGCGATCGGCTGGACGGTTCTGCAGGCCGGCTTTCAACTGTACGCGGCCAACGCCGGCCAGTACCAGGCCTACGGCGCCGTCGGCGTCGTCCTGCTGTTCGTCACCTGGCTCTACTTCGCCGGCATGCTCATTCTCTTCGGCGCGGTGCTCAACGTCGTCCTCTCGGAGCCGCCGCTGGCCGAGTGACGACTCGGACGCCGGCGCCGGATCCGGACGCCGAATCGACCGCAGGGGGGAAAGATTATGGTCTCGGCACGGCCAGACCTCCACAATGAGCGACGAGTCTTCGAACCAACCCTCCGCGGCCGATTCGGCGTCCGACTCGAGCGAGTCGGTCGACGACGCCGGCGCCTCGAGCGGGAGCCTCGAGCCGGGCGGCGGCCCGCAGCGAGTCGTCTCCGATCAGAGCGTCGACGACATCCTCGACTCGCTCGACGCGACGAAAGCCGGATCGGCGAACGCGGACGCGGACGAGGGCGCGACAGCTGGGGACGAGCCAACGGGTGCGGGGTACGAATCCGAGCCGGACGACGCCGGGACGGCGGCTGATGAACCGACGGCTGCGGCGGTGAGCGAACCGGCCGATGGAACGGTCGGAGCGGACGACGCCACAGCCGCAGCGACGGACGGGACGACCCAGACGGACGGCGACGTCACGGCCGCGTTCGACGAGGACGAGATCCCATCGACCGACGAGCGAGAGCCCGACGACGTCGAGGTCGATGCGGCGGCGGAATTGACGGACACGATCGAGTCGACCGAGACGGCTGCGTCCGCCGACGTGAGCGACGCTGCGAGCACGACGGACTCCGCGAGCACGTCCGGGAGCAGCGCCGACGAGTCGTCGATCGACTCCGCCGCGACGTCGCTCGAGGATCTCTCGGACGACGACGCCTCCCTCGAGGAACTGGCCGCCCGCATCGAGGACGGCGCCGTCACCGGAGCGGACGTCCGGGCCGCCGAGGCGGGCGAGGGGCGCGAGTCCACGCCCGACGTCGACGAGATCGAACTCTCGATGGACGACCTGGAAGCGACCCAGACAGCGACGACGTCCGGGGCCGGAAGCGACGGGGCGCCCGACGTTCCCGACGACGCCGGCCCGCTCGCGGGGTCGGTCGGCGCCGACGAGGACTCGAGCGACGACGATGCGGACGGCGACGACTCGCCGGGCCTGCTCGGTCGGATCAAACGGTTCTTCGGCGGCTAGCGGCCGGCGATTCAGCGGTCTCTCGGTTGCTCAGTTTCTCGAGTGCGTAGGTGGGTGTTCGATCGCGTCGCGCTCGAGTCATCGCTAGTTGACGAGCGTGATCAGCACGAACAGCGTCAGCATCGAGACCAGCGTCGTCGCGAAGACGTTCAGCGACGCGAACTCCTCGTCGCCGCCGAGTTCGACCGCGAAGACGAACGTCGAGACGGCCGTCGGCGTCCCCAGCATCACGACCGCCGCGGTGAACGTCGCCGCGTCGACGGCGAGCACCGAGAAGACGGCCCACGCGAGCGCGGGCATACAGAAAATTTTTAGTCCGATGACGGCCCCGGTCGCGCCGATATCGATCGACGGGAGGTCCACCTCGAGCGACGCGCCGACACAGAGGAGGGCCAGCGGGAGGGCGATCGAACCGAGGAGGTCGAGGCCGGTCGCGGCCGGTCCGGGAACCGTGAGGCCCAGCGAGCCGACGGCGAGTCCGGCGATCAGCGATCCCAGAACGGGGTTTTTCGCCAGGCCTCGCAGTTCGTGACCCAGCGCGGCGTCGGCCCCGTTGAGCGTCGAGAGGAGGAGGATCGACAGGGGTAACTGGATCAGCGTGACGACGCCCAGCACGACGCTCGCGGTCGCGGTCACCTCGGCGTTAAAGGTCGCCGCGACCAGCGGCAGGCCGAGATAGCCGAGGTTCGAGTGGTACGACTGGACGACCGCCACGCTCCGCCGGCCCACCGACGCCCGGTTGCGGTGGACGAGCCACGCCAGCCCGACCGTCGCGAACAGCACGAACAGCAGGCCGCCCAGCAGCGTCAGCGACAGTAACTCGCCGATCGCCCGATCGTACGTCGAGACGAAGATCAGCGCCGGCAGGGCGACGTAATACGCGACCGCGTTCAACCGCGCCGTCCGGCCGGCGTCGAGTAGCCCCGTCGCTCGGAACCCGGCCCCCAGCAGGAGCACGACCAACAATCCCGACAACCGGACGAACAGCTCCATACGGCCCTCGAGTCGACTCGGGCTTTTCTACCGTTCGGTTACTGACGGCAATGGGACGCCCTCACACTGCTCGAGTCGTACGGCCGGACAACCAGGAAGCGGTCGCTCATCCGGCCGCTACATATCTAAATACTAATGTGTATTAATATGTGACGGTCAAGAATCATTATAACAAATCGGTGTGAACACCTCTTCCGGGATGGGAGCAAAACAAGTGCCCACTTCTGGACTGGATAGCGAAACAATTACCGATCTCGAGAGATCCCTTCGGGGAGAACTCGTCACGCCGGACGACGAACTCTACGACGAGACTCGAGCCGTCTGGAACGGACTCGTCGATCGGTATCCGACGCTGATCGTTCGCTGCAACGGCGCCGCCGACGTCGCCAGGGGGCTCGCCTTCGCCGACGAGCACGACCTGCCGTTTTCGGTTCGCGGCGGCGGCCACCACCAGACCGGCAGTTCGACGGTCGACGAGGGGGTCTCCTCGATCTGGCGGAGATGAACTCCGTCCGCGTCGATCCGCGGCGAAAAATCGCGCAGGTCGGCCCCGGCTGTCGCGCTCGCGACGTGCTACAGGAGACCCAGCATCACGAGCTCGCGACGCCGACCGGGAGCGCGGGCGACGTCGGTATTCCCGGCTCCACGCTCGGCGGCGGAATCGGCTGGATCCGACGCAAACACGGGCTCGGTATCGACGCGCTCCGCTCGGTCGACCTCGTCACACCCGAGGGCGAACTCGTTTACGCGAGTCCCGAGCGCAACGCGGACCTCTTCTGGGCCGTCCGCGGCGGCGGCGGGAACTTCAGCGTCGTCACGAACTTCGAGTTCGACCTGTACGAGGTCGGTCCCATCGTCGGCGGTCTCGGCGTGTTCTACCCCGGCGACGAAGCGGCGGCCGTCCTCGCGGCGTACGACGAACTCGCGAGCGACGCCCCCGAGGAGGTGACGACGCTCGCCCTGAAGGGACACGTACCGGACCTCCCGCCGATGCCGGACGACCTCGTCGGCGAGGACGCCGTGGCGATCCTGGGCTGTTACGCCGGGGACCCCGAGGCGGGGATGGACGCCCTGCAGCCGTTCCGCGAGATCTCCGAGCCGCTGCTCGACATGAGCGAGCCCATGCCCTACCTCCAGCTCCACGAGCTCGGGACGATGATGTTCCCCGAGGGGCGCAACTACTCTCACCGCTCGTGCTACGTCGACGAGCTCTCCGAGGAGCTGATCGACGCGATCATCGCCCACGCGGACGAGGCACCGTCGCCGCTGGCCGGTGTCGGCGTCTGGCAGCTGGGCGGGGCGATCGGCGACGTCGAACCCGATGCGACCGCGTACCCCCACCGCGACGCGGCGTACATGCTCACGGTCGAGGCGAACTGGGACGAGGGCGACGACGACGCAAATATCGAGTGGGCCCGCGACGGCGACGACCGCTTCCGACGTCTCGGCGGGTACGGCGCCTACGGCGGCTTTACCGGCGTGGAACCGCGGGCCGACGAGGACGTCACCGAGCGCGTCTACGGCGACAATTCCGATCGCCTCGCCGCGATCAAGGCGCGGTACGACGCCTCGAACGCGCTCGAGCGGAACGTGAACGTGACGCCGGTGGACGACTGACCCGCCGGTCGTTTTCGTCTCCGCCGACCGGCCGGTCGTGACCGACGCTCCGCTCGAGCGACGATCGAAGAACTCATTCGTCCCAGTCGATCGCCTCCGTTCGTTCCGCGCGGCGGAGGATGAACGGCCCGAGCGAGCCCGTTCGCTTCGAAATCGTCGCGATTCGGAGGACGTAGGTCGTCAGCAGGAAGAACGGAACGAGGGTGATCGTCGCGCTGGCGCCCACGAGCCACACCATGGTATCGATACCGAGGATCGTTCCCCGAACCAGTTCGGGATCGAGATACAGCACCGTCGCCGTCGCAGCGACGACGCCCGGTAGCCCCGAGTAGAGCATCGATCGCGTGAGGTGGACGAGTTCCCACTGGAAGTACAGCGACTTGAAGTGCTCGAGGGCCGGACCGAACAGCGTCAGACTGTCGATCAACTCGTCGAACGCCGCCAGTTGGTCGTCGTCGAGGCTGTCCCCGTGCTCGTCGCGCAGCCGGCGGACCGCGTAGATCTTCCAGGAGTAGTTATAGTTCAGTCCCGACCGGAGGACGCCGAATTCGCCGAACTGGGACGTCTCGAGCTGGGACTCGATCTCGTCGGAGTTCCGGCAGACGTTCTCGACCAGTCGGTCGGTCCGTTGCCGAAGGGTCTCGTCGTCGGTGTCGGCGACGGCCTCGCGGAGCGCTTCGGCGCGGTCGCTGCTGGTCTGTACGATCGCCTGCAGAAACTGCGCGGGGTCAGGCGGGCCGACCGATCCGAACAGTTCCTCGACGTCGTGGCGGTAGGCCATCGCCTCGTTCATCCACCGCTGCTGGTCGCCGAGCCGGCCGAGTTCCTGTGAGAGCACGAGCTGATTGATCGAGACGACGAGCGTCACGCCGGTGAGCACGGCGGCGATCAGCGCCTGAAACGCCGTGTCGATGGGCGTGCCACTGTCCATCATCTCCCGCATCGGAAGCGATATCGCGCCGAGAACGACGAACGTGGCGAAGGCCACGGCGGACAGCAGCCCCGCCAGTACCCAACGGTTCGCGTCGAGCAGGAACCAGTGTGCGACCGGGTTTTCCCCGGTTCGCCCGCGAAGCGTGTCCCTCGACAGCAGGTCGTCCATACGGCCCGTTCCGTCGCCGGACGAAAAGCGGTTGAGCCTGAATTCGGCCTCGAGCGACACTGCAACTCGAGAGAGTCGTCAATCATCATGTAGATCGAGAACGAGCGTAAGCCGATCGTTCACAACGGTTCGTCTCCAACGTATGCTATGGCGATAGAGGCGTCATTCACCGTTGATCAACCCGAATTTCCCCTGAACGCGGTCTTCGAGCAACTACCCGACGCCACCGTCGAACTGGACCGCGTCGTCCCGACGAGCGATGCCGTTATCCCCTACTTCTGGATTTACGCGGAGCGCATCACCGAACTCACGCTCGATCTGACCGGGGACGAGGGGGTCGACGACGTGACCGTAATCGACGAACTGGACGAACAGCTGTTCGTCCGTATCGACTGGAACCTCGACCACGAGAGCGTCCTCACCGCGATCGTCGAAACCGACGTGACCCTCCTCTCGGGGATCGGGACGGCCGAGAACTGGACGTTCGAACTCAGAAGTAGCGACCAGCAGGAGGTCTCCGAATTCCAGTCGTACTGTCGGAAGAACGGCATTCCGATCCGGCTCACCCAACTGCACGCGCTCGCGCCGCTCGACTCGGACCGACAGTACGATCTGACCGACGGCCAGCGAACGGCGCTGATACTGGCGTACTCTCGAGGCTACTTCGACTCACCGCGGGCCGCCACACAGGCCGATCTCGCCGAGGAACTCGAGATCAGCCATCAGGCGGTTTCGTCGCGGTTGCAACGCGGTATTCGGCGGCTCGTCGCGAGCACCGTGGTAACACCTCAGGAATGATGGGGACATAAATCGGAGTTAAAAAGATATTGCGTGGGCAAAATCCAGTGACAACCCCTTCGAGCGCGTTTCTTTACTCGATGACATCCTCTCCAGAGACGCTCGGCCCCGTCGAAATCGTCGACTCGATGCCGTTCGTCGAGTTCGATGCCGACGCGGAACGCTTCCGAGCGATGTTCGACAGTGACCGCGATTCTGCGAGTCTGGCAGTTGTTGCCGTGGTCGCGGCCGCCGCTCACCGGGACCCCTTCGACCTGCCGCCGCTTCATTCGGCGATCGATTCGAGTGCGCTCGAGGGCCTGTTCTCGAGGCCGACCGCCGGCGAGCAGCGCGTTTCGTTCCGGTACGAGGGATTCGACGTGACCGTGTTCGACGAGGGAACGATCGAGGCCAATCCGACGGGGGCGGCGTAGACGTAGCGATGCATAGCGAAACGAGTCTCGAGACGAGGACGACGTATGGAGACGCGTAGTCAGGCGATCGGACGGAACGAGCGCCTCGAGACCGCGCTTCGAGAGCAACCTCGGCGGGTGATCGCTGCCCTCGTCGACGACGAACCGCTGGACGCGACGCCGCTTCTCCGCGACGACGAGACCCTCTCCAGTGAGGGGTACGTCACGCTCGTCTACGAGTTTCATCACGTGGTCCTTCCCGAGTTGGCGGCCGCCGGGCTCGTTCGGTTCGACCGACTCGAGGACGAGGTTCGGAGAGGAGAGCAGTTCGAGGCCGCGCTCGCTGCCTTCTAACGAATGCTAACGACGGTTATCCGAAAATTCGAAGCGGGCCGTTAGACACCGGTATCCGCGTCGGACTCCGGCGGCCGAGAATCGGCTCGCAGTCCACGGAACGCGAGGACGGCGCCCGCCACGAACACGATCGTCGCGAGGTAGATCGGGCCGAGGTGCGTCAGCCAGTCGTGCGCGAAGAGGTTCATGTAGTGCATCGGCAGCGCGATCGTCAGGCCGATCACGGCGGCGACGACCGCCGTCGCCCACGCCCACAGCAGGCCGGCGCGAACGCCGTACCACGACAGTGCCGTGATAGCGATCCCGGTGGCGATGATGAACGCCGCGGTCGCGACGTGCAGGTGGTTGATGTAGTGCATGACCGCCGGATCGATCGCGTTCAGGTCCGCCGGCGTGATGCCGTTGAGGGTCGCGACGCCGAGTTCGAAGCCGGTGCCGAAGAACGTCCTCGCGAGGAACACGATTCCGTAGCCGACGAACGAAACGCCGGCGAGCGCCATCAGGACCGCTCCGGTTCGTACCCCGCGCCCGAGTTCGTAGTCGGTCTCGTGGTGGTCGACAGTTGCTTGGTCTGTGCTCATAGTCAGATCGGGTCGTCGTGTGTTGTCTCGTGCCGGCTCAGACCTCGACTTCGGTCACGTGCCGGTCGTCGATCTCCTCGAGGGAGAACTCCTTGCCGTGCTGTTCGCTGACGTGGTCGCACGTGATTTCGAGCAATCGCTCCCTGTCGTCCACCTCGGTCCGCATGCGGAAGACGCAGCCCGACACTTCGGTATCGCACGCTACTTCCAGGGCCGTCAGTTTCTCGTCGCTTTGTCGCGTATTTGCCATAGTTCGTTCGCCTCCTCGAGAGAGCGTACACTACGTAGAGCTATGGAGGCATCTAGTGGGTTTCGTGCAACGGATGCCGTTCGTGCAGCCGATGACTGCCGTGCATCGTCTGCAAGCCGGCGATCCGGCCGCCCCTAGCGCCATCCTGGCTGGGTGGTCACTGCGACGGCGGCACCGAACTATCCGACTACCGGTCCGAACGCGAGCGGACGAGCGTCACGTTGGTAGGACGCGAATGTGGATTCCGCCCACTCGCGCGCCTCCGGCGCGTCGGTATCGATCAACAGCCGAACCATTCCGCTGTCGGGATCGTAGCAACTGACGGCGATCCGGTCGTCGAAGAGACTGACGCCGTAGGGCGGTACCTCGTCGTGTACGCTGACCGAGAGGTTGCCGCTCTCGAGGGCGGCCGAGCAGTGCTCCCGGTAGTTCGAGAGGATGTATCCGGCGACGGCCGACGGATCGATGATCTCCGCTTCCATGCCGTCGGCGATCGACCGCCGAAGTTCGTCCTTGCAGGGCTCGAGCAGGGCGACGTCGGCGCCGACGAACCGAAATCGGCTCGTTCGTCTGAGCAGCGCCGCGAATCGATTCACCGGCCGGTACGGCGCGTCGGGCTCGGCGACCGTCACGACCGCACGGCTGGCCATCTCGACGGTGAACCCGCTCGCCTCCGGGAGAAACTGCCAGCTGTCGCGGAGCGCCCGCTCGGTCTCGAGTCGGGCGAGCAGGTCCCGCAGTCCGGCCGCGACGAACGCGCCCAGCTGCGTCGTTTCGTACCGGTTCCCGTCCCGCCTGATCCAGTTGCGTTCGTCGAACGCGCGCAGCGTCCGTCCGATCGTCGACGCCGACGCTCCCGTCTTCGTCCGGAGATCGGCTCGACTCGTCGGCCGCTCGGCCAGCGCCTCGAGCACGGCGACGCGGTGTTCCGACCGCGCGAGGAACTCGAGATCCTCGAGCGGTTCGCTCGTGGTACAGGGTGTCATGATGAACGTACGCATGCCAGCGGTATAGCTGTTCCAGTAGAGCGTCCGTTCGGCACTCCGAAGGGGTTCCCGATCAGTTCCCAGTCCCGCGCTGCGACCGGTCTTCGCACTCGAGTGACGGAACTGAGTACTAGCGTAATCGAGGAATTACTCTCGAGTTGAACAAGAGAGCGGAGGGCAGATTTGAACTACGCCGAGACATTCCGGGTCGCTCACTTCGTTCGCTCCCCGGGCTGTGACTCGTCTAGTTCAAATCTCCTGTAACAATTTCTGACGAAACGGATGACTCGCGTCGCGTGGCGGTATCGCCACGCTCCGCTCGTCGATTGTTGTTTCGTCAGAAATGGGTTGGGGCAGATTTGAACTGCCGGCCTCCTCCATGTCAAGGAGGTGTCATAACCAGACTAGACCACCAACCCGCCTGGTTTTGCTTGCGTGGCGTCCGTCGCCACCTCGTCTGCACTCAATCCTTGCTGGCCACCGTAATTGAAGGTTTCGAATCGGACGCCGTACGCGACTCCACCGCACGATGACCTCCGATACGCTTAAGTCGATGTACTCATTTGAGCATTACAAGACAACTACGTACATTGGTGTTCACTATGCAGGAGTACGTCGAACGGGTGACCGAGGGCGAGGATCTCACACAGGAAGACGCTCGAGCGGCCTCGACGGCCGTTTTCGAGGGCGCGACGGAGGCACAGATCGGTGCGCTGCTGGCGGCGCTGCGAGCGAAAGGGGAGACGGAAGCCGAAATCGCCGGCTTCGCCGAAGGGATGCGCAACGCAGCCAGGACGATCACGCCGGACCGCGAGCCGCTGGTCGACACCTGCGGCACCGGCGGGGACGACTACGATACGATCAACGTCTCGACGACCAGCGCGATCGTCGCCGCCGGGGCCGGCGTTCCGGTCGCTAAACACGGCAACTACTCCGTGTCGTCGTCGTCGGGCAGCGCGGACGTCTTGGAGGAGGTCGGCGTCGACGTCGAGGCCGAACCCCCCGCAGTCGAGGAAGCGATCGAGCGCGACGGCATCGGCTTCATGCTCGCGCCCGTCTTCCACCCCGCGATGAAGGCCGTTATCGGCCCGCGCAAGGAACTCGGCATGCGGACGATTTTCAACGTTCTCGGCCCGCTGACGAACCCCGCCGGCGCGAACGCACAGGTCGTCGGCGTCTACGACCCCGACCTCGTCCCCGTCCTCGCGGACGCCCTCTCGCGGATGGACGTCGAGCGCGCCCTAGTCGTCCACGGCGCGGGTACCGACGAGATCGCGATCCACGGCGAGACCGTCGCCGCGGAAGTGACCGGTTCGGACGTCGAGGAGTACACTCTCGAGCCCGCCGACCTCGGCCTCGAGGCCCACGAGATCGAAGACATCTCGGGCGGTTCGCCCGCGGAGAACGCTGCCGACATGCGCGGAATCGTCGCGGGTGACGTCACGGGTGCGAAACGGGACGTCATCCTCGCGAACGCCGGCGCGGCGATCTACGTCGCCGGCGAAGCCGACTCGCTCGAGGCCGGCGCTGACGCCGCCCGCGAGGCGATCGAGTCCGGCGACGCCGCGACGAAACTCGACCACCTCCGGGGCGACGTAGCCGAACCCGCGGGACGATGACGCGGGTGAAGATCTGCGGACTGACGAACGAGGACGACCTCGAGACGGCCGTCGCGGCCGGCGCCGACGCCCTCGGGGTCATCTGCGACGTCTCCGTCGACACCCCGCGGGAGGTCGCGGTCGAGCGCGCCCGCGAACTCGTCGACGCCGCGCCGCCGTTCGTGACGACCGTCCTCGTGACGATGCCGTCCGGCCCCGAGCGCGCGATCGAACTGGCCGACGAGATCGAACCCGACGCGATCCAGTACCACGGGAGCATTCGGCTCGGCGATCTGGCGTACCTGCGCGCGAACGTCGACGCGAAGCTCCTGCTCGCCGTCGACGCCGACGACGCGGTCCGGGCCGAGACCTACGACGACGTGGTCGACGGCCTCCTCGTCGACACGCCGGCCGCGGACGGCGGCGGCGGTACCGGCGAGACCCACGACTGGGACCAGACGCGGGTGGCGACCGCGGATCTCGAGTCGCCGCTGATCCTCGCAGGCGGGCTCACGCCCGACAACGTCGCGGACGCCGTCCGGACGGTGGAGCCGTTCGCGGTCGACGTCGCCAGCGGCGTCGAGGCCGAGGGCGGCGTCAAGGATCCCGACGCCGTCAGATCGTTCGTCGACCGAGCCAAGAACGCCCGACGGACGGCGGAGCCGTGATCCACATGAGTGACTCTGACACCGAACCCGCCGTCTCGCCGACGCTCGACGTCGACCGGGAGACGTTCCGCGAGCACGCGGCTGGGGACGAGGACCCGGTCGTCGTCCGCGCCGTCGCGACCCTCGACGTGGAGACGACGCCCCTCGAGGCCTACGCCGCCCTGACCGGCCGCTCGCCCTCGAGCGATCGGGAACGGTCGCCGTACGCCTTCCTACTCGAGAGCGCCGAGAAGACCGCCTCGAGCGATCCGGACGGCGCCTTCCGACCGAGTTCGGCGGACGCGGATCGCCACGCGCGCTACTCCTACGTCGGCTACGATCCCGACGCCGTCGTCACGGTCGACCCCGAGGAGACGACGGTCGAGCGACTCACGGACGACGCGCCGCGCGATCTGATCGAGACCGATCCCGAGGGCGACACCGTCGACGCGCTCCGGGCGGCGATGCCGGACGTCCGCTTTGCGAACCCGCCCGAACACGACCGCCAGCACCTGACCGGCGGGCTGGTCGGCTTCCTCGCCTACGACGCGGTCTACGACCTCTGGCTCGAGGAGGTCGGCCGCGAGCGGCCCGAGTCGCGGTTCCCGGACGCCGAATTCGTTCTGACGACGAAGACGCTCGCGTTCGACGAGCGCGACGGGACGGTCTCGCTGGACTGCACGCCGATCATCGAGTCCGACGACGACCCCGACGCGGTCTACGACGCCATCCTCGAGGAGGCCGAGGCCGTCGCGGAAACGCTGCGGGCCGCGTCGGCGCCGGAGACCGGCGGGTTCGTCCGCGAGGACGAGGTCGTCGGTCCGAAAGCCGAGTACGAAGAGAGCGTCCGCCGAGCTAAAGAGCACGTCCTCGACGGCGACATCTACCAGGGCGTCGTCTCGCGGACCCGCGAACTGTACGGCGACGTCGATCCCCTCGGCTTCTACGAGGCAATGCGCGAGGTCAACCCCTCGCCGTACATGTACCTCCTCGAGCACGACGACCTGACCGTCGTTGGCGCGAGCCCCGAGACGCTGGTCTCCGTGCGCGGGCGCGAGGTCATGTCGAATCCCATCGCCGGAACCTGTGACCGGGGCTCGAGTCCAGTCGAGGACCGGCGGCTGGCCGGCGAGATGCTGGCCGACGAGAAGGAGCGAGCCGAGCACACGATGCTGGTCGATCTGGCGCGAAACGACGTGCGCCGCGTCTCGGAAGCGGGCTCAGTCCGCGTCGACGAGTTCATGAACGTGCTCAAGTACAGCCACGTCCAGCACATCGAGTCGACGGTGACGGGCGACCTCGCGAGCGACGCGGACGCCTTCGACGCGACGCGGGCCTCGTTCCCCGCCGGCACCCTCTCGGGCGCGCCGAAGATCCGGGCGATGGAGATCATCGACGACCTCGAGGCCGAGCCGCGAGGCCTGTACGGCGGCGGCGTCGGCTACTACTCGTGGTGTGGCGACGCGGACTTCGCGATCGTGATCCGGACCGCCACCGTAGAGGACGAAGGAGACCAGGATCGGATCACCGTCCGTGCCGGCGCCGGTCTCGTCGCCGACAGCGATCCGACCGCCGAGTACGAGGAGACCGAGAAGAAAATGGGCGGCGTCCTCGCCGCCCTCGAGGCGATCGAGGACGACGTGGCCGTCGACAACCTCGAGTCCTCGCCGGAGGTGAGCCGATGAGTACGATGGACGACGCGGCCGAAACCGAGGAATCGGATGCGGGCGGCGAGGCGGAGCCGCTGACGGTACTGTTCGTCGACAACTACGACTCCTTTACGTACAACTTAGTCGAGTACGTCAGCCAGCACGAGGGGACCGAAACCGCGGTCGTGAAGAATACCGCCTCGCTCGAGGACGTTCGCGCGGTCGACCCGGACGCGATCATCATCAGTCCGGGACCGGGCCACCCGAAGAACGACCGCGACGTCGGCGTCACGATGGACGTACTCCGAGAGGTGAGTCCCGAGGTGCCGACCCTGGGCGTCTGTCTCGGGCTCGAGGCGGCCGTTTACGAGTACGGCGGAAGCGTCGGCCGGGCACCGGCGCCGATCCACGGCAAGGCCTCCGCCGTCGACCACGACGGCAAAGGGGTCTTTGCGGGCCTCGAACAGGGCCTTCGCGCCGGTCGGTATCACTCGCTGGTCGCGACCGAGGTGCCCGACTGTTTCGACGTCACTGCGACGGCGGAACACGATGACGAGACGCTCGTGATGGGAATCCGTCACCGCGAGCATCCGATCGAGGCCGTCCAGTTCCACCCCGAGAGCGTGCTCACGGCGGTCGGTCACGATGTGATCGAGAACTTCCTCGAGTCGATCGACAACTGAGCCGTCTCCTCGAACGGGCCGTAGCGTAGTGTCGTTTTATCCGCGTTCGGCTCCGACAGAATCGACGGGTAGCTCGAGACCGAACGGTATCGAGGTCGGAAACTGGCAGCATCCAATCTGAAACCCGTCGTTTCGATGCGATACCGACCGGACTGAGTCCAATACCGAATTAGAAGAACGGCAGGAACGACAGGTCGGTGACGCCGGCCGTGTAGAGGCCGGCGAGGACGATAGCGGAAACGATCCCGATGCGAATCGCCAGTTTGATCGCGATCTTGATTGCGACGACGGCGACCGCCAGCGCGGCCAGGCCCGCCAGCACGAGCAGAACGGTCGACGAGGTCAGTGGTTCGACCATGGGAAACCCTGCGTATTGCAGAGACGTAATCTTTCTGGATAGAATGAACGAATCGATCTCGTGACTCTTCGACGAACGGAGAGGTCGGCCTGATACTGGAAACCACACGACAGCGCGGCGAATATATGCGCTGGAAACTACTTTCAGGACGCTCTGAAAATCGTTAAGACCGTCGGCGTTGTAGGTGTTAGTAGCCGCGGTTACGGCCGTCTCGAGTGCCGTGATCGAACCCGAAACGATAGGATACGAAAGGACCCCAGAGGCATCTCTACAAGTGCATTTGTCCTAATACAAGAAAAGTGGGACAACAACACCACGTTTTAAGATGGACCGCTGTCTACCGAACCTTCGTCACGAATGATGCGAGCCAGCACTCGGACCCACGCTAGAATCGCCACCCCGCGGCGGGGGAACTACGAGGTGACCCGCGCATGAGCGAATCGGAGCTCTCCGCGGAGGATCTGACCCTCCCGATCAAGCGCACCGACGGCGACACGCTCGAGGAGCGCCTGACCGGCAACGCCTACCACAACATTCTGCCCGCGCGATACCTGCGCAAGGACGCCGACGGCGAACTCATTGAGGACCAGGAGGATCTCTTCGACCGCGTCGGCAAGAACATCGCCCTCGCCGAGGCCGTCTTCGAGGCGCGCAAACGCGACGTCGAGATCACGGTCACGCCCAACCAGTTGAAGCCCGACCATCCGCGGCGCGACGAACTCGCCACGGAGGTGTTCGGGAAGGGCACCACCGCAGACGACGATGCCGAGGCGACGCTCTCTATCTACAACGTCAATAAGTTCGCCTACGACACCGTCGTCCCCGAACTCCCCGACGAGATCCGCGCCCACGTCGAGGACGTCGCCGAGGAGTTCCAGGGCATGATGGAGAATCTCGACTTCATGCCGAACTCGCCGACTCTGATGAACGCCGGCGACGAGCTCCAGCAGCTCTCGGCGTGTTTCGTCGACTCTCCCGACGACGATATCGACGATATCCACCAGACCGCCAAGGAGGCCGCGCAGGTCTTCCAGAGCGGCGGCGGCATGGGCTATGCCTTCTGGCAGCTTCGTCCCTACGGCGACGCGGTCGGTTCGACCGGCGGCATCGCCAGCGGCCCGATCACCTTCATGCGCACGTACGACCAGATGTGCGAGACGATCGCCCAGGGCGGCGCCCGACGGGGCGCCCAGATGGGCGTCATGCGCGTCTCCCACCCGGACGTCATCCAGTTCATCCACGCCAAGAACAAGGACGTCTCGCTGGCCGAGACGCTGCGTCTGAACGATCCCGACGACTTCACGCACAACTCCTTCCAGGAGGCACTCGACGAGGCCCGTGAACTCATCGACGACGAGGGCAAGGTCCCCAAACACCTCCGGAACGCCGTCGAGGGCCACCTCTCGAACTTCAACATTTCTGTCGGTATCACCGACGACTTCATGGAAGCCCTGCAGAACGGCGAGGAGTTCACGTTCACCAACCCCCGAACGGGCGAGCCCCACATCGCTACCGCGGAGACCAAGGAGCTGTACGACATGTTCGGCCTCGGCGACTACGTCGAGGTCGGCGAGGAGCTGTCGATCCCGGCCGAGGAACTCTGGGACGACATCGTCGAGGGCGCCCACGAGAACGGCGAACCCGGCGTCATCTACCTCGAGCGGGTCAACAAACAGCACTCCTTCGACGTCGAGAAACACCCCGACCACCGCATCCTCGCGACGAACCCCTGCGGCGAGCAGCCCCTAGAGGAGTACGAGGCCTGTAACCTCGGCCACATCAACCTCTCGACGCTCGCGGACCTCGAGGCGCCCGACTGGCGCGTCTGGTACGACGAGCACGGCGAGGAGTACGACTCGCTGGAGGACGCCGTCGACGCCTTCCTCGAGGAGGCGATCGACTTCGAGGAGTTCGACCGCCGCATCGAGATGGGAACGCGGTTCCTCGAGAACGTCGTCACGATGAGTGACTTCCCGGTCGAGAAGATCGAGCAGAAGGTCCGGGAGATGCGCAAGATCGGCCTGGGCATCATGGGGCTGGCACAGCTGTACATCCAGCTCGGGATGGAGTACGGCAGCGAGACCTCCAACGAGGTCGCGCGCCAGCTGATGCGCCACATCAACCACGGGTCGAAGTGGGCGTCCCACGAGCTCGCCGAGGAGCGCGGCAGCTTCGACGAGTGGGACAACTCCAAGTACGCGAACCCGACCGAGTACCGCGAGTGGTTCGAGAAACAGACCGGTCTCGACGCCGACGAGTGGGAGGACGGGTTCTCGATCCGAAACCACAACACGACGACCATCGCGCCGACCGGCACGACCTCGATGGTCGGCAACACCACCGGCGGCTGTGAACCGATCTACAACGTCGCCTACTACAAGAACGTCTCCGACGACGTCCAGGGCGACGAGATGTTAGTCGAGTTCGACGACTACTTCCTCCGCGTACTGGAGGACAACGACATCGACGTCGACGCCGTCAAGGAGGAGGCCCAAGAGCAGATGGCGACCAACCAGTTCAACGGCGTCGAGGGCCTCTCGACGGTGCCCGACGCCATCGGCGAACTGTTCGTCACGACCGGCGACCTCTCCGCGAAAGAGCACGCCGGCGTGCAGGTCGCCTGTCAGCAGGGCGTCGACTCCGCCATCTCGAAGACCGTCAACGCGCCCAACGACTCCACGCTCGAGGACGCCAAGGACGTCTTCGAGTACATCTACGAGCACGGCGGCAAGGGCGTCACCTACTACCGCGACGGCACCCGCAGCAAGCAGGTGCTGACGACCCGCGCGAAGAACGCCGACTTCGCCGACGAGACCGAGGCCGCCGAGGCCCTCGCCGAGCAGATCGAGGAGATCTTCGGCGGCTTCGAGGAATTCCTCGAGAATGAGGACGTCCAGGACGTCCTCGAGGCGGATCTCGGCTCGCTGTCCGGCGACGCGGACGACGCCGAGCCCGTGCAGGTCGACTTCACCGAGAAGCGCGAGCGCCCCGACGCCCTGCAGGGCGTCAGCCAGCGCATCGACACCGGCTACGGCAAGGTCTACGTGACGATCAACGAGGATCCCGAGACCGGCCAGCCGTTCGAACTGTTCGCCAATATCGGCCACTCGGGCGGTTTCACCAACTCCTTCACCGAGGCGCTGGCGAAGGTCATCTCGACCTCGCTGCGCTCGGGCGTCGATCCCGAGGAGATCGTCGACGAACTCTGTGGCACCCGTAGCCCGAAGGTCGCCTGGGACAAGGGCGAGCAGATCCAGTCCATCCCGGACGCCATCGGCACCGCGATGCGTCGCTACCTCGAGGACGAGATCGACAAACCGTACCCGACGCAGGCGACGCTCGAGGAGTCCGCCGACGCGGACGCCGTCGAGTTCGACGGGCCGAAGACCGACGGCGGCGCGGCGGCCGCCCAGGGCGGCGATGCGGACGCCGAAGACGACGCGACGCAGGATCTCATCGAGGCCGGCGAGTCGCCGGAGTGTCCCGACTGTGGCTCGATGTCGCTGTACTTCTCCGAAGGCTGCAAAACGTGCGAGAGCTGCGGCTGGAGCGAGTGCTGAGCCGGTGTAACGGCTGAAATCAGCCGAATATCTCGAACTGTTTTCTATCGTCGACGCGTTTTCCACCGTTTTCGACGGCGGTAGTTCGGTGTTCCGACACGGACGATACCGGACGAACAGCGGTGTCGACCGAAATCGACCCGTCACTCAGGCGATCGACCGGTCCGGCTCCGAGACCGCCGTCGCTCGATACCAGAGCAGGAAGACGACGGCGGCCCCCGCTAGCACCAGTCCGCCGGCGACGGCGAAAGCGAGGCCGTAGCTCGAGGCGGCGAGCCAGCCGCCGGCGATGCTGCCGAGCCCGCCGGCGAAGGCCATGAGCGCGCTGTAGGCCCCCAGCGCCTCGCCGCGGATCGACGCCGGCGCGAGCTGGGTGACGATCGTCCCCGTCGTGACGGAGATGACGGCCCACGTGACGCCGATGGCGGCGAAGACGACCGCGGTTCCGACGAGACCGACGTTCGTCACGCCGAGGGCGGCGCCGAGGACGGCCACGACGGGGAGCGCGAGAGCCCGACCGAGCAGGCCAGCGAGTTGAACGAGCCGAGCGTCGTGGGTCGCGGCGAACGCCCCGACGCGATCGAAGCAGAGCGCCGACGCCACGCTCGAGAGGAGGTACAGGACGAAGACCCCGTCAGAGCCGTAGCCGGCATCGCCGAGGAACACGGGAAGGGGCGCGAAGAAGGCCGCGGAGCCGGCGAAGACGAGCAGTATCGCGCCGAAGTACAGCGTGAGGGCGGGCGTGAAGCGATGCGCGAGACGGCGCGGGTGGAGGCCGCGCGGATCGACGCGTGCGGGCGAAAACGGGAACGTGACGCCGCGAACGTTGAACCGGCCGGCTCGCCGGATCGCCTGGCGGAGCTTCCGGGGGTCGGGTTCCGCGCTCCGTCCCGGATCCGGCGGCAACAGCCGGGCGGCGGCGAGGACGCTCACCGCGGCGCAGCCGGCGCAGGCGAGCAGGAACCCCTGTTGGGCCGTCCGAACCTCGAGGATCCGCGTCGCGCCGGCGGTCCAGACGGCGCCCGCGAGGAGGCCGAGCGCCCAGCCGACGCCCTGGTAGGTGTTGAGCCGCGCGATCCGCGCGCTCCACTGGTTGTCAGGCGCATCCGCCACCGCCAGCAGCGTGAGGATCGGCAGGACGGCGGCGGAGGCGAACCAGACGACGGCGTTGGCGGCAATCATGACCGGAATCGATCGCGTCAGCGGAACGACGGCGAGCATCGCGGCGACGAGGGCGAGCGCGCCGACGACGAGTCCGCGTCGCTTTCCCGTTCGATCCGCGATGCCGCCGAACGCCAGCGCGCCGGGGACGCCGACGAACGCGGCGACCGCGGCGAGGACGCCGAGCGTCACCGGATCCCCGCCGAGCGAGACGACGTACAGGGGGACGATCAACGAGGCGCCGCCGAACGCCGCGGAGCCGAGCGCCCACGCGTACAACCACCGATCGGACATATCGGCGACACTCGAGCGCACCCTCATAAAAGTCGGACTCCGGTCGCGATCGATTCCGACGGCGGAGTCGCTCAAGCGGACCGTCAGGACTTAGCGCCGGCCGATCGATGGGGTCCGTATGGCAGCCGACAGCGACGAACCCGACGCCGGGAACACGGCCGAGACCGACGCGGACGGCGGGGCGGCGACCTCCCGGTCGAGCGGCCCGACCTGTCCTCACTGCGACGGCGAACTGTTCAAACGCCACTGCAAGTACGTCTGCCCGCAACACGGCGTCATATTCGACTGTGCGGATACGTTCTGGACCTGAGCCGGGTCGCCGATTCGTGAGCGACGGCCCGATTCTCCCGTGCCCACCGGAGGGCGGTTCGGCGCCCGACTCGAGGCGTGAGTCGCCCGGTACTGCTACAAGACGACGCTCTGTGGTCTCGGACGAACGATCCGTATGTCTACGTCTACGCAACCGACGATTCTCGTCGTCGAGGACGAGCGCGAACTGGCCGATCTCTATGCGACATGGGTGAGCGAGGATTACGAGGTGCACACCGCTTACGACGGTCGATCGGCGCTCGAGGCGATGAGCGGAGCGGTCGACGTCGTCCTGCTCGACCGGCACATGCCCGATCTGACCGGCGACGAGGTGCTCAACCGGATCCGGGCCGCAGGTCACGACTGCTGGGCGATCATGGTCACGGCGGTCGATCCCGGGCTCGATATCGTCGAACTCGATATCGACGATTACGTCACCAAACCCGTCTCTCGAGCGCAGCTGACGCGGATCATCGAGAACCTCCGGGTCCAGTCCCGGTACGGTGGCGACGGCCGGCGCGAGCTCGCCGCCCTGTCGAACAAGATGGAGACCCTCGAGGACGAACACGCGCCGAACGAGTTAGCGGAGACCGACGCCTACCGGCAGTTGGAAGCGGATCTGAAAGACATGAGCGAGTCGCTGGTCGAGGACGGCGACCGCTGATCTCACCTGTCCGCCGGCCGCCCGGTCGTTCGACTTTGTTCCCCTCGATCCCGAACGAGCCGATACGCTGGCGCCGCCAGCAGGGCGATCGCGGCCACCAAACAGGCGAGCGTGAGCGCCGCTCCGAGGTCGCCGACCCCACCGGTTCTGATCGTCGCCGCCGACGCGCCGACGACGACCGCGGCGATCGTCCACGGGAGTTCGCCGATCGCCGTCCCGATCACGAGGTGGCGGAGCCGCACGCCGCTGACCGCCGCCGCACAGGTCGCCACGTCCGACGGGATCGGCGCCAGCCGTGAGGCGACGACGCCGCGGATCGGGCCGGCCGTTTCGTAGTACCGTCCGACGGCGGCTCCGGCTCGCTCGAGGATCGAATCGAACGGACCGGGAGCCGATTCGGAGACCGATGCAGACCGAACGCCGGCCTCGTCGTCGGGCGGGCCGGCGGCGACCCAGCGGACGGCGAGAAAGACGGGGACGACCGTCACCACGACGCCGACCAGCGCCACCGGAACGCCGACAGCGACGCCGTAGCCGTAGCCGACGACGACGGCCAGCGGCGTCGTCGGCAGGGCCAGCAGCGGCCGCCCGAGGTAGAGGCCGGTCACGACGAGACCGAAGAGAATGGGATCGGTCGACACCGACTCGACGGTCGCGAGCAGCGCCGACGGCGAGACGAGCGCGCCCGCACCGAGGATCGCACCGATCGCGACCGCGGCGGTGACCGCGCGCGTTCGCACCGAGAGGGACGACATCGATCGCAGTTTCCCACCGACCGTTGAAACTTTTGTGTCTCTCGGCGGCCGGGACAGAACGTTTATTCGGTCGGAGAGACCACAACTCACCGATGGATCGGGAGGACCGTCGGGTCGAGACGTCCGCCGACGCCAGCGACGACCGCGTCGAACGCGGACTGGCGTTGCTCGAGCGACTCGAGCACGAATCGCTCGCGCTGGCCGACGTCGTCGACCGGATCGAGATGGTGACCAGCGACCCCACGGTGACGCGGACGATCCTCGACGAGGCGGAGTTACGTGGGATCATCGAGCGCGAGGACGGCATCGTCCGCCCGAAGAGCCGCCAGTACGTCAGCTTCGATCAGGACGTGATCACGAAGGAAGGGGAGTTTTCCTGCCAGCGCTGCGGGTCTGGGCTGTCGACGGGCTACTTCATCGACCTCGACGCGGGCGAACTGGGACCGTTCGGCTCGTCGTGTATTCGGAAAGTGACGGGGCGGGACTGAGGGCTCAGCGACCCTGCCGGAGTTCGGCGATCAGCTGTTCGATCGTCTCCTGTTGCCGTTCGATGAGTTCGGACTGTTTCTCGACGGCCGCCTCGAGCGAGTCGATCCGTTCGGCGAGTTCGGCCGGATCGTAGTCGGCGGCATCTGTCTCGGCGGCTGTGGCGGACGCTGCGGACGCGGATTCGGCCGCTGCATCGGCGACGAGCCCGCTGTCGTCCCACGTCGATTCGGACTCCGGTTCGTCGCCGACCGGTGCGTCCGACGCGCCGTCGAAGGCCGTCTCGACGTCGTCGGTCGCGGTGCCAGCGTAGTTCGTACTCGAGTCCGACGAGGACTCGCCCTGCGTCGCGGCGGCGCGCGTCGACTGCTGGGCTGACTGCCGCTGGGTGGACTGCTGTTGGGCGGACTGCTGCTGAGTGCGCTGTGACTGCTGCGGGTCGCCAGCGGCCGCGAGCGGATCGGCCGACTGCGACTGGGATTCCTCCGAGTCGGCTGCCGTCTCGGTCGCCGCGACCGTCTCCCGGTCGTCCGGTTCGGGCGGGTTGGCGTCGAGCGGATCGACGCCGTCGCCGAAGTCGACCGCGCCGTCGCCCCGGTCGTCGCCGTCCTCGTCGCCGCCGACCGTCTCGTTGAGTTCCGCGAGCGACGTCACACCGTGGTACTCGAAGAGGGCGCGTTTGAGGCGCTCACGGAGATCGTTCGCCTCCTCGTTGGGTGCTTTGATCCGCTCCGGGCGGCCGGCGACCGTGAGCACGATCTGGGTGGCGACGCTCCCGTCTTCGAACGCGAGCTTCGTCACGTCGTCGAAGTGGTATCCTTCGTAGTCGCCGTCCCAGACCGCCCCGCCGATGTGTTTGACCAGACGGTCGCTGGTGATGATCAGCGTCAGCTCGCTGAAGCGGTAGGTCTTGACGACCGTCTCGCCGGGATCGGTGATCCCGTTGCCGTTCAACACGCCGGCCAGGACGGGATGCAGGACTGCATCGGTCTTGTCCGACGGAACGGTGAACTCCTTCGTTCCCTCGAGAGGGTACTCGAGGGTGAACTTCGTCTTGCGCCGGCCCTCCGAGAGGGTCAGCCGGTCGGCCTCGTGGGGGTATTCCTCGACCGATTCGTCGCTCAAGATGCCGTCGGAGCGGTAGACGAGGGTACTCGAGGACGTTATGAAGAGTTCGTCTTCGCCGCCCAGAGAGACTCGAGCCGCGATTTCGTCGCCGTTGAGAGTAGATTGGACGATTCCCGGAACGCTCATGCGCGGGTAGTTGGGAAGGCCGTGTCATAAATCCGTGGGTCGGCGTTACAGGGCGGACTGGAATGAGAAGGTTAAAGAAACACAGCACACTACCAGAGAGTGAGCCCGGGTGGCTTAGCTGGACATAGCGCCGCACTCATAGGGTTCAGAGATTCGGTGCGGTACGCCTTGGAAGCCTCCGTGTCCCCCACGAGGACCGCCGAGCCTCGGACCTGGGACATGCGGAGATCGAGGGTTCGGAGCCCTCCCCGGGCATGCTTCTCACAGACATCACGAGTCGAAGACGAGTGATAACGCTGAGAAGCATGCCCGGGTCGCTCCGAACCCGTAGGTCCTCGAGAGTGAGCGGAGCGAACGATCGAAGGCACGGAAGCGCGAAGCGCTTCCGGAGGTTCAGAGCCCTCTGCCGCCGTTTTCACCGATATCGCGGATTCAGACTGAGAAGCGGCGAGCGAGAACGAGGGCGTTGCAAGCGGACTTCGTTTCGGAGTGCGTCATCATCAGTTTTATACGACATACCATAGCATGCCGGGGTATGGGGACGGGGGTCTCATCACAACCGAGTCACAGTATCGTAACGCAGATCGCCGAAATCGAGGGCGTCGATCCGGCCGACCTCGAGCCGCCGCTTTACGCCGTCGTCGATCCCGACGCGCTCGAGCGGCTGGTCGACTCGAGCGAGGCGGCGCTCTCGATTTCCTTCCCGTATCGGAGCCATCGCGTCCGCGTCGACGGCTCCGGAGCGGTCGATATTACGGCGGCGAACCAACTTACCGACGCGAACGGCGAATCGCCGGAGGAGTCGCACGGCGACTGAGATCGAGAGCGGTCGGCACTGCCGACCCGACGAGCGCTCGAAGCGGAACGTCGTGTACTCGAGGCGGTCTCGTGCTCGCTCGAGAGAGCGGCAGCGACCGGGAGCCGTACTCACGGGAATCAGTCACGGCTATCGACTCGAAACGAGTAGCGACGCGACCGCCCAGTAGGCACTGCTCGAGGTCGCAGAGAGGAGACGGAGAACCGGTCAGCGGGCGTCGATTTAGGCCGCTTCGACGCGGATCTCACCGTCGGCGGTGACGGTGACGAGATAGTCGAGGTACTCGAAGGAGACGGATCCCCCCGATCGAACGCCGTCCGTACGCGGTTCGAACAGTCGCTCGAGCGCGTCGGTGTTGATCGTGTAGTGAAGCGGTTCGAGTTCCGTTACCGATTCGTTGCCGAACGTCGCGACCGCGTTGACGATAGCGACGCTCAGTGGTTCGTTATCGAGTCGATCGTACTGCGCAACGTACTCCGCTTCCGCTTGTGCGGACGGTGATCGTGTAGTCATCTCAGTCATTGATTACGCGCACCCCCAGTGCGGTCTGTGGGAAGACAGCCGTCCTTCACCGGTCGTCGTAAAGAATCTGATCGTTATCTGTATAACCTGCCGAATAGGATCGGGTTATACAGTTAACCATCTACCGAGCGACCGTCGAACAACGCGGTGAAGAGCTTTCTCTCGGTGGCTCGGACGTGTTTCTGGAAGGCGGGGGAGGAGATCCCAAGCGAGTCGGCGATCGATTCCCCGGTCGTTTCCCGGGGCCACTCGAAGAAGCCGCCGTGGTAGGCCGTCTGGACGACCTCGCGTTGTCTATCGGTCAGCTGCTCGAGTAAGGCGTTACGGGCGGCGGCGTCGATCATCGACCGCGTCCGCGTCGAACCCTCGCGGCGGGCGACGAGCGAGACCGCGAACTCGCGGCGATTGAGTTGCGACAGCACGTTTCTGACTTCGACCGTTTCCGGAACCTCCACGATCGCTCGCGTCCCGGTATCGTCGGCGACTAGCGACCGCAGCGTCCCGCCGTGGGCGTCGACGGCGGCGCCGAGAAACGGACCCGTGTACTGGAGTTGCAACAGCGTCTCCGAGTCGGTGTCGGCGATCACGGAGACGTCGCCGATTCCCTCAAGTTCGGCGAGGGCGGCCGGATCGACGTCATCCGTCTCGTCGACGACCGCGAACACCGTCGGCGTCCCGTCGTCGCGGATCGCCCCGCCCTCGAATTCGGCGCGCGCGTCCAGTCGATCGGCGAGCCGACCCAGCGGATTCGGTCCCTCGAGAGCGAGTTCGAGTTCGACTACGGGGACGCTCTCGCCGTCCAGCGGGGACTTTCGTTTGACGGCGTCGATCGAGTAGCCGATGGTTTCGCCGAGTTCGGCGAGCATGGACCGGAGCGGTTCGTCGAACGCGTCTCGGTCGTCGCTGTACAGCGTCAGGACCCCATAGAGGAAGTCGTCGTAGACGAGCGGCACGGCGTAGACCGATTGGAAGCTCCTGGAGAGGGCGTCGCCGCGCCAAGTCCCTTCGCGGATCGAATCGGCGACGTTCTCGACGAGGACCGGCGACCGCGTCCGCGCCGTTCGACCCGCCGGTTCGGTCGCGGAGTCGTCGACGGTCGTCACCGAGACCGCGTCGAGATACTCCCGCTCGTGGCCCGCCTGTCGGCGAGGTAACAGCTGATTCCCGCCCGGATCGGGTTCGCCGATCCAGGCGAACGAACAGCACTCGAGGTCGGCGAGGCGCTCGCAGATGCCGCGTTCGATCTCGGCGCGGGAGTTGGCCATCAGGAGCAACTGCTCGAGATCCTGGCGAACCTGGCTGGCCTCGTTGAGTCGCCCGAGGTGTTCGTTCTGGCGCTTGAGCTCCCATTCGTGGCCGTGGAGCCGGCGCGTCCGGGTGATGCGATCGAGCGCCGCCTCGGCCGTTCTGGCGAACAGTGTGGCGAGTTCGAACGTCTCCTCGTCGTAGCGCCCCGGTTCGGGATCGAGAGCCACGAGGACGCCGTGTTCGCCGATCGGGACGTAGAGACCGCTGCGAGCGTCCGTAGTCGGGTCGAACACCTGCGGAGCGTCCCTGACGTCGTCGAACCGGGCCGGGCTGTCGTCGACGAACGCCCGCCAGGCGAGGCTCTCGCCGGGCCGGAGTCTCGGCGGCGATCCGACCGTCGACTCGAGGCCGGACGAGTAGGCCGTCGGCACGAGTTCGTTTTCTCGCTCGTCGAACCGATAGACGACCGTCTCGAGGTCGAGAACGTCGTTCGCGACGTCGACCACGTACTCGCAGGCGGCCTGCTCCGATTCGACGGTCAGCAGGTGGCTCGTCGCCTCGTGGAGGGCGTTCAACGCCGTCTGATACTGGGCGCGTTCGGTGACGTCGGCGGCGATGCCGATCACGCGGTCGACCCCGCCGTCCTCGACGATCGGCCGGCACCACTGTTCGAGAACTCGGTCGTCGAGTTCGATCGAGGAGTGGGTCGACACGCCCTCGAGGGCCGCTCTGAGGTCGGCGCGGATCGCGGGATGGTCGTCGAAGACGTCGAACGCCGACTCGCCGACGATATCGTCGGCGATCGCCTCGCTGCGCTCGAACGCGCGCCCCTCCGCCAGCGTGATCGTCCCGTCGGCGTCGAGTTCGAAGAGGACGACGGGGACGTTCCGGATGATCGTCTCCAGCTGTTCCGTCCGGTCCTGCAGTTTCCGTTCGCGCTCGACCCGGTCGGTCACGTCCTGGAAGTACACCGAGAGTCCGGACGGCGACGGATAGAGGCGGACGTCGTACCAGCGGTCGGTCGGTTCGTAATAGTGTTCGACCGACGTGGGCTCCTGGGTTTCCATCGCCTCGACCGCGGCCGTCCGGAACGGCGTCTCTCGGAGCTCCGGAAACAGCTCGAGGATGGGGCGACCGATCACCGTGGCGGGATCGACGCCGAGGAGGGAGCCCGCCCGGTCGTTGACGTACGTGAACCGCCACTCCGAATCGAGCGCGTAGAACGCGTCGCTGATCCGTTCGAGCGAGCGCTCGAGTTCGCGCTCGACTCGGTGGACGGCCGTCACGTCTCGGATCGACGCGACGACACCGTCTATCTCGGCGCCTGACTCGCCACCGGCGCGTTTCTCGGCGGCCAGCCGATTCGTGAGCACGGCCTCGTGGACGTACCACGCGTCGTCGGCGTGCTGACAGCGGTACTCGACGGTCGTCGTCGTCCCCGGCTCGCTGGTACACAGGTCGTCGAACGCCGTTCGGATCGACGCGACGTCGTCCGGGTGGACGAAGTCCAGATAGTGGGAACCGACCAGCGCGTCGGGCTCGTAGCCGGCGATCCCTTCCGCCGACGGACCGACGGCCGAGACCGTGCCGTCGTCGTCGACGACGAGCACCACGTCCGAGGAGTGCTCGAGCAGCGCTCGCAATCGCGTTTCCTGACGTCCGGCCGTGTGACTGACGGCGAACTCGGCGGTTCGTCGCAGACGGTGGGCGAGCAGCGACGATCGGTCGGCCGCGGCTTTGAGAATCACGTCCGTCGCCCCGTCGGCGCGGAGCCGATCGATCGACTCGTCCTCGGCGGGTTCGAGCGCGTAGACGATCGGACACTCCCCGTCGACGCGCTCGAGGACCGCCCGGTCGTCGGTGAGCAGGCAGTCCGTCTCGTTGAGGGCGGCGTCTTCGAGTTCGGTCGCCGGATCGAGCGGCCCGCGAATCGTGATCTCGTCGTCGGCGTCGAGCTCCGCCGTCGCCCGTTGCAACCACGTCGACGTCCCGACCGCGAGGGCTCGTATCGGGGTCGATTCGGGAACCTCGAGGCCGCGATTCATAGCTGTCGATGGGAGCGGCGCGAATAAAAACTCGTGGGGCGGACAGGTCCGGCCGACGAACGCCGACGGTCAGGACGGGAGCGGACAGAGGCTGGCCGTGAACACGACCCGCTCGTCGGTCTCGTTTCGCGCGCCGTGGACGACGCCGCGCTCGTGGCTGACGACGCCCGGCGCGTCGATCGTCTCGCTCTCGCCGTCCTGTACCACCGTGACCGTTCCCTCGAGGACGTGGAAGACGTTCGTACTCTCCGGGTGGTCGTGGGCCTCGAGTTCGGCGTCCGGGCCGAGCGCGAACGCCTTGACGAGCACGTCGTCGCTGACGACCAGTTCCGCCGTTTCGACCTCGCCGTCGGCCGGTTCGAGCGCGTCGACCGCATCGGAATATTCGTCGAGCGTCATACCCGTCGGTTCGACACAGCGGCCCAAATGTCCATCGACGTGCTAGTTCCCACCGGACGTGACAACGTCCATCGAACGCGTTACTCGAGAGTCAGCGGTACGTGTTCGGCTCGGTACCTGTGCACGGCGTCCGCGTCCGCAGCGGTCTCGTCGTCAGCGGGACCCTCGCTCATGTCTGCGTCCGCGAGTACGTCGACGGCGGTCACCTCTCGAAGCTGGAGGTTCCGCTCCATCTTCGTGACGACCGGTGTCTCGTAGTTCGCGGCCCGGTACTCGAAGGACTTCCCCTCCTCGCGACGGCGAGCGACGAACTCCCGGTGGCGCTCGAGCCGCCGTCGGCCGACCGATCGCGAGAGCGCCGGTACGTCGCCGAGTCGGTCGTCGAACACCTCGAGGAACGACGACTCGAGTTCCGAGCCGACGGAGTTGCGACCGGCGTACATCGCCGCGAGCGTGGTCGTCCCGGTCCCCCAGAAGGGATCGAGGACGGTGTCGCCGTAGGCGGAGTACATGCAGATCAGTCGATAGGGGATCTCGAGAGGGTAGGCGGCCGACCGATCGCGGAGGTCGTCGTGCTCGTCCGAAAGCGCCTGCAGTTCGCCGCGAACGTCGGTCCAGACGTCGGAGAACCAGCGGTTGCGCTCCTCCCAGAAGTAGGCGGCCTCGTATCGTCGGTCGGCGCCCGGTTCGAACGAGCGGCTCTCCCCGCCCTTGCGGAAGACCAGCACGTACTCGTGTTCGAGGGTCACGTAGGCGTTGGGCGGGATCATCCCGCTGCCCATGAACTTCGCGGCGCTGTTGGCCGGCTTGCGCCAGAGGATGTCCGGCAGCGGATCGAACCCCCGCGACTCGAAGGCCTCGAGCACGCGCGCGTGATTGGCGTAGACCCGGAAGCTGTCGTCGACCGATCGGGTCGCGTCGCCGACGTTGATACAGGCGATGCCGCCGTCGACCAGCACGCGCTCGAGTTCGTCCCAGACGCGGTCGAGCTGGGCGTGCATCGCGTCGAAGGCACGGCGGCCGTCGCCGGCTTCGAGCGCGTCGCCGACGGCCGGATCGAGGCGGGTAAAGAGGTCGTCCCACATCTCGATCATGGGGTAGGGCGGAGAGGTGACGACGAGCTCGACGGAGTCGTCGTCGATCGCGGCGAGATCCCGGGAGTCACCGACGAAGACGCGGTGGGTCGTCTCCATTGCCTTGACGTGTCGGCGTCGACCCCTTAGCTTCTTCGTCAGACGGTGCCGCCGATCGAAAATCGAGCGCGTCGGTCAGCGCCGGGAACAATCAGCCGGCTTATTCTTCTTCCTCGTCCGCGTCCTCGGACTCCGCCTCGGCCTCGACCGGCTCCTCCTCTTCCTCGTCGTCACTGCCTCCGATATCGTCGCCCGTCGCGGGTTCGAACTCCTCGATCGGCTCCCACTCCTCTTCCTCGCCCCCCGAAAGGCGGCGGCGAAGCACGGCGACGGCGGCGATCGCGCCGACGGTGATCAGGAGCTGGATCAGCCGGCTCGAGCCGCCCTCCGATTCCGTTTCGTCCGTTGTCTCGGTGATTGACTCGTCCTCGTCGCTCTCCGTTTCGATGACGTCCTCGATGATCTCCGGTTCCTCGATGTCCTCGAGGGACGTGTCCTCGAGTTCGGGCGACTGCCGGCCCGCGAGGAAACCGAGCGCCGCGCCGGCGCCGAAGAGGGCGCCCGCCAGCGGCAGACCGGAGCCGCCTCCGGACTGCGAGCCGCCGGCCTCGTCGACGGCCTCGACGATCGAGTCGCGCAGCGGGGACTTCATGCCCAGCCCGACGGCTTCCTTGACGATAGTCTCGGACAACATCTTCTCCTGTTGCTCGCTTTCGGCCATAATCGCTCCCGACCACATCCCCGTAAATAGTTCTGTCCACCGTTTCCAGTGAACGAATCGGTTCCCAACCAGTTATGGCGCGGCTACCGAACGACGAACGGCGTCGTAACCGATCCCTACGTTCGGGTCCAGCGACTCGAGCGCCGTAGCGACCGTCGACCGCGATCGAGACCGCGTTTTCACTCGACGGCGTAGCGGTCTCGAGCCCGATGGTTCGTCGGGTGGCTTCGATCCCGAGACGCTATTGCTGTCCTTTCCGGCCCGTAGCCGTCCGCCGATCGCGACGTATCTGTCACGGTGTCCGTTCGTTCGAGTACACGTTCGCGAAACCGGTCGGAGAAACGAACTATTAGCGGCGTATATAATTCGTCTCGGGCGAACGCGCCGTTACGAACTCATTACTATGTGACATAATGACTCCCATAACGAAAGGCCTCGCCTGTGACGAAGGGTGGTATGAGTGTCATCCGACAGCCCGGCGTCCTCGGTCGAACGACCCGACGCCGCGTCGTCGGGGTGACCGCGGCATTCTCGACGGCCGCCGTCGAAGCGGTCGCCGTCGGACTCTGGTTTACGCTCGTCGTCGGGTCGCCGAGTGCGTCGACCGCGCTCGCCGCGCTCGGAATCCTGTTCTGTGGCTCGCTGCTCCGGGCGAGCGTGTTCGGGGCGACCGTTAGCGACATCGGTGACGTCCTCTGTCCCCAGCGGCTCGGCGTCGCCCTCCTGTTGACCGGGAGCTGGATCGTCTGGCTGCTCGTGGCCCAGGGGATCGGGGGCGTCGGGGGAATCGCCGTCGCGACCGTCCTTCACACAAGTCTCCTCGTCGGGCAGTTCATCCTCGAACAACGCGCCTTCTGTTTCCGGTCGTCGTCTCCGACGTCGCGCGCGCCGATCGCGTCCGGCCTGTTGCTGGCCGTCGGCGCGGCAGCGCTGCTGGCGTCGGCCTGGTTTACCGATTGGGCGGTCGCCACGCCGCCGCTGTCGCTCGAGGTGACGACGATCGTCCTCCAGGTCGACGCGGTGCAGGTCGGCGTCGTCGTCTTCGGCCTCATGGCCTTCCTCGCCCACCAGCGGCGGTTCGAACGACTCCTCGAGCCCTGCCCCTGATTACTTGCCTTCAGCGCCGACGTTCTGATCGCTCTGGAACGAGTCCGGATCCGGCTCGATGGTCGCGTACTGGACCGCGCGCCGACCGAGCGTCGCGACGCGCTCCTCGAGTTTCTCGTCGACGAACGCGCCGTCCTCGATCGCCGAGTGGGAGTTCGGCACGGCCGCCTCGTGGGGGATCACCCACGCGTTCAGCGCCCGACAGACCGAGCGCATGTGCTCGAGAGCGGTGACGGGGAAGGCGCCGCCGGAGACCGCCAGCAGTCCGACGGTCTTGTCCCGAAACTCGTCGAATCCGCAGTAGTCGAGGGCCGTCTTCAGCGGCGAGGAGTAGGAGCCGTGGTACATCGGCGAGCCGAGAACGATCGCGTCCGCCTCGCGGAGGCGGGTCGCCAGTTCCTCGGCGTCCCCCGCGTCCTCTCGATCTCGATCCGCGTCGAACGTCGGCAACTCGAACTCGCGCAAGTCGAGCAGTTCGGTCGTCGCGCCGCCGCGCTCGGCGGCCTCGAGAACGCGCTCGAGGGCGGCGCGGGTCGTACTCGCCTCGCGGAGACTCCCACAGACTGCGGTGACGTGAACGTCTGCCATGTCGGTTCGTCGACCTCGAGGCACATATAAGCGGTCCAACCGGTGACGGGCCTGGCGGTCGGGACGACAATCCGGTTCGGAGGGCGAACCGAGTACGTGTACGTGCCTACTCGAGGTGACAAAAGCAACTATCGGTTCCGTGGCCGACTTCGCACGGGCGCTATCGACGGAGACGGGCCACGAGCGCCCCGTCTTCGCCCGTCTCGAGGTCGACTAACCCGTCCGACTCGAGGTCTTCGAGCAGCCCCGTGAGCCACTCGCGTCCGTACTCGCCGTCGGGTGCGTAATCGACGCGAATGCGATGGCCCAGGGTGTCCAACTCGAGTTCGTCGTACTCCCGCAGGGTGCCGATCACGCGGCCGCGGAACTGACGGCGACTCCCCTCGAAGGAGGGCTGTGTCGGGACGTCCGGCGCGGTGAAGTCGCCGCTGGCGTAGGCGTCACACCACTCGCGCCAGGGGCAGCCGACCTCGTCACACTTCGGTGTCTGCGTGCAGGCGACGCCGCCCAGTTCCATGATCGCGTTGTTCCAGACTCGCGACTCGCCGTCGGGCATGAGCTCGCTCGCCGCCGCCTCGAATGCCGCGTCGTCGTCGGGGATCGAAAACGCGCGGTAGGCGACACGCTTGACGTTCGTGTCGACGACCGCGTCGCCGTTGTTGAAGGCGAAACTCGCCACGGCGTTGGCGGTGTAGGGGCCGACGCCCATGAGCTCCTGCAGTTCGTCGGGCGCGGTCGGGAACTCGCCGTCGTATTCGTTTTCCACCTGCCCGGCCGCCTCGTGGAGGTACTTCGCCCGGTTGTTGTAGCCGAGGCTGTGGTCCGTCCAGAAGCCGACGACGTCCGCTCGGTCGGCGTCCGCCAGCGCCGCGGTCGTCGGCCAGCGCTCGAGGAACCCTTCCCAGGCCTCGACGACGCGGTCCAGTTGGGTCTGCTGGCTCATCACCTCGCTGACGAGGATCTCGTAGGGGTCGTCGGTCCGCCGCCACGGGAACTCGCGGTGGCCGTCCTCGTACCACGCGATCAGGGCCTCGCGGACGGACTCGTGGTCGTTGGGGAGCGACCAGTCCCCGTCGCCCGTACCCGAACCGGCGTCGGCATCATCGTCGCTCTCACTCATCGGTCGATCTAGCGACCCGCTGGTCTTACTGGTGGCGGTTCGGAATCGGTTCCGATGGCGAACCGACATCTCTCACCTCGCTCGTCCAGCGAGCCAGTGCAGTGGCGCACGCTGTCAGTCGCCCGAACGAACGTGAGGGTGACCGACGAACCCGTGCGAGGGATGAGCGAAGAAGCAACGCGACTGAGCGAATCGGCTGGGGAGGACGTGGAAATCCCCATTGCCACGGTAGCAACGTGTTCGTCGCGGACCTCTCGAGTGCGTATCGGCCGCGTGTCGCCAGCTATGCTGTGACTGATATCCGATACTGCGATTCCGCTACCGACGATTCGAACGGCGAGTCGACCACGAAAGCCCTATCCCGTCGGCTCGAGTCCCCTCCCGTATGAGCCTCGACGATCTCAACGACGACGTGACGGACGCCTACGGCGCGCTGGACGAGGAGCTCACCGTCTCGCTCGACCGGGAGACGCGAAACGAACTCGCCTTGCTCGAGACCGCCCTCGAGCCCGAGGAGACGGACGAACTGGTCCGGCGGGCGATCCACATGCTCTTCCAGTCGACGATCGACACCGGAAAGCTGGACTTCCAGCTGCGGACGGCCTACGACGTCACCTACGACGAGTACCTCTCGGGGATGACCTTCGAGGAGATGACCGGCGCGGATCAGTACCCGGCGATGGACGACGAGCGGCGCTATCAGTTCTAACGTCCAGAGACTCCTGCAACCGACACAACCCTCCACGATTCGAATCGGTTATACCGGAGAACGACCGTTTCTCAGAGTCGATCGATCCGATTCGGGAGTCGCGCGGTCGCGATCCAGAACTCGGCGACTCGCTCCATCGTCTCGGCGAGCGCCGCGGGATCGGACGGCGTCGGCAGGACGGCGTTGGCGCCCCGTTTGTAGGCGTCAGTGACGACGTCGTCGTCAGGATCGTCGACGGTCACGACGACCGGAATCCGCGAGAGGTCCGTTCGCTCGGCCATCCGCTCGAGCACGTCGAGCCCGTCGGGACCCGGAAGCTCCAGTCGGAGCATGACGAGACAGGGGGCCGGCGCGTCGGCGTACTCGTCGCGCCCCTCTAGAAAGGCCAGCGCCTCGTCGCCGTCCGAGACCTCGTGTATGGTCGTCGATCCAATATCCAAAAATCCGTCCCTCGTGCGGCGAGCGCGCTCGTCTGACGGCTCGACGAGCAACACGTCGGCCGGTTCCGCGGCTTTGCTGCGGTCGATCATCGGCGCCGGTCACCTCGAGCCCAGCGCCCGCTTCGGCGCTCGCTCTCGATTGCGACCGTTGGCGAGACCGAGCGCTCGAGGCCGGTGGCTCGGTCCCGATGACGCTCGTCAATACGACGGTGCTCGTCAGTCTGGGGTGAGACAATCATGCTACAGTCGATCGATGGCCGCTGCTCGGAACCGCGTCCGTCTCGGTTCGAGTCCGGTCGACGCCCGATCGGCGACGGTCGGACTCGAGGGGAGCGAGCACGTCAGTCGTCGATCGGCGCCGCACTCGAGAGCGCTTCGTCGATCTCCGCGTCCTCCATCTTCTCGACTAAGGCGTCGATGACGTCCTCGCGTTTGCCCTTGACGAACTTGATCGAGCCGACGACGAGGTGGCCGCCGCCGGAGACGCCGCCGCCGGGGACCTCCTCCTCGAGTTCCGAGACCATAGTGGGGATGTCCAGTCGGACGCCGTCACTGCGGAGCACGGCGAAGTCGGGCCCGTAGCCGACCGTGATCACGGGGTCGCCGGTCTCCTCGATCTTCCGGTCGTGGATCTCGCCGGTGGTCTTGCCCGGCGCGGGGTAAGTAAAGCGGTGGGCGTAGTTCTCGACGTCGATCCGGTAGAGGTGGGCGCCGTTGTCCAGGTCCTCGTGCTCTAAGTGGGGCATCGCCGCGTCGAGTTGCTCGTCGACCTCCTCGCGAGCCCGGTCGGCGAAGAACTCGACGAGTTCGCGGTGGCGGTCCTCGTCGGCCGAATCGATCTGGAGCAGGTCCTGAATCAGCTGATCGCCGGAGTTGTAGCGCAGCCAGAAGGCGGCGTAGTCGAGCGCCTCGCTCAGGTCCTGCAGGCGGTCCTCGTCGTAGCCCTCCTCGGCGGCCAGCTCGAGGTAGTCGTCCATCGCGTCGGCCTTCGAGCGGTCCGAGAGGCCGGCGACGGCGGGGACGTGTCGGAGTTCGTCGCCGAGGTCGGGGTAGATCATCCGCGCGAGTTCGACACAGCACATCCCCGTCGTGATCCGGTAGTCCTCGTCGTGGAGGTACGGGTTGACGTGGGCGTCGAGGAGGTCCTCGACCGCGTCGGGGTCGGGGTGGTGGTGGTCGACGACCGCGATCGGGATGTCGTAGTGGGCCAGCGTTTCGTAGGCCGGGACGTCCTCGGCCGTCGAACCGTTGTCCAGCATGAGCAGGAGCGGGAGTTGCTGGCCGTGTTTCTCGCGGTCCTCGAGCGCGAAGTTCAGATCCCGCGTGGCGTCTTCCATCTCGTAGAACGGCGCTTTGGCGGGCAGGCGCTTGATGAGATGGCGCGGCGCGTTCTCGTCCTCGTGGACGTCCGCGATGAATCGCTCGAGGGCGATCTGGACGGGAACGGCGGCGCACATGCCGTCGCCGTCAGCGTGGTGGCGCACGCGGATGGGCCGTCCCTCGAGGACGGTCCGACGCAGCAGCTTCGCGACCTCCCGCAGGTTCGGCCGCAGTTTCTCGAAGGCGGGCCAGTCGATCAGCGGCTCGACGTCGTGGGGCTCGGCGCGGTCCTCGAGGGCGTCCTCGAGCCGTTCGCGGGCGTCCTCGGCGTCCTGGCCCTCGAGGTTCGAGAGTCCGTCGACCTCGATCTGGATCGAGCCCTCGCGGCGCTCGGGCGTGCCGGTCACGCGGACGACGTCCCCGACCTCGATGGCGGGGTAGGCGCGGACGCCGGCCTCCTCGAAGGCGGCACAGGGAACGACGCCGTACTCGTCGGCGACGTGGAAGATCGTCGGGCCGGCGGTCTGTTTGACCTGAACGATCTTGCCCTCCAAGTGGATCTGATCGCCGATGTTCGGCTTGAGCCGATCGGTGCCGGTCAGGGCGTAGTCGTGGGCGACGTTCTGGAGCGTGTACTCCTCGATGTCGACCGGCTCGAAGGCCATGTCACCGTTGTCCCGGACGCTCTCGAGTTCGACGACGAGCTCGTCGCCGACGGCGAAGGTGCCCTCGAGGACCGATTCGTGGACGAGCCCGGAGACGGACTCGGAGAGATCGACGAAGACGCCGTAATCGACGATACCGTTGATTTCGGCGAGATACGGTCGGTTTCGCTCTACATCTTCTGCCGTACACTCGGCAGCGAGATCGTAGACGACGGAATCCCCGTCATCTGCGCCGGGTTCCCCGGCGGACTCACGTGTCATCTTGAACCGTAGTTTGAGCCGGTCGCGTATAACCCTTGTCAAGAAGGGAGACGACGGCTCGAGAACATCTTCGACGACGGCGTCGACGGCGAACTGACTGCGTGTCTGTCACGTCGGGAGCTCGGTGACCCGCACGTCCATCGAAAACGGCCCGTCGGGACCGAAGAGCAGCGCCGTAGTCGGGTCGGTCCCTTACTCACCCTGCGCGTCGACGGTCGCGACGGCCGCGAGGTTCACGATGTCGCTGACCTCGTCGTCCCGTTGGAGGACGTGGACCGGTCGATCCATACCGACCAGCATCGGGCCGATCGCCTCGGCGCCGCCCAGCCGCTGGAGCAGCTTGTAGCAGACGTTGCCCGCCTCGAGGTTGGGGAGGACGAGCACGTTCGCGGGCTCGTCGAGTTCGGCGAACTCGTAGTTGTCCTCGAGCAGGTCCTCGACGACGGCGGTGTCGGCCTGCATCTCGCCGTCGACGGGGAAGTCGACGTCGGGGTCCTCGCGGAGCCGCTGGGCCGCCCGGCGGGGTTTGCGGGTGCCCTCGTTGTCGACGCTGCCGAAGTCCGAGTACGACAGGAGGGCGGCCCGCGGTTCGACGTTGAACCGCCGCGCGAGGTTGGCCGTGTGGCGCGTAATCTCGGCCAGCACGTCCTCGTCAGGGTCCTGGTTGACCGTCGCGTCGGCGAGGAAGACGACGCGGTTCTTGAACGTCAGCATGTAGACGCCCGCGGCGTAGTCGGTGTCGGGCGCCGTGCCGACCACCTGCAGCGGCGGCCGCAGCGCCGAGGGGTAGTGGTTCGTGAGTCCGGTGAGCATCGCGTCGGCGTCGCCCTGATCAACCATCACCGACGCGAAGTAGTCGCTGTCCCGGATCCGTTCCCGGGCCTCAGTGCGCGTCACGCCCTTGCGCCGGCGGCGCTCGTAGAGCGCCTCGGCGTACTCCTCGTAGTCGCCGGTTTCCGGATCGACCACCTCGGGTTCGAACTCGAGGCCGAGGTCGGCGACGGTGGTCCGGATCTCTTCGGCGTCGCCGATCAGCACCGGCTGCGCGAGATCGCGGTCCTCGAGCTGGGCCGCCGCCCGGACGATCTTCTCGTTTTCCCCCTCGGCCAGCGCGAGCCGCTTCGGGTCGGTCTTGGCCTTGTTGAACACGGTCCGCATCATCTCGCGGGACTTACCCAGGCGCGCCTCGAGGTCCTCGACGTAGGTCTCGAGGTCGAGGTCGGTGCGGGCGGCGCCACTCTCGACGGCGGCGCGGGCGACCGCGGGGGCGACCTCGAAGAGCACGCGCGGATCGAGGGGCTTCGGGATGATGTACTCGGGGCCGAACTGCAGCGGCTGGTCGCCGTAGGCCTTGCGGACGGCGTCGGGGACGTCCGTCCGCGCGAGGTCGGCGATGGCCTCCGCGGCGGCCACCTTCATCTCCTCGTTGATCTCGCTGGCTCGGACGTCGAGCGCGCCGCGGAAGATGAAGGGGAACCCGAGGACGTTGTTGACCTGATTCGGGTAGTCCGAGCGGCCGGTCGCCATGATGACCGTGTCGTCCCGAGCGTTCTTCGCCGTCTCGTAGTCGATCTCCGGATCGGGGTTGGCCATCGCGAAGATGATCGGATCCGCGGCCATCGAGCGCACCATCTCGGCGGAGACGATCCCGCCGACGGAGAGCCCGACGAAGACGTCCGCGTCGACGATCGCGTCGGCGACGTCTCCCGGGGGCACGTCGCGAGCGAACTCGCGGCTGTAGGGGTCGAGGTCGCCGGACTCGGCCCGCTCGGTCGTCAGGATGCCGTCGATGTCGACCATGGTGATGTTCTCCTTCGGGACGCCGAGCGAGACGAAAAACCGGGCGGTCGCGATGGCCGCCGCACCAGCGCCGGAGAACGTGACCGAGAGCTCCTCCATATCCTTGCCGGCGATGTCGACGGCGTTGAGCAGCGCCGCGCCGGAGATGATCGCGGTGCCGTGCTGGTCGTCGTGAAAGACCGGGACGTCCATCCGCTCGCGCAGTCGCTCCTCGATCGTGAAGCAGGCCGGCGCCGCGATGTCCTCGATGTTGACGCCGCCGAAGGTCGGCTCCATCGCCGCGACCGACTCGACGAAGGCGTCGACGTCGTCGTGATCGAGTTCGATGTCGAAGACGTCGATGTCGGCGAAGCGCTTGAACAGCACGCCCTTCCCCTCCATGACGGGTTTCGAGGCCTGAGCGCCGATATCGCCGAGCCCGAGCACCGCCGAGCCGTTCGAGACGACGCCGACGAGGTTGCCCTTGGCCGTGTACTGGTAGGCGTCGTCCTCGCGGTCGGCGATCTCGCGACACGGCGCGGCGACCCCGGGCGAGTACGCCAGCGAGAGGTCGCGCTGGGTGCTCGTCGACTTCGTCGTGCGGATCTCGATCTTGCCGGGAGGCTCTTCGCGGTGGTACTCGAGTGAATCGTCGTCTAGTGACATAAAGGCGGATACGGAGAGCCGTCTGAAAAACAGTGCGCTAGTAGAGATAGGTAATATATACACACCTAGTTGACGGTCGACAGATATCACGGACGATCGGGACGGACAATCGGAGACGCCGCAGCCGCCGGCCCGACGCTCGCCGCGGCGCCGTCGTGCCGTCCGCCGCCGAAACGACCATCGGAACGTTTAGCAACCGCAAGCACGCAGGTCGTGTCATGGGGCTGTTCGACGCGCTGTTTCGCTCGAGTTCGATCCTCGGCATCGCCGAGGAGACCCTCGAGTTCGCCCTCGAGTCCTCCGAGGCCGCCCATCCCGACGAGTACATGGGATTCCTCCGAGGAACCGAGGCGGATCGACTGGGACTGGACCGAGACGGACTCGTCATCACGGATATTCTCGTGATTCCCGGCACCGAGTCGAACAGCGTCAGCGCGACCGTCAAGACGAGCCAGATCCCGAACGACGTGAAGGCGCTGGGCAGCGTCCACTCGCATCCGAACGGCGTGATCAGCCCGAGCAGCGCGGATCTGGAGACGTTCGGTCGGGGCAGCGTCCATATCATTATCGGCGCGCCCTATCGCCGCTCGGACTGGGAGGCCTTCGATTCGGGGGGCGAGCCGACCCGACTGAACGTGATCGACGTGGAGCTACCCGAAACCGAGGACTTCTTCGATTTCACGCAGGCGGATATCGACGACGAACTCCGATAGTATGATGCTCGAGACGACTCCCGGTCCGATCCGCGGACCGACTGCGAAACCGAGACGACGAACCGATCGACCGACGACCGAGGGAGCCGCGACGGGGCTTCGGAGGGCGCGATGACGCGAACGGTCATCGCCCAGGGAACCTTCGACATTCTCCACCCCGGACACGTCCACTATCTCGAGGAGGCCGCGGCGATGGGCGACGAACTGCTCGTCATCGTCGCCCGGAAGTCGAACGTCGACCACAAGGAGAAGCCGATCTGTCCGGCCGCCCAGCGCCGGGACGTCGTCGCCGCCCTCGAGGCCGTCGACGACGCCATCGTCGGCCACGAGGAGGACATCTTCGCGCCCATCGAGGCGATCGACCCCGACGTGATCGCGCTGGGCCACGACCAGCACCACGACGACGACGCGATCGAGGCCGAACTCGAGCGCCGCGGGATCGACTGTACCGTCGAACGCGCGAGCGCCCGCGAGCCCGAACGCGAAGACGAGATTCTCTCGACGCGGCTGATCATCGATCGGATCCTCGAGCGCCGCGGCTGAGGGCCCGAATCGCGGGCCGCCCCGTCAGTTTTCCAGGATAACCGGCGGGGGGAGCCGCATCGAATCGATCGTGTGGCCCGTCTCGACGAAGTGCTCGATGGCTCGCTCCGAGACCTCCTCCTCGGTCGTGCCCCCGGCGGTGCTGGCCTGCCAGTCGCACTCCAGACAGTACTTGTACATTCGTGGCTCTATCAGTCACTCTGTGACAGTAGCGGGAAAGACTCGTGCAGGAAATCGAAGGGCGCGAGCGTGTGCAGGGCCGAGAATGCCGGTGTTAGAATTCAGATTGTTGTGCATGAGCGAGTGAATACGACCCGGTTTCCGGTAGTTCTGACAGCTGCGTTTACTGTCGATATCGGTCACAACGGTCGTCAATCGGGCCGCCGCCGATCGCCCGAAGGTGTTCGCTGCGCGCTTGACAGTGGCCGATACCGGTATCCGAGGACTTTAAGCGCCGAGGTGGCAATTTCGGTGTATGAGCCAACAGCCCGAGCAGCGGTCGCCCGCGGAGGGGAAAGCGGACGACCTGCCGAGCAACGAGGTCACGGAAGGGGTCGAGCGCGCGCCCCACCGTGCGATGTTCCGCGCGATGGGGTACGACGACGAGGACTTCGACTCGCCGATGATCGGCATCGCGAACCCGGCCGCGGACATCACGCCCTGTAACGTCCACTTAGACGACGTCGCGGGGTCGGCCTACGACGCCGTCGACGAGGCCGGCGGCATGCCCATCGAGTTCGGGACGATCACTATCTCCGACGCCATCTCGATGGGGACCGAGGGGATGAAGGCCTCCCTCATCTCCCGGGAAGTCATCGCCGACTCCGTCGAACTGGTCGCCTTCGGCGAGCGCATGGACGGGCTGGTCACCATCGGCGGCTGTGACAAGAACATGCCCGGAATGATGATGGCCGCCATCCGGACGGATCTGCCCAGCGTCTTCCTCTACGGCGGCTCGATCATGCCCGGCGAGCACGGTGGTCGAGAGATCACGATCCAGAACGTCTTCGAGGGCGTCGGCGCCGTGGCGGACGGCGAGATGTCCGAGGACGAACTCGACGAAATGGAGCGCAACGCCTGCCCCGGCGCGGGCTCCTGTGGCGGCATGTTCACCGCCAACACCATGGCCTCGATCTCCGAGACGATCGGCTTCGCGCCGCTGGGCTCGTCCTCGCCGCCCGCCGAAGACGAGGACCGCTACGAGGTCGCAACGGAGAGCGGCGAACTCGCCGTCCAGGCCGTCCAGGAGCAGCGCAAGCCCTCGGACTTTCTCACTAAGGAGTCCTTCGAGAACGCCATCGCGCTGCAAGTCGCCGTCGGCGGCTCGACCAACGCCGTGCTCCACCTGCTGGCGATGGCCGCCGAGGCCGGCATCGACCTCGACATCGAGGAGTTCAACGAGATCAGCGCCCGCACGCCCAAGATCGCCGACCTTCAGCCCGGCGGCGAGCGCGTGATGAACGACCTCCACGAGGTCGGCGGCGTCCCCGTCGTCCTGCGAGAACTGCTCGAGGCGGACCTGCTCCACGGCGACGCGCTGACGGTCACCGGCGAGACGATCGCCGAGGGTCTCGAGCGCATCGACCCGCCGGCCATCGAGGACCTCGACGCGGACTTCCTCAACACGGTCGACGAGCCGATCCACGAGCGCGGCGCGATCCGCATCCTGACGGGCAACCTCGCGCCCGAGGGAGCGGTCATCAAGATCACCGGCGAGGACCACCTCCACCACGAGGGTCCCGTCCGGATCTTCGAGGAGGAGGAGAACGCGATGGAATACGTCCAAGAGGGTCACGTCGAGACCGGCGACGTCATCGGGATCCGCAACGAGGGTCCCCAGGGCGGCCCCGGAATGCGTGAGATGCTCGGCGTCACGAGCGCCGTGGCGGGCCAGGGCCACGCCGAGGACGTCGCGCTGTTCACCGACGGTCGGTTCTCCGGGGCGACCCGCGGCTTTTCCATCGGCCACGTCGCACCGGAGGCCGCCGTTGGCGGCCCCATCGCCGCCCTCGAGGACGGCGACACGATCACTATCGACATCGACGACCACGAACTCTCCGTGGACCTCTCCGACGAGGAACTCGAGGCGCGCCTCGAGGAACGCGACGAGCCAGAACCCAACTACACGACGGGCGTGCTGGCCAAGTACGGTCAGATGTTCGGCTCGTCGGCCAACGGCGCCGTGACGAACCCCGGCGCGAAGCAGGACTAACGAACGGTTTCCACCACGGGATCGCCTGCGGCGGTCCACTCGGTACAAAAACTTCGATGAAGAAGGCCGCCTGAGCGGGCGAGGCCCGCTCAGACGGGAAGCCACTCGCTACGCTCGCGGATGCTTCGGCAGGAAACTGTAGCCGTCGCTCGTTACCGTCTCATCCGCCGTTCCGCTTCCGCGAGGGCCTCCTGCGTGTCGATCCCCTCGAACGTCCGCTCGGAGACGCCCTCGAGGTCGTTCTCGCCGACTTCCACGATGTCGATGCGCTCGAGGGCGGCGACGATCCGCTTGTCCTCCGAGTCGAGCGTCTCCGCGCAGGCCTCGGCCATCGCGTCGGCCCGGTAGACTGCCTGGGTCGTCTGATACCAGCCGTCCTCGAGGCGGACGACGGCGCCGTCGCGGCCGCAAGCGCGATCGTGGAGCGTCTCGAGCAACGCTGGATCGACGAAGGGCATATCGCAGGCGACGACGGCCGTGTACTCGCGGTCGACCGCTTCAAGGCCGACCTGAATGCCGGCCAGCGGCCCCCTATCCGGGACGGGATCGGTCGCGTACCGGGGCTCGAGATCACTGCCCGCGAGCGCGGCCCGAATCGCCTCGAGCTGGTCGTCGCGGCAGTTGACCACGAGGTCGTCGGTCACGGTCGCGAGTCGGTCGACGACCCGGCGGATCATGGGCGTTCCCGCGAGGTCGGCGACGGCCTTGTCCGACTCGCCAAAGCGCGTGGAGTAGCCGCCGGCGAGGACGACGCCGCCCAGGGATCGTTCGCTGGTCACGGTTCGAGGTACGGCCGATCGTCCAATAAACCACCGCCCTCGCCTCTCACTCGTCCCCGGCGGACGCTCTCGAGGGGGCCTCGAGGACGTCGATCAACGGCTCGTCGGCGATCATGCTCGTCAGGACGACCCGCGGAATTCGATCGTGAGCGGCCGCATCGGTGTCCGCGCTCCGCTCGAGAATCTGCGTCGCGATCTCGCGGGCGACCGCGCGGTCGTCGGCGTCGTCGACCATGTTGAGAACCGGCACGTACGTCGCGTCCGGCGGTACGTCCTTCAGCCCGCCGTCGGGGCTGGTGACGATCGTCGCGACGTCGTCCGGACGGATGGTCTCCCCGATCTCACGGCCGGTGACCGCAGCGACGCGCTCGGGGCGGTGGACGGCGTCCGAATCGAGGGGGCGGCCGACCGCGTCGACGCTGGCGATCGCGAGCACTGTATCGACCGTCTCCGGAAGCTGCGGTTCGCGCTCGTTCGGCGCCTTCAACAGCCGCGTCCGCGCCCCGTCGGCCTTGACGAGGACGTGATCGACACTCGAGGACGCCGCGATCCGATCGACGACGTCCGTGTCGTACCCCAGATAGCGATCCTCGCGTTCCTGAGCCGGAACCAGTCCGAGGGGCCACTCGAGGTCGTTCTCGGTCCCGCCGTCGGCTTCGCCGGCATCGGCCCGCTCGAGCAGCGAAATTGGGTCCTCAGTTACTCGCACCGCGGCGACCTGCCGGTCGAAGATCGGAATTCGGACGGTCGCCGTCACGACGGCGCGCTCGAGGCGGCCGGCGAGTTCGTACAGGGTCGATTTCTTGCCCCCGGCGCCGACGACGCAGGTGAGCGAGGCGTCGGCCGCGAGCGCGTCGACGAGGTTGGGGTCCGGGTCGTCGTCCATATCCGATGGTACGACGACCGGCGAGAAAGGGTCGGCGGTCGGTCGCCGAGTGCGACGGTTACGAGAAGTGATCCCGCATCGGCGACCGGCCCGGCAGCGCGTACTCGAGGTAGCCCACGAGGTACGCCAGCAGGAGCGGGAGATAGCCCTCTCGCTCGTGGCGCCGTACCGACGTTCGGACCGGGCAACCGGAGTCGTAGACGACCGATCCGGTCTCACACAACCGCAGGGAGAGGTCTGTGTCCTCGAGGAAGGAAAGCGACTCGTCGAAGCCGTCGACTGCCTCGAACGCCGACCGGCGCACGCTGCAGTTCGACCCCGGCTGCTGGACGAAGCCGAGAGGCCAGCTGATTCGGTACCACCAGTCCGAGAGGAGCCGAAAGCGGACGCGGTGGGCCGGTCCACCGGCGAGGGGACGAAGCGGGCCGCCGACACCGGCGACCGACGGCGTCGCGTAGTGGCGACAGTGGCGTCGCACCCACGGCGGCGGGACGACCGTATCGGCATCGGTAAACAACAGGATGTCGCCGGTCGCGGCCGCCGCGCCCCGGTTTCGCGCCGTGCCGGGTCCCATCCGGCTGTCGTCGATCAGGGCTCGGTCGACGATCGGATGCGCTCGAGCCACTGCCAGCGTCCGCGTGCCGCTCGCGACGACGATCACCTCGAAACGGCCGTCGAAGGTCTGTGCGATGAGCGAATCCAGCGTTCGCTCGAGTCGCGATCCTTCGTCGCGAGCGGGAATGACGACCGAGGCATCCATGTCGGACATCGTCGGTGACTGTCGGCGCGAGCGATATAACCGCTCTGCCGTGCCGGGTCGACTCCGCTATCCGGACCGCCACCACCGTCGAACCCGCGACCGCCAGCTCGGAAACGGACACACCGCGTCGAAGCGTGGCTTCGCGTTCCGATACAGACGGCGGCCGCGCACCCCTCGATCGTTGCGGCCGTTTCTGGGCCCATAGATTCCGTTCCTATCGGGGTTGTAGCAGACCAGTTCGAATTATAATTGTAATATGTTCTTCAACTAGGTTTATTTGTGATGAAATAATACCTCACGATTGCATGTCAGACGATACCGATCGACGATCCGGTGACGGAATCGACGACGCGATGAGTAGACGAGCCCTCATCAGCACCGCCGCGATGGCCGGTGTTTCCCTCACCGGCGTCGGGTCCGCCTCGGCGGGCACGGGCAGCGGCGAACGGGTGTTCTTCCAGTACTTCCACGAGACGTGGCCGACGATCACGGACACCCTCTCGACAGTTGCGGACCGCGGCTACGACGGCGTCTGGATCCAGGCGCCTCAAGAGAGCGAGCTGACCTGGAGCGACCAGGACGGCCGGAACGATCCGCCGTTGGGCTACCAGCCGGTCGACTTCCGCTCCTTCGACAGCGAGTTCGGGACCGAAGCGGACCTCAACCGGCTCGTCGAGACCGCACACGAACACGGCCTCGAGGTGTACGTCGACTGCGTAATGAACCACATGGCCGCAAATCGCGGCTACGACTTCCCGCAGTTCAAGGAGAAACACTTCCACACTCACGTCGGTTCGATCGACGACTGGGACGACGAACACCAGGTCGAGCACGGGAACCTCCTCGGGTTGAAGGACCTCGCGCAACTCGAGGACCACGGACACGAGGACACCGCGCCGTACGTCCGCGAGCAGCTGTACGACTACATGAAAAAGATCGCGGACACCGGGGCCGACGGCTACCGCTACGATGCGGTCAAACACGTCGAGCGCGAATACTGGGAGCAGTACGCCAATCAGTGGGCTGACGAGTTCGGCATGAGTCGAGTCGGAGAGGTGTTTGACGGCGGCGTCGACTACGTGCAGAACTACATCGATACCGGAATGAACGCCTTCGACTACCCGCTGTACTTCGTCATGGAGGAGGTCTTCGACTATGGTGATATGAGCAAACTCGACGGTGCGGGAGTTGTCGCCCAGGATCCGTTCCACTCTTGGCCGTTCGTTCAGAATCACGACGAGGGCGCGCCGCCACAGTACCACCTCGCACACGCCTTCGTTCTCACGATCGAGGGAACGCCGATGGTATACAATCTCTACCCCGACGAGATCCTCGACGACGACGCGATCACCAACATGGTGTGGGTCAAGACGAACCTCGCCGGCGGTACGACCTACTGGCGACACACCGATTCCGACCTCGCAGTCTACGAGCGGCAGAACAACCTGCTCGTCGGTCTCAACAACAATACCGACAGCTGGCGAAGTAAGTGGGTGTACACGACCTGGAGCGACGAGACGCTCAAAGACTACAGTGGCAACGCCGACGACATCGACGTCAACGGTGACGGCTGGGTCGAGGTCTCGGTTCCGCCCGAGGGGTGGGTGTTCTACGCGCCGTACTGATCGTCACGAGCGGTGATCGACCCGCTCAACGGCGATTTCTCGCTGCAGCCGTCGCTGGCGCCGGCACTCCGACTCCGCAAAACCGCCGGACCGCAAGAGAGCGTTTCGACCGTTCGTTGCCACCGTCGAAACCCCCTTCCCGGGGGCCTTCCTACGGCCGGGCATGACGACCGCGACGGTCAGCGCGGGAGCGCGGCTCCACGTCGGCTTCCAGAACCTCTCGCTCGCTCGCAGACGACTCTACGGCGGGATCGGCGTCGGGCTCGAGGCGCCGCGCGTGACGGTCACCGCCGAACCCGCCGACGGCGTCGAGGGCGACGATCCGCTGGGTCGGGAGTACGCCGCCCGCGCCGTCGACGCCCTCGACGTCCCAGGGGTCGCGGTCACGCTCGAGGAACGGCTGCCCCGCCACGTCGGCCTCGGCAGCGGGACCCAGCTGGCGCTGTCCGTTCTCGCCGCGACGGCGCGGGCACACGGCATCGAGCCTCGAGTCCGAGACCTCGCGCCGGCGATGGGCCGGGGCGGGCGCAGCGGCGTCGGCGTCGCGACCTTCGAGGACGGCGGCTTCGTCGTCGACGCCGGCCATCCGACCAACCGCTTTACCACGGAACCGCCGGCGGAGGGCGACTGGACGGTCCCGCCGGTCGTCGCCCGCCACGACCTCCCCGAAAATTGGCGCTTCCTCGTCGCGGTTCCCGACGCCGACCCCGGCCGCAGCGGCGACGACGAGGACGCGAGCATGCGCGCGGTCGTCGAGCGTTCCGACCCCGCCGTCGCAGACGAAATCGCCGGCGTCGTCACCCGCAAACTGCTTCCCGCCGCCGCGGAGGACCGTCTCGAGGCCTTCGGCGAGGCGATAGCCGAAATCGGTCGGAAGAACGGTGCGTGGTACGCCGACGCGCAGGGCGGCGTCTTCCGCCCGCCCGCGGGAACGCTCGTCGAGGCGCTCGAGGACTGCCCGGTGCTGTCGGGCATCGGCCAGTCGTCGTGGGGCCCCGTCGTCTACGGCGTCACCGACCGCAGCCACGCCGCCGAGGCCGAGTCGGCGGCCCGAGACGCCCTCGCGGAGAACGGACTCGAGGGGCGGGTGCTGGTGACCGAACCGGCGACGGCTGGGGCTCGAGTTCGGGCTGACGGCGACCGGCAGTGATAGACCGAGTAATTCCGAGTGGCGCGTGCTGTCGGTCCGGCCGAGCGAAGCGAGGTGCAACCGGAGGGAGCACCTCGAATGCGAACGGGGAACGAAGTGACCCATGACCGAAAGCGAGGACGGCTGATGACAGCGCGCGAGGGATGAGCGAGCGACCGTAAGGAGCGAGCGAATCGGTTGGGGAGGGTGTGGCAATTCCCCGTTGCCAGCGTGAGCAGCGCGAGCAGCGCGTTCATCGCACCCATGAATCCGATTCAAGCAGCGATCGAGTCCGCTCTAATTCTCCGACTCGACTGCCACAACGCGTAAGCGATTTCGAACGAACTCGAGCATATGAACCGACTTCCCCTCGGAATCTCGCGGCTCGACCGGATGATCGGCGGAGGCGCGCCCGCCGGCAGCGTCGTGTTGCTCGCGGGCGAGGCCGGGGCCGGCGCGCGGGAGTTCGCCTACACGAGCGCGGTGTTAAACGGCCTCGCCGGCGCGGCGCCCGACGAGTTCGATCGTTACTACGGCGACCTCGAGTCGGGGACCGAACCCCCCGACGCGGTCCACTACATCTCGTTTACGGACGAACGGGCCGCGATCACCGACGAGATGGGGCTGGTCATGGACGGCGACCTCGTCGACGCGGGGATGGACGGCGTCTCCGTCGTCGAACTCGCGGAGTCGTACTTCCAGCTGACGCCGGTGCCGACCGACTGGTACGCCGAGCGCGCGACCGACATCACCGACCTCGGGAAGCGGACCGATCGCAGCGGCGTCCTCGAGGCGCTGGGCGAGTACCTGACCGAGCACGCGGCGGGGAACCTCGTCGTCGTCGACTCCGTGACCGACCTCGTCGCGACGGCCGACGACCGATTGGCCTGGTCGGACCTGACGGTCCTATTGAAGGGGCTCAAACGCGCCGCCCACCGCTGGGGCGGCGTCATCCTGTTGCTGGTCAACGCGGAGGCCCTCGAGCCGACGGAGTTGGGGCGCCTGAAGGAGGCCACCGACGGGACCCTGCTGTTCGAGTGGGAGAGCGGCGGCTCCGAGCGGGCGCGAACCCTCGTCGTCGAACAGTTCCGCGGGGTCCTCTCGCGACTCGAGGACGAGGACATCATCCGGTTCGAGACGGCGATCAACGACAGCGGCTTCGATATCAGTAACGTTCGAAAGATCCGGTAAGAGATCCTCTACGGCGCGTATCGAGCGGTGAGTCCGAACCAACCATTAAGCCCGTTTCGTCCGAACGATCGAACGAACGTATGTCGAGCGAAGACGACGGCGGAATCTCGTTCGCCCCGCCCGGCGAGGTCGACGACTGGCTCGCCCGGGAGGCCAGCCGACGCGGCGAGAGTCGCGACGACGTCTGCCGTCGTCTGGTCACGGCGGCCCACGCCGTCGCGACCGACGACGAGATCGAGCCGAGCGATCTCGACGATCTCACAGCCGTGCGGGCTCGGATCGACGCCCAGCGCGAGGAGTTTCGGGAGTTGCTCGAGGACGTCCGGAGCCGCGTCGTCCAGGTCAAACGCGAGACCGACGCGAAGGCGCCGGCCGGCCACGACCACCCCGACCGCGTCGGCGAGGACGAGTTCGCGGCCGTCCGCGAGGACCTCGCGGCCCTCGAGGCGACCGTCGACGACGGCTTCGAGAACTTCGAGACCGTCCTCGAGTCCCTCGTCGGCGAGACGGCGGTGCTCGACGATCGAACGACCGCGCTCGCGAACGCCGTGGTGGACCTCCGGGACCGCCGGGACGGCGCCACCGAACGGGAGCGCCGCCGGGCGGCGGCCGATCGGCTCAAACTCGCGGCCAACCGGCTGGGGATCCGGACCGCCGTCTGCGACGCCTGCGACGCCGCGGTCGACCTCGCGCTGTTGGCCGAACCGGCCTGTCCCCACTGCTCGACGGCGGTCACCGACGTCGCCGAGAAGACCTCGTTCTTCGGCTCCCCGACACTCGTGACCGGTGAGCCGCCGGCCCTCGAGGGACGAGTCGACGATGCACTGTCGTCGCCGTCGCCGGAGGAACCCATCTTCGACGCGCTCGAGGCGGACGCGACGGACTGCGACGACTCGGACACGGCATCCGTCCTCGACTTCGAGTCGGAGGAAACGGTCCGATGACCGACGATACGCCGGACGACAAGGCGGACGCCGCGGGCGGTTCGACACCCTCGGAATCCGACGACACCGACCGAACCGGTCCCCTCGGCGACTTGGCCACCGCGGTCGACGAGCGGCGAGGCGCGACCGGAGACGACGCCGGGACCGACTTCGACGACCTGTTCGACCGCGAGGACGTCGCGACCGTCGATCGCGATCGACTCTGGGACCGCCTCGAGAACGACGACGCGGCGGCGCCCCCTCGCGACGAGGAACGAGAAATCCGCGAGATCGAGACGGACGGCTACTGCCACCAGTGCGAACACTTCGCGTCGCCGCCGACCGTCGCGTGTACCCGCGAGGGAACCGACATCCTCGAACTGTCCGCGTTGGGTCGGTTCCGGGTCGCCGACTGTCCGGTCGTCTTGGAAGACGAAGCGCTCGAGAGTCAGTAATCCCCTGCGGGCCCGCCGAGGGGTGCACTTTTCCTGCTCGATCCGCTACGTCCGGCCATGCAGTTTTGCGACGATTGCGGTTCGATGATGAAAGCCCAGGGCGATCGCATGGTCTGTACGAACGAGGACTGCGGCGCCTCGAGCGAACGCGACCGCGAGCAGGAGGACGCGTTCGTCACCACCGAGTCCCAGACCGACGACGACGTGATCGAGTCCGACGAGAATGCCAACTTCGAGGGGAAGCCGAAGGCCACGGATGTGGTCTGCGACGAATGCGAGAACCAGGAGGCGTGGTACACCCTCAAACAGACCGCCTCGGCCGACGAACCGCCGACGCGCTTTTTCAAGTGCACCGAGTGCGGTCACCGCTGGCGCGGCTACAACTGAGGGCGCGATCGGTCGAATTCGCTCTCGAGGACGGCCCCGATCACCGCACCGACGATACTCAGGACGAGGGTGTACGCCGCGACGCCCAGCAGGAAGAGGACGATCACGGCCCCGAAGCCGCCCGGCCCCAGAATCCCGAGAAACCAGAGCGCGAACAACCCGATCAGCAGTTTCGGGACGAGCATGATGAGCCCCGCAAGCGCGCCGACCCGCAGTCCCTCGTCGGTCCCGCCGCCCTCGAGGTAGCCAGCGACTCCCCCGCCGAGAACGGTCGATCCCGGGAGGAACGACAGCACGATCCCGACACCGCCGCCGATCAGGGCGTTGACGACCGTGTTCGAACCCGATCTCGCGTCAGCGTCCGTCCCGTAGGTGTCGATCGGCGGTGGCGTGTCGGTCGCGTCGGAGTCCATACCGCACGATACTATTGGCGAATTAAAAAGTGTTCGCTGGCGATACGATCGCGCGGGCTCGAGCGTGGACTCACGGTCACGCCACTCGACGACCCTGTCCGACCGCTCGACAGGCGCGACGTTCGACCCGCAGGTCGACGCGGATAGTAATCTCTAACTGTAGATGACAGTTTTTCCACAAGAATCGTTTATCAGCGCAATGTCACCTCATAACTAATCCGCGACGGAAGCAGGTGGGGCCATGGATCGCAGGCAGATCCTCAAGGCGGCTGGTGTAACGTCGACGATTCCGCTCGCGTCCGGACTCGGCGCCGCGCGCAGTGGTGAGCGCGAGAAGGCCGACGGTTCCGATCGCGGACAGGCGCGACGGGAGTGCGCCCAACCGCAGTGTATCCACCCGGTACTCGGCTACTCGGGCCTCGAGGGCGAAGAGCAGGTGCCGGCGCCGCTACAACCCCAGTACGAGGTCGATCTGATCACGAGACCGCCGGACGCGGAATCGGAGCGGCCGCTGCCGGAGTTCTTCTTCCAGCCGACCGGACTGGCCGTCGAGCCCGGCGACGTGGTGCGCTTCAATCTGGAAACGCCCGACCACACCGTCACCGCGTATCATCCGCAGCTCGGTCGGCAACGCCGCGTTCCCGAAGGGGTCCCGGCGTTCTCGTCGCCGGTGCTGGGCACGGGAACGTTCTGGCTCTACCGCTTCGATCAGCCGGGCGTCTACGACGTCCTGTGTGCGCCCCACGAGATCTTCGGGATGGTCGCGCGGATCGTCGTCGGCGACCCGCCGGCCGAACCGGCGTTCGGTCCGTCGGGGCCGGTCGAAATGGGCGGCGAGGAAATCGAGCTTCGACCGCCGGCACTCACCGCGGGACTGGTGTATGAGGATCCGCTGTTGGAGCCGTCGACGATCGCGGAGCGGGGGAGCGTGAGCTGGGACGAGCTCGCTCCGGAGAGCAAAGAGGTGCTGCTCGAGTTCCCCGAACCGCCGGCGGGGGAAGGAGAGTAAGCGGCTCGCATCGCGGTATCGCGCCGGGATCCGCTGTCTCAGCGCGGAGCGCGGTCGTCGTCCTTTCACCGTTGACGTTCCCCTCGAACGCCGGTCAGTCGGGCAGGTCGAGACGGACTGTCCCCTGATCGAGGACGGTCTTTCGGTTATCCACGTGGCCGACCTCGTCGTAGTCGATCGGCCCGTCGACCTGATGGGCATCGGCGCCCGGCTCGTCCCCGATATAGACGATGTTCGGGTCGGTCCCGATGTCCTCGAGGAGCCGGAACGTCGACTCGGCGGTGCCGGCCTCGGCCCGAACGAGCGCTCGCGCCTCCCGTTCGGTCAGCCCGTCGTCGCCGTCCTCGGCCGGGTCGGTCTCGCCGGAGAGGACGTCGATCGCTTCCTGCAGTTCGTCCTCTGGTGGGTTCTGCGCTCGCACGCGAGCCACTTCGGGATCCTCGAGGTACCGTCGCGTGTCGCTTTCGGGATCGTTCATGTCGCCGAACTGGATCGCCTCGGGCGGACAGGCGTCCTCGCAGGCGGTCCGACCGACGAACTCCTCGCCCTTGGTGCCGTCCTGGCGGGTCGCACAGAACGTGCACTTCTCCATGACGCCCCGTGGCGCGCGGCTCCCGACCGGGCGCCCGCGAGCGTCGTAGACGTGATCGTCCTCGAGTTCGTCCGCCGAGACGCCCGGGTCGTCCCACTGGAAGTAGTTGACGCCGTACGGACAGGCGACCTGACAGTACCGGCAGCCGATGCAGACGTCGTAGTCGGTCAGCACGAGTCCGTCGCTGTCCCGCGTGTGACGGGCGGTCGTCGGACAGACCTTCTCACAGGGCGCGTCCGTGCAGTGCTGGCAGGGTCGAATGAGTCGATTGTGGCCGTCGGACGCACTGTCCTCGTAGTCGAGGACGTACATCCAGTTGGCCCCCCGCTCCCAGTTGTGTTCCTCGGCGCAGGCGACGACGCAGGAGAGACAGCCGTCACACTGCTCGAGGTCGAGTACCATCCCCCACTGCGTCCCCTCGTCGTCCCCCTCGGGCGCGTCCGCCGCCTCGGCCGCCGACGGCGTCGGATCGTCGTCCGCCGTCGCGGCCCACGCGCTGAGTCCGACGGCTCCCGCCCCGGCGCCGACCATGCGCATCACGTCGCGACGCGATTCCTCGTCGACGCCGAACCGAGAGCCCGTCCCCGCGTCGCGCCCGTCGTCCGGCCGCTCGAGCGGTCGGTCGTCCTTGCCGAACTCCGCCACGACGGCCTCGTGGTACCGATCGTAGAACTCGGCCTCCGTGAGCTCTCCCGCCGTGACCCGTCGGGCGTCCTGTGCCATCTCGAGCCCGAGTTCCGCGTCGTAGTCGGTGTCCTCAAGCAGCCCCTCGAGTCGCGTCTGCCAGTCGTCCTCGAGTCGATGACGCGTTCCGTCTTCGGTCGCGTTCTCGTTGTCACCCATTGTAATCACCCACCGCGGTGTGATGTTATCCGCGCCCTATGCTAGCTAATAACATGAAATGAGGAATTCCGATCGAATAATGACCCACCTTGCGATCGCTGGGTACCTGAGTGGGGTGACGTCTCGGTCGAGAGCGACGAGACATCGTGCGATGCGTGACGCGGCAACTGGACTCACCTCGAGTGAGGGAAAGCCGCCGATCCGCCGGACCCCCCGTACCGTTAAGTGAAGGTGACTGTCGGAATCGACGTACATGAGATTTTTGATGTGGTAACACATATCACAGAGCATGGGTGACGGGACATCGCGAGGGTCTCGGCGGCGGGTGCTCCGGGCCACCGGGTGGGGATCGGCGGTCGTCCTCGCCGGGTGCGTGTCCGTGGGCGAAGACACCAGTCAGGCGGGCGGCGAGTCGTCAGTGGACCGACCGGCCGACTGGTGCTTCGACCGGTTGGACGATACCGTCCCGGACGTGGAAGCGAACGCGACGAGCATCGACGGGGTCGAGCGAAAGCCGGAGGGCGAGTTAGCATCGAAGGAGGAAGCCAGCTACCAGTGCGGGCCCGCGGACGGGGACCACTGTGGCACCTGTACATACTACATCGACGACCGCGACGGCGACGCGGTCGGGGCGTGTACCGAAGTCGCGGGCGAGATCCGCTCGTCGGACTGGTGTGCACTCTGGGCGCCGAGGGAGGAAATTCAGGACGAATAACTCCGACCGACGCTCGCGGGTCGCCGATCGAACGACGGACGAGCGCGGACACAACGTTCACAACGATTCGCGCGAACCCCCCAGTAGACGAATGTCCGAGGGGCCGCGGCTGCCGGGCGTCGAGGCGGATGACGACGACGAGGACCGCATCGTCTGTCACGTCGACGCCGACTGTTTCTACGCCTCCTGCGAGCGGCTGCGCGAGCCCGCCCTGCGGGGCGAACCCGTCGTCGTCGGCATGGGATACGAACCCGGCGAGACCGTCGGCGCCGTCGCCACCGCCAGCTACGAGGCGCGCGAGTTCGGCGTCGAGAGTGCCCAAGCCATCTCGACGGCCCTCGAGCACCTACCCAGACGCGCCGCTCTGGATCCGGACGCCGACGACCACGATCCGGAACTGACCCGCGAGGAGACCGGCTTCTACCGCCCCGTCGACATGGACTACTACGAGTCGGTCGCGAGCGAGGTCCGCGACATCCTCCACGACTGCGCCGACGTCGTGCGGGAGGTGAGCATCGACGAGGCTTATCTTGACGTGACCGAGCGCACCGCCTGGGAGGTCGCCGACGGCTTCGCCCGCCACATCACGGATCGCATCCGCCGCGAGGTAGGCGTCACCGTCAGCGTCGGCGTCGCGCCGACGATGAGCGCGGCCAAGATCGCCAGCGACTTCGACAAGCCCGACGGCCTCACGGTCGTCCGCCCCGGCGAAGTGCGGGAGTTCCTGGCCCCGCTCGAGGTCGACTTGCTCCACGGCGTCGGTCCCGTCACGGCCCGCGAGTTACGGGAGATGGGCCTCGAGACCGCGGCCGACGTCGCCGCCGCCGATCCGGAGCCGCTGGTCGAGGCCTTCGGCGAGCGCGGTCGGGAGCTGTACGACCGCGCCCGCGGCGACGACGACCGTCGGGTGGAACCGAAGGGCGAACCTAAGAGCTTCTCGCGGGAATCGGCGTCCGCCGACCCCGTCTCGGAACCCGAGCCGAAGTACGAGCAGATCGAGACGCTCGCGTCGGCCGTCGCCGACCGCGCCCGGCGCGAGGGGGCGCTGTACCGAACCGTCGGCGTCAAGGCCGTCCTGCCGCCGTACGACGTCAACACGCGCGCGAGATCCCTCTCCGGGCCGGTCGACGACCCCGACCTCGTCGAACGCATCGCCCGCGACCTCTTCACCGAGTTCGAAACCGACCCCGTCCGCAAGGTCGGCGTCCGGGTCGCCAACCTCGAGTTCGCGGCCGCCGATCAGGCCAGCCTCGACGGCTGGGAGCGACGCGCCGACGGCGGCGGGGCGACAGACGACGACTCGAGCGACAGCGACCCCGAGTCTACGTCCGACTCGGGCGACGGCGACGAACCGGCGTCGCCGAACGCCGCTCGAGACCCCGAAGACGGGCAGTCCTCGCTGACCGATTTCGTCGATCGGTGAACGTCTTCCAGTCCGAACGGTCATCGCAGCCGAAATAATCAATTGGGTGGAGCGACGAGAGGTACCATCCTGCACCGAACGACACGATAATTATATGTCGAGACGACAACACACATCCGACAACACACTCCCTTAACTCCCACATGACTGAGGATTTCTACGACCTTCTCGACGTTCCTGCCGACGCCTCCCAGGACGAGATCAAGACCGCCTACCGCGAGCAGGTGCGCGTCTACCATCCCGACCACAACGACGACGACCGGGCTCGAGCGCAGTTCACGGCGGTCAAGAAAGCCTACGACATCCTCGGGGATCCGGTCGAGCGCCAGGCCTACGACCGCCTCGGTCACGAGGATTACGTCGCGAAACGAACCAGCGGCCTCCCCTCGGCGGACGTCTGGCAGTCGAGCGATTCGGGCGACGAGACGTCGGACGCCGACGAGGAACCGGAGCGAGCGACGGCGACCGCGGGGGCAGGCTCGGGCGCGTCGGCGGCCGGGGAGAGCGGATCGACGTCGACGACGGACTCGCGGTCGAGCACCGGCGCGAGTGCGGGCGCCGCCTCGAGCGCGTCGACAGCGGGATCGAGCGCAAGTGCGGGCACGACGTCGAGTTCGAATGCCGCGGGGACCAGTGGGACGACTGGGACCGGTTCGACCGGGACGAGGACGGCGGGCCGAACGACGACGGGAACCACAGGAACGACGGGGTCCACGGGAACGTCCGCATCGAACGCCGACGCGAGCGCGGAGTCCGAACCCGGCGGGTTCGGCGACAACGCCGTCGTCCGCTGGTGGCGCCGCCAGAACTTCTCGCTGCCGCTGATCTGGCTGTCGGTCGTCGTCTACCTCTCCGGGCTCGGCCACTTCGCGTCGGCCAACCAGTCAGGCCTCGAGGCCCTGCGAGTCGAACTGGCCGCCGCCGGAACCGATCCCGACGCCCTCGCGACGACGCTCTCGAGCGGGCGCTACGGGATCGACTCGAGCGTCACGTATCTGACGGCGTTCGAGCTCGTCGCGCCGCCGCTCGAGGGAACGATGTGGTACGCCGCGCTGGCCGGTGCGGTCGGCCTGACGCTCCTGACGCTGCTCGGCGTGCGCGCCTACCGAGACGGCGACACCTGGGGACCGGTGTCGATCGACGAGACGATCGTGGTCGCGCTCGCGGTCACCGCGACGACCGTCCTCGTCGGCGGCCCGCTGCTGGCCGGCGCGGTGCTCATGCCGATGCTGTTCGCCGTCATCGTCCGCCACACCAGACGTGGCCCGGGCTGGAAACCGTCGTACCTGTACGTCTTGCCCGTGCTCGCCCCGCTGGTCGGCTTCGGGGTCGCGGCCGCGGACGCGGCGACGCTCGCGGTCGATCTCGCGGCGCTCGTCGTCCTCCCGATCGTCGGAGGTCTGGGGCTGCCGCTGCGGGCGACGATCCGGAAACACTTCGGGTGGTGAACACTTCAGCTGGCGAGTCGAGCGGTCGATCCGTTCGCTCGAGTACCGACATGCGAATTGTTCCGTTTCTCCGTCGATTGTTGCTGCAGTCGCTCTCGCTCGAGATGCTGGGATAGCGATTCGTTCCGAGAGCGGCGATCCATCGCCGGACGTATGGGGAGAGAGAATTACTTGAATAGTAGCGTGATTTCGCAATGCGACTGAAACCAACCGGACCAGTAACTACGTATGCGTATTGACCGGCGGGGGTTCTATCCGGTTCGAGTGAGGGACGTCGCGTCATGCTGAATACCGGGCGCGTATTCAGCGGAGATCTTCCAACAAAGAACGGTCTCGTGTGACCCAGTCCCAATCCGCCCGCCGACTAAGTACGAGAAGGGTAATGAATCGGCTAACTGCGATTAGCCATCGTTCTAAAAATTAGTCTTCTCCTACAATCAAAAGAGTAAGCAGACGCCCATCACCGCTGAAGTCGGGATTGACGGAGAAACGCTATAGGGACCTCTACCTGTTATCTTCCCACCCATAAACTACATTTTACTTATATATCTGAAGTTCGATGTCTAAAAGACCCCATTTGGGGTGTGTGAACATGGAACTAAACAGGCGATCGGTACTCAAGGGTATTGGTGCAACGGGTGTATCACTAACGTTCGCGGGGTTCGCAAGTGCTGAGGGCGATGCTCGGTATATCGTTACCGTCGAAAACGATCGTGCCCGTGATCGTCTTGAGGCCGCGGAATTCGCAATCAAAAACGTGCTCGCTGGCGGTGCTGTGGTAGTTGCCGTCGGCAGAGAAGATGCAGTTGATGATCTCGAAGGAATCCGGGGTGTCAGAACGGCCGCACGAGACGTCTTATTCGCCCTGGAGGAGCCGGTGGCGACCGAACCGGCTGACGAACACTTCGACGAGCCCATTTTTTGGGATCGCCAGTGGGACAAGCACGTCACCGACGTAAGGCGGGCCCATCAAACGGCGACTGGGGACGGTTCCACGATCGCGGTCATCGATACGGGGATTGACGCGAGCCACCCGGACCTCCAGAACGTGGACACCAATAATAGCGCCGCGATCATCGACGGTGACGTGACCGCCGGCGACGGTGGGCAGGTACACTGGCACGGAACTCACGTCGCGGGGATCGCCGCCGCTCAGGGCGGGAGCGTCACTGGAATGGCACCGGACGCCACCATCCTAAACTTGCGGGTGTTCCCGGAAGAGGGTGACTTGTTCGCGTCTGCGAGCGATATTCTGCTGGCCCTAGAGTATGCCGCCGACCAAGGTGCCGACGTAGCAAACATCAGCCTCGGGGCGGGGCCCTACCCTCCGCAGGCCAACGCCGGGGGACTCCGCGCCGCCCGCGAGAAGACCGTTAATAACGTGGTCCGCCGAGGGCTGCTTGTCTCCGCGAGTGCTGGTAACGAGGACGCGAACCTCAAGCAAGGCGGGTTCTTCCACCTCACGAGCAGCGTCGCCGGCGCGATGAGCGTCAGCGCCACCGGTCCGGACGACCTCCGAGCATTCTACTCGAACTACGGCTCTAATGACATCGCCGTCGGGGCGCCGGGCGGCGGGTACGAGACAAGTGAGAAGACCGAGAGCACGGACACTCCATGGCCGTACCCGCACAACCTCGTGTTTTCGACACTCCCCGGCCCGAGTTACGGGTGGGCAGCCGGGACGTCGATGGCGGCCCCGCAGGTCACCGGCGCCGCTGCGCTCGTCCACGAGGTCGCCCCCGACGCTAACGCGCGTCAGGTTGAACAGGCCATCAAGAATGGCGCCGATCTCGTCAATGGGCAAAACGACGACGACCTCGGTGCGGGTCGCTTGAACGCTGCCGACGCACTGGATGCGCTACGAGTACGCTAACCAGTCGCTGAAAGTGGCCGTAACTACGAATCTCGGCGGACCGGTCAGATCACGGAGAACAGCAATTTTCCACTGTCCCTATAGGGATCATGTTGGTTCCGACGCTGAATAACGAAACCGTATTACCAACTACTGCTAGCATCAGGGCGACAGAGGATTCGTTCTCGAGTGGCGTTCCGATCGGGTTCCGTCTCAGTCAGAATTCGCGGGCGTCTGAAGATCCGCTCTCAGCCGACCAGCGTCGCGACGCCCTTCGTCTGGCGGTAATCCCGCCCCAGGATCGCCTCGAGTCGCGCGACGATCGCCTCGTCGTCGGTGTCCTCCCACTCGGTCGGCTCCCGAATCGGGACGATCAGGAAGCCCCGCCCGCGGATCTCGGTAGCGTGGAGGGCGGCCATATCGAGGTCGATCCGGTGCCGTTGCGTGGTGTACTCCCGGAGGACGTGATCGGTCGCCCGCTCGCCGACCGGTAGCAGGATGTGGGCGTTGATCGCCCGCAGTTCGGCATCGAAGAACCGCTCGAGGTCGGCGTAGGACTCGTCGCTCGGCGTCTCCCCGGCCGGCAGACAGCACATGTGAATGTAGCTGCAGTACAGGTTCTCGAGGTCGGGTCGGTCGAACGGCCCGTCGGCGAAGCCGACCGCGCGAGCGACCTCCTGAATCGCGACGCCGGACTCGGTTCCGGTGAACGGCACGCCGGTCGACCGCCCGCCGTGGACGTCGGGGTGGTCGCCGATCAGGTGGAAGTCGGCGTTGGCGTCGCCGTAGCCGAAGACGGCGGTCCGCTCGTCGGGTCCGGTCCGATCGAACGGCGGTCGCAGTCCGAACGGGTTGCTCGTCCGCTCTGTGACGTTCTTCACGGCTGTCGAAAGTCTATCGAGCGGCTTAACCGCCCCGGTTACTCGCAGGCGATTCCGCAGGATCGATCTCGAGGACAGAGTCCCGAGCGATCGAGTCTAGGCTGTGGGAACTCCCGTGAAGTGGTCGACTGACTCCCGGCGATGGGCGGAGCGGCGCACCGAAACAGGATGCGTCTCTCGCGGCGCGAGCATCGAATCTATCCCCTCTGAACGTAGTAGACGACCACCTCGGCGCGGTGAGAGTCGACGAGCGGTCCGGTCGGCAGGTGAAACGCCGACTCGGCGCGGACGCTCCCTCGGGATCGTATCTCGTCGCTGATCCGCGGCGGCTCGGTGCCGACCGGATAGCCGACTCGAACGACGACGCGTTCCGGCTGGCGGAGTGGGACCGGATCGGTGTACTCGACCGTGATGTCGATGAGCGTGAGTTCGGCGTACTCGGGTGAATCGAGAACGGCCGCCACGTCCTCGTTGACGTTCTCCTCGTAGACCCCGGTTCGATAGGTGTCGTACGTCACGGCGCCGAGGAATCCCGAAAGGACGACGATCGTAACGGCGAGTGCGACGGCGCGTTTCTTCGTGGCGACGCGAGCTTCGTCCTGTTGAAACCAGTTGTCCGGACGATACCCCTTGTACCAGAGAACGGCGAGGCTGGTGATATTGATCGTGAGGATGTTTACGAGGACGAGGACGCCCGCGGCGAGCGCGACCTCCGGGAGCCCCCACGCGAGACCGATGCCGACGACTCCCAGGGGCGGAACGAGCGCTGCAGCGATCATGACGCCGACGAGGGCGGCGGACGTGCCGGCGGTGAGCGTCCACGCCCCCGCTACGCCGGCGCCGGCCGCGATGACGAGCGAGAGAATATCGGGGGTGAGCCGGCCCTGAATCTCCGAGATTTCGAAGATGTCGATCATCGGTGAGACGAGTCCGGTCGTCCGAGCGGCGACCGCGAAGCCGGCGGCGGTGACGACGCCGACACCGAGCCCGAGCACCTGGAGCTTGATTCCGCGACGGAACAACGCGCGGTCGTTGATGACCGTGCCGACGCTCGCGCCGAGCGCGGGACCGATCAGCGGTGCGATCACCATCGATCCGACGACGACCGCCGGCGAATCGAGGAGCAGACCGGCGGTCGCGACGAGCACGCTCATAATCGTCATGACGAGGTACGTGCTGAACGTGGGGGTGAGGTCCTTCGCTTCCGCCTGCAGCTCCTCGCGGGAGATCCGTGCGGTGTTCTGAGCGTATCGCTGTTCGAGTTCGTCGTACCGTTCGGAGACGACGGTTTCCGCCTCGACGATCACGGTGTAGGAATCCTCGTCGAGTCCCGTGTCTCGGAGTTCGTCGAGGACGGGTTCGACCGCGGGCGCAGGTAACGGGAACGTGATGACGACCGAGGGTTCGTCGCGGCTCTGCTCCTCGACGAGAGTGAAATCGAGACCTTCGTTCTCGAGCGTCTCCTCGACGGTTTCGCGCTGTTGCTTCGAAATAAGTATTTCCACGAGCCGCATGGGGTCACGTCCATCATACCGTGGATAAACGTTCGTCCTCCGACCGGCCGTGGCGACGGAGAACTCGAGGGGAGATCGGAGACCGCTTCACCCTTGCAGACGGGCGGATACGGGCGTCGCCGAGCACCTGCTTCACGACGATCCGAACCGCAGAACCAGCGTTTCACGATGCGGCACCGGCGGCGAAACGGCCGTCCCACTCGAGTTGCGAGTCACGGATCCGACCGCGTTTCGACCTCGAGTTCCTCGTCCAGTCGACCCGAGAGCGATGCCGGTCCGTCGTCATCCGCCGCGACCGCGATCGTCGAGCCGATGAGCGCCGCCAGGCCGCGGCGCAGCCGCTGCGAGACCGCCGAGTCGGAGACGTCGAGGCGGTCGCCCAGTTCGACCAAGGTGGTTCGCCGCGGGACGTCGAAATAGCCGGCCTCGTAGGCGGCGACCAGCAGTTCCCGCTGGGCCGTCGTCAACCCGAACCCGCGCCCGCCGCTCGGCCCGTCCGTCTCGTGGAGGCGGACGAGTTCGATCGAGATATCCCGCTCGAGGCAACTGCTGTAGAAGGCCGACAGGTCCTCGGAGGACGGAAACCGCAGGCGGAACGTCCAGCGGGTCTCGGTGCCGACGGCGCTCGTGACGATCACGTCGCGCTCGCGGATGGACTCGAGGACGCCGTTGACCCGGTCGTTCCACGCGATCTTGACGAGGACGTGATCGTCGAGTTCGTCGACGATCGAGACGGCGGCGACCGTCCGGTCGGACTCGAGGCTGTCGAGGATGTCGTCGGCGACGTCGGCCGGCGCCCAGACGTACGGGACGACCGACTCGCTGGTCGGGACCGTCGTCTCGACGGTCAGCGTCACGTCCTCGTCCATCTCGAGCATCGATCCGAGCGGGAACTCCGCCGCCGGGACCACGACCGTCGCGACGAGACTCATCGTTCGCTCCGCGCTGTCGACGGGCCGGCGGGCCCGTCGCGGTCCGTTCGTCGAACTCGATTCGACCGACTCGATGCGCTCGCCGTCCGTCCGGTAGCGGAGTACATGGAGGGATCGTCGGTGAAACATCCACAGGTGCTTACAAGAATTGGCGGGTTCGGTATCGAAGTAATTTAAATGCTGGCAACTATCTAACGAAGCTCGAGTCGATCGGTGGACGAAGGAGTCGGTCGCGACCGAACTGATTCGGGAACGGTGGATGACCGGTCTCTACAGCGGTGTGTTTATTGTTCGTCACAGAGTGTCGCCGAATATATGTATCAGGCCGGCCACTACGGGACGGCGCTGGTGGCGTACGCCCCGCTCGGTACCGCCGTCGCCCTCGGCGGACACGAGACGGCGGCGATACTCGGCGCGCTCGCCTGCGTCGCGCTCTCGACGCTCCCCGACTGCGACCAGCGAGTGCCGCTCGTCGAGCACCGCGGCCCGACCCACTCGCTGGCCTTTGCCCTGTTGGTCGGCGCCGGTCTCGCCGGAATCTCCGCGACGCTCGTCGGCGCCGACTCTCCCCTCTTCGGTGCCGGCCTCGTCGGTTTCGCCTTCCTCGTCGGCGCGCTCTCGATCTGCTCGCATCTCCTCGCGGACGCGCTGACGCCGATGGGGATCCGTCCGCTCTGACCCCTCTCGAGTCGCCGCTACACGCTCGCGGTGACCCGGGCGGCGAACCCGCTGGCCAACTACGCCCTGTTGGGCGTCGGGGTCGCGGCGGTCCTCGCGGGAGCGGGAATCGTCGCGACGCTCGGCTGATGGGGTTAGAGCAGCGACGAACGGCAGAAAAACGTGACCGCTATTATCGGGACACCGGTGTCTGCGACGTCCTCGAGGCGCGGCGCGTCAGGCCGACGCCCGCGAGGAATGCAATGAAGAGCACGCCGGCGCCGACAGCGTAGAGGGTGTCGAACGCGGGGTTGACGGCCTGTCGGCCGAGGTAGGTGACGGCGAGTGCGAGCACCGCCGTCGCGCTCAGGAACGCGGTCAGTCGACGCTCGTCGAACCGGCGGCGGCCGATGATCGTGGCGACGATGACGGACGCGAGGATGACGAGTGTGACGCCGTACTGGAACATCTGCATCGACGGGCCGTACGTCGTGATGTCGCTGATCACCGTCGGGCTGACCACCACGTGAACCGGAAGCGCGATCGCGCCTACCGTGAGCGCGCCGGTGACGTGACCCGCCGTCAGCCGCGGCGCCCAGACGAGGACGGTCGCGACGGTAAACACCACGAAGATCGAGATCGCCGTCCAGAAGTGGAGTCCGAGAATGTCCATCGTGTACGTCGTGACGGTCTCGCGACCGAGGGCGACCTGAATCGGCGTCAGCACCAGTCCGGCGACGACGAGCCCGGCGACGCGACGGTCGACGTCCGGCAGACGAACGGCGGCGACGGCCGTCCCGATGATCGCGAAGCCGGCGAACATGGCGACGAAGCGGTGAAACCACTCGTAGAAACTCGGGAGGTTCGCCGGGAGCAGGTTGTACGGGCCGGCGTCACACTGGGGCCAGTTGGCCTCGCAGGCAAGACCCGACCCGGTCGCCTTCGCGGCGATGCCGAGCAGGATCGTCGCCGCGACCATCACGAGCGTCACCGCGAGCAGATGCGGAAAGCCGAACCGTTCGATCAGCGGACGAACTACCGGACGAGAGGTCTGACTGTTGGTCGACACGGACGTTCGACGATGGCTTAGGACGGCCCGTACTTAGGTTACCCGAGTCGTTCTTACCGCGCTGGAATCGGGGTGCTAACCCCCGAACTGCGCTCGATTACGGCTCCCACCGAATGGACGCTCACCGCGACCGACGGCTTCGCGTTCGCCGCATTCAAGAGTCGGCCACGCCAGCACTCGGCATGGAGAAACGCGAGCGCCTCGAGGCCTACCTCGAGTCGAACGACCTCGATTCGGTCTGGTTCGCCCGGCCGAACTCGTTCGCCTGGCTGACCGGAGGGAACAACGTCGTCGACCGCGAGACCGACGCCGGCGTCGCCGCCGTCGGCTACGACGGGACGACACTCAGGGTCGTGACGGACACCATCGAAGCCGATCGCATCACCGCCGAGGAGCTGCCGGACCTCGACGCCAACGAGGTGTCGGTCGAGCAGTTCCCGTGGCACGACTCGTCGCTCGAAGCGGCCATCGCTGCCCGCGTCGACCCCAGCGAACGGGCCGCCGCGGATGTCGACGTGCCGGGCTTAGAGCGCGTCGATCCGACGCCGCTCCGGCAGCCGTTGACGAAACGGGACCGCGAGCGCTACCGACGGCTGGGACAGGAGACGGCCGCCGCCGTCGAGTCGGTCTGTCGGGAACTCCGGGCCGAGGACACGGAACACGAGGTCGCGTCGGCCCTGCGGGTCGCACTCTCCGCCCGGGACGTCGAGGCGCCGGTCGTCCTCGTCGGCGGCTCCGAACGCGCCCAGCGGTACCGCCACTACACGCCGACCGAGGCCGAACTCGGCGACTACGCGCTCGTCTCGGTGACGACCCAGCGAGCCGGCCTCCACGCGAGCTGTACGCGAACGGTCGCCTTCGATCCGCCGTCGTGGCTCGAGGAGCGACACGCGACCGCGGCCCGCGTCGAGACGACGGCGCTGGCGGCGACGCGGGCGGCGGCCGGCGACGACGGCACGGCCGGCGACGTCTTCACGGCGATTCAGGACGCCTACGACGCGCTCGGCTACGCGGGTGAGTGGGAGCGACACCACCAGGGCGGCGCCGCCGGCTTCGCCGGCCGAGAGTGGATCGCGACGCCCGACCACGACGCACCGGTGACGGCGCCGATGGCCTACGCCTGGAATCCGACCGTCGAGGGCGCGAAAAGCGAGGATACCCACCTCGTCACCGCCGACGAGGTCGAGTCGCTGACGGACACGGACAACTGGCCGACGACGACCGCCAGCGCCGTCGAGTTCGAACTGGAACTCGAGCGGCCGGCCGTGCTGACGCTCGAGGACTGAGGCGAGAAGTCGAGAGAACTGGGGCAACGAGTGGCCGGCGACGGTTTCGCGGCGACGTTACTCCTCGGGGCCGGGATCAGACGACGACTCGGTCGCGTCGTCCTCGTCGGCTGGGTCGGCCGAGTCGGCGTCGCGCCCCGCGGAGGTGGTGTCGTCGGAACCCGAGCGCGACGTCTCGGACGCGCCGGTCGCGGCGGGCTCCGGCGGCTCGGTGTCGTCGACGGTGATCGTCACCGGTTCGTTGCCGCCCTCGAGACCGTACGCGGATCCCCCGCGGCGATCGAGGAGGCGATCGAGCGTGAAGATGGTGTTCAGCTCCTGCTGGACCTGATCGACGACGCCGCCGACGAGTTCGCTCGGCTGAATGGCCGTGTACTCGTAGGGGTTGTTGCCGGCGCCCTCGCTGGCGCGTTTCTCCCGGTTCACGCGCTCCTCGTCGTGGAGTTCCGCCAGCGCCTCCCGGACCGTGCTCGGATAGAGACCGGTCCCCGTGGCGACCTCCTCGGAGGTGCTGCCCGGGTTGGCCAGCAGGTGGACGTAGATCTTCGCGCGGGTCTCCGTATCCAGAATCCACGAGAGCAGATCGACGATCCGGCCGTCGACCTCCTCGACGGCAGCCGCTCGATCGCCCTCGTCTCGAGGCTCCGCCGGGTCCTCCCCGCCGGACTCGAGGGCCGATTCGTCGAACGGATCGTCCGAGTCGTCGCGCGGGCGGCCGCTCGCGTCGCCTTCCCGTCGCTCGTCAGTGTCATCTAAAGCCATATGTCCTCTCATCCGAGACCAGGTTTCCTACAGTGGTAAACCTTTGCGGGAGTCAGTATCACGAACTGTTGTCGGTCGGCACGAGCGGCCGACCCAGGCGAAATCAGGCGGTGACGTGCTCACTCGGTCCCGAGCAGCAGCGACTCGCAGAGGGCGTCGGGACCCTCCTCCTCGAGCAGACGCCGCTGTCGCTGGGCCCCGCTGTCGCGCTCGTAGACGCGCTTGATGCCGTCGATTCCCAAGCGCTCGCACTCGCGGTCGACGAGTTCGCCGAGGTCGATTGTCCCCTCCATCTCGCGGTCGATGAGGCTGGCCTCGTGGCCGTGGCGGATCGCCCGCCACTTGTTCTCGTCGAGCAGTTCGCGGCGGTGCGTTCGGCCGTAGCCGTCGGCGCCGTCCTCGTATTCTTCGGCCAGCGCCTCTACGAGAGCATGGGCGTACTCGACGAACGCGAGGACGATCCCGGGGTCGGCCTGCCCGTCCGGCGTCCGCAGTTCGACAGTGCCGTGGGCGGTGTGGGGCCGTACGTCATACCAGAGTTCCCCCCGGTCCTCGATCGACTCGGTCTCGAGCATCCGGCGCTCGAACCGGTCGAAGGCCTCGTAGTCCTCGAAGTAGGTCGGCATTCCCGTGTTCGGCAGTGCCTCGAAGATCTTCGCGCGGGCCGACTGGAGCCCGGTGTCGTACCCGTTCCAGTACGGTGAGTTCGCCGAGAGCGCAAGGATGATCGGCACGTACCAGCGCAGTTCGTTGGCGATCCAGACCGCCTTGTCGGCGTCGTCGACACCGACGTGAACGTGGACGCCCGCCGTCGTGTTCCGGTGTTGCGGGTACTGGATTCGGTCGAGTTGCGACCGATACCGCGGTTTTTCGGCGTGCTCGAGCTCCTGCCACTTCGCTAGCGGATGCAGCCCCGCCGCGGCGATTCGGTAGCCGTGGTCGGTGGCGTGGTCGACCAGCGCCCGTCGGATCTCGAGCAGCGTCTCACGACTGTCCGCGGGGTCCTCGATCAGCGGCGTCTGGGTCTCGATGACGAACTTGAACAGTTCGTGGTCGAGCCGTCCCTCGAGGATCTCGGGCGGGTCGTGTTCGTAGACGAGTTCGTCGGTGCCGCTGGTCGGCCGGCCGTCGTCGTCGACGACGAAACACTCCTCTTCAATTCCCAGCGTTCCCATGCGCGTAAACGAATCCCGGGACCCGCGTTCCATCGTCTGCCGTTTTCGCCCGCGACGGTAAATACCGTACGGACTTGATAGCGTCGGTCCCTGCCGCCGTTCGAACCGCGTGACTCGCGGATCAGCGACGACTGCGGTCTCGAGACGTCCGTTCGATTCGTCTCGAGTCGCCCCGCCGTCACGCGTCGATTACGACGCCACGGTCTCGCTTTCGGGATCGACGTCCGCCTCGTCCTCGCGAAGCTTGAACTTCTGGATCTTGCCGCTTGGGTTCTTGGGCAGTTCGTCGACGAAGTAGTACGTCCGCGGGCGCTTGAAGTCCGCGAGCCGGTCACTCTCGAGGACGAACTCGTCGAGAGCGGCCGCGTCGACGCCGTCGACGACGACGTACGCGACGACCCGTTCGCCCCACTCTTCGTCGGGTTCGCCGACGACGGCCGCCTCCTCGACGGCGTCGTGGGCGAACAGTACGTCCTCGACCTCGGCCGGGTAGACGTTCTCGCCGCCCGAGACGATCATGTCGTCCTTCCGGTCGACGACGAAGAGGTAGCCGTCCTCGTCGCGGTAGCCCAGGTCGCCGGTGTAGTACCACGTCGTCCCGTCGGCCTCGCGCAGGGATCGCGCGGTCGCCTCGGGTCGGTTCCAGTACTCGCGCATCGTACACGGACTCGAAATCAGAATCTCACCGATCTCGCCCGTCTCGACCGCGGCGGCCGGATCGGCGTCGGGGTCGACCACGCGCACGCGGTGGTTGAGCGCGGGCAGACCGGCCGATCCCTGCTTCGGAACCTGATCTTCGGGGGGCTGAAAGACTCCCGCAGGGCCGATTTCGGTCATCCCGTAGGCCTGAACGTAGTCCTCGCAGAGGTGGTCCATGCAGTTCTCGAGTACCCGCTCGGGCATCGGCGCCGCGCCGTAGAGCCCGATCCGGAGCGACGAGACGTCGACGTCGGTTTCGGCGGCGGTCAGCGACAGCGCGTTCCACGCGGTCGGCGCCGCGAAGAGGACCGTCACGCCGTGTGCTTCGATCGCCTCGAGGGCCGCCTCCGGGTCGAACTCGTGGTGGATGACGTTCGTCGCGCCGCGGTGGACCCTCGCGAACAGGCTGCAGTGGAGTTCGGCGCAGTGGTACAGCGGCATGATCGACAGCCCGACGTCGTCGCGGGTGAGGTCCAACTCCGCGATACACAGCAGGTTATGTTCCACCATGCTGCGGTGCTCGTGGACGACGCCCTTCGGCCGACCCGTCGTCCCCGAGGTGTAGATGAAGGCGTAGACGTCGTCCTCCTCGACGTGGACGTCAGGTCGGTCGGTAGAGCCCGACTCGAGGAGGTCGTAGAACCCCGTCGCGTACTCCGGGGCCTCCTCGCGGTCGTCGTCGATATAGACGTACTCCGAGACGGTCTCGAGGCTCGGTCGCGCCCCCTCGACCGCCTCCCGCGTCTCGGACTCGAACAGGACCAGCTCAGCTTCGGCGTCGGTGACGATGTACTCGATCTCGCCCGCCGGCAGGCGGAAGTTCAGTGGGGTGAATACGGCGCCGAGCTTCGCGCAGGCGTAGACGGTCAGCGCCATCTCCGACCCGTTGTGCAGCACCGTCGCGACCCGATCTCCCTTCTCGATTCCGCGGTCGGCCAGCGCGTTCGCCAGCCGGTTCACGCGCTCGTCGAACTCGGCGTAGGTCCACCGCTGATCCTTGCGGGGATAGACGATCGCGTCGCGGTCGGGATAGCGGTCGACCGTTTGCTCTAAGGTGTCGCCAATTGTGGGGTGCTGTGACATACCACGGCTGCGTACGACGAAGTCGCTTATATTCTTTGTTGGGTACGCCACCGTTCGCCGCCGTGACCGGGCGACCGTGCTCATCGAGGGGGCGGTACTCCCGAACTCAGAGCGTCCCGACGACACGCCCTCTCAGCGATCACGAGGCCGATCGGAACGCCCGTGAGTTCCGCCGGAGGATACATGGACTCCTGTCCGTCTCAAACCCGTCTCGAACGCTGGTGTGGATTCGGGGACTCCCTCGAGACGTCTCCGCAGTGGAACCCGATGTTACGCTCCTGATTGCGAGACTAACGGTCGGAACAGCTCTCTTACCACGATCGTCCCGTCCGGCGAATTCGGACGTTTCTACTCGTGAAACGCTCGAACGAAACGTCCGGTTTTTGTTGAATTATGACAGTGAAATCGATGATTCCGATGCCACGTACACGAACTATCGGCGTCGCGGTCGTCGCGGCGCTCGTCCTCCTCTCGGGGGCGAGCCTCGCGTTCGCCGCGACCGACGCCGGCACGACGACCCAAGACAACGAGACGGAGAACGAAACGGCCACAGTGACGTTCGAGAACCAGACGTCCAACGGGACGGCAGTCACGGTCAACAACACCACGCTGCCCGAGGGCGGCTTCGCCGTCATTCACGCGGCCGCGCCCGTCGATGGGGACGAGAACGAGACCGTCACGAACCTCTCCGAGGAGTACGAGACCGGAGCGGTCCTGGGTAACTCTACCTACCTGGACCCCGGTGAGAACGAGAACGTGACTGTTGAACTCAACGAGTCCCTCAATGAGAGCCAGGTCCTGATCGCGATGGCCCATCAGGACACCAACGACAACGAGACGTACGAGTTCCCCGAGGCCGACGACCCCTACACGAGTGACGATGAACCGGTGACCGACGACGCGATGATCACGCTCGAGGACGAGATGAACGAGACGTCCGAGTAACCGAGAGACGTCGAAGCGAACGAGACGAGGGATCGCAACTCCTCTCTCGTTCCCGTTCGCTACTGGGAGCGGACGCGATAGCTGTTCGGCCGGGGTCGGACGGTCGCTTCGCATCGTGATCGACGCCGATCGCGACCGGTCGATTACGCGATCCGCGCGCCACTGCTCGCGACCGCACAGTCATCGCGGAGCTACCAGCCTCTGGGCGGATCGTTCTCGATGCTCGAGGCGCAGTCAGAACACCGCTTCGAATCCCGATTTCGTGCCCCGGTCAGTCCGCTTCCACTCCGCGATCGACCGCCGCGAGTGCGGCGGACTCGAGCGCGGCGGTCCCACAGGCACCGGCGAAGCGTTCGGCGCGCTGTGTCGGTTATCAGAGCCGCCGAATCTATTTCACGGGCCAGCAGCGGTGGTCCATACCTTCTCTCATCGCGGCTGCGCGATGATCCCGAGGTGGTCCGCGTGATACGTCTCGAGCCGTTCGGTCTCCACGATTTCGTACCCTTCCTCGAGTTCCTCCCGAACGTCCTCGAAGACGGCCGTCGGCTCCCGGGTCACATCCTCGCTCCGGGCCTTCACGGCCAGCAACAACCGTCCGTCGTCGGCCAAAAAGCGCCGGTTCTCGAGGGCCACCCTTGCCTGCCCCCGAGTCGCGACGTCCTGAATGAGTACGTCGACGTCCGATTCGACGACGTGGGCGTACGTCTCGGGCTTCCGGGCGTCCTTGAGCAGCGGGAAGAGCCGCGGCCGGCTCTCTGCCGCCTCGAGCAAGTCCCGAGTGGGCCGCGCGGCGAACTCGACGGCGTAGGTCGGGCCGGCGAAGTCCGCGACGTGGCTCACGGTCGTTCCGCTCGCGGCGCCCAGATAGAGGACCGTCTCGCCGCCCTCGAGGCCGGTGTCCATGCCTAACTCGAGCATCGCGCCGAGCTTCGAGCGGTTCGGGTTCCACGCGCGCCACTCGCCGTCGGTCGGTTCGCCGTAGACCGGTTCGCCGCGGGTGGCGAGGCGGTCGGTTCCGTCGAACGCGCGGCGCTCGACGCCATCCGGAAGGTCCTCACTCATCGTCGTCACCTCCGTTTTCGTCGCCAGCGCCGTCGTCCGTCCGCGCCTGAATCTTCTCGATGCGCTCCTCGAGTTCGGCCTCGAGTTCGGGCTTCAACTCGCCCGAGTAGTGGTCGACGCGGGCGGCGATGGCGAGCTTGCCGGCCACCGCGCGGGCCGCCGAGCCGCGCTCGTTGGGGTGGGTGCCCCGGACCGCGTCGTGCGTGTAGATGATCCCGTGTTTGGGCGAGGGGGCGTGCCCGCGCAGGTGGGCAAAGAGCGCGTCCTCGGCGCCAAGCACCTGAACCGTGCCGCTGGGTTTCTTGGCCAGGCTCTCGAGCCCGCCGGCCAGCGAGATCAGCCGCGCCGCGAGGACGGGGTCGGCCATGGCGGCGAGGTTGGGCGCCACCGTCGGCGCGGTCCGCTCGACGTACTCGCGCAGTTCGTCGGCCTCGTCGGCGAGGCCGGCGATGCGCTCGGCCAGCGAGACGAGCGCGTCCGGCGCTGCGTCGGGCGTCTCGTCTCGACTCGCCAGTTCGCGGGCGTAGTCGACGCCCGTGCCGGCGTCGGGGTCGACGGTTCCCGCCCACTCGGCCAGCCGTTCGGCGAGCTCGTTCGCGGTCCGCGTGCAGTCGTCCATCGCGCGCACCGCGTGGACGAGTTGGCGGTCGTCGGCCGCCTCGCGCTCGGTCACCGCCGCCCTCGCCGCCGCCGTCGTCGCAGCTCGTAGGGCGCCGTAGTAGTCGTCCTCGTCGCCGACGACCCCCGCTTCGACCGCGAGCGCGGGCCAGTCGCGGGGCTCGTCGGCGGCCCCCTCGCGAACCGCCGTCGCGGCCGCCTCGGGACCGTCGGACTCGAGGGCCCCGAACCAGCCGTCGTCCGCTCCGGCACTGTCAGTCATGTCTTCACCTTGGAGGCCGCGGTCGTATATGCGTTCTCGAACGACGCCGAGGTCCGTACGCGCCGAGCGGGAGGGAAGCGGAGACGGCGCGTCGCGATCGTTCGAGCGGAGCGGTTTCGACTGCGTTACCGACATTCCGGGGTGGTGACCGATCGTCGAAACGCCTATCGGTCCGCCCCGAAAACGTCCGAGAAGGATGTACAAGCGACGGAGGTCCCAGCGATGTACGTACTGATCGTCGGCGCGGGGCAGGTCGGCCAGATGATCGCCGCGAACTTAGCGGATACCCACGACGTCGCGGTTGTCGAACGCGATCCCGAACTCGCCGACGACATCACGTACTCCTACGACGTGCTCTCGGTTCAGGGCGACGGGACGGAACTCGAGACGCTGCGGGAAGCCGGCCTCGAGCGCGCGGATCTGGTCGTCGCCTGTACCGATAGCGACGAGACGAACATCGTCATCTGTGGCACCGCCAAGACCGCCAGCGACGCGTTCACCATCGCGCGCGTCCGACGGCGAACGCTGCTGAACACGTGGGAGGGGTCACAGAACGCCTTCGGCGTGAACTTCATGGTCTGTACGGACCTGCTGGTCGCCCAGACGATCTTCCGGATCTCCGGCTTCCCGCGGGCCCAAGACGTCGAGACGTTCGCCGGCGGCCTCGTCAGGATGGCCGAGTTCGAGATCGGTCCGGAGAGCCCGCTGGTCGGCAAACGCGTCGAGGAGGCCGACCGGTACGACTCGATGACGTTCGCCGCCGTCTTCCGTGAGGAGCAACTGATCGTCGCCCGCGGCGACACCGAGTTCCGCGCCGGCGACCGGATCGTCGTCATCGGGAGCCCCAGCTCCGTCAAGGAGTTCGCCATGGCGATGGTTCCGGACACGACTTCGAGCGCCGACGACGTGGTCATCGTCGGCGGCAGCGAGATCGGCTTCCAGGCCGCCCGCGAGTTCGAGGCTCACGGTTTCGAGCCGCGGCTAATCGAACGGGACGAGAAGCGCGCCCGTGAGATGGCCGAGGCGCTACCGGACACGTTCGTCATGCAGAGCGACGCGACCGACACCGACTTCCTCACCCGCGAGCACATCGACGAGGCCGACATCGTGGTCGCCGCCCTCGATAGCGACGAGAAGAACCTGCTGGTCTGTCTGCTAGCCCACCGAGTCGGCGTCGATCGGACGGTCGCGATCATCGAGAACACCGAGTACACCGACCTCTTCGAGGCCGTCGGGATCGACGTCGCGATCAACCCCCGCGAGGAGACCGCCGAGGAGATCGTCCGCTTTACGCGGACGGATCAGACCGAGAAGATCGCGATGTTAGAACACGACCGCGCCGAGGTCATCGAGGTCGAGCTCGGACCGGAGAGTGCCCTGACGGGTCGAGAGATCGCGGAGTCGATGGCCGAGCTGCCCGACTGCGTCGTCATCGGCGCGATCTCTCGCGGCGGCGACCTCGTCACGCCCCGCGGGACGACGGTCCCACGGGCCGGCGACCACATCGTGCTGTTCGTCGACGCGGCCGCCCTCGACGAAGTGTCGGCGGCGCTGTGAGGTGAACCGATGAGACAGCGAACCGGCTCCGTGAGGGAGTGAAGAACCCGTCGTCAGTCCGTTCTCGTCGTCTCGGACTCGGGATCCGGCGTCGACGGCTCCGTCGTCACGCCCGTCTCCGCGTCGCTTCGATTGCCGCTTCCGGATCCGAATATCCGCTCGCGAACCGAGCGTTTGTGGCGCTTCTCGGCGAGCAGTACCGAACAGTCGACGTCCTCGAGGACGTCGAGCACGAGCGAGCCGCGAACGACCCGCGAGAGCAGGCCCTTCTCCGTCGCGCCGATGACCAGCAGCGTCGCGTCCGCTGCCGCGTCGCCGATGCTGCGCTGGACGTCGCCCGTCTCGACGGTGAGCGTCGCGTCCGACAGGTCGCGTTCGTCGGCCCACGACTCGAGGAACGCGCGTCCCTGCTGGGGATCGTCCGCGACGTGGAGTAAGGTCACCTCGGCGTCGTACTGATCGCGCAGACAGCGCGCGACGGCCGCCGCGAGGTCGGAGTCCGGACCGCCCGCGGTCGGGAGGAGGATCCGGGACGGGTCGAACCCGCGGTCCCGAAACACGAGGAAGTCACACGGCAGCGAGTGGGCGAGTTCGTCGGTCCTGCTCTCCACGCGGCCCGACGATCCCAGCGAGTCCGGACCCCAGCCCATCACGCAGACGTCGGCATCGTAGCGCGTGGCGGCGTCGAACACTTCCTCGACGCCGCGGTGCGAGAGAACCACGTGGGTTTCCACGTCGACGCCGTACGTCTCGGCGTCGGCTCGCGCCTGCTCGACCAGGTGTTCGGCCGCCTCGTGGTCCCGCTGGTCGCGTGCGGCCGTCAGCGACGTCTGGTCGGGGACCTTCTCGACGTTGACGGCGACGACCGTCCCGTCGTTCTGGTCCGCAATGGCGGAGGCGAGGGTGATGAGGTGTTTCTCGTGGGCGGGGTTCGCGAGCGGGACCATAACGCGGTAGTCGCCGCCCTCCGGTTTGACCGCCGTCGTCGCCGACACCGCCGCGTCGGGGAGTTCGTCGGATCGCTCGAGGACGTAGTCGGCGAGCACGCCCTGCGATTCGATCTCCGACCGGGCGTAGCCGAGGTACCAGACGAGACCGAACACGACGAACGCCATCGAGAGGAGGATGACGGTCGGTTCCATGAATCCGATCAGCGCGAGCGAGAGCACCGCTCCCAGGATCGGCGTGATGGGATACAATGGGACTTCGAAATCGGGGTCGTAGCCGGCGGGTTCCGCCTCGCGGAAGACGATCAGCGCGATATTGAGGAGCCCGTAGACGATGAGGTGGAGGACGCTGCCGGCCGACGCCAGCATCTCGAGGTTACCCAGCGCGATGAACAGCAGGATGAGCGCGCCCGTGATCGCGATCGCGCGATACGGCGTCGCGAACCGCGGGTGGATCTCGTTGATCTTCGGCGAGACGAGCTTGTCCCGACCCATCGCGAAGTTGATCCGCGAGGACGCGAGGATCGAGGCGTTCGCCGACGAGGCGGTCGCCAACAGCCCGCCGAACAGCAGCGCGGCGGCGCCGATCGGCCCCATCAGCATCTGCGCGACGTCGACGACGGCGGTCTCGTTGTTCGCGACGACCTCGGTCTCGACGGCGGCGAGCACCGTCAGGAGGATCAGCGCGTACATCACGGTCACGATGACGACGCTCCCGATGACCGCCCGCGGTAAGTTCCGGCCGGGGTTCTGAATCTCCTCGCCGACGGACGTGATCTGGACGAACCCGAGGTAGGAGACGAAGACGAGCCCCGTCACCGGGAGGAGCGGCGCCCAGCCGAAGGGATCGACGGGGCGGAGCGTCTCCAGATCGGCGTTCATGAGACCGAACAGCGTGAAGACGCCCAGAATACCGACCAACGTGACGACGATGATGTTCTGTAACCGGCCGGTCTCCTTCGCGCCGACGTAGTTGACGGTGATGAAGAAGGCGGCGCCGACCAGCCCGATCAACTGGGCCGACTCGAGGCCGACGGGACCGAGCGTCAACGCCGGGACGGTCACGAACTGGTTGACGTACTCGCCGAACCCGTACATGTAGAACGCGGAGGCGAACGCCAGCCCCATCCAGTTCCCCCAGCCGGCGATCGAGCCGAACAGCGGCCCGAGTCCCTGATTGACGTAGTAGTAGGCGCCGCCGGAGACGGGCATCGCCGTGCCGAGTTCGGACGCCGAGAGCGCCGTGAACAGGGCGATCACGCCGCCGATGACGAACGCCAGCGACGCCAGCGGGCCGAGATCCGCGACGGCCTCCCCGGGGAGAACGAAGATCCCCGCGCCGATCATCGTCCCGACGCCGATCGTCAGCGCGGCGAGCGGTCCGAGGTCCTTGGCGAGTTCCTCGTCGCTCCCGCTCATCGGTTCCCCCCCGCTGGTCTTCCGGTGAACGCGTTCAGTAGCCTTCGTTTCATTGTAGTAGTAAGTGATGTCCGGCGTTCGACCCGCCCCATCACTGACCGCGAACGCGGACGGGACGCGGCGATACCGAGAGTCCTCGCCGTATGGAGGACTGTTCGGACATACTCGGGCGATGTCGGACACGCGCCTTAACTGGTTCGTTTGCCGCCCAGCCGCCGAGACGAGTCTCGAGTCCGCGAATCGGCTCAGCGCCTCGAGTCGCGCCGCGTACGGTCCGATCGCTGGACCGACTCCTCGAGGATTCGATTGACCGCCCAGGCGACCCAGCCGAAGAGGAGGACGGTGAATACGCCCATTTCGGTGCGGACGAACGTCCCGTGCCAGATTGTCAGCACCACCGCGACGACGACGATCGACACGGCAGTGACGGTGAAGACGTCGAAGAACGAGGCCGGGTGCCGGACGCTTGGAAGTCGAGCCATGCCGGCCGAACCTACGCGGCGAGCGTATATAGATGGCCGGTTGACATGGTCGCGATCCGTACGTTCGACCGCGACGGCGATCGGCGTCTTCCGGCGACTCCGGGCGGTCTCCGTGATCAAACCACTTCAGTGGAATTATGTAGTGACGTCGAGTTCCCCCGACCATGATTCTGGCTCGAGCGGAGCCAGGCCTGAGAGTATGAATATACGAGTCGATTGGCAGGCGAGCCTCGCGCTGACTGGTACCGTACTCAAGTATCTCGCCCTGACGCTATTCGTGCCGCTCGTCGTCGCCGTCGTCTATCAGGAGGATATCTTCGTGTTCGTGGCGACGATCGGGATCGTCGTTGCCATCGGGTACGGACTCGAACGACTCGATCCCGATCCAGATTCCGATCTGGGTCCCCGGGAAGCGTTGCTGCTGGTCGCGATCTCGTGGCTCGTGGTCGCGGTCGTCGGTGCGATCCCGTATCTCATCGCCGGCTACGGAACCGAATCCGCGCTCAGACATCCGGTGAACGCGCTGTTCGAGTCGATGTCCGGATTCACGACGACTGGAGCGACCGTGATGGCCGCGATCTCCGTCGAACAGCACTCCCACGCCCTCATGATGTGGCGCCAGCTCACCCAGTGGCTCGGTGGGATGGGGATCATCGTGTTGATGATCGCGATCCTGCCGGAGCTGGCGGTCAACGGCGCGCAGCTGATCCGTTCGGAGGCGCCGGGGCCAGAGCTACAGAAGCTGACGCCGAAGATCGCCGAAACGGCTCGCATCCTCTGGCTCGTCTACTTCGGGTTCACGATCCTTCTCATCGGACTCCTCTATGGCCTCCATCTCGTCGGGTTGGCGCCGAACATGCACTTCTACAACGCGGTCGCCCACGGATTTACAACGCTTCCGACCGGCGGGTTCTCGCCCGAAGCCGACAGCGTCGCCGCGTTTTCCGCGGTCGTTCAGTGGATCATCATTCCCTTCATGGCGGTCGCCGGGACCAACTTCGCGCTGTTCTGGTACGTCTTAGACGGCGAACCGCGACGACTCTTCCAGAACACCGAGTTCCGCGCCTACGCGGGTGCGATCGCCGTCGTGACCGCGATCGTGGCCGCGTTGCTCTACAGCGGCAGCGCCCCAGCGCTGGGCGAACTGGGCGGAGCGACCGAGGGATACGGCGAGAGCGCTCTGCGCCACGCGGCCTTCCAGACCGTCTCGCTGTTGAACTCGACGGGGTACGCGACGAGCGACTTCGCGCAGTGGGACCCGATCGCACAGACCGTCCTCCTGATCGCGATGTTCATCGGCGGCTGCGCCGGCTCGACCGGTGGCGGCGTCAAGATCATCCGCTGGCTGGTCGTCCTGAAAGTCGCCCGCCGGGAGCTGTTCACCGCCGCCCACCCCGAGGCCGTCCAGCCGATTCGGCTCGGCGGCTACGTCGTCGACGAGGACGTCATCCGCGGCGTTCTCGGCTTCACGCTGCTGTACCTGTTCATCTTCGTGATCGCGACGGTGTTCATCGCCGTCGATTCGACCCGCGGCGCGGTCTCGCTCGAGCCGATCGACGCCATCAGCGCCAGCATCGCGACGATCGGGAATATCGGTCCGGGCTTCGGCGACCTCGGCCCCTTCGGTAGCTACCGCGAGTTCCCTGTGACCTCGAAACTCGTGATGATCTTCCTCATGTGGATCGGCCGCCTCGAGATCATTCCGGCGCTCGTGCTGTTCACCGGGGCGTTCTGGAAGCGGTGAGGCGCTCGAGCGGGAGCCGTCTCGAGCGACGGCGTGCAGGCCGACTGTCTGACGACGATTCATACGGGATACGAGCGCCGAAACTTCCGTCTGCGTGCTGTGAGGATCGATCCCGCCGCCCTCAGTGCTGTACGCCTCGATAGAGGACGTACGCGAGAAAGAACACGAGATAGCCGATCGCGATACCGAGCGTGAGCGGGGATCGGCCGAGGAGAGCGATAACGAGGATGATACCGGGACCGATCAGCAAGAGGGTATCGAAGACTCGATCCTCCGCGCCCGACTCGAGGAGTTCGCCGACAACCGGTATCTCGCGGAGCGTCATTGGTAGAGCCCCCCGCGATCGAACACCGCCCGGAGCGTTACCAGCACCGGGATAATCTCGAGGCGGCCGATCCACATGTTGAACAGGAACGTGATCTTGCCGAGCGTCGGCAGCGATTCGGGACCGGTGATCCCCGCCGAAAGGCCGACGTTGCCCTGCGCGCTCGCTACCTCGAAGAAGACGTTCTCGAGCGTGTACTCGCCCGGCGGAAGGATGAGCAGGAGCACGAACGTCCCGACGGCGAGGAAGACGAACCAGAGCGTGGCGATGATCGCCGCTTCCTCGAACTCCTGGCGGAGTTCCCGCTCGTTGAGGCTGCGACCGTTGATTTTCAGCCGTCGAACGGCGCTTTCGGGGTAGAAGACGTCTGCGATACGGAACCGGATCCCTTTCAGCAGCGTCAGCGCCCGGATGAGTTTGATCCCGCCGACCGTCGACCCGGCCGCGCCGCCGATGACCATGCCGAACGTCACGGTGAGTTGGGCCTGAATTGGCCATCGGCCAAGCGCCACGTTGGTCGCATCGACGGCGGTCTGGAAGCCGGCGCAGGTCGCCGCCGAGACGAACTGGAACGAACCGTATCGGAACGCTCCGAATAGGGTATCGTACGTGCCAGCGGCGTATACGAACATCGTGAGTGCGAGCGTGCCGAGGCTCATGTAGATGAACACCCATCGCGTCTGGAGGTCCGTATAGAGGTTTCGCAGATCGCCCTGCAGGATGAGGTAGTGCACCGGGAACGCGATGCTTCCGAGGAGCATGACCGGCAGGAGCGCGAAGTCGATCGCGGCGCTATCGTAGGTCGCGATCGAGTTGTCCGTAATCGAGAACCCGCCGGTCGCGAGCCCGGTCATTCCGTGATTGATCGCGCCCCAGAGGGGCATCCCGACGGCCCACAGCAGGAGGATCGAGACGAACGTGAACAGCAGGAAGATCCACCAGATCGTCTGGACGGTCGAGACGATACTCGGGTGAATCCGTTCCGAGCGCGCCTCGCTCTCGTAGAGGGTTAGGGAACCGCTCCCCGGGCGGGAGAGAACCGCCGTGGTGAGGACGATCACGCCCACGCCGCCGACCCACTCGATGAACGAGCGCCACCACTGGAGGGTCCGCGGCAGCACTTCCTCGTTGTCGGTCATCGTCAGTCCGGTTCCGGTGAAGCCGCTCATGCTCTCGAACAGGGCGTTGAGCGGATCGGTGAACGCCGCGAGCGTCGACGTCCGGGACGGCGTCTCGAGGAGCGGGACGCCGAGTTCGACCGTCCACGCGATGAGCAAGAACGGCAGCGATCCGAAGATCGCGACGCAGAGCCAGCCGACGGCGGCGATGATCATACCGTGAAGCTTTCCGGGCCGGGTCGCCTCGCGAAACCGCGAGGTCAGGCTGTAGCCGATGGCGAACGGTACCAGCCCGGAGACGGCCAGCGCCGGGATCGCCCAGTACTCGCCCCAGACGAGCGGCACGAGCAGCGAGACGAACAGCAGTCCGGCCAGCGCCTCGAACATGCGGCCCAAGTCCCGGCCGATCGTTTCCAGCGCCTCGTTCATCCGTCCATCACCGTCCGATCTGCGTTCGCCCGCCCGTCGAAACGCCGACGGGACGTGCGCGGCCCGCTGCTCGCCGAGTACTGTGGATATCGAACGTCGGCGTCTCGTGCATTCGGTTCGCACCTCATGGCGTTCAGTCCTCGGTGTGACCGAATACGGTAGTGAGTTCGGGAGCCGCACCGAACGCCGAATAGACGGTCAGTAAGTCGTCGGCCTCGATCCTCGTCCTCCCTCTCGGCGTGATCGGCGGATCCTGACCCTCGCGTTCGATCGCGACGATCAGGACGTCGTCGGGGAGCAGATCCTCGTCTGCGGCCTCGATGAGCGTCTTCCCGGCGATCGGTGCGCCTTCCGTGACCCGGATCTCGAACACTTCCGCCTCCTCGCCGATTCGCATGTAGTCGACGATCGCCGGGCGATCCACCGATCGATAGAGGTATTCGGCGATGAGTTCCTGTGGATTCTCCATCGTGTTGACGCCGATCTGGCGGAACACGTTCATGTGCTCCGGGTCGTGAACGACCGAGACGATCGAGGGGACATCGTGCTCCTTCGCGAGCAGACAGACCATGATGTTGATCGCGTCCCGGTCCGTCGTGCTGATCAGCGCGTCCGCTCGCTCGATCCCGGCGTCCCTGAGAGCGCCGTGGGCCGTCGCATCGTCGTTGAGAACTAAGCAGTCGTACTCACCAGCGACCCGGTCGGCCCGTTCGGGGTCGTTCTCGATAACGACGACTTCGTTGCCCGAGCGGGTCGCGATATCGATGAGCGGCGTCCCGATATCGCCGGCCCCAACGATGACGAGATACATCGCGTTGTTCTTTTCTAGTTTCTCTTGAAAGCATACCGATTAACAGTGGATCGTAGCGCGATTTCTTTATTCAGAATTATACCTGAACTGAGTGGGCAATTCGGTAAGTGCGTCTGCGGACATACCGTTGAGGTTCCTGACAGTTTTTCAATGATGTCCGGGGAGTCATGCTGAATACAGGGCACAAATCTCTCATGAGATCCCTGTTTTTCTTGGTGTTTGGTAACATCTAACACAGAGCGCGTCATATAGGAATACCAGTGCTCGCAACAGACTCATATTAAAAGAGGGATCTGTCGAGTTGAGCATTATAATTGGAAGAAATAATGCCATCATTGACCAAATATGTGGGGAAGACGCAACTGATCCGTTATCAAGTTGAAGTAGAGATAGCTACAGGGAACACCGAACTCATCGATGATCACTTTGCAGGGGTGAACCGGGTATGACCGCGGCAGACGAGACCGGACTGGTGCCGACCGAATCGATTCCGTCATCTGACACTCAATTGTATCGAGTGGGGGCCGTTGCAGCCATACTTGGCGTCGCCATTCAGATTGGACGGCAAGCCTCGGATCAGTTTCACCCGCAGAGTGAGCCCGGAAACCCGCCCGTAGCGTTCGCCGACTACGCCGCTCACGAGTACTGGGTGCTGGCACACTTGCTCGAATTCCTCGGATTTGCTCTCATCTTCGGTGCCTTGCTGGTACTATCCTGGCGGATGCGCGTCGGACGTGCTGCGGGATGGGCCGTACTGGGGGCAGCAGGAACGGTGATGAGTCTGACGCTGGCCGCCGCTCTTCAAGCGATCGATGGCATCGCCCTCAAACTGCTGGTGGATCGGTGGGCAGAGACATCCGCCGAGTCTCAGGAATTGTTGTTCGAGGGAGCGTACGCCGTTCGACAAATCGAAGGCGCCGTTCTGGCCATGTTTGTCGTAGGACTAGGGCTTACTATCCTCGTTTACGGCGTTGCGCTCGTCATCGACGATGTGGCTCCGAACTGGTTGGGTATGCTGGGCATAGCAGCAGGCCCGCTAACAGTTGTGTTAGGTGTCGTCCTCGCGCTCGACCCGTTCGGAGAAATAACGGGGCACTCGGGGAGCATGGGGTTCTTGTTCGGAGTGGGCGTTCTTGGCAATCTGCTTGCATTGCTCTGGATCGGTCTCGTCGGACGATACCTGTTCCAGAGCAGTCGCCGACAGCTCACTCATCCTTCCGAACCACGGGCTCGCAGTATTGAAGGAGATGCTACTCAATCGGGGGAGATCGATGACTCCGTCTGAACGGTATTTCTCGAAGGTCGGGGCCGTAGCCGCAATATCAGGACTCGTGATCTATGGCGTGTCGGCATACTTACACCCGTGGACGCCGCCGCACCATACGCACGAAGCCTTCTCGGACTACGCAGTTGAATCATATTGGGCTGTCTACCACCTGGGGGAACTCCTCGGAATCCTCTTGATGGCTGCTGCAATCATCGCCCTAGCATTCCGGCTCCGCAGGGACGTTGCCGGGGTATGGGCGACCCTTGGCGGTGCGGCAATGATGGTGTGTGCGGGCGTCTACGCCATCTTCGCCGCGGTTGACGGCGTTGCGCTTGGGGTCATGGTTGATCGATGGGCGGCGGCGGACCCCGAACAACAGGAATTGCTCTACGAGACGGCCTTCGCAGTTCGGCAGATCGAAGGTGGGCTCTTCAGTATTCAGTGGTTCATGTTTGGCATCGCGGCGGGGCTCTTCGCGGGGGCGTTTTTTGCCAGCGCAGAGTCGGTGGTTCGTCTCAACTGGTTCAGCGGCATGGGCTGGTTGAGCGCTGTCGCCAGCATCGGAGCGCTTTCCTTCGCGATCGTACAAGCCCATGGGTACTCCGACATGTCGATGGCCTTCCAGACCGGATTGATCCCGGGTGTAATATGGGTCGTCGCCGTCGGAGTATTCCTCTACCGGCACCCGGAACACATTGATACCTCTGATGAGGTCACTCACCAAGCGGACGACAAGCACCGTCACGACCCGGCCAGCTGAACGCAGCGAGTGCGCTCACTGTTGGGCTGGCTTGGGTCCCACATCCCTTGTTGATAGGTACTGGCACATAGGGTCGAATCCCGTTCTGATGGAAACTTCCTTTGTAGTCAGCACGCCATTGCTGGCAGCTGTCAGAGAGGTAGATACCCGCTCCGGTAACGCCTTCATCTATACTGAACGCGATTTTCACATCCCAATCTAGATAAATAAATTATATTACCAACTACGTTATAGAATCCGACCGCCGGAGATCGCCCTGCGGAACCGACGAACTCAGCATCGCCTATCGCTCCGACGGATCCTTCTCGTAGGCCTTCAGCCGGTCGTACTCCTCGGCCGTGATCGGGAGCACCGTGCCGTGTTTGAACCCGTAGGGGAACGAGAACTCGTCGTCGGCGCGCACGAACTCCTCTTCCAGCGACTCCGCCACGAACGGGACGTAGCCCTGGGTCTCCGGGCTGCCGCCGAAGTAATCGACGAATAGGCACCACCGGCCGTCCTCGAGTCGCACGGCGGTCGGCGCCTCGTACCGCTCGCCCTCCAGTCCCTCCATGGTGCGGTCGAACGTCGTCACCCGGGTGAACGGCCCGGTGGGACGGTCGGCCTTCAGCAGGATGATCCCGGCGGGGTTCGCTTCGCTTTTCACGAAACAGTAGTACGATCCGTTCTCCTCGTACATCGCGGAGTCGATGACGCCGCTGTCCGGTTTCCGGTACAGCAGTTCCGGCTCCGAGAACGCCGCGAACGACTCGGTCCGCGCGTAGTAGATCGCTTTCTCCTCGAAATCGTCGCTGCGGTGGGCTGACGACCAGTGAACGATGTACTCGTCGTTCGCTCCGTCGTAGGTGATATCCGGCGCCCAGAGGCAGCCGAACGCCTCGTCTCCGAGTTCGACCATCCGCTGGTCGGACCAGTCGGTCAGGGTCTCGGACTCCCACATCACCAGCGAGTTACTCCCGTTGCGAGTGATCTCTTCCCACGAGCCGTCGTACTGATTGGGCATCCCGTAGGCCAGACTGAGGTCCGTCCCCAGTATCACGAACCTCCCGTCGGTCGTTCTGGTGATCGTACAGTCCCGGACTCCCTTGTCTCCCTCGTAACTCCAGAGGACGGGGGCGCCGCCGTTTACCGCCTCCCAGTGAAACCCGTCCTCGCTGATCCCGAAGTACACCTGCTCACCGTCCGGCGTCCGCTTCTCCCTGAAGTGAACGAACAAGTAGGCTTGCATCACTACCCTATCGGTTGTCAGGTAGGCGCCGTAGCCGTTTCCGTTTCCTCGCTCCTCGAGGAAGCGACCGAATCGCCGCCGCGGCGTCTAGACCCCGAACGTCGCCCGGAGCATGTCTCGCGTCCCGGGACCGAGGCCGACGGCGACGACGGTGATCAGCATCAGGATGGCGAAGCGCGGCTGTTCGTCGAAGATTTCCTCGTTGAAGACCCAGACGACGAACGTGGCGGCGACGAGTTTCACGAGCAGGAACGGCCAGGCGGCGCCGATGGTGTCGACGACGTTGGGAGGCAACACCGAGCCGGTGATGTCGACGATCGCCCCGTTGATGGGGTGTTTCGGCGTGAGGTTGTGCTCGAGGCCGAAGGCGGTCGCCCAGTCGAGGCCGATGACGTTCGCGACGCCGTCGACCGCGTGGGCCCAGATGACGACCACACCCATGTACTCCGTTCCCCGGTTGATCTCGGGGGCGAACTCCCCGATGAGGAGCCAGGTGATCGCCGTGGCGAGGGTCGCGCCGACGAGCGTCGTCAGCAGGAGCAGCGGATGGAAGTCCGCGTACGGCTGCGTCGACGCGTACCCCAGATAGGCGAGCGTGAGCGTCAGGTAGGCCGTCCCGATCGCCGCGAGCGGGTACTCGTAGCCCGAGACGCGGTCGGTCCGGTCGAGCCAGACCGCCACGACGACGGTGATCACCGTGAGGAGGGCGACGGTGAAGTAGATCAGCGGGCTGATCAGGAAGCCGATCCACGGCAACTCCATCATGAGTTCGCCCGTCTCCCGGTAGGCGGCGACGCTCGTGTCCTCGACGACCCGCAGGGCGCCGCCGAAGAGCATGAACGGGAACAGCGCGAAGAACCCCGCGCGGTAGCGCTCGATCTCGAGGCGGCGAACCAGGAAGAGGATCCCGATCGCCATCAGAACGAGCGTCGGAATGTAGCCCGCGTAGGAGACGAACGTGTAGCCGGGCTCGGCGGTCGGTCCGGCGTTCGGACCGACCTCGCTACAGTGGACCGGATTCCCGTCCGCCCAGGCGACGCAGCTCCAGCCGTGGGCGTCTGCGACGACCGGGCCCCAGTAGTACTGCCAGATGAGGTCAACGTAGATGCGCTGGGGGAAGAGGACCGCAGCAAGCGCCACGGCGGCGGCGAGGAGAGCGACGGTCGCGGTCCAGAGTCGCTCGGCCCCGTACCGTTCGATGTACTCGTCCATGCGGGAGTAGCTGTACGGGGGCCGCTTACCGTTTCCGATTTTTTTGCATCGGACGCCGGTCGGATCCCGACGCCGTCAGTCGCCGCCCTCGTCGATCGCCCGTGCGGCGGCGCGGAGTTCGTCGTGGAGCGCTCCGTTCGAGGCGACAAGTCCCTCGCTGTCGTGGCGCCAGCGGTTCCCCTCGAGATCCGTCACGGTTCCGCCGGCCGCCCGGATCAGCGCGACGCCCGCGACGGTGTCCCACGGGTTGGCCCGCAGGTTCGTGATCGTTCCCTCGAGGGCGCCCGACGCGACCATCGCGAGCTCGAGCTGGGCGCAACCGAAGCGGCGGACGTCGCCGAAACGGTCGGTGAGGCCGCGGACCGCCGCGGCGTACTGGTCGCGCTGGTCGAAGTCCCACCAGTAGGTGGGGCAGACGGTCGCAGCCTCGGGATCGGCGCAGTCACTGACCGAGAGGGGGTCGCCGTTGCGAACGGCGCCCGTCGGTCCGACGCGATAGGTGTCCCCTAGTGCGGGACAGACGGTGGCCGCGGCGACGGGGTCGCCGTCGCGGACCGCGGCGACAGCCGTCCCGAACGCGCGGATCCCGTTGACGTAGTTGTTCGTCCCGTCGATGGGGTCGACGATCCAGGCCGGTCCCGTCTCGGGGACCGCCTTCAGCGCGTCGTCCTCCTCGCCGACGACCGGCTCGTCCGGGTACGAGGCCTCGATCACCTCGATCACGCGCCGCTGGGCCTCGCGGTCGGTCTGCGTGACGACGTCGGTCTTGCCGTCCTTGTGGTCGACCTCGAGTTCGCCGCGAAAGGAGCCCGCGGCGACGTCAGCCCCGGCGCGGGCGGCGTGGACCGCGACGCTCGCCCGACCGGCACCCTCGTCGTGTTTGCTCATGATGATTCGTCCGGGCGACGGCGTGAAAAGACGTTACCATTCGGATCGACGGCGCTCGAGGACGGGTCGGAGCCGCCGGTCGTCACGACGACCGCACCGACTCGGCGACCGACTCGAGTTCGTCGTACTCGCGACCGTCGTAGGCGATCACACGGGCGTCGGTCAGCGACGACGGCTCGTAGTCCCGGACCGCTTCGCAGACGAACCGGGCGCCCGATCGGAACTCGAAACCGGCGGCGCCGGTGCCGAGCACGGGGATCACGATCGACTCGCAGCCGAGTTCGTCGGCCCGCTCGAGCGCGTTCCGGGTCGCCTCGCGGATGCTCTCCTCGGTCGCGCGGCCGTCAGCACCAGAACCTCCGGTTCTGGTTAGCTCACGAGACTCCGATGGAGTCTCGTGAACCCCGTAGTGGGGCATCGCCGCCGCGTGGATGACGTGCTCGGCGTCGAGATCGTAGGCGTCGGTGACGGCGATCCCGCCGAGGTCGACCGGCCCCTGCTCCATCGCCTCGTCGTTGATCGGACCGTTCGCGGCTCGCCGGAGCGCTCCCGCGACGCCGCTGCCCATCCGCAGCGACGTGCCGGCGGCGTTGACGAGCGCGTCGGCGGACTGTGCGGCGATGTCGCCCCGTACGACGGTGAACTCCATACGCGTCGGTACGGCGTCCGGTTCCTAAAATCCGTTCGCGCGGATCGGGAGCCCACATCACCGCGCCCTCCTCGAGCACCGGTTCGAAACCGCTTTTTCGGTGCTTCCGAAACGGCCGCCGTGAACGAGGACCGCCTGCAGTTCCTGTCGCTCTACCTCGCCCGGTTCGCGGAGGGCTTCGGCTTCGTCACGCTGATCACGCTCCTGCCGTACTACATCAACGCCCTCGATCCGACCGACACGACGGTCCTCGGGCTGACGATCAGCGCCGGCCTGATCGTCGGCCTCTACACGACGGGGTTTACTTTCGCCCAGACGCTCGCGGTCGTTCCGATCGCCTGGGCCGGCGACCGCTTCGACAAGCGGACCGTGTTGCTCGCCGTGCTCGGACTCGGCGTCGTCGTCTACGCGCTGTTCCCGTTCGCCGACTCGAGCGCCTCGTTCATCGCGATCCGCGGGTTCCAGGGAATCGTCGTCACGGGGACCGGGCTGATGACGCTCTCGCTCGTCGGGCAACTCGCCGACGTCGGGACGCGGGCGAACTACATCGGCAAAGCCAACGCCGCCAGCTTCGCCGCGTCGATCCTCGGGAGTCTCAGCGCGGGAACGCTCTACGAGACGTTCGGCTTCGGCCCGATCTTCGCGATCATCGTCGCGATCGTGCTCGTCGCGTGGGCCGGAACGGTCGTCTCCCTCGAGCCCGACGAGACGCGGGTTCGCGGCTTTCCGTTCGCCGATCTGGCGCTCAACCGGCGGATCCTCACGCTCTCGACGTTTCGCTTCCAGTACGCGTTCGCGGTCACGCTCGTCCGGACGTGGGTGCCGATATACGCCGGCGTCTCCGCGGCGTCGGGCGGACTGGCCTACGGCGGCCTCGCGGTCGCGCTGGTCGTCCCGTTCTCGCCAGCGATCGGAACGGGGCTCGGACTGCCGGCGCAGGTACCGGTGTTCGGCGCCGTCTCGCCGGCGTTCCTGCCGCTCGTCGCGCTCTCGGGGCTGCTCGGCGTCGCGGACAGCTTCCGCGAACCCGCGAGCATGGCGCTGTTCGCCGACGAGGGGACCGACGACGGCGGCGTCGCCTCGAGCTTCGGGATCCGCGAACTGATCTGGCGGCCCGGGAGCGTCGTCGCGCCGCTGCTCGGCGGCTGGCTGATGTACGAGGTGAGCATGGCGTCGGTGTTCTACGTCGGCGGCGCGTTCGCGCTGACCGGCGTCGGCTCGTTTCTCGTCGTGCTGGCGCGGTTTCACGGTCCCGACGCGCTCACCGAGTGGTGATCGGCGCCGCGCCGGTCGCCGGCGATGGACAGGAGTGTTCATTTCACCCGTGTGACGACAGCTTTATTCGGCCCATCGCGTACTCGCCACCATGAGCGCCGATGAGCAGTCCCGCGAGACTCGCGGGCGAGACGAGCCGGAGGCGGAGGAGGCACTCGACGACGAGACGATCCGAGAGGCCGTCGAGCAGTCCTCGCGCGGGGTTCCGGCCGCCGGCGCCGTCGTCCGCGACCGGTTCTCGGCGGACGAAATCTTCCACCGGATCGTCGCCGCGGCCGACGACGAGATCACGACCGGGATCCGGGAGCTGTTTTTCAGCGCGCTGGCGGCGGGCTTCGCGATCACGCTGACGTTCATGCTCTACGCGTCGCTGACCGACGGCACCGGCGGCGCACCCATCGTCGGCGCGCTCCTCTATCCGCTCGGCTTCGTCTACATCATCATCGGCGACTACCAGCTGTTCACCGAGAACACGCTGCCGCCGGTCGCGCTCGTCCTCGAGCGACTGGCGAGTATTCCGGCGCTGCTGACCGTCTGGACGATCGTCCTGTTCGGAAACCTGGTCGGCGGCGCGCTGGGCGCGTACGTGCTGGCGAACACGGGCGTCTTCTCCCCACCGGTCATGTCCACGGCGGTCGGTATCGCCGAGCAGGGGATCGCGACGCCGTGGTGGAGCCTCTTCTTCAAGGGGATGTTCGCCGGCCTGATCGTCGCGGGCGTCGTCTGGCTCGACTACGCGTCTCAGGATACGACGTCGCGGCTGGTACTCGTGTATATCGCTTTCCTCGCGATCCCGCTGGGGAACCTCTATCACGGCGTGGTCTCGACGACCGAAGTACTGTTTCTCGTCTTCCGCGGCGAACTGGCGCTCGCGACCGGCGCGGTCGACTTCGCCCTCCCCGTGCTCCTCGGGAACACCATCGGCGGCGTGTTGCTCGTAACAGTCGTCAACTACTTCCAGGCGGTCGAACGCGAGTACCAGGAGCAAAACTACGTGCTCTCGTTTCGCGAACTGTGCTTTGGCAGGTTCGCCCGCGGCAACTATTCGCCGCCGCCGCGGGACGATTGACCGCGGTCGCAGACCAGCCTGCGGCCGGTCCGAGCCGGCTCCGATCCGTCCGAAGCGATCGAAACCGAGACGCGGCGCACGCCGAGGGCGACGACGACCGGCAGACGGCCCTTTCAGCGACCCTCCGGGACGATCGAGGCCTCGAGCGTGACAACGTACCGTTCGGTCTCCCTCCCCTCGCGATCGATTCGCTCCGACTCGATCTCGACCCCGCTGACGTGATCGATCGTCTCGTCGGCGGCGTCCATCGCGTTCTGTACGGCGTCCTCCCACGATTCGGTCGAGTTCCCGACCAGCTCGACGATTTCGGCTCTCTCACCCATTGCCGTCCCGATTGACACCTCCAACTCGTAAATGATACGGCCGTCCGCCCGCCGGAGAAGACGCTCTCGAGGTGTGAATTTTCGAACCCAAAGCGAGGTTTTGACGATCGATGGCCGATAAAACGTCAGGTTTACATACGCGAGGGAGGGGGACCCACCGTATCGGCCCGTCCGGGCGTACGAACTCGCGTCGCTCGAGCGGAACGTGTGTCGAGACGCGACTCACGAACGGATCGCGCTCGAGGACGCGGCGGGCCCGATCAGACGATCTGGATGAGGTTCCCGTTACACGTGACGTGGAGATCGCGTCCGAGTTTGTACCCCTGATTCGAGGCGAGGTCGACGTACCCCGAGAACCCCTTCATGTTCTGGTGAGCGGGGATGACGTGTTTGGGCTGGAGGGCGTCGAGCATCTCATAGTGGCCCTCCTGACGGAGGTGACCCGAAACGTGGATGTCGGAGTAGATCCGCGCGCCCTGCATGCCGAGCAGTTTCTCGGCCTGGTAGCGCTGGCCCTCGTTGGTCGGCTCCGGAATGATGCCGGCCGAGAAGACGACCTTGTCGCCGTCGTCCAGTTCGTAGGGGGTCTCGCCGCGGCCCATCCGGGTGAGCATCGCGCGGGGCTCGCCCTGGTGGCCGGTGACGACGGGCAGGTAGTCCTCCTTGCCCTCGTTCATGATGCGCTCGAACGTGCGGTCGACGGAGTTTCGGTGCCCGAACATGCCGAGGTCGTCCGGGAACTCGGCGAAGCCCATGCGTTCCGCCGTCCCCGAGTACTGCTCCATCGAGCGGCCCAGCAGGACGGGCTGGCGGCCGATGTCCTTCGCGAACTCGACTAAGCTCTTCACGCGGGCGATGTGACTCGAGAACGTCGTCGCGACGATGCCGCCGTCGTAGTCCTCCATGCTGTAGAGGACGTCACGAAGGTGTTCGCGGGCGACGTTCTCGGACTGCGTGCGCCCCTTCTTGTTGGCGTTGGTACAGTCCTCGATGTAACAGAGGACGCCCTCGCCCTCGCGGCCGATCTCGCGGAACCGCTTCATGTCGATCGGATCGCCGATGACGGGCGTGTGATCCATCCGCTTGTCCAGTCCGTAGACGACCGCGCCTTCGGGCGTGTGGAGAACCGGGTTGATCGCGTCGATGATCGAGTGGGTGACGTTGACGAACTCGAGTTCGACCTTGCCGGAGTCGCCGATGGACATCGTCTCGCCGGCGTCCATCTTCACGAGGTCGTTCCCGCTGTCGAACTTCTGTTCGTCCGCGAGTTCGCCCTTGACGAGTTCGATCGTGAACGGCGACGCGACGACCGGCGCGTCGTACCGGTGGGCCAGCTTCGAGATGGCGCCGATGTGGTCTAGGTGGCCGTGGGTCGGGACGATCGCTTTCACGTCGCCCTCGAGGTCGCTCATGATCCGATCGTCGGGGATCGCCCCCATGTCGATCAGATCCAGGCTGTGCATCCCTTCCGTACGGATGTTGTCGTGAATCAGTACCTTCGACAGGTTCAACCCCATGTCGAAGATGACGATGTCGTTACCCGCACGGACCGCAGTCATCTGCCGTCCGACTTCCTCGTAGCCGCCGATTGTTGCGATTTCGATTTCCATGGGAAATGCCGATCATAGCAGCCCGTTCACACGTCGCAGCAGCCGCCGTCGGCCGCTACGGACCGCCTCGAGACCGCGACCGACGGATTCGATCGCGTCGTCGAGGACGGCATGTGAAAGACAGCGCGTCTTTCGGTTGTCCAGACAGTGGCTCTTCGGACGTAAATACTCGAGGTTCCGCTCGGGCCGGGAGCCGAGCGTGGGACAGCGGACGCATCGATCGGCTCCAGTGGTCCGAGGAGGGTCCGCGAGTCGCGACGGGAAAGACGACCGGAACGGGCTGACGAACTGAAAATCGCCCTCGAACCGCTACTTGACGGCCGTGACGGGTGACGGACTCTGCCGAATGACGGTTTCGGCGACGCTCCCGACGATAATTCGAGAGAGTCCCGTTCGGCCGTGGGTCCCGATAACGACGTGATCGACGTCCGCAACCTCGGCGTACTCGGTGATCGTCTTGCACGTCGGGCCGATATCGGCGACACAGCGGATCGAACCGCCGCACTCGTCGGCGATCGCCTCGGCGGTTTCCAGCCGTCGTTTCGCGCTCGCGAACAGCTGTCCCGTCTCCTCGGACGCCAGGTGCTCGGACGAATACCCGACTTCGTCGATCACCGTCAGGACCGTGATCTCCGCGTCCGGGAAGTTCTCGAGCGCGTGTTCAAGCGCGTGACGGGCCGGCCGTGACCCGTCGAACGGCACGAGAATATGGGTGTCCATGTGGTGATATACGTTACCAATGAACATGTCTATTGCGCAGGAGCGTGCCAGACGAGCCGCCGTCAGAGAGGGCCGCGGCTGGTCGTCTCGAGCGGCGCGGAGAAGTTTGCGAGGGAAGATCGCTCCGTGTTGATCTTCCGCATCTTTACCGGTGCTTTCGCACCGCATACGATGCGAGGGAAGGGAATCGAACCCTTGAACGTCTACACGAGCGGATCTTGAGTCCGCCGCCGTTGGCCGCTTGGCTACCCTCGCACGCAGTGGCGGATTGTCGCCTCTCCGGGTTAAATCGTCCGATTCGAGCGCGGAGCGCGACCGGCGTTGAAAACGCTTAGGGGCCCACACCGGGTAGCGCCGACCGTGAGCGAGAACCGCGTCGTTCAGGGGCGAATGGTTACGGCCGAGAAACTGGCCGAGATGGTCGAAGGCGACTCCGTCATGGAGGTCGACTCCATCGAGGAGGCCGACCGGGAGTGTCCGGACTGCGGCGGCAACGTCCTCGAGGTGACCTACATGCCGTCGGTCACCGAGCTCGTCACCGGCTGGAAGTGCCAGGACTGCGACTGGAGCGACGCCGACCGGGACTGAGCGCTCCGTCGCCTGCGGCCGACGACTCGAGCAGCGACCGCGTTTTCGATCGGCGATCGGTAGCCAGTAGCTCGAGTTCCGAACTCGGGACAATCACGCGTTCGAATCACCCGGTTCGCGCGTCACGACCGTGAGCCGTACCGGGAACCAGCCGCCGTTTGAGAAGCGCACCAGTACCGATGAGAACGAACAGGAACCCGCTGACGAGCAGCAGGTACAACCCCGGTTCGACCGCATACCGCTCGACCGACCAGTAGTCGTAGAAGGCGTTGCCGAACAGCAAGAGCAACGGTCCGCCAGCGCCGACGAGTGCAATATCCGGTCGCCAGGGTCGGTATCGGGCTAGTACGGCGACGCCGACGACGGCTACGACGAGCAAAACGACGAACGGGTCGATGCCGTGAAGGCCGGTCTCCATGCCCGACACGTATTCTGCGGTGTAGATCGGCCGTCCGTCCCTGTAGCCGGCCGGACGCTTCCGAACCCGCGGGAGCCACACTCCAACGACCCCCAGGACTGCCGCGACAATCGTCGCGACGAGATACGCCGGTGATGGGTTGTTCCCATACAACGGCTTTTCCCAACGATGGTAAGTGTCTTGCTCGTCCGAACGCGCGTTTCACGACCCGCGCCGGACAACGAAGACGACGATTGGTGCGGACGCGTCACCGACGGTTCGTCCGCGATCGGTGCGGGCTATTCGCCCTCGAGGGGCTCTCCACGCCGATCGATGCGCGTCGCCGGCAGTCCGGCGCGGTCGGCGTGTTCGCGGATGGCAGCCTCGCTCTCCGCCCGGTAGTGACAGAACGTCCCGGTGACGTCGCCGTCCTCGGTGGTCAGCACCTCGGATTCGACCCACCGAATGTCGACGCCCTCGTCTCGGAGGGTCGCCAGCGCCTCCCCGGATTGCTCGCCGGCCGCCTCCAGTTCCGTCTCGGTGATCGTCTCGTCCAGATCGCGGAGGATGAGGAAGTCCTCGAGCTCTTGCTCGTGAACTTGGTCGGACATGGTCCAAGTGTTATCATATACCGTAGAAGCCCATAAATCAGAAGGCACGGGTCCACATTGCGGCCCGCCACTGCTCACCAGACCAGCCACTCGAGTCCGACCACGACGGCCGCCAGGAAGACGTGCTCACCGTCGACGACGAACCCGTAGTACAGCGGCCCGCGATCGGGCGTCGCGAAGGGGATGTAACAGGCGACGTAGCCGTTCATCGCGAGCAGGGAGAGGAACTCGAGGGGGAGGTCGCTCCCGGCGACGAGCGCGACGACGGCCGCGGCGATCGCGAGGTTCGCGGCCTGGGAGTAGCGACGGGTCGCGGCCGTCCCGAACCGATTCGGAACGGTCGCGATCCCCTCCTGGCGGTCGCCCTCGATGTCCTTGATGTCGAAGACGGCGGCCGCGACGGTTATCATCGCCGTCAGATACACCGCGAACGCGAGGATTTCGAGCGTCCAGAGGCGGTCGTAGTAGTAGTAGCCGACGCCCAGCGGGATACCGCCCCAGGCGAACCCGACGAACAGGTTCTTCACGAGGAAGACCCGCTTGATCCCGCCGACCGAGTAGAGCAGAATGACGATTGGCGGGAGAAAGAGATAGATCGCTCCAGGGAGTCCGAGGGCAACGGCGACGGCGATGGCGACGACGTACAGGCCAACGCCCGCGGTGAGCAGCAGTCGACCGTACCGTTTCGTAAACGAGGCGCGGTCCGGGACGTTTCGCTCGTCCTCCTCGAGGTCGGTGAATCGGTTGACGGTGTAGACGAACAGCGTGGTCGCGAAGACGATAAAGAGCGGGAGCGCCTCGAGAGGTAACTCCGCGAGGACGAGCGTCGTGACGACGACGCTGGTCGTCGACAGCGAAATGAAGAGGTTACTGTGGACGAACAGGCGGAGGGCCGACTGGAGCGACGACAGCCAGCGTCGAGTTCGGCGCGATGCGATCGAATTGCTCACGGGTTCGGCCACGACCGTGGGAAAACGTGGGATGGAAGACGCTTGAATGCTGTGTTGGCACGGACCGAACGGCCCCGAAACGGGCCGATCGCCTCGACTCGAGGGGGTGTTTCCGTGAGGTGATACCGCGTCTCGAGGGACCGGTTCACTCGGTGTCTCCGCGCACCCGCACGGATAAGTAGCGGCGTTGACTACTTCCGGTATGGCAGAGATTACGTTGACGACGGCGCAGCGACGGACGGTGACTGCGCTGGTCAACGAGTATCAGTCGATCGAGTCTCCCGTGCGGGCGAAAACTATCGCGGCGGAACTCGGGCTCGAGACCGAGAGCGTCCGCCGGCAGATGGGCCACCTCCGAGAGCTGAATCTGGTCGAAGGGGTTCGGGGACCGAAGGGTGGATACCGGCCGACCGATATCGCGTACTCGGTGCTCGGCCGACGACCGGACGAGGATCCCGAACCGAGCGTGCTGGCCCGCGATTTCGACCGTGCCGACGCGGTCGTCGACGAGGTTCGCTTTACGAACGTCCACCACCCTGACCTGTGTCGGGCACACCTCCGTTTCCAGCAGTCCGTCCAGGAGTTCGACGAGGGCGACACGATCGCGGTCGGGATCTCCCCCGGAACGGAGCTGCTGTTGGCGGGCGTGATCGACGCCATCCAGCCGACCGACAACGTGTTGATCGTCGACGTCGCGCGCCTGGAGACGCCGGAGGCGGATTCGAACGGAGACGGCCGGAATCACAGCGCTTCCCCGCCCGACGAGTCCACGTTCGCCGACGATTGATCGAATTACAAAATCGGGTACTCGGGGGAGGAAAGTGCCGATGAGTTCGGACGAGTGGAAAGCTGTTTACCGCCCCTAGTTGAAAATCTCCACAAAGGAGTCGGCTGGAAAGACGTTCGACTCGGACGAACGCGATGGAGTTTCCGGTCATCGATCGATTTTCCGTCGCGAGTGGAAACTAACAGGATTTAAGCAAGGTCGGAACGGCCGTTCGAATGGCTATGAAATTGCACGAGTACCAGGCGAAGCAGGTCTTCGCCGACGCCGGCATCCCGACGCCGGCATCAGAACTCGCCTCCGACGTCGACGGCGCGGTCGCCGCGGCCGAGGAGATCGGGTATCCAGTCGCGATCAAGGCGCAGGTACAAGTCGGCGGCCGCGGCAAGGCCGGCGGAATCAAACTCGTCGAGGACGAGGACGAAGCGCGCGAGGCGGCCGACGAGATTCTGGGGATGGATCTCAAGGGCTACCACGTCGATCGCGTCCTCGTCGAGGAAGCGGTCGATTTCACTAACGAACTCTACGTGGGGATCACGATGGACCGCGGCGAGGGCAAGCCCGTCGCGATGGTCTCGACGAAAGGCGGCGTCAACATCGAGGAGGTCGCCGAGGAGGACCCCGACGCCATCGCGCGCGAGCACATCGATCCCGCATTCGGAATGCACCCGTATCAGGCCCGCAAGGCGGTCTACGACGCGGGCGTCGATCAATCAATCGCACGTGACGTCTCGAGCGTCCTCACTACGCTCTACCAGCTCTGGGACGACCGCGACGGCTCCGACGCCGAGATCAACCCGCTGATGGTCACCAGCGACGACGAGGTCATCGCGGCCGACGCCGTGATGAACATCGACGAGGACGCGCTGTTCCGCCAGCCCGAACTCGCCGAGATGGAAGAGGAGGCTGCAGGTGGCGACGAACTCGAGCAGAAGGCCGACGAGTACGACTTCGACTACGTCCGTCTGGACGGGAACGTCGGCATCATCGGCAACGGCGCCGGTCTCGTCATGACGACGCTGGACCTCGTCGATCACTACGGCGGCGAGCCCGCTAACTTCCTCGACGTCGGTGGCGGCGCGAAGGCCGAGCGCATCGCGAACGCGCTCGACATGGTGTTCTCGGACGACAACGTCGATTCGGTCGTCTTCAACATCTTCGGCGGGATCACGCGCGGCGACGAGGTCGCCCGCGGGATCAACGAAGCGCTCGAGCAGTTCGACGAGATCCCCAAGCCGGTCGTCGTTCGACTGGCCGGCACCAACTGGGAGGAAGGCATGGAAATTCTCAACGAAGACCTCGTGACGGTCGAACAGACCCTCGAGGATGCGGTACAGCGTGCAGTCGAGTACGCTGGGGAGGTGAACGAATAATGAGCGTTCTAGTCGACGACGACACGCGCGTCGTGGTACAGGGCATCACCGGCGGGGAAGGCAAGTTCCACGCCAAGCAGATGATGGAGTACGGCACCAACGTCGTTGCCGGCGCGGTCCCCGGCAAAGGCGGTCAAGAGGTCGAGGGCGTTCCCGTCTACGACACGGTCCACGAGGCCGTCGAGGAGGAGAACGCCGACACCTCGGTCATCTTCGTCCCGCCGGCGTTCGCCGGCGACGCCGTCTTCGAGTCGCTCGACGCCGATCTCGACCTCGCGGTCGCGATCACGGAGGGCATTCCGACCCAGGACATGGCTCGAGTCAACAAGCGCCTCACCGAGACCGACACCCGACTCATCGGTCCGAACTGTCCAGGTCTCATCACCCCCGGCGAGGCCAAACTCGGCATTCTCCCCGGTAACATCTTCGCCGAGGGGAACGTCGGACTCGTCTCCCGCTCGGGGACGCTGACCTACCAGGTCGTCGACAGCCTGACCAATCGCGGCATCGGGCAGACGACGGCCATCGGTATCGGCGGCGACCCGATTATCGGCACCGACTTCGTCGACGCCCTCGAGCTGTTCGAGGACGACCCCGACACCGACGCCATCGTCATGTGCGGCGAAATCGGCGGCGAGGACGAGGAGGAGGCCGCCGCGTTCATCGACGACTACGTCGACACGCCGGTCGCCGGCTTCATCGCCGGCCGCACCGCCCCGCCGGGCAAGCGGATGGGCCACGCCGGCGCCATCGTCTCCGGCTCCGGGACCGGGACCGCCGAGAGCAAGATCAGCGCCCTCAACGACGCGGGCGTCCCCGTCGGCGACACGCCCGAGGAAGTCGCCGACCACATCGAAGAGTTCCTCGCGTAACGCCGCGATCGGTCGGGAATCTCTCGAGTCGCGACTCGAGGACCGATCGTCGTCGGTTTCGGCCGCCGTTTTTTCGAGTGCTTCTGCGCATCTCGGCCGAGCAGTCGCGCAGCCGTAGCGCACGTCGACTCGTCGGAACGCGCAGATCCCGGCAACACCCCCTTGCGGGAGCCGGCCGTCCGTTCGTGTATGCCCGTCAGCATCGTGTGTGACGAGTGTGGAACCGCGCATACGATCCCCGAACGGCCGGATATGGACCGCGGGGGGACCGGCTGTCCCGAGTGCGGGAGCCGTCCGTACACGGTCCGCCGGGAGGATCTCGCGTGGCATCCGGCGTGTTAGCCAGCACGTCCACGGGCGCGGAAACTCGAGCGAAGAGCGCAGAGCGATCGACTCGAGATTGAATCAAGTCGAGACCGAATCATCGAACGGATCGAAGAGAACGAAACGTAGTGCGGGCGTCGCGGGTGAGTCGACCGTTAGAACAGGCCACCGAGCTTCGAGCGCAGCCAGCCGAGCAGGCCGCCGGAGCCGTCGTCGTCCGTCGTCGCGGGAACGTCCGTGTTCTCGTCGGGAGCGATCGAGGTCTCTTCGACGTCCGCTTCGTCGCCTACTTCGTCTGCGGCCGTCGACTCGGCGGGTTCGGCCGCCGTCTCGGTCTCGGTGTCCGGCGCTTCTGCGGCATCGTCGGTCGTCATGTCATCGACCGAGGCCGACGAACTGTCGTCTGCCTCGAGGGGCTGGGCGACGTCCGTCGATGTGGCCGCCGATTCGGCGTCGGAATCAGCGTCGGCGTCGGTTTCGGTCTCGGTCGACGCGGTGTCGCCGTCGTGATCGCCCGTCTCGACGGCACTCTCGTCGCTATCGCCGTCATCCGATTCGAGCGGCGTCGGTTCGGCGTCGCCGTCGGAATCGATCGTCGGTTCGAACTCGTTGGACTCGAGCATCGACGGCTCCGAACCGCGATCGTCCATCTCGACGTCGTTATCGGCATCAGCGTCGGTGGTGGCGTCATCGGACGCCGCGTTCGACGACTCGTCGGTTTCGTCGTCAGCGTCGGACGTCCCGTCGTCGGTCTCGACCCAGAGGAACTCCTCGTCTTTGGTCCGATCCGTCAACAGGAGATCCTCGAGCGCGTCCTCGTCGACGAGCAGGTCGTCGTCGACCGATTCGGCGGCCGGCTCCGGCTCGTCCGCGCTCGCGATGATGTCGTCCGGACTCTCGTCCTCGAGCACGTCGTCGATATCGGCGGTGTCGGCCACGGAGTCCTGCAGTTGCCCGAAGACCGCGGCAGCCGTCTGATCTTCGACGGTCTCGGATGCGCCCGCCCCGCTCGAGGCCCCCTCGGCCGTCTCGTCGGACGACTCCCCATCGGCGGCCCCCTCCTCGAGCGATTCCTCCTCGAGGTCGCCGAACAGCTCGTCGGCCCCCCCGACGTCGAGCGCGCCCTCACCCGAATTTGCGTTCATCGTACTATCAGTCATGAAGTTCTTCTCTGAACGTACATAATCGCATGACTTTAACTTTCGGAATTTTTTCGTTCTCGGCGGGCCTCGTCGAAAGCGTATTAGCGTGACGGCCGTCACCGGTTAGTTCACGATGGAAAGTTTGCAAATATACAGTTATACCGTGAGGAGGAAGACAGTTCAGAAAATCAGGCGGCGAGACAGATCACGGTGCCGGCACGAACGCCGCGGGACGACAGCTTGTGTGCGAGAAGAAACCACGAGTGAAGCCAGGAGCGACGAGAGCGACGGTCTCCTCGAGTACCACCACGCGGGCACGAAGGCGCTTCAACGGGCCCCTCGCCGAGTCTCGAGGGCGGTTCACTCGAGTCCGATGCCGATAACTAGGGGGCGAGCGGTGGGACTCGAGAAGGAGGTGCCGAGATACCGGACAACGCGACCGACCGTGCCGCTCCGGTTCGGCGGTCGTCAGTCGTCTTCGGTCAGTCGCTCGTAGGCCTCCCGGACCAGTTTGAACGCCGACTTGCTGCCGCTTTCCCGGTCGGGATGGGCGCGTTTGACCTGTCGGTGGAAGGCCGCCTTGATCTCGTCGTCGGTCGCATCGGCCTCGACGCCGAGCACCTCCCGGGCGTTCGTCTTCCGGATGTCGACGTCCTTGACGATGCCGTCTTCCTCGGCACGCTCCTTGCAGGTCGGACAGAACTTCTCGGTCCGGTCGTCGATGGTCGTCACGCGGAACAGTTCGGCGGTAACCCACTCGTTGCACTGCATACAGAGGGTTTCCTCGCCGCTCCCCTCGGCCTCGTCGTCGCGGTCGGCGGCCGCGTGCTCCCCGTGTTCCGCGCTCGCCGTGTCGGCGTCGCCCTCCGGTGCCTCCCTCGCACAGGACGGACAGCACGCGAGCACGGTTCCGTCCTCGAGGACGATGTCCTCGAGTTCGGTCTCGAGGTAGGTTCCGGTACAGCCGTCGCAGGCGGCCCGCCGCTGGTCGAGCGACGAGCACTTCCGCGCGGCCTCGCGTGCGTGTGGCTCACAGCGGGGACAGCACGCGACCCGCTCGCCGTCGGGCATCGTCACCGTCGTCAGGTCCTCGAGCGGCACCGTTCGGCCACACCCCTCACAGCCTGCCTGACGGTCGTCGGCCACAGCCATTAGCGCCACGTTCGGATTCCTCCTTAATTAGTTTTCTTTTGACAAACAGCCGACGAACGGTCGGGCATCAGTGGTGATGCCCCGCACCGTCTCCCGCGAAGCCGGTCCGACTCGAGATGCGTCCCGCGACGGTACGGCGGCAACCGGGACATCAATAGTGATCCGGCCGCGAGAGGGACCTATGGACACCGCAGTTCGAACGGACGGCCGGACCGAGGCGGTCGACCGAACGACGCTCGCCCTCGGCGTCGGCGACGTCGGCCTGATCGCCGGGTTGCTGGTCTACGGCCAGCTCAGCCACGAGGCGAATCCGCTCGCACAGCCCCTCTCGACGCTCGAGACGGTCGCCCCGTTCGTGGTTGGGTGGATCGTCGTCGCGGCGTTGGCCGGATTCTACACGCGGTCGGCCAGCGCGGCGCCGTCCCGAGCGGCGCGGCTGACGGCGGTGGTGTGGCTCGGCGCGGCGAACGTCGGGTTGCTCCTCCGGCAGGGACTGTTCGGCGACTCGGCGGTCTGGCCGTTCCCGCTCGTGATCACGGGGTTCGGGTTCCTCCTGCTGGTCGGCTGGCGCGTCGGATACGCGACCGTCGCAGGCCGGAAGGGGACCGCATAGTTACGCGCTGCCCGTTCTCTTTGGGACACAATGCCGTGATAAATAGCCGCATGCAATGCAGTCACGGGCCGCGGCGTCTCCAGTAGCTACTTGAGTCGACCACACGACCCCTCGCGTATGGGCGGACGTGGGCCAAAACGGGAACTCGCGGAGAAGATCGCCGGGGAAATCACGCTGAGCGACGATCCCGGCGCGACCTTGCGGAAGTGGCGTACCGATTTCGACATCTCGCAGACGGATCTCGCCACCGAGCTGGACGTCTCGTCGTCGGTCATCTCCGACTACGAGAGCGGGCGCCGGGAGAGCCCCGGCATCGGCGTCGTCCGCCGGCTCGTCGACGGACTGCTCTCGATCGACGAACGGCGAGGCGGCGACCGCATCCGGCAGTACGGCCGGGTCCTCTCGGCCGGCTTCGACAGCGACGTCGTCCACGACCTGCGGGAGTACGCCACCTCGATTCCGCTCGAGAAACTGTACGACGATATCGACGCGACCCAGATCACTGCCGGAAGCACCGATCGCATCAGCGGCCACACGGTCATCGACAGCATCCAGGCGATCACGCGCCTCTCGAGCGAGGAGTTCTTCCGGCTCTACGGGCAGAGCACGAACCGCGTGCTGGTGTTTACGGGCGTTTCCCGCGGCGAGTCGCCGCTGGTCGCCCTGCGGGTCGTCAATCCGACGCCCAACGCGGTCGTCCTCCACGGGATCGAGGAGGAAGACCTCTGGGATCACGCCGCCGATCTGGCCCGCATCGACGGCTACTCGCTGGCCGTGACGAACACCGATCTCGACGGGATGCTCGAGTATCTCGTCGGCCTCGAGTGATCGCGTCGGGTCGACGCGCTACGGAAAGGAGAGAGCACGCGGCGATGATCGGAGACGAAACGCGACGGCCGTCGGCGGCGCTTCTCAGGCGATCTGGTCCTCGTACTCGTCGGCGGTGAGCAGGTCGTCGAGTTCGCTCGCGTCGTCGGCCTCGATCTCGAGCATCCAGCCGTCGCCGAAGGGGTCGTCGTTGACCAGTTCCGGCGCGTCGAAGAGGTCGTCGTTGACGGCCGTGACCTCGCCGCTGACCGGCGCGTAGAGATCGGAGACGGCCTTGATGGACTCGACCACGCCGAACTCCTCTTCCTGAGTGAGGGTGTCGCCCTCATCGGGAAGTTCGACGAAGACGACGTCACCGAGTTCGTCCTGTGCGAAGTCGGAGATGCCGACTCGGACGGTGCCGTCAATCTCGAGTGCCCACTCGTGCGATTCCAGATAGCGTCTGTCGTCGGGAACGTCGAAGCTCATGGTTATACGGTATCGATGAACGGTGTCGTTTCAACTCTTGCCTTTTTGGACTGGCCGCGGACGACGACCTGTAGGGTCGTCCCCGGTTCGGCGTACTCGACGGGCACGTAGCCCAGTCCGATGGGTTGCTCGAGCGAGGGACTCATCGTGCCGCTGGTGACGGTGCCGATCACGCGGCTGTCGGTGTTCGTGATGTCGTAGCCGTGTCGTGGGACGCCCCGATCGATCAACTGGAAGCCGACCAGCTTCTCCTCGATTCCCTCGCGCTCGAGTTCGGCGAGGGCGTCCCGACCGACGAACTCGGTCTCGAGGGCGACCGTGAAGCCGATGCCGGCCTCGTAGGGCGTCCGCGGGTCGGAGTCGTGATCGAAGTCCTGGCCGGCCAGCAGGAGGCCGGCCTCGATCCGGAGCGTGTCCCGGGCGCCCAGCCCGCAGGGCTGGCAGTCGAACAGCGACCAGACGTGCTCGGCCTCCGACCACGGGACGATCAGTTCGAAGCCGTCTTCGCCGGTGTACCCCGTGCGGGCGACCCAGCAGTCGACGCCGTCGACCGTCGCGTACTGGGCCTCGAACCGGTCCAGCGCGGTGATCGACTCCGCGGTCGCGTCGTCGACCAGGTCGGCGGCCTCGGGGCCCTGCACGGCGAACATGGCGTACTCGTCGGTCCGGTTGTCGACGGTCGCCTCGAGGTCCCACTCGTTGCGGTGGGTGATCCAGCGCTCGTGGGTCGACTCGTCGGTGCCGGCGTTGGGGACGAAGAGGTAGGTCGGCTCGCCGTCCTCGTCCGCTCGAGCCCCGTCGTCGGTCTCGTTTGGCAGTCGGTAGACGACGGTGTCATCGATGATGGTCCCGTCCTCGTCGGTGATCGCGGCGTACTGGGAGTCGCCGACGGCGAGGCGGGTCACGTCGTTGGTCGTGAGCCGTTGCATCAGTTCGGTCGCGTCCGGCCCGGTAGCGTGGATCTGTCCCATGTGAGAGACGTCGAAGATCCCGGCGGCCTCGCGGACGGCCGCGTGTTCCGACTGGATCGAATCGAACTCGACCGGCATGTCCCAGCCGCCGAACTCCGTGAACTTCGCGCCACGCTCGTCGTGGAGCCCACGCAACGGCGGCGTCTGAAGCGGCATGCTCGAGTGATTCGCCGGCGGAGTAGTAATGTCTTTTCGTCGCTCGGAGCGGGAGCATCCACGCTACGCATCCGTTCAGCCGGGCGTTTCCCTCTCGAAAGCGACCCACCAGGCAAATTTTAACGACGATCTGTCTCGATTCACACACCGAAATGCTCGAATTGTACCGAGCGGAGGGCTGTCCCTATTGTGCGAAAGGTCGAGAGAAGCTGACCGGGCTCGGCGTCTCGTACGTCGTACACAATCCCCGGTTGCCGGGCGACGAGGGCGGCGACGTGCTCAACGAACGGACCTATCGAGAGCTGACCGAGTTAGGCGGTGAAGATCAGATCCCGTACCTCGTCGAGACGGAGCGGGAGGAGGCGCTCTACGAGAGCGACGATATCGTCGAGTATCTGGAAGAACACTACGCCTGAGAGCTGTCTCGAGGGAAGTTCAAACGATCGACCTCCCGATACCGGGCCCGTTCGACGGGTGCCTCGCCGCGAGGCGCCCGGTCGTCTCGAGTCCGAACCGCTCGGCTACCTACCGACCGCGTTCCTCGATCCGCAGCGTGTACGACCCGTTACCGGTGTTCGCGTGGACCTGAATGCGCAGGTCCTCGTCGCCCGAGAGCGCAAGTTCGATCGCCTCACTGGCGCCGTCGCCCGCGGAGGACTCGTCGTGGTCCCATCGCGTCGGCGACTCGCCGTCGACGTTGAGATAGAGGTCGAAGTCGCCTCCCGAAGGACCCTCGAGCGAGAGCGTCGCCGAACACGGATCGCTCGTGCGAGGTCGATACATGTACCGATCGCTCTCGCCCCACCAGCCGCCGGAGAGGGAGCCGTCGGCGCTCGCGACGACGGTTTCGTCGCCGCATTCGCCGGATTCGTCCGTATCCTCGCTCTCGTCGGCGTTCTGGTCCGGGTACGGATCCGTCTCGACAGCCGCGGCCGCGTCGACTCGGCCCGCGCCCTGTGCGCTCGCCTCGAGGCCGAGGTCGGTCGCCGTCGTCGTGAGGTGCTCGCGGAGTTCCAGCGGCGAGAGGTCGGGATGGGCCGACAGCGCGAGCCCCGCGACGCCGGCGACGACGGGGGTCGCCATCGACGTTCCGGTCATCCGACCGTAGTCGCCCCACGGGACCGTCGAGACGAGACCGGCTCCCGGCGCGGCGAGATCGATCTCCGGCCCCGTATTAGAAAAGTCGGCCAGCGACTCGCCCTCGAGGGCCGAGACGCCGATGACGTCCTCGTAGGCGGCGGGATAGGCGACGCCGTCGTCGCCCGCGTTGCCCGCGGCCCCGACGACCAGGGCTCCCTGCTCTTCGGCGTACTCGCAGGCCGCGGTCAGCGTCCGGTAGTCGTCGGAGGCGCCCAGCGAGAGGTTGATCACGTCGGCGCCGGCGTCGGCGGCCCACTGGATCCCGTCGGCGATGTCCGAGAGCGAGCCCTGCCCGTTCGCGTCGAGGGCGCGGACGGCCAGCAGCGAACAGTCGCTGATCCCCGCCGTGCCGCGGCCGTTGTCCGTCTCGGCGATGGCGATGCCGGCGACGTGGGTCCCGTGCTGTTCGCCGTTGTCCGACGGGTACGGATCGCTCCCGCGCCCGGCGACGTCCTCGCCCACCCGGTCGTCGACGGCCGACTCGAGGTCGGGGTGGTCGTACTGGACGCCCTGATCGATAGTGGCGATGCAGACGTCCTCGCTTCCGGTCGTGGTCCCCCAGGCGGCCTCGCAGTTGACCTGCTGTGGGGCGCTCTGGTAGCCGTAGTAGGTGTCGTCGGGTTCGCCGAACGACTGGACGGTCGCGTTCCGTTCGACGTACTCGACGTGTTCGGCCCGCTCGATCGCCTCGATGAACCGCTCGCGGGCGTGGGCCGGCGTTTCGGAGGGGAAACTGATCGTCGCGTACCTGATCGTCTCGTTGGCGTGGACGACGTCCGCGTCGCCGGGGACGGCCGCGCGCGCCTCGCGGGCGACGTCCGGCGCCGACGCCGAGATGCCGACGACGAGTTCGTCTTTCTTCGGCCCGGGTTCGCGCTCCGGGGTCGCGCTGGCCACCCCGCTCGAGCCGATCAACCCGCCCGCGGCGAGCGTACCGGCGCCGGTCAGGACCGTTCGTCTGTCGTAGCCGTCGTCCGCGTCTTCGTCCGGGGGACCACTCTGTGGCATGGAGTGACAGTCTCCAATTCCTGAAATTAGTAAACTCTTATCGAACAGCGGCAGGTTTGTTCAATATCATCTCTCGAAAATGCTGTCAGAAGGAAAATATTCCTCCTAATAAAGTGAGAATATGGTCAGGTGTTCGATTATGTGGGGTCGCTCGATCGAGAACAACTGACCGGCCGTTGACGGCGATCGGCGTCGGTTTCTCGCACCTGTGAGACAGCGAGCGGGAACGCGGTCGGAGTCAGTTCCTCACTCACCGGACGTGTCAGCGGCGGTCACAGGAGAGACGGTATCGTCGGTCTCGCGAGTCGCGTCCGTCTTGGCCTCGCGACCGGGGGACGGCGCCGTCTCGACGGCCGCGGCCGCGTCAACCCGGCCCGCGACGCCGGCAACGACCGGCGCCGCCATCGACGTCCCCGAGATCCGCGCGTAGTCGTCCCAGGGGACCGCCGAGAAGAGGTCAGTGTCCGGTGCGACGATGTCAACCGCCGGGCCGACGTTGGATCAATCGACCGACGCGTTTCCCTCCACTTCCCCTCGGTCCCGCCCTCGAGGGGCCCTTCGTTCCGATCCGTCACACCTATCTCGGGCCCGCTGAAACGGCCAGTGTATGTTCGACCGCGTTCGCGCCCGTCTCGCCACCCTCGCAGGCCCGCCAGCCGAGACTGAGCCGACGGTGGGATTGCTGGTCGACGGGCCGAACGTCTTCCGCGACGAGTTCGACGTCGATCTGAACGACCTGCGGGACGCCGCGCGAGACCTCGGTCGCGTCGGCGTCATCCGGCTCTATCTCGACGAACACGCGACGCCGGGGCTCATCCAGGCCGCCGAGGCCCGCGGGTTCGAGGTGATCGTCACCAGCGGCGACGTCGACGTCAAACTCGCCGTCGACGCGACCGCACTCTGTAGCGACGGCACGATCGACCGGCTGGCGATCGGCTCCCGCGACACCGACTTCAAGCCCGTCCTCGAGTACGCGGGCACCGTCGGGGTCGAGACGGTCGCCATCGCGCCCGGGACGTACGGCCGCTCGGACGCCCTGCGGAACGCGGCAGACGAGGCGATCACGCTCGGCGACTGACGCAGATAATGACCGTCTCAGCGGCTGATACGCTCCACGAAGGATTCATGCTCGCTCCAATTTTAAGAGGGGAACATGTGTTCTTTCGGCCACGACGAACAGACTGCGGTCGACGTCCAGAGCGGTGATTCGAACGGCCCGCTCGGTCTGGAGAGCGGACTCGACGCCCTTCGCTCGAGCCCGGAGTTTCGCGGCCCCGTCGAGTCCCTCGGCGAGCACGAGCCGAACGAACACCTCGCGGTGATCTACGAGAACCGGGACGAGCAGCTCGCGGCCGTCGTCCCGTTCATGCGCCAGGGCCTCGAGCGAGGCGAGCGCTGCATGTACGTGGTCAACGAACACGCGGAAGCCGAGATGATCGCCGCGATGGAAGACGGCGGCATCGACGTCGACGCGGCGATGGAGACCGGCGCGCTCACCTTCCACACCGTTCGGGAGACCTATCTCAGGAACGGCCGGTTCGATCCCGACGACATGCTCGACCGCTACGAGTCGGCCATCGAGGAGGCGACGGCCGACTACGAGGGCCTGCGCATCAGCGCCGAGACGACGTGGATCTTGGACGAGGGAACGAGCCTCGAGCAGTTCATGGAGTACGAGAGTCGGGTCAACGACCTCTTTGACGGCGCGGACTGCATCGCCCTCTGTCAGTACGACCGAGACGTGATTCCGGCCGAGATCCTCTGTGATATCGTCCGGACCCATCCACACCTCGTCTACGACGGCGCCGTCTGTCACAACTTCTACTACACTCCGCCGTCGGAGTTCTTCGACGACGGTTGTCCGGACCGCGAGGTCGATCGAATGCTGGGCACCCTTCACGAGCGAACGACGGCGAAAGCCGAACGCGACGAGACGATCGACGCGCTCGAGGAGTCCAACGACCAGCTCAAGCGGTTCGCCTACATCGCTTCCCACGACCTCCAGGAACCGCTGCGGATGGTCTCGAGCTATCTCCAGTTGCTCGAGCGCAACTATCGTGACGGCCTCGACGCGGACGCGCGGGAGTACATTGACTTCGCCGTCGGCGGCGCCGACCGCATGCGCGAGATGATCGACGGGCTGCTCGAGTTCTCCCGGATCGAGACGGGCGAGACGACCCTCGAGCGGGTCGACTGCGAGGACGTCGTCGAGACCGTCGTCACCGACCACCAGGTGCAGATCGAGGAGAGCGGGGCGACGGTCGAAATCGGCTCGCTCCCGACGGTCAGCGGCGACCGGACCCAACTCGAGCAGCTCTTTTCGAACCTGATCGGCAACGCGATCAAGTATCGCGGCGACGAGCCGCCGTGCATCGAGGTCGACGCGACGAAGCGCGGCTCCGAGTGGCGACTCACCGTGGCGGACAACGGGATCGGAATCGACCCCGAGTATCACGACCAGATCTTCGACGTCTTCAACCGCCTCCACGCGATCGGGGAGTTTCCCGGCACCGGGATCGGCCTCGCGCTCTGCCGGAAGATCGTCGCCAACCACGGCGGAGAGATCGGCGTCGACTCCGAGCCCGGCGAGGGGACGACGTTCACCGTAATGCTTCCGGCGGTAGCGCCGAACCCGTAATCACAGCCACTCTGCTTGCCACTTGCCCCCATACGCTTAATCGCTCGCGAGTCGTTACTCGGGTCATGGATCACAGAAGCCGGTCCAGCCCGACCCCCATGAGAGGACGCCACCTGCACTCTCGACGGCTCCGCGACCTGGAGGATCGACTCGACGACGCCGAACAGCAGATCGCTCGGCTGGAGAACACGCTACGAGGGATCGTTCGGGAGACGAACGAGGTGGACGTCAGCGGCCCGTGCAAGTGCGGGGAGTCGCTCCTGATCGTCCGCCAGCGGACGGTCTACTGCCCGCACTGCAAGTATCGACGGGCGATTTAGACCTCTCGGGATCCCGCGACCGAGCGAAGTCGGAGATTTTTCACGGTCTGCCGACCCACTAGCGGACATGCTCGACGACGAGACGCCGGTCCTCGACAACCACCTCCACCTCGATCCGGACAACCACCGCGGCATCGACGCCGTCCGCGACTTCGCTCGCCTCGGCGGCACCCACCTGCTCGTCGTGAACAAACCCTCCTGGCATCTCGGCGTCGAGGCCGAGACCGGCGAGGACTTCCGCGCGGTCTTCGAGCGGACGATCGAAATCGTCGACGAGGCCTCGAGCGAACTCGACGGGCGGGCCTGGCCCGTCCTGGGGGTTCACCCCGGACTGATCACGCGGCTCGTCGACGACCGCGGCTTCAGCCCTGACGAGGCGCGCGACCTCATGCAGGCGGGAATCGACGTTGCCGCGGAGTACGTCGAGTCCGGCGAGGCGCTGGCCCTGAAGTCGGGGCGGCCCCACTACGAGGTCGACGACGACGTGTGGGCGGCCTCGAACGCGGTCATGCGCCGAGCCTTCGAGCGCGGCGCCGAACTGGACTGTGCCGTCCAGTTGCACGCCGAGGCCAGCGAGGACATGACCGAGGTGACCGACTGGGCCGAGGAAGCGGGGCTGCCGTCCGATCGGGTAGTCAAACACTACGCGAGCGGTCGCCTCGAGGGCCCGATCCCGAGCGTGATGAGCGAGAAGGATCGCCTCGAGACCGCCGCCGAGCGCGGCGAGCCGTTCCTAATGGAGACCGACTACATCGACGATCCGGACCGCCCCGGCGCCGTCCTCGGGCCGAAGACGGTGCCGCGTCGGGTCCGCTGGCTGCTCGAGAACGGTCGCGACGAGGCGGTCCGGATCGCCCACGTCGAGACGCCGGAACGCGTATACGGAATCGACACGGAAGCGACGCTCGAGCGGGCCTAAAGCCGACGTTTCGGTTCAGTAAGCTCGGCGTAGAGTAGAGAAAGGCATTTCAAGCGGCCGGTGTAGGTGTCTGTATGAGCAATCCCCCGACCGAGTTCTACTCGGAGGAACGCTGGCAGAACTGGATCGGCCGCATCAAGGACGAAGACATCGATCCGGAGGACGAAGACTCGGCCCGGCTCCTGCTGAACCTGCAGGACGACACGGCGATCGCGATCGCCAAGATCGTCGCCGCCTACGACGACGGGGAACTCGGCGAGGAGGAAGCGCTCGAGGAGATCAACGACGTTCGCGAGATCGTTCTCGGCGAGGTCGACATCGAGGACGAGGAGAAACTGATCCTCGTCGACGGCGTCCAGACGAGCCTCGTCTGCGTCTTCTTCGCCGCCGAGGAGTACATCGCGGGCGGCCCGGCCGAAGAGGGCAGCGTCGGCGACTACCTCGGCGCCGCGGCCGACGCCGAGGCCGAGGAGGATCTCGACGCCGCGCTCGGCTACGCCGCACAAGCGGGCACACTCATCATCGACGGCGAGGAACTCGACATGTCCGTCGCGGAGGGCCTCGAGTACGGTCTCGTCACGGAGTGGATCAACGGGCTGGACAGCCTCCAGAGCGCGATGAGCGACCCCGAAGTCGTCGAGGAAGACGAAGAGTAACCGCGACGACGCCGTCCAGTTCGCCGTCCGGTCCGGCCGCGCGCCACCGCTGCGCAGCCCGGCCGACCCGGGGGCCGAACCCGTATCGCCGACGAACGATTCTTGGAGCCTACTTTCGGACGACCCGCGTACCGAACAGCGGTGGCTTCCGTTGGCCCCGACGGTCATCGGTGCCAACAGTAGTGCTGACGGCAATCGATCGTGGCAAGTATTGCGCCGCCCCATCGGACGACCAGCGCCGCGATCACGCCGCCGTCCCGGCCCTCGAGTGAACACACCACACGGGACACTGGACTCGAGACGCCGCTCATCGATCACAGTGGGACGCCATCGTTCACAGAGTACAGAGGCTGAAAGTCCAGTTCCCGACTCACTTCGTCGAACCGGACCCGCGTCGGCGCGCGACATCATCAATCGCCGACCGATCGTCGCAGGTTCCGACAGACGTTTCCGCTCCCCCAAAGCGTTTATCCCTCCTAATTATATCTAATTACACCACATGAGCGAGAACTTCCCCGAGTACGTCGACGTCGACTACGAGGACGGCGACGGCGAGGATCCCGAGGACTATCCCCACATTCAGGACAAGATCGAGAAGGCCATCGAGGTCACTCGCGAGGGTCTCGAGGAGTACGAGAACCCGGCCGTGATGTGGACCGGCGGCAAGGACTCCACGCTCACGCTGTACTTCATCAAGGAGGTCGCCGACCGCTTCGACCTTGAGGTACCGCCGGCGGTGTTCATCGACCACTACCAGCACTTCGACGAGATCCACGACTTCGTCGACCACTGGGCCGACGAGTGGGACCTCGAAGTCATCTATGCGCGCAACGAGGACGTCGGCGAGTACGTCGACGAGCACGGCCTCGAGCCGGGCGACGACATCGAGATCGACGAACTCTCCGAGCACAACCAGCACCACGTCGAGAACATCCTCGAGTACGAGGAAGACGAGTTCCCGTTCCTGCTCGACACCTACGTCGGCAATCACCTGCTGAAGACGGTCGCGCTCAACGACGCGCTCGAGGAGCACGACATCGACGGCGTCATCTCCGGCGTCCGCTGGGACGAACAGGAGGCTCGCGCCGACGAGACGTTCTTCTCGCCGCGCCACGACCCGGACATCTATCCGCCCCACGACCGCATCCAGCCCATCCTGCAGTTCGACGAGGCCGCCGTCTGGAACGCCTTCTGGAACTTCGTCGTTCCGGACACCGTCGAGAACTTCCCCGAGGAGGGCCACGTGCCTCAGTCCGACGACGACCTCCCCGAGGGCGTCGAACAGGAGGACATCCCGATCTCGCCGAAGTACTTCGCCGGCTTCCGCTCGCTGGGCAGCGAAGTCAGCACCGAGAAGAGCGACGAGGACCCCGCCTGGCTGCAGGACCTCGAGGGAACGACCGAGCGCGCGGGCCGCGCCCAGGACAAGGAGGACCTGATGGAGCGCCTGCGCGACCTCGGCTACATGTAGGCCGCTCGCGGTCGATCGCCGGCTGAGTTTTCACCACCGGTTTTTTCGGTTCCGTTCGCTCGAGCGCCGCCGCTGGTGCGGTCGAAATCGTAACGGTCGCGACGAACCAGTAGCGATAGCGCCGAGATCTGCCGTCGTTATCGGCCCGTCGCGCGATACTCGCCGTGTTTGATGCCGATACCGAGCATGATCAGTCCGAACACGATCATCGACGGCGCGACCATCATCAACACGGTGTTCGTGGTCATCATCGGTGCGCCGATCAAGCCGACGACGCCGATCGCGATGACGGCGATAAACGCGGCCGCGGTCGTGGGAAGGTCGAACTCCATGTGCGGCCCTTGGGAAGCGGCCGCCTAATGGTATCGGGAATCGGCAGTCCGTTCAGGAGAATTGAACGGACGGAAAAGGGCTACTGCGATGGACGAACGAGGTTCGCCAGCGCGACGACGATCCCGAGGAACCAGCCCAGCGGAATCGAGATGCCGAGCCACATCGCCGCGTAGGCGGCGCCCTCGAGTTGGTAGTTCGATCGCAGGTACTCGTTGACGCCGCCGAGAGTCAGGACGTTGTCGAGCGCCCAGGCAGCGAACTCGTAACTGGGGTCGAGAATGTAGGGGTGCAGCGACGGCGTCACGAGGGCCGCGACGACCGGCGGAAGGAACAGCGCTGTCATCGCGAACGGGTAGGCGAAGATCACCGTCACCGCGCGACCGCCGGCCTTGGTACACGCCGCTGCGAGCGCGGTCGACACCGTCGCGACGCCGCTCGCCGCCGCGACGGCGAGGACCGAGTCGATCGGGATGTCGACCTGCTCCATGTACGACATCGCTCCCCAGGCGACGGTCAGGAGCCCCCAGCCGAGCAGCGCGACGCCCGTGACGCCGACGATACCGAGGCGGGTGCGCGTCGAGTCGAGTTTCGCCGCGTAGTAGCGGGTTGCGAGTCCGATGACGGTCAGTGGGTAGAGGAGCAGTAAGCCGAATAGCCCGAGGATACTCCAGGCGTTGTAGCCGACCTTTTGGGGGAGGGTCTCGGGCTTCCACTTCCCCATGACGGAGTGGCCGCGGCCACGCTGGCGTGGAAAGACGAGTTCCATCCAGGCCCCGTGTAACCGCTGTACGTCGGCCTTGATCGCGCCGACGAACCCACCACCGCCACGCTGTCGTGAGCGGGTGGACATACGCGAGCCATAAAGCCGGTGTACCGTAAGCTTTCCTGAATTTTCCGCGCGAGAAACAGGTCGCAATCGACGGCCGCTTCCACCTCGACGGCGGTTAGCGCCGATGTCGACCGCTCGAGAGGTCTCAGTTCCAGGGCGCGAAGCCGGGGTCGACCTGCCGCTGCGTTTCGTCGATACTATCGATTTTGTCGATGTCCTCTCGATCCAGCTCGAGGGTCAGGGACGCCCAATTGTCGCGGATGTGCTCCTCGCCGGTCGCCTTCGGGATTGCGGTGACGCCCTTCTCGCGCAGCCAAGCGAGGCTGACCTGGGCCTCGCTGACGCCGTGTTTCTCCGCGACGTCCTGGATCTCGGACTGGTCGAAGATCTCGCCGCGGGCGATCGGCGAGTAGGCGACGACCTCGACGCCGGCGTTCTCGCAGGCCTCTCGGAGGTCGGGCTGGGGGAGCAGCGGGTGGAGTTCGACCTGGTTGGCCAGGATCGGTGCGTCGCAGACGTCGACGGCCTCCCGGACTTGCTCGGGCAGGAAGTTGCTGATCCCAACGTTCTCGATCAGTCCCTCGTCGTACAGCTCCGAGAGGGCCGACAGCGTCTCCTCGGGCTCGTACTCGCCGGTCGGCCAGTGGATGTACAGCATGTCGAGGTAGTCGACGCCGAGCCGGTCGATGCTCTCGCGGGTCGTCTCGAGGACGTCGTCGTGTGCGAGGTTGTCGCGCCAGACCTTGGTCGCGAGAAAGATGTCCTCACGGTCGACGTCGGCCGCCGCGATCCCCTCGCCGACGGCCGCCTCGTTATCGTAGGCCTGAGCGGTGTCGATATGGCGGTAGCCCGCCTCGAGGGCCGTCTGGATACTCTCGACGCACTGGTCCGGATCGTCGTGTTGCCAGGTGCCGAACCCGAGCATCGGCATGCCGTTCGCGGTCGGACACGTTCCGGGCGCAACGGTTTCGGCGTCTTCCGTTCCCATGTGCGGAGGGAGGGACAGCGCGCGAAAAGGAGTTGTGTTTGCAGTAGTGTATACCGGATGCCCTCATGCGATTCAATACCAGGGGACACGCATCGACGAGCCGTCCGCACCGAGCCCCGGCACCGCGAATTCGACGCGAGTTCGCGTCGGTCCGGTCAAGAGTAAAACATTTCAGGTATTACAAGAAAGAACGGGCGTGGACAGAGATACGGGTCGCGTCGTGGCGATCGCCGTCCTGTGCTGTCTCGCCGTCGTGCTCGCAGCGGCGACGTTGCCGTCGATGGTCGAGAACGGCGGGAGCGGCGGTGGGTTCGGCGGCGCCGACGGCGGCGCCAGCGATGTCGAGGAAGAGGATGAGCCTCCGGCGGCCGATTCCGGCACCGAAGGGGACGAGGCGTTCGAATTCTCGGGGCTGTGCATCGCCGCCCTCGACTCGGAGCTCGGGTTCCTCGCGCTCGTGTTGGGCGCGGTCGGAATCGCCGCGCTGGCGACCCGGTCGTACGATACCAGAGTGACGCTCATGCTCTCGGTCGCCTTGCTCCCGCTGGTCGTGCTCGTCTTCGTCGTCCTCACTGGCGGCTGCGGGACCCAAACCCTCGACCCGCCGGCTCCCCCGGCCGATATACAGCCGCCCACGGAGAACGAATCCGGCGGTCCGCTCGGCGGCGGCGACGGCGACGGTCCCGTGTCCGGACCGACCCTGCCCTCGCTGCTCGTGCTGACCGTTCTCCTGGTAACGGTCGTCGGAGCGGTTACGGCGCTGTTTTACGGCGGCGACGACGAGGGGCAGAAATCGACAGACCCGGTCGCGGAGCCGGACGACACCGTACAGCGGGGCGCACTCGGCCGCGCGGCCGGTGAGGCCGCCGACCGAATCGAGGAGGGCGACGACTTCGAGAACGACATCTATCGGGCCTGGCGCGAGATGACGGAACCGCTCTCCGTCGACCGGCCCGACTCGAGTACGCCCGGCGAGTTCGCGGCCGCGGCGCGGGACGCGGGGCTGGATCCGTCCCACGTCGACGAGTTGCGGACGATGTTCGAGGACGTCCGCTACGGCGACCGACCGGTCACGGACGACCGCGAGCGCCGCGCCGTCGAGCTACTCAGACGGATCGAAGCGACCTATGCCGACGACGATCGCGACCGCGAGAACGGAGCCACACGATGAACGGATACCCATGAACAAGTACGCGATAGTCGGCGCCGGACTGGTCCTGCTCGGTCTGGCGTTCGTGGCGGTCCCGGAACTGACCGGCCCCCTCGATCTCGGTGAGTCGATCGTGACCGTGATCGGCGTGATCGCGCTCCTCCAGGGGCTTCGAACGGTGCAAGGTCGCCGACACGCCGACGTCGGGCAGACGGAACTGCCGACGCCGGAACGGCCACAGGAGCTGCCGACTCCCGGCGAGGAGATCGACGCGGCGATCGAATCGGGAGTCGTGACGTTCGGACGGCAGGGACGGAAGCTCGACGAGCGACTCGAGCAGGCGGCCGTCGACGCGCTGGTGCTCGCGGAGGGGCTGACCGAGGACGAGGCCCGAGAGGCCCTCGAGGACGGGACCTGGACGGACGATCCGCTGGCGGCGGCCCAGTTCACGAATACGATTCCCGACTGGGCGCCGTGGCGCGTCCGCGTTCGGACGGCGGTGCGTCGCGACCGTCCCCGCCGCGCCAGACGCGCCGCGGCCGAGATCGCACGAATTGCGGGGGTGAACGACGACGAATGACGGACAGAGACGACGACGGACGATCGGCGGACAGCCGGAGCGAGCGAGCCGACGGCGGCGAGGTCGCCGGAACCGAGACGGAGACTCGCTCCGAGTCCGGCCCCGACGTCGGTACCGGTAGTCGAACGAACGCCGAGACTGAGCCCGACGCTGCCGAGGCTGAAGCCGGCGCCGCTGCCGAGGTTACGTCTAACACAGACACCGAGACGGACGACAGTACTGACGACGATACCGACCCCGATCCCGACGGTGCCGGCGAGCCCGCAGACGGCGATTCCGGGACCGAAGACGCCCCGGAATCGGTCGTCGTCGACTCGAGCGTCCGGGAGACGAACCGCTGGGCAGGCGTCGCCGCCGTCGCCTCGGTGTTCGGCGGCGCCGGCGTTATCGTCACGTCGCCGGCGCTGCTGCTGGCGGCGGTCGTCGGCATCGCGTACGCGGCCTACGCCCGGGCCGGTCGGCCGCCGACCCCGACGCTCTCGATCAGCCGCGAACTCGAGGACGACGACCTCGAGCCGGGTGAGCCCGTTCGCGTGACGGTACGCGTTCGCAACGACGGGGACGAACTCCTGCCGGATCTCCGGCTCGTCGACGGCGTGCCGTCGGAACTCGTCGTCACCGACGGCTCCCCGAGACGCGGCACCGCGCTCCGGCCGGGCGAGACGGAGACGTTCTCCTACGCGGTGACCGCTCGCCAGGGCACCCACGCGTTCGAACCGATAGCCGTCGTCGCGCGAGGGTTCACCGGCGACGCCGAGCGCGTCCAGCGGATCCGCGTCGACACCGAACTCCGCTGTCCGCCCGCCGAGGCGGAGACCGACCTCCCGCTGCGGTCGCTGACGCTGCCTTTGACCGGCCGCGTCGAGACCGACGTCGGCGGCGAGGGCCTCGAGTTCCACTCGACGAGGGAGTACCGACGCGGCGATCCGCTCTCGCGGATCGACTGGAACCGCCGGGCTCGCGGTCAGGAGCTGACGACCGTCACGTTCCGCGAGGAGCGGTCGGCGACGGTGATGCTCGCCGTCGACACGCGCACGGACGCGTACCGTCGACCCGACGAGACGGGTCGTCATGCGGTCGATCGCAGCATCGAGGCGGCCGTCGCCGTGCTCGACGCGCTGGATGCCGGCGGCAACAACGTCGGCCTCGCCAGCTTCGGACCGCACACAGAGTGGCTGGCACCGGGCTCGGGGCCCGACCATCGAGCGTCGGCCCGCCGACTGCTCGCGACCGATTCCGCGTTCGAACTGTCCCCGCCGGAGTCGTCGGCGTCGATGCTGTACGTCCAGCGCAAGCGATTCCGCTCGCGGATCCCCGCTGATTCGCAGGTGATCCTGTTCACGCCGCTGTGCGACGACGACATCGTGCGTACCGCGCAGTTGCTCGAGGCCGACGGCCATCTCGTCACCGTTATTAGTCCCGATCCGACTGGACGCGACGCGCCCGGCGAACGGCTCGGGGTGGTCGAACGAGCGGCTCGCATCTCGACGCTCAGGGGGGCGGGCATCAGGGTCGTCGATTGGCCGGCGGACGACTCGCTGGCGGCGACGCTCGAGCGCAGTCGACGGCGGTGGTCGGCGTGAGCACCGACGTCGACGCGGTCGACCCCGACCATCGGCCCGCGGTCCTGACGAGCGGGCTCTCGATCGTCGCGTTATGCCTCGGGGTGCTCTCGAGTGCCCTCTACTCCCCGTTCGTGCTCGTCGGCGGGGCCGCCGCGCTGGTACTCCTCGGCGGCGGGCTCTGGACGGGCTCCCGTCGAGCCGTCACGATCGGCACCGCCGTCGCGCTCGCGGGGCTGCTCGCGGGCGGAGTGCAGGGAATTCCGACGGTCCCGATGCTCGCGAGCGTCACCGCGACCGTGCTGGCCTGGGACGCCGGCCACCACGCGATCGGGGTCGGCGACCAGCTCGGCCGGGAGGCGACGACGGCGAGGGCAGAGCTCCCCCACGTCGGCGCCACGGTCGTCGTCGGGCTAGTCGCAGCCGTCGGGAGCTACGCGGTCTTTATCGCCGGTCCCAGCGGCCAGCCGGTCGCGGCCGTGATCGCCATGCTGTTCGGGGCGATACTGCTGCTGGCAGCGTTGCAGCGATAGTCGTTTTTACGGAAGAGTAGCCGACGTCGATGGCTCGAGACTCGTCAGGCGAAGGACGATCGCTCGAGTCATGTCAGCACTGGTCGCTCGCTACTCGAGCGTCGGGACGGAGACGGACTCGAGCACCCGGTCGACGATGGCCGCCTTCGAGGCGCCGTCGACCGAGGCGTCGGGCGTGAGCACGAGCCGGTGAGCCAACACGGGGCCGGCCACGCGCTTGACGTCGTCGGGCGTCACGTAGTCGCGGCCGGCGACGACGGCGCGGGCCCGCGCGGCCTCGAGCAAGCGCTGGGTGCCCCGGGGCGAGACGCCGACGTCGACCTGATTTCGCGTGCGCGTCCCGCGGGCGATATCGGCGATGTAGGTGACGAGGTCGTCGTCGACCCGGACCGACTCGGGGACCTCTCGGAGCGCGCGGACGCGGCCGCCGTCCAGCACCGGATCGATACTCGGACTCCGTTCGGTGCGGCCGAGTCGGCGCTGCAACAGTTCCCGTTCGCCGTCCGCGTCGGGGTAGCCGATCGACTGTTTCACCAGAAAGCGGTCGACCTGGGCCTCCGGCAGCGGGAAGGTTCCGGCCTGTTCGACGGGGTTCTGCGTCGCGATCACGAAAAACGGCTGCGGCAACTGGTGCGTATCGCCGTCGACGGTGACCTGCCCTTCCGCCATCGCCTCGAGCAGCGCGGCCTGGGTCTTCGGCGGCGCGCGGTTGATCTCGTCGGCCAGCACGACGTTCGCGAAGATCGGCCCCTCGGTGAAGTCGAAGGTGCCCTCGGACTCGTCGAACACGTGGGTCCCTGTCACGTCGGCCGGCAGCAGATCCGGCGTGAACTGAATCCGGGAGAACGATAGCCCGAGCGCGGACGCCAGACTGTTCGCGGTCAGGGTCTTCCCGGTACCGGGAACGTCCTCCAGAAGGACGTGTCCCCGCGCGAGGACGCCGAGCAGGACGGTCTCGAGGAACTCGCGGTCCGCAATGACGCTCTCGCTGACGGCGTCGAGGACGGCGTTACACTCCGCGCGCGCGTCGGTAATATCCATGTCGCACTCATAGTGATACTTACATATAAACGGCCGTGATCGACGGGGAGAGCGATGATATTCGGGGACAGCTTGGTCTGCGTTCCCTAGTTATCACTGCGTGTCCGAACGGCGGACTCGAACCGACCGATGCCACTGATTTCCCACCGCTCGACGCTCGGTGTCGTACTCTCCGCGACCGACGATTCGGTTCCAGTCGTCGAAGCACCGCGGACCGAACGAAACGGCGATCGGCGACGATGACGGACCGACCGATGCACGAGGTGCTCGCTGCGCTGGGCAAGCGAGTGCTCCGTCCGGTCGGCCGAGCGCTGACTCGGCGGCTCCTCGAGGCGCTGACTATCGGGCCGGCCGACGACGTCGTCGAATTCGCGCCCGGCGCCGGAGCGACGGCGCGACGCGCACTGGCGTACGGACCGAACTCGTACACCGGGATCGAACTGGACCGCGAGGCGGCGCGGGCGCTCCGGGACGATCTGGGCGGGCCCGGTCGCGAGATCGTCGTCGGCAACGCGGCCGACACCGACCTCGCGGACGGCGTCGCGGACGTCGTCTACGGCGAAGCGATGTTGTCGATGCAGCCGAACGGGGGGAAGGCCGAACTCGTCGGCGAGGCCCGGCGGCTCCTGAAGACCACCGGCGTCTACGGAATCCACGAATTGGCGATCGGTCCCGACGGACCGGGCGCGGCGACCGAATCGGCCGTTCGGGACGACCTATCGCGCGCGTCGAGGGTGAACGCGCGGCCGCTGACGGAATCGGAGTGGGTGGCGCTGCTCGAGGACGCGGGATTCACCGTTCGCTGGCGAGCGACCGCTCCGATGCGCCTCCTCGAACCGCGGCGGGTCGTCGCCGACGAGGGAGTCGTCCGGACGTTGAAAATCGCGTACAACATTTTCACCGATCCAGCGGCCCGGAACCGCGTCCGCTCGATGCGACGGATCTTCGACGCGTACGACGACCGGCTCCGCGCGATCGCGATCGTCGCGGAGAAGACCGACGCGTGACTCACCGACTCCCGACGGCGCGGTCGATTACTCCGCGACCGCTGTCGCGAGTCGGTCCTGTGCGTCGGGAAACAGGACGTTGTTCTCCTTGTGGATGTGCAGGTGCATGTCCTCCTCGAGGAGCTGCAGTCGGTCGAGCATGTTTCGGTAGCTGGTACACGCGCCCTCCGGGACCGCGTAGTCGTCGGTCAGCGAGCGGAGTCGCTCGAGGTGGGCGGCGGCCGCGTCGTGTTCGTCCTCGAGGTGGTCGATCGCCTCGCGGACCTGCGCCTCCTCGTCGCCGGTCAGCGCCGTCTCGTCCTCGAGGCGTTCGAGCTCGGGGAAGACGTTCTCCTCCTCGTCCTCGATATGGTGGGTGACCTCGTCTTCGAGGTCGAGAAACGTCGATTCGACGTCGTGGAGTTCCGGGTGGTCGTCCCCGTGGACGCGGACGACCTTCCGGACCGTTCGCTCGAGCGACGGCAACTCGGCCCGAAGGTAGTCGTGGTGGTTCTCGACGATGTCGTCGACGAGCGCCGACAGCGAGTCCCAGTCGTCGGTTCCGTCGCCGCCGTCCGACCGCGCGTCGCGGAGTCGCTCGACGACGGCACCGACCTCGAGGTCGGCGTCGGCACAGGCCCGCTCGAGCAAGGCGTCGCCGCCGCAGCAGTAGTCGATGCCGACGGACTCGAACACCGACGCGAATTCGGGGTTGTCTCTGACGAGCGCGCCGAGTCGTCGCTCCGGGTCGATTTCGGCGGTCATCGGTCCTGAGTGGCGGCGGTGTGTGGTTCGAACGCGATACCGCCTCGACTGGGACTTCGCCGGAGGTGTCGATCGTCGTCGCCGGCTGCCAACTGTTTGGGCATACCTACACTCATATAATCGGAGAAAGCGGTGCCGCGTCGAAGGTGATTACCCCGAACACGGTCGGGGCTCGATCGGATTCCCGAGACGCCCCCTTCGAACACGGACGCGTCGAGCGATCGGCACGGCGTCACCGATCGACGGCGCAGTCTCGGTGACGACGCTCGAGAGAACGAGCCGCAGTCGAGCGACGCTCGCTACTGGTACATTCGCAGCGGCTGGGCCTGCGAACTCTCTTCCTGGTTGACCTGTTGCATCTGCTGGGCGAACTGTTCTCGCTTCTCTCGGATCTCCGCCGCGCGGTCGAGTAGCTCCTGGACTTCGACATCGACGTCGGCGATCGGGCAGACGCCGTCCTCGAGGAGGACGCTCGCGGCCTCGGGGTCGGGGAACTGCGGGCTCGATTCGACGACGAGGCCGACGCTGTCGTAGTCGCGCTGTGCGGCGCGGTTGATGAGCGCCCCCGTCGGCCCCGTGACGACGCCGTCTTCTGGTGGGACGTCGATCCCGTGGTCCTCGAGTCGCTCGGCGGCGTCACCGGTTCCGATACCGTAGATTTCGGGTTCGTCTTCGCGCTCGGCCGGCAGTCCGCTGAGGTAGAGCGGCAGCGCGTCCTGTCCGACGATCCACTCGGTGAGGCACTCGGCGACGGAGCCGACGGCGTCGGACTTGATCGGCGCGTCGCTCTGGAGCGCGAGGAGGTCGTGCTCCTCGCTGGCGTAGATCCGGACCGGCGGTCGGGCCGTCCGGTCGCCGCCGCGGTAGACGCCGACGCGGGGCAGCCCCCCGCAGTCGACGCTGGCGTAGTAGCGCATGTCGAGTTCCTCGACGAGGTGGTCGGTCGCGATCTTGCCGACGAGTCCGAGTCCCGGGAAGCCCTCGACGAGAACCGGTTCCTCGAGGTCCATCTCGGGCCCCTGCTGGCGGATTTGTGCCATGTTCGAGACGTCTGCTGGCGCCCCCATAAAATCGAGGGCGGCGGCTCCCGGGACGGAGTGGCACCGATTCGGCCGCGCCCGGCGCTTCGAAACCCACAAACGCGGGGCGTTCGAATCCGCGGGCAATGGAGCCACTCGAGCGGTATCGACCGATTATCGACGATTTCGACGCGTTCCTCGAGGCCTGCGAGCGGCCGCTGGGCAATGCCGCCCGCGTCAACACCATCAAGGCCTCGGTCGAGCGGACGGTCGCGGTCCTCGAGGAGGAGGGCCTCGCGTACGAGCAGGCCGACTGGAACCCCCGCGTGCTGCGCCTCGAGACGGGGTCGCCGGGATCGACGTGGACCTCGTTCCACGGCTTCACCCACGGCCAGGAGGAGGTCTCGGCGGTGCCGCCGGTCGTCCTCGATCCCCAGCCCGGTGAGCGGGTCTGGGACAGCTGTGCCGCGCCGGGCGGGAAGGCGACCCAGCTCGCCGCGCTGATGGGCGACGAGGGAACCGTCGTGGCCAACGACAACAACCTCGGGCGCATCTCGGCGCTGCGCTTTAACGCCGAGCGCCTCGGCGCGACGAGCCTCGCCGTCACGAACGCCGACGCGCGCAACTACTCCCTGAACCGGTTCGACTTCGACGAGTTCGACCGCGCGCTCGTCGACGCGCCCTGTACCTGCGAGGGGACGATCCGGAAGAACCCCGACACGCTGGACAACTGGTCGGAGGGAGCCATCGCGTCGGTCTCGGGCGTCCAGAAGGGCATTCTCCGACGAGCGATACAGGCCACCCGCGAGGGCGGCACCGTCGTCTACTCGACGTGTACCTTCGCCCCTGAGGAGAACGAGGCCGTCGTCCAGCACGCCGTAGAGGAGGAAGACTGTCGCGTCGTCGACTTCGATATCGACCTCGAGTACGCGCCCGGCCTGACCGAGTGGGACGGCGAGGAATTCGACTCGAGCCTCGAGCGGGCGGCGCGGATCTACCCCCATCAGAACGACACCGGCGGCTTCTTCGTCGCGAAACTGGAGGTGACCGCGTAATGGCGGACGAATCGACCGGGGACCTCGAGCGAAACGACGGCCAGCGATTCGATCGCCTGCCCGCGACGCCGGCCGAACAGACTGTCGAGGGCCGGGTCAGCCGCGAGGAGGTCGTCGACTACTTCCGCGATCGGTTCAGCATGCCGCCGGAAACGTTCGACGACTACACGTTCTGGGAGAAGGGCGCCGGCAAGATCTGGATCTACGGCGGCGAGGCGCCGACGCCCCTCGAGATCGAGGCCATCGGGATGACCTGTCTGCGCACCCGACAGGAACACTGGAAGCCGACGACGGACTTCGTCCAGCGCTTCGGCGGTCACGCGACCGACTGCGTGATCGAACTCGACCGCGAGGAGGCCCGAGCGTTCGCGACCGGCGAGGACCGGGAGATCGAGCGCTGGGAGGGCGACTGGGGGTACCTGATCGGAGCCCACGAAATCGCCGGGGAACTCGAGCCGCTCGGGATCGGCCTCTACGTCCACGGCGAACTGCGCTCGATGGTGCCGAAGGGACGCCAGCGCGATCTGTAGCGGACGGCCTCGAGCCGGGGTAGCGATCCTGCGGGGTTCACAGGCTGAAAGGCCATCTTAGCTACTAAGTGAGCGGTGCTGGTAGCGGCCGTATGAGCGGCGAAGACGCCCCGACGGCGTCCCGGTCCGACACCGGGCTCGCCGAGTGACTCGAGGCCGGCGAGTTCGTCCAGTGGCTCTCCCTCTATGGCGATCGGCGCCGTCCCTCCGCGCTCCTCCTCGCCGGCGTCGTCCTCGCGATCAACCAGCTGATCCTCACTGAGGAGTTCGGCTCGACGGGCACGTTCTTCCAGCGTCGATCGATCACGGTCGTCCGGGCGGAGCCGACACGCCGCCGGCAGTCTGCGGTGCGGCTCCGCTACGAGATCCCTCGACGGTCTTATCTTATCAATGATTATCATGGCCCTTGATTACCGTGATGGTTGGTAACACATGTCTTCGAATATGGCACTCACAGGCCCTGTATCGAGATATTAGCAACATACAAGTGTCCGGGAACCGTCTCGATATGAAATGACTAGAAAGAGAGATCTGACGCTCTTCAGCCTCCTCGCGATCGCTTGGGGGACCGCCTTCGCGGCGATCGAGGTCGGACTGGCGACGCTGCCACCGATCCTCTTTGCAGCCTTTCGACTCGACGTCGCGACAGTGCTGTTTGCGGGCGCTATCCTCGCCCTCGGACGCGAGTGGCGACCCCGGACGCGCACCGACTGGATAACGATCGGCGTCGCGGGCGGGCTGATGGTCGGCGCTCATTACGGACTATTGTTCATCGGTCAATCGTACGTCTCGAGCGCCGTCGCCGCGATCGTTCTGAGTCTAACACCGATCGTGACGCCACCACTCGCGCTCGCTCTCCTCCCGCAGGAACGGCTCCGTGCACCCGTCGTCGTCGGGCTCTTCGTCGGGCTCGCCGGCGTCGTCGTGATCGCGCTTTCGGGCGGCTCGATCGGCGGACAGGCGATCGGCGTCGGCCTGCTGTTCGGTTCGGCGTTCGCCTTCGCAGTGGGCTCGGTACTGACCGAACGATTGCAGCGAACGCTGCCGGTACTGTCGTTGCAGACGTGGGCGATGGCTCTCGGCGCGGGGATTCTGCACGGTGTGAGCTATGCTCACCCGGGCGAAACCGTCCCTTCACTGACGGCGTGGACGTCCGCGACGGTCGCCGCGCTCGCGTACCTGGGGGTCGTCGCCACTGCGGGCGGGTTCCTCGCGTACTTCCTCCTGCTCGACCGCATCGGCGCGAGCCAGCTCAGCCTCGTCAACTACGCGTCGCCCCTCGTCGCCTCTCTCGTCGGCTGGGCGCTGCTGGGCGAATCGATCACGCTCACGACGATCGGCGGATTCGGGATGATCGTCCTCGGCTTCGCTCTCTGTCAGCTCCCGTCGCTCTGGCGACTCCTGGCACCGGTCGCTGGCTACAAACCACGGCGTCGGTCCGCTGCGGGCGATTGCGTCGTCGTCGACGGCAACGCCTACGTCCTCGACGATCGCGACACCGGTCGCACCTCCCGTACCGCACCCACCGCGGACTGACGCGTTCGGGCGCCCGGAAACGATCGGAGGCGCTCGTCGTCCAGATCGATCGGTTCGGACTGTACCGATGGAACTGCCTCTCGAGTTGCGGGGCCACAGTCCCCGTCGACTACCCAGCGCACGATCGGGACGGCGCTCGCGAACTGGAGGAGGAACGCGAACGAGCTGCGGTGGTGATTCGAGTAGATGACCCGACTCCGAAGACCGCGGCCGCGAGCACGAACACGCCGTAGACGCGCTATTTCTCCCGAATCTGCGTGACCTCGTCCTCGAGGAACTCCCGAACCCGGTTGTCGAAGCCCTCCTTTCGCTCGAGGAACACGCCGTGGCGGGCGCCGGTGAACGTCTCGAGTTGACCGTCCGGCAGCCCCTCGTGGGTCTCGCGGAGGATCGCCGCGGGGAAGAAGGGATCTGCGGTGCCGCCGATGACCAGCGTCCGCGGCTCGATCTCCTCGAGGCGATCCGTGCCGTCGTAGTCGCGGACGGCGTCGAAGGAGATCGGCACGTCACGCGGTTCGGCCGGGTCCGGCGGCCGGATCCGTCCGACCGCCTGCGAGAGCGTCGGAACGATCCGTCGCCACGCTCCGGTGAACATCGCCTCGTAAAGGCGGGCGCGGATCTCCGTCCACTCGCCCTCGAGTGCGAGGCGGTGGAGTTCGCGGACGATCGGCCGACCGCCCTCCGCGAGCCGACAGCCCGAGACGCCGAGGACGAGTCGCTCGACCAGGTCGGGCCGCTCGCGGGCGAGCTCCTGGGCGATCAGCCCGCCCATCGAGAGTCCCAGCACGGACGCCGCTCCGACGTGATCCGCGAGGACGCGTTCGTAGTCACGAGCCATCGCGTCGATCGACCGGCGGTCCTCGAGTCCGCGCGGCCGGCTGACCAGATAGACGGTGTAGTCGGCGAGAAACCGACGGAACGTCGCGGCGGTCGTCACCGCGTCGGTACGGCCGTACTCCCCGTCGAACATCGCGTCGCCGATGCCGGGGATCACGAGCAGCGTCTCCGGACCGTGGCCGACGCGGACGTACGGGTACCGGTCGTCGAACTGTCCGGTGTCGAATCGTCGCGTCAGTTCGGCTCCCATTCGAATCCTCTCGAGTCGAGGGTCATCGCCGGCGGGTAAAACAGTTGGACGCGCCCGTGCCGTAGCGCCGCGAGTCGACTCACCTCCGGTCGCCGTGGGCGTCAATAGCATCTCGCCGGCGAATACGCGCGTACTACGCACGGTCAACCTCTCAGGTCTCGAAGTCCGCACACTTAGGGCGGGCCGATACCCACTCACGGTATGACTCGGTGGACGGCATCGCTCCCGCTGGAAGAGCGGGTCGACCCGATGCTCGGCGTCGCAGTCGCGATCACCGCCATCAGCACGAGCGCGATTCTCGTCCGGTGGAGCGGGGCGCCGAGCGTCGTGAAGGCGTTCTACCGCGTGCTATTCATGACGGCCGCGGTCGCGCCGTTCGCGCTCCGCGACGTCGATGACCTCCGGGCGATCTCGAGACGCGACCTCGTCTTCGCTACGGGCTCCGGGCTGGCGCTCGCCGCCCACTTCGCGAGCTTTTTCGAGAGTCTGGAGTGGACCACGGTGGCGGCGTCAGTGACGCTGATCACCACCCAGCCGATATTCGTCGGCGCCGGCGCGGCGGCCCTCCTCGACGAACGACTCACGCCGCGGATCGTCGGCGGGATGGCCGTCGCGCTCGCGGGCGCGTTCGCGATGTCGGTCGGTCCGCTCGTCGTCGGCCCGCTGTTCGGTGGCGGCGACATCGTCGCGGCGCTCGCCACCGCGTTCGCGGATAGCTCGACCCAACTCTACGGCAACGCCCTCGCGCTCGCCGGCGCGGTCGTCGGCGCCGTCTACACCCTCACGGGACGCTCGCTTCGCCAGCGGCTCTCGCTGTTCGCGTACACGTTCGTCGTCTACGCTGCGTGTGCCGTCGCCCTCGGCTTCCTCGCCGTCGGGACCGGTGAGCCGCTGCTCGGCTACTCCCAGACGGAGTGGGGGCTCTTCCTCGCGATGGCGCTCGTACCGGGAATGTTCGGGCACACGGTCATCAACTGGGCGCTGAAGTACGTCGAGTCGAGCGTCGTGAGCGTCTCGTTACTGGGCGAACCCGTCGGGAGCGCGATTCTCGCGCTCGCGTTGCTCGGGGAGGTTCCGGAAGTCGTGACGGTTCTCGGTGGCGTCGTCGTACTGGCGGGGATCTACGTCACGACTCGTGCGCGGGCGACGTGAATCGTGGACGTGTTTTCCGTCCGACCACGAGTGTCGCGACTCGACGAATCCCGAAATCACGTTCCGACGGTTACGAAAGTCCCAGAGAAGTGCGCACAAACCCGCAAGTTGCCTCCGTGGAATCGGTATAGCCGAGCTCCCAACGGAAGAATCCTCGCGCTTTAGCGCGGGGAGGATGTCAATGGGACAGGTCCGGCAATCCGGTCTCGATCTCCTCGCGTCGGTCCTCGAGCCACTCTGGGAGGACGAGTCGGTCGCCGAGGTCCTCGAGTTCCTCGTCGACGGTGTACCCCGGCTCCTTCGTGGCGTACTCGAAGAGCACGGTACCGTACTCGCGAGCGTAGACCGATTTGAACCACTTGCGGTCGATGATCTCGGTCGGTCGCAGGCCGTGATCGATCAGGAACTGGCGCCACTCGTCCTGTTCGTCCTCGGCGACCTGAAACGCGATGTGGTGGACGGTGCCCGCGCCGGGGATCCCGCGTCGCGCCTGCGGATCCTCCACGATGTCGACGACGAAGCCCAGGTCGCCATCGGCCGTGTATCGCTTGCGCGTGCCGTCGCGGTCTGTCTGGCGGTAGCCCATCTCTTTCAGCAGGTCGCCGGTCGGATCGGCGCCGGTCAGCGAGAGCGTCACGCCGAAGAAGCCCCGAATCGCGTGGGCGTGGGGAACGGGGCTCTCCGGGAGGTTCGCCGCCGGCGCGTCCGCACGAGCGACCAGTTCCAGCGGCAACCCGTCGGGGTCGGTAAACGAGAGGACGGTGTCACCGAACCGCTCGCGCGGTTCGTCCGGGTCGGCGCCGGCGTCCGCGAGTCGCTCGCGCCAGTAGTCGATCGAGCCGTCGGGGACGAGAAACGACACCGCGCTGACCTGGCCCGCGCCGACCTGTCCGTCGCGGGCGTCGGTGTAGGGGAAGAAAGTCATGCTCGTCCCCGGCGTCCCCTCGTGGTCGGCGTAGAAGAGGTGATAGACCGAGACGTCGTCCTGATTGACGCTCCGTTTAACGAGTCGGAGGCCGAGCGTCTCGGTGTAGAACTCGTAGTTTCGCTGCGGGTCGCTCGCGATGGCGGTGACGTGGTGGAGGCCGGGAGTTGCCGTCGGCATAGTCGATCGTAGGACGGCGGGCGGGATAACGCTGGGGCCGACGCTCGGCTGGCGGTCGGATCGACGGTCGGCGCTCGCAGAACGGAGTCACGCGGACGCGGGGGGTAACGTCGCCTCGTCGAACCAGAAGGCTTCGACGGCTCGGCCGATCTCGGTGAACTCGTCGGGATCGCTCGGTTTGGTGAGATAGGCGTTCGCACAGAGCTCGTAGCTCCGGGCGATGTCCTCGGTCGCCTCCGAACTCGTGAGCACGAGCACCGGCGGCGCACTCACGTCCGGCTCCGTCTTGATCGCCTCGAGGACGTCGAACCCGCTCGTCCGGGGCAGGTTCAGATCGAGGAGGACCAGACTCAGGTCGGAGGGGTCGACGTCGGCCCGCTGATCGCGAAGGAACTCGAGGGCCGTATCGCCGTCGTGGGCCGTATGGAACGTCGTCTCGACGCCCGCTTCGCGGAACGCTTCCTCCACCAGCCGAACGTCACCGGGATTGTCCTCGACGAGCAGGATCTGTATCGGCTCGGTATCACGGTGGTTGGTCACAGGGATGCACATTCCTTCTTTGACACCTCACTCGGTTAAGTCTGCGTACTAAAGAAATTGGATCGAACCCTCTCCGGAGTCCGACACGTGTGAACGTGACCCGACGAAGCCGACCGAAAAAACGTATATAACTAAAGATGATGTTGATGGGGCATCTCTCGGAATCCTAGTAGATTTCGAGTTGGGGATCCGAGCTATCGATCCGCGAACACCTCTCGAACCGCCGCTCCAATGCGCTCGAGGCTTCCGTACGTCGTCGTTCGCACCGACGACGCGACGGTCCGACTACCGCTCGACGAGCGTCCCGCCGGCCAGCCCCTCCCACTCGACGCGATAACCGAGTTCCGAGAGGATCGCACTCGAATCGCTGAATCCGGCCGCTTCGAGGATCTTCTCGGCGTCGGCCAGCGCCATTCCGGCCTCGATCTCGTCCGCCAGCGACTCGAGGACGGCCGGCCGGACGAGCGTCCGGCCGACCCGCACGTGGTCCGGAAACGCGACGTCGACCAGCGCGTCCTCGCTGACGCCCCGCCGGCCGGCCAGCGCTTCGAGCGAGAGTACGTCCTCGTCGGGGCACAGTTCGTCCGGCAGCGCGGCGGCGCTCTCGGCGACGAGTTGGCGCTCGTACTCCCGGAGGACGCCGGCGACATCCTTCAGCCGGACGCTTCCGGAGTAGGGGATCGCCCGGAAGTCTCGGGCCGCGATTTCCTCGCCGACGCCGAGGGACTCGTCGACGGCGACGATCAGTTCGACGTCCTCGAGGTCCGACAGCTGTGCGAGTTTCTTCTCGACGTACTCGGGCGTCCAGAAGCCCATGATTTCGAAGTAGACGCGGAACTCGCTGTGCCCTCCGTCGGACTCGTCCGACGAGTCCCTGCGGGCGCTGCCCCCAGGACGATAGTCGAACGCGAAATCGGGGATCATCACCCGCGTTCCCGTCGCGAGGGGCGCGGGTTCGCGCACGAGATCCCACTCGAGATCGAGAGTCGAGAAGCGCGCGGCGAAATCGGCCTCGACGCCGCTGTCGAAGGAGACCTCGGCAACTGGCTCTGCGTCGGGGACGCGGACGGGATCCTCGTGGGACAGACGGAGCGTCCGTTCGGTCCCGCGGTCGTCGATCGTCGCCTCGAGGCGCCACTCCTCGGCTTTCGCGACCGTCCGCAAGAGGCGGGCAAACCGAGTGCCGTACCGGCGGGTCGCCCGGAAGAGGTGGGTCGGCCCGGTGACGATCACCTCGCGCTCGGCGATGCCTCGATCGGGCGCTTCGCCGACCTCGTCGTTCTCCAGCCGTCGAATTTCGTACATCAGTCGCAGTCGCTTGATCGCCGAAACGAGCGCCTTCGGATCGCTCGAGCGGACCCGAAGCTCGGTTGCGTCGAAAAGGGCGGTCTGTGCCAGCGAGAGGTTGTACTGGGCCACCAGCTCGTCCGGCTCCCACCGCGACGCCAGTTCGATGAGGACCTGCCGCTCCTCGAGGTCGGCGTACAGCGCCCCCGCGACGTCGTCGGCCGAGACGCCCAGCGACTCGCCGGCGCGAACGAGGGCCATCGCACGCTCGTCCTCGGTCACGACGCCGACGGCCTCGGCGGCCTCGAAGGCAGCCCGACGAGCGCGTTCGGGATCGATCTCGGCGTCGGTCTCGAACGTCGCGTCGCGCTCGAGCAGCGCCGACAGCCCTCTGACGAGCTTGAAATCGTCCGCACCGCGTTCAAGTTCAGTCACGGCCGCCTCGAGTTCCGCGCGAGATTCGCCGACGTGGCCCTGATACGTCCCAATGACGCGGGCGGCGAGCGGACGGTGCTCCCGATCGGCGAACTGGAGGTGGTAGCCGCCTCCGGCCCGCGAGACGCGGAGCAGGTCCTTGGTCAGCATTCGGTCGCTATCGGCGCGGCGCGGCAAAAAGTGGTCCGCTCCCGAACCGCCCGACGGACCCGACGGGGCCGTTCAGGCACCGGGGTTACGGCGTGCCGGTCCCAAAAGCCGGTATGGACGACGAGCTGCGAATCGCCTACGAGACCCACGACGGGGTCCGGGAGCTGATCGACTGTCTCCACCACGCGCTCGAGTCGATCAGCCTGAACTTCGATCGGTGGGGCGAACAGTACGTGAAGGGGCCGGGGATGTACGTCGCGGTTGTCACGGGCCCGTCGGTCGCGGACTTCGCGGACCCGATGGGGCGGAACACGTGGCCGACCGACCGCTGCCGGGACGTCTGTCTGGATCTGGAGAGCTTCTACGAGACGGCCCGCGAGGTCGCGATGACGCGGGACGGCGCGCTCGTCGTCAGCGTCGACGGCGTCGTGCAGGAACAGATGGTCCGCTTTACCGATCTGATGCCCGAGGAACTCGAGACCCTCGACGAGCAGAGAGACGAGTACGAGGAGTGGATGGGGTCCCGGCACATGAGCGCGCTGGACACCTCGAGACGGACGAACGTGATCTCGACGCTGACGCTGAGCGAGGAGACCGGTCGCGTGACGATCTTCGAAGGCGGCTCGTTCGAGACCACTAAACGGACGGAACTCGGTGGCGAGTGGAACCCAGAAACGTACTCGTAATTACGACCCCTGTCCGGGCGCCTCGCCGTTCTCGCAGTCCGTGATGTACGACTGCGCTTGCGGATGATCTGGATACAGATCGAGGGCGGTCTCCATCTTCGCCGTCGCCGTCTCGCAGTCGCCACGCCAGTAGGCATCGAGACCCGCTTCGTAGGCGGACTGCATCTCGCCCGTGGTGTTCTCGATGCCAAGTTCGGTCAGGAATCCCGTCGTGATTTCGATCGGGAGGCCGAACTGGATGTCCTGGATCTGAGCATCGTTGGGGCTGAACGTCGCGACGCCGACGACCTCACCGTCGCTGTTGTACATCGGACCGCCGCTGTTGCCGCCGTTGATCGCCGCGTCGGTCTGGATCGAGTTGATTCCGGTGTTGAGTTCGCGCCGCGCACTGACGATGCCGGTCGTCATCGTGGGCTCGAGAGTAGTGTTCGTGGTATCGAAGAACTCGCTGATACCGATGTCCGGATAGCCGATGATGTAGAGGTTTTCGCCGGTGCTGAGGTCGTTCGCGCTACCGAGCGTCACCGTCGGGAGGTTCTCCCCGTCGATGTCCAGTACCGCGATGTCGCGGCCCATCGACGGCTCTCCGTCGTCCTCCTTGTAGACGGTCCCCGCGGTCTCGACCTCGGCGGACCAGCTCTCGACTTCGAGGTCGTCGTCGGTCGTCGCCTTCCCGTTCAGGACGTGTACCGACTCGGAGACGTCTCGGAGGGTTCCGTTTTCCTCGTAGTAGCCCATTATCTCCTCGTACAGTATCCGACCCGTCTCCTCCACCTGCTCGTCGGTCAAGCTTCCACTCGACGAGAGGTCCTGTCGGAGCGCTTCGCTCTGCTTCACTGCGAACCGCTCGTACGCCGTCTCTTCCGAGTTTTGATGCGCGCCGACGACGTGTGCGTTCGTGACGACGGTACCGTCAGGCGAGACGATAAAGCCTGATCCCACTGCACCGGTCTGGACGTCTTCGCGTTTCGTGGTCGCATTCTGTTCGGGAACGGCGATCTGATCTTCGGCTACCGCAACTGGACCTCGCTGATCGTCTTCCGTCTCCGTCTGTTCGTACGTGGCCTTGCGTTCCCCGTTCTGGTATAGCTCGAGGATCGGTGCTGATCGACCGCCCTCGATTCGGTACTGGAACTCCTGCGAGGCCCCTGACTCGTATTTGAGATAGAGATAGCCGTTCCGTGTGGCGTACCCGCCACTGTACTGGTAATCTGCCCCATTCACGACGAACTCACGATTGTATGAGAAGTAGAGCCGTTCGTCCGTCGTTTCCCAGACGCCGAGGAGATCGGAATCGACGAGGTCTTCCCAGCCGATCGACGGCCACGTCATCGTCCCTTCGACGACGTGGCGGACGTTCGTTATCGCTGGCTTGTCCCGCTGGATGATCTGACTCTCAACGTTCGGTGGATCCGGCGTTTCCTCGGGTTCGTCGTCGGTTTCGGTCTCGGATTCGGTTTGCGTCGGTTCTTCGTCGCTTTCGTTCCCAGTGGTATCTGTTCCGTTGCCAGTCTCGTCGCCGGTCTGCTCGGCACAGCCGGCGAGGCCGACGCTGCCGGCCACTGGAACGGTTCGGAGCAGCCGCCGTCGAGTAATATCGCCCTCAGAATCCATTCGATGCAGAGAGACTCTGCCTTAGCGGTAAGTATCCTGTGGCCGATCCGAAGTCACTGTCTCGAGCGGAATTCGCTCGTACCGACGGTCAGTCGTCCCGTTTCGCTCGGAGCATCGTCCTATCAGTCGGGAGCAGTACTGACCTCGGTAACGGTCTCGTGAACCTCGATTCTATCATTTCACTCCGATTCGATCGCGTCCTCCCCGAGTCGCTCGCCGCAGTTCGGACAGCGGTCGTATCGAAGGTCGCGACTCGAGCGGTGGACGGCTTCCATCGCCGCTTTAATCCGTTCTTCCGCGTCCGATTCGCCGGTCGGTGAGAGGGAAGCTCCTTCGACTTCGATCAGAAACCGCGCGACCTCCGTCGCTTCGTAGACGATATCGTCGACCTCGTCGGCCGTGAAGAAGTCGGCGTAGGCGCCGTAGAGGAACGTCGCGCCCGCTTCACGAACCTTGTCCTCGAAGGATCGCCGAGATTGGTAGACGGCCTGACGCGTGTACTGGTCGTCCATGAAGGGGACGAGGTCGGGAAGGTGTTCCCCGATAGTCGTCATCTCGACGCCCGTCCCGGTTCGAAAGTCGGCACAGAGGCGAGCGACCGCCCACTCGCGGGCCGTGAAGGCGACGCGGTCGCGAAGGAACTCGGTGACGCGGTCGTAGTCGGCGCCCTCGAGTCGTTCGAATCGATCGGTGTCAGTTGCACTACTCGTGGCGGATGAATGCGTATCTTCGGGCATGGTTGGTTTCTGCGGTTGCCCGCGTCACGTACAGGGGTCCGACGGGCATAACGCTGTCCGCCGGACACCGAAATCACACGGTCCGACCCGACGGATCGACGGCGATCGACCGGTGGTTCGCGGTGACTGAAAACCGACGTTCCACGTCAGCTCGCTCCGAACCCTTCAGTTTCACTTTCACTTCGGTACGCGAGTCCTTTTTACTGGCGATCCCCTCCCCAGCGTATGGTCCCCACGAAAACGAGCATGGGACACGCAGCGACGGGTGACGAACGAACAGCCGACTCGCGAGTCGGTCGCGACCCCAATGAGGTGACCGATAGTGTCGCGTAGCTCGTCGCCCGACGATATCGTCGCCGAGCCCACTCACTCTCGACTCGAGGACGGTCCAACGCTCGACCGTGTCACCTTCCGTGCCACGGACGAGCAGCTCGCGGCCCTCGAGTCGCTCGTCGACGACGGCGTCTACCACTCCCGGAGCGAAGCCCTCCGGGCCGGCGTCCGACAGCTCCTCGAGCGACACCGAAGGCTCGAGCCCGACGACGAGAGTCGGGACGGTTCCGCCTCGGAATAGTCGGTTCCAGAGCCGCAATCCGACCGCGAGAATGCGGTCATGGTCGGCATGGTCGGCGTTCGGTTCGCTATCGCTTCGGCGGGCACTATTCGGCGGTGCCGCGAACGGACCGCTCGTGGCCGGCGGCCGAAGCGTACGCGTCGTAGCTGCCGAAACTCGTCACGACGGTCCCCGCGGCGACGTCGTTCCACAGGGGCAGCCCCCCGAAGCCGAGGACGAACGGGGCGAGGAGGAGCCAGAGCCCGAGGATCGCGACGAGTCTCGCACCGGTCGCGCTCGCGGGACCTCGGCCGTCGGTTCCAATGCGGTCGTAGCCGACGACGAGCAGCACTACCGTGCCGACGACAACGTCGTTCCAGCGACTGACCGCTGGTGCCCCGAAGACGAACGGGGCCGCGATCAGCCAGCCCCCGAGTATCCCGTTCCCGCCGGCGGTCACTTTCGTTGTCGCGTCCATGATCCGGGATCGTGGCTCGATGAACGGCAGTCTCACTCGTAGTCGCCGATTCGGGGCACGTGGCCGCTCCGATCAGGCCGACGCCATGTCTCGGCAGGTCTCCGCGCACTCGCGGAGGGCGTCCGCACAGACCTGACAGTGCTCGGCGTCGTGGCGTTCACACTCCTCAGCGCATTCCTCACAGGCGCCGGCGCAGGCTTCGGCGAGTTCCGCGCTGTAATTCGAGTTGCGGGCCATGAACCGCGCGTGCATCGTCGTCAAGTCGGCGACGTCGCGACAGAGTCGAAGACACTCGGCCATCTCCTCGCCCTCGCCGGCGCACTCGTCGGCACACCACTCGCAGGCCTGCGCGGCTTCGAAGCAGTTGTCGATGCACTCCTGCATCTTCTCGTTCTCGCTGACGTGGTCGATCTGAGTCAGTGCCATTGCGATTGAAGGAGCGCCGGCGACCGGCTTTGTTATCCACAGGCCACGGCGATCCGACCGAACGGTGAGGATCGATACCCGCGGTGGGAACCGCGGGATGGCCGATCGGTGAGGAGCGGTTCATGGACGATTACCGCGGATCCGACGACAGGCTCGTCGAGGATCGCTGCCATTGCTGGCCGCTATCGTCCCGCGTTAGAGACGGTATCGACTCGGTCGTCGCACCGATGAAATACCATGCCGCAGCTTAACGACCGCCGAAACTGAAGCCCGCAGTGTGACCCACTCCGTCGTCCACCTCCTCGGCATTCCGTTCGCGATCATCGCCGGCACCGGGGCCGGAGTGTTCGCGCTCCTGTCCTGGGGAATCTTCCGGGATTCGCCCTTCGGCACGGCGATCGCGCTTCTCTCGGTCGGGATGGTCGCGCTGACGATTTACCACACGATGTTACTCGTCGTCGAGCCGGCATCGCCGGTCCTGGACGTTCTCCGAAGCGCGGCGAACACGATCGTCGCGATCTTCATCGGCCTGCTGATACTCCGACACCGGCAGCTCCGACGCGATCGATCGGGAGGTGAGGCCGCGTGGACGGACTGACCCCCGTCGTCGGCTACAACCTGGCGATCGGCGTCGTCGTCTCCCTCGAGCTCCTGTACCTCCTCTCGCTCGAGGAGTCGGTGACGGCGTACCGTCGGTTCGTGCTCGTCACCGTCGCCGGGCTGGTGCTGGCCGTGATCGGCGGCCCGATCGTCGAGTTGGTGGCGCCGCAGCTGGTCCACTGGGTTCACGGCACGGCCGCGTTGCTGGTCGTCTACGGTCTCTACGATCCCGTGACGAACGACGTGCGAACGACGGAGTGGGAGCGCGTGCTGTTGAGCGAACCGTCGCGGGTCCGGCGGCCGGCCGGGTGGATGACGCCGATGGACGACGAAATCCTCGGTGCGCTCCACGGCACTGAGCTCGTGCTGACGCCGGCGGTCGTCGCCTTCAACACCGGATTCAGCCGGAAGGAAGTGAACCGGCGCCTGATCGAACTCGCGGACCACGGGTTCGTCGAAAAGGTCGAACGGGGCAAGTATCGGCTGACGCGGCGCGGCGAGCGGTACCTTCGGGGACAACTCCGGTCGACCGCCTCTGCCGATACCGAAACCGGAGTTCGAGGTTGAGCCGTCCGGTGGCGAACGACGGACTGAGTACGAACCCACTCTCGCCGTTTCGCCCGAAACCGAGCGGTAAAGACGGATCGACGCCGTATCGCTCGAGTCTCATCGACGCGTCGCCCGAAACGGATGAGGGACGAGCGTATGCATGCTGCATCGATTTGTCTCGAACCGACGGAGAGTAAGCAAATGCCATACGAACCGCCGGTCGAGTGTCCGCTCTGTCGGGAAACGCTCGAACTGGACCAGACGCTCGAGACGCACCTCGTCGGCTCCCACACGCAGCGCGAGGTCGCCCGCTATCTCGCCTCCCTCCACGAACGAGTACAGCCCCGCTCGGTTTCGAACTAACCGCGTTCACCGTCCTCGTTGACCGTCAGTCACGGCGCCGTCTCGCGATCCGTTCCTCGCCGGTGTCCTCGGCGACGACCTCGTAGAGGAGCGCGCGACCGCCGTCGGTTTTCGGGCGGAGGATTCGACCGAGTCGCTGGGTGAACTCCCGTTCGCTGCCGCTGCCCGAGAGCACCACTGCGACCGACGCGTCGGGGACGTCGACCCCCTCGTCCAAGACGTTCGAGGTCGCGATTCGGGTGTAGGTCCCCTCCCGAAAGCGCTCTAAGATCTCCCGTCGCTCGGCGGCGCCGGTCTGGTGGGTGATCGTCGGTATCAGAAATCGTTCGCTGACGTCGTACGCGAGGTCGTTGTGGGCCGTGAAGACGATCGTCCGCTCGCCGCGGTGGTCGTCGAGGATTTCATCGAGGGCCTCGAGTTTGGCCGCGCTGCCGAACATGATCTCTCGTGCGCGCTGGCGAGCGAGCAGGGCCTCCCGGGCCTCCGGATCCGATCCCGACCGCTTGACCAGTTCCTGGTAGTCCGAGCCGCTGCGCATCTGGATCCCCGATCGGGCGAGGTAGTCGGTGAACACCTCCTGGTTACGCTCGTAGGCCTCGCGTTCGTCGGGGGTGAGCGACACCGCGAGGCGCTTGATATCGTAGTTCGCCAGGTGGTCGCCTGCCAGTTCGTCGGCCCCGACGCGGTGGACGAGCGGCCCGACGATCTCCGCGATCACCTCGTGGGCGCCGTCGGGGCGTTCGAACGTCGCCGTGAGCCCGAGGCGGGCGGGCGCCGCGAGCAGGCGCCCGATCTCGCGGTAGCCCTCGCCCCCGAGGTGGTGGACCTCGTCGAAGACGACCAGTCCGAAGCGGTCGCCGACCGAGTCAGCCTTCAGGTACGCCGAGTCGTACGTCGAGACCGTGATCGGCTCGAGTCGCTGCTCGCCGCCGCCGAAGCGTCCGATCGGACACCGAAACTCTCGCTCGAGTTCGCGCTGCCACTGCTCGAGGAGGTCGATCGTCGGCACGACGACGAGCGTCGGCACGGCGAGCCGCTCGATCGCCTTCAGCGCGATGACCGTCTTGCCGCTGCCCGTCGGGAGTTCGAGGACGCCCGCGGGCGCTCGTTCCGGGGCCGGATCGGCCCCGGATCCGAGGCCGTCGCGCCAGCGGTCCGTCTCGAGCCACGCCGACAGCGCCTCGCGTTGGTACTCGCGGAGTTCGTACGCTGAGTGGAGATTCGGAGGGGACTCGAGTTCCAGCACTCGGTCGTCGATTCGGTCGGTGTCTTCTGTCGCGTCCACCAGGGCAGCCCGAAGGTCGGCGTAGCGAAACGCGGGAACGCGCCGCCCGTCGGTGCGCGGATCGGCCGCGAGGTCGGGAACCGCCTCGCGGACGGCGGTGAGCGCGTCGCTCTCGAGGCCGTCGATCCGGACGGTGCCGTCCTCGTACCGGAGCGCGATCGGCGGCGACTCCGGACGGTCGTTCTGGGGCCGCGTCACGGTCCCCACTCGCGGCCGGACGACCAAATACTGTCGGACTGGCGACGGGCGGGACGACGATCACCGTACCTCAACCCTTTTATTACCGCTGTTCGTTGACAGCCACATGAGCGAAGACGAGGGCACGGACGCTCCCGCCCAGGGTGTCCCGTCCGAGGACCACTCCGGCGACGCCGATCCGTCCGACAGCGAATCGACGACGGACGCCGACGAATCGGCCGTCAACGCCGACGCGACGAAGACGGAGACCGACTCGTCGAACTCGTCGGCCGCCGGCGAGGGCTCGGAGGAGCACGCGGGCGACGAATCGAGCGCGGACGCGACCGGCGAGACGGCGTCGCGACCCGAAACGAGCGACGACGTCCAGCAACTCCTCGATCGCGTCACGGAGTACGACGACGAACTCGCGCACAAGGTCAACGCGATCGTCGAGGAGGCCCGGGAGCTGAACGGGACCGTCTCCGACCAGCGCGAGGAACTCGAGGACCTGACCGAACGCGTCGAGGAACAGGCCGCGACGATCGAGGAGCTTCAGGACGAACTCGAGGCCCGCGAGGAGCGACTCGAGGAGACCGAAGACGAGGTCGAGGACCTGAAGAGCCGGCTGAAGCGCAAACAGGCCGACTTCCAGAACTACAAGAAGCGGGCCAAGAAGCGCCAGGAGCAGATCAAAGACCGCGCGACCGAGGACCTCGTCGAGCGACTGCTCGGCGTCCGGGACAACCTGAAACGCGCCCTCGAGGAGGACAGCGACGACGCCGACAGCCTCCGCGAGGGCGTCGAGATGACCCTCCGGGAGTTCGACCGCATCCTCGAGGACGAGAACGTCTCGGAAATCGACCCCGACCCCGGTACCGAGACCGATCCACAGCGCCACGAGGTCATGATGCAAGTCGACAGCGCCCAGCCCGAAGGGACCGTCGCCGACGTCTACACCCCCGGCTACGAGATGGGCGACAAGGTCATCCAGAACGCGCAGGTGACCGTTTCCAACGGCGAACTCGAGGACGGCGCGGACGACGGGACGGGCGAGAGCGACGAGGCTGCGGACGACGGATCGACGGCCGGTTCCGACGGGGACGAATCGGACGAGTCGGACGACGAGAGCGAGGGTGCGATCGAACTCGGCGGTGAGGTCGCAGACGAGGACGGCGGAACCGAGTCCGACGAAGCGACCGCCGACTCGGAGTGAGGTCGTCGACCGGATAGCGAACTGCCAGTTTTCCCGCCGATTTTGCGTCGATTATCGACCGATTTTCGACTTCGTGACGAATTCACAAGGCCCCGTTTTTGGACGTTAGAGTGGTTTCTACGTCCCGGTCGGGAGATTTTATTCGGCCTACGATATTCCCTAGTAACCTTTAAAACAAAGTGCGCACAATAGCCGCCCACGATGGCGAGCAACAAAATTCTCGGAATCGACCTCGGGACGACGAACAGCGCCTTCGCGGTGATGGAAGGCGGCGATCCGGAGATCATCGTCAACTCCGAAGGCGAACGGACGACGCCCTCCGTCGTCGCCTTTACCGACGACGAGCGACTCGTCGGGAAGCCGGCGAAGAACCAGGCCGTTCAGAACCCCGAGAAGACGATTCAGTCGATCAAGCGCCACATCGGCGAAGAGGACTACACCGTCGAGATCGAGGACGAGGAGTACACGCCCGAACAGATCTCGGCGATGATCCTCCAGAAGATCAAGCGCGACGCCGAGGACTATCTGGGCGACGAGATCGAGAAGGCCGTCATCACGGTCCCGGCGTACTTCTCGGACCGACAGCGCCAGGCGACCAAGGACGCCGGCGAGATCGCCGGCTTCGAGGTCGAGCGCATCATCAACGAGCCGACGGCCGCCTCGATGGCCTACGGCCTCGACGACGATTCCGACCAGACCGTTCTCGTCTACGACCTCGGTGGCGGCACGTTCGACGTTTCTATTCTCGATCTCGGCGGCGGCGTCTACGAGGTCGTCGCGACCAACGGTGACAACGACCTCGGCGGCGACGACTGGGACGAGGCCATCATCGACTGGCTCGCCGAGGAGTTCGAGGAGGAACACGGCATCGACCTCCGTGACGACCGACAGGCTCTCCAGCGGCTCAAGGACGCCGCCGAGGAGGCCAAGATCGAACTCTCCTCGCGCAAGGAGACCGAGATCAACCTGCCGTTCATCACGGCGACCGACGACGGCCCGATCCACCTCGAGGAATCGCTCACTCGCGCCAAGTTCGAGTCGCTGACCAGCGACCTCATCGACCGCACCGTCGAACCGACCGAGCAGGCCCTCGAGGACGCGGGCTACGAGAAGGACGACATCGACGAAGTCCTCCTCGTCGGCGGCTCTACGCGAATGCCCCAGGTCGAGGAGAAGGTCGAGGAACTGACGGGCAAGGAGCCCCAGAAGAACGTCAACCCCGACGAGGCCGTCGCGCTGGGCGCGGCGATTCAGGGCGGCGTCCTCGGCGGCGAGGTCGACGACATCGTCCTGCTCGACGTCACGCCCCTCTCGCTCGGTATCGAGGTCAAGGGCGGTCTCTTCGAGCGCCTCATCGAGAAGAACACGACGATCCCGACCGAGGAGTCGAAGATCTTCACCACGGCGGCGGACAACCAGACCTCCGTGCAGGTCCGGGTCTTCCAGGGTGAGCGCGAACTGGCCGAGAAGAACGAACTGCTCGGCGAGTTCCACCTGACCGGCATCCCGCCGGCCCCCGCCGGAACGCCCCAGATCGAGGTCACGTTCTCCATCGACGAGAACGGGATCGTCAACGTCTCCGCCGAGGACAAGGGCTCCGGCGAGAGCGAGGAGATCACCATCGAGGGCGGCGCCGGGCTCTCCGACTCCGAGATCGAGAAGATGCAGGAGGAGGCCGAGAAACACGCCGAGGAAGACAAGCAGAAGCGCGAGCGTATCGAGGCTCGCAACACCGCCGAGGCGACGATCCAGCGCGCCGAGACCCTCCTCGAGGAGAACGACGAGGAGGTCGACGACGATCTCCGCGCCGACATCGAGGCCGCGATCGAGGATCTCGAGGAGACGATCGACGACGGCGACGCCGACGCCGAGGACATCGAGGCCGCGACCGAGGACCTGAGCAAGGAACTCCAGGAAATCGGCAAGCAGATCTACCAGGAGGCCGGCGCCGCGGGCGCCGGCGGCGCTGGTGGTGCGGCCGGTGGCGCAGCGGGCGCCAGCATGGGCGGCGGTCCGAACCCCGGTCCCGACGCCGGCGCGGCTGCCGGCGGCGAGGACGAGGAGTTCGTCGACGCCGACTTCGAAGACGTCCAAGAAGACGACGACGAGTAACGCGAGGAGTCGTCTTCTTGGGCTCGATGGACGAGTGCAACGAGTCCATCGTAGTTTCGAAAACGAACGCAGTGAGTTTTCGAATTTGACGAAGACGACGATAACGCGAGAAGTCATTTTCTTCGGCCCGATGGAAGAGCGGTGCAAGATATGACGAAGGAGCACCCGAGTTGTGAACGGGACCATCGAGTTTCGAAACTGAACAGAGTGGATTTTTGAACTCGGAGACAAGTCCGGTAGTCGGATAATTCAACTACTTAGGAGAATTTAAATATCTGTTCCAGAAATCGATATTTGTATGCCAGAAGATAGCGAAAAGAGCTCCCCACTCACTCGTCGGAAGGTTTTGAAAGGCACTGCAGCAAGTTCAGTTGCTATAGGCACATTCAGTGGTATAGGTGCTGGTTCCGTAGGTGATATAACCGGTGAGATAGAAGAAATAAATGAATATAAGAAAACAAATATCGTGTCAAGAGTTCGCCAATCAAACGAATATAGGGCCTATGATGAGTACTTCGACAATCATGGTCGAATCGATATTCTAGACGATCCATCCGTCCATGAAATAACGGATAGTAAAACTGCAGAAGATAGAACAGGAACGATAGTTTCGTTTCCATTAGAGTTCTCTGATTCATCGGTCGATGCTGACCTTACATTCACTCTTGAAGATGAATCTATCATATACTCTAAAGCGTTGATGTCGGAGCCCATAGCCGAAGAGACATACGAAATAACTGAATTTCGACTACATAATGGAGAGATAAAGAAGACAACTACTGAAGCCACATTGGAAAATGGTAGGATTATCACTTCCATTAGTGATCGTGATGGACTTGTGACTCCTTCGGGTCGGAATGGTGTTAGCTGTGGCCAATGTACAACGATAATGAAGGAATTGTGTAGGGTTGGATGCAGCGCCAATACGGGACTTATCTGTGCAGGAGTCAGTTTCGTCGGTACGCCTCTGCTCGGGATCGGCTGTGGGGTTGCTGCGACGATGATTTGCGCTCATGTTGCAGTCCCGAATGACTGTACTGTCAGCGATAGCCTTAAGCACGAAAACCTTTGTGAAGAAGGTGGGTTCTGCTAACCGACTCTTGCGGTTCATCAACCGTAAGCCGAATTGCGCTGCGTCGTGTAGGAGTCGTTAACGGACCCACTATGAATTCACCATTGATGTCTGATCAGAAATCAAACGGCGAGTTTTATTCTAATAGGTTGAGAAAGGCAATATTATATTTTTCTATAACTTTTTGCGTGTCATTCATAGCCAATATCTCTAGAGGATTATCTATAGCAGAAGCAATTTGGACTTCAATTATATTTGCAAGTGTCTTCGCAGCAGTCATATGGTATGTCTGGATCGAAGGATAAGCTATTACCTCGTTCGAAAATATAATATGGCAATGTCCGTACCACCCATTTCCAGTGCTCTTTTGCTCTCCAATTTGTGGTAGTCAGGCTGTTAGAACTACCGATATGTGTTTTGATAGCAACTGGCGACATGATACGGTCGCAGTCCAATCGACTAATGATTTACCGAACTATTAGCTATTTCCCACACTTTGCAAGGTCAAATCGATCATGCGTTATCGTACGAGAAAACGGTTTTCTCAGTTGAAACGGGAATGCGTGGAACCCAGTACTGTTACGGTCGATCGTGAGCCGAGAGATCGAACTAGACCGCATACTCCGGGAACGTTCGTTTCAAGTGTCTCAATCGACAATCGGTGTACAACGAATGAGCGAGGACTTCTACGACGTACTCGGTGTGGACCAGGACGCGTCCGCCGAGGAGATCAAACAGGCCTACCGGCAGAAGGCCACCGAATATCATCCGGACGTGAGCGACGACCCCGACGCCGAGGAGAAATTCAAGAAGATCCAGAAGGCGAAGAAGGTCCTCACCGACGAGGAAAAGCGCAGCGCGTACGACCGCATGGGCCACGACCGCTACGAGCAGGCCGAGAAACACGGCTTCGACGCCAGCGAGGGCGGTGCCGGCGGGATGGGCGGCGGCCCGTTCGGCGGGATGGGCGGCGGTGGCGGCATGGGCGGCGGCGGTCTCGGCGACATCTTCGAGCAGGTCTTCGGCGGCGGTGGCGGCGGGCGCGGCCGCCGGCGACCGCGCAAGGGTCGGGACCTGCGAACCGAACTCGAGATCGACTTAGAGGAGGCCTACGAGGGCGTTCAAAAGCAGTTCACCGTCGAGCGACCCGAGGAGTGCGACGTCTGTGAGGGCGAGGGCCATCCGCCGGAGGCGGACTCCCAGACCTGCCCGGAGTGTCAGGGCCGGGGTCAGGTGACGCAGGTCCAGCAGACGCCGCTTGGCCGAGTCCAGCAGACGACCACCTGTCCGCGCTGTGAAGGCGACGGAACGCTGTACTCCGAGTCCTGCGACGAGTGTCGGGGCGAGGGCTACGTCCGCAACGAGGCCCAGTTGACCGTCGAAGTCCCCGCCGGTATTCAGGAGGGCCAGACGCTTCGGATGGAGCGCGAGGGCGCGCCGAGTCCCGAAGGCGGCCGGCACGGCGACCTCCTGATCGACGTCTCGGTTCGGGACCACGAGGAGTTCGAACGCGAGGGCGACGACCTCCAGTACCGGCTCCCCATCTCGTTCCCGCAGGCCACCTTCGGCGACACCGTCGAAATCCCGACGCTTTCCGGCGCCGTCGAACTCGACATTCCGAAGGGAACCCAGAGCGGCGAGACCTTCCGTCTCGAGGGCGAGGGGATGCCCCGACTGCGCGGCCGCGGGCACGGCGACCTCCACGTGCAGGTGCAGGTCGTTACCCCCGAGAGCTTAAACGAGGAACAGCGCGAGGCCCTCGAGGCGTTCGCCGAGGCCGGCGGCGACGAGATCGAGGTCAACGAAGGCTTCTTCGAGAAGATCAAGCGAGCGTTCTAGGCGGACGCGACGCACAGACAGTTCCTCGCTCCGAATCGCCATCGCGACAGCGTCGTTCCGACCCGTCGGCGAATCCGTCTTAGTTTCGTCGATCCACCACCGAACGCGTCATCGACGAGACCGGTTTTCTCGTCAGCACGACTCGTCGTAACTCTCTGACTCCTGCTATCGGATACTTGTGTGTCGGGTTCATCACCTCGCGGCGCGTAGTATAGACGGATATCCCCGGTATCGTATCGCAGCGTCGGGGCAGTTCGAAACGATGCGGGAGATCCACAGGAGGGAGAAAATGGTAACAACCGAAACGCGAGCGGAGATCGAAGAGTACCTCGGACGCGTTCCGAGCTGGATCGACGCGCTTCCGGAGCCGGCCGCCGACCACAGCTGGGGAATCGTCCGCGACCTCGAGTTAGAAGAGACCGAACTCGAAGGGCGGGAAAAGGCACTGGTCGCCCTCGGCGCGGCGTCGGCGATGCAGTGTCCGTACTGCGTGCACTTCCACAGGGAGGAGGCGAAACTCGAGGAGGTGACCGACGAGGAACTGTCCGAAGCGATCGGGGTCGCCAGTAGCGTGCGATACTTCTCGACGGTGTTACACGGTGCGGAGATCGACCATGAGACGTTCGTCTCCGAGACTAAGGAGATCGTCGACCACGTCAGGGATCAGCAGGCCGCGGCGCCGAGCGACGACTGAATGACCGGGACACCGGTCACAGTCTTTCTTTGGAACACCATCGATACGGTCGACTCGAGCGTCGCCGCCCGTACGGGTCACGGGAACACCCGACACAGCTATGGCGACTGTCGCCGAACGAACACGTGGGGATACCCATGTCACAACAGATTCTGCTCCTCGCGGGCGACTTCGTCGAGGACTACGAGGTAATGGTCCCGTTCCAGGCGCTCCAGATGGTCGGCCACGAGGTCCACGCCGTCTGTCCCGAGAAGGAGAGCGGCGATACCTGTCCGACGGCGATCCACGACTTCGAGGGCGACCAGACCTACACCGAGAAGCCGGGCCACAACTTCGAGCTGAACCACGACTTCGACGCCGTCGATCCGTCAGAGTACGACGCGCTGGTCGTCCCCGGCGGCCGCGCACCCGAATACCTCCGAACCTACGACGAGATCATCGAGATCGTCCGGCACTTCTTCGAGGCGGAGAAACCCGTCGCGTCGCTCTGTCACGGCGTCCAGCTCCTCGCCGCCGCGGACGTCCTCGAGGGACGGACCTGCACCGGCTATCCGGCGCTCGAGGTCGACGTGACGATCGCCGGCGGCGAGTGGGAAGATGGCGTCACGCGCGACGGCAACCTCGTGACGGGACAGGCCTGGCCGGACCACCCCGACTGGCTCGCTGAATTCCTCGACGTGCTCGGCACCGAGATCGATCACGCGGACGCCGCGCCGGCCGCCGCGGACGACTGACGACGTCTTGTACTCGCGAGCGCAGACTGACGACGGCTCGGCGCGCACGAGCGACGGTCCCGTCGTACGACGGCCGTTGACGGTCGCTCGCCGACTCGAGTCGGCGCGCTTTTTTCGACCGACTCGCGAGGTAGTAGTATGACCGCCGCGACAGTCGACGACCTGCTGACGCGCGAACTCCGGGACGAGCACACGTCGCTGGTCGACGCGACCGGACGGGAGTTCGACCACCACTGGCTGTGTACGACCGCGTGGAAGGCCGGAAACTTCCTGCGACACGCGGGCGTTCGCGAGGGCGTCACCGTCGGCGTCGTCGGGGAGGCCCCGCTCCCGCTGCTGGCCTTCTTCGGAACGGCGCTGCTCGAGGGGACCACCCGCTTTGATCCGCCCGCAGACCTCGCCGACGCCGAGGACTTTCGGGCGCTCGTGGCGCCGGTTCGAGACCTCGAGTCCGACGTCTACGACCTGCCGCCGGGCGCCCAGCGCGTCGGCTACGGCGCGAAACCCGACGAGCCCGACGTCCACCACTTCGACGCCGGCCTCTGGAGCGAGAACCCCTCGTTCCCGCCGCTTTCTATCGACCCCGAGACCGCGCTGCTGACCGACGGCGACCGGACGGCGAGTCACGCCGACGTCCTCGAGGCCGCTCGCGAAGTCGTCGACGACTACGGACTCGAGGCGGGCGACCGCGTAGTCGTTCGGGCGCCGCTCTCCGACCCCCGAGCCGTCGCGGCGGGCGTGCTCGCGCCGCTGCTGGCAGACGGGGCCATCGTCCTCACCGGCGATACCGACGAGACGGCGGTCGAGCGCGGCGCGTACGCCGTCTCGGACTCAAGTGGCGACGGGACTGTACCCGAACCGACGCGGATCGATCTCGGCGACGTCGGACTCTGACTCGTTTTCCTCGAGTAGCGTGTGGTGGATCGCTCCGCGCAAAAGGGTCGCGTTCGAACGACCGTTTAGGGAACTGACGTGATCGACAGATCGTCAGTCCGCGCTCTCGCTCGGTTCCGGTCGGTTTTCGGAGACGGAACGGCGGGCCACGAAGACGAGCACTAGCACCGTTAGCAGCGTCGCGACCAACAACGGCCCAGTTCCCGTTGAGAGCCCGGTCAAGGCCGCGACATCGGCGTAGAACGTAAAGAGGAGGAACGCCGGGAAGACGGTCCCGATGGCGTACCGCCACGGGATCACCAGCGGGCTCGAGATCGGTCCCGCGCCTTCGAGGTACTCCTCGATCGCGGCCGGACCGAGCACCCAGGCCGTGTACACCATGAACCCGGTCAGGCCGAGCACCAAGAGGAGATCGACGAGTTGGTCCGCGAACAGCGTGAACACCGCGGGGCTGAACGCGTTCACGCCGCCGGTAACTGCGACCAGCGCGAATAGCCCCCAGGTCGCCGTCGACCGCTCGAGGTCGAACTCGTCGACCAGAAACGAGACCGGGATCTCGAGCATGCTGATCAGACTCGTTAAGGCTGCGAGGAGAACGACGAGGAAGAAGACCGCGCCGAGGAGTCGCCCGCCGGGTAGGTTCGCGAACGCGCCGGCGATCCCGACGAACAGGGCGCCGGGGCCGCCCTCGGTCGGTCCCGGCGCGAACGAGAACAGCAGTGGGAAGACCACGAGTCCGGCCAGGATGCCGATGCCGAGATTGAATACGGCGATGGCCGAGGCGTCGAGGGGTAGCGAGCGGTCGTCGTCGACGTAGGAGGCGTAGGTGATCATCGTTCCGCTGCCGATCGAGAGGGTAAACAGCGCCTGGCCGGCGGCCGACGCCAGCACCGAGAGGAAGTTCTCAGCGAGGTAGGCGCCGTCGAACCCGAGGTAGAACTCGTATCCCTGGGCAGCGCCGGGCTGTCGGGCCGCCCAGATCGCGAGTCCGATGAGCAACACGACGACGCCGGGCATCATCACCTTCGTCGTCGCCTCGATACCGCGTCTGATCCCCGCGGCGACGATCAACGACGTGGCCGCGAGGACGGCGAGTTGGTAGCCGAACGCTTCGGCACCGTAGCTGATCGCCGCGAAGTGGGTCTCGGGAGCCGCGAAATAGGCGCCCGTCGCGCTCTCGAGGAAGTACCGAAGGATCCACCCTCCGACGACGCTGTAGAACGACATCAGCAGAATCGAGGTGACGACGCAGAGCGCGCCCAACGCCGTCCAGAAGCGCGATCCGGCGAGCGATTTGAACGCCCCGACCGGGTTCCGATTCGACCGCCGACCGATCACGAACGCGGCCAGCAATCCCGGCACTCCGACGACGAGGACGATAAGTAGATACAACAGTAGAAAGGCGCTTCCGCCGTTCTCCGCGGTCATCCACGGGAACCGCCAGATGTTCCCCAATCCGATTGCGCTTCCGACCGCGGCCAGAATGAATCCGGCGCGACTCGCCCAACTCTCACGTGCCATGCTGTCTCAGCGAACCAACTCGGCGCGCATAAGGATTATCGTTGACGTAGTGTGAATAATCGCACCAGTTTATCGGAACCGGGCGTTCGCCGTGACGGCCGCACAGCGTCGATTTCGACGGATATCCCTTACCGACGGGCGGTGTTCAGGGACTGTTTCAAGATTGATCTCTTCTGTGGACTTCACGCCGCGGAATTCACAGCTTCCGGTACGGCAGTCCCTCGAGCGCGGGCCCGGAGAGCACGTCCCCCTCGTGGGTGAACCGCGAGCCGTGACAGGGGCAGTCCCACGTCCGCTCGGCGTCGTTCCACCGGACGAGACAGCCCATGTGCGGACAGACCGCGGAGACGGCGTGGACCGAGCCCCCCTCGTCGCGGTAGACGCCCATCGGGCGGCCGGTCCGGCGAACGATCCCGCCCTCGCCGGGGTCGGGAATATCGCTCCCGTCGGCGCCCAGCGAGGCGAGGAAGGACTTGATGCGGTCGCCGACGAAACTGCCGCCGACTTTCGCGTTCTCCTCGAGGAAGCTCTTGGCCGACGCCTTCGGGGTGAACCGCTGGGGGTCGAACACGTCGGCCCAGGGGTTCGCGCCGTCGACGATCAGGTCGGCGAGGATCATCCCCGCGGCGGTGCCGCCGGACATCCCCCAGCCGTTGAATCCGGTGCCGACGTAGACGTGCTCGGCCAGCGGATCGATCTGCCCGATGAAGGGTACCTTGTCGACCGGCGAGTAGTCCATCGTCGACCACCGGTACTCGATCGATTCGACGCTGAAGTGCTCGCGGGCAAACTGCTCGCAGCGGCGATACCGCTCGGAGGTCGGTGGCCCGCTGACGCTCGGCTTGTGGCTCTGGCCGCCGACGAGAACGAGTTCCTCTGGTTCGTCGGTGTCGTCCGCCGGTTCGGCCGGCTGCGTTCGAATCGTGGCCGGCGGCGACGCCGTGTTGTAGTACATCCCCTCGGGCGGCTCCTCGTCGACGCGGACCGCCAACAGGTAGGCCCGGTGGGGGTGCATCCGCGAGAAGTAGCCGACCCGATCGAAAACGGGGAAGTGCGTGGCAACGACGACGTCGTCGGCGACGACCGCGCCGCGTTCGGTCTCGACGCGACAGGGCTCGCCGGGATCGACATCGACCGCGCGAGTCTCCTCGAAGACGGCGCTGTCACCGTCATCCTCGTGGATCTGCTCGGCGATCGCGAGCAGGTACTTCCGCGGGTGGAACTCCGCCTGCTCGTCGAACCGAACTGCCCCGTCGGTCTCGAACGGGAGGGGCGTCTCTTCGACGTACTCGGCCGGGAGCCCGAGCCGCTGGGCCGTCTCCACTTCCTCGCTGACCTTCGAGACGTCGTCGGACGACGCCGCGTACGTGTAGGCCGGCGTCCGCCGAAAGTCGCAGTCGATATCGTGTTCCTCGACGCGGCGCTCGACGGCGTCGATCGCCGCCTCGTTCGCCCGGGCGTACTGTCCGGCCCGCTTCCGTCCGAATTTGGAGACGAGCGTATCGTAGATCAGCCCGTGTTGGGAGGTCAGTTTAGCCGTCGTGTGGCCGGTCGTGCTCTCGACGATGCGGTCCGACTCGAGGACCGCGACCGTCTTTCCGGCCTCCTGTAACTCGATCGCGGCGGTCAGCCCGGTGATGCCGCCGCCGACGACGGCGACGTCCACCTCGAGGTCGCCCTCGAGCGGGTCGTAGTCGGTGGTCGGCGTCGTGGCAAGCCACAGCGATTCCGGGCGCGGGGACGCAGATTCGGGGTCGAAATCATTCGACATGGGGTATCAACGGCTCGTGCTATCGACACTCGGGACAAAAGGGGTGTGGGGTGATAACGCACGCTCGCCTCGCAGTCGGAACGGTGGCTCTCTTCGCGACGGTCGCTCGCGTTCGGTCGCGGGCTCGAGCGCGGAGTAGCAGGCGGCAGGTATTACTCACTCGTGGATCAGAGTGTATCTATGTGCGAGCAGCAGCGACAGAGCCGACACACCAGTGATCGAGGACGGACTCCGGGTGGGCTACTCGCGTCCGGCCCGATGGGGCGGCCGACGCGTCGCGGCAGAGACGGAGCCGACGCTGGTTCCGGTCCGATCGCTGGCCGAGGCGGTCCGCTGAGATGGGACGTCGCGCGGGGGCGTTCGCCGTGAAGAGGCGACTGCTGGGAACGATCGCGGTGGCTGTCGCCCTGACGGTGCCGTGGGTCGTCGTCTGGATGCTGACCGTCGGTCTCCCCGCCGTCGGATACGATCCGGCGCTGTTCGCGCACCCGCCGACGCTCGCGACCGTCGCGATCAGCGGCGTCTCGATCCTCGGAGCCGCGTTCCTGCTCGCGTGGGCCGCCGAGACCGCCGAGAAGGACGTCCCGAGCGCGTTCGCGATCGCGATCCTCGCGGTGCTGGCGGTCGCGCCGGAGTACGCGGTCGACGCCCTCTACGCCTGGAACGCCGGCCAGTTCGCGGGGACCGAGCGCGGCATCGAGGCCGGGAACCTCGCCGTCGCGAACATGACCGGCGCGAACCGCATCCTCATCGGGTTGGGTTGGTCCGGCATCGCGCTGTTTACCATGTTCCGTCGCGAGTCGGACGTCGATCCCGCCGTAACGGACCGCGCGGGATTCCTGCGGGACGCGGTCTCGATCGACCCGGACATCAGCCTCGAGATCGTCTTCCTCCTGCTCGCGACGCTGTGGGCGTTTTTGGTGCCGCTGAACGGCGGGATCGACATCTTCGACATGCTCGTTCTGGTCGGCCTCTACGTCGCGTACATCGGGATCGTGATCCGCGGCGACATCGAGCCCGAGGACGTCCACACCGGCGTGCCGGCCGCGCTTCAGGCGCTCTCGAGACCCAAGCGGATCGCCAGCGTCGTCCTGCTGTTCGTCTACTCCGGGTTCGTCATTTTCGTCGCCGTCGAACCGTTCGCCCACGGCCTCGAGGACCTCGGGACCGAAGCCGGCATCCCGCCGTTCTTCATGATCCAGTGGATCGCGCCGCTGGCCTCGGAGTCGCCGGAACTCATCGTGGTCGCCTACCTGGTGAACAAGGCGCGGTCGACGGCCGGCTTCAACGCCCTCATCTCGTCGAAGCTCAACCAGTGGACGCTGCTCATCGGGACGCTCGTCGTCGTCTACTCGCTCGCGCTGGGTCAATACGGGGCGTTGCCCTTCGACCAGAAACAGTCGGGCGAGATCTGGCTCACGGCCGCCCAGTCGTTCTTCGCGCTCGCCCTCCTGATCGACCTCGAGATCACCGCCCGCGAGGCGGTCACACTGCTGGTGCTGTTCGTCTCGCAGGTCCTGCTCGAGTTCGCCGTCATTCGCGAGGTCGTCGCGCTTCCGATCACGACCTACGAAATGTTACTGATCTACAGCGCCGTCTACATCGTCCTCGGCCTGGTGCTGTTCGTCCGCCGACGCGATGAGTTCCGGCTGCTCCTCGAGCGGAGCGTCGGGACGATAACCAGCGCGTTCGGGGGCGAAGAGCGCCCGCAACAGGCCGACGACTGAACTCTGCGGGCCGACCGCTGCAGACCGAACCGGAGAACGATCCGTTTTTGCACCGATTCCCCCAATCGGCGGTATGGAGAAGCTCATCGAATCGCTTTCCGACGCCCCGATCATCGACAAGGACGGCTACGAGTACCTCGTCCACCCGATCAGCAACGGCGTCCCGATGCTCGACCCCGACCTGTTGCGCGAGGTCGTCGTCGAGGTCATGCAGACGGCCGACCTGGACGTCGACAAGATCGTCGCCCCGGAGGCGATGGGGATCCACCTCGCGACCGCCCTCTCCCTGCAGACCGACATTCCGCTGGTCGTGATCCGCAAGCGACCCTACGGCCTCGAGGGCGAGGTGTCGCTCCACCAGCAGACGGGCTACTCCGAGTCGGAGATGTACATCAACGACGTCGAGGAGGGCGACCGCGTTCTGATCGTCGACGACATGCTGTCGACCGGCGGGACGCTGGCGGCCATCTGCACCGCGCTGGACGACATCGGCGCCGAGATCGTCGACATCGTGGTCGTGCTTCGGAAGGTCGGCGACTCCGCGCTCGACGACACGAAGTTCGATGCCACGAGCCTCCTCGACATCACCGTCGAGGACGGCGATGTGACCGTCCACTGATCGGCGCTCGTTCGTGTCCGTCGTTCGTCCCACGAGAGCAGTGGGTAGCGGCGGTTCCGCGTCGCTGATATCGCATTTCTATGCACGATTGTGGGTAGATTAACCCCTAATCGACCGCTCGATGGGCGCATATACGAGAGTTTTTGTACATCGATTCGCAACGGGGTGGGTATAGTATGTCGAACGAAACTGATGGGGGCATTCAGATCGAGTACGGCGTCGACGACAAACCGCCGTTACCGAAATCGATCCTGCTGGGCTTGCAACACGTCGCGGTGATGATCGTGCCGGCGACGGCGGTGGCCTACGTCGTCGCGAACGGGGTCGGTCTCGAGGCAGACGCGGCCTATCTCGTCCAGATGGTCCTGCTGTTTTCCGGGCTGGCAACGATGGTCCAGGCCTACACCGTCGGCCCGGTCGGCGCTCGGCTGCCGATCGTCATGGGCTCGAGTTTCACCTTCGTCGGCGCGACGATCGATATCGGCGCCAGCTTCGGGATGGCTGCCGTCTTCGGCGCGATTCTCGTCACCGGCTTCGTCGTCGAGGGCCTGATCGGCTGGCAGTTCAAACGCATCAAACCCTTCTTCCCGCCGCTGGTGACCGGCCTCGTCGTCGTCATCATCGGGCTCTACCTGATCCCCGTCGCGATGGACTACGCCGCCGGCGGGGTCGGCGCGTCTGACTTCGGCGCCCTCCACCACATCGGACTCGCCGCGCTCGTGCTGGCGATCGCCGTCGGTCTCAACATGTTCACGCGCGGCGTCACGCGACTGCTGTCCGTGCTGGTCGCGATCGTCGTCGGCTACGCGGCCGCCATCGCCCTCACGGTCGCGACGGGCCTCGAGCTCGTCACCTTTTCGGCCGTCGGCGAGGCCGCGTGGATCGAGCTGCCCTCGCCCACCCGCTTCGGCTTCGAGTTCGAGCCGATTGCGATCGCCACGTTCGCCGTCCTCTTTCTCGTCTCGTCGATGGAGACCGTCGGCGACATGTCCGGCGTCACGGCCGCCGAAGGCCGCAATCCGACCGACGAGGAGTTCCGCGGCGGCCTGTTCAACGACGGGCTGCTGAGTTCGATCGGTTCGATCTTCGGCGCGTTCCCGATCACCTCGTTCTCCCAGAACGTCGGCATCGTCAACTTCACCGGCGTGATGAGCCGCCACGTCGTCGGCATCGGCGGCGTCTTCCTCGCCGTCCTCGGTCTGAGCCCCAAAGTGGGCGCCGCCGTCACGACGATCCCCAGCGCGGTCTTCGGCGGCGCCGTCCTGCTGATGGCCGGGATGGTCGCCGCGAGCGGGTTCCGGCTGATCGTCACGCACGTGGATCTCGATCGCCGGAACACGGTCATCGTCGCCACCTCGATCGGCCTCGGACTGGGCGTCGCGACGACGCCCGATGCCCTCGCGGGGCTGCCGAGCCGCGCCGAGCTGTTCTTCGGCCAGCCGGTCATCGTGACCGCGCTGTCGGGGCTCGCGCTCAACACGTTCGTCCCCGGCCCCTCGAGCCCGCTGTTCGACGCCGTTCCCGAGGCGGGCGTCGGGGAGACCGAATCCGCGACGGTCGACCCCACTGACGACTGACCGCCCCGCTCTGACACCGCTCGGTCACTCGCCATCGCGCTCGTAGCTCGCGATTCGGCCCCACGATGACTTCTTGCCCCACAGCCCCGACCGCATACACTCGAGTTCGACGATCTGGGAGTTGTCGACGAAGAGATTCACCTTCGGGCCGAACTGCTTGATGTACCACTCGAAGACCTCGGGATCGGCGGCCTCGAAGACGCAGTTCTCGACGCCGAGGCCGTCGGCGATCTTGAACGCCACGTCGGTCCGCCAGTCGCGGACCTGCTCGGTGATCCCCTCCGACTCGACCATGATCTTGTACGCGCCGGCCTCGAGGTGGCGCCGCCCCTCCTCGATGGCGCTCGTCGGATCGATCGTCGTCTCGGACTCGAGTTCCTCGACGCTCGAGGCGCCCCCGGCGCCGAACTGGACGTTGATCTCCGGTTTGGCCTTCAGGCCGTGGTCCTGAACGAGTTCCGTGAGCGCGACCATGTCGTCGACGTCGATCGCGAGGAACCCGCTCGAGACCTCGACGATGTCGAAGCCGATGTCGGCGGCCTCCTCGACGTAGCGGTCGACCTGTTCGTAGTCTCGGATCAGCACGTGTTCGATGAAACCGCCCGTCGAGACCAGCACGTCGTGGTCGTGACAGACCTCGATCAGTTCCCGCACGGCGTCTTCGGGCATCAGCGCGAACGAACCGCCCGAGAACTTGTAGATGTCGACGTACGCGCCCATCGTCTCGAGGATGTCACGCAGCTCTCGCGGGCCCATGGGATCGTAGTACGGCCCGCGAATTTCGGTGATGCCGTTCGTTCGGGGCTTTTCCTCGCGGTCGTTGACGTGCAGGAAGTCGAACGCGCGGTCGGACATACGGAGCGTCGAACCACGAGCAGCGACTTCAAGCTGACAGGGTCCCCCGGCTCGGCGCGACGGCGGGCCGCCGGGGATCCCCGTCCACGGCGCGGATCGAGTCGACGACGCGGACCGAGTCGGCGGCGCGCTACTCCAACAGCGCCGTCAGATCGGCCACGTCCTGGTCCTCGAGGGTCCTGATCGTCTCGACGAGTTCGTCGCGGCGGTCGTCCTCGAGGTGCTCGCCCGCGATAGCGTCGAACTTCGCCTCGAGCCCCTCCCAGCCGATCGGGTCGAGCGGGTGGCCGTGAAACGCCTCCTTCTCGATCCGGTAGGTGGTGCCGTCGTCCGTCGTGACGTCGATGACGGCCGGCATCTCGCCGTTTTCGAAGCGCTCGGTGAGTTCGGAGTCCTCGCTCACGTCGACGATTCGAAGCAGTTCCTGGACGTCCTCGCGCCGAATGCGATCGGGTTCGTACTGCTCGAGCGAGAGGTCACGGTCGATCAGCGCCGCCGCGAGCATGTACGGCAGCGAGTGGTCGGCCTGCGCCCGGTTATCGATCTCGTACCGGTTCCCCTCGCCGCCGCCGATGATGAGCTTCGCGCCGGCGAACGTCTCGAGTTTGACCCCCGCGATGTCGTCCGGGTCGAGGTCCTCCCGCTCGGCGAGTTCGATCACACCCTCGACGGCCGACTGGGCGTACGTCTCCGCGACGTAGCGTTTGGTCATTGCGTCGTGAACGCGCTCGCCGGGCGTCAGATCGACGTCGAACGCCCCCGAGATCACGTCCTGCCACCCCTTCTGGCCTTCGAAGAGGTCCCGCGGTCCTTCCATCCCGTTTTTCGCGAGCATCGCGGAATAGACGGCGTTCCGCGCGGCGTTCGCCGACGCGATCCCCTTCCACTCGTTGATCCCGCCCGTCCGGGTCACCCGCAGGGCGTTGTGGGCCGTCCCCGCGATGCCGATGGCGTTCCGGGTCTCCTCGAGATCGAGGCCGAGGAGCTTCGACGCGCCGGCGGCCGCCGAGACGACGGTGTGGGTGACGTGGTCGAACCCCCGGTCGCGAACGGGTGCGTTCCACGCGAGTTCCCCCTGGATCTCGTAGGCGACGGCCAGCCCCGCGAGCAGGTCCTCGCCCGACCGGTCGGCGTACTCCCCCGCGGCGACGACGGCGCCGACGTTGTCGCTCGGATGGGGCGTCTCGTTGGGCGCGAGAAACGAGTCCATGTAGTCCAGGTAGCGGGTCAGCGCCGTGTTGTGCATCGCCGCCTGCACCGGCGAGGCGCCGTCGCCGTCCCGTCCCCAGAGCGTGCACGCTCCGTCCGTCTCGAGGTCCCGGACGGTCTCGAACACCACCTGCGTCGGATCGGCGACCTCCGCGGCGACGGCGATGCCGACCGAGTCGAGCACGCGGCGTTTGAGCGCGTCGCGAACGTCGGGCGAGAGGTCCTCGTAGTCGGTTGCCTGGACGAACTCCGCGAGTTCGAGTGTCGTCATGGGGAGCGCTTCCACCGGTATCGGCAAACGTTTTGGCCGGTACGAAGCGGCGAACGTACGGAATTCGACACAGTCAGGTACTCTGTAAGAATTTTTATCCCGTCGTTCATCGTCGTTCCGACCATGCCAGACGTCGTAATCGTCGGCGGCGGTCCCGCCGGTCTGAGCGCAGCGCTGTTCACCGCGAAGAACGACCTCGAGACCGTCGTCTTCGACACCGACGAGACCTGGATGCACAAGGCCCATCTGTTCAACTATCCCGGCATCCGAAGCATCAGCGGCAGCGAGTTCATGGAACTGACCCGCGGGCAGGTCAGCGACCGCGGCGCCGACGTCCGCGTCGGCGAGGAAGTGACCGACGTCGACCCCGACGGCGACGGCTTCAGCGTCGAGACCAGCGTTGCGTCGGAGACGCAACGAGCAGACGGCGAAGCCGTCGACGAGGCGGACACCTACGAAGCCGACTACGTCGTCCTCGCGACGGGCGCCGACCGATCGATGGCCGAGGATCTCGAGGTCGACTTCGACGAGGACGGCACCGTCGCCGTCGACCTGGACACGGAGACGAGCGTCGACGACCTGTATGCGACGGGTGCGATGGTCCGGGACGAGGAGTGGCAGGCCGTCATCGCCGCGGGCGACGGCGCCTCGGCGGCGCTGGACATCCTCAGTAAGGAGAAGGGCGAGCACTTCCACGACTTCGACGTCCCGGACGACGTGCCGTGACTCGCGTCGGAGCGAGCGACGCGCGGCAGTTCCTCCGTTGAACTGATCGGCCGATACCAGCCGTGAGGGGGGTTATTTCGGAACTCGAGATGGCGACGGAACGAGGCCTGCGTGTTCGGGCCCTACGACTAAGCGAATCCTCGACGCCCGTTCACGTATGGGAACAACTAGTGTCGACCACATCGACGACCTCGAGGAACTGTTCCACCACAAACTCGCCCAGATGTACTACACCGAGCAGGAACTCGTCGAGGCGTTAGACGAGATGGCGATCAACGCGAGCAACGATCGGATGAGCGAGGGCTTCGCGGACCACCGCGACGAGACCCGGACGCACGTCCAGCGCCTGGAGGAGGTCTTCGCGGCTCTCGACCGGCCGGCGGAGCGACGGGAGAATCCCGTCCTCGACGCGCTCGAGCAGGAGCGGGCGACCCTCGAGGACGCCATCGAGGACGACGACATGCTCAACATGGCCTATCTGAACGCCGCGATGATGACCGAGCGCATCGAGATGACGTCCTATGAGGGCCTCACGACGATGGCGAACAAGATCGGGTACGACAACGAGATCAAGAAACCCCTCAAGTCCAACCACGACGAGGAGGAGTCGACCTACCGCGAACTGTCCGCGATGGAGACGGCCTCGGACATGAAGTCGCTGTGGGACCGGCTAACACCGTCATAACCTCGTTGTCGCCGCGTCCGAGTCACTCGCCTCGGTCACCGCGGAACCCGTCTCGAGTCCGTTTTCTTCGATCCGCTTCGGAACGCAGACAGTGAGCAGTCCGTTGAGACTTGGCGCTATCGCCTCGCTACCGCCCGTGCATGAGTATGTCACCCGTACGATTTATGATCGTGGCAGTCCCAATGTCTGGTACAGTCGGGCGATAGCAAGTCCGACGGCCGATGGGAGCACCGTACTCGACGGCGGGCCGCGCACCTTCGTGGCGTATTGCAACGGGCGTCCATCGTCGCTCCGGACCCGTTATCGCGCGGCCCGTTTCCGTGGTTCCGTCGAGACGCAACGAACGATGCAACCTTTTCACCGGTCAGTTCACCGGGAGCGGGGACGACTCGCGGTTCGCGTCGGAACCGACCCCGCTCTCGGATTCGCCGCATTTTCTCCACTTCTCGTCCGTGAGCCCCGTGACTCGAGGAGCGTGCCGCTCTGGCGTGGGTAACTTTCACACATATATCTTTTTGGTCTCGACTGCATAACAACCTGCAAGAATGCAGTACGACGCCGTTCTGTTCGACTTCGACGGCGTCGTGGTCGAGAACCCCTCGCCACGGCGCATGTACGACGCGCTCGCGCGGACTTACGAGCAGCTCGGCCGCTCGGATCCCGCCGCGGAGACGGTCCAGGAGATACTGAGCGGCGACTTCGAATCGATCGCCGACCGCTGCCGACGGCTCGAGGTCGACACCGATACCTTCTGCTCGCAGGCGGCCAGCGAAATGATCCGAACCCAGCTCGCGGACGTCGAGCGCGGCCTACGTTCGATGTACGACGACGTCGCCGCCGTGCGATCGCTCGAGGCGCCGCTGGGGGTCGTCAGCGACAACCACCCGACCGTGGTCTCGCGACTGCTCGATCGCTTCGGCCTCCGGTCGCTGTTCGAAACCGTCTACGGCTGTCCGCTCACCCCCGACGGCCTCGCCCGGCGCAAGCCCGATCCGACCAACATCGAACGTGCCATGGACTCCCTCGAGGCCGAGTCGGCGCTGTACGTCGGCGATCGACCGGTGGACGTGCAGGCGGCCCACAACGCGGGCATCGACTCGGCGCTGGTCGCGCGTGCGGACGACGAGATGGAGATGGGGACGGCGGAGTCGCCCGACGCCGCTCCCACCTACCGGCTGGCCTCGCTCACCCAGTTACCGGCGGCCCTCGAGTAATCGAGCGTTCGCTTCTGACGAATTGCAATCGTCGACCAGCCGCTGCCCTTATCGGCCCGGTCACCGCCGTTATCGGCCCGATCACCGCCGACGTCACTCCGGTCACGCCCGGCGTTCCTCGACGTGCTCCTCGCAGAGGACGTGGTAGACGCTGTCGCCGGGAACGATATCGCCCGCGGGCGTCTCCTTGAACAGCGCGACGCCGTACGCCGCGTCCTCGTCGCAGTCGACGCAGGTCCCGGGTCCGTGCTGGCTGCCGGTGCTCCGGTGACCGGCGCCCGTGTACTCCTCGCCCGCCGTCCGGAACTCGGCACAGTCGCGACAGAGCCGCCACCGATTGTCGACGTCGGCGAGTTCAAAGATGTGATACGCCATTTTATGTTGGGTGAACGGCACCGCCGCGTTACAGAAGAGACAGTCCATAGCTGGCCGTGCGCCGAGGAGGTGTGTAACGGTTTCCCACGAACTGTCAGGGAACAATACACTATGCGGGAGTTTAACACGATCCGACCGGGGTGACCGCTCGAGTTCGCCGCAGATTCCGGCCATCGCTTTTTGCGCTCGAGCGTGGGAGCGAGCGCTATGAACGACGACGACTGGACCGACCTTCGATCGCAGTGTACGTCCCTCGAGTCCGGTTCGCAGCTCCTGACGCCGCTGTCCGAGCGGCCGTTTCGAATCGAGACCACCGCCGAGGACCGGATCGTCGTCCGCTTCGCGGACAGCACCGAGGAACGCCCGCTCTGGCGCGAGCAGTTCGGCGTCTTCGACGACCAGCTCGAGGACCGGGGGATGGCAGTCGACGACCTGCAGCCGGGCGTCGAACCCTACGCGACGGTCCTCACGCTCTCTGACTCCTATGCCGTCGAGGATGACGCAATCGTCAGAGACGAGGACGCGACGGGCGGCGAGAGCCCGTTTCTCGTCTCGGCGGCCGACGCGCGAACGCCGCCGGAGCGGCTCCACGACGACGCCCTCCTGTTGGCCCACCTCGTCGAACACCTGGACGTCGACGATCACGCCGCCCTCGAGTCGCTCGATACCGACGCCCTGACCGACTACTACGTCATGGCCTCGGACGTCCAGCGCGGCGCCGACGGGGTCCGCGCGACGGCTCGGGACGAACTGCTCGAGCGACTCGGCCCCGACCAGGAGCTCCACGGCCGCTTCGGGACCGTCCGGCGGACGACCCGCACTCGTCGCCGTCCGAAGGACGACGAGACCGTCCTCGCCGCGCTCGACGAGCGCGGGATCCCCCGCGAGTGGGTCCTCGGCGTCGATCCGGACAAACTCGACGTCGTCCTCTCGGTGACCGACCTCGAGGAGGACGCGGTGTTCGACGCCGAGGAGGACGTCTACGTCCAGAAGATCGGCGTCGACGAGGACGAGAAGTACTCGCGGCTGCAGGGGCTGGCCGACCGCATCGACGAACTCGCGGACGCCGACGGCGAGGCGCTGGCCGACGACCTCGAGGCGCTCGAGGACCGTCTCGAGGAGGCGCTGACGACGGGGTAGTTTCCCGGTCCGACGGTGCCCGACCCACCCCGGTCTGAGCTGAGCTGATCCGAGCGAACCGGACCGGATCCGAACTGACCCGACCCGGCGCCAGCGGGCGGTCGCCCGTTCGGTACCGTCCGCCGCCGACGATCACGGCCGCGAAATCCGATACCCGTTTCCGAGAGCCGGTCCTACCGACCGACAGCCATGCGTTCCCGCTCGACGGGCACCCGATTCCTGATGGTCACCATCGGCTGCCTGCTCCTCCTGACGTATCTCGGGGTCGCCGGGATCGGCTACCTGGCGCTCGCCGCCCTCTGGCGGGCGGCCCCCGACCCCGCGACGACCACGCTCGTCGTCGTCGGAGCCGGACTGCTGGTCGGCTACCTGAGCTACCGGTTCGGCACGTCAGCGGTCCTCTCGCGGCTCGAGGCCGTCGAAATCCCGCGGTCGCGAGCCCCGAAACTCTACTCCCGCCTCGACCGTCTGGAGGACCGGATGGGCGTCGACGCGCCGACACTCTACGTCGCTCAACTCCCGGCGCCCAACGCGTTCGCCATCGGCTCGGCGCGCAGCGGTGCGATCGTCCTCGACCGATCGCTGCTTCGCTTCCTGACCGTCGACGAACTCGAGGGACTGCTCGCCCACGAACTGGCCCACCTCGAGGGGTACGACGCGTTCGTCCAGACGCTGGCGCTGAGCGTGTTCCAGACGGTCGCCGGATTCCTCTTCTTGCTTGTCTCGCCGCTCCTGCTGGCGACCGTCGGCGCCGCGCGAGCGATCGCGTGGATGCGCGGCCGCCCGGGTGCGTGGCCGCACACGATCTTCGGTCGCCTCCTCCGGCGTCTCGAGCGCGGCGTCCAGCTGGCGTTCCTGCTGGTGACCCTCGCCGTCCGCGCCCACTCGCGCCGGCGGGAGTACGCCGCCGACGACCGCGCGGCCGCGGTCACCGGGAACCCGCTCGCGCTCGCTCGCGCGCTCCGGAAGATCCAGCGCGTGGCCGATCCGCGCCGAGGGCTGCTCTCGCCGCTGTACGTCCACACCGAGGAGGACGACTGGACGCGGCTGTTCTCGACGCACCCCGACACGAGTGAGCGGGTCGAACGGTTGGTCGAACGGGCGCGGACCGGTTCGTCGGACGGCCGACCGCAGCGGGTTCAGTAAGCGCCTCGAGTCGGCCCGGAGTCGCGAAAACGATCCTGTAGCAGGGCCGTTGGAGGCGTAGAATCAGAGAGCGGAAGCGACGATCGTCTCGAGCCGTTCGAGACCGCGTTTCGGGCGACGAGTGACTATCGGCGAACAAGAGCGGCCGGTGAGATGACTCGAGGAAGGGACTCGACAGAATCGGACGGGACAGCCCGTTCACACACCGGTCCAGCCGCAATCGACGCACCTGAGAACGCCGCCGTCGTCGATCGTCGTTCCCGAACAGGTCGGGCAGGAACTGACGCGCGTGCCGCCGTCGGTGACCGCGCGCTCACGCGTCCGCTCGCGCTCGTTTGGCCGGCAGCGTCGGGTGACAGCTCGCACAGACGCGCTCGGTTCGCCGATGAGTCATGGTCTCCGTTCGGGTTCGGTGCTCGAAGAGACGGGATACCTCGTCACCGCAGCGTTCACATTCGACCATTGTGTGCCAACCATCACCACACGACAGTATAAGTGTTTCCCACATATTGATGTATTCGAGAGTTCTTAGCTAGTCCGATACCCTTATCGAAGAACTATAGGTCAATGTTAGGCCATATATCGATAAAATGGTTCGATTGTCCATCCATAGGGGGAGAGGAACGGGTTCGATCGATGCGACGAACGATACCGTTCGCGCTACGGGAGGCCGAATCGGCCGCCCGCGAACCCGCAAATACTTTTGGCTGCACGGGTCGTACCTCGAATCATGTACGTGCGGGACGCGAAAAACAGGGAAGAGGTCTGGTTGCTCGATCACATCGAGGCAATGGGGCTCGACGAGACGGCGTTCCGCTCGCGCGACTACGTCGTCGCAGTGGACGAAGCGTCGGGCGAAAAGGCCGGCTTCGGACGGATCCGGATCCACAAAACCGACTCCGATCGCGCCAGCGGGCGCGCGGACGACGTCTGCGAACTGACCAGTATCGGCGTGCTCGAGGGCTGGCGCGAACAGGGCGTCGGCGCCCACGTCGTCGAACGGCTCGTTGAGTACGCTGGCGACGAAGGGTTCGACACCGTCTACGTACTGACCGGCGAGGGGGCCTATCTCGCCCAGTTCGGCTTCGAACGCATCGATGAGTCGGAACTGCCGGCGGTTCTGCAGGACCGACTCGAGGACAAGCGCGAGGGCGTCGATCCGGACGCCGTGCCGCTCGCGATCGACGTCGATCAGTTCCGGATGCCCGACCGACTCCGTGAGGCGTTCAAACGCGCTCCCGAGGGCCGCGAGGACGTGTCGAACGACGAGTCGGCCGAGGACTTCGGGATCGACACCGAATCGGCGACCTACAAGTACGATACGGGGCGGTAGCGCCGCGACGCCGTCCTCGAGCGCGCTCGGTCTCGACCAGAATCGGACGACGGCTCAGTCGCGCCGATCGTGCAACTGCTGTGGCTGCCTGTCGAAGCCGTGGGCGAACGCGACCCACGCGATCGCGGAGACGGCGAGGATCGGCGGCAAGATTGCGAACCCCCAGAGCGGATCCAGTCCCCATCCGAGTAACAGAACGAGGTTCGCCAGCCCGATCGCCAGAAACGGGGCGACGTACAGCGCCGCTCGACGGCGGTTCCGGTCGTCGGTGGTCGGTACCGGCGGCTCCATAGCGGCCCTACCACGGCATCGCTGAAAAACGGTCGTGCCGGGACAGGCGACGGTCACGAAATCGGATGTGTGCGAGGCGACAGTCGCGCCACTCGAGGCGATTTCGCCGAATCGCCGTCGCGACTCGAGACGATACTGGCCGCCTTCATGAACCTTCAAGCCCCAGCCCGTCGATCAGTAACGATAATGTTCGATCAGGACGATCTCGAGGAGATCCGTGCCAGCAAGGCGGAGTGGCACGAGGAGGAGGTCGCGCCCGTCCTCGAGCGCTTCGGCGAGCGGAAGGAGACGTTCACTACCGATACCGGGGGCCAAGAGGTCGATCGACTCTACACGCCCGTCGACGTCGCCGACCTCGATTATCAGGAGGATCTGGGAAATCCCGGCGAGCCGCCGTACACGCGCGGGGTGTACTCGACGGGGTATCGCGGTCGGCTGTGGACGATGCGCCAGTACGCCGGTTTCTCGACGCCCGAAGACACCAACGAGCGCTACCACTACCTGCTCGACGAGGGGCAGACTGGGCTCTCGATGGCCTTCGACCTGCCGACCCAGATGGGCTACGACTCCGACGATCCGATGGCCGCCGGCGAGGTCGGCAAGGCTGGCGTCGCCATCGACTCGCTTTCGGACATGGAGACCGTCTTCGACGGCATCCCGCTCGATGAGGTCTCGACGTCGATGACGATCAACGCGCCCGCGTCGGTGCTGCTGGCGATGTACATCGCGGTCGGCGACCAGCAGGGCGTCGACCGCTCGGAGCTCCGGGGGACGATCCAGAACGACCTGTTGAAGGAGTACATCGCGCGCAACACCTACATCTATCCGCCCGAGCCGTCGATGCGGATCATCACGGACATCTTCGAGTTCTGCGCCTCGGAGACGCCGAAGTTCAACACGATCTCGATCTCGGGCTATCACATCCGCGAGGCGGGTTCGACGGCCGCACAGGAACTGGCCTTCACGCTGGGCGACGGCATCGAGTACGTCGAGACGGCCATCGAAGCCGGCCTCGACGTCGACGAGTTCGCTCCGCAGCTGTCGTTCTTCTTCAACGGCCACAACAACATTTTCGAGGAGGTCGCGAAGTTCCGCGCCGCGAGGCGGATGTGGCACGACATCATCGAGGAGCGGTTCGATCCGGACGATCCCAAGTCCAAGCAGCTGAAGTTCCACACCCAGACCGCGGGCTCGATGCTGACCGCCCAGCAGATCGAGAACAACGTCGTCCGCGTCGCCTATCAGGCGCTGGCCGCGGTGCTCGGCGGCACGCAGAGCCTCCACACCAACGGCAAGGACGAGGCGCTCGCGCTGCCCACCGAGGAATCGGTTCGGACCGCCCTGCGAACCCAGCAGATCCTCGCCCACGAGTCCGGCGCCGCGGACACCATCGACCCGCTGGCGGGCAGCTACTATGTTGAATCGCTGACCGACGAGGTCGAAGAAGAGGCCTACGAGATTCTCGAGGAGGTCGAGGAGCGCGGCGGGATGCTCGAGGCCGTCGAGCAGCAGTGGGTTCAGCGCCAGATTCAGGACACCGCGTTCGACCGCCAGAAGGAGATCGAGGAGAAAGAGCGGATCATCGTCGGCGTCAACGAGTTCGAAGTCGACGAGGACCCCCAGATGGACGTCGAGGAAGTCACCCAGAAAGACCAGCAGCGCCAGATCGACAGCCTCGAGACGGTCCGCGCCGAGCGCGACGACAAGGCCGTCGACGCAAAACTCGAGGCGTTGCGCGAGGCCGCGCAGGGCGAGGAGAACCTGATGCCCCGCATCATCGAGGCGGTGAAGGTGTACGCGACGGTCGGCGAGATCTGTAACGTCATGCGCGACGAGTTCGGCGAGTACCAGCCCGGCGGCACGGTTTGACGAACTGAACCTACGAGTTGATTCGAGTAACGCTACCGATGTGTCTCGAGTAACACTCGTTTACAGACGCTTCCGTCGGGCGATTCGGAGGCAACACTCCGTTGAGCGGGGAACTCGAGGAAACGGTGGGCTCTATTTATCCGAATATCGGCCGACGGCGGTGCCGTGAGTCACCCATGAGCGAGCGATCTGACGAGCGGCCGAATCCGGTACCCGAATCAGCGACCGACTATACCGCGACGTCCCGTCGGCACCTGTTGAAGGCCGCCGCGGCCGCCGGCGGCGTCGTCGCGCTGGGCGATCTCGCGGCCGCTCAGGGGGTAGAGACGATCGAACTGGGCGGCGAGACCAGCGGCTGGCAGGGCGTCGCGCCCGACGACATCGCGGGCGAGACGAACCCCACGCTGGAACTCGAGGCGGGAACGACCTACGAACTCACGTGGGAGAACCTCGACGGGCAACCGCACAACTTCGTCATCGAGAGCGAGGGCGGAGAGCAACTCGAGCGAACCGACCTGCTGATGGAACAGGGCGAGACGCAGACCCTCGAGTTCGAGGCGACGAGCGAGATGGCGGAGTACTACTGCGAACCGCACTCGGCGACGATGCGCGGGGAGATTTCGGTCGGCGACGGTGGTGGGGGCGGGGCGGAGCAAGACGAAGCGGCCGAAGAAGAGCCCGAGGCCTTCTTCGATCCCGGCGCGGAGATCGGCGTACGAACGCTCGCGGAGGGAATGACGGCGCCGACGGACATGGCGGTCGCCGACGAGGACGAGGAGCGGTACTTCGTCGCCGACCAGACGGGCGAGCTCTGGGTCGTTACGGGAGACGGCCTGCAGGACGAACCGTTCCTCGACGTCAGCGACCGGCTGGTCGAACTCGGCACGTTCGAGGGCGACTACGCCGATCCGAATCAGGACTACGACGAGCGGGGACTGCTCGGTGTCGAGTTCCATCCCGAGTTCGCGGAGAACGGCCGCTTCTTCGTCCACTACAGCGCGCCGCCGAACGACGAGACGCCGGAGGGCTGGAGCCACGTCGAGGTCGTCTCCGAGTTGCAGGCTACCGAGGACCTGAGCGCCGGCGACCCCGACTCGGAACGGGTTCTGATGGAGTTCCAGAAGCCCCAGTACAACCACGACGCCGGACCGATGGCGTTCGGCCCCGACGGCTACCTGTACGTCCCGATGGGCGACGGCGGCGGTGCCAACGACAACATGGAAGGCCACGTCGAGGACTGGTACGACGGGAACGAGGGCGGGAACGGACAGGACGTCAGCGAGAACCTCCTCGGAAGTGTCCTCAGAGTCGACGTCGATAGCGAGATGTCGGAGACGTCTCGAGACGGAAGCGGCGACGCCGCCGACGAGGAGGGCGAGGACCGACCGTACGCCATCCCGGAGGACAACCCGCTCGTCGATTCGGACGAGGGACTCGACGAACACTACGCGTGGGGCTTCCGAAACCCCTTCGGGATCTCCTTCGACAGCGACGGACGGCTGTTCGTCTCCGACGCCGGCCAGGACCTCTTCGAGGAGGCGAACCTCGTCGAGGCTGGCGGCAACTACGGTTGGAACGTCAAGGAGGGGACCCACTGCTTCAGCACTGAGAGTCCCAGCCAGCCGCCGGAGGACTGCCCCGACTCGGCGCCCGACGAAGCGCCGTATGACGGGCAGGAACTGCAAGACCCCATCGTCGAGTATCCCCACGTGTACCAGGAACAGGTGGTCGGCATCACGATCATCGGCGGCCACGTCTACGAGGCCGGCGATATCGGGGACCTCGACGGGAAGTACGTCTTCGGCGACTGGACGGCCGATCCGGCGCGACAGTCCCCGCAGGGGCGAATCCTCGCCGCTTCGGAGCCGAGTGACGGGGCCGGAGGGATGACCGGCGACGGCGGTGGCAACCAGACCGAAGGGATGAGTCCCGACGACCAGGAGATGCCGGAGAACGCGACGCCCGACGAAGAGGGTATCGAAGGCGAAGGCTTCGAGAACGAGACGAACGCGACCAACGCGACCAACGAGACGCCCGACGACGGCGCGGCGGACGTCGGCGGTGGCGGCCAAGAGCAGGTCGTTCCGCGAGACGAACTCTGGGATATGGAGGAACTCCAGCTCGCCGGCTCCGAAGACGGCTCGTTTCCGTACTTCGTCCGGCAGTTCGGTCAGGACCTCGACGGTAACGTGTACGTGCTCGCAAATCAGGTGGGCGTTCCGGAGGGCGACACGGGCACGGTCTTCGAGATCGTTCCACCGGGCGAGGGCGAGTCGCTGGAACCGTTCGAAGCGGACGAAGCGGTCGAACCCGAGGAGCAAGAGACGGACGAGAACGCGACCGAAGACACTCAGAACGAATCGATCGCCGAGAACGCCACGGACAACGAGAGCGTCGCGGACGAGAACGTCACTGACGGTGAGAACGCGACCGACAACGAGACGCTGAGCGAGAACGTGACCGCCGACGGCGCCTGATCCCGCCGTCGCCGCATCGCCCATGCTCGCCGGTTCGAGGCTGGTCATGCTCGAGGACCGCCCTCGAGTCACCGGGCGAGGCCCGTCCTCGAACTGTGGACAACCGCGGGCTCCGTTCGCCGGCCCGGGGTTGATGGCTCCCGACGTGAAAAACAGAGCCATGCGCGAGACCGCCTCGACAGCGACCGTTACTGCAGGGGGCGCCGAGATTCCGGTGCTCGGATTCGGCACCGCCAGAATGACCGGCGACGAGTGTCGGCGGGCCGTCGAGACCGCCCTCGAGGTCGGCTACCGACACGTCGACACCGCCCAGATGTACGACAACGAGCGCGCCGTCGGCGAGGCCCTCGCCGCCAGCGACGTCGACCGCGAGGACGTCTTCGTCGTCACCAAGGTCCACCCCGACAACGCCGCGCGCGACGACGTCCTCGAATCGACCCGCGAGAGCCTCGAGCGACTCGGACTCGAGGCGGTCGATCTCCTCTTGCTCCACGCGCCGAGCGACCGCGCGCCCCTCGAGGAAACGCTGACCGCGATGAACGACCTGCAGGACGAGGGAGCCGTCGATCACGTCGGCGTCAGCAACTTCTCCGTCGAGCAACTCGAGTCGGCCCGCGAGCTGTCCGAGACGCCGATCGTCGCGAACCAGGTGAAGTACCACCCGTATCACCACCAGGACGACCTGCTCGAGTACTGCGTCGAGCACGACGTCTGCCTGACGGCGTACAGCCCGCTCGCGGAGGGGACCGTTCCGGGCGACGACCGACTCGCCGAGATCGGCGATCCCTCCGGCAAGTCGGCGTCGCAGGTCGCGCTGCGCTGGCTCGTCCAGCAGCCCAGCGTGGCGGCGATTCCGAAGGCCTCGAGCCGCGAGCACATCGAAGCGAACGCCGACATCTTCGACTTCGAACTCTCGGACGACGAGCTGGCGGCGGTCGCCGACGTCGGCGACGGACTCTGGGATCAGCTGGCTGTCACGCTCGGACTGCGGTGAGAGATTTCTCGGGTCGAACGATCAATTTCGTCGGCCTACAGACTGCTCCGACCGACGGTGTGCGGTGGCGCGCGCTGTCGGCCGCCTGAACGATAGTGAGGGCGGCCGATGATCCCGTGCGAGGGATGAGTGAGCGACTTCGGAGCGAGCGAATCGGTTGGGGAGGGTGTGGCGATTCCCTGTTGCCACAATCCTGATGGATACGCGTTCGTGACGTAGTACCGTTCGATTCCATCGTTCAGATTGGACTCGAGAGACTACCTGAACCTGAAATAAAACGATTAATCGCCGAGAACCATAGCGCTATTTGTCGATCCCGAGAAAAGAGCACCCATGCACTTCGATCACGCAGGGATCGCGACGGAGAACGTACGGGAACTTGCCGACCTGTACGGCGACCTCTTCGGCCTCGAGGTCGCCCACGAGGAGGAGTTCGACGGACTGCGCGTCGTCTTCCTCGAGTGCGGCGATGGTTACTTCGAACTGCTCGAGCCTCTCGAGGAAGGCACGATCTCGCGCTATCTCGAGGACAACGGCGCCGGAATCCACCACCTCGCGCTCGCGACCGACGATATCGAGGCGGCCCTCGAGACCGCGCGCGAACACGACGTCGCGTTGATCGACGACGAACCGCGACCCGGCGCGTGGGGCCACTCGGTCGCGTTCCTCCACCCCAGGGACACCGGGGGGATTCTGATCGAACTGGTCGAACACTGAGTGCGAAACAGAACGGGACGGGATGGAATGGAACGAGCGGGAAGCGACGGGTATCGACGCTACTCGAGTCGGTTCTCGCTCTCGCCCGGTTCACCGCGGTCGACGTCGATGCGGTGGGGTTCCGGCCGCTCGCTCTCGCCGCCGTTCCCGCCGACCGGAATCTTCGTCCGGAGTTCGCTGGCGAACGACTGGACCTGATCGACCAGCGTCTCGACTTCCTCCGCGAACTCGTCGACGGTGCGCTCAACGTAGTGGACGCGCTGGGCCGGAATCCGACGGACGATATCCCGGCCCTCGTTGTCTTCGCCGGTCTTGATGATCCAGTGGTCCTGGAAGTAGGCGATGTGTTCGTTGGGTACCGACTTCTCGACGGTCTCGTCGTGTTCGTCGTACACGATCGTCGCCTCGCCGATGTCGCGCTCGAGTTCGAGGTCCTCGTCTACCATAGCCGTGCTAGCACGCGGGTGCGCGTAGCCTCACTGCTTGCGAGCGACCGGTCTCGCTTTTGAGCGTCTCCCCCGCCGCCTCCGACCTCAGCCGAAGTTCTCGATCAGCGCGTCGTCGGGATCTCCGCCGGCGTCCTCGATGGTGTCCGCGACGAGCGTCACGAACTCCTCGAAGCCGAACGCGTAGATCCGACCGTCCTCGAGGTGGCGCTCGAGCGCGTCCTCGAGCCCCGCGTCGTCGTCGCCGTCGAGAACGACGACGTCCGCGCCCGCGTCCTCGAGGGCCTCGAGGCGATCGGTGTGGGCCGGTACGTCGGCCTGATAGATGACGACCGCGTCGTGGCCCGACTCGTGGGCCGCCTCGGCGATGGCGACCGCGGGGCCGACGCCCGGGCCGCCCGCGACGGCGACGACGTCCTCGTCGCCCTCGTAGGCGATCGTCCCGAACGGCCCCTCGACGTGGACGGTCTCACCGCCCTCGAGGTCGGCAAGCCACGGCGAGAGGTTGCCCTCGGGGTCGATCCCGACCGTGATCTCGAAGGTCTCGTCGACAGACGGCGACGAGAGCGTGTAGTGGCGCATGACGACCTCGTCGTCGTCGACCGTCTCGTCGTCGTTGACGTCCCGGGGCACAGCTCGGAGCAGAACGAACTGCCCGGGGTGGGCGTCGAACTCGTCGGGCGTCTCGAGTTCGAGCGCGACGGTGTCGGGACCTACTTCGCGGATCGATTCGACGGTGACTGGCGTCCCCTCGATTGGCATGTCGTCTACGTTTACCGGCCGGTCGAAAAGGCGTTCCGTTCCCCGACGAGTCGCCGTTCGCGACCACCGAGACCGAGGGATTCGATCGACCGCGGATCGCACCCGGAACGATAACACGAATCCGGCTTTAGAACACCTCTGCCATGACTTCTGTCACTCGAGTCCGTGTTGCGTTTCTACGATTAATTCGGTACTGAGTAAGAAAAACTGTCCTTCCGGGCCGAACATATCAGCGACTGTTGCGGCGGTCCGGCTGTGCTTTCAGAAGCCTTTTCATTTACTGGGAGCAAGGGTCGACATAACATGGCTGAGGACCTCAACTGGGCGGTTGGAGGCGAGGCCGGGGACGGTATCGACTCCACGGGCAAGATCTTCGCTCAGGCACTCGCCCGAGCCGGACGGCACGTATTCACGTCGAAAGACTTCGCGTCGCGTATCCGCGGTGGCTACACGGCCTACAAGATTCGAACCTCCGTCGAGGAGGTCCAGAGCGTCGTCGATCGCCTGGACATCTTGGTCGCGCTCACGCAGCGAACGATCGACGAGAATCTCGACGAACTCCACGAGGGCAGCGCCATCATCTACGACGGCGAGCGCTCCTGGGAGGCCGAGATTCCCGACGAGATGACGGCGGTCGACGTCCCGCTGAAGTCGCTGGCCGAGGACGCCGGCGGCGCGATCATGCGCAACATCGTCGCGCTCGGCGCCGCGTGTGAGATCACCGACTTCGACGTCGAGTACCTCGACGAAGCCCTCGAGAAGCGCTTCGGCGGCAAGGGCTCGCAGATCGTCGAGAACAACAAGGAGGCCGCCCGCCTCGGCCAGGAGTACGTCGCGGAGAACTACGACCTCGAGCATCTCGGCTACAGCGTCGAGACCACGGACAACGACTACGTCCTGCTCAACGGCAACGAGGCGATCGGCATGGGTGCGATCGCCGCCGGCTGCCGGTTCTACGCCGGCTACCCGATCACGCCCGCGACGTCGATCATGGAGTACCTGACCGGGCGTATCGAGGACTACGGCGGTCACGTCGTCCAGGCCGAGGACGAGCTGTCGGCGATCAACATGGCGCTCGGCGGCGCGCGAGCCGGCGCCCGATCCATGACCGCGACGTCCGGCGCCGGGATCGACCTGATGACCGAGACGTTCGGACTGGTCGCGACCAGCGAGACGCCGCTGGTCATCGCCGACGTCCAGCGGTCGGGTCCCTCGACGGGGATGCCGACGAAGCAGGAACAGGGCGATCTCAACATGGCCCTGTACGGCGGCCACGGCGAGGTGCCGCGGTTCGTCATCACGCCGACGTCGATCACCGAGTGTTTCTGGAAGACCGTCGAGGCGTTCAACCTCGCCGAGAAGTACCAGACGCCGGTGTTCCTGGTCTCTGACCTGGCGATGTCGGTCACCGAGCAGACGTTCCCGCCGGAAGCCTTCGACATGGACGACGTCGAGATCGACCGCGGCAAACTCGTCGACGACGACGAGGTCGACGAGTGGCTCGACGCGCAGGGTCACTTCCGCGCCCACGCCGTCACCGACGACGGCGTCAGCCCGCGCGCGATCCCCGGCACGGTCGACGGCGCTCACATGTCCACCGGCCTCGAGCACGACGAGCTCGGTCGGCGGACCGAGGATCAGGACGAGCGCGTCCAGCAGGTCGACAAGCGCTACCGAAAGGTCGAGACCGCACAGGAAGAAGAGGACTGGGACTACCGCGAGTTCGGCGACGAAGACGCCGACAACCTCATCATCTCCTGGGGCTCGAACGAGGGCGCGCTCGTCGAAGCGCTCGACTACCTCGAGGACGACGGGATCGACGTCCGCGTGATCTCGGTGCCCTACATCTTCCCGCGGCCCGACCTCTCGGAGGAGATCGAGGCCGCCGACGATGTGATCGTCGTCGAATGTAACGCGACCGGTCAGTTCGCCGACCTGATCGAACACGACGTGCTTACCCGCGTCAAGCGCATCAACAAGTACACCGGCGTCCGCTTCAAGGCGGACGAACTCGCCGAACAGATCACCGAGCAACTCTCCGCGGAGGTGCCTGCACAATGAGCTCAGACGTACGATTCACCGACTTCAAATCCGACAAGCAGCCGACCTGGTGTCCCGGATGCGGCGACTTCGGGACGATGAACGGCATGATGAAAGCCCTCGCCGAAACCGGCAACGACCCCGACAACACGTTCGTGGTGGCCGGGATCGGCTGTTCCGGCAAGATCGGGACCTACATGCACAGCTACGCCCTCCACGGGGTCCACGGCCGTGCGCTCCCGGTCGCCACCGGCGTCAAGATGGCCCGTCCGGACATCGAGGTCATGGCCGCCGGCGGGGACGGTGACGGCTACTCGATCGGTGCCGGTCACTTCGTCCACGCCGTCCGCCGGAACGTCGACATGTCCTACGTCGTCATGGACAACCGCATCTACGGCCTGACGAAGGGACAGGCCTCGCCGACCTCGCGGTCGGACTTCGAGACGTCGACGACCCCCGAAGGCCCCAAGCAGCCGCCGGTCAATCCGCTGGCCCTGGCGCTGGCTTCGGGCGCTTCGTTCATCGCCCAGTCCTTCGCCTCCGACGCGCTGCGCCACCAGGAGATCATCCAGGAAGCGATCGAACACGACGGCTTCGGCTTCGTCAACGTCTTCAGCCCCTGCGTCACGTTCAACGACGTCGACACCTACGACTACTTCCGCGACAACCTCGTCGACCTCCAGGACGAAGGTCACGACCCCAACGACTACGAGGCCGCCAAGGAGGTCATCCTCGACAGCGACAAGGAGTACCAGGGCGTCATGTACCAGGACGAAAACTCCGTCCCGTACCACGAGAAACACGGCGTCACCGAGGACATGTCCGAGATCCCCGACGGTGCGCCCGAGGACGCGATGGACCTCGTCCGCGAGTTCTACTAACGGCCGACGAATCGACCTACTTTTTCGCGCGCGATCGAGGGAGCGACGGCGCCGTGTTGGAAAACGGAAACAGAACGAGTGGTTCGGACGGTTGAGACGTATCGCTCTCGCTGTTAATTCGATGGACTCGAGCCCGGATATCGAGCGGCAGCCCGCTCAGACAGGGTGTTCGACGGACTCCATTAGTTCCTCGGCGGTCGCCGACTCCGCGGCGAGCGCGGCCGGATAACTGCCGACCAGCACTAGCCGATCACCCTCGTGTGCGAACGACGTCACTACGATGTCGACGTCGATCCGTTCGCCCTCGAACGTCGTCGTTCCCTCGAACACGTCGACGGACCGTCCGTCACCGAGAATCTCGAGGCCGAACGACTCCCGGTGGGTGAGGTTCTCGATCGAGGCGCCGCCGCGCTCGAGTTCGCCGCCGTACTCCGAGAGCAGTTCCTCGTTGCTCAACTCCCCGATTGGGTTGAACGACCGGCCCGCGACCGAGACGTCGGGGATCGAAATCGCGGCGAACGCACAGCCCTCGCCCGCGGTGCCGCGGAATTCGATTTCTTTCGTGTACGTCGAGAGCCAGACCGTCGCTTCGACGTCGCGCTCGACGCCGACGTCGACGCGCTCCTCGATCGATCGCTGCTCGGTCGCGCGTTCCTCGTAGCCGGCCGTTTCGAGCGCGCTGTCGGTCGGTGCCGCGCGTTCGGCCGTGACCTCGAGCGGGCCGTTTCCGAGCGCGAAATCGAGACAGCCGGCCGCGAGCGCGAGCGCGCCAGTCGCTCCGGTCGCGAGAACCGTTCGGCGAAACGTAGTCATCATTCTGACCTTCGTCAGCAACTGTATATTCCTTGTGGCAGGCCGGCTCGGCTGTCAGCGCGGCGAAATTAGTCGAATCGGCGTGGCCCGCTGCGCGGCGGCGACGGCGAACACAGCAAGCGTTATCGGGGTCGACCCCACCGGTTTAGGCATGACCGAGTTCGCCAACCGAGTCGAGCAGGTGTCGATCAGCGGGATCCGCGAAGTGTTCGAAGCCGCGAGCGAGGACGCGATCAACCTCGGGCTGGGACAGCCAGACTTTCCGACGCCCGCCCACGCTCGCCGCGGGGCGATCGAAGCGATCGAATCGGGCCGCACGGACGCATACACGTCGAACAAGGGGACGCGCAGCCTCCGAGAAGCGATCTCGGCGAAGTACGACCGGGACTACGGCCTCGAGATCGATCCCGAGGACGTCATCGCGACCTCGGGCGGCAGCGAGGCGCTGCACCTCGTCCTTCAGGCCCACGTCGATCCGGGCGAGGAGGTCATCTTCCCAGATCCCGGCTTCGTCTCCTACGACGCGCTGACCGAAATCGCAGACGGGACGACCAAACCGGTGCCGTTGCGCGAGGACCTCACGCTCGATCCCGCGACCGTCGAGGAAGCCATCACCGACGACACCGCCGTCTTCATCGTCAACAGCCCGGCGAACCCGACCGGCGCGGTCCAGAGCGAGGCGGATATGCGCGAGTTCGCCCGCATCGCCGACGAACACGACGTGCTCTGTCTCTCCGACGAGGTCTACGAACACATCGTCTTCGAGGGCGCACATCACTCGCCGATGGAGTTCGCCGAGACCGACAACGTGGTCGTCGTCAGCGCCTGTTCCAAGACCTACTCGATGACCGGGTGGCGACTCGGCTGGGTCGCCGCCTCCAACCGCCGCATCGAGCGGATGCTGCGCGTCCACCAGTACGGCCAGGCCTGTGCCTCCGCGCCCGCCCAGTACGCGGCCGAGGCGGCCCTGACGGGACCGCAGGAGCCGGTCGAAGAGATGGTCGAGACCTTCGAGCGGCGACGCGACCTCGTCGTCGACGGCCTCGAGGACGCCGGCCTCGAGGTGCCGACGCCGGCGGGGGCCTTCTACGCGATGCCGAAGGTGCCCGAGGGCTGGTGCGAGGAAGTGCTGGACCGCGGCGTGGTCGTGGTTCCGGGCGACGCCTTCGGCGAGCACGGCGAGGGGTACGCCCGGCTCTCGTACGCGACGGGTACCGAGGACCTGAAGGACGCCCTCGAGATCATCGACGACGCGACGCGAGCGGTTCGATAGGATCCGAGAACGGGGTGGGTGCCGGCGATCCGCCAGTCACTTCGACGATCGACCGACGACTCGAGGCGCCTCCTCGGGGTCTCGGAGGCACTCCGCGGGGAGTTCGTCCCGCCGTCCGTCCAGGAGTTCGACGATCGGCCTGATCTCGTCGAATCGGGGGCCCCGCGTCACGCGGTGCTCGTCCCGATCCCACTCGACGTACCCGTAGTCGTCCAGCTTCGGGAGGTGGATGTGGTGGGCGCGAAGGAGCGCTTCGTCGGCGTCCGGTATCGCTCGGGAACTCGAGAGGTGTCTGCGAAGCAGCCCGTCGTTCGACTCGGTGATCTCCCACGAGGTGCCGGCGGGCTGTGAGACCCGCCGTGGCGCGTGATCCAGCAGGTCGACCAGCAGCTCCCGCCGATAGCCGTCCGCGAGCGCATCGAACATGCGATCGGTCATTCGGTGTTTCACCCAGTTTTTCCGTAACACACCCAATGCCGTTAAACGGGCAACATTTTCATCGCCGACCGCTGTTTTGAGTAACCGAGTAACAAAACGCCGTCAGTTCCCTACTGTGCGAATTCCTCGAGGATCGTCTCACAGAAGACCTCGAGGTCGTCCGGATTCCGGCTCGTGATCAGGCCGTCGTCGACGACGACCGCCTCGTCGACCCACTCGCCGCCGGCGTTGCGGACATCGGTCTGGAGGCTGTGGTAGGAGGTCAGTTGCTTTCCGTCGACGACATCGGCCTCGACCAGCGTCCACGGGCCGTGACAGATGACGGCCGTCGGTTTGCCGGCCTCGACGTGTTGACGGAGCAGGTCGACGCCCTCGTCGTACGTCCGGAGGGTGTCCGCGCCGACGGTGCCGCCGGGGACGATCACCGCGTCGTAGTCGTCCGCGGAAATCTCGTCGAAGGACTTCTTGATTTCGTAGCTCTCGCTCCCTTCTAAGTCGTTGTTCACAGTCTGTCCTTCGCCGGTCTCGCTGCCGACCACGTCGACCGTCGCACCGGCGTCGGTGACGAGGTCCGTCGGTTCGACGAACTCCACCTCCTCGGTGCCCTCCTGCGCGAGGAAGACAGCGACCGTCACGTCCTCGAGTTCGCTGCCGTCGACGTCGATATCTACCATATTTTCGAACAGGCGCGGCGAGCGGACAAGCGTTTGACTTGCTGGTGCAGCCGAAGCGGCTCGCCCGATCGGACGGTTCCGCGTGCCACTGGGAACTGTAGCCTTATACGCCTCTGCGGGCATGATACCAACGAGATGCGCGCTGTACGCCTTCACGAACACGGCGACGCGGACGTACTGCAAGTAGACGACGTCGACCGACCCGAGCCCGGCGCGGACGAACTCCTCCTCGAGGTGGCCGCGGCGGGAGTCAACCCCGTCGACACCTACTTCCGGGACGGGTCGTACGAGCCGGTCGATGTCCCCTTCACCCCGGGCGTCGACTTCGCCGGTGTCGTCGCCGAGACCGGCGCAGGCGTCGACGAATTTTCGGAGGGCGACCGCGTCTTCGGGACCGGGATCGGCAACGGCGGTTTCCAGGGCGCCTACGCCGAGTACGCGACGGTGCCGACGGACCGAGTGGTCCAGCTGCCCGACGGCGCGGATCTGGCCGAGGCCGGCGCGGCGGGCGTCGCCGCCGTTACCGCCTGGCGCGCGCTGGTCGACCACGCCGCGCTCGACCCCGCAGAGTACTGTCTGGTCCACGGCGGCTCCGGCGGCGTCGGCCACGCCGCGGTCCAGATCGCCGACGCGGTCAGCGCCCGGGTCATCACTACCGCTTCGGACGAGTATCACGAGACCCTCGAGGACCTCGGCGCCGAAACCGTCCTCGACTACGCGCGCGACGACCTCGCGGACGCCGTCCTCGAGGCCAGCGACGGCGGCGTCGACGCCGTACTGGACCACCGGCTGGACGACTACCTCCAGTTCGACGCGGACGTCGCCGCGACGGGCTGTCGCGTCGTCGGCATCGGCGAGAACAGTCCCGATCCGGGCTTCTCGAACGACGGCGCCGCCCGCTCGAAGGACGTCAGCTACCAGTTCATGAGCATGTTCAACACGCCGGACCTGCGCGTTCCGCTGCGCGGCGTCGCCCACCTCATGGCGACCGATGGGCTGTCGATCGAACTCGCACAGACGTACGACTTGGCGGAGGCCGCCCAGGCCCAGCGCGACGTGATGAGCGACAGCTTCCTCGGGAAGCTGGTCCTCGAGCCGTAACGGCGGACCGATCGCGGGAGAAGAGCGAACTCGAGGCGGGCGCTATCGGAGCGGACCGCGGACGGCCTCCTGTCGCTCCAGGAGCGTCCGCCCCTGATCGAGAAGCGTCAGCGTCTCCGTCTTCCGGTCGTAGTCGATCGCACCGGCGGCGTCCAGCTTCGGGACGTGGAGATGGTGCAGCGAGATGCGGACCTCTCGAACGTCCCGCGAGGAGACGTCAGCGAGGTCAGAGATCGTCGTCGGATCCGGGTTTCGGGTGTCGGTCGCGATCGCCTCTGCGAGTTCGGTCAGCGTGGCGGTGCCGTCGGACCGGTCGAGATACCGCAACACCGCTCGGCGGTTGCGGTCCGCCAGGATCCCCATCGCCGTATCGACGGCGTCGGCGCTGGAATCGTCGAATTCGAGGTCCGCCGCCGGTGAGTTGATGGGTGGGGTCATAGCCGCTATAGGCGGCGCGAGGTATTTAACCAACCTGTGAGTTCGATCGAAACACACGACCACATACCCCGCATATGGGCCGTATATCGCCCGATATCGCCGATATCGGTCCGGCGGCGGGAGTCTATGAGAGATCGGCGACCGCTTCCATCGTCGTCTCCTTCTCCGCTTCGCTCATCTCGTTGACGAAGCCGATCCGAACCGCGTCGACGGCCTCGAGGCTCGCGTACTCCTCGACCCACTCGCGGACCTCCGCGGACGTCCCCGCGGGCGCAAGGTCGTCCAGCACGTCGTCGGGGAGGGCGGCGGCCATCGCGTCGGTGTCTCGCTCCTGCCAGGCGACCCGGATCTCGTCGACGACGTCGGCGTACCCCTGCTCGGCGACCGAATCGCCGTAGTAGGGGCCGTAGGCGCCGAGCATGAACGCGATCGTCGACCGCGCCTTCGCCCGCGCGGTCTCGCGGTCCTCGCTGGCGATCCCGCGGACGATCGGGGCCACGCGCAGGTCCTCGAGGCGCTTGTCCGCGAGTTCGGCACCGTCGTCAGAACGGGTACGTTCTGACGGCCTATCAGATCGCATCTGATAACCGCGCTCAAGGTCCGCCAGCCGGTCCTCGAGGCCCGCTTTCGTGAAGAGCTGGGGCGCCCAGCCGTCGCCGAAGCGACCGGCCATCTCGGTGGCCGTCGGGCCGAGCGTCCCGAGGTCGATCGGCGGCGGGCTCTCGGGCACCTCGCGCTCGTAGTTGAGCCCGGCGATGTCGAAAATCTCGCCCTCGTAGGCGGGATTTCCGTCTTCGTAGACCGACCGAATTACCTCGATGACCTCGCGGGTGCGCCGGAGCGGCCGGTCGAACTCGAGGCCGTGCCAGCGCTCGGTGATCGCGGGCGAACTCGGGCCGAGGCCGAGGCGGAATCGCCCGTCGGAGGCGTCGTGCATCGTCAGCGCAGTCTGGGCGAGCAGCGCCGGCGAGCGGCCGTACGGCGAGACGACGTCGTTCGAGATGCCCAGTTCGTCGGTGCGGTCGGCGGCCAGCGTCAGCGGCGGGATGATGTTCCAGCCGGTCGTCTCGCCGACCGTGATGCGGTCGAAGCCCAATTCCTCGGCCTGCACGGCGCGGTCGGCGACGTCCTGCGGCCGCTCGTAGTCGGTGAGCCGCACCAGCAGGTCCAACTCGGCGTTCACGGATCCGCCCTCCACAGCGGTCGAATCGGTCGGCTGACTGTCATCGTCCGCTACCGCGACAGCCAGTCACATAAAATTATGATATTTTCGTTCAGCCGCACGCTCGACCGATCGCGGGACGATCACGAGCCGCTCGCGGTATCGCCGAGACACCGACCCAACGCTCGAGCGACGCCGATCGTCCCGACGCGAGTCGCGGGCGTTCGCGTACGCGGCCCGTCCGGGTCGAGATATCGGTTCCCGTTCGCCGTCACCTATCGGGTCGGTTCTGCAGGTAGTCCAGACAGAGCAGTCCCGCGCGGGCCTGGATCGCGACGAGTTTCCAGATCGGGATCGTCTCGTAGTCGAGTCGCGCTCGGATATCCTCGAGTCGCTCGAAGAAGACGTCCTCGAGTGCGGCTTTCGTCTCCGCGAGCGTCTCGCGAGCGCCCTCGTCAGCGCTCATCGCGGCGCGGTCGATCGATCGTAACAGCATACCCAGGTACGTCAGCAGGTGGTACTGCCTGAGGAAGTGCTCGTCGACGCGCTGGGCGACTGTCGCCGGTCTGTCCGTCTCCGCGGTCGATTCCGCCCACTCGAGTTTCGACTCGAGTTCGTTCTCGAAGTGGGGGATAGCCCCCGTCGCCTCCCGGGCCATCGGCGTCTCCGGTAAGTGCTCGGCGACGGCATCGGCCCCGTCTCGCATCTCTTCGAGGAGCGTCTGCCGTTTTCGAACCCCGTCCCGGATGACGTCCGCGCGAGGGCGCTCGAGTTCGGTTTGATCCTGTATCTGCGGGTCGCGGAAGTACGGTAGTTCGACGACGAGTTCGACAACGTCCTCGTTGAATCGGTCGGCGTAATCGTAGGAATTGCCGCCGAGGAGCGCCGCTTCGGGGTTGACGTCGTCACGGTCCCGAATGTCGTCGAACCGGTCCGCGAAGGTCGGGAGCCGATAGACGGCGTCGTCGAACGCCTCCATCGCGAACCACTCGGGTTCGCCTCGGTGGAGCGGAACGTCGTACTCCCCCGGGAGCGACGAGAGCACGTCGTAGAGCCGTTCGAGGGGCTCGGTGAGGTAGTAGTAACAGCCGCCGAACGCGGCGTTGTGGAAACTGTAGACGAACTCCGGGCGGCGGGTCTCGATCAGGTCCATCAGCACCCGCGTCTCCGGCGCTGGATCGTCGAAGACGTAGCCCTCGCGTTCGACCGGGAACGTAGCCTCGACCTGCTCGTCCGGCGGCGTTCGATAGAAGTTCTGCGCGTAGTTCGAGAGCGTGAACGGGCCGTCGAACCAGCCTTCGTTGAGCCGAACGCCGTCGGGGTCGACGACCGGCAGACAGACGAATTCGTAGTCGAGTGACCCCCGTAACTCGTCGTTCGTCGCGAGTTCGTGGAGCAGGAAATCGATCGTCATCGACCCGATCGGTTCGTTCGGGTGGGGCGCGCCGAACAGGAGCGCGCTCCGGTCGCCGTCGCCGACGGTCACCGTCCACAGCGTCTCGCCGTTCGCGCTCTCGCCGCGTTCGTCGTACTCGAGGAGGTCGTGTTCGGCCGCGAGGGCCCGGTCGCGGTCGCGGTGTTCGTCCACCGTAAAGAACGACTCGTAACGCGGGATCGCGCCGTCGACCCATTCGAACGTACGCGCCGGCGCTGACGGAGAACCTGTCATACTTCCACCATTTTGCGCGCCCTGCAATAAGTGCCGGCGGCTATTCCATGGAAGAAAGAATCGCTGCGTCACACGGTCGGACCGCGTCGAACGGGACTGGACCGACTACGGAGGCGTCGACCCGTCGTCCTCGAGAATCCCCGCACAGACCTCCTTCGCCGCCTCGAGGTGATCGTCGGCTCCCTCGTGGCCGGTCTCGTTGACTTCGGCGAGCAGATGCTGGACCTTCGCGACGCGCTCGAGGGTCGTCGCTTCGTCGAGGTCGCTCGTCGCCACGTCGCGCGCGACGGCTTCGGCCTCGCCGAGCCACCGGTTCGCCGTCCGATCGATCGGCAATTCGGCGGTCGCCTCGAGGTGTCGGTGGAGTTCCTGCGCCCGTTCGCGAAGCGACTCGTCGGTCATACGCACCGATACGGCGGGGAGTCCCGTAGTGGTATCTTTCGGTACTCGTCAAGACGGTGGGTAACGTTGATACGAGTCGTGAATGATGACCACGTATGACACATAACTGCTCGTTCCTCGAGGGTCTCGACCTCGCGGACGATCAGGTCTCGTTCGCAGAGGGACGCCGAGACTCGCACGCGACCGATTTCGGCACCGAGCAGAGCGGCGGCGTGTTCCCGGACGCGGTCGTCTACCCCGAACGCACGGCAGACGTCTCGGCCGTTCTCGAGGCCGCGACCGAACACGGCGTTCCCGTCACGCCCTACGCGGCCGGCACGGGACTCGAGGGCAACGCCGTCCCGGCCCGCGGCGGGATCAGCCTCGATCTGACGCGGATGGACGATATCGTCGACTATCGGCCCGACGACTTCCAAATCGACGTCGGGCCCGGGATCATCGGCTCGGCCGTCGACGAGCACGTCGCACCGGACGGCCTCTTCTTCCCGCCGCTGCCCTCCTCGGGCGACATCTCCACGATCGGCGGGATGATCGCGACCGACGCCAGCGGGATGCAGACGGTCAGGTACGGCGAGGTCGCCGACTGGGTGCTCGGTCTCGAGGCCGTCCTCGCGGACGGGACCGTCATCGAGACCGGGTCGCGAGCGAGCAAGACCTCGAGCGGCTACAACCTGACCGACCTGCTCGTCGGCAGCGAGGGAACGCTGGCGGTGGTCACCGAGGCCACCCTCGAGTTGGCGGGCCGCCCCGAACAGATCCGCGGCGGCCGGGCGATCTTCGAGACGCTCGACGACGCGGCCGAGGCCATCTCCGAGGCGGTGCGCACTGAGGTCGACGTCGCCAAGATCGAACTCGTCGACGGGCTGAGCGCCCGAATGGCGAACCGCTACCTCGGCAGCGATCTCCCCGACGCGCCGATGGTCTTCCTCGAGTTCCACGCCAACCACGGGATCGAGACGGAGATCGACCTCTGTCGGACGATCTTCGAAGGCCACGGCGTCCGCCAGTTCGAAGTGAGCGCCGACGACACGGCGATGGCCGATCTCTGGGAGGCCCGGCGGGAACTGGCGTACGCCATGCGGAGCTACGATCCCGACCGCGGACCGCTCCACCCCGGCGACGTGACGGTGCCGATCAGTTCCTACCCCGAGATCGTCCGCGAGGTCAAACGGCTCGCCGACGAACACGACCTCCTCGTCCCCTGTTACGGGCACGCGGGGGACGGCAACCTCCACTACAGCCCGCTCGTCGATCCGGACGACCCCGACCAACTCGAGCGGGGCGAACGAGTCTACCGCGAGGTCGTCGAACTGGCGATCGAGATGGGCGGCACCGCGACCGGCGAACACGGCATCGGCCAGGGGAAACGGAAGTACCTCGAGCCGGAACACGGCGCGGGCGCCGTCGACGCCATGCGGTCGATCAAACACGCGCTCGATCCGACGGGAACGCTGAACCCGGGCAAACTCTTTCCGGAGACCGAAGACGGGGAGGGCGTGCGGGAGCCGCGGCGCTGAGCGCGGCGACTCGAGTCACGACGGCCGCTGCTCGTCGCTCGAGTTCGGAGTCGGATCTGGGTCCGTGTCCGAATCGACGAACTCGACGCCGGTAATCTCGAACCGCGCGCCGTCGGCGTCGCTCGCCGCGATCGACCAGCCGTGGTGGTCGACGACGTCGGCGACGATCGATAGTCCGAGTCCCGTTCCCCCGTCGCCGGTCGTGTATCCCGGCTCGAAGAGGCGATCGGGTTCGTCTTCGAAGCCCCGACCCGTGTCCGCCACGTAGAGCCCGTCCTCGAGCGCGCCGACGGTGATGGCGACGCCATCGCGTTCGATCTGCTGACGAGGCCGCGACTCGAGGGACGCTGAGCCGTGTTCCACAGTGTCGTCGGAGCGGTTCTCGCGCTGACTGCTCGTCGAGCCGTGCTCGACAGTGTCCTCGGGAGCGTCAGCGACCGAGGGCTCGGAAGACGTGGAGCGTCTTTCGTCGTCCTGACGAGCCCGCGGGTCAGGGTTCGTGGAACCGTGCTCGACGCTGTTCCGAAAGAGGTTCTCGAGCAACTGGCGGAACTGCGCGGGGTCGGCACGGATCGTCCGGTCGTCGGCGACCGTAAGCGCGGCGTCGCCCGTGTCGACTGTCTCCCAGGCCGTCCTCGCCGCCGGCCCGAGGGCGACGGGTTCGGGCTCGAGGGCGGCCTGCCCCTGGCGGGCGAGGGTGAGGACGTCGTCGATCAGTTCCTCCATCCGCTCGTGGGACCGGGCGATCGTGCGGACGTGCTCGGGATCGTACTCCTCCTCGAGTAACTCGAGGTACCCCTTCGATACCGTCAGCGGGTTGCGCAGGTCGTGACTGACCACGCTGGCGAACTCGTCGAGCTTTCGGTTCTTGCGCTCGAGTTCGCGCTCCCGTCGGACGCGGTCGGTCACGTCGTGGACGACGAGCGTCCAGCCGAGGGGGCCGCCGCGGCCGTCGATGGGCGAGGCCGAGAGCTCGTAGATGCGACGCTCAGCGCCGTCGCCGAGCGAGAACTGGGCGTCGTGACCGTCGCCGCCGTCGGCGGATGCATCGATTACCGCGTCGACGTCGACCGTCGGAACGACGTCGACGACGGGGGTGCCGACGAGCGCATCACGGTCCCGGTCGAAGAGCCGCTGTGCGACCGGGTTGCTGTCGATGATCCGCCGGTCGGCATCGACGACGAGCACGCCGTCCTCGAGGTTGGCGACGACCTCGTTGCGCGCGATCGGCGCGAGCTCGAGCAGGCGGTAGCGGTAGAGGCCGAACGTGATCGCGAGCCCGGTGATCGTCAGTCCGATCGGGGTCGTCCCGATGATCTCGAGGGACGAACTCGCGACGACGGCCGACGCCCACGGAACCGCCACCGCGACGAGGACGGCGATCCCCTGCCAGCGGTGGAGGCTGTTGCTCCGGACCGCGACGTCGAGGACGACGATCGCGGTGGCCGCGAGACAGAGCGTCGCGTACGCGAGGTGGACGAACAGCCCGACGTTCGGCTCCGCGGTGACGACCGTCGCTGGCTGGGCCCACGGGACGTTCAGCGGGACCATCGCCTCGTGCGGCGGCCCCCACAGAACGCGGGTCCGGCCGTTGAGCGCCAACAGGCCGACCATGACCAGCGGTTCGATCGCCAACAGCCCGAGTCGGCGGCGGGTGAGCCAGCGGTCTCGGCCCGTATACGCGAGAGCGAAGACGAGAAACAGCGACGGGATGATAGCAGCGGACACCCACTGGAGATCCGCCCAGCGGGCCTTCCAGACGAACGCCGTCGACTCGATCTCGAGGACGTGCATCCCAAGCCAGAGCGCGACGCTCGCCATCAGCGCGGCGAGGGGGACCGAACCGGCGGCCGGACGCGATCGCCACGCCGCGACCGCGGTCCCGACGGCGACGGCGAGAGACAGCAACAGCACGATGCTGTACGGGTTGATGATCCAGCCCATCCGTGATACCTCTCTCTGCACCGACGACGGCTAAGTGTCTACCGGCCTACTGTTGCGGGACTGATGCGACCGGGGCCTCGAGCAGTCGTCGCCCGGCCTCGAGGACCGGGCCGTTCGGCGCTCGGCTCAGTCGTGGACCAGCACGTCGAGGACGTCCGGGCCGTCCCGGGCCAGCGCGTCCGCGAGCGCCTCGTCGATTTCGTCGGGCGTTTCGACGAGTTCGGCGCGGGCGCCGTGGCTCTCGGCGTTTCGCACGAGATCGACGCCGGGCTCGAAGTCCATGCCGACGAACTCGTAATCCTCCTCCTCGCCGCCCATGAGGTGGAGGGTGTTGTCCTTGAGGATGCGGTAGTTGCGGTTGTCCGAGATGACGACCGTCAGATCCAGGTCGTAGCGGGCGGCGCTGTAGATCGAGTGGGGGTAGTACTGGTAGGAGCCGTCGCCGATGAAGCCGACCACGTCGCGAGGGTCGTCCCGTTGGGCCTCCGCGACGGCTGCGCCGACCGCCGCCGGGAGCCCGTAGCCGAGGCCGCCGCCCTTGTTCGAGATGTACTGTTCGGGCGCGAACTCCCACCGCGTCAGCATGGCGTACTTCGAGGTGACGCCCTCGTCGACGATGGCGGCGTCGCCGGCGACGCGCTCCATCGCGTCGACTAACTCGGCCTTCGAGGCGCGCGGGTCGTCCTCGCCGTCGCCCTCGCCGTAGCCAGACATCTTCGATTCGACCAGCTCCTTCATCTGGGCGACCGACTCGAGGCGGTCGGCGACGACGTCGTCGGAGAGCTTCCCCTGGACGCGCTCGGTCAGTTCCTGCATGACCAGGCCGGGATCGCCGACGACGGCCGCGTCGGCGGGCTGGTTCTTGCCGACTTCCCAGGCGTCGTCACTGAGGTGGATGCAGGTCGTCTCCGGATCGACCAGCGCCTCCTCGTGGCGGGTCAGCGTCGTGTTCGTCGACACGCCGGCGAAGCAGATCGTATCGGTGTCCATCAACATTGCGGCCGCGTCCTCGCTGGTCGGCAGGTAGGAGACCCACTGATCGTGGTCGGTCGGGAAGTCGACCTCGCAGGAGAGGATCTCGCCGTGGACGCGGGCCCCCGTCGCCTCCGCGAGCTCGACCGCCGCGGCGACGGCATCGGCGCCCGAGCGGGCGACGTGATCGCCGACGACCAACACCGGATCGTCGGCCTCGGCCAGCAAATCGGCGGCGCGCTCGAGTTGCACGGGGTCACCGCTGCCGGCGTTCGGGATCGGTCCCAGCCGCTCGGGCTCGGCGTCGGTCTCGGCCATCGTGACGTCGAGCGGCAGCGCGAGGAAGACGGGGCCGGTCGGCGGCGTCATCGCGACTCTGAACGCCCGTCGCAGCATCGTCGGCAGCGCGGCGACGTCGAGCACCTCGTCGGACCACTTGCAGAACTGGCGGGCCATGTCGGCGAGTCGGCCCGAGAGGATCGGCTCCTCGTGGCGGAAGTCGGTGCTGTGGTTGCCCGCGGTGACGACCAGCGGCGCGCCGGCGACCTTGGCCGCATAGAGATTTCCGAGGCCGTGGGCCAGCCCCGGCGCGATGTGGAGGTTCGCCACCCCGACCGGCGTGATCGAGTCGTCGTGGTGGGCGTGGTACCGACGCCGCTGGGCGTAGCCGCCGGCCATCCCGACCGCGATGTCCTCGTGGAGCCCGAGCCGGTACTCGAGGTTGCTCTCGCCGATCGCCTCCATGATCGGCAGCTCCGTCGTTCCCGGATTCCCGAAGACGTAGTCGACGCCGTAGGACTCGAGCGCGTCCGTGAAGAGATCGGCTCCGGTATAGCCCGCTGTCATGCCCGTCAGTGGCACGGGACGGCACATCAAACTGTGCGTTACGGAGTGGCGCGCCGGTTGCACGGAGTGCCGACCTGCACCCACGGCGGCGCCCATCGAGGGGTCGAGGGCGCCCGACCCGCAGCGAACGTCGTGCCGGCACGGGTATTATGTATCAGTTCGTTGTCGCTCGAGTATGGCCCTCGCGAGAACCGGCACAGGCCCGCGAGCGACGGTGCGAGCGTTCCTGTCGCAGGTCCACCCCGTCTTCATGACGCCGCCGGTCGCAGCGGCGCTGTTCGGTGCAGTCCTCGTCGGGCGGATCGATCCGGCCATCGCGGCGATCCACGCCGTCGCGATCTTCGCCGCGGTCTACACGGCCCACGTCAAGGACGGCTACGTCGATTTCCACATCCGCGGCGAGGACGACGAGCACCCGCTGACCGAGCGCGGGTGTCGCGTGGGACTGGCGCTCTCGACGACGGTCTTCGCCGCTTGTTGCGTGCTACTATGGGTGCTCGTCGATCCAGTCGCGGTCGTCCTGACGCTGCCGACGTGGCTGATCGCGTACCACCACGCGCCGCAGTTGGACACGAACCCGCTTACCGCGACGACGGGCTACCCGCTCGGCATCGCCCTCGCGATCCTCGGCGGGTTCTACGTGCAGGCCGGGACGATCAGCGCCGTCGCGGCGGGGTTCGCCCTCGTCTTCCTCGTGCTCCTGTCGGGGATCAAAGTCATCGACGACACCCAGGATTACGACTACGACCGGTCGATCGAGAAGCGCACCGTCGCCGTCGCCGTCGGTCCGGATCGCGCGTACGCGCTGGCCTACGGACTGATGCTGACGGCCCTGCTGGCCGTCCTCGCCTTCGCCGTCGCTCGCGTCTTCCCGCCGACGACGGCGCTGGCCGCGCTCGCCTTCGGCGCGGTCGCGCTCGTCGCGCGTCGCGCGGAGCCCACGCTCGCCACGATGCTGCTCGTCCGCGGCTCCTACGTCTTTCTGGCCGTGCTCGTCACCGCGGTCTGGTTCGAGCCGCTCGCCGGCGTCGGGTTCCCGTGAGCGGATCGCGAAGCGAGTCGGCGGCGGCGCTGCTCACTCCTCGCCGGACGACTTCGGCGGCTTCCAGTCCATTTTGAGGGAGATCGTTTCGCGCGAGCCCCGCAGGATCGACGACCGCTCGCGGACGCCCAGCTCGTAGGCGATCGACTGCGACGGCCGGAGGGAGACCGTCTTGTTCCCCGTCCGGACCGACGCCGGGCCGTCGCCCTCGAGCGCGTCGGCCAGTTCTCGAAGCCGTTCGGCGGCCTCGTCGCGAGTGAGTTCCTCGGCAGCGAGTGTCTTATCTACCATGTTCGATGGTCCCACGGATCTCGCAATAAGTCGTATGCCTGACGACGGAGGGCTATCGAACGGGCCGCAGTTCTCAGTCGAATTTATCTCGAACAGACAGGAGATAGCCGACGATAATGACGCTGATTACTACCCCGAGGATATACACAATTCATAAATTCCAATCTACCCTCGACTGACTTCCGTAGTCACTATAGATGCGAACTTTTCATCGGTCTATGCTGTATTCTGCGTCGAGATACGGGTCATATCTTCGACCGCAATTATCGCATTCGTAGAATTGTATTCGCCATCCTGGTGTCGTATATCGAGCTGAATACGTCTCTCGCTTGCCACAACGCGGACAGAGAGTCGGTGGCGATGATCCCATAGTGAAAATTGTTCAATGATTCACAATAAGTGCGTTCCCTGTACTGATCACCGCAGTCGGTTAAAACACAGAGAAAAATAGCCGTGCTAGTTTGTGCTGACGATCTTGATCACGTCGCCCTCCTCGAGTTCGTACTCCTCGCCGATCTCCCGGTTCGTCTTCGCGTTGACGGCGTGGAGGTAACCGTCGCCGATGTCGGAGTGGACGGCGTAGGCCAGATCGACCGGCGTCGAGCCGTCGGGCAGCAGGAAGGCGTCGGGCAGGATGTTGCCGCTGCCGTCGGACCACTTCGCGGCGTCCTCGACCGGGTAGGCGGTGAGGTGCTCGAGCAGGTCGTAGACCGCGTAGTTCAGCGCGCCCTGGACGCCGGTGCCGCCGTGCTCGGCCATCGTCTCGGCCAAGTCCGCGAGGGCGTCGCGCTGGGCGTCGTTGACGTCGTCGCCGATCTCGAGGGTCTCGTCGCCGGGGTCGTAGTCGACTAACCCGTTGTCGGCGGCTCGTCGAAGGGCGAGTTCGCCCTCGGCGGTCGTGGGGATGACCGGCTTGTCGAGGTCGAGCAGTTTCTCGACGTTCTCCTCGGGGGCGACGTCGATCTTGTTCGCCGCGACGACGATCGGCTTGGTCCGCTCGCGGACCAGCCGCGCGAGCTCCTCGCGGTGTGCGTCCTCCCACTGGATGGGGTCCTCGGGGTAGTCGAGCTCTCGGAGGACGATAGCGATCTGTTTGGGAGAGGCGCCGAAGCCCGAGAGCATGTCCGCGAGGACGTCGTCGATGTCGAAATCGGGAGAGCGGGACTTGCGCTCGACGGACTCCCAGTTGCGCTCGACGATGCCCGCCAGCCAGAGGTCCATCTCCTCCTCGACGAAGTCGATGTCCTCGAGTGGGTCGTGCTCACCGATGTCGACGGGTTCGCCCTTCTCGTTGGTCCCGCCGGAGGCGTCGATCACGTTGACGATCACGTCCGCGTTCGTGAGTTCGTCGAGGAACTGGTTGCCCAGCCCCTTCCCCTCGTGGGCGCCCGGCACCAGCCCCGCCACGTCGATTAGCTCGATCGGGACGTAGCGCTTGCCGTCCTCGCAGTTGTCGGCGTTACAGCGCTCCTCGCGCTCGAGGCAGGGACAGTCGGTCCGGGCGTAGCTGACGCCGCGGTTGGCGTCGATCGTCGTGAAGGGGTAGTTGGCGACGTCGACGTCGGCCATCGTCGCCGCGGTGTAGAACGTGGACTTGCCGGCGTTGGGCTTCCCGGCAAGCGCGATCGAAAGCATACCGTTCGGTACTCGCGTGGCGCAAAATTGCCTTTCGATTGGGGATTCTCCGACGGTGGGCGCTACCAGTCGAGAGGCGACCCGATCCGAGAGGTCGCGGGCGGCAAAGAACGAAGCCGCCGCGTGTCCTACTGGTTGCCATGCCAACGATCGAGTTTCGCGGACGGGAAATCGAGTGTGAACGCGGACGAATCCTCCGGGACGTCCTCCTCGAAGCAGGCGAGTCGCCGCACAACGGTCGTGCGAACTGGCTCAACTGTCGCGGACACGGCACCTGCGGGACCTGCGCCGTCGCGATCGAGGGCGACGCGAGCGAGCCGACCGCGGCCGAACGCCGCCGTCTCTCCCTCCCCCCGCACGATCCCGACGGCGGCCTCCGGCTGTCGTGCCAGACGCGGGTCGACGGCGATCTCGAGGTCCGAAAGTACGACGGCCTCTGGGGCCAGCGGGTACCAGACGGCGACGCACCCGCGGCGTCGGACGGCCCGACGGCGCCCGCGGACGAGCGCTGATCGGTCGACCGTCGCCTGAAGGGATCACGGCGTTCCCCGCGACGACGCCACTGTCGGATATCCGATACGACGACTTGAGCGTCGTCGCGGAGGCGGTCACCAGCGGCGAACTCGAGGACGTCGAACGGCAGTTGCCCGACGACGAGGGCTATGAGCAGCTGTTCGAAATCGCCGACGAAGAAGAGGAGCATCCCGCGTAGCGGAGCGACGCGAACCGGCCGCCGGTCGCGATCGCTATCTCGTTCCCGGTTCGAACGACTCGAGCAGCGCGGACGCCTCGCGAACGCCTTCTTCGAAGACGGCGTGGTCCGGCGCCGAGACGCGATCCGCGTAGGGATCCCAGTCGACGGCCCGAATCTCGGCGAGTCGGGGAAGCGTCGCGTGCTTGAGTCCGGCCGCGACTGCGTCAGCGGAGTCGTCCGTGTGAGACGAGACGGCGCGGGCGAGCGCGTCGACCGAGCGCGCCTGGCCGTCCCACTCGTGGTAGAGGACTGCGAGGGCGAGTCGGACGCGTTCGTTTCGGAGAACGTCGAGGACCGTCTCCGCCGTCAACGGGACGGCCGCGACGGCGCCGACGCCTGGATCCCGTCTCGGCGTCGGCGACTCGAGGGGGTCTGGCGAGTCGGCACCGTCGTCGAACGCGTCGCGACCCGGAATCTCGAACGTCTCGGAGCCGGAATCGTCGCCCGCCGTGGGTTCGGGCGGCTCCACGGGACGCGCGGGAGCGGCGGTTCGACCCTCGGGGCTGCTGTCGTCCCAGATGGCGGGCGACGCTCCCGCCTCCGACTCCGAAGGGGTCGGCGTGCTGGTCGTCTTCGACACCTCGGAATCAGCTGCCGTCCCAGCGATCGTCGACGCATCGGAATCCGCCGTCGCACCGTCGGTCGACCGATCGCTCGCCGGGACGATATCGGTCGGCGTCGACCCGAGCGCGGTCGTCACGGTGGCGGCAGCGGCCGCCGTCGGTCGTTCTATCGTCGGTTCGGGCGACGCGTCGGCTCCCGCCGTCGACGACCGCGCGGTCGCGTCGGCCGACTCGGCCGTGGCTGGCGACTCGGTCTCGGCCGTGTGAGCGGGCACGCTCGAGCCGAGAGAATCGGGGGTTGCAACGCCCAATGGCTCCCGAACGGCGGTGGCGAAGCCGGTCGCGCCGCCGACGGCGGCCAGCGTCGTCGTCAGCGAGAGCGGATCGCGAACCGCGCCGCCCTCGAGGGCCACGTACACCGTCAGCCAGGCGGCGAGCCCGCAGGCGACGACGATCCCGATCGACACCCGCGTTACGGCTCGCCAGCGGAGATCCGACGAGACGTTCCGGCTGGCGAGCCAGTAGCCGCCGGTGGCCAGCCCGGTCGGAACGAGCAACGAGACGAACAGTTCGAACGCGACGACCGGCTGCGAGACCGGCGTCTCGAGTGTCCGGACGATCCCGGCGACCGCCAGCACGAGCCCCATGGCGACGATCGCGGCGGTCGATTCGCCCCAATCCACCCGGTCGAACCGAGCGAGGGTAGCAAAACGCATACCTCCCCGTTTCAGGGACGGTTATATAAAACGAATTGTCGACTCAGAGCTCGATAGCCAGCATTACCTCGTCGACGTAGTGACCGTTGAGTTTGTAGTGATCCTCGCGGATCGCTTCGATCTCCCAGTCGTGTTCTTCGAGGAAGGCGATGGCGTCGTCGTTGCTCGAGGGGACGCTCTGGTAGACCCGTTCGTAGCCGCGGGAGCCGGCCCACTCGAGGCCCCGCGAGAGGAGGTGCGAGCCGAGCCCGTGGCCGCGGTACTCCTCCAAGACGCCGACGGTGAGCTCAGCCGTATGCGAGAGCTTCTCGAGTTCCGGCGCGTGGAGGTGCACCCAGCCGACGACGTCCGCGTCGACGGTCGCGACGAAGAACATCCGGGACTCGAGTTCGTTGTGCCGGAGCAGAGCCTCCTCGTGGTCGATCTCGTCGGCGACGCTCTCGGCCTCGATGTAGGTCTTCTCCTCGGCGACCTGCCGGATCGCGCCGACGATCCCCGAGAGGTCCTCCTGTTTGGCCGGCCGGACGTGGAACTCGAGGTCGTCGGCGACGTACTCCTCCTCGGCGCCCGCGTCGAGAACCACCCGGAGCGTTCCGTCCGCCGCCTCGAGGCGCCCGTCGCGTTTGAGGATCGCGACGTGGTGGCGAAAGCCGCTGGGATCGATGCGCAGCTCCGACTGGGCGTCGTCCGGATCGACCGCCCCGTGGCGCTCGACGTACTCGTAGATCCGTCTCCGGTCGTCGTGGTCGAACTCCAGTGGTTGGGAAGATACCATGGTGGATGTTGCCACATAACAGTACTTAACCCTTGGCGAGCGGCAGCGGCCGGCGGCAAAACAGGGTGGAGACGGCGCACGGCATCGCACTGGACTTAATGGACCAACAGGTGAATCCGGATCGACTTCCTCGACTGGTTCGTCTCACCGGTTGCGTGAGGTGGCTCTCGACCCGGTTCGGGTCGAGCGAACAGGTGTGCATCTCACGTCTCTCCCCTATGATCGGTACGGATGTGGTCGTCGCCGCCCCCGCCCTCGCCCTCGCAGTAGTCGTCGGACTGGCGGTCCACGAGTGGGCCCACGCCCTCCTCTTGCGACTCGCCGGGATCGATCACACGATCACCTACCTCCCCGACCGAACCGACGGAATAATCGGCCTGCTGACGTGTTGTCCGTGGGCCGTCGTCGAGCCCCGACCGACCGGTCGCGAACCGGCGGTCCACCTTCGCGCCGCGGCGCTGGCGCCCGTCCTCCTCGCCGTCCCCGTCTTCGCGGCCGGGTTCGGGGGCGCCATCCCGGCCGACTCGCCGATCGCGATGGCCGTCGCGATCGGCTGGCTCGCCTGTTCGGTTCCCAGTCCGCAAGACTTCTCGGTCGTCTTCTACGCCCACCGCGCCCTCGAGACCGAGATCGCCGCCGATCCGAACGCGACGGCGCTCGGCTCCCGCGCCGACTGACGGTCGTCGACTCCGTCGAGCGCCGCCGCGTTTTCGATCGTACTTTCATACACCCGATAGCCGTCGGTGAGACGCTTCCGCGTGCCGCTTACGACGCGATCAGTTCCGAATACCAGTGGACCGCCGTTACGGCGGCGACCGCCAAGAGGACGACCGACGAGGTAGCGAGCCACGGAATCGGCAACAGGCCGCCGGCCGTTGCGACCACGAACAGCGCACAGCCGCCTACCGTTCCCGCGTACCGACGCGGCCACGGATCGGTCGACCCCGCCTCGAGTCCCGAGAGATACGGATCGAACTGGGCGGCCATCGGCGTCGACTCGACGATCCCGCGATCCTTGTCGTAGTCGACGATCCCGCGCTGGTCGAGTTTCGGCAGGTGCGACTGGTACAGGGAGATGTAGACGCGCTGGCGCTGGTCCGAGGTCAGGTTCTCGACGGTCGTCTCGTGTTCGTCGGCGGCGATCCGCTCGGCGAGGTCGCGAAGCGTCATCGGCTCGCCGGCGCGCCGGAGGTATCGGAGCACGTGGCGCCGACGGCTGGTCTGGAGGATATGGTAGATATCGTCCGGCTCGAGTGACGACTGTTCGCCGTTCGGTTCGGCTCCTCGCGACGAGTGTCCCGCGTCGGTGCACCCGCTTCGGGACGCAGTGTTCGCCATCGTTGATAGGAGACGTGTCGGCGGGGCCGGTTAATAACTTGGTCGTTCCGGCCAATGACCGCATCGCGGTCAAATCCCTTCGACTCCATTTGAAATAGAAACCGAGAAGCGACTTCTCTCGGATTCTCGATACACTCCGAACACGGGGAGGTCTGCGTGACGATCGCCCCGTGGCCGGCGGTCGACACCGAGTCGACGTGCGAACACTGCGGAGCGCACGTTTCTGACCAGTTCTGTCGGGTTTTCGGTGACAACCGTAACCGAGCCCATCGCTGCGGAGCGTGCGATACGTACGCCCGACTGAGCCGCGGGCCCGCTGCCGGCGAAGACGTCGAAATCCCGGACCCGGAGACGTCGCCCGGCCGTCACGGCGGTGAGGCCGATGTCTGAGGCGTTCGTCCCCGCGAGCGAACGCTACGACGTCGAGAGTCGGACGCCCATCGCCCATCCAGCCCATCACGCGACCGATGCCGAGGTTCGCCGCGCGCTCGAGCAGCGGGAGATTCGAACTGACGGTGGTACCGCCTCAAGCGATACTGATCACTGGAGCTTTCGGAAGTCCCCACTTCCACACGAACAGTGCTCTGTTCCGATCGGACGAATTTGGCCCGATAGAAGGACCTTTGCAGCGTACACTGATCCACAACAGTCGCAAACGGCGACGACCCGTTCGGGGTCTGCCATCGTATTCACCCAGTTTATCAATACACTGCTCTGGATATTCAGGTTCAGCCCTAATTATTTTGGACAAGCACTACACTTGGCCACTGAACGCGAGCGAGGCGGCCGATGACGGTCGCCGAGAACCGCGAGCGCGGCCACGACGGTCTCGACGTCGGTCCAGTCCTCCGGCGTCGACTCGTTCGTGAGCCACCTGACGAGCAGGATACCCATGCTCAGGATGAAGGCGTACGTGACCTCCGTCCCGTTGGACGCCCAAAGCGCGTCGACCAGCGAGAAGTTCAGCGGCGCCGAGAACTGAAGCGTCCCGACGGCGCCGACCGAGATCGACGCCAGAACGAACAGCGGCGCGAGGATACTGTCTGTCAGATCAATTCCGTTTTCCCGACGTACTGAGTCGGGAACCATGTTCTGCGGGAGGCTCAGTGCCATACGACCAGCCGAATAACCCGGCCCGACGAAAAGGTCTGGAAAACTAAGGTTCACCGAACTTTATACCAAGGTGGGTTGCCGCCCATCTCATGGCGCTGAACAAACTCAGACAGTTAGACCAGAACTCCGCCGGCATCACCCTCCCGAAAGACGACCTCCGCCTTGAGGGACTTCTTGACGAACACGGCGACGTCGACGGCGAGAACTATCTGCACGTCCGCCACATCGGCGATGGCGAATGGACCCTCGAGTTAGTCGAGAGGATCGAGCCATGACCGGCGTCGACGATCACCTCTTGGAGGCCGAGCGGGAGCACCGTCGCGAACTTGGGCGGGAAGCGATGGCCGTGATCGAACTCCGCGTACAGATACCGTACGTCGTCCGCGACGCGACCGCCCAGTTCCTCGAAGAAGCCGACGACCTCGAGCACGCGCGTGAACTCGCCGGCCTTGAGTTCGGAGTGGGCACAGACTGATGACCGAGTGCCATAAAACCAGATCTTGATTCCCTGTGGTTTGATTCAGGCATGTTAGAAGAGAACTATAACGCACCCGTAATCGGTTTACTTCGACTATCTACGGATTTTGAATAGAGCCAGGTATTCCACCGATAATGTTCAATACAACTAAAATATAGCCCTTACTGCCGTGAAGGCGCGAAAAATATCGATGGTGGAGTGTTACTGCGTTAGCAACTCCAGTCCTGACTCCCAACGTTTGTCCACGAATCGCCACCGTCGTTCGAAGCGACGAATGTTACAGTCCCACTTTCATTAGCGGAATCATTCAGTTGGTAGTTTATTCCGTCGTATTTATTGCTCGAACCACACTCCAGCGTCACCGTATCACCAGCACCATCAAGTTCAATATAATCGGAGCTACTCACTGAGGTACCATTGGTGCTGTAGACATAATCTCCACGGAGCTCGTAACTATCCGCATTGCCTTCGGAAGTAAGTTCGGTAGAGAACACGCCGTCTCCTTCGTCAAAGCTCATCTGTGCTCCTGCCTGAGCCTCACTACCGAGATCATCACCCATATCCAGCACGAATGCCGCGATGACTGCCGCCAGAATGACGGTTATTGCGACCATCAGGATAACTCCAATGACCGGGCTCACCGCCCGCTCGTCTTCCGATCCAACAAGTTTGTTTCTGTATTTGCGTAGATCCATGTTAGCAACTCCACTCCTGGCTACCGACGTTGGTCCAACTGTCGCCACCGTCGTTCGAGGCAACAAAGGTCACCGTACCGCTCTCAGGAGTAGACTCATTCAGCACGTATTTGTTCGTAGTACCGTCTGATGTACTATATTCGTTCTGAGCGCCACATTCAAGCGTCACTGTGTCACCCGCTCCTGAGAGTGCAATGTATTCGTCGGATCCTACCGATTCATTATTCCCGGATGTAGCGTTATATCGGTAGTCTCCCCGGAGTTCGTACGTGTCTGCGTTACCCTCAGAGGTGAGCTCGATCGACATCACACCCTTGTCCTCGTCGAAGCTCATCTGGGAACCCGCCTGTGCCTCACTACCGAGATCGTCGCCCATATCCAGTACGAATGCTGCGATCACAGCCGCGAGAATGACAGTTATCGCGACCATGAGGATGACTCCGATAACAGGCGAGACTGCCCGTTCTTCTTCGCTTCCGATCAGCTTGTTTCTGTATTTGCTTAGATCCATAGTTGTGTTCTTTCACGCACCCGTGAACGGTGGGAAGACTTATTCTGGGGTCTGTGGTAGGCACCCGGTGGCGCTCGAGGGGGATTGGATTGATCCTCGGCGTCGGCTTCTTCCCGTCGTCCGGTGCTGATAGCAACCAGAGAATTCAGGGTATATATAATTAATCGATAGTAAGAATGTTCGTGTATATTGAAATTCACGAATCGGTTTCAGTAGTGATAATCAAGGGGGTATAGAACGCTTCCAGCACCACCTTGAAGCCGCGCAGTCCTGCGATTTTGAAACCGACCGAGATGGACGATAAAGATTTTGGCCATCCGATGTGACCGCCAGCTATGGACTGGGACCAGCCGGTGATCGGTGAGCGCGACCTCGCGCGCACCTACGACGGCGGGGCGTACAGCGATCCGTGGACCGCCGTCCTCGATTACCAGGCGGTGCTTCGGTACTCGAGCACCCACCCGAACAAGGGATCGTCCGCGATCTCGAGCGCACTGGATTTGCCCCGCGGTCGCGTTCGTGGCTGGGTCGACGCCGATGGAAAACCGGACGCGATGCGCGGGATCGAAACCGCCCGCGAGTACGGATGGTTGGACGCGACCTATCGCGACGACGTCTTCCAGGCGCTGAACACGCTCGTCGCGAACGTGTTCTCCGGCGGCCGATCGCGAAAGCGAACTTCGTCCCGTCCTTCGCGTTGAACCATCGCGACCACCGCACCCACGTAATCGACGCGCTCGAGGCCACCGGCGTCGAGTACGATTTCTACCGCGTGGACGACGACTCGAGGGCGACCGAAGTTCGGCCCGCGAAAGACGCGACCGTGCTCGGGCGGACGCTCGCCGTCCTCGGTGCGCCGGCCGGTCCGAAAGCGCAACTCGAGGATTTCTCGCTGCCCTAGTATCTCGACGACGCCCCGTTCGAAGTGCGCGAAATGTTCGTCCTGGCGTACCTCGCGAACCGGGCGATCCACCAGCGGACGAAGGACACGGTTCAGATTCAGGAGAAGCGCTCGCAGTCCTACCGCGACGAACTGGCCGCGTTCATCGAAGACATCGCGAAGGAACCGGTGACGTCCGGTGACCGAACGGTGACGATCTCGGCAGACGCTGCTCGCTCGCTCGGATTACAGCCCCGGTATCGGGTTCGGTCTGAAACGGCGGAGTAGAATCGAGTTTCGGACGCTATCAGTAGTTAGTGATATGATTTCTTCATTCAATACTGAGGCTGAATCTGAATAGGTGGATTCGTTACATAGAGGGTACGAACTGAGTACCGAAAAGCGACGACTTACAATGGAAACTGATAAGCTATAATCCTGCCATGGTGTAATATTGAAGCCTGCTTCTTAATACCCACGCAGGAATATCCATCAGTAATGGATTCGGAAGACGAAGAAATCATTCGACTACTTACAGATCCCACTAATCGTGAAATTTTAACAGCTCTCAATGGTACCCCTCGCGGCCTCTCTGTAACGGAGATCGCTGGACAACTTTCTTCGGCGGACGAGACGGAACTCGACCAGACGATCATCTCGCTACACCACAATTACCTGCCCCGACTCGACGAAGCCGGACTCGTCGCGTACGACCACGATGAAAATATCGTCACCACCGGCCATCGCTCGACGGATGACGCCGACTGGATGGACGTCGAAGCGCTCGACGAACTGCTCTCGCAGTTCGGGACAGGACGGAGACCGGACGAGGGTACTGTCGGACGGCTCGAGGGTCGCGAAGCGGTGTACGACTACTGCCGAGACCTGGCTGACAGAGCCGACGACGAACTCTTTCTGATCTACGCGTCCGACGAATTACTCGACGAGGAGTGTCTCCCGTACGCGGAGAACGCCATCGATCGGGGCGTCGACCTTTACGCCGGGACGAAAAACCGAGACGCTCGAGAGTTCTTTCGGGAGCGTCTCCCGGAAGCGACGATCTGGGAGCCACAGATGGATTGGATGTACGAGCAGGCGAACTATCCCAAGGTGAGCCGGCTCATCGTCGCCGATCGAGAGACCGTCGTCGTCGGCCTCTGGGAGGAGGATGCCACCGGTGCGCAAACGGAGGTCGCGATGATCGGAGAGGGACGAACCAATCCGCTGGTGGTCCTCACCCGCGAACTGCTCGGTGCTCGATTGGACCATCTCGATTATCAGAGTGACGAGTTTCTCGAAGGTCTTCCGTTTGAAACGTGAGCAGCGGTCTCGCTGTGGCGACCGAGTTCGATAACGGCGTCCCCCGTACTTACCGCGAGTTTCGTGGGGAATTCCGATAACGAAACTGTGCTACCGTCTACTGCTATTCTTCCAACTCGTCGGCCTCGAGGTCTCCCTCCAGGTACGCACGGCCGAGATCGGTGATCCGATAGAGTCCCTCGTCGATACGGTCGACGAGCCCGGCGTCTCGAAGGTTTCCGAGTCGCGTGCTCAGGTAGTGACGCGAGTAGTCCGTATTCGCCGAGAGAACGCGCGGGGAGAGGACGAGACCGCTGTCCGCGAGGGTCTCGAGGATACGGTCATCGGCCTGCGTCATCCGCGAGACCCTCGGTCTTCGCACACTCGTACGTGCTGTACCGGCGGTTTAGCGATACTGGTTGAATCTCGTGAGTCGATACGTGACCCGCGAGTGGGAACTCGAGATGAGCACCCGATCCCTCCAGATGAGGCATCCGGTCCAGTATCCTATCGAGAAACGAAGAACACGTGTTCAGACGGGTTGCCAGTGGGCACACCCGTGGCCGTCGGCCGGTCAGCGATCAGTCGCCGGCGCAGTACGACCGGGAGCCGCTCGAGTCCGCCGCCGGCGCACTCTCGTCCGCCGGGCGAGCGGTGATCGTCGTCCCGCACTCGGGACAGCTGTAGTGCTCTCGGTCGCCGCACTGCTCGAGGTTCCAGTCGCCGTCGACCGCGCTCTCGTGGCCGCACTCGAAGCAAAACAGCAGGGTTTTGCTATCGGGCGGTCGGCTGGTGTCCGTAACGGTGGAGTTCATCACCAACGCTAGCTGCCGAACGGTAAAAACGGTGTTGGCCCCGAGAAGGATTGCCGCTCGATTTCGACCACGTCAGCGGCTGACAGTCATGATTCTCCCTGACACTCGGTGCGTGGTCCCGTCCACCGACGCCGGTCCGCACCCCCGCGGCGAGACCGCATCAGTCGCCGTCGCGGCCCCGAAGTTCGTCACGTTTCCGACGGTTCGCGGACGATCGCGAACCAGAACTCCTCGATCTCGTCGACGAACGAGACGAAGTCCGCCGGCTCGACCGGCTTTCGAACGTAGAAGTCCGCCTCGAGGCCGTGGGACTGAACGATCGCTTCACCCATCTCCGAACTCGTGAGTACGGCGACGGGAATGTCGGCGAGGATCGGTTCGCCGTCCAGTTCGGCGAGGACGTCCATGCCGCTGGTGCCAGGGAGCTGTGGCTCGAGTAGGATGATGTCGGGCGGAGACGCGTCGGCGTACTCGCCGCGCTGGTGGAGGAAATCGAGAGCGGCGTCGCCGTCGGAGACGGCGTGGACGGTGTTCATGAGTTTCGCGTCCCTGAAGTTCTCCGTGAACAGCCGGGTGTCACCCGGATTCGGCTCGACGAGTAAGATGTCGATTACGTCCTCGATGCTGTCGTTGCCGCTGGTCATAGAGCATAGTTCGCGCCGGACCATAAAACGACGCGGGTGCCGCCCGCGGACAAGTATCTCGGCCGACGGAACGCGGCCGTCTCGCTCGGGCGTCGGGAAACGGACGCTCGTCACCGCGTGGCATAATGCGTGGGTATCATTTAGACCGATGGCGCACGTACGAGCGCGTATGAGCACCAGCCGAACGACCGACGCCCGTTCGCCGCTGCCGGAACGACTGGTCGGACTGGCCGCCGCGATCGGCGCCTGGATTCTCTGGTCAGGGGTCGTGCTGACCGCTACTGGACTGGTCGTCGTCAACAACGCCGTCTTCGGGGCGGCGATCGCCTTCTTCGCCGCCTACACCGCGGGATGGCCAGACGGCGGTCGGCTCCCGAGTATCGCTGCGCCGGCGCTCGTCGTCCTCCTCGGGCTCTGGGTGGTGGCCGCTCCCTTCGTGCTCGAGGTGACCCTGGACCGGGTCCTCTGGAGTAACGTCATCGCCGGCGCCCTCGTCGCGCTGCTGGCCGCCGGCAGCATCGTCGGAGGCCGCCGATCGACGGGGTCGGCAACTGCCAGCGCCTGACGAGCCGCCGAACCCGTCGGCCGTCACTGACGTCTCTCGACGGCGACGCCGGGTCGCCAAACCGAGCGGTAGTATCGGCTACAAGCAGCGCTTGACGGGCGAGGTTCCCAAGAAAACGCAGCACAAGCCGGCCTGCATTCCCTGTCGACCAAGCTCGACACCTTGGCCGGATAACTATTGACGGCCACTAATATTATAGTTTTTCGGTGGTTTCAGAAAGTGCAACCGCTGATAGGGGTTGCTCGTAGTCCGCGATAATCTCGTCTATCCGATCGGGGTACTGTATTCAGTCTTTCCTGACTGTCACGGCGTCTGGGTGGCGGGAAAGGCTACCGGAAACCCAACGAGTCTATGCCCCGTCGTGGTTGATGACGGTAATGACGACGGTCGTCGAACTCGACATCCCGGCCGACCGTCTCGCGGCCGCTCGGTCGTTCGAACGAGTACCGGAACTCGAGTACCAGATCGGCGGGACGATCGGTGACGCGCCCCCGCTGGTCTGGCTCTCCGGTCCGGATCGGGAGACCGTCCGGGCGGCACTCGAGACCGATCCCTCGATCGACGTGATCGCGAGCGTGACCGACGAGACGAAACCCGACCGGTCGAGTACCGACGAGACCGACGACCGCGAGCGGTGGCTGTTCCGCCTCGTCTTCGGCGACCGGTTCAAACTCTTCGAACGGATCGTCGCAGAGAACGGTGGGGCGATTTTAGAGGCCAGCGGGAGTGCCGGATCGTGGTCGGTGACGTTGCTCTTCCATGATCGGGACTCGCTGTCGGCGTGTTACTCGCTGTTCGAGCAGTACGAGTTCGGCGTCGACGTGACCCGTCTGACGGGGATCGACGATCTGGCGAGCGCCGGGACGCCGCTCACCGAGACCCAGTACGAGACGATCCGGACGGCCCAGGAGCTCGGCTACTTCGAGGTTCCGCGCCGGATCACGCTCAAGGAACTCGCCGCGGAACTCGACGTCTCACACCAGGCGCTGTCGGAACGGCTCCGCCGGTGTCACGCCGCGCTCGTCAGCGCGGAGTTGACCGGCGAGTTGCGGCCGACCGCGATCGATCCGTAGTCGCTGGGCTCGTCTCACCGGTCCGACCTCGAGACGCGAGTCGAACAGACGACTATTTTTCTCTGCCTATCAACCGAACTATGTCCAATTGATTAGTATATATGGGAGCTATGGACCGTATGACCACCAATATCCCAGATAGTGCTGAATATACCTCGAGGAACAGCTTTATTGTTGGACAGAAAGAAACGTAGCGTGTCGGCTCGATGCCGACTCCACGACGAGCTACCGAGTGCGATACACGCGCCGGTGGATCACTCGTGCTCAATCACAGCGGTCACTCGTAGCTGTGTGACCGTTTATCAACCTTCCTCTCGATTTCGCGTTCGAACGCGTCAGGATTCGAACCACGGTCGCAGCGCGCTGCTCCCTGATTCAAATCCTCCGTTTCCAATACGCATCGCTCACGATGGTGTTCGCGATGAGGAATGGGGTCGGAGGGAGTTGCTCGGCCTCTGTTTGAGCGTCGGGCGGGCTTTATTCGACTCCGTGCCATACCACCAGACATGGTATCATTTGACGAAGAGCAGGCTGAAGCTGAGGCTCTCAATCGATTACAAGATCTCGGGTTATCCCAATACGAAGCCCAGACACTAATCAACCTCCTTCGCCTCGGTACAGGAACCACACAGGACATTACCCGCATTAATGGTGTCCCCCGTACTCGCGTGTACGAGGCGACTGATCGGCTCCACGAACTGGGCTTCATTGACATCCAGCATACGACGCCACGGAAATTCACGGTAATCTCGGAGGAGACGATCATCCGCATGCTCAATACCCAACGTGAAAACACGATTACTGAACTTGCGGAGTGTTTGGAGGTAATCGGACCAGCCCAACCACAACGCGAACAGTTCGGTGTCTGGACGGTGACCGGTCGGGAGGCGGTAGCGTCTCGTGTCAACGAGTTCATCGCCGACGCAGACGAGCAAATCGTCTACATGACCGTCGATGAATTACTCACCGACGATCATCTCGATCAGCTTCAGGCCGCCGATGACCGTGGAGTAGACATCTATCTCGCAGGAATTTCAGACGATGTTCAAGATCAAATTCAGGAAATAATACCGTCAGCAGAACTATTCGAAACCTTATGGGAATGGCGGGATACGCCCGCCGGGAGCCTGTTGATCACTGACGAAAAGACGGCACTCGTCAGTGCTCTCGTAAATGGTTCCAGCGGCGCTAATGAGATCGAAGAAACGGCAATCTGGGGCGCAGGCGATCGAAATAGTCTCGTTGTCGTCCTCCGGGCGATCTTCACGTGGCGACTCAACGGAGAACAAGCAGCGTGAATTCACATCGGCCTTCACTCGGAAAATCACAGTACATTTATGGAGTTTATTGGCATAGGCAGACTATGGGTGAGGACACCCAAGCGAGCGACGGGCACGGATCTGATTTGACCACTATTCACTTCCAAAGAGCGTACGATTGGTCGGCCACACCACCGAGCATCGCCACAGTCACCGCTCTCGGAACCGTCACGGGTATCGATCCAACCGAGCTTGCCATTGAGCTCGAAACCACCTTATACGATCACGTTGACCCGGACGCACTCGATGGGCTCGTCCGGGATCAAAAACCCGAGCAGGTCACCGTCTCCTTTACTTTTGACCGCTATCGGATTTTGTTTGAAGGTGACGAGTTGACTGTCCGCTCACACGACCGGTAAGCGCCTATCGATAGCGATAGACAGCAGGTTCTGTCGGACTTTTCAGTGATGACAAAAGTTGGATGATGTAGTCCTGAATCGATCGATACTCCGTTAGATGCTTCACCTGTACTTACCGCGAGTTTCGCGAGCCACGCTGAATAAAGAAACCGTGTTCCTATCTACTGTTTCTAATCTCGATCGACGTCCCCAGACTGTTCTGCTTCGAAGGTCGTCGCTCTCGTCGAGAGTGTCTCAGCGATCTCCGTGCGCTGCTCGTAAGTGAGGTCGTCGCGCTCGAGGACGACGAGAACGTACCAGCCGCCGTCGTCGACGAGACGCTCGTGGTTCTCTCGACGGATCCACCAGCGGCCCGCGCGACCGTCGTAGGTCGCGTAACAGGACTTCGCTTCGACGACGTCGCCGACCGTCGCGATCGTCCCGGCCAGCTCATCGACGACGTCCGCGACGAACTCGAGGTCGTACCACTCGGCGCGATCATCGGCGACCCGCTCGAGAGGCCAGCGATCACAGGCGGCGGTCTCGACGTTGTGGCCGCGCTCGCGGTTCTCGGCGACCGTCATCGATCCCCCCGCATGCAAGCTGTATTCGCACGGATTGAGAATCCAGCCCAAGTCTCTAACTGCTCGAGCGCGCGGCGAACCTCGGCATCGGTCGCTTGATGAGCCGAATGGGCGATGAGCGTCCGACTCCCGACGTCGTAGCGTTCGCTCGCGGGGACGAACGCCTCAGACATCGGCCTCACCTCCGTGGCGACCAGGTGACGTCTCCGGGTCTGGAATCGCGACGTCGATCCCAGCAGCGGACCCACGGGTCAACCGACAGTAGGTATCGCACTCGGGACAGCGGTGAACGCGGTCGCTGTTATCGCCGTAGACGCGGCAGAATTGATCCGAGACGTACGCTCCGCAGTGTTCGCATACCGACTCGCTGCCGGCCGACGGCCACGGTGCGACCGTCACGCCGACCACCCCGTGTTCGGAGTGTATCGAGAATCCGAGAGAAGTCGCTCTTCGGTTTTTATTTCAGATGGGGTCGGAGGGATTTGAACCCCCGATCGACTGATATCTCCGGTGCGCCTCGGAACTCCAGAGGGTCATCACACGGACACTGATCAGGTGCCCGATCAGTATATCAGTCTGGAGTTTCGTCCCGGGCGCGTTGCCTCTGGAGTCAGTCGCCATGCCGGGCTTGGCCACGACCCCTCGCTCTCCAGTTGGGCCATCCCGCCTAAAGTGGTTTCGATTCCGAACCGTCCTACAGCCACGGGGCGCGCCCTTCGGTGTCCGTCGTATCGTCACCCGGATACGTTCCCGCGTCGGCGTCGTCGGGCTCCTCGACCGGTTCGACGTCCAGTTCCACGCCCTCGTCGGCGTCACCGCCGTCGGCGACCGGATCGACGGCCATCGCGGGACCGTCATCCGCCGCGTCGCTCGAGTCGCGCTCGAGCGGCAAATCGATCGCGAAGATGGCGGCGACTATCAGGGCGGCCAGTGGAGCCTGTCCGAAGGCCATCCCGAGCAGGGACAGCGGGAGCAGGCCGAGCGCGACCGCGCTACCGAAGCGGAAGCGGTCGATATCCATGCAGCCGCGCAGGTACGGCGCGCCGAGCGCGATCGTCAGCGCGAAGGCGACGCCGATGGCCGCCGCGAGGGTCGCGTTCGCGACGAGCGCGGGGTCGTTCATCACGGTGAACGTGGCCCCGCTGGGGTCGACGCTGGCGACCAGGCCCAGCCCGATGATGACGATCGGGTTGGGAAGGTACTCGCCGATCGTCGCGCTGGCGGTCTTGGCCGCGATGGCGGCGATGACCAGCGCGGCGAAGCGTTCGAAGATGACGATGTCGATCAGGCTCTCGAACGACGGCGCCAGCGCCGCTTGGACGGCCGACAGCAGTATCAGCGGGATGCCGACCAGCAGGACGATCGCCGCCTGTTCGCGGGGCGTGCCGGACATCTCAGCGAGGATCACCGCAACGGTGGCGCTGCCGCCGAAGATCAGCAGGCCGACCTGAACGGCCCCCAGCGGGTCGTTCAGGGCGCCCGCGAGGATCAGTGCCGGGAAGACGCCGTCGATCAGCGGCAGCATCATCACCAGCGCCAACAGCTTCGCGTCACCGCCGATGATGCGCTCGAGACTGAGTGCGACCGGGTGTCGTGACGTACTCATCGGTCAGGGCTGGTGGCCATGACCCGAGGCCGGTGGGTAATAGGGTGGACGATCCCGGACGGACTGGTGGGCGAGCCACCAATTCGTGGGGTTCGGACCGCGGCCTCGCGCTGTGAGTTTCTGTGTAAAGTTCCCGAACTGGAATTTGGCGGCGTCGCTCTCGACGCTCGTCCGACCAGCGGTTCGGGGTGCACTGAAACTCACAGCGATCATACCCGAATGGATGACTGGACTCTCAATAAACGTTGTGTGGGACATGGTCCCACAACCCGCCGTATTCCGGACACTGGAAACCAGATGCGGGCGAAGATGTACATCGTTGCGGACCGGGGTGACGACCTTCGGTCGCCGTTCGGATGACCGACCTCACCTCGAGTGCGGTCGGCTACCGAGCGACGGGCAAGCTGGAACCGCACCAGCCCGTAATCGACCGCGTCGACCGCGTCCGCCCTCGAGAGCCCCGGTACCCCTTCTCATCCGACGCTAACTCGCAACGTTTTTCCGCGACGGGGCCGGACGATTTACATGGCGAACGACATTCCTGAGCACGAGCCCTATTCTGCAAAACTGGACGTACCAGAGGCGCTGACGTTCGATGACGTACTCCTTCGGCCGAAGGAAAGCCGCGTCGAACCCGACGACGCCGACCTCACCTCGCGCGTCTCGAAGAACGTGGAGGTGTCGGTCCCGATCCTCTCGGCCGCGATGGACACCGTCACCGAGAGCGGCATGGCCATCGCGATGGCCCGCCACGGCGGTCTCGGCGTGCTCCACCGGAACATGAACATCGACGAGATGGTCGAGGAGATCGAGCGCGTCAAGAGCGCCGACGAACTCATCATCCCTCTCGACGAGGTCGTCACCGCCGATCCCGAGATGACGGTTCGGGAAGTCGACGAACGGATGGCCCGCCAGGGCGTCGGCGGCGCGCCGGTCGTCAACACTAACGGCGAAGTTCTAGGGATCATCTCGAGTACGGACATCCGGCCCCACCTCGAGGTCAACGAGGACGACCCCGTGACCGAAGCGATGACCGACGAGGTCATCACGGCCCACGAGGACATCGACGCCCGCGACGCGTTCGACCTGATGTACGAGCACAAGATCGAGCGCGTCCCGGTCGTCGACGACGAGAACCTCCTGGTCGGACTCGTCACGATGCAGGGCATCCTCCAGCGCCGCGAGTACCAGGAGGCCGTCCGCGACGAGGACGGTCGCCTCCGCTGCGGCGTCGCCGTCAGTCCGTTCGAGCAGAACCGAGCCGAGGCCGCCGACGAGGCTGGCGCGGACATCCTCTTCATCGACACCGCACACGCCCACAACATGAACGTCGTCGAGGGCGCTCGCGAAATCAAGGAGTCCGTCGATGCGGACGTCGTCGTCGGCAACATCGGCACTCGAGAGGCGGCCGAGGACCTCGTCGACTTCGCGGACGGACTCAAGGTCGGTATCGGCCCGGGCTCGATCTGTACGACCCGCGTCGTCTCCGGCGCCGGCATGCCCCAGATCACGGCGGTCTCCCAGGTAGCCGACGTCGCGAGCCAGAACGACGTCCCCGTGATCGCCGACGGCGGCATCCGGTACTCCGGCGACGCGATCAAGGCGGTCGCCGCCGGCGCGGACGCGGTCATGCTCGGTTCCTACTTCGCCGGCACCGACGAGGCGCCCGGCCGCGTGGTCACGATGAACGGCAAGAAGTACAAGCAGTACCGCGGCATGGGATCGGTCGGCGCGATGAAGTCCGGCGACAGCGACCGCTATCTGAAGGACGAACCCGACGAGGAAGACGAGTACGTCCCCGAGGGTGTCGAGGCCGCGACGCCGTACAAGGGCACGCTCAAGTCCGAACTCCACCAGCTCGCCGGCGGAATGCAGTCGGGCATGGGCTATGTCGGTGCGGAAACGATTCCCGAGTTCAAGCAGCGTAGCGAGTTCGTCCGCGTCTCCTCGGCCGGTCAGGCCGAGAGCCACGCCCACGACGTCGTCATCACCGACGAGGCACCCAACTACTCGCCCGACAGCGAGTAACGCCGTCTGTCTCGAGTAGCGCCCGGTCGCTCGAGGCCACACGTCCTCGAGCGCTATCCGACGCCGCCCGCTCGCCGACTCAGACCAGTTCCGTTCGCCGGATTTTGCCGGTCGTCGTGGTCGGCAGTTCGTCGACGAACTCGATTTCGCGCGGATACTCGTACTCGGCTAGCTTCTCGCGGACGCGATTGCGAATCTCGCTTCGCAGTTCGTCCGACCCCGTCTCCCCCGAGACCGGCTGGACGACCGCCTTGATGATCTCCCCGCGGGTCTCGTCGGGGACGCCGACGACGCCGACCTGTTCGACGGCGTCGTGTGCGAGGATCGTTTCCTCGACCTCCCGCGGCGCGACCCGGTAACCGCTCGTGATGATGAGGTCGTCGTCCCGCGAGGTGAACCAGCAGTAGCCGTCCTCATCACGTTTGGCCAGATCGCCGGTCAGGTGCCAGACGGTCCCGTCCGGCCCGTCCTTAAGCGTCACCGCCTCCGTCTTCTCCGGGGCGTTCCAGTACTCCTCGAAAATCACGGGATCGTCGCCGCGGCGGACCGCGATCTCGCCGATCTCACCCGATTCGACCCGCTCGCCCGTCTCCGGATCGAGGACGGCGACGTCGTGGCCCGGCACCGGCTGCCCCATGCTGCCCGGCTTCGCGGGGAACCACTCCCGGCAGTTCGTCACGAGCAGGTTCGCCTCCGTCTGGCCGTAGAGTTCGTTGACGACCACGCCGGCGAGTTCCTCGTCGGCCCACTCGAGGATCTCCCGAGTCAGGGGTTCGCCGCCCGAACAGATCGCCTCGAGCGAGAGGTCGTACCGGTCGGTCGGGTCCGCTACGTTCATGAGCATCCGGATCGCGGTCGGCGGGACGAACGCGTTCGTCACGTCGAACTCGGCCATGAGTTCGTAGGCCTGCTCGGGATCGAACGAGCCCATCGGGTAGCCGACGACCGGCTGCCCGTAGTGCCAGGCGGGGAAGACGAGGTCGCCGAGTGCGCCGATCCAGGCCCAGTCGGCGGGCGTCCAGTAGACGCCGTCGCGGACGTCGCGCTCGAAGTACATCTGGAACGCGGGACAGTGGCCGAGCCAGACGCCGTGGGTGTGGAGCACGCCCTTCGGTTCGCCGGTGCTTCCGCTGGTGTACATGACGATCGCGGGCGTGTCGACGTCGGTGTCGGCGCGGTCGAACGCCGTCTCGTCCCAGTCGATGGCTTCGTCGAATCGTTCGACGGTTACGTCCTCGAGCGCCGCCTCGTCCGCGTCTCCGTCGACTGATTCTCCGTCGTCGACGACGAACACGTACTCGAGGGCGGGACAGTCGGGCGCGACCTCACGCATCGTCTCCCATTGGCTCGCGTCGACGACGGCGACGCGGGCCTCGCTGTCGGTCAGCCGATAGCGGAGCGCGTCGTCGCCGAACAGCACCGATAGCGGCAGCGAGATCGCGCCCAGTTTCCAGGCGGCCAGATGCGTCAGGACGTTCGCGGGCTTTTGCGGGACGACGACCGCGACTCGGTCCTCGCGCTCGAGACCGCGAGACGCGAGCGCGGTCGCGACGGCGTTCGACCGCTCGTCGAGATCGTCGAACGTGTACTCCTCGTGACCCCCGTCGTCGTCGACCTGATACAGCGCGACCCGCTCGCCGTCGTCGTGTTTCCCGACCAGATCCGCGGCCGCGTTGAACTCGTCCGGCACGTCCCACGCGAACGATTCGGACGCCGCGTCGTACGTCTCGCCCTCGAGCGTGACGGTGTACGCCATGTCGTGCTAGCTGCCCACACACGACAAGAAAGAACTGTCGCCAGTATCGGGTCCGCTGGCTACACGGACCACTCGATCACGACTCAACGAAAACGACTGAAAATCGCTACGGGTTCAGGTTTGGTGTCGAGAACGCGCCCTCGTCGACGTCGGGGTCGTACTCCTCGAGCGCGGTGCGGACGAGGTTGAAGACGCCCTCCTTCCCCCACCGGGCCGTGTTGATATTGAGGTCGTAGAACTCACGGTCGTCGATATCGATATCGTAGTACGACTGATAGCGACCGGCCTCGCTGACCTCGCGAACCCGCATCTCGGCCTCGGTCTCGACGCGCTCCTCGATGCGCGCTAAGCGGACGTCCTCGGGTGCGTCGAGCCAGATCCGCAGGTCTGCGCGCTCACCGGCCAGCCAGCCCGCCAGCCGGGACTCGAGGATGAACGGTTTGTTCGCCATCCCCCATTTCTCGGCGATCTGCTGGAGACGCTGGTCGATCGCGCGGTCGATCTCGTCGTTCTCGTCGGCCTTCGCCGTCAACTGGTTCAGGCTCATGTCCCGGTCCTCGGCGATTTCGCGGAAGACCTCCCCGCCCGAGACGTACGGACAGCCCATCGCGTCGGCGAGTCGCTCACAGAGCGTCGTCGCGCCACAGCCCGGCGGGCCGGAGACGGTGATAAACAGTGTCGTATCGATCTCGACCGTCGTCGTCGCTCCCGTGGACATGTGTGCCCGCTCTCGGTTCAGGGTGAAAAATAATGCGACTCTCGCGTTCGTTGTGGGACGACACCGAACCGCTCGGGGCCGAGCGCCGGTCAGAACAGCGACCAGCGCGGCGACTCGACTCCGACCGCGACGCCCTCGAGTCGCGGCTCCTCGGCCAGCGCGGCCACCCGTTCGCGTTGGGAGTCGGCATCGCTGGTGCTGACCAGCGTCACCGAGCCGTCGTAGCGCGTGCCCGCCCGGTCGTCCCACTCGATCTCGAGCCTAGCGCGGCGAAACCGCGTCCCCTCGGTCAGTCGAATCGACTCGAGGCGCTCGAGGGGGACCGCGAAGTTCGCCTCGTCGAGGTCGAGCAGTTCCTCGAGCCCGCTGTCGTCGACGAGCGCGCGGTCGCGTTGCCCCATGTCGGCCCGCAGCAGCATCGAGCGGTAGGACTCGCCGACGAAACACCAGACGAGGCGTTCGTCGGTCACCACGAGCTCCCACAGCTCGATCGAGTTCGGTCGCTGGCGAAGCCACTGCGTGAGCCGCGCGAGTTCGGTTTCGCCGCGACCGTCGGTCTCAGGTACCGGATCGGATTTCCGGTCCGTCCTCGCCTCGGCGTCGGTGGATGTATCGGCCGTCATCGCTCGAGCAGGGCGTGGAGATCGCTGGGTACGGTCCGTCGAGACTGGGTGAGCAGCGAGAAGCCGACGAACAGGACGATAGCGACCAGCAGCGCGACCGTCCCGACGGGGAACACGTCGGGGAAGACGTAGAACGTCATGATCGCGTCTGCGATCCCCTGAAGGCCGGCGACCTCGAGGGCCATCGGAAGCGCACTGAATACGATGTTGACGGCGAGACCGCCGAGGACAGCGACGATCGCTCCCTCCTTGGTCGCGCCCTTCCAGTTCAGCCCGAAGACGGCGATGGGGACGAACGCGGCGGCGAAGAAGCCCCAGCCGATCGTTCCGAGGATACCGACGAGCGTATCGGAGAAGTAGACGACCCCTGTCGAGAGGATCGTCAACCCGGCCAGCGCGACCTGCGTCACGCGCAGTTCCGTCTTGTCGTCCTCGATCGGCCGACCCAGCGCCCGCGGGATGTCCCGCGAGGCGGCCGCCGCGCCGATGTTGAGGAAGGAGTCGCTGGTCGACATGATCGCCGCCAGCAGCGCCGCGAGGATCAGCCCCGCGACGACGCTCGGCGTCTGCTCTAAGACGAACACCGGCCCGACCTCGCTGGCGCTGAACGTCTCCCCGATCTCGCCGGCCTCGACCATGGCGCGCATCGACAGGCCCGCGGAGAAGGCGATCAGGCTCGAAATCGCGTAAGAGATGGCGGCGATCGGGGCGCCCCACTTCAGGATATTCATGTCGCGGCTCATGTAGAACTTCGTGATCAGGTGGGGCTGGCCGGCCGATCCGACCGAGAACAGGATCCACCACGCGACGCCGACGAGGACGGCCGTGGTCGCGCCGCCCATCGCGCCGAACGGCGAGATCAGGTTCGGGTCCGCGCTCGCGAGGTTCCGCGAGATGTTCTCCATCCCGCCGCCGAACGAGAGCGCGTACGCGAAGACGAAGACGGCGCCCGTGATCATCGTCAGCGCCTGCAGGAAGTCCGTCCAGACGCCGGCGATCATGCCCCCGAGCATGCTGTAGAGCAGCAGGATGAGGGCGCCGCCGAGCAGCCCCCAGATGACGGGGACGCCGAAGATGGCGCGCATGACGAACTGCAGCGCCGCGAGGTTCGTCGCGAGGTAGGCGATCACGCCGACGATGACCGCGAGGCCGGTCAGGCCCCGCACGGTGTCGCTCTCGTAGCGGACGTACATCCCGTCGGCCAGCGTCAACACGTTGCGGACGTCCGCGAGCAGTCGCATCCGCTTGGCGAGGACGATCCACGTCAGCAGGAACCCGATCGGCGCGGTGAAGAAGATCCACAGCGCGGTCGTTCCGTACGCGTAGACCAGTTCGGGGCCGCCGACGAAGCCGAACCCTGACTGAATCACCGAGAAGGCGGTCATCGCGAGCACCCACGTGCCGACGCTCTTGCCCGTGATCAGGAAGTCGCTCGTCGACTCGGTCTGCATCCAGCCCCAGACGCCGATCAGTACGACGATGAAGAGATACGCCGCCCCGAACCCCAGAATCACGGGGTCGTCGGCGACGGGAATCCCGCCCTCCTGAAGCGGCAGCGGCGCGAGCGGGCTACTCATCGACCTCACCTCCGTCCGCTACTTCGCCGCCGTCAGCCACTTCGGCGCTCCGGGACGGTTGCTCCGGCGCCAGCGGGAACGACTCGCGGCGCTGGCGTTCGCGAGCCGACTCGATGATGTCGTCGACGATCTCCTCGCCCGCGATCCGGTCGAAGAGCAGCGAGTAGTAGATCGCCGCGGTCAGCGGCAACAGCCAGATGAACGCGAAGTAGAGCAGCGTCGGAACCGGGACGCCGAGGACGTAGCTGTACTCGACGACCCCAGGTTCCCACGTCAGCCAGATGCCGGCCAGCCCGATCAGGAAAAAGGCCGCCAGCGCGCCGATGAGCGCCGTGTACGGCTCCAGATCGGGATCGCCGGTCCCTCGCTCGATCGTCGCCGAGGCGATCACCGCGAGGATGAGCGCCGCCGCGACGACCGAGAACGCCCTGTACAACTCGAGACTCGCCGTTGCCAGTGCACCCAACGAGAGCACACCGATCGCAGCCATCGTGGTATTTCGTGCCATTGATCCGTGTCACCGTAGTTGCGGTCAACCCTACCGGGACCGAGCCCCGGCCCATAGCTATCACCACAGCGGGTCGTCGTCGCCCGACATGCCGTCGTACGCCACCGACTGCCGTGATACGTAATATCGCATCACAGACTCCCGAGAAAGTGCTCGTTAACATGTCAACAGCGGGCTCGAGGCCGCCCTCGAGAACCAGTCCAGCGCCTCGAGCTGCGAGAAGCGCGCGGCGACTACCGGCGGATCGGATGACCGGCGATCAGTCGGCGACGAACGAATGGCCGCACTCGGTACAGGTCATGCGAAAGGTCCCCTCGTCGGTGAGCTCGAGGCCGTGGCCGACCTCGGCCTCGCACTCCCGGCAGTAGAGCAGCGACTCGAGCTGGTCCCAGTCGTGTCTCGCGTCGGGTGCGCCGAAGGCGAAGCCGACGACCGTTTCGTCGGAATCGTTGTAGCCGTGCTGGAACTCTCCCGGCGCGAAGCGGATCACCTCGCCGGCGTCGACGGTGACCTCCCGCGCGTCCGTCTCGTCGTCCGGCGAGCACGTGTCGAACGTCACCGTGCCCGCCTGCACGTAGAAGACTTCCTCCTGGTCGTGATGGGTGTGAAGTCCGCCCGAGAAGGATTCGCCGGGCTCGAGTTCGAAGTAGTTCATCGCGAAATCCGTGAAGCCGAGCGCCTGCGAGATCGGCCGTCTGACGGAGTGCACCTCCATCGGATTGCGTTCGATCTCGACGTCGTCGATCGCGGTCTTCTCCATAGCGGCACATTCACCCGAAACGGCATAAAATGCCACGCTATACTGTACCACGCACAGTCATGGAGAGCGCTGACGGTACGCGAAGAGAAACGCATACGGTCGTCCGCTCCCGAGCACCGAGTGTGAACCGCCGTACGGTACTCGGATTCGCCGCGACATCGGCCCTCGCAGGGCTCGCGGGCTGTATCGAGGGCGTCAAGGAGCACTTCGGGCTCCAAGGCGTCATCCCCGTCGAGATCCAGAGCGAAGCCGAGGAGACGCAGAACATCCTCCTCGAGTCGCGCGAACGCGAGTCGGGCCGCCAGAGCTACGAGCAGAGTTACTCCGTCACGCCGGAGGAGACCGTCAGCGCGCCCCACCTCGACCAGACGGAACAGAGTTTTCAGGTCTCCAAGGTCGAAAACGAATCAGTGACGACCGTCAGGACCGCGTCGGTGACGCCGGAGACCGATCTCGTGATGATTCGGCTCTACGACGACGATCTCGTGGTCGAACTCGAGTTCGAGGACGGCGATACTGAGATCGTCGACGGCGAGGACGGTGCTGCCAGCGGGAACGAAACGGCCGCGAACGGAACCGAAACCGAATCCAATGCGAGCGAAAACCAGACGGCAAACGGGAACGAGACCGATGCGGACCCCGACAGCGCCGACGAGTAACTCGATCGACGCCTCGCGTCGACACTGATTCTCTCGACGAGGACGCCGATCCCCGAGCGCTCGCTCCGGACACCGGCCCCAGAGCACTCACCCGCTCCCCCGATCGCTCAGGGGTAGGGATGGAACGCGCGCTCGAGGCGCGGTTCGAAGCCGAGGTCCGCCGGAACCGTCCGCGCCCGCTCGCCGAAGAACGGTTCGCCGGTGAACAGCGGTTGGGCGCCGGGGACGACGACTCTGGCCGCCTCGAAGCCGGTCTCCGCGACGTCTCGGGTCGTCAGCCGCGCCGCGTACGGCGTCAGGTCGGCGTCGGTCGTCCGCTCGAGGAGTTCCGTCAGTGCCGCCCGTCCCTCTGGCGCGGTCTCCGGACCGACGCTTTCGGCTGGAACCGTCCGCTCGACGTCGACGAACCCGCGAACGGCCTCGGGGAACGCCGCGTACTCCCCGATGGCGCCCGAAGCGTCGGAAACGTCTTCGGGGCCGAGGTTCCGGATCTCCATCCAGTTCTGCAGCGCCTCCTCGAGGGCCGACCGGGCAGCGGCCGTGGCGTCGAGGTCCGCGGCGGAGCCGACGGCGAACGCCGGCCACTCGTCGGCGGTCGGCTCGACGGCCCCCTCGAGAGCGTCCGGATCGCGGTGGACGGCGACGGCGACGATGGGGACGTCGACGTCCTGCGTGACCAACAGCGGTGTCACCGACAGCCCCTCGCCGCGGGCGCGGCGTTCGAGGACGCCGAAGCCGTCGTCGTCGACGGTCAGCCCGAGGGGCTCGAACGTCGAGTACCACGCGAGCATCGTCGCGTCCCGCTCGATGACCTCGGTCAGGCCCGACAGCAGGGCGTCCACGGTCGACGAGCCGAGTCCGAGTCCCGTCGTGATGCCGGGAACGAGCGCCTCGCCGGGCTGAGGGAACTGGACCGCCGCGGCCGGCAGGTGGACGTCGTCGCCGGTCGAGAGATTCTCGCCCGGTACCCAGCGGTGCTCGTCACTCGCGTCGTAGGCGGGCGCGTCGTCCGGCCGCACGAGATCCGTCGGGGACACCGCGTTCTCGAGGTCGTCCTCGCTTGCGTGAACGAACTCGCTGTCCCGGTAGACGCCGGCGCAGTAGCGCTCGAGGCCCTCGCCGACGGCTTTCATCAGCGCCGCGTTCCAGTCGTCGGCGACGCCGGCCGCCTGCGTCGGCGCGCTCGCGTCGCTGAACCCCTGCGTGTCGGTCGTCGTCGCGAGGTAGTAGGGCGCGGGGAACGATTCGATCTCGCCGATGGTCCTGACGATCCCGACGCGGTCGTCGATCGTCTCCTCGGCGTGCTCGACGGCCGCATCGAGGGCGAGCGCGTCGTCGTCCCGCTCGAGGGTCCGATCCCGCGGTTCGTTCTGACACTCACAGCCGGGTACGGGGAGGACCCGCCGCCTCGCATGGGGCAGTTCGACGACGTGGCCGATCACCGACCGGTCGTCGCCCGACAGGACCCGGACGCACTCCCGGCCCGCGAGCGCGCCGGCGAGACGGGCCGTGCTGCGGTCGGCCTGCGGTCGGTCGCTTCGCTCGCCCTCCTCGAGGTTCGCGGCGACGCGCTGGTGGAGACAGTCGAAACAGCCCGTCGCGGGCGCGAAGCCCGAGACGGCCGAGTCGACGCCGGCGAGTGGCTGGCCGCCGACGCCGCCGACCTCGACGGCGATCCACGGCGTGCCGCCGGTGCGCGCGGCGGCGTTCGCTCGCCGGAACGTGGCCGCGCCGGCCACGTCGCTGACGACCGCGAAGCGGGCGTCCTCGAGGTCGTCGGCTGTCGCGTCTTCGACGGTGACGTCGACGTCTCCCAGCGCGGTGACGACCGCTTCGCGGACCGGATCGTCACCGACGACGTGTACGTTCATACCGAATTACTCACAGGCCGGCATCAAAAGGGCCGCGCTCGGTCGCGATCGGTCGCGAGTATCGCGAGGGCGTCGGTGTCAGTCGTCGTCGGAATCGCCGTCGCCGTCCGTCTCCTGGCGCGTCTCCGCGATGTCGATCGTCTCGCCGCCCGCCTCCGGCATGTCCTCGCCCTCCTGGATCGCCTTGGCCTCCTGTTCCATCGCCTCGACGTCCATCTCGACGTTCTCGATCTCGCCGAGCATCTCGGAGATATCGTCCAGCCCGATCAGTTCGCGGGTCTCCGCGTCGAACTCGAGGCTCTCGAGGTCCGCCCCGTCGGCCTCGACGTCGCTCCCCGAGAGGTGCTTGCCGTAGCGGCCGACCAGCGAGGTCAGTTCCTGCGGGAGGACGAACGTCGTCGACTCGCCCTGGCCGATCTCGGCGAGCGTCTCCATCCCCTTCTCGATGACGGCGCGTTCGCCCATCGACTCGGCGGACTTCGCACGCAGGACGGTCGAGATCGCGTCACCCTGGGCCTCGAGAATCTGGCTCTGTTTTTCACCCTGGGCGCGGATGATGTTCGACTGCTTGTCTCCCTCGGCCTTCTCGACGGCGCTGCGGCGTTCACCCTGGGCCTCGAGGATCATCGCACGGCGGCGTCGCTCGGCGGAGGTCTGTTCCTCCATCGCGCCCTTGACGCCCTTCGAGGGCGTGACCTCGCGGACCTCGACGCTTTCGACGCGGATCCCCCACTCGTCGGTGGGTTCGTCCAGTTCCTGCCGGATCCGCTCGTTGATCATCTCGCGGCGGGAGAGCGTGTCGTCGAGTTCCATGTCGCCGATCACGGCGCGCAGCGTCGTCTGGGCCAGGTTCGAGACGGCGCGCTCGTAGTCGTCGACCTCGAGGAACGCGCGCTTGGCGTCCATCACCCGGATGTAGACGACCGCGTCGGCGGTGACCGGGGAGTTGTCGCGCGTGATCGCCTCCTGACTCGGCACGTCGAGCGTCTGGGTCCGCATGTCGAAGTCGTAGACCCGCGAGACGAACGGCGGGACGATGTTCAGTCCGGGCTCGAGCAGTTTGCGATACTCGCCGAGGACGGTGAGCGCGCCCCTGTCGTAGGCGTCGACGATTTCGACCATCGACCAGACGGTGGCGATCACGACGACGAGCACCAGCGCGCCGACGAACAGGAGCGGGTCTGCGGCACCCACTTGCAAGGGATCGAACGGGAGTGGTGTCATATATGAGATACGGTACCGAACCGAATAACGCTTGGCCCAAACGAAATAAACCAGCGCCCTCGAGCGACGATTCGACACCGCCCACGTGAGAACCGAGAGCGACTCGAGAACGAGTCTCGAACCGATCGGTCGCTCGAGAACGGAGTTCGATCAGTCGCTCGAGGCGGCGTCCGCGTCGACGTAGACGAGTTCGTCGGCCCGCTCGAGCAGGCGCACGCCCCAGGTGACGGTCACGGGGACGAGCGCGGTGGTGAAGATCGCGATGAAGACCAGAATCGAGAACATTTCGGTGTCGATGACGCCGGCCTCGAGGGCGACGGTGGCGATGATTATCTCGACGGTCCCCCGTCCGTTCATCCCGAAGCCGACGACGAGTCCCTCTCTCGAGGTCAGCGACGTCGGCAGCGAGAACAGCCAAGAGCCGACGATCTTCCCGAGGAAGGCGATGGCGACGAGGACGACGAGGATTCCCAGCGAGTCGGAGAACACGCCGAACGTGATGTCGAACCCGACCGTCACGAAGAAGATAGGCGCGAACAGTCCCATCGCGAGGTCGTAGATGACCGTGTGCATGTGCTCGTAGAGCGAGGGCTCGACGTCGGCCTGCCGGAGGAACATGCCGGCCATGAAGCCGCCGATGATCATGTGCAGTTCCGCGAGCGTCGCCAGGTAGGCGAACAGCAGCGAGACGAGCAAGGCGAAGGTGAACGCGGTCGTGTGATCGACGAAGCCGTACCGCTCGCGCTGGCGTTCGATGTGGTGCCACGCGACGGGCAGGAAGCGGTAGCCCAGCACCAGCGTGATCACGAAGAAGCCGAGCGCCTTGGCGAGGATCAGGGCGATCTCGGTCGCGTCGAACGCGCCCGCGGTCACGTAGCTGTCGACGCCGGCGAACGCGACGAGCACCCCCACGTCGGAGGCCAACGCCCCGCCGAGCAACACGTTCGCGATCCGCGTGTCCAGAAGCTCGAGGTCCGCGAGGATCCGGGACTTCGTGGCCAGCGACGTGGCGGCCATCGCGAGCCCGAGGAACAGGGCCGCGCCGACGGAGACGTCGAGCCAGATCCCCGCGCCGTACCCGAGCCCGAACGGGATGACGAAGGCGCCGAAGGCGATCAGCAGCGACTGCGGCCCGAGCCGGAACAGTTCCCGGAGGTCGACCTCCATCCCGACGAACACCATCAGGAGGAACACGCCGAGTTCGGCGAGGACGGTCAACAGCTCCGATGGGTGTAAGAGCCCGAGCAGCGGCGGCCCGAACACGATGCCGGCGAACAGCTCCCCCATCATCGTCGGGTAGCCGAAGCGCTCGGCGACCGCGCCGAAGATCCACGCGACCGTCAGAACGAGCAGGAGGCTCAGGATGTCGATCTGGACGGCTTCGACCATCGGTCACCACCTCGCTCCGGTGACGAGACGGCCACGTCCCTGTGCCTGCCCGCTGAGACGGTGGCGTATCCGCTGATCCTCGCGGCTCATAGCAACACCACTCAGTTCTATCCGTCGTCTCTCGGACACTTCACTGACGGGGGTTCGACCGTCAGTCATCGGTACTCGTCTCCCCGACCTCGAGTTCGTCGCCGATCCCTTCGGGCCCGGGGTCGGCATCGGCATCGCGCACGTCGGCGTCCCGCCAGGTGCCCCGTCGGTACCAGCCGTAGGCGAGGGCGGCGCCGACGGCGTTCGAGACGGCGAAGGCGATCCAGATGCCCTCGTAGCCGATCGCCGTCGCAGTCGAGAGCCCGTACGCGATCGGCAGTCGGACGCCGGCGTAGATCACGAGGACGATCGCTGCCGCCGTGAGCGTCTTGCCAGTTCCACGGAAGCTCCCGTTGTACGCCCGCATCACGCCGATGAAGCCGAACGATGGCGCGACGTACCGGAGGAAGGTCGCCCCGATGTCGACGACCTCGGGATCGGTGGTGAACACGGCGATAATCGGCCGCGCGCCGAGCCACGCCACGACGCCGAGGGCGCCCAGCGCGACGAACATGACTCGAGCCGCGAAGTTGGCGGCGTCGGCCGCGCGGTCCGGTTTGCCGGCGCCGACGTTCTGGCCGGTCATCGTCTCGACGCCGCGGGCGACCGCCACCGCCGGCAGGAAGATGACCGAGAACACCCGCGTTCCGACGCCGTAGGCGGCGACGACCGTGTCCGGGAAGAAGGCGACGATAACCAGCAGTAGGTTGATCGACAGCGCCCGGCCCATCCCCTCGACGGACGCCGGGATGCCGATCTCGACGAGTTTCCGCGCGTACGAGAGGTCCGGGCGCATCTGCCGTAGTCGAATCTCGACGCCCCTCGCGCCGCGAAACATGATCGCGAGGCCGACGACGAGGGCGAGCCCCCGGGAGAAGACGGTCGCGATCGCCGCGCCCTGAATCCCGAGTTCGGGGAACGGCCCCCAGCCGAAGATCAGGAACGGGTCGATGACGACGTTGAGCAACACCGAGCCGAACATGACGAGCATCGGCGTGATCGTGTCACCGTACCCCCGCATGAGCGCGATGAAGACGAAGAAGCCGAACATGAAGGGCATGCCGAGCGAGATGACCCGCATGTAGTCGGTCGCCAGCGGCAACACGGCCTGTGAGGCGCCCAGTAGCCCGAGGAGTTCCCTGACGAAGCCGAACCCGACGACCCCGATGAGGGTCGCACCCAGCAGCGACAGCGCGACGGTCTGGGAGGCGGCGTACTCCGCTTCGCTCTCTTCGTCCGCACCGATGTGCTGGGCGACGAGGACGCTCCCGGCGACCGACAGCCCCATCCCGACCGAGATCAACAGGAAGACCAATGGGAACGCGAAACTGATCGCCGCCAGCGCGTCCGTGCTGTACTGGCCGAGCCAGAACGTGTCGATGAGGTTGTAGGCGGTCTGCAACAGGTTCGTGACGATGATCGGCAAAGAGAGGTAGAACAGCGGCCGCGCGATCCCGCCCTCGGTCAGGTCGAACTCCTCGCGGCCTTTAAAGAGGGTCGAGAGGCGGTCCGCGAGGCTCATCTATTCCCCCTCCGACTCGTCTCCGCCCGCGTTCTCCGAGCCGTCCTCCGCCGTCGCGCTGGTCTCGGCGGCCGACGAGGCGTCCGCCGTCCCGTCGGCCGCTGACGCGTCATCTCCGTCCGGACTCGAGTCGTCGACCCGCAGGTCGTCGATGTACGCGTGGACGTACCGCCGGGTCCGCTCGAGGGACCGATCGACGGCCGCCGCGCGCGTCTGGGCGCCGTGGAAGACGGTGACGAGGAACTCGGCGGTCTCGTCGGGATCGACGTCCTCGCGGAACTGTCCGGCTTCGATTCCGTCCCCGACGAAGTCCGCGATTCGGTCGTGCATCGTCCGGTCGAACTCGGTCAACCGCTCCCGGTAGGCCTCGTTGTACGGCGACTGGGACTTGATCTCGAGGATCGCCGTCCGGAACTCCTCGGCGTCGTCGTCGCTCGCCGTCAGCAACTCGTCGAACAGCGCGTGGAGCCGCTCGGCCGGCGTCTCGCCGGCGAGCGTCTCAAGTCGGTCCTCGAACCGATCGAGCAGGAAGCCGAGAAAGGACTCGAGGAGATCGGCCTTGCCGTCGAAGTGGTAGTGCAAGGTGCCCTTGCTCTTGTCCGTCTCCGCGGCGATATCCTGCATCGTCAACTCCGCGTAGCCGTGTTTGCACAGCGCCCGGTACGTCGCCTCCATGAGATCGTCGACGGTATCGTCGGACATTCGAGATCGTGTTACCCGAACTTACTGACTGGCCAGTCAAAAGGGCTTCGCAACCGGACGACTACGGTCGGCCGTACGGGGCAAAATCGCCTCACCGACGACGAGCGATCACGGCTCGACGGCGGCGAGAATCGGAATCAGTCCTGCTCGCGCAGTCGCTCGAGGACCTCGCGGGCATTGTCGACGGCCTGCTCCTTCTTGGCGGGATAGGCCTCGACCTTCCCGCGGAAGGTGATCCCGTCGCCGAGCCGGACGTCCCCTTCGAAGGCGGCCTGCTTGTCGAGTCGCAAGAAGAGTTCGGTGTTCTCGGTGACCCGCTCGTTGAGTTCGTCGATCACGTCGTCGAAGCTCTCGAGGTCGGCCAGCCGCGAGAGGACGTGGCGGACGTCGTCGGCCTTCTCGACGCGGGCCGAGAGGACCAGGATGCGGTCGCCGTAGTGGCCTTCGCTCTCGGCGCGTTCGATCTCGAACGGTTCGTCATCGTCGCCGTCGGGCAGAAACGTGCGCAGGGCCTCCTCGACGCGTTTCTCGTCCTCGGTGGCGTAGCAGAACGTGCGTAAGTCGACGTAGTGAAGCGGGATCTGTGGCATCTGAAGCTGTTCGCGTTCGTGTCCGTGAACCGGTCGCGCCGAACCGCGCGATCGGGGGCGTCGTTATTCCTCGTCTTCGTCCGCGTCCTCGTCCTCGTCGGCCGCCTCGAGGTCGTCCTCGGGGACGCCGGTCTCTTGTCCGTCCTCGAAGCTGACGGTGTAGGTGACGTCGCCGAACATTGACTCCATCGTCTGGCTGACGGTGCCCGTTTGTCCGTCGAACTCGCTGTGCTCGTCGTTCAGGACGACGCGATCGTCTTCCTCGAAGCTCATACCCGATGGTTCCCCGCCGTCGCGTAAAAAGGGACTGATTCAGTCGTTCGCGTTCGTCGCCCGGTTGCGCCACCGCTCGTATCCGTACCCGACGGTGACCGCGATCGCATAGTTCGCGCCGAGGAACGGCACCCAGTAGATCCAGAACTCGAAGCGCGGCGCGAGGGCGTTTCCGATCGCCGTTCCGACGCTGTAGAGCAGATATCCTGGGAGCGCGAGCGGCGAGAAGAACCGCGTCTCGAGCCAACCGAGGGCGAAGGGGACGACCAGCGCCGCGAAGGCGACGAACGTCGCGGGGCTCGCGACGGCCCGGCGGAGCGACGCCGGCAGGTACCGCTCGAGCGCAGCACTCGCACCGTCCCTCGGACGCTCGCGTTCGGTCGTCATTCGGCACCTCCGGCCTCGACCTCGAGCAGGCCGTGCATCGCGAGGACGTGTGCCGCTGCCAACCGCGTCAGTTCGACCCTCGTCTCGCGGTCGAGCAAGAACTCAGTCGTCTCGAAGAGGTAGGCCGTCGACTCGAGTTCGCGGGCGGCCTTCTGAAAGAGCAGGGGACTCGAGAGGTCGGTCTCCCGGGCCGTGAACCGGTGGAAGGGGAGATACCAAGGGACGCCGTCCGTATCGAGCGCGTCGGCGAGTTCGTCGCCGCGGGCGTCCGGCGAGTGAAAGACCGCCTGCCCGACGTACTCCCGGTGAAGTCCGTAGACGCCGAGCGAGCGGTGGAGGTCGAGGACGACGTCCGGCTCGCGGCGTTCGACGGCGTCCCAGATCCCGCGTGCGAGTTCGCTCGTCGGCTCCTGCCCGGCCGGGAACTGGCGGTTCAGATCGCCGTCGGGGCCCTCCCGCTCGTCGTTCTCGACGGCGACGCGGTTCGTTTCGGGGACGACGACGAGCGTGCCCGCGTCGGGACGCCAGTCGACGACCTCGCGAGCGACCGCGATCCCGCTTCGCTCGTCGCCGTGGACGCCGCCGAACACCATCGCCGTCGGACCGTCCCGCGGCGACTCGATTTCGTACAGCGGCGTCTCGTGATCGGTATCAGGAAGGAGTCGTTCCGTGTGCGTCTCAGCCTCGCCCGCGTCGCTCGGCGCTCGAGCGGCCGCGAGCAGCCGGTCGTTACCCGACGGCTGACTCGCGACGCCAGCGGTAACCATTCCGGCGACAACGCTGCCGGTGGCCAGCAGGGTCCGACGATTCATCGGATCGGAAAACGGCGTCCCGCTTGAAGCGCTTTCCCATCGACGACGCGCGACGTCGCGACCGACGTGGGACGGACTCGAGCGACCCGATGCGACCGTCCGCCGAGTACGGCACGGTCGAACTATCGCATGTTCTCGAGGGCGACGACGGTGTCCGACATGAGCCACGCGTCCTCGTTGGCGGCGTCTTCGATGCTGAGCGCGAAGAACGACTCGCGGCCGTCGTCGACCGTAATTCGGTAGCTACGGCTCTCTAAGCGGACTTCTGCGGACGGGTTCGATTCAGCGGGGACCACAGTCGTGCTCGGGAACCAGCGGGGATAACTCGCTCGGTCGGCGGTCGATCCGGACTGGCCCGAGCCGCGAACGGTCACACGAGAGTCGTCCGACCGAGGGTGGAAATCGGATATCGACGGACGCTATCGGGTCGTCGGTGCGTACGGTGGGGCCGTTACTCACCGAGTTCGGAGAGCAGCGTCTCGGCCGCCGCGCTCGAGGAGCCGGGACCGCGGGCGGTCAGCAGGTCGCCGTCGACGGTGACGCTGGTGTCCGCGTCGAGTTCGGCGTCCCAGTTGGCGCCGGCCGCCTTGACCTCGTCTTCGACCCAGTAGGGGAGCTTGCGTCCGCTGGGCATCAGGTCGTTCTCGTCGACGATGCCCTCCTCCCACTCGTTGGGGAAGCCGGTGACGTCGCGGCCGTTGACGATGAACGCGCCCTGTCGGTCGCGGGCGAACGCGAGGATGCCGACGGCGTGGCAGACGACCAGCGCCTTGCCGTCGTCGCCGGCGACGGCCTCGCGGAGGAGGCGTCGCGCGTCGCTGTCCTGATTGACGTCCCACTCGGTGCCGTGGCCGCCGGGGAAGACGACCGCATCGTAGCCCTCGGCCTCGGCCTGAGCCGTCGGGATCGGATCGTTCAGTCGCTCGTCGTTCTCGTGGACCTCTCGAACGTGCTCGGCGGTCTCCTCGCCGACCTCATCGGGGTCGATCGAGCGTTCGTCGACCGACGGCGGCTTCCCCGAGGGCGTCGCGACCGTGATCTCGAAGCCCGCCTCCGAGAGCGACTCGAGCGGCTCGACGCATTCTTCTCCCCAATACCCCTCTTCGCTGACGACGAACAGTGCAGAACTCACACGCCTCCGTACGGGACGGAGCCTAAAAACGACCAGCCCACCCCTCGGTTCTGCCGCAATGTTTCGCCGCGATACGTCCGCTCGCGTGACAATCCGCGACGACGAGAGTGGCCTTTTTCGCCACCCGCGTAGTATGTTACACTATACCATGTCCGATCGCCCTACTCCGTTCGACGGTCTCGACGAACTGTTCGATCAACTGAACCGCCGGCTCGAGACGGCCGCCCGGACTTGGCAGTCGGAGATCGACGACCGTAGTCGACTCGACCTCTCGATGAGCGGAGGGGGGATCCGGCTGGACCTGACCGACCACGGCGACGAGTTCGTCGCCACCGTCGACGTCCCCGGCTACGAGAGCGACGACCTCGAGATCCGACTCCGCGACGACGCGCTCGCCATCAGCGGCGAACGCCAGCAAACGTTCGAGGAGAGCGACGGGGTTGACGAGCACGGCGGCCTCGAAGGAAGCGAGCACGACCTCGAAGGCGAGCCCGAAACGACCGAGCGCGACGAGACACACGAGACGAGCGAGCCCGAGGGAACCTACATTCGCCGCGAGCGCGAACTGCAGTCGTTTAGCCGACAGGTTCGACTTCCCGATCCCGTCGACACCGATGCCGCGACCGCGACCGTCAACAACGGCGTCCTGACGGTTCGGCTCCCGAAACTGGAGTCGGACGGCGAGACGCGGACGATCGACATCGACTGACGAGCGATGCCACAGCCGACACCCACCGACGGATCACGCCGGCCGCGCCATCAGGTGTGTGCGCGGATCGACTGGCGCGCGCTCACCGGTCGTCGTCGAGGTTCAGGGCGTCGAAGAACCGACGCGTGAGGCGACCGTCGACGAACTCGAGCAGCGCGTCCGTGTCGTCGGCCTCGTCGGCGAAGAGGCCGAGTTCGATCCGCCCGCCGGCCATGTCGTGGTGACCGCCGACCTGTCCGAGATCGTCGAAGGCGGCCTGGAGCGTCTCGCCGATGTGGATCCGCGGATCGATCGACCGCGCGCTCAACCGGATCGAGTCGCCGACGACCCCGTAGACGAGCACCGTGTCGACGCCCTCGAGGTTCAGCAGGTAGTCCGCGGCCTGGGGTAAGGCGTCGGTCTCGGTCGTCTTGGCGACGCTCGCGACCAGCGAGGAGCCCCGGCGCTCGCGGCTCGCGATCGCCTTTCCGATCGCGTCGAGCGTCCCCGGCGAGAACGCGCTGCTGTAGAGTTGCTCGAGGGTCTCTAAGTCCGCGTGCGGGTAGACCGCCAGCGCCGCCTCGTACTCCCGGCGGGTCGGCTCGCGGACGAAGTCGAGCCGTTCGCGGTGGAGCGCGAACAGCAGCGCCGAGGCGAGCCGCGTCGTCAACTCGATCTCGAGATCGCAGAGGTACTCGACGAAGATCGTCGCGGTCGCGCCGATCCTGGTCCGGACGTCCTCGAAGGGCGCACCGACCGGCTCGCCGGGGTGGTGATCGACGATGATCCCGGGCTCGATCTCCGTCGGGAGTTCGGTGTTGGCACCCGGCTGGGAGTGATCGACGAAGCCGATGCAGTCGTAGTCGTCGACGGCCGTGTCCTCGAGCGCCTGCAGAGAGATGTCGAGCATGTTGACGAGCGCCCGATTCTGCTGGTGGGAGATCTCGCCGCCGTAGGCGATCGTCACCTCCTCGACGTCGTGGTCGATCGCGATCGCCTTGAGGGCCAGAGCGCTGGCCAGGCAGTCCGGATCCGGGTTGTCGTGGCAGACGATCGCCAGCGACTCCACCGTCTCGAGGACGGCCACGAGTTCGTCTGCGCGGGACATGAAACGGAATACGGGTGCGAGCCGCTTGAATCCCGTGTCGACCCGCACTGCGAGAGACTGGTTTCGGGCTGTTTCGGTTCGGCGTGACCGATAGTCTCCTCGAGCGGACACTGTCGACCGAGGGCACTGCGTTCCCAAAGCCGACGCCGTCCCGTCTCGTTGCTTAACAGTTTTCGGCTCGGGTGCGCACTTATTTCACGTTGGAAACCGCATTCACGGCTATGCGAGACGCGTATCTCGTCGGCGCGGGGCAGTCGGACTACGGGGCATTCCCCGAGGAGAGCTACCGGTCCCTGTTCCGGACGGCGTTCGAAACGGCGACGGAGAGCGTACCATACGGGATCGACGGCGAGGAGATCGACGAGGCTTTCGTCGGCCACCTGGGGGTCGGCGGTCGACAGCTCGGCCTCTCCGGGCCCGCGGTCACCGAACACGTCGGCCTCGACGGCGTCCCCTGTACGCGCGTCGAGAACGCTTGCGCGGCCAGCGGCTTCGCCGTCCGCCAGGCCGTCCAGGCGGTCAAGTCGGGGATGGCCGACGTCGTGCTGGCCGGCGGCTTCGAGGTCATGTCCGACACGAGTTCCGACGCGACGAAGTACTGGCTCGGCGTCTCCGGCGAGACCGAGTGGGAGCGCCTCTCCGGAACGACGTTCTCCGGCGTCTACGCCCAGATGGCCTCCGTCCATATGGAGCAGTACGGCACTACTCGCGAACAGCTCTCGCGGGTCGCCGTCAAGAACCACTCGAACGGCGCGAAGAACCCCCACGCCCAGTTGGGGTTCGAGTGCTCGCTCGAGGACGCCGAGTCCGCCCCGGTCGTCGCGGACCCGCTGAACCTCTATCACTGCTGTCCGACCTCCGACGGCGCGGCGTGCGCGCTGATCGTCAGCGAAGACGTCGTCGAGGAGTACACGTCGGACCCGATCCGAATCGCCGGCGTCGGCGCGGGCAGCGACAACGTCGGGCTCTTCCAGCGCGACACCTACACCGGCGTCCCCGCGAGCCGCCGGGCCGGCGAGCAGGCCTACGAAATGGCCAGCGTCGAGCCGGACGACCTCGACTTCGCCGAAGTGCACGACTGCTTCGCCATCGCCGAACTGCTGGCCTACGAGGATCTGGGCTTCTGCGAGCGCGGCGAGGCGGGTGAGCTGATCGACTCCGGCGCGACCGAACTCGGCGGCGAGCTCCCCGTCAACACCTCCGGCGGGCTCAAGTCCAAGGGCCACCCGATCGGCGCGACCGGCGCCGGGCAGGTCGTCGAGGCGTTCAAACAGCTCTCCGGAAAAGCCGGCGAGCGACAGGTCGAGGACCCGACACGCGGACTCACGCATAACGTCGGCGGCAGCGGCGGTGCGGCCGTCGTGCACGTATTTGAGAAAGAACGGGAGGTGAGCGCGTGATGACCGCGATCACCGGTGTCGGCACCTACGCGCCGCGGTTCCGCATCACGGCCGAGGCCTTCGAGGAGGCCTGGGGCCAGTTCCACGCGGCCGGCATCACCGAGAAGGCCGTTCCCGCGGCCGACGAGGACGCGCTGACGATGGGCTACGAGGCCGCCACGCGGGCGCTCGAGGCCGCCGCCGTCGACCCCTCGAGCGTCGACTGGCTCGCCTTCGCGTCCTCGCGACCGCCGGAGGCCGAGGAGGACCTGACGGCCCGGCTGGGCGCGATGCTCGCCCTCGACGAGTCCGCGACCCGGCAGCTGTTCACCGGCAGTACGCGCGCCGGGACGCGTGCGCTCTGGGCCGGCATGGACGCGATCGGCGCCGACGCCACCGCCGGCCTCGTCGTCGCGGCCGACGCCCCGAAGGGTGATCCCGACGATGGGGTCGGCCACGCCGCCGGAGCGGGTGCGGCCGCGTTCGTCGTAGAGCCCGGCGGCCCCGCCGAGATCGTCGACCGCGCCGAGTACGCGACGCCCTACCCGGGAACCAGGTTCCGAAACACCGGCGAGGACGAGACGCGAGGGCTCGGCGTCACCCAGTACGACCGCGCCGCGTTCACCGAGACGGTCGGCGGCGCCATCGACGGCCTCGAGACCGATCCCGACCCCGACGCCGTCGCGATTCAGGCGCCCGACGGCAAGCTTCCGTACCGAGCTGCCGGCGCGGCGAGCGTCGGCACCGACGAGATCCAGGCCGCCGCGACGGTCCACGAACTGGGTGATCTGGGCGCCGCGAGCGTTCCCGTCTCGCTGGCGACTGCCCTCGAGGACGGCTTTGACTCCGTTCTCGCGGTCTCCCACGGTAGCGGCGCGGGCGCGGACGCGTTCGTCGTGGAGTCAAGCGGTGAGGTTCCCGCGGAAACGGCGCTCGAGGGCGGCGACACCCTCTCCTACGCCGAGTACCTGCGCCAGCGCGGCGTCGTCACGACCGGCCCGCCCTCGGGCGGCGGCGCCTACGTCAGCGTCCCCTCGTGGCGGCGCTCGATTCCCCAGCGCTACCGCCTCGAGGCCGGCCGCTGTCCCGACTGCGGCGCGCTCTCGTTCCCACCGGAAGGGGCCTGCACCGACTGTGGGTCGCTCGTGGAGTACGAGCCGGTCGAGCTGCCCGGCACGGGAACCGTCGAGGCCATCACGACCATCTCCCAGGGCGGCGCCCCACCGGAATTCGCCGAGCAGCAGGCCCGTTCGGGCGACTACGCGGCGGCGATAGTCGCGCTCGAAGACGAGGCCGGAACCGGGTCGGTGAGCATCTCCGCGATGGGTACCGACGCGGCCCCCGAGGAGTTCGCGGTCGGCGAACGGATCGAGACGACGATCCGCCGCGTCTACACCCAGGAGGGCGTGACCCGCTACGGGTTCAAGGTCCGACCCGCGGAGTGAGCCGTCGTCAGTTCGCGACCGGCCGAAAAGCGGCTTCATCCGTGGTGCGTTCTGACTCAAGCAGACTACTTAATCGGTCAGACGGCCTATCGTGGGTGATTGGAGGGTACCGAATGCGCGAACTCAGAGATATCGAGGGATTGCATCCGCGCGATCTCACGAAACGCCAGCGATTACTGGTGCTCTTCGTGGTCGGTCTCGTCTCGGTCGTCCTCTTCTACACCGGTATCTACAACTGGGGGATGCGAGCGCTCGAAAACCGTCCCCAGTCCGTTTTCCGATCGTTCCAGACCGTGGTCGAGACGATGACGACGACCGGGTACGGCGCGGATTCGCCCTGGGCGACGCCGGCGATGAACGTGCTGATGGTGACGATCCAGGTGACCGGGGTCGTCATCGGTTTCGTTACGCTGCGCGTCCTGGTCATCCCGCTGTTCGAGCGGACGCCGCTGAACCTCGACGACCGCCTCACGACCAAGAACGACCACGTCGTCATCGCTGAGTACCAGCGCGATACCGACCTGCTCCTCGACGAACTCGAAGAACTCGACATCGATTACGTTCTCATCGAATCGGACGACGAGGAAGCGAAACGCCTCTCGGATGACGGCTATCAGGCTATCAACGGCGACCCCGAGGATCGGGACGACCTCGAGCGTGCCGATATCGAGCGAGCGTCGCTGCTCATCACCGACGCCGCCGATAGGACCGCGAGCATCGTCCTGACCGCGCTGGAGGCCAACGAGGAGCTGCGGGTGGTCAGTTTCACGGAGTCGACGCGCAGAGAAGCCGCGCTCGCGGAAGTCGGGGTGGATCGGAGCGTCGCCCCGCACGCACTGATCGGCCAGCGACTGGCTGAGAAGGCGACGATCCCCCTCTCGAGGGACTGGTCCGACGAGGACGAGGTCGACGTCAGCGAGATACTCGTCAGGCGAGACAGTCCGCTTCACGGCGTTCGGGTGCGCGATTCACCGATCGCGAACCATCCGAACCTGACGCTGGTCGCCGGTTGGTTCCACGGGGAACTGCGTCTGCCGCCGTCGCCCGACGACGAACTCGCCCCCGATACCGTTCTGGTCGTCGCGGGTCCGGAGAGCGAACTCGACGAAATAACGAACGAGATCGCGGGCGTCCGGTCGCGCCGCATCCGATCCCCCTCACAGATCATCGTCGCCGGGTACGGAGAGGGCGGAACCGCGGCGGCCGAAGCGCTTCCGGAGGACGTTTCGGTGACGACTATCGACGAATCAGCGGAACTGGATCCAGACATCGTCGGAGACGTCACCGAACCCGAAACGCTCCGCGAAGCCGACACCGATGACGCCTCGGCGCTGATCGTCACCGTCGATGACGATTCGGTCGCGTTGTTAACGATCGCTATCGCCCGTTCGCTCTCTAGCGGAATCGAGATTCTCGCGCGGGTGACCGATAGGGAGAAGACGAAGCCGGCGTTCAGAGCGGGTGCCGACTACGTTCTCTCCACCCAGCAGATATCCGCTCGACTGGTCGCGGCAGAGGTTTACGGTGAACGAGTGATGGCTCCGACGAGTCAAATCCGACTGATTCAGGCCGACGCGGCCCCCTTCGCCGGCGAGTCGCTGGCAGACGCTCGTCGCAACACCGAGCGCGGATGGACCGTGGTCGGCGTCGAGCGCGACGGTACCGTCCGTACCGACGAACGCATCATTATCGAGGCCGACGACGAAGTGATCGTCGCGGGGAGCGACCGCGCGATCCAACAGTTCGAGCGAACGGTCGCTACGTCATGACCGCGGAATGGACCCTCGATTCGACGGAAGTGAGTCTGCTCTCGTACAACGAAGAGGTACCCGACCAGCCGTTCAGTCGCCGGTCAGCGCCTCGCTCGCGGGCGCAAACTCGATCGTCTGCCCGCGGCCCTCGCGCTCGGCGCGCTCGTAGAGCATGTGCGCCGCGGCAACGGTCTCGATGCCAGTCCCACCGCTGTCGAAGAGCGTGATCTCGTCGTCGCTCGTCCGTCCGGGCTCTTTGCCGGCGACGACCTCACCCAGTTCCGCGTGGATATCGTCCTCGGTGACGGCCCCCTCCTCGAGTGCCGTCATGAACTCACCCGAGTCGAACGTTGCCCGCTCTCGCAGGTCGGGAACGTAGGTCGCCCGCTCGACCGTCCGCGTGTCCACCTCGCGCTTGTCCGGCGAGTACTGGCCCATCGCCGTCACGTGGGTGCCCGGCTCGAGGTCGTCGCCGTCGAAGACCGGCTCGCTGGCTTTCGTCGCCGTGATGACGACGTCTGTGCCGGTGACGGCGGCCGTACTCGAGTCGACGGCCCGGACGTCGGCCTCGAGGTCGTCGTCGAAGTCGGCCGCGAAGGCCTCGCGGTTCTCGGGGGTCGGGGAGTAGACCCGAATCTCGGCGAAGTCGCGGACGGTCGCCGTCGCGCGCAGTTGGCCCCGCGCCTGCGCGCCGCTGCCGATGACCGCGAGAGTGTCCGCCTCCTCGCGTGCGAGTTCGTCGACAGCGACGGCGCCCGCCGCGCCGGTCTTGTGGGGATTCATGCTGGCGCCGTCGAGCAGCGCGAGCGGCGCACCGCTGGCGGCGTCGAACAGCGGCGTCATGAACCACGCGTCTCCGGCGCCGAAGCCGGCGCTGTACATGTAGCCGCCCATTGCCCCGGTTTCGGGGAGCACGGCGGCGTAACTCGTCAGCATCCCCTCGGGATCGGCACGAAAGAACTTCGACCGCGGCTGGGCCGGCGCGCCTTCACCGCGCTGGCGGTAGCCCTCGCGGACGGCGTCGACGTAGTCGGCCGGCGCCGCGAGGTCACTGACGTCCTCACTGGAGAGAAACAGGGTCGCAGTCATGAACGAAAACGGAACGCGAGCGGAGATAAAAACCGGGGAGACGAGACGGAGATCAGTCGGCGTTCATCGGCGGCCGCGTGGACTTGGGTTCGTCCGCACCGTCTGCGGGCGTGTTGACGAACATCGCGTGCCCGATGATCGCCATCGCGACGAACGCGCCGACAGGCACCGCAGCCGTCAACGAGAGTCCCACGAGCGAGAGGGCTGCGGTAATGCCGAGCAGTGCGACTGGGATGAGGCCGAGAACAATGTCGTAATATCCAGTCATAATCTATACTATGATATGAGGAATAGGCATATAAGCGTTTTCCATAATTAGCCGATACTGGATCTATTTCTCATCCGTATATAGCGTGCTGGATTCGCATAACTTATGAGTTCATTATCGCGCGTCTCGAAATCGATAGGTTGGCCGCGTTCCCGACTAGTTACGATAATACAGGTTATATTATTTCAACATCCCACGTTGCTAATCGCAGGACGAGAGTGGGGCACTGAACCAATCGAAGCAAATACAGACAGTGTCTATATATAATTATCGTCCATGCTTTTGTCACCTCCTCGAGACAGTGTATTCTGTTTGTGATACGTCACGGAACCGACCAGCCGAAACGGAACCCACTGACGGGTGGCCAGCCGGAACTAATCGAAGACGTTCGTCGTCTTCGAGACGGCCGACCGAACGGTCGACGATGCCCGGTTCGCGGAACGACGGAAAAGGCGGAGTACGCGATCTGCAGTACGCTACTACCCAGCGAAATCACGTCGGGAGCCGAACGAACAGTCCCGGTCGCCAACCGGGAGAATAACTCGTCTCGTCGTCGCCAGGCTTCAGATGGTCGCGAATCGAATCCTCGAGCCGAAGCGAATCGACGCGACCGACCGGTCAGCGCCCCATCGGTTACGTCACGCGTTGTTCATCCGCTTGCTCTCGCGGTTGCCACAGCGTGAGCACTCGCGGACGCGGTAGGGTTCGCGGGAGTACTGAGCGGTTTCGTCATCGTCGCCCTCGGTTATCAGCTGGATCGAAATCTCGTGGAGTGTATCGGTTCCGCAGACGGCACACGGTTCGGTCATCCCGTCTGATACGCCGTTCGTCGTTGCCATACCCGGTTCTCACACTGCATCCGCATATATCGTTGACAGCGACTGCGGAGCGGGAGAAGGGGTATATATAGGTGTTTTCGCAAATTGAAAACGCGACGTGACGCTCGCGGTGACAGTTCGAGACGAATCGAACCCAGTCGGTTCGTCGGCGAAAACGACGCTGTTGCGATCGTTTCACACCGTCCTCGAGCGAAGACGGTGACGGGCGATACGATATATCAATCACAGATACAGTCTCTTCTACTCGGAAAACCTTTAGCAATGAATCTCCAAAGCGGTCACGTATGGACGACGAATCCTCCATCGAGGAGATTCTCAACACGATCGGGGACGAGCACGCCCGGACCGTCCTCGCCTCGATCAGCCGCGAACCCGGCTCCGCGAAGGAGCTGGCCGAACGGCTCGATCTCTCCCAACCGACGATCTATCGCCGCCTCGAACTCCTCGAAGCGAACGATCTCATCCAGTATCGCACCCTCGTCGCGGACGACGGGAACCACTACAAGGAGTACACGTGTAACTTCAACAGCACGGTCATCTCGCTCGACGACGACGAGTACGACGTTCGTATCTTCCGGGAGGAGAACCTCCCCGACCGGTTTTCCCAGCTCTGGGACGAACTCGGCGTGAAATAGCGACTCGAGACAGCATGACAGGAGACACAGCGACACCCGCTCGGCGCGTCGGTGAGGCCCGATGACCGTCGCCGGGCTCAGTCAGGCGCTGCTCATGGTGATGCAGATGGCCGTCTTCGCGCTCTCGCTCGGGCTGACGCTCATCAGCTTCCAGTCCTACCGCCAACGCCAGTCCAAGCGCCTCGAGTCCGCGTTCATCGGCTTCGCGTTTCTCAGTATGGGCGTCGGATTCACGACGATCGTCTCGCAGTTCCCCGATCCGATGACGCTGTTTCGCGTCGTCGAGACGGTACCGTTTATCGTCGGCTTCGGCATGCTCTACGTCTCGCTGTACCGGTGACTACTCGGTCGACGGCGGCTCGGTCGTCTCGACGCGTTCCTCGAGCCGGGCGATCGCGTCCGTGACGGCCGCCTCGTCGGTCCCTCGCACGCGGATCCGACCCGGCCGATTCTCGCCCCGCGGATAGCTGCCGACGCTGACGTCGAACGCCTCGGTGATCTCCTCGAGCACCTCGTGCAGCGACCCTTCGGGAGCGGGCGTGTAGATCGTCTCGGCGACGGCGTCGCCCCGGAACTCGTCTTCGACCGCGTGGAACATCGCCCGCATCTCGTCGGGGATGCCGGCGAAGACGTAGACGTTCTCGACGATACAGCCCGGCGCCCAGCCCGCGTCGGTCGCGATCGGCGTCGCGCCTTCGGGCAGCGACGCCGCGGCGTCGAGATCGAGCTCAAGGTCGTACTCCTCGACCAGGTCCGGATTCTCGTCGCGGAACTCGGCCGCCTTCTCGAACAACCGCTCTCGAATCCGATCGAAGACGACGAACTCGCGGTCGAGGCCGTCCGCGACGGCTTCGACGGTCACGTCGTCGGGCGTGCCGCCGATCCCGCCGGTGACGATCACGGCGTCGAAGGCGTCGTTCCAGCGGGCGACGTAGTCAGCGATCAGCGCTCGGTCGTCGGGAATCGTCAGGATGCGATCGACGGTGCTCCCGCGCTCGGTGATCCGCTCGGCCAGCCACGAGGCGTTCGTGTTCGTCGTCGCTCCGGCCAGCAACTCGTCGCCGACGGTGACGATCGCGACGTGCATAGCCGCCGTTCGACCTCGAGTCAGTTAGCCGCTCCGCCCGCGGAACCGTCGTCGCGACGCCGGATCGCCGATCCCGAACCCGTACCAGCGCCGCGATCAGGACCACTGCGTTATCGGCTCGCCGGCTCCCGCTCGACGAACGTACGCGGCCTGCATCTCGTGGACCGCATCGGCGAACCGCTCGCCCGCATCGAGCTCGTCCCGTACGCGCTCGAGTTTCCAGCGGCTAGGCGTCGTTCGCTCGCGCCAGCGGGCCTCGAAGGGGCCGAGATACGTCTCGATCGTCCCGTCGGAAACGCCCTGCTCCCGGAGGCCGCGGTGCGCGAACGCGAACAGTTCGTCGTATATCACGTCCCGATCGGATGTGCGATCGCCGTCGGCGGTGATCCACGCGAGATCGGCCTCGAGACCGTTCGCGACCGCGTCGTAGAAACTCGCCGCGGCGGCCTCGCGCTCGAGGGTCGCGATCGGATGGGCGGCCCCGACGAGCCCGCGGAGGAGGCCGGCGACGAGACACTGGAGGCCGACGGTCTCGGCGACCGTCGGCTGGGTCGGCAGCGGTCGGTACTCGAGTCGGACCGACCAGCGATCCCCCTCCGCGACCGGCTGGCCGCCGACGACGGTGCGGAGCCACCGCCAGTAGGTCCCGCGCTTGTGGTCGAGTTCCCAGAACCGATCGGCGAACTCCTCTCGATCGCCGTCGGCGAGCCACTCGCGGAGGAACGGTGCACAGGTCTGGTCGGCGACGAGCCTGTCGATGGCGTCTGTCGTGCGCTCGATCCGCCGGGGGACGCGAACCTTCTCCCAGGCCCGATTGACGGACTGTTCGAACACCGGGATCCGGAGTTCGTGGTGGGTCGCCTCGAGGAGCGCGTACGGATCAGTGGGACCGGCGGACTCGTCCCGTTTCTCAAAATCGTATAGATCGGGCGGCAACAGCGGCGAGTTCGTCGCGAGCGCCAGCACCGGACCGAGGGTCCCGAGCGCGGTGTTGTAGTACCGTGGAAACGCCTCGACGTCGGGGATCTGGACGTGGGGCTGGACGGAACTCGTTAGCGACTCGAACAGGAGCGACGGGAACGTCTCCTCGACGCCCGGCACCGAGAGCGCGATTTCGCCCCCCGTTCGCGCCAGCACGTCGTTGTCGATCGCGTAGTATCGCGCCGATTCCGTCATGTTCTCGGCGAGCGCCACGCCCTCGCGCTCCGTCGTGGCCGCGAGGTACTCGCGAGCGCCCTCCGGCGGCGGTCGCGTCCACATCGCGTCCAGCACGATTTCGAGGCCGTCCGCTTCGGCGTCCGATTGCGCCTTCCGGACGCGACGCTCGAGTTGCGCCGCCTGCACGGCGATACCCGACCCGTCGAACGGCGTCGGTTCGGTGTTGAACTCGACGTTGTGTCGCCCGAGTTCCCGCTCGCAGCGGCCCTCGAAGACGGCGTCCGGGACGCGAGCGAGACGTCCCGCCTCGTCGACGGCGTAGGCCTCGAGTTCGAGCCCCAGTCCGAAGCCGGGACTGTCGAGCCGGCCGGCCCGCAGGGCGTCGGTGAGCTGGGCGGCCTGCTGATCGACGCGCCGATCGAACTCGCGTCGGGTCTCGTCGGCCAGCGACCGAGCGACGAGGGCGACGGGATCCGCCATTACGGAACCGACTCGAGCCAGTTGCATCAAACCGGGGTGTGACCGTCCGCCGGAACCTGCGCCGCGTCCCGTTGCTATCGCCGCGACGGTGACCGGCCGCTCCGACGCGCCGAATCGGCGCTACGGATCGACGCGAACGTCGAACTGCGCCGTGATCAGGTTCCCCTCCGGCTTGGTCTGTAAGAACAGCCGATACCGACCCGGGGTCGGGAATCGGGCCTCGAACTCGACGCGGCCGCTGTCGGGAGCCGTCGCCTCGGGATGGACGTGCAGATACGCGAGGTCGCCCTCGCGGAGCGCGACGAGGTGACCGCGCGCACCGAGGTACGCCTCGAGTTCCGGCACCGGATCGTCGTCGCGTCGGACCGCGAACGACAGTCGCTCGCGTTCGCCGGCGGTGACGTCGCCGGCGAGCAGTTCGACCTCGTATCCGTCCGCCGACGCGCGGCGCGACGAGTCCGGGCGCGCGTCGTGCGTCCCCGTCCCGGATGCGAGCAGATCGAAGCCGAGCGTGGTCGGGTGTCCGTCGACGACGACGTCCACGAACGCGCGGTAGACGCCCGGATCCGGCACCGCGAGGTCTTCGACGAGCCACGTTCCGTCGGCCTGCAGTTCCGGATGGCGGTGCTGGAACCGGGTCAGATCCCGCCGAACCACGACGAGATGGCTCGGCCGTCCGTGGACCTCCTCGAACTCGGTCACGACGTCCCCGTCCCCGTCGGTGACGCGGAACGTCCAGTGGGCCGGCGTTCCCGGCTCGAACCGCGTCTCCGACGGCTCGAGACGGAGTCCGTTCGCGGCCAGCGCCAGCCCGCCGAGCGCGGCGTGTCCCGGCGGTGCGTCCCCCCGATTCGCGTCGTTCGACCCGTGGCTCGAGTGATCCTCCATGTCGTGAGATTCGGTCTCGAGCCGCTTACTGCTTGGCGTCAGGTTCGTCGCCGACGATGGCATGGCGTCCGTACGTGCCCTCCCCAACCACTACACGCCGAACACCCCAAGGACGTCACGATGACCGACTGGACGGAAATTGTGATATAACCAATATACAATCGATGTACCTCTAATACAGTGGTCCTCGCCTCGGTCTCCCTCCTCACTTACCACAGCAAGTAAGCATCCCGTCAAAGTTAAATGACGAGTCCGATCGCCGGTCAACTCTCCGAGGCCGTAGGGACGACGGCAAGAGCGAACGCGACCGTATCACGAACCACCGTGTGTGATATTTCGAATATTGTTAACGAATCGAAAAAACTATCGTCTCAGTCTGCGGAGCTACACTATGGCGAGTGTTACCAAACCACAATGGGGGTCGTTCGCCAAATGGAGCGCGACGGCGTTTCTAGTCGCCGGTCTCCTGATGGTCGTCGACGCAGCCATCGTAGCGACGAACATCGTCACGGGCGAAGAAGGCTTTCTCGTCCTGGGCCAAGCGTTCGTCGGGGCTGCATGGACTGGCGCGCTTATCGGATTGCTCGGGTTGTATCCCGGGCTTGCCGACCGGAGTCGCTGGCTGTCCCGCGCTGGCGTCGTATTCGCCGGTATCGGCGTGGTGACCTTCGCGGTCATGGCCGTGGTATCGCTCGTCGATTACGTAGGGATCCTGGCCGGGGAGTTCGATTCGATTGGTGTGTTCTTCATCCCGGGAGTGTTGGTTGGGAGCGTCCTCGGGTTCGTCGCGTTCGGTGTCGCCAGTCTTTGGACCGATGCCTATTCCCGAACGCTCGGCGTCCTCCTGCTCGTTCCGGCCATTCTGGTCGCCACGAACATCCTCAGGTTCGTCGCAGGGCTGGAAGCCGCGACGCTCACCCTCGCTATTGTCATCGGCGACGCGCTGGCGATGCTAGCCATCGGGTACGTTCTCCGGTCCAGTCCTCAGTTATCCGGCCGTCTCGAGCCCGCTCCGGGGGAGGTCCGCCATGGCTGATATGACCACCGGTACGACCCGAGGGAAATCGCTCGAACAGTGGAGTCCGACGGCGTTCCTCGTCGCCGGAGCGTCATTGGTCGTTTTCGCGGCGCTCCTCGGCTATGAGGCTCTCACGGACATATCCGCCCCGGAAGACATCTTCGGACCTCCCGGATTTTTCCTGGCAATGGTCGGTCTGCTCGGGATCTATCCGGCTCTCGCTGACCGGGTCCCTCGACTGGCGCGCGTCAGTGCCGCCGGAGCAGCGGTCGCCGCGGTAGGGTGGTTACTAATCACGGTGTTCGCTCTCATCGAGGCCGCCGGAATTCTCCCTGCACTCGAAGAGATAGGTGCGTTCGGGGGTGCCATCATCCTCCTGTCGGGTGTCGCGATGATTCTGGCATACGTCGGGACTGGCGTTGCCAGCCTTCGGACCGGAATCCACTCGCGGTACCTCGGTCTGCTCCTGCTAGCCCCTCCTGCCGTCTTCTGCGTGATGCTCGTACAGGCTGCTCTCTTCGCCCAGTTCGGACTGTTCTCGGAGGCCCGTATGGCTTGGTCAGCCGTCGTCCTCTCCGGGGGACAAGCACTTGCCCACGTGGGCATCGGTTACCTCCTTCGGAACGAGTCTGACCCGGCCGGCCGTGTAGAGCCACTGCCCGACACGCCTGTGTGACTTCCCAGTATGAACGAGCCCCACTTCGGCGGAGTCGTCTCAGAATCGAACCAAGCGGTCTGATTCGGCGAACGGCATTGATGGTAGACCCGCAACCACTAAACGCGGGTCGAACCAATGCTCCCTCAATGGATTGGACGGAGAAGTACCGCCCGACGACGCTGTCGGAGGTACGCGGAAACAACAAGGCCCGCGACAAACTCGAGGAGTGGGCCGAGACGTGGGACGGCCACCGGGACGCGGTGATCGTCCACGGGAGTCCGGGCGTGGGGAAGACCTCCGCGGCCCACGCGCTGGCCGGCGACATGGGGTGGCCGGTGATGGAGCTCAACGCCAGCGACAGCCGGGGGGCCGACGTCATCGAGCGCATCGCTGGCGAGGCCTCGAAGAGCGGCACGCTCACGGGCGGTGAGGCCGGCCGGCGACTGGTGATCTTAGACGAGGCGGACAACTTCCACGGCAACGCCGACTACGGCGGCTCGGCCGAGGTCACGCGGGTCGTCAAGGACGCCAACCAGCCGATCGTCCTCGTGGCCAACGAGTTCTACGACATGAGTCAGTCGCTGCGCAACAGCTGCGAGACCATCGAATTTCGCGACGTCTCGAAGCGCTCGATCGTCCCCGTGTTGCGCGATATCTGCCGGCGCGAGGACGTCGAGTTCGAGGAGGAGGCCTTGGAGAAGATCGCCGAGGACACCAGCGGCGACCTGCGGTCGGCGGTCAACGACCTGCAGGCGGTCGCCGAGGAGGCCGAGCGACTGACCGTCGAAGACGTCGTCACCGGCCAGCGCGACACCACGGAGGGGATCTTCGACTTCCTCGACGCGCTCATCAAGGAGGAAGACGCCGAGGGCGCCCTTCGCGCGTCGTACGATGTCGATGAGAACCCCGACGAGATGCTGAACTGGATCGAGGACAACGTTCCCAAGGACTACGCGGGCGGCGAACTCGCGGACGCCTACGAATTCCTCGCAAACGCCGACCGCTGGCTGGGCCGCGTACGGGCGACCCAGGACTACTCCTACTGGCGCTACGCGACCGACAACATGACCGCCGGGGTCGCCGCCTCCCGCCGCGAGCCCAAAGGCGGCTGGACCCGCTACGGGCCGCCGAGCTACTGGTCGAAACTCGGCCGGACCAAGGGCACCCGGAACACCCGCGACGCCATCGCGGAGCGCATCGCAGAACGTGAGGGCACCAGCGTCGCGACCGCCCGGCGGGAGATCCTCCCGTTCCTCTCAGCGATGACCCACCACTGCAAGAACCGCGATCTGACGGTCCGAATGGCCGCGGTGTACGAACTCGACGAGAAGGAAGTCTCGTTCGTCACCGGCAGCGGGAAGGACACCAACAAGGTCGAGTCCATCGTCGAGGAAGCCGAAGAGCTGCGAACCGAGGAGACCGTCGAACACTCCGGAAGTGCCTTCTTCGACGCCGGAGACGGGGCGGAGAACGCGAACGACGGCGACGAGCCCGACGCCACGGACTCGAGCGGCGACGACGGTCAGGAGACCCTCGCGGCGGCCGGCTCTACCGACGACGCGACGACCGCCGAGTCGGAGCCGGACACCGATGACGCCGAACCCGACGACGATCAGTCGGGGCTCAGCGACTTTATGTAACGCCGCCGTTCCGGCTCTCGGAACGATCCTCGAGGGCGACATATCAATACATAGTACGACCGTCACTATTACTTCGGAGAACGACGACAGTTACTTTCGGTGACCGACCGAATGACTGGCCAACGCCCCTGTCCCCTCTGTACGGAGACGTACGACGATCGAACGAGCCTCCGGGTTCACCTCGAGGTCGAACACCGGAAGTCGGAGATCGTCGCCGAGTTCGTCGACCTGCACGACGCCGGCGCCGGGAGCCGGGTCGACGGCGATCCGGCGGTCGTCGGAGAGGACCGACAGGCGCCGTCGGCCGACTGAGGGTCCCGTTCTGTTCTACCCGCGTCAGCGAACCAAGCCGAGAGTCAGTCGCCCGCACTCGAGAGTCCCTCGAGGAACGACGTAGAGAGCGCGTCACTGACACCGGCGGCCAACGCCGCCGGCGACTCGCCGTCGAGCGGCGGCACCGTCTCGACACTGTAGCCGGTCATGCGCTCGAGTTCGGCGGGATTCGTCCGCTCGGCGACCGTCGCACCGGCGTACTCGTTGCAGACGATCCCCGCGATGTCGACGCCGCGGCGCTCTAAGGCCTCGATCGAGAGCGCGGTGTGGTTCAGCGTGCCCAGCCCCGACCGGGTGACGACGACGGCCGTCGCCTCGAGGTCAGCGACGAGGTCGATCACCTCGCGGTCGCCGGCCAGCGGGACGCGGAGGCCGCCGATCCCCTCGACGATCGGCGCGCGCGTCTCGGCGACGGCGTCCTCGCAGGCCGTTCGAATTTCGTCGTAGGAGAGTTCCGCATCGTCCACCTCGGCGGCCACGCGCGGCGCCAGCGCGGGCTCGAGATAGCGGGGACAGGTCGCCGCCTCCGAGTCCCCACAGGCGTCGGCGACGAACGCAGCGTCGTCGTCCGGCGGATGCCCCGTCTGGGCGGGTTTGATCGCTCGGGTGTCGACGCCTCGCTCGCGAAACCAGCGGGTGATCCCCGCGGTGACGACGGTCTTTCCGATTCCGGTTCCGGTGCCGACGACTGCGATGGGGTCGGTCATAGGAGTCCGAGTTCGTCCCCGGTCGCCCGAAACGCCTCGAGGCAGGCGACGATGTCGTCGCGGTCGTGGGTCGCCATCGGAGCGACACGGATGCGGCTGGTCCCCTCGGGGACGGTGGGGGGCCTGATCGCGGGCGCGACGACGTCTCGTTCTCGCACGCCCTCCGCGAGCGCGAGCGCATCGGTTCGATCGCCGACGATGACGGGGAGGATCTGCGAGTCGCCCAGTACCTCCAGGCCCATCGACTCGAGGCCGTCCCGGAGATGGGCGACGTTCTCCCAGAGTCGTTCGCGGACGTCGCTATGGCGAGCGATGTGTAGCGCCTCGCTGGCGGCGGCGGCGGCCGGCGGTGCGAGGCCGGTCGAGAAGACGAACGAGCGGGCGTCGTTGACGAGACACTCGATCAGGTCCTCGCTGCCCGCGACGTAGCCGCCCTGACTCGCCAGCGCCTTCGAGAGCGTCCCCAACTGGATGTGGATGCGATCCGCGAGACCCTCCGCCTGGACGACCCCGCCGCCGTTGGCGTAGAGCCCGGTCGCGTGGGCCTCGTCGACCATCACCCACGCGCCGTGGGCCTCGGCGGCGTTGCAGATTGCTTCGAGAGGCGCGACGGTGCCGTCCATGCTGAACACGGAGTCGGTGACGAGCAGCCATGACTCCTCGCTCGCGCCGTCGCGGTCGGCCCGCTCCTCGAGTTTCGATCGCAGGTCCGCGGCGTCGCAGTGGTCGTAGACGACCGTCTCGGCGTCCGCGAGCCGACAGCCGTCGATGATGCTCGCGTGGTTGTACTCGTCGGAGAAGATCACGTCCGGCTCGAGGGCCGTGATCGTCCCGACGTTGGCGGCGTACCCCGAGGAGAAGGCGAGCGCGCGCTCGGCGCCTTTCGTCTCGGCGAGCTGGCGCTCGAGGTCCCGGTGGACCATCGTATCGCCGGTCACCAGCCGACTCGCACCGGCGCCCGTGCCGACGGTCGCGGCGGCCTGTCGGGCGGCGTTCTCGACGCGCTGATCGTCGGTCAGCCCCAGGTAATTGTTCGAGGCAAAGACCAGCGCTTCGGTCGAGTCGAGAACCGGTAGCTCGCTCCCCGAGGGCGGGGCGAAATAGCCCCGCTCGGCGACCCGGTCGACGGGCGACAGCGTGCGTTTCAGATCGGCGTCCTCGAGGTCGTCGAGTCGGCCCTCGAGGTCGAACCCGCGATCTTCCATTCGGCTAAAGGGTAACAGTGCCATGGTATGACTCTCACGGTTCCGTTCAGCGCGGTCGTTCCCGGCGCTCGCTACGGATACAGCCGCTCAAACGGTGCGCTTGACGTGTCAGCGTCCGAGCTCGAAGGCGGTACGGATCCACGGTTCAGAACCCGGGCATCAGTTCGGCCGGGCCGAAGACGCCGTACTCGCCCGCGCGATTGCGACGAACCCCGGCCTTTAGATAGCCGAGCGCCGGCCCGTTGACGTTGGCCTCCATGCTCGTCTCGTCGCCGAGCTGGAACGTGTTCGTCGCCGTCTCGCCGTCGAACGTTCGGCCAGTCACGCGGACGGTCGTGGTCGTCGGCTTCTCGTCGCTTTGCACGTCGAGAATTCCGCCCACCGTGACGTCCTCGGCGTCACAGACGCCGGCGCGCTCGAGCAGGACGTCGTCGGCGTGCTCCATGTCCTCGAACTCGATGACGCCGTCGTGCTCGTCGATGATCGCCTCGATCTCCGCGTCGGAGAGGTCGCGGGCCGTTTCGATGTCGTACTCGGGGAGGTGGGCGATGTCCTCGCGGACGGTGCCGCGGTTGTCCTCGTAGCCCGACTTAAGGCCGACGCCCCACCAGATGTCGACGTCCGTGACCTCGACGAACGACTGGGCGGCGAGCGCCGCGGCGCCCGTCAGGAGGCCGGGCGTCGCGCCAGCGCCGCAGATGAAGGTTATTCCCGCGTCCTCGAACGCCTCGCTGCGCTCGTCGAGCATGTCGATCACGCGCGAGCGCTTGAGGACGTCGATCAGCACGCCCGAGTAGCCGCCCTCGAGGAAGCGGTCGGCGACCCGCGGGATGAAGTCGTGCTCGTAGTTCGGCAGCGCGAGCAGGACCGCGTCGATCCCGTCACCGTGATCGATGACGTCCTGGATGGGATCGTCGCTGGCCCGAGCCTGTTCGGAGGCGACGACGCCCCTGTCCTCGCCGTGTTGTTTGACGCCGTCCCCGCTTTCGGTGGTCGTCGCGCCGGATCCGCCGTCAGATCGAAGCTCTGACGAGGATCGTGAACCGTCGGTTCGCTCACCGCCGTCGGTTGCGACTTCGTTGTCGATGTTGCCCTCAGTTGCAGCGAGGAGCTCGTCGACGTCCAGCCCGTCGAAGTCGATCGCGGTGCCGTGACGGTCGCAGGCCGCGACCGGCGTCAGATGATCCTTGTGCTGGCTGACCTCGAGCGCTCGTCGGCCGATACCTCCCGTGCCAAGTACTGCAAACGTGACTTCGTCCATAGTTGTCTGAATTCGCAATCGTCAGTCGTCGCTCGGTTCAGTGCCCGCGTTCGTGCTCGCTGCCGTCTCGGTCGACGACTCCGCCGCGTCACTGTGGCGCGCTTTGACCGCCTCGGGATCGAACTCGTTGGCCTCCATGTTGGGCTCGAGTCCAGCCCGTTCGACGATCTCGAGGTCGTCGCCGGGCGACTGGCCCTCCGTGGTCAGGTAATCGCCCGTCAGCAGGCCGTCGGCGCCGGCCTCCAACGGCAGGTGTTGCTCCTCGGGCGAGAGGTTCGCCTCGCGCCCGCCGGTCAGGCGCACCCGCGACTCGGGGTGGAGCAGTTTGTAGACCGCGACCGTCTTCACGATCTCCTCGGTCGTGATGTCGGCGCCCTGCTCGTACAGCGGCGTCCCCTCGACCGGGTTCAACACGTTCACCGGTAGCGAGGAGATCCCGATGTCCTGGAGCGCGATCGCGGCCTCGACGCGGTCGGTGGGTGTCTCGCCCATCCCGAGGATGACGCCGGCACAGAGGTCCATCCCCGCTTCCTTCGCCACCTCGAGGGTCGCCACCCGATCCTCGAAGCTGTGGGTGTCGACGATCTCGGGGAAGTACCGCGGCGAGGTCTCGATGTTGTGATTGTAGTGGTTGATCCCTTCGTCAGCGAGGATCGCGGCCTCCTCTTCGGTCAGAATTCCGAGAGAGGCATCGACCTCGAGGTCGCACTCGTCGCGAACGAGCCGGATGGACTCGAGGACTTCCGCCCACTCCTCGGGGCGGTGTTCCTTCGAGACGCCCTTCTCGGCGACGACGATACCGAAGCGCTGGGCGCCGTCGGCCTCGGCTCGCTTGGCGGCCTCGAGGATCTTCTCGGGGCCGAGGAAGCCGTAAGTGTCGATGCCGGTGTCGAAATGGACTGACTGGGCGCAGAAGCCGCAGTCCTCGGCGCAGTTGCCGGCCTTCGCGTTGACGATCGAGCAGGCGTCGACCGTGCCGTCGCCGAAGCGGTCGCGCACGACGGCGCCGGCCTCGGCGAGCGGTTCGACCGGTTGCGCCATCAGCGCCAGCCCGTCGGTGCGATCGAGCCGCTCGCCGGCCAGTACCCGCTCGAGCGCGTCGTCGACCGTCCGGTTGTTCGTCTCGTAAACCACACTCCTAGAGGTGGTTAACGAAAATATAACGTTTTTGGATGTTCGCTTCGAGAGAAAACGGACGGAGCGAGCGTCTGAAAGCGTCGGTTGCGTCCCATAGAGCGCCGTACGAATGCGTTCCGTTTCGAGATTCGGGGGCTTGAGCGTTGACAACGCGCAGCCCGTTCACGTCGGTTCCCCAACCGTTTAATATTGCTGTGTGGTCACACTGTTCATGGTAGTTCGCGTCTCGGAGGAACGATTCGCCGACGTGCCCGATTTCGACTACGAGCCGAAGTACGTCGACGTCGGCGAGTTGCGAATGGCGTACGTCGAAGCCGGCGGGAACGGGGACGACGGCGGAGACGAGGAGACGTTCCTCTGCCTCCACGGCGAACCGACGTGGTCGTTTCTCTATCGAAAGATGATGCCGATCCTGGCCGAGCGCGGTCGTGTCGTCGTCCCCGATCTGATCGGCTGCGGGCGCTCCGACAGGTACGAGGACCGCGACGCCTACTCGATCGAGATGCACTACGACGCGCTCGAGACGTTCGTCGAGGAACTCGATCTGACGAATGTCACGCTCGTTTGCCAGGACTGGGGCGGCGTCCTCGGACTCCCGCTCGCAGTCCACCGGCCCGAGCGGTTCGCGCGTCTCGTCCCGATGAACACCGGCGTTCCGGACGGGACCCAGGAGATGAGCGACCGGTGGCACGAGTTCGCCGAGATGGTGGCGACCGCCGACGACCTCGACATCGGCAGACTCGTCCGGAACGGCTGTTATCGGGAGCTCTCTGAGGAAGTGGTCGACGCCTACCGCGCGCCGTTCCCGAACGAGCGGTATATGGCGGCTGCACGGACGTTCCCCGGCCTCGTCCCGACATCGCCCGACGACCCCGGGGCGGAGCTGATGGCCGAAACACAGGAGCGCCTCGGCGAGTGGGAGAAACCGGCGTTCGTGCTGTTCGGAAGGGAGGATCCGATCACGTCCCACGACCGCGATCCGCTCCGACACCACATCCCGACCGCGACCGAGCAGCCCGACGTCTGGATCGACGACGCGGCCCACTTCCTACAGGAGGACGCCGGTGAGGAGATCGCCGAGCGCATCGTCGAGTTCGTCGATCGAACCTGACTCGAGCCGGGCGAGGTGAGCTCCGGGCGACCCCAACGACCGCTATTGGGGCCGCTCCTCTCGGCGAACGAAGCCGATCGTCGCCGGATCGAAGTAGTACGTCGAGCGACAGTCCGCACACGAGGCCGTCAACAGCTTCCCGTGGTTGTACTGTTTCCACAGCTTCGTCTGGTCCTGTTCGATATCCAGCGTGACCGGGTGACCGCAGTCGGGAATCGTACAGGGAAACCGGATGTACCAGTTGGGCACCGAGAGCGCCCCAAGGGGCGCGAGTTCGCTCCGGAGGCGACTGAGCAGATTGAAGATCGTAAACGACGGGTTCTCCCGATCGATCGTCACGCCGTCGATGTCACTTACGTACCCGCCCCGCTGGCGTTCGTCCTCGTAGAGCGGGAGCACCGGAATCCCCTTGGCCACCGCGTAGCCGATCTCCTGGTTGATCCACCGGTCGGTCGCCGCGTCGTCGGTGATCACCGCGACGACGACGTCGCTGTTCGCGAGTCGTCCCTCGAGTCGTTTCCGCGAGCGGCCGGATTCGACCTCCTCGAGGGCGATGTGGACGCCGAATGGGAAGTTCTTGACCGTCGAGAACAGCTCTTGGACGAGATCGAGGTCGCCGGGCGCGTGCGAGACGTAGATCTGTTCTCCGGTCATCGGCGAATTGACGACGACTGGTGTGTGAGATATTATTAATCTATCTACTCGTCGGCCGATTCCGGCTGTCTCGTCTCGAGAACGCGCTGCGAGAACTCGAGGTCGTCCAACCCGAGGCCGAGCCGATCGAACCAGTCCCGTTCGACGTGCCAGCGGCCCCGAACGTCCCCGTCGGTCGTCAGCGACGTCGCCTCGAGGCGGCCCGGCGCCCACTCGCGCTCGGCGGCGACGTCGAGCAGCGTCCGGACGACGGTACCGACCTCGCCGCTGCCGATCGCATCGGTCTCGGCGACAGTCTCGTACTCGAGGGCGAGTCCGGTGCCGTCCGGCGGCGTGACGACGCCGTCGCCGGACGGCTCGAGATCGTCGTCCGCGTCGGGAGAATCCGTGTTGTCGCCCGCGTCGCTATCGGGCGAGTCGGCATCGTCCACGTCGCCGTCGGACGGGCGGTACTCGCAGTCTGTCACGTAGATTCCCTTCCCCATCAGGCGGTTCTCGAGCGCGACGTCGAGAGGACGCTCGTCGGTCATGCTGGGTGATACCGCGACCAGGGGGAAAAGTCGTCGGTTCGGAGCCGTCGCCGCCGAATCGATCGGGACCCGCTCAGAGCGGGTCGACGAGGTCCTCCAGCGCCGCCTGCGGATCGTCGGCCTTCGCGACGCCGCTGGCCAGCAGGACGCCTTCGGCGCCGAGGTCGCCGGCCGCGACGACGTCGTCGCCGGTGCTGATGCCGGCGCCACAGAGGACCGAGACCTCGCTATCGACGTTGTCGGCCGCCTCGACGGCGTCCTCGACGATATCGGGATCGGCCTGGCTGACCGGCGTTCCGGTGCCGATCAGTTCCGGCGGCTCGACGGCGACCGCGTCCGGACCCAGCGCCGCCGCGGCGCCGATCTGCTCGGGGTTGTTCGCGCAGACGACCGTCTCGAGGCCCGCGCGCTCGGCGGCGCGGACGGAGCCGTCGATGTCGGCCAGTTTCAGCCGCCGCTCGGAGTGGTTGATCAGCGTCCCGACCGCGCCCGCGTCGGCGACCGACTCGGCGAGCGTGTGGCCGGTGTTGCTGCCGTGCTCGATCGGGTCGACGTGCTGGGCCCACGTCTCGACGCCCGTCTCGGCGACGCGTGCGAGGTCGGCCGCCTGGGGCGCGACCGCGAGGCGCGCGTCGGTCGATTCGTCGACGTCGCGGACGGCGTCGGCGACCGCGACGGGATCACAGGGATACGTCTTCAGGTTAACGAGAACGAACATACGAGCACAGCCAGCCGCCCGAAAGAAATAGCTTGCGAGTCGTCGCCGCGAATCGGCGTCGGCGCGCGGATCGGCCGTCCGTCAGTCCTTTCGCTTGACGACATCGCCGAGCGTGTAACTGCCCGAGGCCGACCCGCCCGACCACTCCGAATCGTCGCCGGAGCTTCCCTCGGCGCTCAGGTCGATCTCGAGGAAGCTCTCGAGTTCCGACTGGACGCGGTCGCTGGGAAGCGTATCCCCGCGTTCGATCTTGCGGATCAGGCTCGCCTTCTCGTTGAGTTCGTTGGCCAGATCCGACTGGCTGAGCCCCTTCTGCTCGCGGGCGTTGCGGACGCGGTCGTCGTAGTCGGTCGCGAGTTCGTCCATGTCGTCGAACATGTCCGACCGACGCTGGGAACTCGAGCCGCCCGAACGGGACGATGAACTCGATGCAGAGCCACCCGAACTACCCCCAGAGCTGGACGACGAACTCGAGCCGGTCGAGTACTTCGTCGAGGAGCTCGAGCTGGAGGTCTGCTTGACCTCGGTACCGAAATCGGTACAGTCTGAACACACGTCGAGCTTCGCGCCCTCGACCTTGATTGTCTTCGGAGACGACGTCTCGGCGCCACACATCTCGCACTGGACCATGGAGGTACGTATATCCCGGCGAGTCATAAACCATGCGGCGCGGTCTCGATGGGTTGGAGTTGACACTGGTGACTCAGTAGTCTGTGACGCGTCGGTCGCTGCTTGCGACTCGAGAGCGACTGCAAACTCGAGCGAGACGCACGAAAACGAGACATCGAAAAGCGGAACGCGGCCTCGAGAGCGCGGAAATCAGTCCAGCGCCGCCCAGGAGTAGGCGAACCGCTGGAGCGCGGTCAGATGTCCGACGACCGCGAGGAAGACGAGCAGCCAGCCGATCACCGTGAGCCCGCCCGCCTCGAGGTCGGCCAGCGGGTAAGCGACGAAGCCGACGATTCCGATGATCGCCAGCCGGTCCGCGCGGCCGACGAGACCGCCGTAGACGCGGTCGAGGCCGACGGCCTGGGCCTGCGTGCCGAGGTAGGAGGTCATCACGACCCCCGTCACGGCCAGGAAGCCGAGCAGGTAGTCGTCGACGCCCGCGGCGAGGCCGGCGATGACGACGATGTCGGCGTAGCGGTCGAGGACGTGGTCGAGGAGGTCGCCGCCCGCGGAGGCGACCTGTTGTTCGCGGGCGAGCGCGCCGTCGATGATGTCCAGCCAGCCGTTGAGGAAGACCAGCGTCGCGGCCGCGACGTACCAGATCGGATCGGCGCGACCGCCCAGCATGAACGCGGCCGCCGCGAGGACGGCCATGCCGAAGGCCAGAACGCTCACGCCGTCGGGAGTCAGCCCGACGCGGTCGAAGCCTTTGACGAACGGATCTAAGAATCGGGAGACGTACGGTCTGAGTTTGTCCAGCGTCATGCCAGGTACCCCACGTAGTCGACGTCGCCGGCGCTCGGCTCTCGCTCGCCCGTCGCGACCGCCTCGAGGGCGTCCGCGACGGCCTCGGGATCGCGATCGGTGGTATCGATCTCGTAGACCGACTCGAGGCCGTGTTCGTCGACCGATTCGGAGAGGATGACGTCCAGCGCCTCGCTCTCGGCATTTTCGGTCGCCTTCGCCTCGGTCTCGCCGCGCTCGCGGAGTCGCGCCTCGAGTTGCTCCGGCGCACACCGCAGGACAGCGACCCGGTCGGCCGCGAAGCGGTGGGCGAGATGGGACTCGATCACGACGTCGCCCCGGCCCTCGAGCCAGGCCGCGAGTGCGTCGAGGTCCGCGATCTTGCTCTCGCGGTCGGCGTCGACCTCGGTGTAGAGGCCCTCGTCCTCGAGAACGCGGTTGAGGTGGACGACGTCGAGGTCGGGCGTCGCGTCGTCGTCCGCGAACCGCGACTCGAGCAGTTCGGTCGCGGTGGTCTTCCCGGTGCCCGGGGTCCCGGTGACGGCAATCCTCACGTGTCGGACACCTCCGCTTCCGGGTCCATCGCGGGTTCGCCGTCGGCGTCCGTGTCGCCGTCGGTTTCGAGATCCGCGAGCACGTCGTTGAGCGTCTCGACGGCGCGCTCGGTCTCCTCGTCGGTGCCGCAGGTGATGCGGATACAGGCCGGGAGACCGAAACTCGAGCAGTCGCGGACGATGACGCCGCGCCGTTGCATCTCCTCGGCGACCGCGCTGGCGTCGCCGACGTCGACGAGGACGAAGTTGCCCTCGCTCTCCCAGACGTGGGCGTCGATGGTCTCACGCATGTATTCGCGGGATTCGCGGGCGGTCTCGACGGTTCGCTCGACGTGTTCCTCGTCGTCGACGGCCGCGAGGCCGGCCCGGCAGGCGAGTTCGCTGGCCGCGAAGGGGGTGTTCACCCGGGCGTAGGCCTCGCTCCACTCCTCGGGGACGACGGCGTAGCCGAGGCGGACGCCGGCCAGCCCGTAGGCCTTGGAGAACGTCCGCAGGACGGCGATATCGTCGCGAGCGTCGTACCCCTCGCGGCCCTCGATCAGGGCGACGGCGCTGTCGCGGTCGGCGAACTCGCCGTAGGCCTCGTCGACGACGAGCAGCGTCTCGTCGTTGGTCTCGTCGGCGAGTCGCTCGATTTCGGCCAGTGGCATCGTCGACCCCGTCGGGTTGTGCGGGCTGGTGACCCAGACGACGCGGTCGCCATCGTAGGATTCGAGGGCCGTCTCGGCGGTCTGCTCGAAATCGGTCTCGCGTTCGATGGCGTACTCCCGGACCTCGCCGTGGTGGTAGCGGGCGCTCATCCCGTAGTAGGCGAAGCCCGGCGTCGGGACGCAGACGGTGTCGCCGGGCTCGAGGGTCGCCCGGTGGAGATAGTCGATCGCCCCGTCGCCGCCGTTGGCCAGCCAGATCTGCTCGTCGCCGACGTTCCAGCGGTCGGCGACAGCGGCGGTCAGGTCGGCGTGGGCGGCTTTCGGGTAGGAACTGACGCTCGAGGCGGCGTCGCGAAGCGCCACGGCGGCCGCGGGGGAGGGGCCGTGCGGGTTCTCGTTGGAGGCGAGTTTGACGAATTCCGAGGGGTCACGCCCGAGTTCGCGGGCGACTTCCTCGATGCCTCGACCCGCCTCGTAGGCGACGTGATCGGACAGGTCGCGCGGTTGCATACGAGCATCCTGTCGGGCGTGGGTCTTAAGGGTGCTTACCTGTCCCCGAGACGGGGAGTTCCCCGTCCCGGTGGCCGAGGCCCCCGAACGGCGCCGGTTCAGTTCGGAAGCCGCCCGATTCGCTCGAGACCTAGGAGGACGACGGCCATGGCCCCGAGGAGGAGCGCGGCGCCGGCGAACACGCCGTCGTAGGTGTAGCCACGCTCGAGGACCCACCCCAGGGCGGACGAGCCCAGCGCCTGCGTGAGCATCCAGGCGGAGCTGAACACGGCGTAGGCGCTGCTCCGCGTCGAGTCCGGGAGCGTATCGAGGAGGTACGCGTCGGTGGCCGGGAACAGCGCGTGGATGACGATCCCGACGGCAGCACTGAGGACGGCCAGCGCGAGGAAGCCCTCGACCGCCGTCAACAGGAGCAACGTCGCGGCGAACGTCCCCACGACGCCGAGCAGGTACGGCACGTGGGGGAACCGATCGGCCAGATCACCGCTGAAGAAGAACGCGGGGACGCCGGCGGCGAAGACGATCGTGAGCAGCGTCCCCGCCGTGCCGGCCGAGAGACCCTTCGACTGCATATAGAGTTCGTAGAAGTTGAACAGCCCCTGCCAGACGAACGAGGCCGCGCCGACGATCGCCAGCGCCGTGACGATGAGTTTCCATTCCGAGAGCGCGCCGGCGACGAAGTCGCGGTCGGCCTCGCCCGCGGTCGGCATCTCGGTCCGGCGCGCGGCGGCCCACGTGACGGCCGTCAGCAGCGCCGCGCCGGCGGCGATCGTCCACAGCGAGAGTCGCCAGTCGACCACCAGCGTGAGCGCGACGAACGGGGCGGCGGCCACCGCGCCGATCTGAGCGGCGGCGCCGTGGATCCCCATCGCGCGACCGACCCGCGACGGAAACAGTTCGCTCAGCAGCGGGTTCGCCGCGACGAAGTAGACGCCGGAGGCGATGCCCATGAGGAAGGCGCCGACCATCAGGTGTCGAACGGTCGTCGCGGTCGCGGCGAGCGCCGAGGAGCCCGCGAGAACCGATCCGGAGCCGATCGCGACCTGATGTCTCGGGACTTTCGTGAGCAGCCAGCCGGTGGGGAGTCGCGGAGAGGCGCTCCCGACCCACACGAGGGTCACGATGAGTCCCGCCGTCGCCTCGCCGATCGCGAACTCAGCGATGAAGACGTCCAGCAGCGGAGCGAAGACGATTCTGGCGAGATTGAGGAGGAAGACGAGACCGCAGAGAGACGCGAAGAGTCGGGTGCGGGACACGGTCACGCTTTCCGACAGTCGCTCTCAAGCGTTCCGAAAGCGGAAGTGTCAGTACACTAGTTCTCTGGGTCGTCCTCGACGATGCCTCCCCTATCGCTCGCTACGCTCGCAGCCGTTCGACGCGCTCGAGCGTGTCCGCGTCGTCGGGGTCCTTGTCGGAGCGAACGCCGAGGAACCGCGGGAAGCGAAGCGCGTAGCCCGACGAGTAGGTCGGCGAGCTCTGGATCTCCTCGTAGCCGACCTCGAAGACGACCGCGGGCTCTATGTCCACCGCCTGGCCCTCCTCGGTGGCGATGTGGGGCTCGAGCAACGCCGTGAGCTCCTCGAGTTTCTCGTCGGTGATTCCCGTCGCGACCTTGCCGACGGTCTCCAAGTCGTCGCCCGCGCGCACGGAGAGTTCGAAGGTGCCGAGGAACGTCGCGCGCCGGCCCTCGCCCCACTCCGCGCCGGTCACCACGCAGTCCAGCGTCTCCACGTCGGGTTTGCGCTTGCGCCAGTGTTTGCCCCGCCGGCCCGGCGAGTACGCCGAGTCGGGGTCTTTGAGCATGATCCCCTCGTGTCCCGCCTCGAGGGCCTCGGCGTCGATCGCCTCGATCTCGTCGGGATCGTCGGTCGTCCAGAGCAGCGAGAGGGCCTCGATGTCGCGCTCGTCCTCGACGGTCGCGTCGCTGCTATCGTCGGCATCGGCCAGCACCGCCCGCAACCGCTCGTGGCGCGTCGTCAGCGGCTCCTCGAGTAAGTCCTCGCCGCCGGCGTGCAGACAGTCGAAGAACACCGGCCGAACCGTCACGTCCTCGCGGGCCTTCGCGACGTCGTGTTTCCGGCGGAAGCGCTTGAGTACCTCTTGGAACGGCAGCGGCTCGTCGTCTTCGTCGATCGCGACGACCTCGCCGTCGAGGATTGCCGGCTCCTCGAGCGTTTCGTCGGCGAACTCGACGACCTCGGGGAAGGCGTCGGTGACCTCCTCCATGTTTCTCGAGAAGACGCAGGTCTCGGTAGTTCCGTCATCGCCGATCCGATGATGCAATTGCACGCGAGCGCCGTCGTACTTCCATTCGACGGCGGCTTCGTCCCACTCCTCGAGCGCGTCGGTCACCGTTCCCGCCTGAGCGAGCATCGCCTGGACCGGCCGGCCGACCTCGAGATCCATCGCGTCGAGCCCCTCGCGGCCCTCGTCGCGGGCGACTCGGGCGACCTGCCCGTAGTCGTTCGAGACCTGCAGGGCGCGCTCGACATGCTCGACGGGTACGTCGAACGCCTCGCTGATCGCGTCCCGGACGGAGCCCTCGCCGACGCCGATGCGCATCTCCGAGAGGACGAGTCGCGCGAGGTAGCGGGCCTCCTCGCTCGAGCAGCGATTGAAGAGACCGAACAGCAGGTCGATCTTGCGGTCCTGGCTCCCCGATCCCTCCGCGGCGGCGAGGTCGGCGAGCGTCTCGTAGACCTCGCGGACCGTGAGATCGTTCCCGGCGGCGCCGCCGGCACCGTTTCCGCCACCGCCGCCCGTAAACGCGCCGAGTCCCTGCTGGCCGCCGAAGTCGTAGCTCGCGGCCACCTCGCCGATCTCGCCGACCTCGGCCAGTCGCTCCTCGACGTCGTCGCTTCCCACGTTCGTCCCCGCCGCGCGGGCGATCGCCTCGTAGCACGTCGTCGGGCCGATGTCGAGTTTCGTCGAGTCCCAGGCCGGGAAGACACGTCCCTGGACGAACCGGGCGACGACCTCGAGGGTCTGCGGGTCTACCGCAGAGCCAGCGGAGCGTCGGTCCTCGCTGTCGTCGCCCGCGTCCGCGAGCAACTCGCTGGTTCGAGCGACGATCTCGAGGTCGGCCGGCTCGGCTTCGATCGCGGCGGCGCGGTCGGCGAACGTGGCGAACTCCATCGGCGGAGTGTACCGGCGGCGGGAGTAAAACGGTTCTGAGACCGCTCGAGTGACGGGTCCCGAGCGCCGCGGTGCGGGCGCGAGGCTGTGCTTTAAAGACAATCGCGCTCGCACTCGGAGGTATGCCAGAGGAGGAGCTCGCCGAGCGAGTCGCCGACGTGCTGACCGTCGACGCCGCGGGGTTTCGCGAGCAGGCCCAGGCGGACGCCGAGGTGATCAAAGAGGCCGTCGACGAGGGCGTCTTCGATAACCCGCAGGCGATCGTCGGCCTCGAGTACGAGTTCTACGCGGTCAAGAACGACGACTGCGCGCTGCGGCGGGTTCCCCGCCGGTTGCTCGAGCTGATCGGGTTCGAGAAAGAACTCGGGTTGCACAACGCGGAGATGACGACCAGTCCGCAGCCGATGAACGCCCACGGGCTGGCGGCCCAGGAGTCGGAAGTGAAGGCGCGACTGCAGACGGCGCTGAACGTCACCCAGTCCGAGCGGATGCGGCTGGTCAGCGACGCGCTCTGGACGCTGCCGCCGGAGGGCGAGGACGCGACGACGTACCTCACCGACAGCGTCGAGCGGACGACGACCGACGACGACGGCACCGAGCGCTCGTTTCGCATCGCGACGAACATGAGCGACTCCGCGCGCTACCACGCGATGGCTAACACGGATCAGGCCGAGTCCGCCGGCATGTGCATTCAGGCCCCCCACGTGTCGCTCCAGGCCGACACCGTCATGCCGGAGAGCCTCATCACCTCGATCCAGCCCCACTATCAGGTGGCCCACGCGCCGGATCTCCCGGACTACTTCAACTACGCGCTGCGCATCGCGGGGCCGTTGCTCGCGCTCGGCGTCAACTCGCCGTTCTTCCCGGCCGACCTCTACGACGACGAGGCGACCCCCGAGGAGATCCTCCGGGACGGCTGGATGGAACACCGGATTAGCGTCTTCGAGACCGTGCTCAACGATCCCACGACCGGTGAAGGGAAGGTCCGCTTCCCCCGCGATCTGGGGACCGTCGAGGAGGCGATCGATCGGATCGCCGACGACGACACCATCGTCCCGATGCCTATCGAAGCCGGCGAGCGCTTCGACGACCAGTTTCCCCACTTCAGCCGCAAACACGGCACCTACTGGCGGTGGATTCGACCGGTGTTCGGCGGGCCGACGCGCTCGGCCGCCAACGCCCGCATCGAGTTCCGTCCCATCCCCGCCCAGCCGACGGTCCGGGACTCCGTGGCCTTCCTCGCCGCCTTCGCCGGCCTGATGGAGAGCCTGACCCGCCTCGAGCACCCCGTCCTCGAACTCGACTGGCAGCGCGCTCGGGAGAACTTCTACGCGGCGATGGTCGACGGCCTCGAGGCCGAGTTGAACTGGATCACCAACGACGGCAAGGAGACCTCGGATACGCTCGCGCTCTACGAGGACTTGCTGGCCCACGCCGAGGACGGGCTGACGAACCGCGGCCTGAGCGAGGAAGAGGCCGCGAAGTACCTCTATCCGCTCCGACGACGGGTCCGGCAGACGGTGACGCCCGCCAGCTGGAAACGCGAGCGGGTTCGGTCGGCGCTCGCGGACGGCGCCGACCTCGACGCGGCGATCGAGGCGATGCAGCAGGCGTACATCCACCGACAGTCGGAGACGCTCCTCGACGGAAGTTTCGCCGACTGGATCGGCGACTAGTCGGGTCTCGAGATCGGCCACGTCCGTCGAGACCTCGAGACCGTCTCGTTTCCGGCAGTTTCTCGGAACGATCTCGATCCGGTAGTTCTTCGACCCGTCTCGAAGCGGGCGATTCGTTGCTTCGGTCGCGTGACTCGGCTCGAACGGCCGGCGGCGCCGAACGCTCATCGCCCCTCCTTCCAGTCGGCGAATCAGCCGTGAGAAGCGCTCGCAGCCCGCTCGGTGGCCGAATTCGAACCCCAAAATACTTCCCTGACTGGCCAGTCAGTTACGACGAGAACAACTGCCTTCGGACCCGAGGATTCTAATGACTGAGACGACAGCAACTACCGACGAACTCATGGAGGCGACCTACGCCGCGCTCTGCAAGCACGGCTACGCGTCGCTCCGGATGCGAGACATCGCCGCCGAATCATCCAAGAGCAAGGCCACTCTCCACTACCACTACGAGAGCAAGCAGAACCTCCTCTACGCGCTGTTGGACTATCTCACCGATTCGTTCGCCGAGCAGATCGAGACCCTCGAGGGCGAGACGGCGGCCGAACAGATTCTGGCGCTCGTCGACAGCTACCTCGAGCCCGCCGCGGACGATTCGCTTCCCGAGTTCCGGACCGCGCTGCTCGAGATCAAAGCCCAAGGGCCGTACGACGACCGCTTTCGGGCCGAACTCGCCGAGTTCGACCGGATGCTCCGCGGACGGATCCGATCGCTGATCGAGGACGGCCGCGACGAAGGCATCTTCCGGTCGGACGTCGACCCCGACGAGACCGCCGAGTTCATCGTCACCGTGTTGAACGGCGCCCAGACGCGCCACGTGGCCGTCGATCACCCGCTCGAGCGGACCCGGAACGCGCTCGAGACCTACGTCCGCCGCGAACTAGTCGCAGACGATACCGACGATCCGGAGGCACAGTTCGAGTGACGGTGCGCGATCACCTCGAGGCGATCTTCAAATCGGCCGACGAACTCGACCTGACCGAGGGCGGGATCGCGCGGCCGCTGATCTACCTCTCGATTCCGCTGATCATCACGAACGTGTTGCAGGTCACGTACAACCTCGCGGACACGTTCTGGCTCGGCCAGCACAGCACGACGTCGCTGGCGGCGATCAGCTTCGCGTTCCCGATGGTCTTTTTCCTCATCGCGCTGGCGCTGGGCGTCTCCGTCGCCGGGAGCGTCCTCGTCGCCCAGCACACCGGCGCGGACAACCCTGAGCGAGCGGAGTACGCCGCCTCACAGACGATCATGTACGCGATCCTCGCGTCGCTCGCGCTCGGCGCCGTCGGCTACGTCTTCGCCGGAGACATCCTCGCGTTGTTCGGCGCCGAGGCCGACATCGAGCCGCTGGTCACCGCCTACATGGAGGTCTACTCCGTCGGGCTGGTGGCCGTCTTCGGCTTCCTCGTCTTCCTCGCGCTCATGCGGGGGTACGGCGACACCGTCACGCCGATGCTCGTCATGTTCGGCTCGGTCGTACTCAACATCGTCCTCGACCCGTTCCTCATCTTCGGGTTCGAGGGCAACCCGCTGTTCGGCTACCTCGGTCTCCGCGGCCTCGAGGGCGAGCTGCTCGCCGCCACCGGCTACGCCGGGTCGGGGATCGAGGGCGCCGCGATCGCGACCGTCTTCTCGCGGGCGCTGGCCTTCGCCGTCGGCCTCGCGATCATGTTCCGGGGCACGCACGGCGTCCGGATCCGCCTCTCGCAGATGAAACCCGACCTCGAGTACGCGCGGAAACTCGTCGAGATCGGGACGCCGGCGTCGGTCGAGGGGACCGCACGGGCCCTCTCGATCAACCTGCTGTTGGTCATCATCGCGATGTTCCCCGAGACGGTCGTCGCCGCCTTCGGGATCGGGACCCGCGTGTTCTCGGTGATCTTCCTCCCCGCGATCGCCTTCTCTCAGGGAATCGAGACGATGACCGGCCAGAACATCGGCGCCGGGAAACGGGAGCGCGCCGAGCGGACGAACCACTTCGGCGCGAAGGTCATGCTGGTCACGCTCACGGGCCTCGGCGCCGTGGTCTTCCTGGCCGCCGCGCCGATCGTCTCGGTGTTCACGACCGACGCCGCGGTCGTCGCCGAGGGCGCGACCTTTCTCCGCTATACGGCCCTGACGTTCGGCTTTATGGGCGTGATGCGGGCCTATAGCGGCGGATTCCGCGGGGCCGGCAAGACGCTTATCGCCGCGGCGATTTCCGTGCTCACTCTCGGCGTGATCCGCTTCCCGCTCGCGTGGTTCGGAGCCCAAGCCGTCGGCTCGAACGGCGTCTGGGCCGCATTCGCGGTCTCGACCGTGATCGGCGGCGTGATCGCCTACGCCTGGTTCAACTGGGGCGACTGGCTCGATTCGGCGTCGGTCGAAACCGGCGCCGCGGTCGGCGCCGAGAGCAGCGGGAGCGTCGGCGACGACTGACGCGATTTCGGCGCAACCGCCCCAGCGCGGCGCCAGATCGCCTCGGAACCAGCCACAAGTGATTAAGTATTCACGCTCGAGAGTGTTGGGTATGGTAACTTTCCTCTCCGGGGGCACCGGAACGCCGAAGCTGTTAGACGGTGCCGCCGCCGCGTTCTCGCCGGAGGAGACCACCGTCGTCGCCAACACGGGCGACGACATCGAGATCGGTGGGCTGTTCGTCTCGCCGGACGTCGATACGCTGCTGTTCCAGGGCGGCGGGGTGCTCGACCGCGAGACGTGGTGGGGAATCGACGGCGACACGCACCGGACCAACGCCGCGCTGTCGGATATCGCCGCGGCCGCGGGACTGCCCGACGGCCCGCAGTACCTCTCGGAGGAGCGACAGACCGAGGGACGCGACCTCGCCGACTGGCGGCGCTTCTCGGGCGTCGCCGAGTTCATGACGATCGGCGACCGCGACCGGGCCGTCCACATCACACGGACGAGCCTGCTTGACGAGGGCTACACGCTGAGCGAGGCGACCACGCGACTCGCGGACGCCTTCGGGCTGACGATCGACGTCCTGCCGATGAGCGACGATCCCGTCGCGAGTCTGGTCCACACCGACGAGGGGATGATGCACTTCCAGGAGTACTGGGTGGCCCGACGCGGCGAGCCGACCGTCGAGACCGTCGAGTTCCGGGGCTCGTCGAAGGCCGACCCCGCGCCGGGCGTCATCGACGCGCTCGAGGACACTGTCGTCATCGGTCCCTCGAACCCCGTCACGAGCATCGGACCGATGCTGACGCTGCCGGGGGTCGCCGACGCGCTCAACCAGTCGACGGTCGTCGCGGTCTCGCCGTTCCTCGGTGACGACGCGTTCTCCGGGCCGGCAGGCGATCTCATGTCGGCGGTCAACGCCGACCCCAGCACCGAGGGGCTCGCGACGGCGTATCCGTTCGCCGACGCCTTCGTCATCGACGAGGACGACGACGCCGAGTTCGACCGGCCGACGATCCAGACCGACATCAGGATCGACTCCTCGGACGACGCCGCGCGAGTCGCCCGGACGGTCGAGGAAGCGATCGACATCGTCGACTGAGCGTCGACCTCGTCGCAGCTTCCCGACCGATCGCAGTCGACCGCTAGCCACGAACGACTACGTTCAAGGGCCCTCGGTGCCGACGCTCGAGTATGTTCACGCCGCCGCTCGCTCTGGCCAGCCTCAGCGGGGAAGCCGACGCCGAGTGGGCTCGAGCGGGCGCCGACTACGCGGGCGCCGCCGTGCTCGGCGGCATCGCCATCGACGCGGAGTCCCGCGCAGCCGCGCGGGAACTCGTCGCGCGCGACCGAACCGAGTTCCTCCCCGACGACCCCATCGCCTTCATCGACCGACAGCTCGCCGCCCTCGAGGACGTTCCGATCCAGCCGGCGTTCAACGTCCGGAGCGCGACGCCAGATCCGATCCCAGACGCCGCTCGCGTCTGTCGGGACCGGGACGCCTTTCTCGAGATCAACGCCCACTGCCGACAGGACGAACTCTGCGCGGCCGGCTGCGGCGAGACGCTCCTGCGGGACCGCGAGCGGTTGTGCGACTACGTCCGGCGGGCCGCCGACACCGGCGCCACCGTCGGCGTGAAGGTCCGCGCCGAAGTCCCCGGCGTCGACCTCCCCGCGCTCGCGGCCGCGATCGAGACCGCGGGCGCCGACTACCTCCACGTCGACGCGATGGATTCCGAGTCGATCGTCCGCGAGATCGCCGCGGCCACCGACCTGTTCGTCGTCGCCAACAACGGCGTCCGCGACGACGCGACCGTCCGCGAGTACGTCGACTACGGCGCCGACGCGGTCAGCGTCGGCCGCCCCAGCGACAACCCGGTCGTCCTCGAGCGCGTCCGCGAGGCCGTGGATCGACACCTCGCTCTCGAGGAACCCCCGTCGCGGTAACGCGATCCGGCTTATAAAACGGCGATCCGTGTAGACGGCCCCTTTTCAGGTATCGGTACAATCTCGACGTAGTACCATATGGGCCGTCCGAACGACTACGCAGGCGACCTGCGGTGGGGCTGGCAGTGTCCCCGCTGCGATGCGGACGTACCGGTCACCAGGGATGCCGGTTCGGAGACGTTCCTCTGGGCGTGTCCCACCGAGGACTGTCCGTCGGCCGGATTCGGCTTCTCCTCGCGGCGGCGGGCGCGGATCGCGCTCCGGGAGTATCGCGAAGCCTACCAGAACATCTACCGATAATCGCGCGTTCTCCGGTGGGCGTCTCGAGTCGTGCTCTTCTAGGACTACCGGGACGAGCGAAGTACGACTCTGAATCGGTAAACCATCTGTGGTGGCGCGCGCTGGCGTCGCACCCGAATATCTACGAGCGTGTGACGCCGAAATTGTGCGAGGGACGAGTGAGCGAGAGCGCGGCGCTTTGCGCCGCGGATAGCGAACGAGTCGGTTGGGGAGGACGTGGAGATCCCTAACCGTCAGCGTGAGCGGCACGCCTTAGATTCGGTTCCCGCTCTACAGTCAGTTTCAGTTCCGAGACAGACGGCCATCCGTGCCACCGAGGACGGTCAGCCGCAGAAATCCGGCCGAAGAAGCGCATCCATAAACCCTCCCCGTACGTAGCGAGACGTATGCAAACGCCAGCCGCAAACGCACAACTGGCTCTCCTCCTCGAGGTCGCGGGCACGCCGAAACCCGGCAACGTCGACCGGCACCGGGACCTCGAGGACCTGCGATTCGAACACTTCCTCGCGGGGGCCGTCGGCGCCCGCGACGGCCTCGAGACGGCGGCGAACGGCGGCGCGGTCGGCGCGGCCTTCGAGCGCGCCGTGGCGGGAATGGCCGGCCAGCGCGGCGGCAACACCCAGTTCGGCTCGCTGCTGTTGCTCGTCCCGCTCGTACGCGCGGCCCGCGAGGACCTCTCCGGGCCCGTCGTCGAGGCCGTCTGCGAGGACACTACCGTCGCCGACGCGGCGGACTTCTACCGAGCGTTCGACCACGTCGACGTCTTCGTGGACGATCCGCCCGCGGACATGGAGCCGCTGGACGTCCGCCGCGGAAGCGACGCCGTCCCCGTCCTCGAGGAACGCGGCCTGACGCTGCTGGATATCATGAGCCGGAGCGTCCCGGGCGACGACGTCGCGCGCGAGTGGGTCGAGGGCTTCGAGCGCACCTTCCGGGCCGCCGAACGCCTCGCCGCGGCCGACGGCCCGCTGGGCGACCGAACCGCGGCCGTCTTTCTCTCCGAACTCGCCGAGCGGCCGGACACGCTCGTCGCGAACCGCAGCGGCGAGGCCGTCGCGCGGGAGGTCACCGACCGCGCGGCCGAGCTAGTCAAGCGCGACGCGCTCGAGACCGACCCCGAAGCTGTCGAGGTCTTCGCCGAGGAGCTCGTCGCTCGCGGCGTCAACCCGGGGACGACCGCCGACATTGCGGCTGCGGGGCTGTTCGTCGCCCTCGAGCACGAGGCGATCGACGTATGACCGGCGACGAGCGGGGACGAAAGCGGGAGCCAGAGCAGGCGTCCGACGCGCTCGAGACGAGCGGTGGGGATGCCGACATCGTCGAGTGGCCCGTCTCGCTATCGGGGGTTACCGAGACTATCGTCGCCACGCGCGGGCCGAACGAACTGTGGAACCTCGCCGCGCTCGGCCTGTTCGCGCCGGATTCGGACGGCGAATCGAACGGTGACGGCAGTGGCGATAATCCCGTCACCGCGCGCACGTGGGGTTCCACCCGCACTCGCGGCAACTTCCGCCGGCAGGGCGAAGGATACGTCCTGTTCGTCGACGATCCCGTCCTCTTCGCCGACGCCGCGCTCTCGATCGTCGAGCGCGAGGGACCGGTCCCGGACGCCGCGAACGCGTGGGCCCGTGTTTCCGTCGAGTCCCTCGAGACGGGCGTCGACGAGGGAACCGAGTGGGAACGGTGGGCCCTCCGGCCCGTCGAGACCGCCATCGAATCGACGACGGTGCCGACGATCGACCGCGGGTTCGGCGCCGTCGTCGAGGCCACCGTCGCCGCCTCGCGGCTGGGCGTCGCCGGCTACGATGACGCGAAACTCCGCCAGCGCCTCGAGTACTACGCCTCGGTCGTCGACCGGGCGGGCGACCCGCGCGAGCGCGAGGCGCTCGAGCGCGTGCGCGAGCATTCATCGTGGTGAGATCGACTGCTCCGCGAGACGGTCGTCGTCGACCCGCGGTTCCCTCCTCGACCGACAGCGAAAGAGAAAGGCATTAAGAGCCTCTGGACGGAACCTTCCTACATGGCAATCAAACCGGCCTACGTCAAGAAGACCGGGACCATCCTCCTGGAGCGGTACCCGGACGCGTTCACGACCGACTTCGAGCAGAACAAGGAAAGCGTCGAGAAGCTCACGAACGTCGAATCCAAGGGCGTTCGCAACCGCATCGCGGGCTACGTCACCCGCAAGAAGAGTTCGCAGGCAGCCGCAGCGTAATCGGAGCGTCTTCTCTCGAGTTTCGCGGCCGCGAGCCGCCGGTATCGCGATGACTCACCAGGAACGGATGACGTCAATAGAGAGAGGGACGGCGGTCGGGCGCCGTCGACGAACGGACGGTGCGTCGAGTTCGAGTCGGCAGAACGGTCAGTGGTCGAAGCCGGAGTCCATGAAGAGGGCGACGATGAGCGCGCCGATGGCGAAGAACATGGTCAGCATGAACCCGACCGCGCCGGTGATGATGTCCATCTGCGTGCCGACGACGAACAGTTGCATGCCCTGAAACCCCGTCCAGGCGAACACGATGGCGACGAGGAATAGGACCGCCGAGACGACTGCGGCTCCGACCTGGAACCCGCCGTCGAACGGGCCGACGCCGCTCGAGTTCGCGGTCGAACTCGTCATCGGGACCACCCCGCGTCCGAGCCGGATCGAACGTATTGCGTGTGCATCGGTGAATCAATTTCACTCCGTTTTCTTAACGTCTTCTATGCGCGTCGTCGCTCGGTCGCCGCTCGCGCGCGACGAAAACCCAAACGGTTTTGCGGACACGCAACTGAGTGCGGGAAAATGGCAGTACGAGTAGGCGTCCTCGGCGCGACCGGTGCCGTGGGACAACGACTAATCCAGCTTCTCGATCCCCACCCCGACTTCGAGATCGCAGCACTGACCGCAAGCGAATCCAGCGCCGGCAAGAGCTACCGGCAGGCCGCGAAGTGGCGCGTCGACAGCCCCATCCCCGACGACGTCGCCGACATGACCGTCGTGGCGACCGACCCCGACGAGGTCCCCGACGACGTCGACCTGATCTTCTCGTCGCTCCCCTCGAGCGTCGGCGCGGAGGTCGAACCGCCGTTCTGTGAGGCAGGCTACGTCGTCTCTTCGAACTCCTCGAACGGGCGGATGGACGACGACATCCCGCTCGTGATCCCGGAGGTCAACCCCGAGCACATCGACCTGCTGGAAGTCCAGCGCGACGAGCGCGGCTGGGACGGCGCGATGGTCAAGAACCCCAACTGCTCGACGATCACTTTCGTCCCCACGCTGGCCGCGCTGACCGACTTCGGCCTCGAGAAGGTCCACGTCTCGACGCTGCAGGCCGTCTCCGGCGCGGGCTACGACGGCGTCAGTTCGATGGAGATCATCGACAACGCCATCCCTTACATCGGCAGCGAGGAGGACAAGCTCGAGACCGAGTCCCGCAAGCTCCTCGGCGAGTTCGACGGCGCCGAACTGAGCCACAACAGCATGGCGGTCTCGGCCTCCTGTAACCGCATTCCGACGATCGACGGCCACCTCGAGAACGTCTGGGTCGAGACCGAAGAGGAACTGACCGTCGACGCGGCCGCCGAGGCCATGCGCGAGTACCCCTCGCTGGACCTGCGCTCTTCGCCCGAGCCGCTCATCCACGTCTTCGAGGAACCCGATCGGCCCCAGCCCCGGATGGACCGCACGCTCGGCGACGGGATGGCCATCGCCGCGGGCGGCCTCCAGGAGACGCCCTTCGGGCTCCAGTACAACTGCCTCGCGCACAACACCATCCGCGGTGCCGCGGGCGCGAGCGTCCTGAACGGCGAACTGCTGCTCGAGCAGGGTTACATCTAACCCGCCAGCGCTGTTCGCCCGCAGAGCTCCGACTTTTCGATCGGTCCGTTCGCGAGAATACCTGACTGATTTGGCGGGGGGCACAAGTAGGGACGACCCCTACGACGGGTATGCTCCCAGTCATCTCCGATCCCGCGTCGCTGACTCCCGTTACCGGCGAGGCCGCCGGCGACGGCCCGCAGTTCGACGCGCTCGCGGATCGGCGTCGCCGGGCCGTCCTCCGATATCTGGACGCCCGCGACGAGGGGTCCGTCTCGCTGTCCGACCTCGCGGATCACCTCGTGCTCGAGGCCGACGCGGGCGACGGCGGCGCGCTGGCCAGTTGCGGCGACGCCCTGTTCGGGACGCGGCGACGCGTTGCGATCACGCTCCGACACAGCCACGTGCCGAAGCTGGCGGACGCCGGGGCCGTCGCGTTCGACCACGAGACCAACACCGTCGCGCTGACCGAGCGCGGTGAGCGGTTGCTCGCTCGAGCCGAGACGATCGACGGAAGCGGCGAGGACGCCGACGACGACGCCGAAACCGATGCGAAACCAGCCGACCGGGTCGCCGAAACGACGGCGCCGTAACTCGAGAGATCGGAACGCGAACGTCCGCTTCCGCTGGTACTGCTACCGTTGTTCGGCCGTCCGCTGACAATCACGGACGGACGGCTATCTACGCACGTCTGCTTCCCGCCGAGCAGCCGACGGGTCCGTTCCCGGTCAGGATTCGTCGTGGGGTAAGGCGACGACCGGGATGGCCGCCTCCTTGACCATCCGTCGCGCCACGTCGCCGGTCAGTAGCTCCGCAAGCCGGTTCCCCTTTCGAGCCGCGAAGACGACGGCGTCGACCTCGCGGTCCTCCGCTTCGGCGAAGATCCGCTCGACGACGTCGGTGCCGTAGAGGACCTCCGTCTCGATGGTCGCGTCGGTCGCCTCGAGCGGCCCCCGTGCGCGGTCGAAGATCTCCTCGGCGTACTCCTCGCGCTGTTCGACGCCGGCCTTGTCGGGCGCGCCGCCGGCCTTCTCGATCACGTTGACGACGATCGCCCGACTCGAGTCGGTGAGATACGGGGCGAGCGCCGCGGCCGTCCGCTCGCCGTCTTCGGGGGTCGCGACGGGGACGAGGATCGGTCCGTCGAACGACAGCGTCATCGGCCACCACCCGTTCGATCGCGCTTCGCACGAGGTGACGGTCGATCGGGGAGACGACGACGGGACCGGCCGGTGACTGTCGGTTCCATACCTGGAGTTCGGACGGTGACGTGAAAAAACTGCAGACCGCAGACGGGTCGGGACCCCGGGCGTTCAGGGCCGGACCTGATTCTCGAGGGCCGCGTCGGGGTCGTCGGCGAACCGGCGGACGTTCCCGGCCACGATATCGGCGAGTCGCTCGTAGTACTCGGGGGTGTGGCCGGCGTTGTGGGGCGTGATCTGGACGTTCTCGAAGGTCCACAGCGGGTGGTCCTCCGGCAGCGGTTCGGGATCGGTGACGTCCAGCGATGCGCCGCGGATCCAACTCGAGCGCAGGGCCTCGACGAGCGCGTCGGCGTCGACGACCGGCCCGCGGGCGACGTTGACGAGGACCGCGCCGGGATCCATCGTCACGAACGCCTCGCGGTCGATCAGCCCCCGCGTGGTCTCCGTGAGCGGACACGCGAGTACGAGATAGTCGGTCCGCGCCAGGGCGTCCTCGAACCCCTCGCCCTCGAAGCCGACCACCTCGTCGGTCGGGCCGCCCTTCTCGGGCGTGTATCGGACGCCGATCGTCTCAACGCCGAAGGGCTCGAGGCGGTCGGCGACCGACTCGCCGATCGCGCCCAGGCCAACGATCGTCACCGTCGACCCCTGCAGTTCCTCGGCCTGATAGTGGCGCCACTTCTGACGGCGCTGCTGGCGCGCGCCGACGTGGAACCGGCGGGTAAAGCGGAGGATCGCGCCCAGCACGTGCTCGCCGATGTTGGGGCCGTGGACGCCCGAGGCGTTCGTCACGGCGACGCCGCGGGCCTCGAGTTCCTCGAGGGGCAGGTGGCCGGTCCCCGCGTAGGCACAGGCGAAGACCTCGAGGTTCTCGGCGGCCTCGAGCAGTTCGTCCTCGAGGGTCATCCCGGTGACGAAGCGGGCGTCTCGAATACGGTCGCGCTCCGCCGTCGGCGTGCGGGCGAGTTCGACCGTTCGATCGGGGAGTCGCCCACGGAGCGCGTCCGCGTACTGTTCGACCGGCATCCCGTGAGTTCCTTTCCGGAGGACGAGTACGTCCGGCTGGTTGGTGTCGCTGTCGCTCATATCCGTGGCGTCGGTTAGCGGTCCCAAAAGCGTTCGTCTCCCGGAACGCACTGTGACAGCCCGCGAGCGGTGCGAGGTCCGCAGGATCTCGAGGCGGAGTTGCGTGGAGCAACGCTCCACGTACCGTTCGAGCGGGCTGCGAGGCGGCTTTGCCGCCTCGAACGGGACGGCTTCGCCGTCCCCCAGCCCGCGAGAAGACTGCGAAGCCGCGGAGCGCGGCCTCGAGAGCCGTTCCAATCAGCGGGACGTTCAGGCAATTTAATAATGGGCCGTTGAGTCCCAACGAAGTATGGAACGCGTAGACGTCGCGATCGTCGGTGGCGGACCCGCCGGGGCCTCCGCGGCCGAACGGGCCGCGGCACACGGCGCCGAGACCGTCCTCTTCGAACAGGGCGTCCCGCGGGAGGACCGCGACGGCCTCGGGCCGGACTCGACCGACGCCGCCGGCATGCTCGACTACTGGATCGATATCATGGAGTTCGACTACCGGGAGATTCCCGACGACGTCATCCTCCGAGAGCTCGAGTCCACCGAGTTCGTCGGCCCATCGACGTCGGTCGAACTGACGAGTACGGGGATGGAGGCCAGCTACCCCAACTTCGGCTACACCTTCCACCGCGCGCGCATGGACGACTGGCTCTACGAGCGCGCCGAGGACGCCGGCGCCGACCTCAGGGTCGGCACGGGTGTCAAGGACGTAGAGACCGACCTCCGCGCCTCGAGCCCGAAGGGACCGACTCACACGCTGGCCCTCTCGAACGGCGACGAACTCGAGGCCCAGTACGTCGTCCTCGCGGACGGCCCGCAGCGACGAATCACGCTGGACGCGCTCGACCAGTTCACCGCGCCCGGCCGAAGCGTCTCGGACTACCTCTCGCCCCCAGAGGCGAACCACATCGCCTACCAGGAGTACCGAGAGTTCCCGGAGGAACTGTTCGAGGAGTTCGAGGACACCCTCAAGTTCTGGTGGGGGTACATGCCCGGCGAGACCGCCTATCCGTGGGTCTTCCCCAACGACGGCACGGTCGCCCGCGTCGGACTGACCATGCCCATCGGGATGGAACTCGAGGACGTCCAAAACCCCGCCGCCTACGCCTTGCTCGAGCCCGACGACGATAAGCTCCCCTCGGGCGCGGAGTACATCCGGCGCCTGCTCGAGCGCGAGTACGGCGACAAGTACGACATCGCGGAAGACATCCCGCGCGTCGAGGACCGCGGGAAGTCGAAGGGGACCGAAACGTACCCGATCTCCTCGACGCGACCGATCGAGTCACCCGTCGGCGCCAACATCGCCGTCGCCGGCGGCGCGATGGGTACCACCTCTGCCTTCCACGAGGGCGGCTACCACGTCGCCGTCCGCACCGGGAAGATCGCCGGCCGACTCGCCGCAACCGACTCGCTTGCGAACTACAACGACGTCTGGAAGGGAGCCATCGGCGACGAGATCCTGCGCAACGTCGCCTTCGCCGACATCGTCGAGGAGTACGAGCCCGCCGACTGGGACCGCACGTTCGAGATCGTCAACCGAATGCAGGGTGACGACGTCGAGGGCCTGGTCAGCCGCGGCTACTCCGCCGGGCTGGGCGCTTCGAAAGTCCTTCTCGAGTACAAGCGCCGGAAGTTCGCCTACCGCGACGGCGGCTACGTCCAGTTGCGCGAGGACGAGTACTTCTACTGAGTCTCGCGTTCCGCTCGCCTCGGTTCGCCCGCGATTTCGTGTTCCCAGCCAGTTGTAGGGAAACCAGCACTTAGGGGGAGGCGGATCGTATGGGGACACGTGCTAGCTATCGACAGCGACCGCACTCGTCGGTATCTCTCCGGCGCGTGCGTCTCCGGACTCGGGCTCCTCATCCTGCTCGTTCCCCTCTACGATATCTGGGACGACCTCAGAAATCTCTCGTGGGGACTGCTCTGGACGCTGCTCGAGAACAGCGCGCTGCTCGTGCTCGCGAGCGGACTCGTGCTCGCGGGCGTGTGGATCGTCCGGCTGGACTGGGAGAGCAAGTACGTCGTGACCGTCGCCAAGTGGAACCTCCTCGTCGGTGGGGGGATCGCGGCGCTGTTCCTGTGGATCGTCGCCATCCAGCTTCGCGTCATGCAGGAGCCGAAGCCGTACGTGCTCGCGCTCAACGGAGTCCTCTTCGGGGTGGTCGCCGCGTTCGGGGTCGGCGTTTACAACGCCAGCCGACAGCGACACACCGACGAGCTCCGGGCGCGGGAACGAGAGCTCCAGCGGATGTACGACCGGGTCTCGGAGTCCGAACGCAGATACCGGACGCTCGCGGAGCGGTTCCCCGACGGGATCGTCGCCCTGTTCGACGAGCAGCCGACGTTCTACCTCTCGGCGGGAGAGGCGTTCGATCAATTGCCGCTCGATCCCGCCGACCTCGACGGGAAAGCTCCGCATCAGGTGTTCCGAGCGGAGGTCGCCAAGGCGGTGGAACCGGCCCTTCAGGCCGCACTGGACGGCAACAGGGAACGGGTGGATATCGAGTGTGCGGGCCGACACTGGCTCGTTCGGACGATCCCCGTCACGGACGACCGCGGCGAGGTGTTCGCCGGCCTCCTGATGTGCCAAGACATCACTGAACTCATCACGTACCAGCGACGGCTCGAGGCCTCGAACGAGCGCTTAGAGCAGTTCGCCTACGCAGTCTCCCACGACCTGCAGGAACCGTTACGGATGGTCTCGAGCTACCTCGAGTTGATCGAGGATCGGTACGCCGACGGCCTCGACGCGGATGGCGAGGAGTTCATCGACTACGCCGTCGACGGCGCCGACCGCATGCGCGAGATGATCGAGGGACTGCTCGAGTACTCGCGCGTCGAGACCCAGGGCGACTCGTTGGACCCGATCGACCTGAACGCCGTCCTGGCGGACGTCCGCGAGGACCTGCAGGTGAAACTCGAGGAGCGGGACGCCGATCTCGCCGTCGGCGACCTCCCGCGGGTCGAGGGCGACGCCAGCCAGCTGCGGCAGGTGTTCCAGAACCTGCTGGAGAACGCGATCGAGTACAGCGGCGACGAACCGCCCCGCATCCGCGTTTCCGCCGAGAGACGGGGGTCGACACGCGCTCGAGAACCACAGCACGATTCTCGCGATCCGGTAGCCACGCGAGGCGCGCCCGCGGACGCCACGGGACCGAGCGGCGACGGCCAAGAATGGGTGATTTCGGTCGCGGACGAGGGGATCGGGATCGATCCGGACGACGCCGATCGCATCTTCCGGATCTTCGAACGGCTGCACGCGACCGAGGACCAGTCGGGGACCGGGATCGGCCTGGCGCTCTGTCAGCACATCGTCGAGCGCCACGGCGGCGAGATATGGGTCGACTCCGAACCCGGCGCGGGGACGACGTTCTCGTTTACGCTCCCCGCCGCGACGGACGACCGCGGGACGACGGACCGAGAATCGAACCCCCGCACCGACTGACGCTCGAGGAACGGACGTGTGACGGCTATTCGAGGGATGTCCGAATCGCAAACACTCGTGGGACTATACGAACACCCTACCGGCGCGTAAGCGGCGATCCTTTTTCCGGCTCGACGTTAGAACTTCGGGTATGACTTGGCGCACCGACGCGAGTGATTCGGGCGACGACGTCGCCGCGTCGCTCGAGACGGCTCCGGTTCGAACCGACGGCGGTAGCCACGGCGTCTCGAGCGACGGCTCGACGGCCGGGCACGATCCGGACGGGCCCGTCGGCCCCGATAGCCCCCATCAACCCGACATCGACCACGACGAGCATGAACACCGCAGCCGCTGGCCGCTCGTCGCCGCCGTCGGCGCCGGCGGTCTCTACGGCGGCGCCGCGATCGCCATCCTCAGGAACGAAACGGGCCTGCTACCGCCGCTCGTGGGCGTCGGTCTCGCCGTCGTCGGGACGATCGTCCTGCTGGCCGGCATCGCCGGCTGGGTCGACGAGGTCTTTCTCGCGCCCGCGCGTGAGGGAGCCGTCGGCGGGTCGTCTCGAGAGTCGTACGTCTGGACGACGCTGCTCTTTCTGACGACCGACGTCTCGACGTTCGGCGCGCTGTTCATCTACTACTTCTTCGTCAGAATCGGCACGTGGCCTCCCGAGGAGTTACCGCCGCTACTGGGATCGCTCGTGATCGTCAACACCGCGATCCTGCTCGCCAGCAGCGTCACGTTCCACTACGCACACGAAGCGCTCGAGGACGGGAACCACCGCCGTTTCCTCGGACTGCTCGGGACGACGCTGGTCCTCGGGATCGTCTTCCTCGGCGGCCAGGTCTACGAGTACTACGAGTTCGTCGCCCACGAGGGGTTCTCGATCACCAGCGGCGTCTTCGGGACGGCCTTCTACGGGCTGACCGGGCTCCACGGCTTTCACGTCGCGCTCGGCGTCGGCGGGATCGCCGTGCTGTGCTGGCGCGCGCTCCGCGGCCACTACGGCCCCGATCGGGACACCTCTGTCGCGACCGTCTCGCTGTACTGGCACTTCGTCGATTTCGTCTGGGTGTTCCTCGTGCTCGTCCTCTACGTGGGCGCGACCGTTTGACCGGCGAACTCGGTCGCGCGAGGATGCACTCGCTACCACCGTCGCGCTACCTCGTGTCCCCGACGGGCGTCTCCGTCGCTACGGGAGGTCGTCGCCCGCCTCGCGCTCTTCCTCTAAGAGTCGGAGCGTCGGGTCGGGACAGTCACAGAAGGTCGTCTGCCCGAGCGGTTTATGCGTGCCGTCGGGCCAGACGTGGACGATCCCGATCCGACCACAGCCCGCACACTTCGCCGCGGCACGCCGCCGCTCGTCGTGTTCGACCACTGATATCACCTCGAGTCCGCGTACGAGGGCCAGTGTGGAAAAACCCCGGTGGCCCGGCCGCCGCGGGTGCGGGATCAAATCGCTCGTCGACGGTCAGTCGGCGGTCGAACCGACGGTCTCGTCGACCTCGAGGTCGACGGTGACGTACTGCGAGGTCGCCGTCTCCGGCGACCCGCGGACGGAACCCAGTGAGAGCGAACCGCCCGGCTGGAGGAGATCAGGACCGGATCCGCCGTCGTTGTCATTGCCGTCGTCGCCGTCGCCGCCACCGCCGGCGGTCGTAAACAGGAGCGCGCGGAAGGAGGGTGCGGCGTCGTACGAGACCACACGACCGGCCGCCTCGTCGAGTCCCTGGGGCCGCCAGTCGACGGCCTCTCCGACCGTGACCGCGCTGTTGGGTATGTGCTGGTACGAACGCATCACTCCCTGCTCGATCGGTCGCACCGCGCTCTCGGTCGACTCGGTCCGCGACCCGTCGGCCGTCCCCGTACTCGAGGTGCCGACGAGCGCTCCGCTCGACAGGAGACCACACTTGACGAACGTTCGCCGCGTCGTCGATCCTGACGTATCCTGACGCATGAGTACGCTCCGTGCTCTCGACCATCGACGATGGGATAATTGTTTCCCATGCTGACACAACGACGCACTGGCAAGTGACAGCATTATTTCAGTGGCTCTGGCCAGTGATCCCCGGATGTTCTTCCAAGAACCGGAACTCCAGTACGAGGTTACCGTCGAAGAACCAGATCCGCACTTCGCGAAACTTCTCCAGCAGGCGATCGGCGGACAGGAAGGTGAGATGCGCGTCGCGATGCAGTACATGTTCCAGGCGTGGGCGCTCCCCGAAGGCTACGAGGAGTATCGGAACCTCCTGATGGAGACCGCAGCGGAGGAACTCGGTCACATCGAAATGCTCGCCACCGCGGTCACCAAGAACCTCCGCGGCTCGGCCAAGCAGATGAGCGACGAGGCCGAGGAGACCGCGGCGACAGCCGCGGCGATGACCGGGCAGAATCCCCGCCAGTTCCTCTCGGCGGGCGAGTCGGCGATGCCCGTCGACAGCAACGGCGTCCCCTTCACCGGCAACTACATCGTCGCGTCCGGCAACCTCGCGGGCGACCTCTACGCGAACGTGATGTCCGAGGCGACCGGTCGCACCCTCGCGACGCGACTCTGGGAGTACACCGACGATCCCGGCATGAAGGACATGCTCTCCTATCTCATCGCCCGGGACACAATGCACCAGAACCAGTGGCTCGAGGCCCTCGAGTCGCTCGACGACCCGGTGCCGGTGCCCGCGAGCTTCCCGCAGGAACAGGAAAACCAGGAGTTCAACTACGCGTTCATGTCGACCCGACGTGAACAGCAGCCCGACCCCAGCTACCCCTGGACGCAGGGCGAGTCGCCGGACGGCAAGGGGCAGTTCTCCTATCTCCCCGAGCAGCCGGGTGACGGAGAAGTCATCGCCCCGCAACCGAGCCCGATGACGAACGACACGCCGAACCGGCCCGACGAGTCCGCCGCCAGCGATTCGAACGCGACCGGCATCTCGGAGACGAGCGACTCGAGTTCGTCCGACGGGAACGCGACCGACTCGAACCAGTAAGCCGAGCGCGACCAACCGTCACGCGGCCCCTGTCGAAGCGTCTCCGCGACCGCAGCGACGAGGACCGCCGATCGTCCGCGCTATCGCCGCATCCGTTCCTCGAAACCAGCCAGTTTTCGGTAGATCGGCGGCGTCAACACGCCGCCGATCCCCATGAGGATTGCCACCGCACCGATCGGGAACAGCAACGGCTGCACCTCGAGACAGGAGTTCTGGGACGTGATCTGGACGTAGTAATGCGTCCCCTCATACTCGACGACGACCCCCTCGAGCAACGCTGCCCGGTTCTCGAGCTCGCCCGAAACTCGTCCCTCCTGTAGAGGGCTGTCGATCGCTTCCTCGAGCGCCTCCCGTTCGGCCGACGAAAGCTGCTCGGCGGGGATCTCTTCGATGGTCGCCAGCGAGTCGTCGTACTCGTCGGCGGGCGTCGCCGTGATCGCCGGCTCGCCGCACAGCCCGAGGCCGTCCTGGACGACCACGTAGCCGCCGACGATCGAGAGCGGGAGACCGACGGAGATCAGGAGGACCCCGAGAAAGGGGGCGGCGTAGGTCAACACGAGCGACTCCGACGACGCGGTCGGCTCGACCGGTCCGGTGCTGTCGGTGGCCGACGGCTCGTCCGCGTCGGACGGCGAGGCGTCGTCGCTCATCGCGGCCCCTCCGACGACGTCGGTCGACGACCGCCGAGATACGTGATCATCCCGGCGAGTCCCAGCCCGTAGATCCAGTGGGCGAGCAGTGCGAAGACGAGGTAGGTCACCAGCTCGAGCCCGGTCTGGCCGGTGTAGAAGGCGATGACGAACCCCGAGGCGATGACCGTCGCGTACCACAGCCCAGTGATGAACGTGAGTTCGCCCGGCAGGTACTCCCCGAGCGAGAGGAACAGCAGGGGCCAGACCGTCATTCCAGCGAAGAGGAACAGGCTGTAGCCGAGCGCGAGGTTCGCCGGTAGTCCGACCAGCGTCGCGAGGTTCGCGAACGACTCGGGGTCGAAGACGCCCAGCGCGACCGCGACGAGGAGGACGCCGGTCATCAGTACCGTGCCGACGAAACCGCCGGCCGCGCCCGCGCCCGCGTCGCTCAGGGCGCGTCGAGCGACCGGCACGATCCGACCGTACAGCGACGGCGGCCGCTCCTCCTGGGCGGGCACGTACGACGGCCGGACTTCCTCGGGTTCGCTCGGCGGAATCCCGTGCTTGCGCTCGAGTCGGTCCTCGAACCACTGCCACTCGGGCGTGAACTGCTGGGTCGCCTTCAGCTCCCACGGGTCCGCGGTCTCGACCGGCGTCCCCTGAAAGTACGACCAGAGCATGTTATAAAGCCACATGAGGACGCTGATTCCGATGATGAACGAACCGACGGTCGCGACGACGTGCAGCCCCGAGTACTCCGCCGGGTAGGTCGCGTACCGACGGGGGTGCTCGAGGAAGCCGAGCGCCATCAGCGTCATGAACGTGAGTCCGGAGCCGATGACCAGCAGTGACGACTGAAAGATCGCGAGCCGACGGTCGTACATCCGACCGGTAATCAGGGGGTACCAGTAGTAACTGGCCGCGAACATCATGAACGGGATGATCCCCATGATGATGAGGTGGAAGTGACCGACGACGTAGTAGGTGCCGTGGTAGATGACGTCAACGGGGATGACCGCGAGGAAGATACCGGTCACGCCGCCGACGATAAACAGGCCGACGGAGCCGACACAGAGGATCAGCGGCGCGGCCAGCCGGACATCGCCGTTCCACATCGTCGTGATCCAGTTGAACACCTTGATCGCGCTGGGGACGGCGATCGCGATCGACGTCGCCATGAAACTCGCCCGGATTCGGGGATCGACGCCGGTCACGAACATGTGGTGGGCCCAGACGCCGAACGAGAGGACGCCGATCGCGATCGTCGAGTAGACGATGAACTTGAACCCGAACAGCTTCCGGCCGACGAACTTCGGGAGTATGAGGCTCATCAGGCCGGTCGCCGGGAGGAAAATGATGTACACTTCGGGATGGCCCCAGAACCACAGCAGGTGCTGCCAGAGGATGGGCCCGCCGCCCTCGACCGTGAAGAACGTCGTCCCGAAGTTGCGGTCGAGCAACAACATGAGCAACGCGGTCCCGAGCAGCGGGAACGCGAAGATGACGATCGCGCTCGTGATGAGCATGTTCCACGAGAAGATGTCGAGGTTCGCCCAGCCGATCGACTCGTCGCGTTCGTAGACGACCGTCGCGATGAAATTGATCCCGCCGATCGTGGTCGCGATTCCACTCAGGTGGAGGCCCAACAGGAGGAAGTTCGTCTGGGGATTTGGCGCCAGCGACAGAGGCGGATACATCGTCCACCCGATCGCCGGCTCCTGGAACGCCAGCAGAACCGACAGCCATTCGCCCGGAACGACGACCGCGAGCATCGCTCCCGTGACTTCGGCGACGATTCCCAGTCGGGCGAGCAACAGCGACGGCGGGAGGAGCCAGAAGCCGATGGCGTTGAGCCGCGGGAACGCCATATCGTCGGCGCCGATCAGCAGCGGCAGGAAGTAGTTCCCGATCCCGAAGAACACCGGCGTGACGAAGAAGATCAGCATCGTCAGCCCGTGCATCGTAAACAGTTCGTTGTACGTCTGTTCCGTCCAGAGGTTCGCCTCCGGCGTCAACAGATGCGTCCGAATCATCATCGCGTCGATTCCGCCCCAGATCGCCGCGACGGTGCCAAAGGCGATATAAAGCAGCCCGATTTCGCGGTGATTCGTCGTCGTCGTCCAGCGAACCGCGGCTGCCTTCGCCTCGGCCAGACTCAGTTCGCGACGGTGGCCCGTCGCGTACCCTCCGTCCGGTGACGGCTCGCCTCGAGCTCGCCGCGCCAGGACGATCGTCAGGAGACAGCCGACGACGACGACAGCGAACAACGAGACCTCCGTGAGCGCGCGATTCATCGACGCCCACCACCGCCGATCCGACCGCACCGCTCGTCGCCGTACATAGCGGTAGGCTCACCACCGATCCCAATAAATATGAACTGATGAGAGAGTGACTGTCGTCGATTTTGACATTCCTTCGAACTCCAGTATCCGTTCAAAACTGTCCGAAACAGTGACTGTTCACGGAACGATGAACGACATATATCACACCGGTCGTTGAACCGCCGTCAATGAGCAGTCGTCGCACGACCGTCGCGTTCACCGCCGCGGCGCTCTCGACGCTCCTCGCGCTGACCGGCACAGTTGCGGCGCAATCACCCAACCGCGAACTCATCGACGGCCTCGAGTATCAGTTGCTCTACGCAGCGCTGCCGCTGACGCTGTTCGTCCTGATGATCCTGATCTACGCGGCCGTCAAGTTCCACGACAACGACGATCCGCAGCCGACGACCGAGGATCCCTCGCTCGAGATCACCTGGACCGCCGCGACGGCGATTATCCTGCTGTTCGTCGGCCTCTCCGGCTACTCCGTTCTCGTCAATCCCTATATCTCGCCGTCGCAGGCGCTCGATACCGACAACCAAAGTCAGGAGGGGTTTGACTCCTTCGAGGACCTTCCCGATACCGGCGACGAGGAGGTCCACGTCCGCGGCTATCAGTGGGAGTGGCAAGCGACCTATCCCGAGGCTAACGTCACGACGGAAAATCAGATCGTGATCCCCGCCAATGAGGACGTGACGTTCTGGCTGACTAGTGACGACGTCATCCACTCGCTTTTCGTCCCGGATCTGGGCGTCAAACAGGACGCGTTCCCCGGCGACTACACTCGCGCACGGACCATCGTCGACGAACCCGGCCGCTACGACGTGGTCTGTGCGGAGTTCTGCGGCGCCGGCCACTCACGGATGCAAGGTGAGATCGTGGTCGTCGACTCCGAAACCTACGACCAATGGCTTTCGGAAAACGAGGGGACCGTCGCCGAAGCGCCGGATCCCGACTGAGACGGATCCGATATCGATCGGACGGTGGAAGAGTTAAACCGGACGACCTCATAGGGCGAGTGCGTGCCTTTAGTCCCCGTCCGAGTCTACCCATCCGGGTGCGATGACAGCACGGCGAACCCGGGCACGCGATATTCGGTGGGCCTCGCCCACCCGTTCGAGGAGCACGATTGCACCTCCGCCCGGCACGAGGGTTAGCCAGCCGACGCGGCACGCCGCCACGGGATGAGGCTGGACGTTAGTGTTCCGGGCGATACCGATTTCGACCAGCAGCTCTGCTTTCATCCGCTGCAAGTCGAGAAAACGTGTAATACCCTGTGTGTTAACATTCATCACTGTGGGTAACACACCCACACGCTCCATTTCCCTTGGACAACCGTCTCCGCCGCCCGACTCGTGGTGGACACTCACGGTTTTCGACCGCAAACCGAGTCACCCGTGCGCTACTGTCGCTCTCTGTTTGACGAGGGAACCGATTCGCTGTACAGGAACGACTCCATCGATGATCCTGTTATCGTGATCTCGTCTTCGCTTGCCCGCGCCTGACGAACGGTCTCGCTGACCTCGTCGAACTCGCTGCTAACGATCACGTCACCCGTCCGACTGTCGTGCTCGATGAGACCGTGGTCCTCGAGTTTCGGAAGGTGGCTGTGGACCAGCGATGTCGTCACACGTTGTTTTTGCGCCTCGGTGACGGCTTCGATCGACTCACCCTGCTCCCAAGCAGCGATCTGTAAGGAAACGCTCTCGATGTTCGCGTGATTGCTCTTTAAAAAGTAGTACAGGAGGTATCGACAGCGCGACTCGGAGAGAAGTCCGTATACGGCGTCCAAGGAAGGACGTTCTGTTTTCATATTCACCCAGTTTTTCACACATCCGAATAAGCCCCGTTCCAAAAATATTTGGTACGATTGTACGGCGACCATCGTTCCCAGAGCTAGAGACAAACACGATCTCCTCGATTGATAGTGATGCCACTACTGGGGTAAATACGAGTAGCCCCACACAGCAGCGGCTGTGTGGGGCCTGATGATGAAGTATGAGTGGTGGCGGCGAATCAGCTCTCCCAGAGGCTCGCGCACTCCAGTACTCGCCGAAACGCAGGCGGGCTTAACGTCCGTGTTCGGGATGGGTACGGGTGGTTCCCCGCCGCTGTGGCCGCCGAACGCCGATTCACGGAATCGAACCGTGATCATGCCAATATCGGTGGTGGTCGACCGTAGTATACGTGTAGTCCAGTTTGCGTCCGGACCCGTTCACCGCGTCACGGATCCAATGCGATTGTAGTTATGAGTGTGTGGCTTGGCCGGTTAGTGCTCGCGGACTCAACACCTCGTTGCCTTGGTGCGTACATCCCGAGTCTATCGAACTCGTCTTCTACGAGTGGCCTCGGTGGTATCTCTTTTCCAAGTGGGTTTCGAGCTTAGATGCGTTCAGCTCTTACCCCGTGGTGCGTCGCTGCCCGGCACGTGCCCTCTCGGACAGCCGGTACACGAGTGGCACCCATTCGTAGTTCCTCTCGTACTATACGAACGTTCTTGTCAGATACCGTAACACCCCCAATAGATAGCAGCCGACCTGTCTCACGACGGTCTAAACCCAGCTCACGACCTCCTTTAATAGGCGAACAACCTCACCCTTGCCTGCTTCTGCACAGGCAGGATGGAGGGAACCGACATCGAGGTAGCAAGCCACCCGGTCGATATGTGCTCTTGCGGGTGACGACTCTGTTATCCCTAAGGTAGCTTTTCTGTCAGCAATGGGCCGCATCAAGCAGCCGCATTGGTTCGCTAGACCACGCTTTCGCGTCAGCGTCCGTCGTTGTGCCGGACACTGTCAGACTTCCTTATGCTCTTGCGCTCTTTCCCGCGTCTCCGACGCGGGTGAGGAAATCTTGGGGCGCGCTCGATATCTTTTCAAGCGCGTACCGCCCCAGTCAAACTGCCCGGCTACCAGTGTCCTCCGCCAGGAGTGAGAGTCGCAGTCACCATCGGGTAGTATTTCAATGCTGGCTCGGTGGCCCGCTAGCGCGGGTACCTGTGTAATGCCTCCTACCTATGCTGCACAATGGCGACCACGTCTCAGTGACAGCCTGCAGTAAAGCTCTATAGGGTCTTCGCTTCCCCTTGGGGGTCTCCAGACTCCGCACTGGAACGTACAGTTCACCGGGCCCAACGTTGGGACAGTGGCGCTCTCATTGATCCATTCATGCAAGCCGCTACTGAAGCGGCAAGGTACTACGCTACCTTAAGAGGGTCATAGTTACCCCCGCCGTTAACAGGTCCTTCGTCCCCTTGTACGGGGTGTTCAGATACCTGCACTGGGCAGGATTCAGTGACCGTACGAGTCCTTACGGATTTGCGGTCACCTATGTTGTTACTAGACAGTTGGAGCGCCCGAGTCACTGCGACCTGCCTCGTTGCGAGGCAGGCATCCCTTATTGCGAACGTACGGGACTAACTTGCCGAATTCCCTAACGTCGGTTGATCCCGACAGACCTTGGCTTTCGCCGCCACGAGTACCTGTGTCGGATCTCGGTACGGACAGTGTGCTTGCCTTTTCACGGGCTCTAGGTTGACCTCTCTTGCGCTATTCAGCCATTCGTTCGCTTCGTGCCATTACGGCTTCCACGAATTTCGACTGTTCGCCCGAGCGAAAGCTCGGGAGAGGCGGCCCCAAAGCGTCGGCTTTGAGTGCACACTGGCATAGGAATATTAACCTATTTCCCTGTTGTCAGCTTCGACTTACGGGCTGACTTAGGACCGGCTAACCCTCAGCTGATTAGCATTGCTGAGGAACCCTTACTCGTTCGGCCGTCGGGGTTCTCACCCGACTAACGCTGCTACTATGACCAGGATTTTCGTTACTGAACGGTCCACACGACTTCTCAGCCGTGCTTCCACCCGAACAGAACGCCAACCTACGGGATCACTCGATCAAGAGTGCCGCTAGGTCTCGGTGGTAGACTTGAGCCCCGATCATTTTGGGCGCCGCAAACCTCGGCCGGTAAGCTGTTACGCTTTTCTTAGAGGGTAGCTGCTTCTAAGCTCACCTCCCGGCTGTCTAGGGCTTGCGACCACCTTCGATCGCACTTAGTCTACACTTGGGGACCTTAACCCAGCTCTGGGTTGTCTCCCTCACGGTACACAGGCTTACCCCGTGCACCGGACTCCCTGCGTCAAACGGCGTTCATAGGTTCGGAGTTGGACAGGGGGGCGCACTCCTCTCGGAGTGCGGTCCCCCAATCCGTCGCTCTACCCCATGAACTACCTCGGCAGAGGTCATGCTTCGACATGTTTCGGTTGGAACCAGCTGTTTCCGGATTCGATGGGCCTTTCACCCCTAGACGTAGGTCACGCGAGGGTATTGTAGGACACCAACGCTATCGGGCCTCCACGTGCCTTTCGGCACGCTTCACCCTGCCCACGCCTAGATCATCCGGTTTCGGGTCGTGCCCGTTTGACTCCCCGCGCTTGAACACGGCGGCCCTCATGCAAAGCATTGCGGCCATGTCGGTTTCCCTACGCCTTCCTCGATAATCGAGTTAGACTCGTCAAACAGGCACACTCCCTGGTTCGTTTTTCAAAACGTACGACAGAACACCGGCTTCCCAAACTGCTTACTACAGGTTTGCACCTGATTCATTATGTCCGGGACCTTGTATGCCCTGTCGCTCCATCGCCAACTGATTTCACGCCCTATTGCACCTCCCTTCGTGGGGTGCTTTTCAGCGTTCGCTCACGCTACTTGTTCGCTATCGGTCTTGAGGAGTGTTTAGTCTTCGCGGTCGATGCCCGCGATCTTCACGAGGGATATCCAACCCCCGATACTCTGGAGCTGACTCGTTCCGTACTTCAGGACAATACGGGACTGTCACCCTGTTTCGTGCTCCGTTCCAGGAGACTTCGTGTCATGTTTCGGGAAGTGATCGTCAGTCCGAACACCACATTGCCTGTGAAGGCTTCGGTTTGGACTGTGTCGCGTTCATTCGCCATTACTTACGACATCGCGTTTGCTTTCTTTTCCTGTCGATACTAAGATGTTTCAATTCTCGACGTTCCCCATTGCGCGAAGCAATTGCGGTGGGGATTCCCATTCGGAGATCCTGAGTTCTTCGCCTCCGTGCGGCTCCCTCAGGCTTATCGCAGCTTGGCACGTCCTTCTTCAGCTCTCAAGCCGAGCGATCCACCAGCTGGCACAGTAGCCACGTTCATCGGATCGGCATTGCACAGAGTGCAATGGTATGTGACCCGGGAACGGGTCCAGTGGACGCCTGGACTACACGTACACACGGTCTCATCTGCACGCCGTAGACGCGGCATGCATTAACCCTTCCCAGCCACGTTTACACGGGCTGGTGCATCGGTTTTCGTTCGGATTAGATCGAAGACGCCTGTCCCACTTAAGGGACACGGTCTCGATCCGCTCCGAGTCATGGACCCACAGGGATTCGAACCCTGGGCATCCTCCTTGCAAAGGAGGCACTCTACCACTGAGCTATGGGCCCACGTCCACCCCGGAGGGTGGACAGAGCGCGAAAGTGTTAGCCTTGGTAGTTCTAAGGTGCCCGATCGGCCAAACGGATGGTCGATCGAACGTGGAGTGCGTGGCGCAACGCGCCACGCGTGGTGAGCCAGGCACGACGGCCTGGTCTCGGTCTGTGGAGGTGATCCAGCCGCAGATTCCCCTACGGCTACCTTGTTACGACTTAAGCCCCCTTGCGGAGCCCAGATTCGACCTCTGTTACAGAGGCCTCATCCGGACCCCACTCGGGTGCTTTGACGGGCGGTGTGTGCAAGGAGCAGGGACGTATTCACCGCGCCCTTCTGAGGCGCGATTACTACCGAATCCAGCTTCATGAGGGCGAGTTTCAGCCCTCAATCCGAACTACGACCAAGTTTCGGAGATTAGCGCCCCCTTTCGGGGTTGCATCCCACTGTCTTGGCCATTGTAGCCCGCGTGTCGCCCAGCACATTCGGGGCATACTGACCTACCGTTGCCCGTTCCTTCCTCCAGTTTGGCACTGGCAGTCCTCCTAATGTACCCAACCACCACAAGGGTGTTGCTGGCAATTAGGAGTGCGGGTCTCGCTCGTTGCCTGACTTAACAGGACGCCTCACGGTACGAGCTGACGGCGGCCATGCACCTCCTCTCAACGGCTCCAGTAAGCTCATCACACTGACCTTCACGGCACGTTGTCGATGCTGGTGAGATGTCCGGCGTTGAGTCCAATTAAACCGCAGGCTCCTCCGGTTGTAGTGCTCCCCCGCCAATTCCTTTAAGTTTCATCCTTGCGGACGTACTTCCCAGGCGGTCTGCTTCACGGCTTCCCTACGGCACAACACAGGCTCGTAGCCTGTGTCACACCTAGCAGACATCGTTTACAGCTCGGACTACCCGGGTATCTAATCCGGTTCGTGACCCGAGCTTTCGTCCCTCACCGTCGGATCCGTCTTCCAGAGGCGCTTTCGCCACCGGTGGTCCGTCCAGGATTACGGGATTTCACTCCTACCCCGGACGTACCCCTCTGGTCTTCCGGTCCCAAGCCATCCAGTTTCCACCGGACGCCCGCGCGTTAAGCGCGCGGATTTCCCGATGGACTTGGCTGGCCAGCTACGGACGCTTTAGGCCCAATAATAGCGGTCATCACTCGTGCTGCCGGTATTACCGCGGCGGCTGGCACCGGTCTTGCCCAGCACTTATTCTGCGACCACCTTACGGTCGCGAAAAGCGAGGACGATATGCCCTCGCACTTGGAGTCCCCTTATCGCACTCGCGTGCAGTGTAAAGGTTTCGCGCCTGCTGCGCCCCGTAGGGCCCGGTATCTTGTCTCAGATACCGTCTCCGGGCTCTTGCTCTCACAACCCGTACCGATTATTGGCACGGTGGGCCGTTACCCCACCGTCTACCTAATCGGCCGCAGCCACATCCTATGGCGCCGTAACGTTTCGGAATCCCGGCAGTTCCAGCCTGGGATTCGTATTCCGAATTAGCCTCAGTTTCCCGAGGTTATTCGGATCCATAGGGTAGTTTGGCCACGTGTTACTGAGCTATCTGCTACGAGTCTGAACTCGTGCAACTAGCATGGCTAAATCGGACTCCAATAGCAATGACCTCCGGCAGGATCAACCGGAATGCTATATGTTCTCCCCAATGTTGGGGAGGGTTTGTTGGCGGTGAATGTTAAGATACACACTCACACATGGGTCCACGTTCGGTGACCACAGATCGCCGACCGATCGGGCGTCACCGAACTACCAAGGCTAACATCAGATCCCATCTGTACGGCGGACCGCAGGGGTGGAATCCTCATCTCCTTCGGACCTACTCGTAAGCCACGAAGGGTACTTAACCCCTTCGGACTCGAGTGGCCCGGGATGACGGGACGAGTTGAACGTCTCGTCGATCACGCGTTTGCGTTCATATCCCAACGCCCTCATACACTTAAGGGCATCGGATCAACCTAACCCCGGAAACCACATCCGGCATCGGGTTTCGCGTACTTCAGTGTACGACGCCAGCCCATATAAGGCCGTCGTCTCACGACGCCGGTCGGCGTCGATCGCGAAGTGATCCGCGTGCCCTCGAGCGAACCAATCGATCGAATCGATGGCTCGCGACGAGAGGTGGGATATTGTGCCTACCTCCGCGCCGGAATACGGCCGGAGGGGACGTGGCGGCGTGGGCCACGTCGTTCGCATTAGTGACGGAAGCCGGGGACATATATAAGGCCGTCGTCTCGAGAGACGTCTGTCGTACGTTGATCAGTACCGAGGGACTGTCAGGAGGACGAAACTGTCGGGGCCGGGGTACGGTCTGGAGACGCTAGCGGCGGCCAGTGGACTCATCGAGTCGGCGACTCGAGCCGATCGCTCCGAGGAGCAGCCGACGACAGCCACGGAGGAAGTCCCGCAGTACGGGTGCGCCGTCGTAGAGCCACAGGAGGGCGGTGAAGACGGCGAGGGCGATCTGGAGCCAGCGGTACGTCGTGAGGTTCCCCGCGAGCAGTTCGTCCCGATACCGGGAGAAAAACAGCAGGAACTGCTCGACGAACCCCTGGTTCGCACCGTGACCCTGGACGACGACCACGGGCCAGAACATCAGTTCCGGCTGAAAGATCCCCTCGCGGACGTACGAATCGAGCACGTCCGCGGGCAGGTGCAGGAGGTAGCCGAGCCCGAACGCGATTCCCGCTCGAGAGCGACCGACCGAGCGAGCCGCAAGGCCGATACCGATCGAAATCGGAACGGCGGCGAAAACGGAGTGACCGATCGCGTAGCCGGCGTCGAAGACGCCGAATTCCCAGGCCAGCAGTTTATCAACGAGATCCGGGAAGACCGACGCGAAGACGACGGCGATCGCCTCGAGTCCGGAGGGCGAGTCCCGATAGATCGCGTGACAAAACGTCGAGTAGGCGAGGTAGGCGACGATCGCGTGTTCCCACGGCCACATACGAGGGCGGTGCGGTGGGGAGTGAATAGTTATGCAGCGCCTGTTGACCGCGCGGCCGACTGTCCGCGCGCTATCGGTCGGAGGAAACGTATCGCTGGCTGGGACGATCGCGATACCGTACTGCCGTTCGAAACGGTCGATTTACCGCGCTCGGAGATGCGATTCGGGCTGTACGGAGCAACTGAACGCGTCACGGACTCATATGGGTGATGGAACGCGGGGCAGTCGAACTGGACTCCGGCTAATCGATACGATTTACCGATCGGCGTCGTATGCTCGCGTATGGATCGATCGGGGTTCGTCAAACTCGCGGTCGCCGGGATCGGACTGGTCGTCCTGAGTTTCTTCGTCCGCGGGTTCGGCCAGCTGGTCCTCGGCCGCGACGTCGCGGAACTGCTCCAGGCGCCGTTCGCGGTCGTCGGCTTTCTCATCGTCGTCTACCTGTTCGTCCGGGCGACGCTGGACGCGGTCGGCGTCTGGACGGTCGAGAACGATGAGGCCTGAGGCGGGACTAAGGAAACCGTTTTTCCGCCACCCCACGAATCGGATGGTATGACTGTGGACGTACGGGAACTCGCCGACCTCGGACCGGCCGATCGGACCGCGTTCTTCGACCGTGACGCCGGTATCGACGCGATCAGCGACGACGTACGGGAGATCGTCGACCGCGTACACGAGGAAGGCGACGTCGCGGTTCGCGAGTTTACGAGCGAGTTCGACGACGTCGAGCTGGGCAACATCGATATCACTGACGCGTGCGAGCGCGCGTACGAGGATCTCGAGGGCGATGTTCGGGAGGCGATCGAGACGGCCGCGGACAACGTCAGGGAGTTCCACGAGGCCCAACTCCCCGAGGACTGGCGCCGCGAGTTCGGTCCCGGACGGGAACTCGGCCGGCGGTTTCGGCCGATCGAGCGGGTCGGAGTCTACGTGCCTGGCGGGTCGGCAGCGTACCCCTCGAGTGCGATCATGGGCGTCGTCCCGGCGGTCGTCGCGGGCGTCGACCACGTCGCGGTCGTCACGCCGCCGGCCGACGAACTGAACCCCGTCACGCTGGCGGCGATCCACGTCGCGGGCGCGGACGCGGTCTACAGCGTCGGCGGCGCGCAGGCGATCGCCGGGCTGGCCTACGGCACCGAGACGATCACGCGGGTTCAGAAAATCGTCGGTCCGGGCAACAAGTGGGTGACGGCCGCGAAAGCGGCCGTTCGGGGCGACGTCGAGATCGACTTCCTCGCGGGGCCCAGTGAAGTGGTCGTCGTCGCTGACGAGACCGCCGATCCGGACCTCGTCGCGGCGGAACTGGTCGCACAGGCCGAGCACGACCCGAACGCGTCCGTGGTCGCCGTCACCGACGACGCGGAGACCGCCGATGCCGTTGCCGCGGCCGTCGACGGGCAGACCGAAGCGCGCAAGCGAGAGGACGTGATACGCGGTGCGTTCGAGAACGACGCGAGCGGCGTCTTGCTCGCCCGGTCGATGAGCGAGGCGATCCTGTTCACCGAGGAGTACGCCCCCGAACACCTCTCGATTATCGCCGACGACGAGGAGTCGATCCTCGAGCGAATCGACAGCGCGGGCAGCGTCTTCCTCGGGCCGAACACGCCGGTCGCCGCGGGCGACTACGCCAGCGGAACGAACCACGTCCTGCCGACCAACGGCGGCGCGCGCGTGACCGGTGGCCTCTCGATCGAGACGTTCCTCCGGTCGACGACGGTCCAGCGGCTGTCCGCCGAGGGACTGGCCGACATCGGCGACACGATCACGACGCTGGCCGACGCCGAAGGGCTCGAGGCCCACGCCGAAAGCGTTCGACAGCGACTCGAAGATCGCGAGGGCGACGGGGCGTAAGCAGCAGTTACAGCCGCCGCCCGAGTTCTGGGAACGTCCAACCGAGTTTTTACGGTGCTGGATCCGCAAGTACGAGTCGAGATGGCACGGCGTGAGCGCGACCGTAAGCCCGATCGCGAGTCGGTGGTCGATCCGACCGACGGACGCGTGCTCGAGCGGAACTACGACTACGCGCAGAAGAACGTCCGGCTCCTGTCGATGTGGTACGACTGCGAGCCAAAGCGAATGCTCGAGCTACTGGCGGAACACGACATCGAACTGTCGCGCAACGACGAACGGCAGTTCGGGACGTACTATCGGACAGTGAAACGACACGCGAACGGCTAAGGCGAGTAGCCCCGCGGCGTCCGTCACCGACCCCGACCCGACGACCACACTCGAGGCGGGCTGTATCGAATGTCTCTCCGGACGATCACAGGTCGAGGAGCGGTACCGGTGGCGTCACAGTTAACATCGTAGCGCCGGTACGGAATACACATGAGCACGGACAGCATGGATGGCGGGGAGACGGAGACGCGTCCCGAGATCGAAGTGACCGAAGACGCGGCCGAGCAGGCACTGTCGCTGCTCGAGGGAGAAGGGCTCGACGACGGCGAAGCCGGGCTGCGCCTGTTCGTCCAGCAGGGCGGGTGTGCGGGACTGTCCTACGGGATGCGCTTCGACGACGCGCCCGACGAGGACGACACGATCTACGAACACCACGACCTGCGGGTGTTCGTCGATCCGGCCAGCCTGAAGTACATCGAGGGCAGCGTCCTCGACTACGAGGACGGCCTGCAGGCCGAGGGGTTCCACGTCGAGAATCCGAACGTCGTCAGCGAGTGCGGCTGCGGCGAATCGTTCCGAACGTAACGCCGGTCGACGCTTCTCGCCGTCCGTTCGCTGCGGTCTCGCACGCTCGACCAGCGGCGGGACCGCCGCGGGAGGCCGTCGGTCGAAAGCGGCCGTCCGTCGATACCGGCTGTCGCTCGGACGGGCTACGCTGGCCGGTGTGCCGGTGCGTTACCGACCGGACGCGACAGCTGCGTGGGCACCGGCAGGTCGACGACTACTCCTCGAGTTCGAACGCGACGGTGACTTCCGCTTGGTACTGTCGATCCTCGACGCTGGCGAGTTCGACGCCGAGTTCGTCGACTTCGATCCAGTAGAGGTTCTGGAGGGTGTCCTCCGCGCGATCGATCGCGTTGTCGGCCGCGTCGTCGAAGCTCTCCGTGCTCGTGCCGATCAGGGTGATCTTTTTGAAGACCATGGCCCGGATCGCTACACCGTACGCGGACGTAAAGCTGGTCGTCAGTTTCGGCACGTGAATCGGGCCCGAGATATCGGCCCGCCGTCAGTCGGCCCGCGCCTCGAGTCGCTCGCGGATCGCCCCGGAGACGTCCGCGAGGTAGGCGCCGCCCCATAACGCGACGACGATCGCACCCATCGAGTTGAAGACGAAGTCGAGCATCGTGTCCTCGAGGCCGTACTGCGTGAGCACGGCTCTGGTCCCCAGCGCCTGCGCCGCCAGTGCGATGGCGAACTCGAGGATCTCCCAGAGGACGCCGAACGCGAGGACGAATAGCAGGATAAAGACGGCGACGAACCGCCGGGGGAAGTGGATCCCGTCGGCGTGCTCGTGGAGCGCGCGGACGGTGGCGTAGCCCGCGCCGGCGACCAGCGAAGCCGACAGCGCGTGGGTCATGTGGTCCCACCACCAGATCTGGCTGTAGAGCGTGACGGTAGCGCCCGGCAGCCCGACGGTCCCGAAGGCGTGGAGGAAGACGGCGGCGGTGATCCACAGCGTGAGTCGCGGGTCCATCGGAATCTCGTAGTCGCGCTCGAGCAGCGGGGGAAGCTGGGTGACGATCAGTGCCACGCCGGTATTGATCACGATCCCGCCGTTGCCGCGCTCGATACCGACGAACAGCATGCCGATCAGCCCGATCTCCATGAGGTAGGTGAGTTGGCGCTGGCGGCGCTGAGACGAGAGTTCGCGGACGAGATTACGCATCGTCACCCTCCGCGATCGGCTGGACCGTCGCCGGAACGCGCCGTTCCGGGCGAGCGTACCGCCTGAAGTACAGCTCGAAGACGACGCCGGCGCCGAGTCCGGCGACGGCGGAGTAGACGAACTCCCACATGACCGCGTCGTGGTCCGCCGTAAACGGGATACCGAGCGTCTGGGCGGCGCTCCACCGGAGCAGCGCCCACAGCCCCGCCGCGGCCATCGTCGTCACGGTGACGAAGACGACGGCGAAGCCGGAGGTCATCCGGACGGTCGTAAACGACTGGAGTTCGACGGCGAGAACGAGTGCGATAGCCGCGACCGAGAGGTAGGACGCGAAGTGGCCGGTCAACCGCTCCGCACCGATCGCCATTCCGAGCACGGGCAGCGCCGCCATGAGCAAGACTTCCCAGGGGAGCATCACGAGTGACGATCGATAGGTGGCCGGAGGAAGAACTGCCAGCGCGACGAGCACCGCCGCGAACGTCGCCCACAGGAACCCGCCGGTCACCAGTTCGCTGATGCCGACGACCGCGATCGCGACGACCAGCGTCCACGCGATCACCGCGTTGGTGCGGCCGTCAGCGAGCAGTTCCTCGAGTGGAGTTTGAGACACAGTGACTGGTACAGACCGTTCTCACAAAAGCGTATTTCGGCTTGGATTGAAAGGAGCGGACGGCGCGGGGGACGCTCCGTCGCTACCCGACCGGCGTGACGAAGAAGTACACTGCGGCGTACGCCGCGAGCGCGATAGTCACGGCGGCCAGTGCCGTGAGCGCGACCTCGAGGGTCGACTCCGCCCGAGGTCGCGGCAGTCGTCGGCGTCGCGGGCGACGGACGGGTATCGAGCGCGTCCCCCGAACGGCGCCACAGAGCAGGCCGACACCGAGAATCGAGAAGACGAAGTGGTAGGAGACGTCGAGGGTCGGCGGCGTGACCGCGAGCGCGGCGAGGCCGTAGGCCGCACCGACGCCGGCACGCCGATCGACGGACGCGAGGATGGCCCGATCGGTGAGCCGACAGATGACCGCGACGGCGAGCCAGATCGTCGCGAGTTCGATCGCGAACGCGCCGAGCAGGTGAAGCGTCGGGTCCGGGTGCAGGACGACCCGCGACTCGAGCATGGGGGAATCGAAGGGGAAGAACCAGTCGGGTGGCGAGCCGGTAACGAGGTCACCCCACGGATGCGACCAGAGACCCCAGAGCGCGGCGATGGCGACCGTCGACGGAGAGAGCGTCGTCCGTCGAGCGACGCCGCGGGCGACGAGAGCGCCGCTGACCGCGAACAGGACCACGACGACCGCGGCCAGGGGGCCGTCGGCGAGAAGCGCGACCGCGACGAGCGCCGTAAGGACGGCGAGCGCACTTAGATACGCGACTCGAGCGCGATCGGAGCGGCCGCGAACGGCGAGCAGTCCGAACGCCGGCGCGGCGACGGCGCCGACGACCAGCGAGTGGGTGGCCGAGCGGTGGACGACCCGGCTCGCGTCCCAGAAGGCCGTTGACGCACCGAGGACACCGTCGGCGACCTGCCACCGGAGGAGACCGACGAACGCGTACGCGACGTCGACGTCGGGAATCGCGGCGAATGCGCCGGCAACGACGCCGACGACCAGCGCCGGTCTACGCTCCCAGCCTCGCCAGTCGGCGACCAGCGCTGCGACGGCGAACGCGAGGAGGGCGTGACCGACGAACACAATGGCTCGATTATGTGTCGAGTCGTCTTAAACGGCTCGCAGCCGCGAACTGTGCTACCGTCCCGCAGTTCTCGAGCCCCCGCAACGCTCGCTCGATCGGGGTATAGCCGGGAGTAGACGGGATTCGCCGTCCGGCGTCCAGAACTTCCGATGCCGGTAGGCCTTTGCGAGTGGCACTCGAGCACACGTCCATATGGCTCAGACTCCGTTGAACGAGTCGGCTCGCGCGCCGTCCGTCGGCGAACTCACTCCTCCGGATCGCACGCTGATGGGGCCCGGACCGAGCGACGTGAATCCGCGCGTGCTCCGGGCGATGAGCACGCCGCTCGTGGGCCACCTCGATCCGTCGTTCGTCGAGATCATGGACGAGGTTCAAGAGTTGCTGCGCTACACGTTCCGCACCGACAACCAGTGGACGATCCCGGTCTCGGGGACCGGGTCGGCGGCCATGGAGGCCGCGATCGGCAACGTCGTCGAGCCGGGCGACACCATGCTGGTGCCCACGAACGGCTACTTCGGTGGCCGCATGGCGTCGATGGCCCGCCGAGCCGGCGGCGAGGTCGTCGAAGTCGACGCGCCGTGGGGAGAGCCCCTCGATCCCGACGACGTCGCGGACGCACTGGCCGAGCACGATCCCGACGTCTTCGGGTTCGTCCACGCGGAGACGAGCACGGGCGTCCTCCAGCCCGATGTCCCCGAACTGACGGCAGCGGCCCACGATCACGACGCGCTCGTCATCGCCGACACCGTCACCTCCCTGGGGGGAGTGGAGCTACGGGTCGACGAGTGGGATATCGACGTCGCCTACTCGGGGCCTCAGAAGTGTCTCTCCTGTCCGCCCGGCGCCAGCCCCCTCACGCTCTCGGACGAGGCCATGGAGAAGGTTCTCGCGCGCGACGAAGAGCCCCGCTCGTGGTACCTCGACCTCTCCCTGCTCGAGGGCTACTGGGGCGACGAGCGATCCTATCACCACACGGCGCCGATCACGAACGTCTATGCGCTCCGGGAGGCGCTCCGGCTGGTCGCCGAAGAGGGAATCGAGGAGCGCTGGGCGCGCCACGAGCGGCTGGCCGGTGCGCTGAAAGCCGGCGTCGAGGCGATGGGCCTCGAGATGAACGCCCCCGACGAGTACTGGCTGCCCAGCTTAAACGCCGTCCGCGTCCCCGACGGCATCGATGACAGCGCGGTCTGTGACGCCTTGCTCGAGCAGTACGATCTCGAGATCGCCAGCGGGCTGGGCGATCTGGACGGCGAGATCTTCCGCATCGGCTGTATGGGTCACTCCGCGTGCCCGGAGAACGTCATCTACGTCGTGACGGCGCTGGGCGACGTTCTCGAGTCGATGGGTGCGGACGTCGATCCCGGCGCCGGCGTGTCGGCGACTCGAGACGCGCTGTAGCGGCGAAAAAAGCGGTTCGGATTCTCGTCTGCGTCGTTACGCGGTGACGCGCGGTCCTGGCGGGGCTCGTTCGACCTGATAGTCTTCCCCGTCGACGACGATGATAGCCCACTCGTAGTCCGGGTTCCGGCTCCGGAGCTTGTTCTCGAGGTCGTCCGCGTCCTCGGGTTCAGCGACGAAACAGTGGAACTGCCCCGATTCGGACGGCAACTCCCCTGTCTCGAGGACGGTGTTTACGTGGACGACTTTCCACTCGCGTTCGGCGCGGAACGTCGGGCCGGTTCCTTCGACGGTGTAACCGAGCTCTGCGAAGATCGACCTGGCCTGCTCGACGAGTCGCATGTTAACAGGACCCATTCACTACCGTATACGACGGCCCCCACCATAAATGTTAGTCCGTACCAAGGGGTGCGCGATTCTCCAACGAACAGTGCCTCGTGTGTCTAACTGACGATAAGCGCTACAGTATTTCGCCGATCAGTGGTCGGAAACCGACCAACTCTACAGAAACGTGGTGAATCGACGGGTCGCGGGCAGTCGCGTTCGATCGGCCGTCGCTTGCCGTCGTCCGCGTCGTCCACTGACGTCCGGACGACGGCCGCCGAACGGTACGTGCGCGAGACAGTCGTTACTCGTGGGCGGCGTCCCACTCGGTCGGCTTCCGGAAGTTACCACACTGGTTGCACTTGATCCGCCCCATCGAATCCATCGCGTTGTCGAAACTCTCGCAGTTGGTACAGAACCAGCCGTACCGTCGGTCGGCGTCGGGAGACTCGTAGGCGACGAGGAACGGTCCCTTCGAGCCGCGGTCGCCCTCGGTCTCCGTCACGTAGACGGTCGTCCCGTCCGTAGTGGACCGTGATTGCATACCACCAGCTATCGTCGCTCGAGATAAATGACTGTCCTTCCGTCTTCCGCGCTCGGAACTCCGAGAGCGGTCGCGACCGATCGTGATATACATTCACAGTCGTGATTGTCCTAACTGAAAGGTTTACCCGGGCGGGTGCCGTTCGCTTGAGTAATGTCGCTGGTCGTCGTCCCCGTTCGGTATCCCCTGTCGAAACGCTCCAAACGCACGCTCGAGCGAGCCATCGAGATCGCTCGCGAGCGGGAGGCGGCGCTGACGGTCCTCCACGTCGATCTCTATCAGAACGGACGGAAAGTGACGCGGGTGGACCTGAAGACCGCCGTCGAGCGGACGTTCGGCCACCTCGAGAACGCTCGCTACGTCGTACGGACGGGCTTCCTCGTCGAGGAGAGCATCCTCGACGAGGTGGCGGCGGAGGACGCCGACGCGGTCGTCATCGGCAGCCAGCAGGCGAGCCGACTCCGCCGGCTCTTCCGGCGCTTTACCGACAACCCGGATATCGACCAGTACCTGCGGAGTCACCTCGAGTGCGAGGTCATTACGATCGAAGGCGCCCGCGCGTAGCGACGGCGACTCGACCGCGTCGCGGTTCTTCTCCATCGGTTCTCGCGTTACTGCTGACTGTTATCGTCCGGACGGTCCGTTAGTCGGTCCCGCCCGCATCGCGGACGACGAACACCGGAATCTCGGCGTTGTCGACGACCCGCTCGGAGACGCTGCCCAGCGAGGCGATCTTCTCCCGCGGACTTTTCCCCCGCGTCCCGATGACGATGAGGTCGATGCCGTGCTCGTCGGCGTACTCGAGGATCGCCTTCGACGGCGTCCCCTTCCGGACGTCGGTGGCGGCCTCGAGTCCCCGGTGTTCGGCCCGCTCGGCGACGTCAGCGACGGCCTCGCGACCCTCGTCCTCGAGGGAGGACTCGAGTTCGGCCCCCGTCTCGTCGGTCGCCGCGGCGGTGACGCGGCTGTCGACCACGTACAGCGAGTGGACCGTCGCGTCGTTGTGCTCGGCGATCGGCAGGCCGTGGGCCAGCGTCTCGGCGATCGTCTCGCTCCCGTCGGTCGGAATGAGGATGTCGTCGTACATCGTCGGCTACCGCAGACTTAGACGGGAACCCGGATAAAAGACGGTCACAGTTCTCCCGCGGCGGTAGTTTCTCACCAGATGGACGGTGCGGGTGATCGGTCCGGCGTCACTGATCGGCCGGTTCGCCGACGTCGGCCCCGTCACCCCCTTTGCCCTCACCCTCGGATTGCGGGCCCCGTTCGACCGACGACTCGGGCGCCGGCCGCTCGACGCCCCGTTCCTCGATGGACATGCGAGCGACGCCGCTCGTCTCGTCGAAGACGTGATGGCGCCGCGGGTAGGCGAACTCGGCGTCGATGTCCGCGAACCGCTCACGGAGCTCCGTCTGTACTGCCGACCGGGCGACGTTTAGCTTGTAGGGGTTTTTGACCCAGAAGAAGAGCTCGAGGACGACGCCGTGATCGGCGAACTCCTCGATGTTACAGAGGGGCGCCGCGCCGTACCGCGCGCTACCGATTCGGATGTCCGGCCCACCGGAGATAACCGTTCCAACGGCTCTGGCGGCTCGTTCGGCCTGTCGGCGCGCGGCCTCGATATCGCTCCCGTAGGTGACCTCGAACGAGAGCGAGATCCGCGTTCGCTCGTCTTCCGCGGAGTAGTTGATTACGTCCCGTTCCTGAATCGCGGAGTTCGGGATCACGATGAACGTGTTCTGGAGGGTGAAGATCTTGGTGTACCGGATCGTGATGTCCTCGACGAACCCGCGGTGGCCCTGATCGGGAATTTCGATCATATCGCCGATCTCGTAGGGGCGATCGGCGAGCACGAAGAAACCGTTGATCAGGCTGCCGACCAGCGGCGCGAGGACGACGGCGACGACCGCCGAGATGACGGTCACCGAGAGGAGGATCTGCGTGTCGCCGACGCCGAGGATGGCCGCGGCGATGAACAGGGAGAACAACAGCACGGAGAGTCTGACGGCGCGAAGGACGGTCCGAGTGACGCTGGGGCGTTCGATCCGGCGAGCGACTGTCCGTCCGGCGATCCGAACGACGTACTTCGAAAGGTACCAGCCGGCGACGACCACGAGAAGCGAGAGGACGATATTGACCGTGGTTTGCGAGACGGAGAACGGCAACATACCTCGTATTCCCTCGGCCGCTTCGCTGGCCTCGCTCTCGTTTCCCTGTAACACCCCGCGCATAGCAGCACACTCTGGACCGCTGTGGTTAAGAGTTCTGACTGTCACGGACACCTTGCCAACTGAGAACGCCTCTCACTGACCGAAACTACCCGATTTCGAAAACAGGTGCTACTCGGGTTATAATAAATCATATATCCGTCGGGAGCGTAGGGGCTCGTATGGCACCAGACGAGCTCCGCTCGACCGTCGAAGGGGTCGGCGAGCGATTCAATCTCGGCGAGTACGAGATCGACGCTTATCTCACCGTTCTCGAGCAGGGACAGCTCACCGCGAGCGAAATCGCGGATCGGACCGACATCCCGCAGCCGCGGGTCTACGACACCGTCCGCAGTCTCAGCGACCGCGGGCTCGTCGAACTCCGCGAGTCCCGCCCGATGAAAGTCGTCGCGATCGATCCCGAGGAGGCCTTCGAGAACGTCCAGCAGTCCCTCTCGGAGATGATCGACGAACTCGAGGCCCGGTACACCGCGCCCGCCCGCGACACGGAGGCCGTCTCGCTGGTCAAATCGCGCTCGACGATCCTGCGCTACCTCGAGGAGGTCATCGACGCCGCCGACTACGAACTCTCCCTGTCGCTGACGCCGGATCTGCTGACCCGATTCGAGGACGAGTTGAAGGCGGCCGTCGAGGCGGGCGTCAGCGTCGACCTGATCGTGACGCCGGCCAGCGAGGCGCCCGATCCGGCCGAGTTCGACTACCGCGAGATCGCGACGACCGCCCGCGCGCGACGCGGGATCACGACGCCGGTGATCGCCGTCGCCGACGGTAACTACTCGATCTACGCGACCCAGGACGCCCTGCGCGACGATCAGGACCGCTACGGCGTCATCTTCAACCGCTCGGCGCTGGGCTTTCTCGTCTCCGGCTTCTTCGGAACCGTCCTCTGGACGACCGCCGAACGGACCCTGGGCGAGGACGGCAGCTCGCGGACGTACCCGCGCAAGTACGCAACGATCCGTCGCTGCGTCAAGGACATCATGGAGGCCGGCGGCGAGTTCTACGCGACGATCGAGGGCCGAGACGTCGACGTCGGTGGTCCGTGTGTCGTCCGCGGCCGCATCCTCGACGTCTCTTTCGAGGTCAGCGAGGAGGTCGCCAGCCTCACCCTGGAGACCGAGGAGGGCGAGGAGGTCACCGTCGGCGGTCGCGTCGCCGCCTTAGAGGACGTCGAAGCCCACGAGATCCACATCGGCCGCAACGAGCCCCCGACGCTCGAGGGCTGATCGTCGGCGCCGTCGACGGCCCACATCGTCGACGGTTCGCTTCCGTCACGGGCGGTTCGAATTCGAATTCGTCGTTGATTCTCGAGACGGAACTGACCCGACCGGTGTCATTCGGCTAGTACATCGCTCGACGGCCGGCATCTGCCGACTGTCAGTCGGCAATGGCTGATTGGGCGACGGTGCGGTACTGTTGTCTAACTTACCCACCTACATCCCTCGGTTCGTCGTTACTGACAAGGAGGGCGTAATGGAGCCGCGAACCGGACTCTCACTCCTTAGTATGTCATTTATTGCCAACAGCTAAGTTACCAACCGTGGACGGCCCACAGGTCATGGGACGTGATACTGCCGGTCGCAACGGCCGGGATCGGCTCGGGCGGCGATCGTTCCTGAAGACCGCCTCAGCGTCCGCTGCGGCCGGAACGGTCGCCGTTGCCGGCTGTCTCGGCCGGGGTCGAAAACCGGGGACAGTGGTAATGACCGCAGACTCGGGTGTCGAGGGGATCATACACAGCGACGGGGACGGGCCCTCGGTCCAGCAGGCGCTCTGGGACGCCGGTCTCGACGACGACATCAGCCTCGAGATTCAGACCGTCGTCAGCGACTCCGCGTCGCGGATGCAGACGGCCCAGTCGGCCCTCGAGGCGGGTCGCGCCCCGCCGGACATCCACATGATGGACAGCGGCTGGACGGTCCCGTTCGTTCTGCGCAATCAGACGGTCAACCTGACCGAAGAGCTCCCCGAGGAGACGGTCTCGTTCGTCAACGAGAACTACCTCGACGCGATCCTCGAGACGGCTCGCCACCCCGAGTCCGGCGACCTCCACGGGCTGCCGCTGTTCCCGGACCTCGGGTTCACTCTCTACAGACAGGACCTGATCGAGGACGCCGGCTACGACACCAGTAGTTGGGGGACGGACCCGCCGCAGTGGGAAGAGTTCGCGAACGCGGTCAGCGACGCGAGAGACCAGGCCGACCTCAACTACGGGTACACGACGCAGGCGGCCGCCTACGAGGGGCTGTCCTGCTGTACGTTCAACGAGGTGATGACGAGCTGGGGCGGAGCGTACTACGGCGGCGTGGACAACCTCTTCACCGCGGGCGACCGCCCGGTCACCGTCAACGAACAGCCGGTCATCGACGCGATTCGAATGATGCGCTCGTTCATCGAGGGCGAGAATCAGAACACTCTCGACGGCTACGCCCAGATCAGTCCGTCGCCGATCGTCCAGTGGACCGAACAGGAGTCGCTCAGCCCGTTCGACGCCGGCAACGCCGTCTCGAACCGGAACTGGTCGTTCGCGATCGCCCAGACCGGCGCGGAGGAGGCCTTCGGTGAGGACCTCGGCGTCACGACGAGTCCGGTCGGGGTCCCCGAGGAGGAAGCCGAGTTCGAAGGCACCGGCGGCACCGCCGCGGCGCTCGGCGGCTGGAACCTGGTCGTGAGCCCGTTCTCGGATCGCAAGGAGGAAGCGCTGCAGGTCCTCGAGGCGTTCGCCAACGAAGAGGTGATGCTCACGATCTTCGAACTCGGGGGATACCTCCCGCCGAATCTCGACCTGGTCGCGGAGGCCAGCCCGGACGACGTCGGCCCGGTCGCCCGCTACGGCGACGTCGTGCAGGCGGCCAGCGACAACGCGATTCCGCGGCCGGCGACCGACCTCTGGCCCGAGCAGTCGGCGCTGATCTATCAGTCGGTCAATTCGGCCTACCGCGGCGCAAATGCGCCAGAGGCGGCGATGAACGATCTCGCGGAAGAACTCCAGCAGAGCGAATCGGAGGTGCAAACGAATGGCAACTGATACCGACACGGACGTGTTGACCGGCGGTGAATCCGGACGGAGCCAGGATCGAGAGCGGACCGGCAATGCGGTCATCAACTGGATGGAGGGCCTGAGCGAGGGGGCCTACGCGTACCTGTTGTTGCTGCCGGCGTTCGCGCTGTTGACGCTCGTCGCGTTCTATCCGATGATTCGGACGTTCGTCATGTCGCTCCAGGCCGACCAGACGCGGGGCATGGACCCGCTCGGCGGGTTCGTCGGCATCGAGAACTACGTCGACATCCTCACCGGGAACGCGCGGCTGGCTCGGCAGTTCCTCGACGTCGGGCTGACCGGTTCGTTCCCCTTTATCGAACTCGGGACGCCGTTCTTCCAGCAGGCACTGTTCGTCACGCTCGCGTTCGCGATCATCAGCGTCATCGTGGAGACGCTGATCGGGTTCGGACAGGCCTACGTGCTCGATCAGGACTTCACGGGGCGCCGCTGGGTCCGCGTCGCGATCATCCTCCCGTGGGCGGTGCCGATCGTCATCCAGGGGATGATCTTCTTCCTGATGTTCCAGCCGACGGTCGGGTTCGGCTCCGATCTCATGCAGAGCATCGGGCTCTTCAGTTCGACGCCGCTGGCCAACAGCCGGGACGCGTTCGTCATCATCCTCGTGGCAGACATCTGGAAGTCGTCGGCGTTCATGGCCCTGCTGATCCTCGCGGGACTCCAGAGCGTCGACCGGAGTCTGTACGACGTCGCCCGCGTGGCCGGGGCCTCGCCGTGGCAGCGGTTCAAACTGATCACGCTTCCGCTGGTGATGCCGGCGCTGCTGGTCGCGATGCTGTTCCGAACCATGGACGCGATGCGCGTCTTCGGACTGATCGAGTCGACCGCCGGCTGTACGACCGTGCCGTCGCTGACCTGCCTCGTCGTCGAGGCGATGTTCGGCGGCACGCGAATCTACGCGACGGCCGCCGCCGTCGCCTTCTCGACGGCGCTGGTCATCGGCCTGATCATCGGCGGCTACGTCGTGCTCTTCCGCGACACCGAAGGAGGGATGTACTGATGTCCGATCCGAACGAACCCACCGATCCGAACGACGCCAGAGGTACCGACGACGGTGACCGACCGAGAGATCCGACGCTCCGCCGCCCCGACGGGGGCAGGAACGTCCTCAAGGAGGGCCGCGACGCGGAGCTCGACCGCGGCCCGCTCCAGCAGTGGGCCGCCAACTCCATCGAGAACCCCGAACGAGTCTACCGGGCGCTGTTCTACGTCGCGGCGATCTTCTTCCTCTTTACGACGCTGTTCCCGTTCTACTGGCTGCTCATGGTCGCGCTGACGCCCGAAGGACAGCTCCAGGACATCGTCTTCACGCCGAACGGGTTCAACCCCGGCGCCTTCATCGAGGTCTTCGAGGTCATCCCGTTCCACGTCTACATGTTCAACAGCTTCGTGATCGCGCTGGCCTCGACGGCCGTCGTCCTCGTCGTCGCCAGCCTCGCGGGGTACGCCTTCGGTCGCCTCGAGTTCACCGGTCGGACGCCGCTCATGCTGCTGGTGCTGATCATTTCCTTCTTCCCGCCGGCGGCGTTCTTTATCCCGCTGAACGACCTGTTCAACACGTCGTTTTTCTTCCTCGAGCCGATCACCGGCGACGGGACGCTCTACAACACTCCCTTCGCACTGGTGACGCCGCTGTCGGCGATCTTCATGCCGCTCGCGATATTCATCCTCACGACCTTCTACTCGCAGATCCCCGACGGGCTCGAGGACGCCGCCCGCGTCGAGGGAACGACCCGACTCGGTGCGCTGTTCCGGGTCATCATCCCGCTGTCGGCCCCCGGCGTCGCGACGGCGGGCGTGCTGACGTTCATCGCAGTCTACAACGAGTTCTTCTTCTCGTTCCTGATGACCGACGGCCAGCCCCAGAACTGGGCGCCGATCCTCGACGGGATCCTGGCCTACCAGGGCCAGTACGAGGTGCTGTACCATCTGATGGCCGCCGCGAGTATCATCGGAGTGATTCCGGTCGCGATACTCGTGGTCATCGCACAGGAGAAGATCGTTAGCGGACTCACCGCAGGAGCACTCAAGGAGTAACACAATGGCACGAGTACGACTCGAGAACATCACGAAACGATACGGAAACGAAACGGCAGTGGACGACATCAGTCTGGAGGTCGAGGACGGCGAGTTCGTCACCTTCGTCGGCCCCTCGGGCTGCGGGAAGTCGACGACGATGGAGACGGTCGCGGGGCTGACCCAGCCCACCGAGGGTCGGGTCTACATCGGCGACGACGAGGTCACCGGCCTCGCCCCCAAGGATCGCGGGGTCGCGATGGTCTTCCAGAACATCGCGCTGTTCCCCCACATGGACGTCTACGAGAACATCTCCTTCGGCCTCAGACTGCGCAAGTACAGCGACGAGGAGATCCGTCAGCGCGTCGAGGAGGCCGCCGACATCGTCCAGCTCGAGGGCATGCTCGATCGGATGCCGGCGGAGATGTCCGGCGGCCAGCAACAGCGCGTCGGCATCGCCCGCGCGATCGTTCGCAACCCGGACGTGTTCCTGATGGACGAGCCGCTGGCGAACTTAGACGCGAAACTCCGGGTCCACATGCGGACGGAGCTCCAGCGGCTCCACCGGGAGCTGGACGCGACGGTCATCTACGTCACCCACGATCAGGCCGAGGCGATGACGATGTCCAACCGCATCGCCGTCTTGAACGACGGGAAACTCCAGCAGATCGCGCCGCCGCTCGTCTGCTACAACGAACCCACGAACCTCTTCGTCGCGGGCTTCATCGGCTCGCCGTCGATGAACTTCGTCGAGGGGACGCTCATCGAGGGCGGGCTCGAGACGAACAACTTTATCATCGACCTCGATCCGGGCCGGCTTTCGGGCGTGTCGATCGGCGACGAGGTCACCCTCGGGGTCAGACCGGAGGACGTCCACCTGACCCAGTACGCGGACTCGCTGGCCGCGGCGACGGATCCCATCGACGCCCGGACCGACGTCCTGGAGCCGATGGGCGACGAGGTCTTCGTCTATCTGCTGCTCTCCGAAGCGGCGACGGGCTCGATGGATCAGGATCCCGCCACGTCGCCGAACCAGTTGCTGATGAGCGTCACCCCCGATACGGAGATCGAGGCGGGCCAGGACGTCGACGTCGTGCTCGATCGATCGAAGATTCACCTCTTCGACACCGCGACCGGTGACGCCTTGCTCCACGGCCTGACCGACCGCTCGGAACGAGAGCCCGGGACGACGCCGACGGAAGCCGATAGCTGACCCGCCTCGACCGTCAGCGGCGAGCGATCGCCGATCGGCGTATCAGCCGCTGCCGTTTGGCAACGGACAGAAGACGTTCGAGTACAAAGGTTCAATATCACGGTATTGGGTGTATCAGTCCGAGAACAGACTGCAGCTATCGACACTCCGATGACAACAGATCGAAGCGACATCAAAACGGGAATCGTTGGCTTGGGGAACATCGGCCAGTATCACGCGGAACGTCTCATCGAACTGGACGTGCCGCTCGTGGGAGGGATGGACGTCGCCGCCGAAGCGCGGTCGCGGTTCGCCCGGCGCTACGACGTCGACGTGTACGAAGACCACCACGAACTGTACGATACCGTCGACGCCGTCGTCATCACGACGCCGAACAAGTACCACGAGGAGTACGCCGTCGACGCCTTCGAGCGCGATCTGCACGTCCTGCTGGAAAAGCCCCTCGCACACTCCCTCGAGAGCGCCGAACGGATCGCCGACGCCGCCGCCAACTCGGACGGCCACGCGATGGTCGGCTTCAACAATCGGTTCTCGAACACGGTCCGGATCGTCCGCAACCGGATCGAACGCGGCGACCTGGGCGAGGTAACCCACGTCGAAGCCAACTACGTCCGACGCCGAGGCATACCGGGGCGAGGCTCGTGGTTCACTCGCCGACAGATCGCCGGCGGCGGGTCGCTCATCGACCTCGGCGTCCACGCCATCGATCTGGCCCTCTACCTGCTGGAGTTCCCTCCCGTCTCGGAGGTAACCGGCGTCGCCCGCGGCGAGTTCGGGTCCGACGAGGAGTACGCCTACCTCGACATGTGGGGCGAGGACGCCGGTCCGGCCGGCTTCGACGTCGACGACTCCGCCAGCGCGTTCATCCGGTGTAGGGGCGACCGGACCATCTCGCTGGAAGTCGCGTGGGCGACCAACCGGCCGGCGAACCACGAGTTCGTCGTTCGAGGCACCGAGGCGGCCGCGCGGTTCGACCTGCTCGAGGGCGATTTGACCATCCACTCGGCGAGCACCGCCGGGCCCGACCACCTCGAGAACACGTCCATCGAGACGCGGGAGAACGACACGCACTCGGCGGAACAGGAGGAGTTCTATGATCGGATCCTCCGGGACGATCCCGACGACAGAAGCGTCGAACACGGGCTCTCCGTCCAGCGGATCATCGACGCGATCTACCGGTCCAGCGACGACGGCCACACGATCACGATCGAGGAGTGAACTGCGGCGTCGACGCCGGTGCCTGCGATTGCAGATACGCCGTTTTCTCCGCACTCGTGGTAGTAACTCGCATGCAGATCGAACGATCCCTCGTGCTCGAGATCAGCCGCCACGAGGTGCCCGTCGGACGGCCGATCACCGTCCGTGTCCGCGACAAGGGGAACAACCCGATCGAGGGGGCGCTCGTCGAGGCCGGCTCGAAGCGAAAGCAAACGGACGGCCGCGGCCGGTGTGAGATCGCGTTTCGCTCGCCCGGCTTCTGGAAACTCGTCGCGACCAAGTCGCCGACCGAACGGGTCCGCTACCGATCGGCGTCGACGCTCGTCCGCGCGATCCCGCGGTCGACGACGGACCGGCGGCCGCGGCGGGTCGGTCCGCCGACGAGATAGCACGCCACCCGGTAGCGTGCCAGACAGAGAACTGAACGAACCGAACAGCGTCGTCTCGCTCCGCCGGAGACGGATCGAACTCCCTCCGGTGGCCGCGATAATCCCGGTAATCGAGACCCCGCGTTGCTGGCCCGCGTTTTATCTCTCCCGCCGTAGTTGGTGGTCGATATGGACATCGGCGTACACACCCCGCCGCTGGCGGACGAATCGCTCGAGGGGGCCCTCTCGTACCTCGACGGCCTCGGCGTGAGCGCGATCGAACCGGGCGTCGGCGGCCATCCGGGAGAGGACCACCTCTCGCGGGCCGAGTACCTCGACAACGACGCCGAACAACAGCAGGTGCGAAACCTCCTCGAGGAGTACGATATGCGGATCAGCGCGCTCGCGACGCACAACAATCCGCTGCATCCGAACGACGAGAGAGCCGAGCGGGCGGACACGGAACTGCGCGAGGCGATCGAACTGGCCGGCCAGCTCGACGTCGACGCCGTCACCTGCTTCTCCGGCCTCCCCGCCGGGGGACCGAACGACGAGGTCCCCAACTGGATCACGGCCCCCTGGCCGCCGGAACACGAAGAGGCCCTCGAGTACCAGTGGGAGCAAGCGATACCCTACTGGAGCGACATCAACGACTACGCCGACGAGCACGGCGTCGATGTCGCGATCGAGATGCATCCGAACATGCTGGTCTACGAACCCCACGGGATGGCTCGGCTGCGCGAGGAGACGGGCGAGCGTATCGGCGCGAACTTCGATCCATCGCACCTCTACTGGCAGGGGATCACGATCACCGACGCGATCCGCTATCTGGGCGAGCGGGACGCGATCCACCACGTCCACGCCAAGGACACCAAGATCTACGACGCGCAGGCTCGCGAGAAGGGCGTGTTGGACACGACGGCTTACGACGACGAGCCGAACCGCTCGTGGCTCTTCCGCTCGGTCGGCTACGGCCACGGCGAGGGCCACTGGAAGGACATCGTCTCGACGCTGCGGATGGTCGGCTACGACGGCGCCCTCTCGATCGAGCACGAGGACTCGCTGACCAGTTCCCGGGAGGGCTTAGAGAAGGCTGTCGACCTGCTCGAGCGAGCGATCTTCGAGACCGAGCCGGGCGAGGCCTACTGGGCCGACTAGGAGGGCGGTCCCCGAGTCTCGAGTGCGTGCCTAGTCTTCCAGCGAGAACTCGATGGAGCCGTCGGCGACCGATCGGTCGCTCACGTCGACGCGCCCGTCGCTGAAGACCGTGATCTCGTACCCCTCGTACTCGAGGACGACTCGGGCGGTCGTCGAACCGGCAGCGGGCTGAAACAGTCGATCTAACGCTTCGGGGTTGACCACCGTGTACAGCGGCTCGTACGCCGGCGGTTCGACGTCGGTAACGTCGACGCCTTCGTGGGCGGCGATCGCCTCGATGACGGCCTGGCTGGGTGCCACCGCATCGGACGACGGGTCGGACGAAGCGGACATAGCCGTCGCTACATCGAACGGCCCGATAAGCGTAGCGGCTCTCAAACCCACGTGACAAAGCACCTTTAGAAGCCATCAAACGACGGTATTTCGCCGTTCTGAAATCGGCCGTCGAGGAGCGTCTGACGAAATTCGAGTCCGGAGAGACATCGTCGGAGCGATGCCGGCCGACTACTCGGCGGCCTCGGGACGAATGAACCGATCGACCGCGGTCCGGAACTGCGGGCTCACCTGATACCAGAGCCAGCAACTGACGCCCGCGGCGATCAGCGACGTGGCGACGATTCCGAACGTCGCCGCCAGATACGCCGTCGATCCGTCGCCGCCGACTGCGAACACGTTCGCCGGGTTGTCGTGGACGAAGAAGAAGTAGCAGACGAACCACGCGGTCGGCAACAACGCGCCCACGAGCAACGGCGCTCCGTAGATGTAGTTTCGCAGCCATATCAGTCCGAGCGCGACCAGGGGGCCGACGACGCCGACGACCAGCAGAAAAGCGGGCTGGCCCTGCGTAAACGTCGCGCCCACCGTCGACTGGGCGAGGGCGAACAACCCTACAATGACGTAGTACGTCAGTACCGGGACCGTGACGATGAGTCGGGGATCCACGTACTACGATGGCGACCTATTCGTCTTAACCGTTATTACCGTCGTTCCGATAGGTTCGCGCCGTCTCGCAGTGACACGCAGCCGAGAACATCGGCGACTCGAGAGAGGGGAACGTCGTACCGAATCGAAACCGAAAGGAATCGGCGTCGTTCGGCGGTGTACGACGGGGTAAGCGCCGCATTACGTAACGGATAGCGTGGGTATTGGGTCCACACTTCTATCAATATTCGTGTTATTCACGGTAACAGGACCATAACGAAATCGGATATGATGGGAGCGATGGGTATGCGAGGTCAGGGGAGACCGAATTGGGAGTCGGCATCGACGGGACTGCGAATCGTACTCGAGACCGTTTTCGGGCGCGATGACGGACAAAGGGTCATCGAGGAGTGTCGGCGCTGCGGGACGACCCGCGAGTTAGAGGGCGTGTCCTGTCCGACCTGTGGCTGCGACGGCGTCGCGCGGTACCGAATCGAGTGACGAACGCGGTCGACCGCGTCGAACGAGCCGTCACTCGAGGGGGAGGGCACTCGTGTCGATCGCGTCCCGCCGGCCGTCCAGCACCGGGAAACGCTCGGCACGCCGCGACTCGAGCCAGTAGAGCAGTCGCTCGGCCCACTCGAGTTTGCGCGCTTTGGGCGGGGCGACGGCGGGGTCCTCGAGGTCCCAGCCGACGAAGACGAGTTCCGCGGCGCCGAGGTGGTCGGCGAGGAAGGCCGCCCGATCGCCGTCGGTGAACCCGCCGACGTTTCGGACCGGCCCGTGCGGCGCGGCCTGCGTCGTCGGGAGGACGAACTCGCTCGCGCAGTCGGGGACGACGTCCCGAACGAGGGGCACGTTATCACCGTGGGCGTGGATCGCGACCGGCGTCCCCGCGTCGGTCAACCGGCGGACGGTCTCGGGGTTCTTGTCCAGATCCGTCACCATGCAGTCGGTGTCGATCCCGTTCGCCGCCAGCGTATCGACCGCCGTCGAAGCCGCGACGACGGCGTCGGCCGCCCGCGCCCGCTCGAGGGCCGACTCCGACTCGAGTGACGGGCCGGCGCCGGTGACCGCTACCGTGGCGTCTCGAAGGCTCGAGAGGCGGTCGAGATCGAAGTCGTCGGTCAGCGAGGCCAGGACGTCGCGGGCTCGTTCGTCGTCGGTTCGATCGTAGCCGAAATCGCGACAGATCGCCTCGTAGACGGGCTCCCACTCGTCGAACTCCATGGTCGTACTGACGGCCGGAGTCCTATCCGTGTTCGGACTCGTCGCTGGCCGGTACGAGAACCGTCGGCCCAGTCGAGTCGTCACTGGTCGACGTAAGGCCACAATAATTCCGTGTTGTGGGCCGGGAGTCGCCTCCAAAGTACCCCTACCCGGGAGGCCGCCCGGCGTCCACTCCCTCTTTTTGAAGCCTCCGGTATAAGCTTTCTCTTACTCAAGCATTTGCGCGAGCGACTCCCCGACCGAAGACAGATCTCCCCGTTCGTCGCGGAGACGCGTTTTGACGGCGGAAATTCCGGTTACCGAGCCGACAATCAATATCTGATTATTGGTACCACGATACACGGACGCGTCGGCGTCGTCGACGATCGACCGAATACGGTCCCGATCCTCGCTCCGGAGTCCCTCGACCTCGATCGCGAGCGCGTACCAGTCGTCGGCGACGGTGGGATCGACGCCGCGTTCGTCGAGGTACGTTCGCAGTTCCCGACTCGAGTGGACGTCGAGTCGGGTCACCGAGAGGTCGTCGTCGACGGTCCGCGAGCGCTCGGTGAACGCGTCGCCGATCAGGGCCGCGTCCCGCGTCTCGGCGACGTCGTGGGTCCGGATCACGTGCGCGCCGCGCTCGACGGCCATCGACGTGGCCGCGAGGCTGACCGGGAGCCGCTCGTCGGTCTCGCGACCGGCGACCTCACCGAGGAAGTTCTTCCGGTTGATCGAGACTAGCATCGGCCGGTCGAGCGCGCGGAACTCGCGCAGTCGACGGAAGGTCTCGCGGTCGTTCTCGAGGGTCTGGGCCTCGCTCCAGCCGCCGAAGGCGGGGTCGACGATCGTCTTGTCGGTCAGGCCGTTCTGCTTGAGGGCCTCGTAGACCTGATCGACGTAGTCGGCCCGCTCGGCCCAGTCCACCGACTTGCGCGCGGCCCAGTCGGTTTCCTCTACGGCCCCCGGCCGCTCGAGGTTCGGCGGACTGGCCATCTTCGCGACGGCGGCGTCGTACTCCTCGCAGACGACCGGCATCTCCGGGTCCGCGAAGCCGGCGATGTCGTTGACCATGTCGAACCCCTTCGAGAGGGCCGCGTCGGCCACCTCGGCGTAGCGGGTCTCGATCGAGAAGACGGCGTCCCCGGAGACGCTCTCGATCGTCTCCAGAGCGATATGGAGGCGCTCGAGTTCCTCGTCGGCGGAGAGCACGTCGAACCGTTTGTTCGCCGACTCGAGGCCGATATCGACGATGTCGGCGCCGTCACCGATGAGTTCCTCGTCGACGTATCGGGCCGCCTCGCCGGGGTCGTCATAGACGCTCGGGTCGTAGGGGGACTCCTCGCTGACGTTCAACACGCCCATAATGCGGGGCGGGTAGTCGTCACCGATCCCCAGCCCCGCAGCGTCGACGTTGTGCATATCCGACCTGAGAAGCAGAGACTGAAATGAGCCCCGGTTCCGGCATCCCAAAGCATCCGGCTGCGGTATTCACCACGCATCTGACTTTGCGTTCTCCGCGAGACGACTACGTGGCCTCGCCCCCGTCGTCCTCGAGGACGGCCAGCCGCGAGTCCCGCAGGAGTACCTTCTTGACGATCGAGGGGTTCTCGAGCAGTCGGTGTTTGGCGTGGGCGCCGCGGCCGCGTCCGCGACCCTCGCGTTCGGACTGGATGACGTTGAGGAAGTTCTGCTCCTGGAGGATCTCCTGGACGCGCCGCTCGGAGAGCACGTCGAAGTCGAGTTGCCGCGCGACCTCCTTGTACTGGTTGTAGATGATCTTCGTCGGGAACTCCTTTTCCGTGCTGTTCTCGGTCAGCAGCGTCAGCGAGTAGAGGATCGCCTTGGCCTGCTGGGGCGAGCCCTCGATGAGTTCGTTGAAGCGATCGGCCTCGGTCTTCTCCTTGGCGTCGCGGACGTGATCGGCAGTGACCCGCGTCGCGTTCTGTTTCTTCGCGATGCGACCGGCGTTGCGGAGGATGTCGATCGCCTTGCGTGCGTCGCCGTGTTCCTGGGCCGCCAGCGCCGCCGTGAGGGGAATGACGTCGTCCGAGAGCACGCCGTCGTGGAAGGCGTCGCGACGTTTCTCCAAGATTTCGACCAGCTGGTTGGCGTCGTACGGCGAGAAGACGAGTTCGTCGCGGGAGAGACTGGATTTGACGCGTTCCGAGAGGTGGTCGGGAAAGTCGATCTTGTTGGAGATGCCGATGATACCGATACTCGAGTCCGAGATCCGCCGGTTTTCCCCCGCGCGAGAGAGTTTCCGGAGGACTTCGTCGTCCTCGAGCATATCGATCTCGTCTAGGATGACGATGGTGACGTCGGTGCAGTGATCGATCGCCTGCCAGAGTCGCTTGTAGTAGTCACCGGTGCCGAGGCCGCGATCAGGGACGGAGATGCCGCTCCGATCGGGCTCGTTGACGATCTGAGCGATCGTCTTCACGATCGACGCCTCGGTGTTTTGCTCGCCACAGTCGATGAAGGCGTACTTGACGGTGATGTCGTCGCGCTGTGCTTCGGAAATCACCCGCTGGGTGATCGAACGGGAAATGAGTGATTTGCCGGTGCCGGTCTTGCCGAAGATGAACAGGTGGTTGGGTTCGCTCCCGAAAATAGCCGGGTTCAGGGCGTCCGCAACCCGTTGCATCTGCTCGTCGCGCCCGACGATCCGATCCGGACCGGGCAGGTGCGTAATCTCGAGCAGGCGCTCGTCGGCGAAGACCGGATCGTCGTACCGAAAGAGCGGGTCTCGATCGTCGTCTGCGGACATTGCGGTACCCCGTGCCTTCCCGCTGGATTGAAATAAAGGTATGGAGATCGCTCGCGGATGTAAATGGCGGCGGAACAGCCGTAAGGCAGCCGTCTGTGCCCACATAGATCGTTCTGACAGGAAACGGCGGCCTCGCGCTTCTAACCACGACGGTGACTCGAGCGTGTCAAACACCGACACCCCCGTCGCGGATGTAACGCTGACATTGGTCAGCCGCCGAACTTCGATTCGCCGTCGAAGTCGGGAAAACCGAGCGGAGACATCACGGAAGTGAGAAGAACCCGTCCGAGAGCCCGGATAGCGGGTCATTTTGCCCCATGTGAGACGTCCGTCTGACACGGAGGGGACACACACCCCCGTCGCGTTTGTAACGGGGAAGGTGGGGAGGGGGATGCAGAATTATTCCGGATTTCGACGAGATTCGGGCCACTGATTCCCCAAATTTACATCCGCGACACTGGTGTGTTCCACGAAGAGACCCCCACACCTAGACGGCGTTACAAACGCGATGGGGGTGTGTGTCCCCTCAACAACTCGGCCGATACCCGATCGCTCGAGGACGTATCAGTCCAGAACTGCACAGAGAAACCACAACGTCGGGAAACAGGGATCCAACCGACTCCAGAGAACCAACTGACTCCCAGAAACACGGATCAAACAGATCGATGAATCGGCTTCGACCGCATCTAGATCTAGTTCTAGCTAGTCTAGAACTAAAGTAGGGTAGATAAAGTAGAGTAGTAGACAAAGTAGAGTGGACAAAGTAGGTCGATAAAGAGTGATAGACAAAATAGGGTCAAGGTAGCCGTCAGTGTGCTCCTTCCGAGTCGGTTCTAACACCGTTCCGAACGGAACTCCCAGACTCCCGAACGCGTCCCTTTTGCCACCGCAGCAGATAGTCGAGGTATGACCGACACGTCTCTCGAGTCGCCGCCCTCTCGGTCTGTCGCCTCGAGCGATAGACTTCCATGCCGACGTCTGCGAACGGACGGAACCGAAACGGATACACGGCTCCTCGAGTCGATATCCTCCATCGAACGATGACTCCCGAGCCGTCCGCGACCGAGCCGCCGTCCGATCGGACCCCGCCAGCGGTCGCCGTCGTCGACGCCCAGTTCCCGGGCAACGTCGGTACCATCGCTCGAGCGATGAAGAACTTCGGATTCGAGGACCTCCTGCTGGTCGATCCGCCGGAACTCGATCCCGACGGCGAGGCCTACGGGTTCGCGGGCCACGCCCGCGAGGACGTGCTTCCGAACGCGACGGAAATCTCGTTCGACCGGCTCGTCACGGAGTACCACACCATCGGCTGTACGGCGGTCACCAATGAGGACGACCGCAGCCACGTCCGGTTCCCGTTCTCGACGCCCGCCGACCTCGCAGAGCGACTCCCGACCGTCGAGGCGCCGACGGCGCTGGTCTTCGGGCGCGAACGCGTCGGGCTGACCAACGAGGAACTCGCCCGCATCGACGAGATCTGTTCGATCCCGGCCAGCGACGAGTACCCCGTTCTCAACCTGGGCCAGGCCGCGACGATCACGCTGTACGAACTGCGCTCGCTGACCCTCGCCGACGACGAGACTCAACTGCCGGACGTCGAACGCGTCCGGGCTCCCGAACCGACGGTCGATCGCCTCTACGACCAGTGGGCGGACTTACTCGCCGAGATCAACCATCCCGAGGAGAAACGCGACAAGACGATGCGGATGCTCCGGCGCGTGTTCGGCCGGGCGGATCTGACCGAACGCGAGGCGAACACGCTGCTCGGCATCCTCCGCCGAGCGACCGAACGACCCGCCGAGAACTGACCGAGCGCGAGCACCGGTCTCGAGCCGACCGCGAATTCGGAACGCGTCGCGACGCAACTCGCCTTCGAGAGCACCCGTGATCGCCCTGCAGTCGTTTTCCTCCGCCGTCACGTGGCCACCACAGTGATATCGGGGTAGTGGCCAATACGAGTAAATGACCGAGATCAATCGACGGCAGACACTGTATCTCACGGGAATGGGGATGACGGCGTTGGCCGGCTGCTCGACCTCGTCTGACGAGTCCGACGGTACTGCAGACGATCCGACCAATCAAACGCCCGACGACGGCGCGGACGAACCCGCCGATCCCGGCGAGACCACTGAGTACGAGGGAACTATCGAAGCCGGAGCGCTCCCGTCGTACGCGTCGCTGCTTCCCGACCTCGGCCGGTCCGAATACTTCTACGGGGCTATCGACATCGAGACGATGGTGACGCTTCTCGAGGAGAAAGACGTCCAATCGGGGGAGAATCCGACGGATCCGCTCGTCGTCAACCCCGTCGTCATCGCCCTGTTGTGTTTCGACGGTCTGACGCGGCTCAGGGACTCGCCCGCAGCGAACGCGTACAGTACGCACGACGAAACGCCGGCCGGAGAGAGTACGCTCGTGTACGCGAACGGCATCTACGCGATCGATGGCGAATACGATCGCGACGGCCTCGAGGCGACGCTCGAGGAGGACGGATACGCAACGCAGGTGGCCGACGATGGCTACACGATCTACGTTCACGAGGAGACCGGCGGGGTCGTCGGCGTCACGGACGCGGTGTTCGCCTTCCCCAACCCGAACGCGGGGGGTTCGGAGTTCGATCCGACCGCCGCGGTTCGACGAACGCTCGAGACCGCGGTCGGACGGCGGGAGCCGAAACACGCCACCGACGATGAGTTCGAGTGGTTGCTCCGGGCCGGTCACAACGGCGGCATCACGACGGGGATCTACACCGACGCCGAGGAGTTCGACGCGACGTGGCTCGGAACCGATCAGTCGGACGACGGAACCGATACCCTCGAGTCCGAGTACGGCCCGTTCGAGGGCGCAAACGGTGCCCACCAGCACCTCGCCCTCGCGGACGACAACGGCGCTCGCGCCGGGGCCATCGTCACGTACGCGGCCGAGGATCGCGTCGACGTCGACCGCCTCGAGTCGTCGCTCGGAACCGAGGCCGACACCGTCGATGTGGTGCGAGACGGACCGGTGGCGTCGATCAACGCCGAGTACGACGGCGATCTCTGACGTCGGACGCGACCAGCGAGGCGACCGCCCCGACTCGAGAAACAGGATTCGGACGCCGAATCCCTCGGACCGCCGAGCCGAACGTCTTACTGGGAGTCGGCAGTCGCGGTCTCGCGTTCGGTCACCCGAGGCGCTTCCTCCTTGGCGACCAGTTGACCCGTCTCGCTGACGGTTCCGAGCCAACCGCACTCGGGGCAGGCGAACAGCCCCTGGCCGTCGACCAGCGCGGCGCCGCAGTCCGGACAGTCGTCGGCCCCTGCCCCCGCATCCGCGGGCGTCGACTCCGTTGTTTCTTCTGGCTCGCCGCCGAGCGGCGTGGGTAGCTCCCCGGTTCGGAGCGCGGCGATAGCCTCGTCGGTCGTGTACGTCTCGTCGGCGTTCTCGTCGGTGTGGGGGAACACGCCGACCAGTTCGTCGTCCGCGTAGAGCTCGAGACAGAGCATCGGCATGATCAGCACGTCGGTCGTCTCGCCGCTGATCTGGTTGGTCGCGGTGCGCTCTCGGAACGGCGGTCGAATGCTCACGCCTCGGCGGTCCGCCCACCCCTCGAATCGCTCGACGCTCTCGAGGGCTTCCTGATAGGGCGTCTCGTCGGTCAGCGTGACCTCCTTGGGCCAACTGCGCAGGAGTAGATCGTCGACTGCGCCTTCGGACTCGCAGGCGCGGAGGGTCTCGACCTGCCTGTCGACCGGCTCGAGCAGCAGCGGCGCTCGAACGTGGCAAACGGCCGTGATCTCGGTTGGTTGTGTGTCTGGCGTCATTGATTCAGTGTTCGTTCGACCAACGTGTGTCCTGATAAAGATTATCGACGCCGCAGATATCCGACACTAGCCATCCAGCGAGACTGTTCGTCTCGGTCGAAATTCGACGAGAATCGGAACCGGACGGTATTTTCCCCTCTTTCGCCGGCGGGACACCCCTACTTCGAGGCCGCGGTCGAGCGCGTTTCGAGCGCCGACCGCAACAGCGTCCGGAGCGCGCCGCGCTTGACGATGCCGAAGCCCGCGAGGATCGTCGCTAACCCGAGGAGCATCACCGAGTCGACGACGTAGCCGAGGGCGACCCAGCTGACGCCCATCGCGACGACCGGTTCCGCGTAGCTGACCAGACTGACCTGCGTCGCCCCGCTTCGATCGAGCAGTTCGAAGTAACAGAGGAACGCGAACACGCCGGAGACGACCGTCAGGTAGCCGTAGGAGACCAGCGCCGACAGGGTGGGATCGATCGCCGCGACCGATTCGCCCCGCAGGGCCGCCCAGCCCAACAGCACCGCGCCGCCGACGAGCATCGCCCAGGCCTGAAGCGTCTCGAGCGGGAGCTCCGAGTCGATCGGTCGCACGAACACGCTGCCGAGGGCGAACGCGACGGCCGAGGCGAACACCAGGGCGGCCCCGACGGTGACGTCGTCGCCGAGCGACCCGGGCGACGGCTGGACCACGGCGATGACGCCAACCAGTCCGAGGACGAAGCCGACGACGCCGCCGAGCGAGAGCCGTTCCTCCGGAAGGACGACGCCGGCAAACGCCGCCGTGAGGATTGGGGCCGTACTGACGAGCGTCGCCGCGACCGCGCCCGAGACGTACAGTTCGCCGAGGTACAGCAGTCCGTGATAGAGCGCGATGACGAAGACGCCGGCCACGGTCACCGCCAGCCACTCCGCCCGACCTCGCGGCCGCGTGCGATCGGTCACGACGGCCGCGTATCCGAAGACGATCACGCCGGCAACCGCGTAGCGGAGCCCGGCGAACAGCAGCGGCGGCACGTGCTCGAGTCCGATCTCGATCGCCACGAACGACGTTCCCCAGCAGAGCGCGAGCATCGAAAAGAGCACCGCTTCGCGGTACCCGTTCGGCACTGAATCGAACAGTTTCATATCCGCTTCGGAAATCGTCGCTATATTTAGACCCTTCTACAAGCGAGCCGATTTCTCTGAATGGGAAACCACACATATGGATGTATTCCGAATGACTGCCTATATCCAGTCACTCTCTTGTAGATATCTCTAATTACATCGGTCACAAGACACATTTCGCTGGCTACCGAACGCCGATCCATGGCCATCGACGAACGGGACGTGCGCCTGCTGAAGGCGATTGCCGAACTCGAGACGGGGAGCCCGGAGCGGCTCCACGAGGCGACCGGGATCCCGGTCTCGACGATCCACTACCGGCTCAACAATCTCCGAGAAGAAGGGATCATCGAGAACGATCGCTACGAGATCGATCTCGAGGAACTCGGACTCGGCGTCACCGTCTTAGTCGAGGTTCACGCCGACTATCAGGGGTCGTACGAGGAGTTCGCGGACCGACTGCTGACCGTCGAGGGCGTCACGAACGTCTACTTCACGATGGGCGAGACGGACTTCATCGTCGTCGCGCGGTTGAGCGGCAGCGAGATGGTCGAGCGATTGATCGCCGAGTTCGAGCAGATCCAGGGCGTCGAGCGGACCGACTCGACGTTCGTCATCTCGGCGATCGAGGAACGGGACGCGCTCCAGAGCTACGAGTTGGAGACGCTGCTCGAGGAGCTAACCGACGAGTGAGAATCGACTGGACCCGGCCGAAGTACGGAACCCGAATTGAGACGGACTCGAGGCGTGGTTCCTACGCGCGCTTCTGGATCTCCTCGCGGAGCAGTTCGCTCACGAGGTCGCCGTCGGCCTTCCCGCGCAGCGCGCCCATGCACTCGCCCATGAGGCCCGAGAACGCCTGCATTCCTTCTTCTTCGACCTGCGCTTCGTTACGTTCAACGACGTCGACGACGGCGTCGCGGACCTCTTCCTCGTCGGCGCCGCCGAGGCCGGCTTCTTCGGCTGCCTCCTCGGCCGTTCGGTTCGGCTCCTCGGCCAGCGCGGTCAGCAGGTCCGGCACGCCCTCGTTGGGGAGGTCGCCGCTCTCGGCCATCTCGAACACGCCCTCGAGGTGCTCCCGCTCGAGGTTCTCGACGGGGACATCGTCCCGCCGAAGTTCGGTCAGCGTCGACTCGAGCGTCGACGCCGCGAGCGTCGGATCGATGCCGTCGGCGACGACGTCCTCGAACAGCGGCATGTACTCGCCGTAGGCGACCTGCTCGGCCAGCCCCTCGCCGAGGCCGTACTCGTCCTGGTAGCGTTCGACCTTCTCGGTCAGCAGTTCGGGCTCGGGCACCTCGCTCGGATCCGGCTCGACCGGCGGAACGTCCGTCTCGGGATACATCCGCGCCGCGCCCGGGAGCGGACGGAGGTAGCGGGTCGTCCCGTCGTCGTTCGCGTCGCGGGTCTCCTCGGGGACGCCCTCGAGGGCGGTCGCGGCGCGCTCGGCGGCGGCGTCGATGGCCGCCTCCGCCACGTCGGTGTCGGCGGCGACGATGGCGACGGCGTCCTCGGGACCGGCACCAACCGCGTCCCGCAGGTTGTCGACCTCGTCTTCCGTCACGCCGTAGGCGGGCAACTCGTCGGTGTGGAAGATCCCGCCCGCGCCGTGGCGCTTGGCGTGATCGGAGAGTTCGGTTCCCAGACGGCGGTCGGGCGCGATCTCGCGGCCGACGATGCCGTCGAAGCCGTAGAGCGGCACTGCGGTGACGGAGCCGCCCGAGTTCAGCGCCCCCGAAATAACGCCGCTCTCGGTGTCCTCGAATACGTCCGTCACGTCCTGGACCTCGCCCACGGAGGCCTCGCGCTCGGTGAGTTCTTCGGCGATGTCGACGAGTTCGGCCTGTCGGGCGACCTCGTTGCGGACGATGTCGTCGATGTCGTCGAGACTCTGGACGCCCTTGATCTCGACGCGGGCGCCCTCCTCGATGGAGACGTTGACGTCCTGGCGGATCGTCCCGAGTCCGCGCTTGACCTTTCCCGTCGAGCGAAGCAGCATTCCGATGCGCTCGGCGGCCTCGAGGGCCTGTTCGGGCGTCGAGATGTCCGGACTCGTGCCGATCTCGACCAGCGGAATCCCCAGCCGATCGAGGCTGTAGCGCACCCCGTCCTCGGTCTCTTCGACGCGCTGGGCGCTCTCTTCCTCGAGCAGCATGTCCTCGATTCCAACCGCGCCCTCGCTGGTCTCGATCGCGCCCTCGGTGGCGATCAGCGTCGAGCGCTGGAACCCCGTCGTGTTCGAGCCGTCGACGACGATTTTGCGCATGACGTGGGCCTGATCGACCGGTTTCATGTCCATCAGCTGGGCGATCTCGAGGGCCGTCTCGAGGGCCTCCGCGTCCAACTCGTGGGGTGGTTCGTCGTCCTCCTCGACGAGACAGGTCGTGTCGTACGCGAGATACTCGAACTCGCGGTCGACCTTGCTCTCCTCTAAGGCGGCCTGGTCGATCTCGCCCAGTTCGCTCCGCGTCGGATGGAGGTAGCGCGTGAAGCTGCGCGTCGATTCCTCCGGCTCGCGGAGCTCGGTCGGACACTGGCAGAACAGCTTCGTCGCCGTGTCGAGTTGCTGGTGGATCTCCAGCCCGGCGACGAGTCCGAGCTCGTCGTAATCGTACTCGCTCATTGACGGCCACTCGGAGGCGGAACGGTAAAAAACCGTCCAGTTACGGTCGGACCGACGGTGGTCCCGTTTCGTCCCTCGTCGGAGACTCCCGTGTGCCGATCGACTCGAGGCCTCTGCACGGGTTCGTGTGTTTCTTCGAGTTGACGCAGCACCTTCCTCAACGAGCGGGTCTGCGGAACGAGCGAAGTAGGGAGCGGTACATTCATTAGCGCGTTCCGACGTACGCTTGCCTATCATGGGGCAACGGGACCGATTCAACGGGGACACGAGAGTTCTCCATCAGCGCGCGGTCAGAACGCCGCTGCCGAACCTCGAGGCCGAGCGGGTGTTCCACGAGAACATGATGACCGTCGCGGCGGCCCGCGAGCGGAAGGCGGACCTGCTCGCCGACCCCGACGTCCCGCTGCTGGACGCCTACGAGGCGGAACTCGAGCGCGTCGCCGAGAGCTTCGAGCGGCGGCTCCGCCGGATCGTCGGCGACGACTACCGCGAGGTCGCCATGGCCCACCACCGCGGCGAGCGCGACGATCGACTCGGGGAACTCGCCGCGTACTACGTCGAGGGGCTCTGGCGCATCCAGCAGCGAACGACCGTGACGGACATGCTGTTCTCGCCGCTTATCCTCCGCTACCCCGACAGCTTCACGACGAACATCCGATTCGCCGGCGGGTACACCACGCCGAAGTCGATCCGCTACGAGTCACCGGAGCACTCGTCGGACGAACTGCCCGACGACTACGCCGAGACCTACTACGAGGAGAGCCGCTACTCCCAGCGGCGAGCAGCGACGTATCTCAGGGAAACCGCTGAAATCATCCGCAAGGAGTTCCCCGACCCCGACGAAACGACGTTCGAAGAGCGCAAGTACGGCGGCATCGTCTCGGCGGGCGGTCGTCGCGGATCGGTGTTCTCCGCGATACTCGAGCGCGTCGAGCCCGATTCGGATCGCTTCTCGGAACCGGTCGACGTGCCGACGCTCGTCGAAGCGGGGCCGGAGGCGAGGCGGACGGAACGATCGCTCCGTCTCGAGGGGGAGATCGTCGGCTGATCGCCGCGTTGCCGTCGCACGAGCAAGCCCAACGGCTACGCCCCGCTGTCCGCTCACTCGAGTATGGTCAGACTCTCCACGATCGTCATCGTGCTCGCGATCGTCCTCGGTATCGGTCTCATCCCGATCCCCGTCATCCCCGGCGTCGGCATCGTCGTCGGGATCTCGGGGATCGTGATCGGCATCATCCTCCGAGTCCTCGGGCACTGAGCGCAGTCGCTCGAGGACCCCGCTGGAACGCCCGCACTCGACACTCGAGGGAGATCACGCCGAACGAGTGGCGACCGCGACTCCGCCCGTTCGATCACTCGCTCGAGTTCTCGGCCGCCGACTCGTTGCCCTCCATTCCGTGACCGTGCCCCTCGTGTTCGTGGGACGCTAAGTCGAACCCCTCGCCCAGTTCGACGTCGCCGCGCATCGCCTCGGGATGGTACTCGCAGTAGTACTCCGCGGCGTCCTCGCTCGCTTCGAACGTCATCGACACCGCCTCGCCCGCTTCCTCCGAGGAGTCGGACTCCTCGAGTTCCTCGCCGCCCTCGGTCTCGATGATCAGTTCGTGTTCGGCGCCGTCGACGTTTATCCAGACCAATTCGTACTCCGTCCCCTCCGCGAGGTCCAGCGTCGGGTTCTCCTCGCCTTCGATCTCCTCGGGTGCGATGCCGTACCAGTACTCGCTCCGGCCGGCGAGGATGATCGGTTTCTGGTCGGCGTCGTCACCCATGCCCCCGGGAGCGTCCGCGTCGCTCTCGTTACTCTCGTTCTCTTGGGCAGTCGCCGCAGTCGCCAGTCCGCTCGCGGCGGCCGTCGCACCGATGAGCCGCAGCGCCGTCCGTCGGGTCGGATCGTGGTCCCTCATTGGGTCGCGAGATCCGGCGGCCGGAAAAAAAGCCACGCACCCGTCTCTCGAGAAACGACGTTCTGTTTCCGGTTAGCGTGCGATTTGTGCGCGAAACTGTGGTAAACTATCTCTAGCTCGGCGAAACGGCCGCGATTTCCGCTCGAGCGCGTGCGCGTTTCGAGTGTTCTCGGTCGACAGCGATACTCTCGGTCGGCGGCGGGATCGATCGGTATCTTCCGCGATCGCGCTCGGTCCGACTGCGACTCGACGGTCGCCCGGTCTTCCGTCAGAAAATTATGTCATAATCGGATTACGTAATGGGAAGTATCGGCAGCGGTATCGAACGGGGCGGCTTTCCACCGAAATCCAGTCAAGTGAGTTAGGTAATAGGTGGGGTGCGTCCCACCACATCTGTTTGCTGGTCTGAAAATCTCGTAATTGAGGCCCAAAAGCAATATATCAGAACGAAATCTGCCCGGACAATGTCCGAGCGCATCTACAGTATAGACGCAATGCGCATCGTCGCGATGGCGTTTATTGTCACAATACACACAGACCCATTCAGAGGAGTCGGCGCGTACGGCAATATTCTCAACTTCGTTATAGATTCCTCGGCGCGATTCGCGGTTCCGTTCTTTTTCGTGACGTCCGGATACTTTTTCGCCCGCAAGATCGCTCGCCGGGATCCGGTCAGCTATTTCGCCAAGCGAGCGGCGACGATCTCGTCGATCTACGTGTTCGGGCTCTTGCTCTCTGCGCCGGTGTTCCTCGCGGGAACGGTCGTCCGCGCCGGTATCGAGAATCGAGACATCGCGAGCACCGCTGTACTCAAACTGACCGAGTTCGTCTCGCCGCTCGCGCTCCTGTACTACGGCAATTCGGTGAGTGAGATCCTCTGGTTTCTTCCAGCGCTGCTCTTCTCGCTCGCGATCATCTGTTCGTTCGTCGTCTTCGGCGCCACGAGATACCTGATTCCGATTTCGCTCGGCTTCCACGTCGTCGGCCTCCTCGGTTCGAGTTACACGATGTTCGCGAACGTTCCGTTCGAAATCAGAGACGCGCTGTTCTTCGGATTCTTTTACACCAGCCTCGGGTACGCGCTCCACTCGAGCGAGTGGCGACCGAGTTCCGATCGAAGCGCGCTCTTTCTCGGCGCGACCGTCCTCTTCGGCGCGCTCCACGTCGGCGAACGATACGTTCTGGGATACGTCTTGGCGGACGAGACGTTGGGTCACGGCGTCTACACGTCGAGTTACACGATCGCGACGGCGTTGGTCACGCTCTCGCTGTTCCTGTTTCTCCTGTCACGTCCGACGCTCGGCGCGCGGACGCCGCTCCCCGCGTGGGGGAAGTACGCCGTCGGCGTTTACGTCGCGCATCCCGCCGTTCTGTTCGCGCTCGAGACGACGGCCGACGTGCTCGAGGGAATGGGATACGAGATTCAAACCACGCTCCTGTGGCACTTCGTGTTGACTCCGGCGACCTTCTTCGGGGCCTTGGTCGTCTATATCGGGGCACATCGCGTCGGTGCGATCGAGATCGGCGGCTCCCACCTCCCGAGCGTTCGATCGATCGGGAAATACGTGCAGCGTCAGTAGGCGTCGGCGTCGTCGCGGTCGGCGTCACCGACCGGTTCAGTCGTTCGAGGACTCGGCCGACACGCCCGAACCCGAGTCGCCGTCCGACGAACTCGAGCCGGTCTCCGACGAGTCGAAATCGACGACCGAGCGCGCCGAGTTCCGGTCGCTTTCGAGCGCGTTCCGGATCGCCTCGAGGACCGTCTCCGGGGTCGCCACGACCCCTCGCTCCCGTTCCGGAGACGCGGTCGGTCCCCCTCGAGACGTGTCGTCTTCCGCCCGCGTCGCGATGACGACCGCGTCGGCCATCGTCTCGACCGACTCGAGGAGCCGCCGCGTCCCCGCGCCATCGGAGTCGACCACGCTCTCGGTCACGACCGTCGCGTCGGCGTTCCGAACGCGGTCCTCGAACGCCGTCAGGTCGGCCGGCGAGAGCGACTCGAACGGCGCCACCTCGAGCCGATCGATCTCGAGCGAACGGGCGGTTTCGGCCGCCGTATCGCCGCTCGTGACGGGGCCGACGGAAACGTCGAACCGCTCTCCCGCCGTCGCGAGTCGAGCGACGACGCCCGCGGCGGCCTGTCCGGTTCCGAGGACGTGGACGCGAATGCGACGGTCGGTTCCGTCCTCGCTGCGGACCTCGACTCCGGCGTCGTTCGGGAACGCCGTCACCGTCTCCGTCCCCGTGATCGGATTCCGCGTGACCGCCGCCGTCGCGTCGAAGACGTCGGAAAGCGACTCGCCGGTCAGGACGTCTGCCGGCGGTCCGTTCCGATAGACCTCGCCGTCGGCGAGCATCACCAGCCGGTCGCAGTAGCGCGCGGCCAGCTCGAGGTCGTGGATCGCTGCGCAGACGGTCCGGCCCTCCGCGACCAGCTCGCGGACCAGCTCGAGGGTCTCGAGCTGGTGGTTGACGTCGAGGCTGGCCGTCGGCTCGTCGAGCAGCATGACCGGCGTCGCCTGCGCGATGGCCCGCGCGAGTACGACGCGCTGGCGCTGGCCCCCGCTGACCTCGTCGATCGGTCGGTCCGCGAGCTCGACGGTCCGCGTGCGCTCGAGGGCCCGTTCGACCGCCGCTCGATCCTCGCGCGTCGGCCCCGAGAACCGCGAGCGGTGGGGATGGCGCCCCATCTCGACGACGTCGCGCACGGGAAAGGAAAACGACAGCGTCGTGTCCTGTGGCACCACCGAGATCAACTGACTCGAGCGCTTCGAAGGGACGTCGTGGACGTCGACGCCGTCGACGGTGACCGTTCCCGAATTGACCTCGAGCGCGCCGCTGATCGCCCGCAGGAGCGTCGTCTTCCCGGCACCGTTGGGACCGACGAAGCCGACGAACTCGCCGGGGTCGACGGTCAGGGAGACATCCTCGAGCACCGAGAGGTCGCCGAACGAAAGCGAGACGTCCTCGACGGCGATCGACGCTGGCTCGAGGGGCGACTCGCTGTCGACGTCGTCGGTTCGCTGCCCGTCGTTGTCGTTTCGCCGTCCGTCATCGCTGGTCCGATGCTCGTCCCCGAAGAGGCTCACACCGAATGCACCTCCCGACGGGTCAGCAGGAACAGGAAGAAGGGCGCGCCGAGCGCGGCCGTGATAATGCCCACGGGAACGATCGGCGTGTCGATCGCGGGGCCGACGGGCAGCGGCAGCGTCCCGAGTCGCGCGATCGTATCGGTCGCGACCAGAAACGACGCGCCGGCGAGGGCGCTGGTGGGCAACAGAACCCGGTGGTCGGGACCGACGAGCAGCCGCATGACGTGGGGCACGACGAGGCCGACGAAGCCGATGACGCCGGCGACGGCGACGCCCGCAGCGGTAACGAGACTCGCGAGCGCGAGCAGGAGGAGTTTGGTCCGCTCGACGTCGACGCCGAGGTGGTGAGCGTCCTCCTCGCCCAGCAGGAGGACGTTCAGGTCCCGAGCGTAGGCCAGCAAAATTGTGACCCCGACGACCGTCACCGGGAGCGCGAATTTCACGTCGCCCCACGTGCTGTTGCTGAGGTGGCCCATCATCCAGATGACGGCCTGGCGGAGGTCGTCGCCGCTGTGGACGAGCATGTACGAGATCATCGCGCCGAGAAACGCCTGGACGGCGACGCCGGCCAACAGGAGCGTCGCGACCGGCGTCCGGCCGCCCTCGGTCGCGATCGCGTAGACGAGAAACGCCGTTCCCAGCGCGCCGACGAACGCCGAGAGATGGAGACTCCCGAACGGGACCAGCGCCGGGAACGCGATCGCCGCGACCGCGCCCGCCGCGGCCCCCGACGAGACGCCGATAATCGACGGATCGGCCAGCGGATTTCTGAAAAAGCCCTGCATCACCGTTCCCGCGGCCGCCAGGGAAAACCCGACCGTCGCCGCGAGGGCGATTCGAGGCAGCCGAATGTCTTCGACGATGATCTGGTGGGAGGACTGCACGTCGAACGAGAAGAGCGGCGCGTACTCGAGGCCGGGGACCGGAACCCCGACGCCGATTCCCGGGATCGTCGCGCTCTCGACCGTGAGGCCGACGGGAACGGCGATCGCGTTGAGGACGGCCATCGCGACCGTCGCCGGCTCGATCCGGACCGAGCCGAGCGCGGCGCTGGCGACGACGACGGCCGCCAGTAGCGCGATCAAGCCGGTCGACCACGCGACGACGCGGCCTCGCTGGTACATGGATCCAACCACGGTTGGTTTAGGCAAATATTTGTTGAAGTACCCCTAGAACTCGAGGTATGCGAACTGTATTATCCGTTTTCGTCGTGCTGCTCGTTGCTACTGCAGCGTTCGCTCCGGCCGTAGCTGCCGGAAGCGGCGCCGCCGTCGGCACCGACGGTGCGTCGGCACAACAGGACGCTGACCTGGAGTGCGAGTACCCGCTCGAGCTCACTGATGCGACCGGCGAAACGGTCACGATAGACGAACCGCCCGAAGAGATCGTCGCGTTACAGCCGAGCGACGCCCAGACGACCTACGCGATCGGCGCCGAAGCGAAGGTCGTCGGGATGCCGATCAGCCAGTACACGGACTATCTCGAAGTCGAAGACCACGCGACCGATATCAGCCAAGACGACGGGTCGAGCGTCGATTCCGAGCAGGTAATCGACCTCGAGCCGGACGTGGTGATCGCGGCCAACACGGCGCTGTACCAGGAGGGGCTGATCGAGCAGCTCCGCGACGAAGCGGGCCTGACCGTCTACGTCGTCGACCAGGCGACGTCGATCGACGACGTCTACGACAACGTCGCCGTGACCGGACAGCTCGCGGGCGAGTGCGAGGGTGCGAACGACACGATCGAGGACATGAAGGAGCGCCTCGACGCTATCGAGCCGGACGTCGACGAGGCGCCGACCGCGTACTACGCGATGGGCGACGACGGAACCACGGCCGGCCCGGGAACGTTCAACCACGACGTGCTGGAGGCCGCCGGACTCGAGAACATCGCCGAGGAGGCCGGCGTCGAGGGTTGGGGCGAGATCGACCCCGAGTCGGTCGTCGACGCGGATCCGGATCTGATCGTCTACCCGGACTACCAGGACGAACCGCCCGTTCCCGACGCCGTCGAGTCGACGGCGGCCTATCAGAACGGGAACACCGTCGCGGTCAACGACAACTTCATGAGCCAGCCCGGACCGATGATCGTCGAGATCGTCGAGAGCCTCGCACAGGCCGCCGAAGAACAGGCGGCAGAAGCGGAAGAGGAGGACGAGACGAGCGCCGACGGTGAGGAGAGCGAGGAGACGATCCCCGGCTTCGGGGCACCCGTCGCTGTCGCCGCGGCGCTCGCCGCCGTCGGCGCCCTCGCGCGCCGTCGATAGCCGCCGAACCGCAATCGCCGTCCCCGGCGCCCCGTTTTGAAAAGCATTTACCCGTCGGACCGCCGAGATGAGCGTATGGTCGAAAACGTCATCTGGCCCGCCTATCTCGACGCGAACCGCACCCGCTCGGAGGGGCGGCGCGTCTCCCAGGACCTCGCGGTCGACGAACCGACGGTCGACGAAATCGCGAAAGCCGTTCAGCAGATCGGCTACGACGCCACGATCGAGCGAGACAAGGCCTACTCTCGAGAGCACTGGGCCGATCGCGGTCGCGTCGTCGTCCGCGGCGCCGACGACTCGACGAAAAACGACCTCGTTCAGGCCGTCGCGGCGTACGTCGTCGCGATGCGGGACTGACGTGCGTCGGATCGGCTCCGTCGTCCGCACCGCACAGGGACTGGCCGTCCTGCGGGCGGAGGACACCGACGACGGATCGAACGGCGACTCCGGCGACCGGTTCCGCGACGAGATCGGGACGTCGGTCCTCGACGACTCGCTCGAGTCGGTCGGTCGCGTCGTCGACGTCTTCGGCCCGGTCGACCGCCCGTATCTCGCGGTGACGCCGGACGACGACGTCCATCTGCCATCGCTGGTCGGATCGACGCTGTACGCGCGGTAGCGTCGTCTCAGCCTCGCGTCGGCGATTCTTCGAACCGACTCGAGGGGAGAGGAAAACACCCATAGGAGGCGGGTGCGAACCGCGGGCTATGAACGATCGGACGCGAGTCCTCCTCGCCGTCGGACTGACGGTCGCGCTCTTTTTGAGCGTCCAACTCGGCGCGCTGGCGCTGGTCCAGCCCTTCTACGAGGGTGGCCACCAGTCCGTCGAGAATCCCGACGATCCGACCAACAGTCTCGTCTACTTCGGCATCATTCTCGTCGCGACCGCGCTCATGCTCGTCACCATCAAGTACGACGTCGAGTGGCTCATCAAGGCCATGATCATCGGCGTCAGCGTAATGATCTCGTGGTACGTCTTCGCCGAACTCGTCCCGTCCGTCATCACGGTGGGCTCGGTTAACGCCGTCGCCGCGGCCGCCGCCGTGGCCGTCGGCGGCGCCCTCCTGCTGTATCCCGAGTGGTACGTCATCGACATCACGGGCGTCGTGATGGGCGCCGGTGCGGCCGCGCTGTTCGGCATCAGCTTCGGGCTCCTTCCCGCACTGCTGTTGCTCTCCGTCCTCGCGGTCTACGACGCGATCAGCGTCTACGGCACCGAGCACATGCTCGACCTCGCGGAGGGCGTGATGGCCCTCAAGATCCCCGTCGTCCTCGTCGTCCCGACGACGCTCTCGTTTTCCTACCTCGACCCCGAGAGCACCGAGGGCGTCGTCGACGGCCACGAAGAGGCCGACGCTGGAAGCGACACCGGCGATTCGAGCGGCGCCGGCGATTCGAGTCCAGCCACCGCCTCGAGCACCGACGGCGGGTCGCGTCCCGACGACGCGTCGGCGGCGGACGAGACCGACGCCGACCCGGCGGCCGACGGGGACGGCGCTCTCGAGCGCGACGCACTCTTCATCGGACTCGGCGACGCCGTCATCCCGACCGTCCTCGTCGCGAGCGCGGCGTACTTCCTCGAGGTCGGGACGATCGACGTCCCCGTGATCACGTTGAACGTCCCGGCGCTGGGCGCGCTGCTCGGAACGATCGCCGGCCTACTCGTTCTCATGCACATGGTTCTCAAGGGGCGACCCCACGCGGGACTGCCGCTGCTCAACGGCGGTGCGATCGCCGGCTACCTGATCGGCGCGCTCGCGAGCGGGCTCTCGCTGGCGACGGCGCTCGGCCTCTGATCGCGGCTGGCGGCCGCTCCGGCCTCGAGAATGCTAGTCTGCGGGAAAACGAATCGCGCTGAATTACACCGGCTCGGACCGAGTACGATCGGGGTCCGCTCGAGTTACTCGTCGCTGTCCTTGAGATCGACGTCCACGTCGTCGCCGTGCTGGATTCCGGCGGTCATGGTATCGGCGCGGTCCTGTTCGGACTCCATCGGGACGTTCTCGTCGTCGGGATAGACGGCGACGACGACCACGTGGTCGCCGCCGTGTTCGGCCCGGGCGACGTCGACGTAGACGTCGACCTCGGTTTCGCCCTGCAGCGTCGCCGTCCCCTCCCACGTGTCGAACCGCACCGCCGCGTCGAGGCCGTCGATCTCGTCTTTGGTGATGGCCCGGCCGCCGACGTTATCGCCGACCTCGAGGCCCTCGTACTGTCCCTGCAGGTATTCGACGAGCTCGGCCTTGGACATCTCCCCGACGGGGTTGAACTCCTCGCCGGCGACGGAGACCTGCGGCGTCGAGACGAGCGCGAAGACGCCGGCCTCCGGGTCGTCGCCGAGCGCGTCCAGCGGGAAGTCGATGGTCCGCGTGTACTCGGTGATGTAGTTCGTGACTTCGACCGACTCGCCGGCGAACTCCCGCTCTTCGACGAGCTCTTCGGTTCCCTTGTACTCGTAGCCGGCCTCGCCGGCCGCGTCCTCGCTGACGCGGATCGGCGACGCCTCGAACGTCGTGGCGTCGTCGATGAGATCGCTGAGACAGCCCGCCGATGCGCCGACGGCACCGGCTGCAGCCGCGGCGAGGAAACGTCGTCGATTCATACTATTCTGGTCGACCGTATTCTGAAGTATAAATTTCGTGGTCTTCGTCACGTCGTGGAACGGAGAGACGGACGCCGGCGTCGGAATCGACGGTTCGCGGACCGTCGGCCGACCGCTACTCGCCGGAGGGCAGCCGATAGGTCGCGCCGTCGTCGGTGTCCTGGACCTCGATTCCCAGCGCCTGCAGTTCGTCGCGCAGGTCGTCGGCGCGCTCGTAGTTGCCCGCCTCGCGTTCGCGCTCGCGGACCTCGAGGACGAGGTCGACGACGTCGCCCGCGAGGTCGGCCGTCCCGGTCGTCTCGCCGGCGAAGGAGAGGCCGAGCACGGCGCCGAGCTCCTCGAGGACGTCGACGGCGTCCCGAAGCCCGCGGTAATCGTACTCCGCGCGGTCCTCGAGGTGAGCATTGATCGCCGTCGCGACCGACAGCAGCGCGGACTGGGCCTCGCGCGTGTTGAAGTCGTCGTTCATCGCCGCGACGAACGACTCCCGGGCGGTCTCGATCTCGTCGCGGAACGACGCGTCCTCGACTTTCGTTCGCGCATCGGGGGAGTCGACCGCCTCGACTGCGGCCTCGTAGGCGCGCTCGAGGCGATCCCAGCGTTCTTCGGCCTCGGCGATCGTCTCGTCGGAGTAGAGCTGTTTGCTGTTGTACGAGCCCGCGGTCAGGAACGTCCGCAGGACGTTCGTCCCCCACTGGTCGACCGCGTCGTCGACGGTCACGAAGTTGCCCAGACTCGAGGACATCTTCTCGTCGTCCATCTGGAACAGTTCGCAGTGGAGCCAGTAGTTCGCGAACGCCTGGCCCGTGGCGGCCTCGGACTGGGCGACCTCGTTCTCGTGGTGGGGGAAGACGAGGTCCCGTCCTCCGACGTGGATGTCCAAGGTCTCGTCTAAGTGGGTCATGCTCATCGCCGAGCACTCGATGTGCCAGCCGGGTCGGCCCTCGCCCCACGGCGACTCCCACGTCTGGGACGTCTCGCAGGCCTCCTCGGCCGGCGCCGCGCCCTCGTGGCGGTGTTCCTCGATCGCGCTCTCGTCGACGCCGCCGGCCTTCCAGAGCGCGAAGTCCGCAGGGTGGCGCTTCTCCGAGCGCTCGTCCGGGTCGCCCTGGGACTCGATCTCGTCGAGTTCCTGGTTCGAGAGCTTGCCGTACTCCTCGAAGCTCGTCACGTCGAAGTAGACCGAGCCGTTGGACTCGTAGGCGTAGCCCTCTTCGACCAAGGTCTCGACGAGGTCGATGATCTCGGGGACGTGCTCGGAGACGCGGGGGTAGACCTCGGCCCGCAGGAGGTTCAGCGAGCGCATGTCCGCGAGGGTGCGTTCGATGTAGGTCTCGGCGACGTGGAGTTCGTCCTCGCCCAGGTCGTCCTCGCCGACACGGGCGACGATCTTCTCGTTGATGTCGGTGAAGTTCTCGACGTGACGCACGTCGTAGCCTATGTACTCGAGCCAGCGGTGCATGACGTCGACGTGGACCCACGACCGCGCGTGGCCCAGGTGGGGCGGGTCGGAGACCGTCAGGCCACAGTAGTACAGCAGGACGCTCTCGGGATCCCGTGGCTCGAACGGCTCCTTCTCGCCCGTCAACGTGTTCGTCACGTGCAGGGTCATTAGCGACACTTCCCGCGGCCGGTAGTTAAAGCGTTTGACCTCCTTCGGGAGCGTGACGGCCGAAACCCCGGGCGCACGCGTCGGCGATCGACGGTGGCGAGCTTAGGTCCGATCGGCGAGGAACGCCGCGGCCTGCCGCTCTCCCCGCGACATCAGTTCCTCGAGGAAATCGGGATCGCGATCGAGTTTGGTCGCGTGGTGATACCCCGTGAGTTCGATCCGGTGGATCGTCGTCACCGTGTAGTCGGGATGGTCGAAGTGGCCCGCCTCGATCCACTCGTTGATCCGTTCGATGAACCGAAGCTCCTGATTCAGCGAGATGTTTCCGCCGAGTTCGTTGCGCCGGTCGGCGATCTCCGTGAGCGTCGTCGGCGTCTCCGACCGTCGCTGGGGGTTGATCTGGACGACCCAGAGCTCGTCGGGTGTCCGATCGCCGGGGACCGACATCAGGTCGTGCACCGGCGGATTCTGTGAGAAGAGCCCGTCCCAGTAGTGCTGTCCGTCGATCTCGACGGCTTCGAAAAACGTCGGCAGCGCCGCAGAAGCGAGCACCGCGGACGCGGTGACGTCCTCATTGGTGAACGTCTCGAAGTCGCCGCGCTCGAGGTTGACGGCGCCGACGACGAGCTCCGTTCGCTTGGCGCCGCTGAGTTCGGGAATCGCGTCGAAGTCGACGTACCGCTCGAGGATCTCGGCCAGTCGTCGCTGTGCCGCGTCGTCGTAGGGGAGGCGGTACGGACTCACGCTCGGCAGCCCGACGCCCATACTGTCGAGACGGGTATAGATCCGGACCCAGTCGTTGAGGAGTCGATCGAACGCGTCGCTCGCCGCGAGATCGCTCCAGATCCCGTCGAGGATCTCGACCGCCGTCGACGGGCCGCCGGTGAGCAGCCCGTACCAGACGCCCAGCGCGTTGACGGCACCGCCGGAGGTGCCGCTGATACCGACCAGTTCGAACCGTTCCTCGCCCGCCGTCCAGTTCGCGAGGAGCTCGCGGAGCACACCTGCCCCGAATGCGGTGTGGCTCCCGCCGCCCTGACAGGCGATCGCGATCCGTCGCGGCCCGTTCGAGTCCGCCGTCGATTCGGGCGTCGCGTCCGGCCGACTCGCGTCGGCGTTTTCGTCGCTCATCCGCCATCACACCCGCCTGGTCGTCGAGTGAGGGCCCCCGCGCCGCCGTTTCGCTCGGCCCGTCGAACCAGTGATCGGGTCGGTACTCGGTTCGTGCGCGTCGCCGTGGTGCGAGAAGTCATCCAGCAACCACGATAGCCAACGTCCTCCTGTAAATATATGTACGGCAACGCGAGCAGCTATTCGGTCGGCACGGCCGCGAGCGCGTCCTCGACGGCCCGCAACGCGTTCGCTCCCGCTAGCCGATCGACGACGACCAGCAACGTCCCTTCGCCGACGCCGGCCGCGATCGGTGCGATCTCCTCGAGCGACAACCGCTGGAGGACTGCGGCGAGCGCGGCCGCGTCGACGGCCCCGGCCGCGATGATCGCCGTATGATCGCCGCCCTCGGGACCGAAGGCCGCTCCGCCGACGGTGAGCAGCGCCTCCGCCTCTGCGTCGCCGACGACGGACCCGATTCCGCTTTCCATGCGCACGCGAACGTCGCGTGAGTCCGTTTCGTAAGCCGACAACTCCTCGGCGTAGCGGCGCAGCGCCGTCGCGATCGCGTCGGTCTCGCCGTCCACCTCGAGGAACCGAGCGGCAGCGGTGTAGTTGACGATTCCCGCGCGCAGCGCCGTCACGAGAAACGGATGCTCCTCGGCCGTGCGTCGGGTCTCGGCGGCCAGTGACATACCGCCCATCGGGGCGGCCGACACAATAAATACGACGCCGTTCGCCGATCGCGGGTCGTCCGATCGTCGGCTCGCTCGCTCCCGGACTACTCGGTCGTCGGGACGCTCGCTCGGACGTATCGGGACCGCCGTGTTTTTGCCTCGAGCGCCCGTCGTTTCGACCATGCAACTGGCAGACGTCGAGGAACTCATCGAATCGAACCTCGAGGACGCTGAGGCGGAGGTCACGCACGCGCGAGACGAACACGACGACGACCACCTCGCGGCGACGGTCGTCTCGCCCGCGTTCGAGGGGCTGCCGCTGGTCCAGCAACACCAGCAGGTCTACGACGCCCTCGATGGCCACATGACGACCGACATCCACGCCCTCGAGCTGTCGACCTACACGCCCGAGGAATACGAGGAGTACGAGGGCTAACCGACGGGTTGCCATGGCTGGCGATCCCCTGACCGTCGGCCGCGACGCCGAACGGCCGAACCCCAGTTTTATCCGCCATTCCTGAAAGATACCCGTATGGAATCGCTTCACCCCCGCGTCCGACTGCTCTGGATCACACAGGGGGCGCTCGCGGCGATCGCTCTCGGCGTCGGACTCGCGGCCGTCGACCGGTGGCTCGTCGACGTTCCGACGGCCGCCCTCGGCGGCGTCGTCGCGTTCGGTTTCGTCCTCGGCGTCGCCTACGCCGTCCGGCGCTACGGCGTCTGGCGGTTCGAGATCGAATCGGACGCGCTCTATTTAGAGCGGGGCGTGGTCACGTTCGTCGAAACCGCGGTCCCGTTCGTCCGCGTCCAGCACGTCGACACGCAGTTCGGCCCGGTCGAACGCGTCTTCGGCCTCTCGAGCGTGATCGTCTACACGGCGGGCTCGCGGAACGCTGACGTCCGCATCCCCGGGTTGACGCCGGATCGAGCCGAGAAGATTCAGGACACGCTCCGTCAACTGGCCACCGAGAGCGACGCCACCGACGCCGTCTGATCGCGATGAACCGTCTGCACCCACTCAGCGCGGCCGCCTACGCCCTCCAGTACGGGTTCCTCTGGCTGTCGGCCGCGACGATCCTCACGCTCGTCCTCGGCGGGATCTTCGGTCCCATCGATTCGGCCTGGGTTCCGATCGCCGCACCGGTGGGACTCGTCGCCGGCGCGGCCTACGGGATCGCCTACTTCTACCGGTTCGAGTACGGCATCACTCCGGACACGTTCGACGTCTCGTCGGGCGTGTTCGCTCGCCGATCGCGCGAAATCCCGTACGAACGCATCCAGAACGTCGACGTCCGGCAGGGAGTGGTCCAGCGACTGCTGGGCCTCGCCGTCGTCTCGATCGAGACCGCCGGCGGCGGCAGCACCGAGGCGGCGCTGAACTTCGTCAGCGAATCGGAAGCCACCCGACTGCAACACCAGATCCGAACGCGGACAGCCGATGTGAGGGATCGCCGGCACGAGCGCGGGCGGCGCGACGCGTCGGCGACGACCGACGAACGGACGATCGACGAGGCCTCGAGCGACACCGAGACCGAGCGGACGAACGCCACGACCGACCTTGACGAACCGGTACCCGACGCCGGGGAATCAGCGGCGGAACCCGACTCGACGGACGGTACGACAACGAGCGACTCGGGACCGGTCTCGGACAGTCGCGATCGCGTCGCCGGACCCGACTCGCGGGGACCGCGTCGACAGCACCTGTTCGCACTCGAGGCGCGGGAACTCCTGCTCTACTCGTTTACGTCGTTCCGTCCCGCCGCCGCCGCGGCCCTCCTGGGGCTGTTCTTCTTCGCGACCGACCTCGCTATCAGCCTGCTCGTGAGCGCCGCGCGGCCGTTCGGCGGTCCCGCGAATCTGGGCGAGGGATCGCCGACCAGTTACGGCATCCTCACGGTCGTGTCGGTCGTCAACGGCGTCGTGACCGCGTACGTGCTGAGCGTCGTCTACACGTTCGCCGCCTACTACGACTTCCGGCTCGGTCGGGCCGGCGGAGACTTCGTCTACGAGCGCGGGCTGCTCCAGCGCTACAGCGGGTCGATTCCCGTCGAGAAGGTCCAGTCGGTGACGGTGAGTGCCAACCCCCTCCAACGGCTGCTCGGCTACGCCGGGCTGTGGGTCGAGACGGCCGGCTACGGCCCCGACAGCGACAGCGGTGGCAGCCAGTCCGCCGTGCCCCTGGCGGAACGGGGTCGCGTCCACCGATTCACCGAGACGCTTACCGGCGTCGAATCGCCGCGCTTTCGGAGCCCACCGACGACGGCGCTCCGACGGTATCTCGTCCGGTACGCCATCGTCGCAACGGTCGTCGTCGCGGCCGCGTTCGCCGTCACGCGGGTAACGGTCCTCGAACGCTGGTACGTCGCCGCCGTCGTCTTCGTCGCAGTCCCGCCCGCGGCCTACCTGAAGTACGTCCACCTGGGCTACTACGTCGGCGAGGATCACCTCGTCGTCCGCCGCGGGTTCTGGAAGCAACGGACGACCGTGATCCCCTACTACCGCATCCAGACGGTCTCGACCCGGCGATCGATCTTCCAGCGTCGCCTCGGACTCGCGTCGCTGGTCGTCGACACCGCGAGCTCGCGCAGTTTCTCCCGGGCGTCGCCGACGATCTACGACGTCAATCTCGAGGACGCGCGAGACGTCCACGGCACCGGTCGAAAACGCCTGCAGACGGCCCTTCGCGAGCGCGCTCGGGCCGACGACGGCGGTCCCGGACTCACCGTTGACTTCACCTGACTCGCGTCGATTCCCGAGAATTTATCTAACCACGATAACATTTTTCTCGTATGGAAGCCCTCCATCCCCGCATCAGACTGTTCTGGATCGCGAAGGGAGCGATCGGGGCGATCGCCCTCGGCGTCGCGCTCGCCGCCGCGGACCGGTGGATAACCGACGTTCCGCTCGTCGCTATCGGCGCCGTCGTGCTCCTCGGTCTCGGCCTCGGGATCGCCTACGCCGTCCGGCTCTATCGAGTCTGGCAGTACGACGTCCAGTCCGACGCGCTCTACCTGGAACGGGGGGTCCTCACCTTCGTCGAGACCTCGGTGCCATTCGTTCGCGTCCAGCACGTCGACACGCAGTTCGGGCCGATCGAGCGCGCCCTCGGGCTCTCGAGCGTGGTCGTCTACACGGCGGGCTCCCGGAACGCGGACGTCCGCATTCCGGGACTGACCCCCGATCGGGCCCGAGACCTGCAGGACACGCTTCGGAAACTGGCCGTCGAAAGCGAGGCCGACGATGGCGTCTGAGACGAACCGTCTCCACCCGCTCAGCGGGGCGATGATGGCCCTCCAGCGAGGCGTCACGGGACTCTCGATCCCCGTGTTTCTCACGGGAATCGTCCCGACGGTCCTCGGCGTCGATGTCGACTTCGCCGTCGACCTCATGTTCGTCGCCGTTCCGCTCGGCTTCGTCGTCGGTGCCGGCTACGGCCTCGCGTACTACTATCGCTTTACGTACGCGCTCACCGCCGACACGTTCGACGTCACGTCGGGCGTGTTCTCCCAGCGCGCCCGCGAGATCCCCTACCGCCGCGTCCAGAACGTCGACGTCTCGCAGGGGATCGTCCAGCGCCTGCTCGGCCTCGCCGTCGTCTCCGTCGAGACCGCCGGCGGCGGCAGCACCGAGGCGACGTTGCGATTCGTGAGCGACGACGAGGCCGACCGCATCCGCTCCGAAATCCGCCGGCGGACGGCCGCGGTCGACGACGCGAGCGGCGCGGCCGAGGGAGCCGCGGCGACCGATTCGGCCTCTGAGACTGCGAACGCAGACGTCGCAGCGCCCCGAAGCGATAGTGGCGCCGCTCGAGGCGACCGGTCGACGACGCTCCTGTTCGAACTCGAGGTCGGCGAACTGCTGGTCTACGCCGCGACGGCGTTCCGGTGGGGCGCCGCGGTCTTCCCGATTCTGCTGGTGACCCTGTTGACCGACGCCGATTCGGGCGCGGGCTTCGTTCCGGACTTCGTCTTCGAGACCGCCCGGGCGGTCGGCGGCCCCGGATCGATCGACGGCGCCACGGTCGACGCGCTCCTCGTCCTGGCTGCGGTCGCCGCGCTGCAGTGGTTCGTCGCCACGTACGTCGCCAGCGCGCTCTACACGATCGTGAACTACTACGGGTTCCGACTCGGCCGGCAGGGGAACGACCTGCTCTACGAACGCGGCCTGCTCCAGCGCTACAGCGGGTCGATCCCGACCGACAAGATCCAGTCGGTGACGATCACCGACAACCCGCTCCAGCGGCTGGTCGGCTACGCTGGTCTCTGGATCGAGACCGCCGGCTACGGGCCCGAGAGCACCAGCGGAAATCAGTCGGCCGTTCCGATGGCCGCCCGCTCCCGGATTTATCGCTTCGCGACGGCGCTGACCGGCGCCGACCGCCCCGACTTTCGCGGCGCGTCGCCGCTGGCCCGGCGTCGGTACCTCGTGCGCTATTCGCTGCTGGCCGTCGGCGTCGTCGCCCTCGCCTTCGGGGCCAGTCGAGTGACGGGCCTCGAGCGCTGGTATCTCGCCGCGGTCGTCGTCGCGGCGGTACCGCCCGCGGCACACCTCAAATACGTCAACATCGGCTACCACGTCGACGACGATCACATCGTGATTCGGCGCGGATTCTGGCGGCGCCGGACGACCGTGATCCCCTACTACCGCGTCCAGACGGTCTCGACGCGGCGATCGGTCTTCCAGCGTCGCCTCGGCCTCGCGTCGCTGGTCGTCGATACGGCCAGTTCCCAGACGTTCTCCTGGTCGGAACCGACGGTCGACGATATCGATCTCGAGACGGCGCGGACGCTCCACGAAACCTGCGGCGAGCGACTGCAGACGGCCTTGCGAGAGCGGGCCGGAGACGACGTCGGGCTCCCGGTGGATCCCGGCGACCGACCGTGAGCCGCCGCGCCGACACCGAACCCGAGCCGGCGTCCGGCGCCGCCGCGGTGCCGCGAGGGACCACGACGTTTTTGCCCCGACCGTTCGACTCGCCGAGTATGGCTTCAGATCGCACCGATCGACCGACCGAGGAGCGCCATCGGGGACGGACATGATTCGCGATGCGCTTCGGTACCCGGTCAGCGACGAGCTCGGACGAGCGGCGCTGCTCAGGTGCGGTGTCAGCGTCGTCGCGCTCGCGGTCGGGGTGCGGTACGCGGTCGCGGTCGCGCCGTCGATCGTCGCGCTCGTCCCCGCGGCCGTCGCGCTCCTCGGCGCCGTCGTCCTCTTCGGAACGACGGCCGTCATCCTTGGCTCCGACGACCGACGCCCGTTGCCGTCTGTGCGGGCGGTCGTCCGCCCCGGTCTCGAGGCGCTCGCCCTGTCGGTCGTCGTCCTCGTCCCGGCGATCGCCCTGCTGACGCGGTCGCTGATCGAGACGCCGGAAGCGCTCGCGAGCGAGAACGGCGCCGGACTGGGACTGTTCTCGCTCGTCTCCTCGACGATCGCGATCTTCTTCTTCGCCGCGTGTGCGTACGCGTATCCGGCCGCCGTGGCGGCGAGCGTCTCGACCGGCCGGCTGCGTGCGGCCGTCGAAAGCGAGACGGTACTGCCCGCGTTGACCGATCCGACGTACTTCCTGCGGTGGACCGTCGGGTTTTCGTTCGTCGTGTTCGCGGCGTGGCTCGTCGTCACGGCCGTCCGTCGCGGCGACGTGGTGGGGTTGCTCGCCGCGGGGGCCGCCGCCTACGCCGTCGTCGCAGGCGCCCGCGCCGTCGGCGTCGGCTACGCTCGAGTGTCGGGCGGCCGGCCGAGATAGAATCGGATCGGATAGGAACGGCCGATCGAACGTCGAACCGCCTCGAGAGAAGGAGCCGCTGTCACCAGTCTCGAGAACCGGTGGGTCGGTCGTCGTCGATCAGATGTTCGGCGCTCGAGGCTCGCTGCTCTCGACGCGGCGGTTGTGGAGCGCCTCGTTGGTTTTCCCGTCGAAGACGTGAATCGCGTCCTCGGGAATGTGCGCGACCACGCGGTCGCCGGCCTCGATCCGGCTCATCCCGTCGATCGTCACGATGGCCGTCTCGCTTCGATCCTCGCCGAGATCGAGGTAGACGATGTTCTCGTCGCCGGTCGGTTCGACGACGGTGACCGTCGCGGGGACGGTGTGGCCGTCCGCGCGCCGGGGCTCACCCTCGCTGTGTTCGATGTCGATATCCTCCGGCCGCACGCCGAGGACGAGCTCGTTCCGATCGCCGATCGCCGTCGCGATGTCGTTCGAGACGGCGTACTCGAGGGTCTCGCCGACGAGGACGGCTCCGTCGCCGTCCGAGTCGCGGCGCGTGACGTCGAAGAAGTTCATCGCCGGTTCGCCGATGAAGTCCGCCACGAACGCGTTCGCGGGTTCGTGATAGCACTCGAGGGGCGTGCCGACCTGCTGGAGTTCGCCGTCGTTGAGGATGGCGATCCGGTCGCCCATCGTCATCGCCTCCGTCTGGTCGTGCGTGACGTAGACCGTCGTCGTCTCGAGTTGCTCCTGGAGCTGCTGGAGCTCGGTCCGCATCTGCGCGCGGAGCTTGGCGTCGAGGTTCGAGAGGGGCTCGTCCATCAGGAACACGGCCGGCTCACGGACAATCGCGCGGCCGAGCGCGACCCGCTGTTGCTGGCCGCCCGAGAGCTCCTCGGGTTTCCGGTCCAGCAGGGGATCGATGCCCATCATCTCGGCGGTCTCTTCGACTCGGGTGGCGATCTCGTCGTCCGAGAGGTCGGTGGACTCCTCGAGTCCGAACGCCATGTTCTCCCGCACAGTCATGTGCGGGTACAGCGCGTAGGACTGGAACACCATCGCGATGTTCCGTTCTTTCGCCGGCAGGTCGTTGATCACCCGGTCGTCGAGGCGGATCTCGCCGTCCGTGATCGTCTCGAGTCCCGCGATCATCCGCAGCGTCGTCGACTTGCCACAGCCCGAGGGGCCGACGAGGACGAGGAACTCCCCGTCCTCGATGTCGATCGATACGTCGTCGACGGCGACGATCTCGTTGCCGTCGTCTTCTGTGAATACTTTTCGTACGTCGTCGAGTTGGGTTTCTGCCATCGTCAGATCCTCCGGTTTCGTACCAGTAGTCGTCGGTCGATCATGTCTGTACCCCCTCCGCGAACTTGTCGGCGAACAGCACGTAGACGAGCAGCGTCGGCAGTGCCGTGATGAACGCGCCCGCCATTCGGAGCGGGTAGTCGGTTCCTTCGAGCGACTGGCCGAGTCCGGACAGGATGAGGGTCGCGGACGCGGCCGGATTGTTGACGCTCCCGATGATCGTCAGCGAGAACAGGAACTCGTTCCAGATCTGGGTGAACTGGAAGATGAACACGACCGCGAACATCGGTATCGACAGCGGCAGGACGATCCGTCGGTAGACCCGCCAGACCGACGCGCCATCGAGTCTCGCGGCTTCGATCATCTCCCCGGACATCGTCTTGTACTGCGATCGGAACAGCAGCGTCACGATCGGAACCCCGTATGCCGTGTGCGTGATGATCAGTTCGAGGATCGTCGCGTGGTGTCGCTCGAGCAGCGGGAGGCCCCACAGGAACGAGAGCCGTGCACTCAGTTGCATGTACTGACTCCAGAACTGGAAGAGCGGGACGATCACCGCCTGGTACGGGACGAAGATGCCCGCGATGAACAGCGCCAGCACGGCGATCTGACCGCGCCAATTGACGAGCGTCAGTCCGTAGGCGGCCATGCTGCCGAGGATCGCACACAGGATCGTCGACGGAATAGTGAACAGCACGCTGTTGACCATCCCGGGCGCGAGGTACTCGAACGCGACCTGCCACTTCTCGACCGTAACCCCGCTCGCGGAGAGGGGCGGCAGGAACGGGAAGGTCTCCTGGAGTGCGGTCGGCGTTTTGATCGACGTCACGAGTCCGGACTCGATCGGGAGCAGGTAGAACCCGACGAGACCGATCAGCGTCGCGTACAGTCCGACGTGGCCGATCGAAATCCCGCCGGTCTCGTGTTCCGTCGACGCCGCCTGTTCGGTGGTAACTGTTTTCTCGCTCATAGATTCCCTCGCTTATACTGATTGTACAGGTACGGCGCGATGACTGCCAGCGACACTACGAACAACATGATCGCGATCGACGACCCGTACGCCCACTCGGATCGACCGAACGACTCGCGGACCATCTTGGTCGCCAGGATGTCGGCCCCACGACGGGGTCGGTAGCCGTCGAAGGTCGCGTACAGGAAGTCGAAGGCCTTCAGCGCGAACAGCACTAACACGACGGACGCGCTGACCGTCGCCGGCCGTAACTGCGGAATAATCACGCGCCAATACATCCGAAGCGTGTTCGCTCCGTCGACTCGCGCGGCCTCGTACTGGTCGTTCGGGATCGACCGGAGCGCGGCGAGGTAGATGATCATCGTGTACCCGCTGAACTGCCAGACGAGCGCGAAGATCACCGCCCCCAACACGAGACGGGGACTCCCCAGCCAGTTGTATGGCCCGAGGCCGAAGAGCCCGATGAATTGGTTGACGATACCGTTGTTCACGTTGTACATCCATCGCCAGAACTGGGCCGTGACGATGAACGAGAGGGCGAACGGGAGGAGATAGATCGTCCGAAACGACCTGCTGAACCGGATCTCACGGTCGAGCAGCAGCGCCAGCAGGAGGCCGACGATCAGACAGACGACCGTGAATCCGATGAGGAGGACGAACGTGTTTCGCGTCGCCGCCCACATCCCCGGATCGTCCAGCATCGCCCGGTAGTTGTGCAGACCGAGGTTGCTGTAATCGGGATCTCCGAATCCGGAGTACTCCGTCAGTGAGAGCAGGAGGTTCCAGCCGATCGCGGCGTAGACGAAAAAGCCCATCAACAGGAACGGTGGCAGCCAGAACGGCGACGACTGCACGATGTCGCTGTCGAGCCAGCGTCGGAGCGTCGAGCGCTCCTCGGCGGTCCCTCCGTCCGTCCTGACGCGGTGCTCGTCGCCCTCGTCTCGTTTACGCCGGACGCTACGCAGTAATGCTAAAAAACGTTTCATGTTTATGGAACGGATTAGACGGCGTCCATGAACCCGCTCGTCGCACCGTCGACGTCGTAGGGGTCCGCGAAGCTGTTGTTGAGGACGTCCTCGAGGTCGGCCTGTGTGCTCGGATCCACGGCGAGTCCGTGTGCGAGCGTTGGCGGCTTCTCCGAGGCGTTATCGAAGTCCTCGATCGTGTCCGTGAGATAGGCGTTGAACTCGTCGGTGGACACCTCCGTCCGCGTCGGGATCGACCCCTTGTACTGGTTGAACGCGACCTGTGCCGTCTCGGAGCCGACGAACTGCAGCCAAGTCGCGGTGTCGTCGGGCGTCGGATTGTCGCTCGGGTAGATGAACGAGTCGATGTGGAGGGTGTAGTAGTCCTCCGTCCCGGGGTATCGGATCGCGTCCCAGTCGGTGCCGTACTCGATATCCTGGTCGCCCGAGATGTACGCGCCGGCGGCCCAGTTGCCCTGGTGGATGAACGCGGCGTCGCCGCTCATGATGTCCTGATTGACCTCGGTGAAGTCGACGGAGGCTGCGTCGTTGTTAATGTAGCCGAGGAGTTGCTCGAGCTTCTCGAAGGTGTCGCGGACGGCGCTCTCGTCGCCGTTGCCCTCGATGAAGTTCATGTAGGCCTCGTAGCCGTGTTCGCCGAGCATCGTCTGCGCCCACGTCTGGAGGATACACCACGGCGCGAGCGAGAACGCGAACGGCGTCGCGTCGGTCTCCGACTCCACGGCGTCCAGCGCGTCGATCAGCGCGTCGGCGCTGTCGATCGAGCTCGGATCGACGCCGGCGCTCTCGACGACCTCGACGTTGTAAAAGAGGTCGTTCAGGCGGTGGGAGCCGAGCGGGACCGCCGAGAAGCCGTCGTTGTGCCGGCAGAGTTCGACCGCTTCCTGGACGTGGGCGTCCTTCAGGCCAGCCTCGTCCCAGACCTCCGACTCGATGTCGCCGACGGCGTCCTCGTACTGCTCTAAGTTCGCACCCGGCCAGCCGGCGAACGAACTCGGCGGGTCGCCGCCCTGGAGGCGGTTGGCGACCGTCTGGTCGAGCGTCGTGTTCCCACCGCCACCGATCGGCTTCTCGTTGTAGTCGACGTCCGAGTGCTCCTCTTCGAACGCCGAGAAGAGCGCGTCGGCGGCCTCGGCGCCGTCGCCGCCGGTCCATCCGTGGAGGACCTCGAGCGTACTGCCGCCACCGCCGGTACAGCCCGCGAGAGCCGCGAGACTCGCCGTCCCTGCTATCCCTGCACCCTTAAGCATCGTCCTTCGTGGTATCTTGTTACCATCGGACACTCTGAATCACACACAATTAATAGCCCGAGTACCACTTAATAGTTTCCATAATTAATTACATTCTGAGTGAATCCACTGAACAGGGGGAACGGTGCCGCTTCCACCAGAAACGCCGCGATGCCACACGGTAATACGGTCACGACGCACCCCGGATCAGACCGGTGGATTTTACGCACCCGCCCGTCAATCCTCCGCACATGAGTGAGGACTACAGAGTCGAACGCGACAGTCTCGGCGAGATGCAAGTCCCCGCGGATGCCTACTGGGGCGCCCAGACCCAGCGGGCCATTCAGAACTTCCCCATCTCGGGGATCTCGTTCAGCCGTCGGTTCATCCGGGGACTCGGCGTCGTCAAGAAGGCCGCCGCGCAGGCCAACCGCGACCTCGGTCTGGTCGACGACGACGTCGCCGAGGCAATCGTCGAGGCCGCCGACGAGGTCATCGCCGGCGAGCACGACGACCAGTTCCCGGTCGACGTCTTCCAGACCGGCTCCGGCACCTCCTCGAATATGAACGCCAACGAGGTCATCGCCAACCGCGCCGCCGAGATCATGGGCAGCGAAATCGGCGACCGCGTCGTCCACCCCAACGACCACGTCAACTACGGCCAGTCCTCCAACGACGTCATCCCGACCGCGATGCACGTCGCCTCCCTCGAGGCCGTCGAGAAGGACGTCATTCCCGCCCTCGATACTCTCCGCGAGGCACTCGAGGAGAAAGAAGAGGAGTTCGACGACGTCGTCAAGACCGGCCGCACGCACCTCCAGGACGCGACGCCGGTCACGCTCGGCCAGGAGTTCTCCGGCTACCGCACGCAGGTCGAGAAGGGCCTCGCGCGCGTAGACAAAGTACGCGAACACCTCGCGGAGCTCGCGCTTGGCGGCACCGCGACAGGGACGGGACTCAACACCCACGAGGAGTTCCCCGGCCGCGCCGCCGAGTACATCACGAAAGAGACCGGCGTCCAGTTCCGCGAGGCCGACAACCACTTCGAGGCCCAGGCCGCCCACGACGCGATGTCCGAGGCCCACGGTGCCCTGCGCGTGGTCGCGGGTTCGCTGAACAAGATCGCCAACGACCTGCGCCTGCTCGCTTCAGGGCCGCGCAACGGCCTCGGTGAGATCGAACAGCCCGAGAACCAGCCCGGCTCCTCGATCATGCCCGGCAAGATCAACCCGGTCGTCGCCGAGGCCGTCAACCAGGTCCACAAGCAGGTCGTCGGCAACGACGCCGCCGTCTCCGCCGGCGCCGCCGAGGGCCAGATCGATCTGAACCTCTACAAGCCCGTCTTGGCCCACAACTTCCTCAAGTCGGCCGAGCTCATCTCGAACGCCAGCCAGGTGTTCGCTGAGCGCTTCGTCGCCGAACTCGAGGCCAACGAGGAGTACTGCGCCGAGCGCGTCGAGGAGTCGATGGCGATGGCCACCTCGCTGAACGTCCACATCGGCTACGACAAGGCCAGCGAGGTCGCTAAGACCGCGCTTAAGGAGGACAAAACGGTTCGGGAGGTCGTCCTCGAGAAGGGCTACTTAGACGAAGACGAGGCCGACGAGGTCCTCGACCCCCGAAAGATGACCGAGCGCGGTATCCTCGGACAGGACGACTGAAACGACTGATCTGTCCGTTCTCCGTTTCGCTGACGAGTGTGCACCCTCTCATTCCGGTCGCCCGCGACGATCAGCGGTCGATCGGATCGATTCGCCCCTCGTCGAGCGGGTCCTCGATATCGCCCATCACTGCCTCGAGCAGGTCGGTCACGGTCACCAGCCCGACGACCTCACCGTCTTCGATCACCAGCGCCAGTTCTTGATTCTCGGCCTGAAACTGGTCGACCGCGTCGCTGACGTCCGCGTCGGGTGAGAGCGTCATCGGTGGCGCCGCTAGCTCGGTGAAGTCGATATCGCCCTCGGCCAACTCCTCGCGGTGTCTGACGAAAACCGGCGTGTAGACGATCCCGCGGAAGTCAGTCAGCTCCTCGCCGACCAACGGATACCGCGTCTGCGGTCGCTCCTCCATCTTCCGGAAGTTTTCTTCGGTATCGTCTTCGGTCGACAGTGCGACGATTTCCTCGGGCGGTACCATCAGTTCGCTGACGGACTGTTCGCCGATCTGGAAGGCGTTCATCACCTCCTCGCGGCGCTCGTCCGAGAGGTCGCCCTTCTCGAGGATCGAACCCAGCCGATTCCGGAGGTCCGCTCGTGACTCGATGACGTCCTCCTCGGTCTCGAGCCACGCGCCGGTCATCTCGATCCCGAACAGCTTGAGCGTCAGTTTCGCGACCCCGTCGCCGAGGGTGATGACCGGCGAAATGATCCGGTAGAACCAGTACAACGGCGTGGCACCGTACCGGCAGACCAGCCGCGAGCGTTCGACGCCCAGATACGTCGGCGTCTGTTCGCCGTGGGTTAGGTGGACGAGGTTGATGATGAGGAACGCGAGGATCGCGCCGCTTCCGACCGTGGCCAGTACCGTGTTCTCGAACAGCGGCTCGAAGATGGCCGCCAGCGCCGGTTCCGCCACGATCCCGACGGCGATACTCGAGGCCGTAATCCCCACCTGACACGTCGTCAGGTAGAGCTCGAGGTCGTCGGTCATCGCCCACGCCCGCTCCAGTTTGGGGTTGCCGTCGACGAACTCCTCCTCCGTGAACTGTCGCGCACGGGTCAGCGCGAACTCGATGGCGACGAAGAAGGCGTTCGCCAGAATGAGCAAGACGCCTGCGAACAGCCGCCCACCGATGACGAGCGAGTTCATTACTTCGGCTTTGACTCTCCGCACACAAATCGCTCGGGGAAATTATGGCCGAGCGAAATCAGAACTATCGACCGTACTACCAGTGATGTGACACCATTCCAGTGGCCGCGTTCACAGGGAACACTGTTCGGTCGATCTACCAACCGACGGAATACTCGAGACCGAGTAATCACCCCGTTCGGTCTGTCTTTTTTCCCGATCATTTGCCGGCAAATCGGGGTATCGAAGCCGTATCAGGCCGCTATCTGGCGGAATAAAAAACCCAAGCAGTTTTGGCGAATGCTCGCGTCTGACGAAATATGCACACCTGTCGCAACTGCAACCAGTCGTTCCAGACCGAACTCGCCCTCGAACTTCACCGCGATACGTGTCGAAAGGGACAGCTCCTCTGTCAGGTATGTGGCGAGCGATTCCGGGAGGGCGACGCCACGCAGGACGGATGGCACTACGAGTGTCCGAACGAGGACTGCGACGGTGAGGGACTCACGGACGACCTGTATCGCGTCAACGACGTCCGAACGACGACGACGCACTAAGACCGAGCGGCGAACTCGGTCCACTCTCGTTTTCTGACTGGAAACCGGCTGCGACTCGTGTTTCGTGTGCGCCACCGGGCGTGTCACGTGTGTTCATGCGACGGTCGACTCGCGGACCCCTCGATTTTGTCGTTGATTTCGTCAGTGACGGTAGTATGGCCTCGAGATCGGGATCGCTCCTCGACTCGACCCAGCGATCGTCCGATCGGGCCTCGAGTTTCGTCGTCGGATGGATCGACGAGCCTGTTCCGGAGTTCGATGCCTGACTCGAGCAGAGAGACGAATTTCCCGGATATGGCGGGTGCAATCCAGCGGTTCCATCGAGTCAACGAGGACGGTCGAAACCGGCTGTAGCCGTTGCTACCCTCGAGACGGGTTGTATCGCCGGCCGTGTTCGGTAGGCGTCTCCTGGACATTCGATATAGCGCTATAGAATTTATTCGTCGTCCTTCGACCAGACTAGGGGATGAGATACCATATCACAAGTACCATTCATCGAATCCCACAACCGCTTCAGCGACACCAATTCGATCGCGATCGCTCGACCGACTCGAGATCGACTGCGAATCGTTGTCCGTCCATTCGCGTACGGGTTCGAAGTTTGTTGCTGTCGGAGGATTCAGTTCGTCGATCGCAGTCGCTCCTCGAGTTTCGCGAGCACCGTTCCCTGTCCGACGGGCCGGTTGCTGTTCGTGAACGCATTAGCGTCACGGGGGACGAGTAGGCGTTCGACTGGTGGGCTCGAGATAGCTGAGCACGGGCAACCGAACACGATATCGCAGTCGAGCAAGCAGATCTCGAGAACGCGTGCAGCGGTTCACACCGCAGGTTCACGCCGTCCGATAGCCACGATATGAGGCCTCGAGTACGTGAACTGCGGCTACGAAAATCACGCTGACGACACAAGTAACAGTGCGGAAATTTCTAGCTGCCGCCGGACGGTGTCTGGTGGCCGCGAAGAATACGGGCTACAGATAACTCGCTGCCATCCCAATTCTTCGATCCCGCTAGGCTCGAACGTCGCGCCGCGATTTCCGAGCGCAACCAGAACGGAATTGACGGCCGCGCTCCCGGATGCTCGAAGAGTTCGGCAACGACGACCTCGAGAGCAGGCGAACGAGCGTATAGCGCTCGTGAGCGGACAGCGGGGCAGGGTCGACAACGGACCCCTCGTTTCAATACCGGTCTGAGCGGAGAGCCACGCTGACTCCTCTCGAACAGTCTAGATCAATCAGGCGACCTGTTGGTGTCGGGATTGACAGCGACCCCGTTTATCGATCAACCGACACAACCCGCCCGTGAGCCGGCGAGATTCGGTTGGATCTACGAGCAATCGTCACGTGATTCGGGATGGTCCCGTACCCAGTAAAGTGGTCCCACCGTCTCAGGTCAGTTCTGCTCACGCCGCTCACCCTGCCGACGGTTCACGGTTCCACCCGCCCCGTGCATTCACCCTGAGCTGCCGCTGAGTCCGTTTTCTCGAGACACCAGGCAGCCATCAAATCCAATTCTCACGTCGAATGCGACAGCGGCGGCGGCCGAATACCGACTTCTGGGAGCCGCCCAGCGATTCCACATTCCGCGGGAGACACGAACGGGACTATCCGGTACGCGGACGTTGCACAGTTGGGGACTCACCATTCGCCGTTCGACGTGAGTCTCTCCTCCAATCACGGGGACCGGTCGCGACCGAGAACCACCGACGACCTCATTCGGTTGTTTCGGAACGGGTGGCCTCGAGTGAAATTGAGCACCGTCTCTCGGACTCGAGTAGTACTGCCCCGTCACGAGTTCCGTTCGTTTCCTCTCAGTCCCCGTTCGCGGAGACACGGGACGCCGTGACAAGGAGACCTGATCGTGTCTTCTCACTCGGTCCAACCGATGCCTCGAGTCGAGTCCGACCAGGGATCGGCGGTAGTTGCGTGACCGTCACCGATCCGGTAGCCATCCATCCGATGATGACATATCGCGTTACTCACTCACACTCTGCTATCATATTAAAAACCCAATTATTATTCAGTGGAAGAAAATCATTCTGGAACCCTGTTTTCGAGTCATAACCCCAAGGGTCTAACCCAGGAGAATGCCGTTCAAGTTTTGCCGGTTCTAGTCTAGAGCTGAATCAAACGAACTCCGATTCGAACCAGTTCGTCGAACCTCTCGATACGAGCCACTCGTTCATGTTGCTCTTCTATCTTGTCTTTCTCTCTGCTCCTCGGCACCTCATTCGGACCATTTCTTTATTCCCGAGAGTGGGACTACGATGGGGGATTTTGGAGGCACATTCGCACAAATAATACTATTGGATGGCCGTTGACGAGGTCCCTCGAGTACAAATAAATGCCCTTATTTGTGAATGTGGGATAGATTGATATGGCTCCGCTGAGAGCCACCCCGTATGGCCGACGACGAACGAGTCGCCGTCAAGACCTACGTGCCGCGATACCAGAAAGAGATCTGGGAAGCCCAGGCCGAGGAACTCGAGATGAGTCAAAGCGAGTTCGTCCGGACGATGGTGCAGGCGGGACGCACGTCTTACGAGATACCGACGGACGGGACGACCGAGCAGGGTGGCTCCGACGCCGGCGCCGCCGGTGGCGACGACTTCGCGGATCGGATTCTCGAGGTGCTCCAGCGTCGCGGCGTTCTCGACTGGGACGACCTCGTCGACGCCTTGATCGACGACGTCGAGGCCGACCTCGACGCGGAACTCCAGCGGCTACAGGACGAGAACAGGATCCGTTACAGCGGTCGCGACGGCGGCTACGTGGTGACCGACGATGAGTGAGGGCCGTCAGGAGCCAAACACGGTCGAATACTTCCTACAGGACATCGAGCACCACGGCCGGAACGAACGGACCGCAGCGGCCTACGAACGGGTCCTCTCGGACTACGAAGAGTTCCTCGCCGCTCGATTCGAGAAGACCCCACCGGAGGCGAGCTACCGGGACTGCATGGCCTGGGTGCACGAACTTCGTGCTACCCATTCCGAAAGCACCGTCGCGACGTACGCCTCGTATCTCAACCGGTTCTACAGCTACCTCGAGCGGGTCGGACACACCGACGAGAACCCGATGACCGTCGTCCTAGAGGAGATGAACGAGTCGATCGAGTCGAACCCGACTCGACGCGACGTGACACTGCCCGAGATGCGGTCGTTCGTCGGGGAGATTCGTCACCCGCTGCATCGGGCTATCGTGACGATGCTGCTGAAGACCGGGATCAGGGCCGGCGAACTCTGCAATCTGGACCTGATCGACCTCCACATCGACCACGAGGCCCAGAGCTGGCAGCCGCGGGCCCACATCGCCGGCCGCCCGGATTCGCTGTTTATCGCGACCGAGCACACCTACGGACGCGAATCCGGCGGCGAGCGGCGGACAGCATCGAACAAACGGAAACGCGAGACCGTCGTCCCGATCGACGAGGAGTTGAAGGAGGCGTTGCTTCGATGGCTCGCCGTCCGTCCGGAGACGCCCTCGAGCGCGCCGTCAGCCCCTGCGACGGGGCCGCTGTTCGTCGGTACCGCCGACAGCTGGGGCGAGCGACTCACGCCGGATATCGTCCATCACGTGGTCGAAGGGTACGCGAGAGACCGCGGCTGGTACCGCACCGGCGGCGGCGCCGCGGAGAACGTGACGCCCCACTACTTCCGGCACTTCTTCACGACCCACCTCCGCGATCGGACGGGCGACCGCGGGATCGTCCAGTACCTCCGGGGCGACGTCGCCAGCGACGTGATCGACACCTACACCCACAACTGGGGCGACCGCGTCCGGGAGACCTACCTCGAGCACATCTATTCCGTGACGCCCTGAGGCGGATCATATTCTGAGTTCGACCGTCTCACGGCGGAGGTTAGCTATCGTGTCGCTGGCCCGCTGACGGCTGCTACTGGCGAATTTCGTCACGCCGCTCGAGGTAATGATGAACTATCACTACTCGAGTAGTTGTTCGTAACGTCCGAAACCAGTCTCATAAATTGTATGTGGCTATATCCAATTGGTACTGATCGCGACCGAACCGTTCGATCCCTCCAGTCGGAAAACCGCACGCGAGACGGCTGTACGCGGTCGTCCGTTTCGAGAACTGACCTCGAGTCAGGTCTCGACCGCGAGTTCCGTCTCGAGGTCGGCTCCGTTCAGCAGCGCCCGAACGGCCGCTGCGGTGTCGGTCACTTCGGGCCCCGTCTCGAGCAGGACGGTCTCGCTGGGGAACAGTTGCTCGCCCAGCAGGAGGCCGTGCTCCCGTGCCGTCGACCCCGTCACGGTCAGATAGACCCCGAGTCCGGTGTCGGCGATCGCGGCCTCCTCTTCGCGGCCCTCCGCGGGATACTCGAAGCCGACGCCATCGAGGGTTCGGGTGCCGAGGACGGCCTGGACGAGCCGTTCGTACCGCGGTTCGATACACAGCGGTCCCTCGTAGGACTCGAGGAACGACCGGTCGAGCGAGTTGCCCGACGGGGCGACGTCGGGCGTGGCCATCAGCGTGTGGTAGACGGTGTCGCCGAGACCGGTGACAACGCGGACGTCCGTGTCCGCGGGGTCGATCCGAGCGTTGATATCGGCGATCCGATCCAGCGGCTCCGGCCGGAGTTCGACGACCTCCTCGAGAATGAGGTCGGCGCTGTCGAACCCGAGCGCGAACTCGTGGGTCCGCAGCGCTCGAAACGGTTCCTCGCGGCCGATCAACTGGACCGCCGCGTCGTCGGGGACGCCGTCGACGCCCTCGAGCGGGATCGTGACGCTGTCGAAGACGATCCGGCGGGGTTTCCCGGCGCGGTCGTCGCGCAACAGGGTGTACTCCGGTTCGGTGGGATCGTCGACGGCGCTGTAGTCGGCGAGACGATGGTAGACGTGTTCTTCGGCGTCGGGTTCAGAATCGACCGTTCCCTTCGTGACCGCCTTCTCGTGGCGGAGCGTCGACGTGATGTCGTCCGCGAGCTCCGGGACGTCGAGTCGACGCGCGAGTCGGTCCAGCACCGACTCGAGGGGTCGTCCTTTCCGTGGCACTGCGATCGGGATCGTCTCGCCCATCGCTCCGTTCTCGACCGCCGACGGATAAACGAGTTGCGTTTCCAGCAGAACGGTGACGAGCCCGTTACTCCGAGAACATCGAACCGAGCTGGTCGCGCCAGTCCTGAATGTCCGTGACGTCGGCGCGGACGTCCTCGATGTCCTCCTCGAGGTCGTCGACCTCGCCCTCGAGATCGTCGAGATCGTCCGAAACGTCCTCGACGTCCGCTTCGACCGTCTCGATGTCCGTCTCCAGGTCGGTTACGTCGGTCGAGAGTTCGTCGACGTCGCCCTCGACGGCCGAGACGTCGTCCGCGACTTCTTCGACGTCCGCTTCGACGGCGGTAACGTCCTCAGAGACGTCGTCGAGCCGTTCCTCGGTGTCCTCGACTCGAGTCCCCATCGCGTCGAACTCGTCTTCGAGCGCCGCGAGATCCGACTGGAGCTCCTCGATGAGCTGCTCGCCGGTGCCGTTCTCCTCGAGGAAGGCTTCCAGGGCGTCGGTGTAGGCCAGGACCTCCTCGACGCGCGACTGGAGGTGGTCGACCTTCGCGATCTCCGGCCCCGACGGTTCGAGGTCGAGCGCGGAGCGAAGGGCCGCCAGATCGTCGTCCTCGAGTTCGTCCTCGCGAATCTCGGCCGCGAGACGTGCGCCGATCGATCCCTCGACGGTCGCGGGCTCAGGTTCCGCGTTGTCGGCATCCGCCGTCGACGTTGGGGCGGGGGCCGGCTCGGCGTCAGGTTCGCTCGCTTCCGCCTCGTCGTCCTCGAGCGAAGTCGCCCCGTCGTCGGTTTCGTCCGCCTCCATCTCGGGTGTGTCCTCGTCGCTCTCGCCGGTAGTCGGTTCGGTCGTTTCCTCGCCCTCGTCGTCGGTCACGTCCGGCTCGGCGGCTTCGTCGTCCGGCTCGGCGGTTCCGAGGTCGACCCCCGCCGCATCGGCGTCGTCCGTCTCGGCGCTGGCCGCAGCGGCCTCGAGATCGAGTTCGATCTCGGGTTCGTCCGTCTCATCGGCCGCGCCGTCGACGTCGTCCTCGTCCGCCACGGTTTCCTCATCGGTCTCGTCCGTCTCGTCGGCTCCGAGATCGAGTTCGACTTCCGTGTCCGGCTCCTCGGTCTCCTCGTCAGTATCCGCGGCCGAGTCCTCGGGGCCGGGAATCTCCTCTTCTTCGAAGCCGAGATCGATGTCCGGCGCATCCTCGGCGTCGTGCTCGTCGACGACCGAGTCGTCGGGTTCGGGGTCGACGTCGTCGAGGTTCAGATCGAGGCCGGACGAGTCGTCGACGGAGTCGCCCTCGAGGGTCTCGTCCTCGACGTCGTCAGCATCGTCGCCCTCGTCCTCGGTATCGTCGGCCGCAGCGTCCGCGTCGTCGTCCGCTTCCTCGAGTCCGGGTACCGACTCCGAGTCGCCGGCGATCATGTCCTTGACCGGTTGATTCCGGTCGTCGGAGACGATGTTACCGATGACGTCGTCGTCGACCTCCTCGGCCTCGGTGTCGCTCTCGGCGTCGGAGCTGACCTCGACGAGTTCCGGCTTCGTCAGGAACTCGGTGGCCTCGCTCTCGTCTTCGATTCGGATACCGTAGACCGTCACGAGCTGTTCGTTCGCCTCGAGACTGCCGGTGAACTCGACGTGGTTGTCCTGGAACGCGGTCCAGTCGTCGCTGTGATACTCGGGGTGGAACCCGACCTTGTCCATCGGGAACGATTCCGGGATCTCCTCGGAAAGACGAAATTCGACCTGATCCTCGCGATCCGATTCGATCTCGAACCGGATTGCAGGGACGGGAAACTCGTCCGCCGCAAATGTCTTCCGAACGGACAATCCGTCGGCGCTGACTTCGACTTCGTCGTCCGTGTCGGCGGTGCTACTCATGAGGCCAACGTTACCACAGCATTACTATAAATGATACGGACAGTATCAGATCTGTTCACGAACTCCGTGGCCGGCGACGACGGTCTAGAGATCGATCCGATCGCCGATCTCGACGATCGCCAATTCCTGTGGATGGTCGAAGCTCTTGGCGTGGTGGTGGAGGACCGTCGGATCGGTCGTGAGTCGCTTCCACATATCCCAGTGGCTCGGCAGGAGTCGCTCGAACTCGAGCGACTCGGCGGCCTCGATGATCTGGTTCTCGTCGTTGTACCAGCGCGTCCGCTTCGGCTCGCCGGTCTCCTTGTCGGGGATCATTCCGACGGTGCCGAAGGCGAGGATACCGAGGTCGATGTCGTACTCCTCGCCGAGTCGATCGAACTCATCGCTCGGCTTCGTATCACCACCGTGGAATATCGTCCCGGTCTCGTGTTCGAAGACGTAGCTGACCGGCTGGGTCGAGTCGGGGTCGTGCGCCGTTTCCACGTGGACCGTGAACTCGCCGATTTCGATCGTCTCGCCCTCGCTCACGTCGACGAACTGGTCGTCGTCGAGCTCCCACTCGTCGGTCCAGTTCTCCTCGCGGGCGACCGCGAGGCTGTCGTCGGGGGCGTAGAACGGCGCATCCGTCGACTCGAGGATCGGCGCCTGACTCTCGCCGTGGACGTGATCGGAGTGTTCGTGCGTCGCGAGCACGGCGTCGGCCTCCGTGACGTCTTCGGGGTCGAACGGCACGGGGATCATCCGGATCGTCCGCGGCGGCGTGCCCAGCCCGAGGTACGGATCGATGTAGACGGTCGTTCCCTCCCGTCCCTTGAGGACGAAGCCGTTGCAGCCGAGATACCAGATCCCGACGCTATCGGGCGAGGCGTCTTCGATGTCGCGGACGAGCCAGTCTCCCCAATCACTTTGAACCATGTGCCAGGGTGGGAGGACCGACTGGGTAAGTGTTATTGTCTCGACGGACGCGAAGGGACTCGAGTCTACCGGGGAGTGGGAGCCGGAAACGAAGAGTAATCGGTGGTGTCGCGATCGAGACGGGACGATCGATGCGGGCTTTCAGGGCCCTGTGCAGCGGTATCGACCGCCTCGAGGGTACCGTCGACGGATCGGACCGCTGCTACAGCGAAATCTCGAACTCGACGGTCTCGTCGATCGCGTCCCGACTGTCGAGTCGCGAACCCAGCAGCTGTCGCATGAGCACGACGAGCCCGTTCCCCGGCCCCTCGCCGAGGATCGCCGTCTCGTCGTACTCGTTGTCGCCGGCCGGCGTCCCGAGGGTTCCGAGCATCACCGCCTCGCGATCGGCGAACACGAGCCGGCCGACCGACTCGCCGTTCGCCGGCAGGTCGAGCCAGTCGAGTTGGGATTCCCAGAGGGTCGCCTCCGGCACCCGCTCGCGGACGAGTTCGCGCACGCGCGGGTCGGGCGAGCCGACGTAGACGTCGACGCCGCGGTCGAGCGCATCCTCGATCCGGCGGATACAGCCCTCCTCGAGCAGGCCCGTCGTCGTGAACATCATGAACAGCTCGTCGTCGGCCCGCTCGCACAGCGACTGGCCGGTCGCGACGATCCGCTCGCGGCCTTCCAGCGTGCGAACGCCCTTGTCGCTCGAGTCGGCCGCTGACTCGTCGGTCGCCGATCGTTCGTTCTCGCTGTCGGCTCCGGGGTCGACCGCAGTCTCGTCCGCGCCGTCGGCGTCGGTCTCGAGCCACTCGACGCGGAGATCGGGGTGGCCTTCGTAGGAGACGGTCTCGCTCTCGCCGTCGTAGCCGATCAGCCCGGCGTCGCGCAGCAGCGGCAGGTGGAGATGGTGCAGCGAGAGTCGAACCTCGTCGACGCGCTCCCGGGACACCGCTCGCTCGGCCGTCCCGTCCTCGCGGGCCGCGACGTCTCGAGCGAGCGTCTCGGCCGAGATCGGGTGATACTGGTTGGCCAGCACGGTGAGGATCGTCCGGCGTCGCGAGTCCGAAAGTGCGGCGAACAGCCCGTCGAGATCGCCCGCGTAATCGGTCGTTTCGAGCTCGAGGAGGGCCGCGAGTTCGGCGTCGTCGAACAGCGGACGGTCGGCCGTGACGAGTCGGCCGTCGTCCGTCTCGACGAGGATGTCGGCCCCGAGCAGGGCGGGCAGGATGCGGTGGGTGCAGTCGAGGCGCGCGCGCCGGTGGTCGTCCTCGGTGACCGCTGCGAGCGGTTTATCATCGGTTACCGCCGCGAGCTCGTAGGCAAGGTCCGTTTTCGCGACGCCGCCCGGCGATCGCTCGTGAACGATACGGAGGGCTTCGCGCCGGGTTCCGTCGGCGAGCGCATCGAAAACCTCGTCTCGAGACATCGGTCGTCCGCTAACACCAAGATTACTCATCAACTACTGGTCTGTGCTAAGGGGGCTAAAGAACTGCTCCAAACCACTTTGGAATCAGTGCCAGATTACCATCCTTTTCCTGAATATCTTCATTATACCTCTAAATTCCCGAAAATAGTAGAACCGAATTTCGGTATTGTATATATAATAGTACATTCGACGATGGAGTTCAAGCGCTCGTGACGGTCGCGCTCGTGGTATAGATGGCCGATTACTATCAGCCTCAGGTACCCGTCTGTCGAGTTGGATACCGTCGAGTATCGAGATGAGAGGAATGATTGCGACAACGGCGGGAACGCTCCGATCGAACTCGTCGCGACGGCGGCCGGGCCGCTACCAGGTTCCGTGGAACGTGTCGAAGGAGAGGTCCTCGAGGGACTTGTTGCCGACGGCGATCTCGTACTCGCCGGGCGTGAGCATCGGCTTGTGGAACTGCGGGCCGTCGTCGGTCGTGATCCGCGGACAGCCGGTGTTGACGAACGCGTCCATGTCGAAGTTGCGCAGGCGGTCCGGCGTCACCTCGTCCATCGTGATGAGGTAGGCGTCGTCGTTGTCCGCGAGGATCTCCTGCGCCTGCTCCCAGCGACCCTGCCCGATCTTGGTACAGAAGATGACGCCCCACTTCTCGGCGTCCATCGCGCGGTGGACCGCGCCGTACCGCTGTTTCATGAACTTCTCCGTGTCGGCGACGGTGACGACGTTGTTGACGGGGTCGGCGATGACGACGTGTTTGTCGGGATATTCCATCGCCAGTCCGAGGGGATGGAACTTGCCGCCGCCGACGTAGAGGACCTGATCGGCGGGCACGTCCGCACTCGCGTAGTTGCAGCCGAGCACCTGCCCCTCGTGGGTCAGCCGCTCGTCGCCGCGACGGCTGTGAACGTCGTAGCCTCGCTCCTCGAGGAACTCGCTCATCTCCTCGTAGCGGTTCATGTGCTGGGCGGTCGTCACGAGGCCGACGTCCTCGGTCTCTTCGGGCGGCTCTAAGGTGTCGAGGGCCTCCTCCATGATCGGCGTGACCTCGACGTTCGAGAACAGCGGCACGTAGATCACCTTGTCCGTGTTCTTCATCGGCGAGTGGCCGAAGTGGACGAACACGTCGGTGCGCTTCATCAGATAGGTGTCGAGATCACAGGCGCCGTAACAGGGCTGACCCGAGAGCATGAACGTCACGTCGTCGTCGGACAGTTCGCGGAGGTCGTCGGCGACGGCCGGGCCGCGCCGTTTCAGTCCCTCCGGGAACTGCAGGCCGACCTTCTTCGCGTCTCGCTCCTCGATGGCTTCGACGATCTGCTCGAGTTCGTAGTCCCACTCGCGGTCGTGTTTGAGCTGCATTCCGGTGTTCCGGAGGTCCCCCTCGGTGTACTCCGACTCCTGACTCATTAGCAGTCCTAGCGGCCACGGACGTAAAACGGCCGCGCTTTTCGACCCGTCGTTGGACGGCTCCGTGCGGGGTCCGCTGTCGGCGATACTGAGAGTGTTTGCGCGTTCCTGTGCGGGCGCGCGAAAGGGAAAAATTGGCCGCGGTTGGTGGCTTCGATGTAACCTCAGAACCCTGCCAAAACGGATTGGTTTCGCGACCCAACAGTCATAGTACTGGAGTGTAAACGGGGAGCTAATGTCAGCGGAACAGTCTCCAGACGGATTTTTCTTCGACCTCTACCGTCGGTACATCGGCGAGCCGGAGGATCGGACCGACGTTTACGTCGGCTTCGGTCTGTTCCTCGGCGGCATCGGCCTGGCGAGCATCGCGCTGTTGCTCTTCCTGTGGAGCAGTACGTTCGAGGCCCGTAGCGCGGCCCACATAACGTGGGCCGAACCCGCGTATGGTATCGTCATGATCGCACTCCCGCTTCTCATGCTCGGGATCGTGGTCCTGTTGCCATCCGAGCGCCGGGTCCTGTACACGTCGGTGGCGGGCGTGGTCGTCACGCTCGTGGCCGTTGGCGGCTTCCTGTACGCCTACCCCGACGACTGGAACGGCTATGGAGCGGACTACACGGCACAGATCGTCGCGATCTACGCGATCGGTCTCGCCGGACTGACAGCGTCGACCGGTGCGGCGCTGATCGCCCACTATCTCGATATGGCCCAGCGCGTCCAGGCCGTCGAGACCGACGACGGGGACGAGGAAGACGAACTCACCGACGCCGACGTTCGGGGCGACATCGACGAGGCGATGGAGGACGTCGAACTCTCCTGGGGCGGCGTCCAGAAGACCGAACACAAGCGTCTGAGCTTCTCCGAGGATGAGTTGGACGAGGTCTCGATCGACGCCGACGCCGGGACGAAGACGACCCGTTCGACCGGCGTCGACGCGCAGGTCGCCGGACTCAAGGGGCTGAAAGGCGGCGAGACGAAGAAAACGACCTCGCAATCGACGGTCGACGATCAGACGGCGAAACTGAAGGAACTCCGCGAGCAGCAGCGGGCCGAGGAGATGGCGACGGCCGACGACGACGGGTCACCGCTGTCCGGCCTGTTCGGCCGGTTACGTCAGCTACTGGGTCGGGAGTAATCCTTCGCTACCCACTGTTAAAATATCCTTATTGCCACGTAGTTTGATCTGTAAGCAATTCACATAGATTTATAATCCGTGGGCCACCTTGGCCAACTATGGCGAAAGGCCTAGACGTTGGAACGATGAACATCCTGTCAGCACAGCAGGATGGGAACGACACGGTATTCGTGCAGCAGCGTAACTCCTTCGTAGAAATCGAGTACTCGGATATGGCCGAGCAGATGCTCTCGCGAAGTGAAGTTCTCCACATCCGAAAGGACGACAAGGTGTACGTCGTCGGTGACGACGCACTCAACTTCGCGAACATTTTCAACAAGGAGACCCGCCGACCGATGAAACACGGGATCCTCTCGAACGACGAGAAAAGCGCGATCCCGATGATGAAGCTCATCATCGAGCAGGTCGTCGGCGAGCCCGCGTATCCGGACGAGAAGCTCTACTTCTCCTCTCCGGCGGATCCGATCGACTCGGATCTCTCGACGCTGTACCACCAGAAAACGATCGAGTCGTTCCTCGACGACATGGGATACGACTCTGAACCGATCAACGAAGGGATGTCCGTCATCTACAGCGAACTCGCGGACAACAACTTCACCGGGCTGGGTATCAGCTTCGGGGCCGGCATGACGAACGTTTGTCTGGCCTACTACGCGGTGCCCGTCATGAAGTTCTCCGTCGCCCGCGGTGGCGACTGGGTCGACGAGCAGGCCGCCCGCGCGACGGGTACGCCCGTCGACAAAGTCACCTCCATCAAGGAGGACGACTTCGAACTCGACTTCACGACCGATGTCGGCGGCGTCGAGGGCGCGCTCTCGATCTACTACGAGAACCTGCTCGACTACGTCATCGAGAACATCGTCAAGGAAGTCGACGAGGAGGACGTCGAGGAAGGACTGGACGTCCCCGTCGTCGTCACCGGCGGCACCTCGAGCCCCAGCGGCTTCGAGGCGCTGTTCCGTGACCACTTGCAGGACGCGAACATTCCGTTCTCGATCAGCGGCGTCACGCACGCAAACGAACCCCTCTACAGCGTCGCACGCGGTGGCCTCGTCGCCGCCCGATCCGACGAAGACGTCGACCACGAGGCCGACGAGGACGTCGAAGCGGAAGCCGAAGCCGAGTAAGTCGCCCTCGTTACCGTTTCTTTCCGTCTGATTCTCACCGTTCAGCCTGTCGTATCGACGCACTCGGTTCGAGTTCGCGTTCGAGTTCGACGGCCCCCACTGACGTTCAGCGCTCGTAGAACCGGTTGAACGCGTCGCGCCAGGATTCCGGCTCCTCCCCGTCCCGGATGTGCTCGACAGGGATGTCCGCGAATCCACAGTGGGGACACATGGTCGTCGAGACGTCGCCCAACGAGAGTTCCTCGAGCGAGCCCTGACACCGTGGACAGTTCATATCCGACTCACTCACACGGACTCTCCTTAACTCTATTCGAAACTATCACGAAAAAGTATATTTCGACCGTCGGAAGCGCCGGCTCGTCGCCGAGTCAATTCACGTGGTATTACTACTGAACATTTACAAAGGTTTTTGTATGCAACTAGTGTATCCGATCGCAATGAGTACGTCATCGACTCCCGAACTCGAATCGACGATCGACCGCTGTCGACCCGCAGACGCCACCCCCGTCACGCTCGAGGCCGAGACGCTGGACTCGACGGCGCCGGAGTACCTCCGCGATCTGAAACGCGAACTGACCGACGAGGGACTGGTCCCGGCCCGCCTCTCCGTCGACGCCTGTTTCGACGAGGACTGCTCGCTGGCCACCCAGGACGAGATCGAACGCGTGCGCGGCTACGTGCGTGCGGGCTCGTTCCTCGGCGTCGGGAGCGTAACGGTTCGCATCGACGACGTCGCCGATCCGGCGAAGGTCCGCCCCGCGCTCGCGGCGTGTGCCGAACGGGCCGAACGCGAGGGGCTCGCGCTCGAACTCGAGGGGCCTATTACGATCGACGCCTAACGCGTCGGCATGTCCGGTCCGTCGCGGCGCACGCTCGCTCGAGCGCTCGAAGCGCTCGCCGATTTCGCCGATCCGTCACCCGCCCTTGAGCAGTATCTCACGCCGCCGGAGATCGCCGCCCACATCGCCCACCAGGCGCGGATACAGGGCGATCTCGAGGGATGGACCGTCGATCTCGGGACCGGAACCGGGATGCTCGCGATCGCCGCCTCGCTGGCCGGCGCCGAGGGCGTCGTCGGGATCGACGTCGATCCCGAGGCTCTCTCACTGGCCCGGACCAACGCCGCGCGGATCGACGAGGCGGGCAGCGACGGTCCGCTCGAGTGGGTTCGCGGCGATGCGACTCGACCTCCTCTCTCACCGGATTCTGACGATTCTGCCGGCGACCTCGATAGCGATGTCACCGTCTTCTCGAACCCGCCCTTCGGCGCCCAGCGCGGGAACCGCCACGCCGACCGCGAGTTCCTCGAGACCGCCCGCTCGATCGCACGCGTCTCCTATACGATTCACAACGAGGGCAGCCAGGCGTTCGTCGAGTCGTACGCGGCCGACGCCGGTGCCGACGTGACCCACGCGTTCCGGGCCGAGTTCCCGATCGCGAAGCGGTTCGACTTTCACACCGAGGCGGAGGCGACGCTCGAGGCGGAAGTGTTCCGGATCGAGTGGTGAGCTACGTAACGGGAGACTGATCATTGAGCGGTGTGCTCGAGGAAGGGTGGTCAGAAAGAAGCGTTCTGCTATCGTGGCAACGGTGAGTGGCCACTCCCTCCCCAACCGATTCGTTCGCTCGCTGGCTCACGGCTGTGCCGTTCGCCGTTCCGCGGCGCGAAGCGCCGCGCTCCGCTCCCTCACTCATCCCTCGTACGATTTCGTCGGCTCCCCTCGCTATCGCTCGAGCAGCCGATAGCGCACGCCACCGCACATCGATTGTAACATCTTGAGAGAAAGAAACCCTAGAAACCGTCGTCAGGCCTCGAGGTGCTCGAGCCGGGCGTACCGACCCGCTCGCCAGCCCGTCAGGAGCGCGACGACGGTCCCGACGACGATCGCCAGAGCGAGGCCGACGGCGTACACCTCGAGGGGGGTCCGCAGGAGCGACTCGAAGCCGACGACCGTTTCGGTGAGATAGTTGAGCCCACGCGTGAGCAACGGCGTCGCGGCGAGCCCGACGACGCCGCCTATCAGCCCGATGACCAGCCCCTGGACGCCGATCGTCCCCGCGAGGACCCACCTCGAGAGGCCGACCGCCCGGAGCGCGGCGAGTTCGTCCCGCTGCTGGTAGGCCACGAGGGCGAACAGGTTGACCGTCAGGACGACGCCGCCGACCAGCGAGAGCCCGACCAGCGTCGCGCCGCTGGCGAGGACGAGCGGCCGTTCCTCGACCATCGACCCGATCTGCTCGTCGCTGGTGCGGACGTCGTAGCCCGGATACGCCGCGTCCAGGTCCGCGGCGACGGCGTCGCGGTCGGCCCCGTCCTCGACGCTGGCCGTGACGAACGTCGCCCGGTCGGTGCCGGTCGTGCCGGCGACCGCCTGCAGGTCGGTCAGCGGCACCGTCTCGACGTCCGTTCCGAGGAACTGCGAGTAGTAGGACGCGATGCCGACGACGGTGAACTCGTTGTCCCGGGCCGTCTGACGGCTGGTCCCGATGGAGACCGTATCACCGACCGAGACGCCCAGCGACTCGGCCGTTCCGGGGTCGAGGACGATCTCCTCCGTCGTCGGTTCGCTCGGTCGGTCGGCGGCGGAGTAGTTGCCGTCCGAGTGGTTCATCTCGGTCTCGAACCCGCCGCCGGCCTCGAAGCCGAAGCCGTCGTGGGTCTCGTGGACCCCGACCGCCGTCGTCCGCACCACGTCGTCGTCCGTCGCGACGTAGAGTTCGTGCATCGCGATCGGCGAGGCGGAGCTGACGTCGTCGCGCTGGGTCATCTCGGCCGACATCCCGTGGGCGCCGACGATCGGGTTCGCCGTGTCGCTGGATTCGGGATCGATCGATTCGCTCGTGACCCAGATGTCCCGGCCGGCGTTCTCGAGGCCGTTCTCTCCCGTTTCGACGACGCCGACGCCGAGACTCGCCAGCAGCGTCACCGACAGCACGGCCAGTGTCACCGCGAGGACGGTCAGCGCGGTCCGACCGGGAGATCGGCGAAGCTGTGCGAACGCGAGGCCGACGACGGCCCGCGCTCTGACCGCCGCGCGGCGCAGTCGCGGGCTCATCGCCCCACCTCCGTCAGGACGGACGTGCGAGCCGCGACGACGAGCGGGTAGGGGACGGCCACCAGCCCCGCAACGAGCGCGACGCCGATGGCGTAGGGAACGAACAGCGGATGGATCTCGGCGACGGCACCGGGCGCGACGGTCGCGGTGGCAATCCTGTTGACGGTGTAGATTCCGCCCGCGCCGAGTGCGACCCCTACGAGCGCGCCGCAGACGGTCGTCAACAGCGTCGAGACGGCGACGATCGCGAGCCGGCTGCGGGTCGTGAAGCCGACCGACTCGAGGACGGCCAGCGTCCGCCGGTCCTCGTTGACGGTCATCCCCATGGTCGTCGCGACGAACGAGGCGCAGATCGCCACGCCGACGATCAGCGCGAGCAGGCTCGTCGCGAAGGCCAGTTCATCCTCGAACAGCGAGGAGGGGTTGGTTCGGTCGACCGACTCGACGGTCGCCTCGGGATAGGCGTCGGCGGCGGCCGACTCTGCGGCGGCGCCGTCGCCCCACACCAGCACCTGGTCGGCCAGTTCGCCGTCGGACGCCCCGGACAGCGTCTGCAGTTCGCTCAGGTGGATCAGCGCGACCGGCGTCTCCGCCTCGCCGTCGCCGGCCGTCTCGACCGCGGCGACCGTCGACGACGGCGCCGCGCCGTCGGGCAGTTGCTCGCCGCCCGGCGTGAGTTCGTCCCCGGCCTCGGCCTCGAGTCGATCGGCCGCGGCCGCCGAGAGCACGATCTCGCCCCGACGCGGGCCGTCGTACGAGCCGTCGGCGTAGTGGGGATCGCCGGCCTCGAGTTCGTCCGTGGGGAGCCCGGCGACGGTCCGCGATTCGTCGTCGGGAACGACGCCGACGAGCAGGATGCGCTTTGACTCGCCGTCGGGCGACTCGAGCGCGACCGGTTCGACGAGCACCGGCGAGGCGTGGTCGACGCCGTCCCCATTCCGGATCCGCTCGGCGCGCGCGTTGGCCTCGCCGAGCTGGGACTTCTCGACGCCGTCGACCGCCGCGAGGGAGTCGCTTTCCGCGGGAGCGACGCGGACGTCGGCGTCGTCCTGATCGACGGTGGCGCCGTCGGCGAGCCCCAGCGCGATTCCGGTGACGACGATCAGGAGAGCGATGGTCAGCGCGACGGCGGCCGTCGTCGCCGCGAGCCGCCGCGATTTGGTCCCCGTCGCGCGCTTCCAGAGGCGGACGACCGAGACGGTGACGACCCCCCACCAGCGGGCGCGGCGACTGCCCGCGGTCGTCTCGAACCGATCGTCACCTGCCATCGTCGACCACCCACCCGTCGCGAAGCGTGACCACGCGGTCGGCGACGGCCAGCGTCGCGTCGTCGTGGGAGGCGACCAGCACGGTCCGGTCGCGTCCGATGTCCGTCAGGAGATCGAGCACGTCCGCGCCGGTGGCCGTGTCGAGCTCCCCCGTCGGCTCGTCGGCGACGATCACGTCCGGATCCGTCACGAGCGCCCGGGCGATCGCGACGCGCTGGCGTTCGCCGCCGCTGAGTTCGCCCGGGGAGTGGTCGATCCGATCGCCGAGGCCCACCTGCTCGAGCAGCGACTCGGCCCGCTCGCGTCGCGTCGATCGGCCGATCCCGGCCTGTACGAGGGGGAGGGCGACGTTCGCGCGGGCCGACAGCGACGGCAAGAGGTGAAAGCGCTGGAAGACGATGCCGACATGGTGGCGTCGCAGCCGCGTTCGCTCGCGGTCCGAAAGCGACGTGAGGTCGGCCGTGTCGAGCAGTTGGATCCGCCCCGCGGTCGGCACCAGCAGTCCGCTGACCGCGTGGAGGATCGTCGACTTACCGCTGCCGCTCGGCCCCTCGAGACCGACGGTCTCGCCCGCGCCCACCTCGAGCGTGACGTCTCGAAGCGCCGTCACCGTCCGGTCCTCGCTCGAGCGACCGCGGCCGCCGCTCGAGCCGTACTCGTGGGTGACGTCCTCGAGGCGAACGGCCGTCGGCGATTCGCGCTCGTCGGTGGTCGTCGGGCCGGCCTGGGGGGTCGTCCGCCGGAGTGCATGGTCGCTCATCGGTCCGTAGGTCAACTCGATCGAACGGACCACGCAGCGGGTCATTGTTTCTCTCCGGCTTCCCGAAGCCACGCGGTCGTTAACGGACGTTGTGATCGCCGCAAGAACGTCTTCACGAACGCACCGTTATCGAGACCTGATTGTTCGAGAACGCGAGCGATACGCGCTCGAGCCCCGGCGCTCGGCGGTCGAAACGTGAACGTATTACTGACTGTCGTCCGTACGAATCGGTTTACGGGGGCGGTGTCGGCGCTACGAGGAGACGGGAGAAACGACTGTTCCGCGCGGTCCGTCGGACCTATCTGTACGTCTCTCGGCTCGCGACTGCGACCCTGGTTCCGTCGGCGCTCGCGTAGATCGTGTCGTCGACTCGCTCGAGCGTGAGTCCGCCCGCGGTCTCCGACTCGCCGGCGGCGGGCACCGGCGTCGTCTCGACGGTCTCGCCATCCTGGGACTCGACCGCGAGGACGAACTCGCCGTCCTGGGACTCGATCGTGACGTTTCGATCGTCGATACGGACGTCCGCCTGCGAGCCCTCCGACTCGTGGGCGAGCCGTCGGTCGCCACCGTCGGGCCAGATCTCGACCTGATAGACGGTGTCGTTGCCGACCGGCTCCCAGCCGGTCCGTTCGACGTGGACGGTCTCGCGCCAGCCCGGGCCGCCGACGACGACCTCCGCCTCGCCGGTGAAGGCGAGCCGGTTGGCCGGAACCACCTCCACCCAGAGCTGGCGCTCCTCGCTGACGACGATCACCCCGCTGGACTCGAGCGAGACGGCCTCCGCGAGCGGTCCCACCTGGACCGGCGAGACCTTCTGGTTCTCGACCTCTTCGGCGTACTGGATCGTGTAGTCCTCGATCTCGACGGCCGACTCGGAGGAGACGGTCGCGTCCTCGATCACGAAGAGGTTGACCGGGACCGCCGTGCCGGCGACGACGGCGAAGACGGCCAACACGGCCAACAGTGCCGTCTTGCGCCGCGTGACCGACGAGAGCCGCGTCGATCCGCGATCGGCCGCCGCCGTCGCGATCTCGCCGATCCGCTCGAGGGACGAGGTCGACCGCCGATCGCTACTGCGGGCGAGCTCGAGCGGCCGTGCGACGGTCGGGCCATCTGATGATCCGGAACCCGACCCGCCAAATCGAGCGAGGCGGCGCTCGAGTCGGGCGGGGACGACCGGTCGCTCCGAGGCCGTTATCGCGACCGTCACCACGAGCGCGAGGGCGACGACGATTAGGACGCCGGGGCCCTGGAAGAGGTAGTAGACGTTCGCGCTGCCGAACCAGTAGATCTGCCACAGGCCCTGGGCGAAGCCGAACAGCAGGATCGCGATCCAGACCCGGAGCGCATCGGGACGGCGCCCCCGCCGCCGGAGGAGCCCGATCGCGAGGACGAGCCCGATGAAGAACCCCAGCGCGTGGCCCTGGATGGCGATGCCCGCCCACGAGGGCGCCGACGGGGGGCGGGACTGGGAGACGTAGACGCCGATCGGCGTCTGGAGCGCGCGGTAGAGCGTCAGCAGCGCGCCTTGCACGCCGAGCACGCCGACGAGCGTCACGATCGGATAGTGGACGAGCGCGAAGGCGGCGAAGGCGAAGACGACTCCTGAGAAGCCGATCACGGGGCCGAGCGCGAACAGGCTCGAGCCGATCGTGATCGCGACGACGATCAGGGGAAAGATCACCAGCGCGCGGATCCACGGGTCGGTCCGCCACGACGCGAACGCCGTTTCGCCCCGTTCGTCGGGGTAGTGGCCCCAGGCGTACTCCGCGATCGGCGCGACGACGGCGGCGCCGGCGAGGTTCCCGATGAGGTGGCCCGGTCCGGCGTGGGAGAACGACGCCGTCAGCATCCCCAGCGGGTAGAAGTACGAATACGCCCGGTAGGGGAGCGTTACCGGGTTCCCGAACGCGGTGATTCCGTCCTGGACGAACAGGTAGACGCAGTAGACCAGCGCGATCACAAGCAACGATCCCCACGGGACCCCCATCACGAGCCGCGAGCGGGCGACGTCGCCCCAGCGGCGGGCGGGACCGTGGAGTCGGCGGACGACGGCGACGGAGGCGAGCACCGCGGCCACCACGAACAGCGGGACGACGACCGACAGCGCGATCGTCAGGAGGGCCTCCTGGGAGCGCATATCCAGTGGTTCGGCCGCGACTGTATATGGGTTTAGGTTCGTCCTATCGCAGTTGCGCGAGTGTCGATCACGCACGCACGTTCGATCACCCACCACCGATCGCCGACCCTCGAGCCCGAACAGAAAGCTACAAGCGGCCGACGACCGGAACGGTGGACATGGAACTGCGGGTCACCGAGAGCACCGACACCGAACTCTCGATCGAGATCGCCGGCGAGGATCACACCTTCATGAACGTCCTCAAGGGCGCGCTGCTCGAGCACGAGAACGTCAGCGCGGCCACCTACGACGTCAACCCAGAACAGTCGGGCGGCCAGACCGAACCCATCCTCACCATCAAGACCGAGGGCGGCGTCGATCCGCTCGAGGCCCTCGAGGATGCGGCAGTCAACGTCCGCGAGAAGGCCGTCTCCTTCCGCGAGGCGTTCGAAGCGGCCGCCTGAACGATTTCGACACCCGATCTCGGGGGCTCAAGTCCTCGTCTTCTCACCGGAAACGTCTCTCGAGGAGAGTGAACGAAGTGAGCGAACGAATCGGCTGGAGAGGGCGTGGCGATCCCCTGTCGCCAGCGTGAGTAGGTCTTGTAGCGTTTCCCTTCAGCAAAACTCCAACGGATTATTAAAGAGTCTAGCAGGCCGCGTAGTGGACGTAGACCGCCCCCTCGAGGACGTGTAGGTCGAGTCCCTCGCGCTCGAGGTCGGGATCCGTGACCGCGTCGCTGGTCTCGAGTCCGCTGGCGATGTCGTCGGCGAGGGCGGCCTCGTCGTCGTAGTCGTCGATCGATAGCGGGGGCGTCAACTGGCCGCTGGCACCTGCGCTACCGCAATCGGCGCCGAAATCGCCGGGCTCGACTCCCTCCGATCCCGTGCCGTCGTGCTGGCTCGCCACGTGCGCGCGGTTGTTGTACTCGGCGTAGGCCGCGAGCCCGTCGTCGTACGAGCGCGCGCTATCGCGTTCGGCCTCGAGTCGGTCGTGAACCTCAAGTTCGGTCGCCTCGAGGTCGATTCCCGCGGCCTGACTGCCCTCACCCGGCGCATCTGGCGGCGACGGCTCGCCGACGCCCGGGATAATCGACAGCGGGACGACGCCGGTCGCGAACAGTGCGGCGACCACGACGATGACCGCCAGAATCGGCGCGTACGGCTTGGCCACCTCGAGCCAACTGGACGTCTCGAGGTCGCCGTCGACGTCGTCATAGCGCTGCTCGATCTTCTCTAGGTCGTGGTTCCCACAGCGCGAGCATGGCGGGTTGTACTTGACGTGGTCGCGACCGCAGTCCTGACAGCGCCAGACGTAGGTGGTGCCGGTGTCGACCGTCTCCGTTCGAGTCACGCCGGTATCGACGGCCGGGTCGCTCGAGGCCGCCCTCGCGGACTCGTTTCGCTCGGCCTCGCTTTCGCTCTCGCCCTCGCGGACGACCGCCTTCTCGAAGGTGTTGTGTCCGCAGTTGTCACAGGGAGGGTCGTTTTCCGCGTGCGGTTTCCCACACCACGTGCACCGCCACTTCACTGGTCGTAACGCACAACCGTGTCGATATAAGCGTGTTGGAAGTCGGAACGAACGGCCTGCGTCGCCTCGTGCGAGAATCGCGGCTCAGAGCCGAACCGGAACGCCCCGCTCGTCCAGATACTCCGTTGGCACCTTTTTCCGCTCAGGTGGCTACGCCACCACTCGCACAAAAACCTGCACCAAAAAGCCACTCCCTCACTGGCTCACGGCCGACGGCCGTTCGCCGTTACGTTCGCTCGCGGCTCAGAGCCGAACCGGAACGCCCCGCTCGTCCAGATACTCCTTGGTCTCCTCGATCGAGTACTCGTCGAAGTGGAAGATCGAGGCCGCGAGGCCGGCGTCGGCGCCGGCCTCAGTGAACACGTCGTACATGTCCTCGGGGCCGCCACAGCCCGAGGAGGCGATGACGGGCGTGTCGACGGCGTCACAGACCGCCTTCGTCAGCGGCAGGTCGTAGCCGTCTTTGGTGCCGTCCTTGTCGATCGAGTTGACGAACAGTTCGCCCGCGCCGCGGGACTCGGCCTCCTGGGCCCACTCGAGGACGTCGATGCCGGTCCCCTCGCGGCCGCCCTTCTTGGTGCACTCGAACCAGCAGGACTCGCCGTCGATCTCGACGTAGTGTTCGCCCTCCTCGTCGAAGCGCCGTCTGGCGTCGACGCTGATGACGATACACTGGTTGCCGAAGGCTTTCGCGCCCTCGTTGATCAGTTCGGGGCGCTCGAGCGCACCGGTCGTGATCGAGACCTTGTCGGCGCCGGCCCGCAGCGTCTCCTTGATGTCGTCGGTGGTGCGGATGCCGCCGCCGACCGTGAGGGGAATGAAGACCTCGTCGGCGACGCGCTCGACGACGTCGAGCATCGTCTCGCGGCCCTCCGCGGAGGCGGTGATGTCGAGGAAGACGAACTCGTCGGCGCCGGACTCGTTGTACGCTTTGGCCATCTCCACCGGATCGCCGGTGTACTTCAGGTCCTCGAAGTTGACGCCGGTGTAGACTGCCGGGTTCCCGTCCTCGTCTAAGTCCACGTCGATACACGGAATGATTCGCTTTGTCAGCATGTGGTCGTTGTGCGAGCCTTGGAACCCGGGATAGTAAAGTGGTCCCCATCGGTGTCTCGAGCGACGGACGGGTCTCCGTCCCGATGGCGAGTTATCACTGCCGTCGCAACGGCGCCGCCCTCACGCCGACCGCAGTCGCTCCCGGAAGGTCTCGACTGCGTTGGGAAGCGCCTCGAGTTGGGCCCGGATGCGCGCGTAATCTCCGTACTCGGTGAACAGTGAGACACCGACTTCTGGATCGTTGTCCGCGGCCCGGCGGACGCTCTCGTCGGTCCACTCGAGCGACCGAAGCGTCTCTGCGAGGACGTACGCGCCGATCGACGGCTCGGTCACCGACGAGGCGGCTGCGTCGGCCGCCTCGATCGCGGCCGTTCGCTCCGCGCGGAGCTCCGCGGCCGATTCGGGGGTTGCCAGCGTCCCGCCGTCGATTCGACCGCGCATGCGTTCGAAGGCCCGGTACAGCACCTCGAACCGGACGGCCTCGTAGAGTGCGATACCCGTGTTACCGTCTTCGATGGCCCGGTTCAGGCCGTCCCCCGCGCTCGAGACCGGATCCACCGTCCGCCAGAGCACCTGCTCCGTGTGCTGGTCGAGTTCCCCGTCGACGATGCCGTCGAGCCAGTCCTCGTCGGATCGGTCGGGGATGATGATGCTCTCGACGCGCTCGGTCGACGCCTCGAGGGCGGCCTCGAAGACCGGCGTCAGATCCGTCGACTCGTCGGTTCGCTCGTCGAAGCGCTCCGCGAGGTGTTCCCAGACGGTCCGCGTGGCCGTCCCGAACTCGACCGCACCGGCACCGTCGCCGATGTCGATGACGGTGGCGTCCCCGTCGACCTCCCACCGATTTCGACCGAGCCGATCCGCCGCACGTCGGAGGTCCGATTCCCGGCGCGCGTAGAACAGCGCCGCGCGGAGCAGTTCGTCCCCGGCGCCGTCGCCCCGATAGGCGATCGACTCGAGCCGATCGCGAACGCTCGAGCGGGTCTCGGTACGCTCCTCGCGCAGGTCCGCGATGATCGCTTCGTTCTCGGCGTCGATGGCGTCGAGCGTGGTCGTCGCCGCCCGCGCGGCGTCGCGCGCCTCGCGGGTCGTCCGCAGCGCGCGGTAGCGATCGTCCCCGGTCGCCGCAGCGGCCTCGTCGCGGCGGTCGCGGGCCTCGTCCCGACGCTCGCCGATCGACTGCCGAACGACGCCGTTGGGGACCGTCTCGGCCTCGAGCGGGTCTGGAACGTCCGCCAGGAGGGTCTCGACGCGCTCGAGGCCGTCGTCGATGGCGTCCGACGCCGGAACCACCGGCGCCGGCCACTCGATCTCCGGCGCCTCGGTTCCGTCGGCGAGCACGTCGGCCGCGTCGGCCGCGGTGAACGACGACCCGCCGTCGTCGATCCACGAGAGAGCGCTACAGCCGGCGAGCGCGGCGCTGCCGGTCGCGGCGAGTCCCACGAGGAATTGCCGGCGATGGCTTCGACCGTCTCCTCTCATCGCTGGCCCTCCGTGCTCGAGGTGTCGGGTTCGTGCGTCTCGTTTTCGGTTCCGGTTCCGTCCGCGCCGGTCTCAGTGCCGTTTCCGTCCGTTTCGTTCGCCGCGGAGCCGTTCGCGACGCCGGCATCGCTCGGGCAGGTGGTGCGTTCGGAGCTCCCCCGACTCGAGGGGGGATCGCCGTAGGGCCGGTGAACGCGGACGAATATCGCCTCTACGACGGTCTTGTCGGCCTCGCACGGCTCCGTCGCGGCTTTCATTTCTCGGCAGTAGCTCGTCCGAAACTCGTCGTCCGCCGCGCGGACGCCCAGCAGGTGCCGGCGATAGCAGTCGTCGATCGAGCGCTGGTCGACGACGACGGTCTCGCTCTCGAAGTTGGTCTCCTCGACGAACGCTCGAGCGGTGTCGACGTCGTCGTCCGCGGCGGCGTCGGTGAACCACAGCGCCGTGGCGTCGTCCTCGTTGGTGACGAAGACCGTATCGAGATGTCGCGGCTCTCGGTTCTCGTCGCCGTCTTCAGCGGCGTCCTCGCTCGAGTAGGCGACGGGCGTATCGTCCGCCGAGCGGATCGACAGCGACTCGTACTCGTGGGTCGACTCGAACGTGCCTCCCTCGGAGGAGTGGCCGGAAACCGATTCCCCTTCGCTGAACTCGACGCAGCCGGCGAACGCAGCCGAGAGACAGCCGCCGCCCGCTGCGAGCAGTCGCCGGCGAGAGATCGATGTGGAGGGCATCGACACCGTATTGGTAGCCGGAGTGTAAATACGTAGTGACTGACGTGACGCGATGCGGGAGCGCTCGCCCCGCGCGACGCGTTTCGTTGCGAGACGCTGAGTCGCGCCTACCGACCGTTCGACGACCTCGGGGAACGATCGAGGCGCCCGCTCGCCGACGAGAGAGGTGTCTTTAAGGCGGTGAGTCGGCAACAGCTGAGTATGGCAGACGACACGCACCAGACGGAAGACGGCGATACGGGCGCCGACGTCGGCCACGACCTCGAGGCCGAGCGGACGACCGCACCGATGAGCGAGTACGGACTGCGCGAGGTCGGCATCGGCCTCGTCGTCGCCCTTCTCGGTCTGGCCGTCGCGTTCGGAATCCCGTTGCTCACGGTCTGACTGAGTGGTCGAGAGCGAAAATCGGCGACGTTAGAAGACGTACTCGTCGTCGTGACCCATCATACCGTCGTCTTCGAGGCCGGTACCACCGCTCGTCCCCTCTTCCTCGTCCATCGGTCCACTGGTCTTGTAGGCTTTGATCCCCGTCGAGAGGAGGTCTTCGATCGCCTCCTCGCGGTTGACGAACTCGCCGCGCTCGACCATCTGGGCGATCTGCATCTCGAGGTGTTCCGGGATGGTGATCTCTACTTTCGGCATCTGATTCGGCTTTCGGCGAGGGGGTATTTAGGTCTGACGGGGACTCCATACGCTGTGAATCGCCCCCAATCGGCGATCCCGGCGCCGGAGGTCGTGGCCGTCGTCACCGCTCGCGAATCAGGATTTCGGTCATCTCGAGTTCGCTGTGACCGATCTCGAGTCGGGAGGTCAGTGGTCTCACCGTGCTCGACCGATCGGAGAACCGTCGGTGATCGACGGTCAGTAGCGCTCGTCCAGAAAGGACCGCTGACGGCGTCGCAGTCGCAGCGATCGAATCGCGATCGCAGTCGCGGTTATCGGTCTCGTTCGATTCCGTTAGCGGTTGCCCATCATCGAGTCGAACGCGTTCTTCAGCGTCGTCCCCGGCTGGGTGACCGACTGAAGCTGGTTGAGCATCTTTCGCTGGTTGAAATAGCTCGCGAACGCGAGGATCGTCGGCGGCCAGAGACCGATAAACGTGCCGAGCTGGCGCTCTCCGCGCATGAAGTAGTAGTACAGTGAGAGTCCGACGGACGCGGCCGACGCGACGAACGCGGGGCCCATGGCCTCTTCGCCGACTTCTTCTGCTGCCTGTTCGGTGACTTCTCGTTCGGCTATCTGCGGTTTGCTCGCCATACAGGTGAGCGTGGTCGAGACTGTACTAAGGGATGGCGAGGGTTTCGCGAAGAAGGCCCTGAATTGTGATGTCGAGCCGACTGTTACAGTTCGTTTCACCCCCGCTACCGGCCCGGAAATACGGGCTTACGTGTCGACGATCGTTTCATTCGAGCGGTGTGTCTCCGTCGCACGCGACACGTCGACGGATGGGTCGTCGGCTCGCCCGCTCGACGAAGGCGTCACATCTACGTCCGTCGGGACGTACGCACGCGTATGACCAACGACGCCATCGACGTCACGGATCTCTACCGGGAGTTCGGCGACGAGCGGCTGCCGCCCGGCCAGCGGGAGACTTCAGCGTTTCCGGTGCTCTCGAAGAGCGGGACGCCCGACTGGGATCCCGAGACGTGGGAGTTCACCGTCACCGGCGCCGTCGACGAGGAGCTCTCGCTCTCGTGGGACGAGTTCCGCGACCTGCCCAGCGAGACCCAACAGCAGGACTTCCACTGCGTCACCGGCTGGAGCAAGTTCGACTGCCGGTTTACCGGCGTTTCCTTCCCCGCTCTCGCCGAGCGCGCGGGCGTTTACGACGACGCGGTCCACGTCATGTTCTCCGCGCTCGACGGCTACACCACCGATCTGCCCCTCGAGGACTGCATGCGCGAGGAGGTCCTGTTCGCGTGGGCCTACGACGGCGAGGATCTCCCGGAAGACCACGGCGGGCCACTGCGGGTCGTCACCCCCCACAAGTACGCCTACAAGGGGGCGAAGTGGGTCGACGGCGTCGAGTTCCTCACCGAGGCCCAGCGGGGCTACTGGGAGAAACGCGGCTACTCGGAGACGGCGAACCCGTGGGAGGAAGAGCGGTACAGCTAGACGCGAGCGGGAATCGATAGCGGGAGGCGCGGGCCGGCGCCCGGGATAGTTAGGCTGAAGGCGCGGCGGTCCCGAACTGCGTTCGATGGATCGATCGTCGGGTGAGCGTCGGCTCGCGAGCGAGTCCGGCTCGCTGCCGGACGCCGACGCGACCCCCCTCGTCAGCGCCAGCCGGGAACTCGAGGACGTGTCGTTCGGCGCGGTCATCGACGCCGACGACGAGTCGCGAGTGCTCTGGTCGACGCCCGACGGACTGGAGATCGTCGGCCGCGGCGTCGCCGCACGCCTCACTGCCGACGGAATCGAGCGCTTCAACCGACTCCGGGCTCGCGCGAACCGGATATTCGACGGCCTCGAACACGACGGCCCGCGCGTCGCCCGGCCGCGGGCCTTCGGCGGCCTCTCCTTTCACGACGGCCACGAGCCGACGCCGCCGTGGTCCGGGTTTCGGGCGGCCGAGTTCGTCGTTCCGCGGGTACTCGTCGTCCGGAGCGACGCGGACACCTGGCTGACGGCCGTCGCGTCGGACCCCGAGACGGCGGCGGATCGACTCGAGCGCTGGACCGACCGGCTCCGGGGGCTGCCGACGATGCGACCGAGCGGCGACGGCCCCGGCGTCGAATCGACCCGGCGAACCACGTCGCGCGAGGACTGGACCGCCCAGGTCGAGACCGCCCTCGAACGGATCGGTCGGGGCGAACTCACCAAGGTCGTCCTCGCGCAGGCGCTGTCGGTCGACCTCGAGGGGCCGGTTGACGTCCCCGAAACGCTCGAGCGACTGCGCCGTCGGTATCCGAACTGTTACCGGTTCCTGATCGGTCGCGACGACGGCGGCACGTTCTTCGGCGCGCCGCCGGAACGGCTCGTCGCCAAGCGCGGCGACCGCGTCGAGACGGAGGCGCTCGCGGGGTCGGTCCCTCGCGGCGAGACCCCCGAAGCGGATCGAGCCTACGCCGACGAGATGCGCGACAGCGAGAAATTCCAGCGCGAACACGGCCTCGTCGCCGACGCGATCCGCGAGCAACTCGCGCCCCTCGCGAGCGACCTGACGATCGACGAGCAGACGATCAGGCGGCTGGCGAACATTCAACACCTCCAGACGCCGATCGAAGCGACCCTCGGGGGCGATCGCCACGTCCTCGAAATCGTCGAGGCGCTGCACCCGACGCCCGCCGTCGGCGGCGTGCCGCCCGCGGCGGCCTGGGAGACGATCCGCGACGCCGAGACGTTCGATCGCGGCTGGTACGCGGCACCAATCGGCTGGTTCGACGCCGCCGGCGACGGCGAGTTCGCGGTCGGCCTCCGCTCGGGGATCGCGACCGACCGGACGGTCACGCTCTTTGCGGGCAGCGGTATCGTCGCCGACAGCGACCCCGACGAGGAGTGGGAGGAGGTACAGCTGAAGTTCCGACCGATCCTCGACGAACTGGACGACCGATGAGCGCACCGAACCGCGCGACGCTGTGGGGCCGCGTGCTCGTCGACGAACTCGCGAAGGGCGGCCTCGAGGCGGTCTGTATCGCCCCCGGCAGCCGGTCGACGCCGCTGACGGTCGCCTTCGCCGCACACGAGGCGGTCGACGTCTACTCCCACCTCGACGAGCGCTCGGCGGCCTACTTCGCGCTCGGGCGGGCGCGCCGGACCGGCGAACCGACGGCGCTGGTCTGTACCTCCGGGACGGCGGCCGCGAACTTTCATCCGGCCGTAATGGAGGCCGATCAGGCCCGCGTCCCGCTGCTCGTGCTCACGGCCGACCGGCCGCACGAACTCAGGGACAGCGGCGCGAACCAGACCGTCGATCAGGTCAAACTCTACGGCGACGCGGTCCGCTGGTATTCGGAACTCCCAGATCCCGAGGCCGACGAGCGCAAGGTCCGGGGCCTCCGGACGACCGCCGCCCGGGCGCTGGCCGAGACCGGCGGCGTCGACCCCGGACCCGTCCACCTGAACTGTCCGTTTCGCAAGCCCCTCGAGCCGACCGAGGTTCCCGACGCCGTCCCCGATTCGTTCGCGGAGACGCCCGCCGGACGCGGACGCGACGGCGCGTTCGTCGAAACCGAGTCGGGAACGCGCTCGCTCGCGGACGCGCAGTACGCCGACCTCGTCCAGGCGCTCGCGGACGCAGACCGACCGTTGATCGTCGCGGGACCGGCCGATCCCGCCGATCTGCCCGCGCTCGAGGCCGGCCACGTCGTGACCGTCGCCGAGCGCGTCGGCGCGCCGATCCTCGCGGATCCGCTCTCGAACCTGCGGTTCGGCCCGCACGTCAACCGGGAGTCCGCGACGGGGCCGGTGTACGGCGGTTACGACGCCTACATCGACCTGCTGCCGGCGCCCGATGTCGTCGTCCGGTTCGGCGCGTCGCCGACCTCGAAACCCCTGCGGAACGCGCTGCGGGATTCGGACGCGCGGCAGTTTCTGGTCGACCCCGCGGGCGACTGGCGCGAGGCGACGTTCACCGCGACGGACTTGCTCGCGGCCGCGCCCGGATCCGTCTTCGAGGGGCTGTGTGAGCGTCTCGAGGTCGACACTGGGTCGAAAACGGGCTCCGAAAACGAGTGGCTGGCCGCCTTCGCCGATGCGGAGCGTCGCCACTGGTCGGTTCGCGACGCGGCCCTCGAGCCGAATAGGCTCGAGTCCGAGCCGTTCGAGGGAGCCGTTCTCGCCGACGTGTTCGAAGGCGCACCCGATCCGGCGACGGTTTTCGTGTCCAACAGCATGCCGATCCGGGACGCCGACCGGTTCGGTCGGCCCCGCGACGCCGACCTGACGGTGCTCTCGAATCGCGGCGCCAGCGGAATCGACGGGATCACGAGCACGGCGCTGGGCGCCGGCAGCGCGACCGACGAGCCGCTCGTGCTCGTCACCGGCGATCTGGCCTTCTACCACGATTCCAACGGGCTGCTGGCCGTCGACCGCTGCGGCGTCGACGCCACGATCGTCCTGCTGGACAACGACGGCGGCGGCATCTTCCACGAACTCCCTATCGAAGAGTTCGAACCGCCCTTTACGGATCAGTTCAAGACGCCCCACGGCCTCGAGTTCGACGCGCTGGCCGACTGCTACGACCTCGCGTTCGAGCGCGTCGCTCCCGCCGACTTCGCGAGCGCCTACCGGCGGTCGCTCGAGTCCGCGGGGACGCAGGTGCTCGCGGTCGAATTCGACTCGGAAGAGAGTCATCGACGCCGAGACGTGCTCGCAGAGCGAGTTCGTGACGAACTCCGTGGCGAGGACGCGTAGGTTCGCTATAGATTTTCCTGCATTTGCTCTGGCCTACGGTGGCGCGCGCCGTGCCGCGGTGAGGGATGCGAGGCGCGAGGGAACCGAGCGCCTCGAGAAGCGAGCGGGGAGCGGAGTGACCCGCGAGCCTGAGACGAACCACGGCACGAAGCCGTGCGAGGGATGAGCGAGTGACTCTCTGGAGCGAGCGAATCGTTGGGGAGGGTGTGGCGATTCCCCGTTGCCAGCGTGAGCAAAACGCTCGAGTGTCCAGTTTCTACGTAGTCCCCACGAAAATGGATCCGAGCGTATTGCGTCGGATACCGATTGAAAACGAGCACCCAAGCGATCAGGGACGAAGGGCCCACCAGAGCGCGAGGGCGTAGCCGAAGGGGATCCAGGCGAAGCTGAGCGCGACCAGCCCGACCAGCGAGAACTGCGACACGGGTGCCAGCCAGTAGATCCCGACCGGGAACAGTACGCTCCAGGAGCCAAACACCACAGCCGCGACTCGCGGTCTGGTGAGCAGGTAGCCGACGAGGCCGAGCGTACAGGCGGCGACGATGGCGCTGACCGCGATCGAAAACACCGGTGTCAGCACCGTCGCGACGAACACCGGATACAGCAGCCAGCAACAGCCGATCGTCACCGCCGTCGAGTACTCGAGCGATTGGCCCTCCCACTCGAGGTCGACGTCGTCCGTCCAGTCGTGGACGGCGTACCGGGACGCCGACGCCTCGCTGTCGCGGTCGGCTCCGGTGGCCGTCGCGCTCGACCCGCCGCGGGTCGAGGACGCCGACGCCGTCGTCTCGTCGTCGACCGACCGGCCACTCGTCGCCCGTCGTCGGGCCCGCTGCTGACGTCGTCGCTTGCGCTGTCGCGCGTGATGGCTCTCGGTTCGCGCACCGCGCTGGGAGCCGGAGCGTCCCGAGTCGGCCCGACTCGAGTCGGCGGCGGTTCGATTGCTCGTCCGACGCCGGCCGCGCTTCGATCCCGTGCTCGAGTTCGTACGCTGTGTCGTTCTCGACCCCGCCGCATTCGCACTCGCATCGGTACTCGAGTCACCGGTCGTCGACGAGTCTGACTCGTTCGCCGTCGCGGCGTCCGAATCGCTCGCCGCACTCGAGTCGTCCGAACTCCCATCGCCGCCGGCGTGGTCGGCGAGACGAACGTAGGACTCGTGCCCGAGGCGGTCGTACCGAGCCCGTTCGGCGCCGTCGGTCAGCACCGACTTCGCCGTCGAGATGCGCGTAAACTGCTCGGCGGCGTCGGGCGCGTCGTTGTGGTCTGGATGGGTCTCGAGGACGCGCTCGCGGTAGGCGGTCTGAATCTCCTCGCGAGTCGCGTCCGGATCGACCTCGAGGACCTCGTAGTACGTCTCGCCCATCGCCTGCGGAATCGAACGGCCGGCTGAAAAATCAATCGGCTTAGGTGATCGCCGTTCGAGCGCGGGCTGGAAACTGAAAGCGCCGTTCCGCTGCGTCGTATTTCGGACTTATGTATTGTATAACGCTATATCAAATCGAGGGTGGGGCAGAGACGGAGTCTCGCCGCTCTGACGGCGATATCGGAGGATCTGGCGTCTGAAAGCGACGGCCTCGGTTGGCGACCGGCGAGCCGTGTCTCCTCCGACTGCAGCGCTCGATCGAGCCGCGACTCGAGGCCGGGGGACGACGTCGCGACCGCCGCTGGCGCTGTTCGAATCGATATGAGGCGATTGAATCGAGACCGCTATACACTTCTCGGGACCAGCATGTTCCGGGCAAGGTACGATGAAATTCAACTATAGATGTATTATAAGATAATATGACTGATACGCTGACAGTGACGGGTGATGTCCAACGACACCAACGTCACCAGCGGCCGGCGGTTCGGACGGTCGACGCGACGGACGTTCCTCGGCGGTCTCGGAGCGACCGCCGGACTCGGCGCGCTGACCGGACTCGGTGAAGCGCGAGGACGCGACGCCGGCGCGCTCTCGAGTGCGAGCTACTACGTCGTCCGCAGCGACGGCCGCGGACCGAACGGCCGCGGCGGGTGGTGGAACCGCGGTTCGGAACGCGGCCGCGACGAGGACGGCGCCAGCTACCTCGTCCTCGAGGCCGGGTCCGGTCGCGTCGCGTTCTCGACCGACGGCACCGCCGACGAGGCGTTCCAGTACGCCTTCGACGAACTCGCCTCGAGCGGCGGCACCGTCGTCGCGGGCGGCGGCGACTTCCGCTTCGGCGGCCCGGCCACGGTCGGCGACGACACGGCGCTGATCGGCCAGCAGGGAACGCGGTTCGTCGTCGCCGACGGGGAAGACCCCGCGACGACCGACGAACCGTCGGGCCACGACCTGATCCGCGTCCGCGGCGACGACGCGACGGTCGCCAATATCGAGTTCGACGCGAACGGAACGCAACTCGACAACCACGCCGTCCAGGCCGACGACTGCGACGGCCTGCTGGTGGCGAACACCCGCACCGTCGACGGCTTCCAGATGGCCATCTCGTTCTCGCGGTGTACGAACGTGCAGGTCGTCGGCAACGAAGTGCTCGAACCCAACTGGTACGGCATCACCGCCCGAGCCGCGCCGACCGGCGGCGAGCGGGATCTGCGCCGCTCCGAGAACGTGGTCGTCGCGCGCAACTACGTCGCCGGCGTGACTTACAACAACATCGCCACCTACAACGTCAGCAACTTCACCATCTACGGCAACGTCGTCGAGGACGGCGGCCACAGCCTCATCGCCTGCTCGCCCGCCCAGCAGGGCGCGATCGTCGGGAACGTCTGTCGCGACCTCGAGGAGTACGCCCCCGATCCCGGCGGCGAGGCGGGCATCGAGATCGAGTACAAGGAGACCCACGTCCGCGAGGAGATCGCCGGCACGCCCTTGGCGCGTTCGTACGATATCACGATCTCCGGCAATCAGGTCGACAACTGTCCAGTCGGCGTGCTCGCGCGGACCGTCCCGGCCGACGCCGACGACGAGGTCGCCCGCGAGACGGAGCGTCCCTACAGCTTCACCGTAACCGGGAACGCGATCAGCGACGCCGCGGACGCCGGCATCCGGATCCGCTCGGGCGAGGCGGGCGTCGTCGCGACGAACACGATCCGGAACAGTCCCGCACCGATCGAGATCGACGACACCTACGCGGTCGATATCCAGCGGGGACTGAACGCGACTCGAGAGTGACTTGATTCGGGTCGCCCGAACGAAACGACGGCTCGAACACAGCGGACCGGTTGCTTGGGCGTCACACCGAAACCGTAACCGCATCCGCAAGCCCCTCGAGCGCGACGCGAACCTATTTCACAGCCCGCGGACCAACGTCGAGCCAATGGTTTCGGAACTGTTCGACCCCGAGCGCTGGGAGCCGGTCGCGGAGCTGAACGACGAGTTCAGGGACATCACCTACCATCGAGCGGTCGATTCCGGCACGGTCCGGATCGCCTTCGACCGGCCCGACGTGCGCAACGCTTTCCGGCCGGGGACGGTCGACGAGCTGTACGACGCCTTGGACCACGCCAAGCGCCAGACCGACGTCGGCTGCATCCTGCTGACCGGCAATGGCCCCTCCTCGAAGGACGGCGGCTGGGCCTTCTGTTCGGGCGGCGACCAGACCATCCGCGGCGAGGACGGCTACCAGTACGAGGGCGACGAAGAACGGGCGTCGGAGCAGGGTCGTCTGCACATTCTCGAGGTCCAGCGTCTCATCCGCCACATCCCGAAGGTCGTCGTGGCCGTCGTTCCCGGGTGGGCCGTCGGCGGCGGCCACTCGCTGCACGTCGTCTGCGACCTGACGCTCGCGAGCGAGGAGCACGCGAAGTTCCTCCAGACCGATCCCGACGTGGCCAGCTATGACGCCGGCTTCGGCTCGGCCTACCTCGCGAAACAGATCGGCCAGAAGAAGGCCCGCGAAGTCTTCTTCCTCGGGAAAACGTACGACGCCGAAGAAGCCGCTGAGATGGGAATGGTCAACGAAGCGGTCCCCCACGAGGAACTCGAGGAGACGGCCCTCGAGTGGGGCGAGCGCATCAATGCCAAGAGCCCGACGGCGATGCGGATGCTCAAGTACGCCTTCAACATGACCGACGACGGCATGATCGGCCAGCAGGTCTTCGCCGGCGAGGCGACGCGACTGGGCTACATGACCGACGAGGCGAAGGAGGGCCGGGACGCCTTCGTCGAGGGCCGCGATCCCGATTTCGACGACTTCCCGTGGCACTACTGAACGTCTGAACGCGTTATTCGGTCGAGGAACGTCTCAGATCGGGTTTCGGCCGTACGGGAGGTGACTCGAACATTCTGCTATTACTGGCAACAGGGAGCGCCACACCCTCCCCAGCCGATTCGCTCGTTCGCGCTACTCACCGCTCATCCCTCGCACGAATCGTCGTCCGCCCTCACTGGCGTTCGGCCGACCTCGCTCACGGATCACTTCGTTCCCCGTCTACTCACGGGCGCTCCGCGCCCGTTCGTATGGTTCGCGGGACCGTCGGTCCCGCGCGATTCGCGTTTCGAGGCGCTCCCTTCGGTCGCGTCTCGCCGACAGCGCGCGCCACCGAACGTCGGATCGCCAGTCAAGAGCACTTTCGTGTGGGTCGACAACACTCCTCGAGTCCCATCTCTTCGACCCTGCGATCAAGGGAGAAAACCATTTGAACATCGGCACCCGACTTCCGACCAGTGACACTTCCCGATCGGTCCGCGCTGTCCCGCCGGGACTACCTCCGAGCGCTGGTGGCCGTCGGCGGCGCGTCGGCGCTCAGCGCCTGTCTCTCCGAGAACGGCGGGGACGACGAGGTCGACGTCCCGTCCGGGACCGACGATCCCGACTCGCTGCCGTCGCGACAGCACGCCTGGAACGAGTTCCTCTCGACGGATGACGACGGGAACGTCCAGTTGCCGGAACACCACGTGCTGGTAGCGCTGTCGCTCGAGGCGGAGCCGACCGACGACGCTCGAACGCAGGTCGAGGACGCGCTTCGGGCCCTCGAGCGCGCCTACGAGTGGAGCAACGAGGGGCTGGTCTTCACGATGGGCTACACGCCGGCGTACTTCGATCGATTCGACGGCTCACTGCCCGACTCGGTCGATCTCCCCGACCCGGAGCCGGTCGTCGGCGACGCCGACAGGTTCGACGAGTTCGACGCCGTCCTCCACCTCGCCAGCGACCACCCGGAGGTCGCCCTCGAGGCCGAGCAGGGGCTGTTCGGCGAGCGCGACGCGTACAACGGCCGCGGGATCGAGACGGACCTGACCGGCGTCTTCGAGCGCGTCGACGAGCGGCGCCGGACCGGGTTCATCGGGGAAGGGCTGCCGGCTAACCACACCGATCTCGACGGCGTCCCGGACTCGATCCCCGACGAGGCGCCGTCGCTGATGGGCTTTCGGTCGGGCTTCACCGAGAGCCAGGCCACCGAGGATCGCGTGACGATCACGGAAGGACCGTTCGAGGGGGCGACGACTCAGCACGTCTCCTCGATGGGACTCAACCTCCGCCAGTGGTTCGAACAGGACAGCCAGCACCAGCGCGTTCAGAAGATGTTCAGCCCGGAACACGCCGACGAGGACGCGGTCGGCGCGACCGGTGAGAAACTGACGACGACCAACGGCCTGACCGACGAGCGCATCGCGGCGACCGAATCCGACGCCAGCGATCGCGGCGTCGTCGGCCACGCCCAGAAGGCCGCTCGCGGGCGGGTGGACGGAGAACCGCCGCTGTTGCGCCGCGACTTCAGCACGGTCGACGACGACCGGCCGGGGATCCACTTCCTCGCCCTTCAGGAGGGGATCGAGGACTTCGTCCGCGTTCGCCGGGCGATGGAGGGTGACGACCTCTCCGTGACCAACCTGAACAACGGCATCACTGGCTACATCTTCGTGAATCGGCGCGGAAACTATCTGGTCCCGCCGCGTTTGCTGCGGGCGCTGCCGCCGGCGGACCCGACGGAGACGGAGTGACGACTCGAGGACGCGAGGACGAAATCGGAGACGACGACCTACGACCATCCACATGGGCCACGAAATCGATCGACGGACGTTCGTCGGCTGGGGGGCGGCGACCGGCGGGCTCGCGCTGGCTGGCTGTCTGGGACTCGGCGGCGACGACGGAAACGGCGAGAAGCAAAACGAATCCGACGGTGAGGGGAACGAAACCGGCGAGGAATCGGACGAGACCGCCAACGTCGGGCCTCGCCTTCCCGAAATAGAGGACAAACCGGACGCGGTCTACGTGCCGACCCACCGCGAGTCGATGCGCGCTCTCGAGCCGGTTGCGGCCGGCGACTACCGGCTCGCGCCGATGCTATCGTACCCCCACCCGTTCTGGCTCGTGACCGGCGACGGCGAGGACGACGTCCAGCACGTTCCGCCCGATCAGATGCGGGGCGTCCACATGATGTTCGCTCTCTGGGACGCGGAGACAGGCGTCATCCTGCCGGTCGACAGCGGCAACGTCGTCAGGCTCTCTCGAGACGGCGAACGGGTCGGGTCCCCGCAGTCGATGTGGCCGATGCTCTCCCAGGAGATGGGCTTTCACTTCGGCGACAACGTCCCCCTCGAGGAGGACGGCACCTATACGGTCGAGGTCGAACTGCCACCGCTGTCGGCGCGGACGACCGGCGACCTCGCGGGCCGATTCGACGAGAGCGAGACGGCCACCTTCGAGTTCGACTACGATCAGGACTTTCGCGAGACGGTCTCGGACGTCGACTACTTCGACGAGCAGCGGTGGGGCGAACGCAGTGCCCTCGAGCCGATGGCTCACGATCACGTTCCCTACTCACGGCTCCCCGAGGTCGACGCGTTCCCCGGGACGCTCCTCGTCGGAACCGACGAGAGCGGCGAGATTCGCGAGGGACGTCCCGAATCGACGGCCGAACTGCCCCGAAGCGGCGACGCGGCGTTTCTCGCGACCGTCCTCGAGTCGGACCACCGACTGACCGGCGGTGACGGGCGCTCCCTGCTCGTCTCGCCGCGGACGCCGTACAACCGCGTCCCGCTTCCGAACATGAGCCTCGACGCGACGATCGAACGCGACGGGGAGTCGGTCACCGCCGAACCGGTTTCCCTCGAGCAGACCATCGACGGAGAGTACGGGCTCCACTACGGAGCGTCGCTCGAGGACGTCGATCTCCGGGCCGGCGATACGGTGACGCTGACGATTCGGTCGCCGCCGCAGGTCGCCCGCCACCAGGGGTACGACACGGCCTTCCTCGAAATGCCGCCGATCGAACTGCGGGTGCCGGAGGGCAGTGACGATGCCGAGTGAACGCCTCGCGGCCGTCATCTCGGCCGCGTTGGCGGCCGCCGTCGCCTGCGGGCTCCTCTTCGCCCCGCTCGCGGTCGTCTCCGCGCCGGCCGGCGCCATCGACAGCGCGACGCTGCTGTACTTCGACTCCGAGGGGTTCAACGACGACACGACGGAACTCGACGTCGCGGCCGGCGAGACCGTGACGCTCGATCTCGTGGCGAGCACGCACGGGAACCCCGCGGGCAACGGAATCAGCGGGCTCTCCTACGCGATCGAGTACGATCCCGACGTACTCACCGTGACCGACGTCGAACAGGGATCGATGCTGGCCGGCGGAGACGAGGACGAAAGCGAGAACGGGAGTGAGAACGCGACGGTCGACGGCGACGTCGAGATCGACGACGAAAGCGGCGTGATAACCGTCGAGCAGGAGCGGACTCCGCCAGGAAACGGCACGAAGGGAACCGGGACGACGTCGACGATCACCCTCGAGGTCAGCGACGACGCGTCGACGACCAACGAGACCCTCGCGATCACGAACGACTCGGCGATGTTCCCGAGCGGCTACTCGGTCGACCCGATCGAACGCAACGCGACGCTGGTCGTCGACGGCGCCGCGGGCGACGAGAGCGACGGCGGTCTCGAGGATCCCGTCCCCGGACTGACGCCGCTTTCGGGACTGGCCGGTCTCGGTGCGGCGCTCTGGCTGCGGGCCCGACGATCGCGGTGAGCGACCGTCCGCGGGAGGTCTCCGGTAGCGACCCGCTCGAGCGGCGTCGGTCGATCGCAATGCCAACGTTGACACTCCCGCGAGTGGGACACTCGAGCAATGAGTACGGCCGAGGTCGACATCTCACGGACGAAGGCGTGGCTGATGGCCGCACGCCCACAGACGCTGCCCGCGGCCGCGGCGCCGGTGATCGTCGGGACGGGGGTCGCGATCCACGAGGGCGTGTTCGCCCCGCTACCGGCGCTGCTGGCGTTCGTCGGCGCGGCGCTGATTCAGATCGGGACCAACTTCGCGAACGACTATTACGACGCGATCAAGGGAGCCGACACCGACGACCGAGAAGGATTCACGCGGGTCACCCAGGCGGGGATTATCTCCCCGGAACAAGTGAAGCTGGCGACGTTCGTCACCTTCGCGCTGGCGATCCTGTCGGGAACCTACCTCGTCTACGTCGGCGGCCTGCCGATCCTCGTCGTCGGACTGGCGAGCGTCGTCTGCGGCTGGGCCTACACCGGCGGCCCCTATCCGCTGGGCTACCACGGCCTCGGGGATCTGTTCGTCTTCATTTTCTTCGGACTCGTCGCCGTGATGGGGACGTTCTACGTCCAGGCCGCGGCGACGGTCGCCGAACCGCTGACGACGACGATCCCCGAGGGAACCGTTACCCGCGAGGCGTTCCTCGCGAGTCTCCCGGTCGCCGGCATCTCGACGGCGATCATCGTCGTGAACAACATCCGCGACCGCGAGACCGACGCCGAGACCGGCAAGCGGACGCTGGCGGTTCGGATCGGTTACCGCTGGAGCCGCGTCGAGTACGTCGCGCTGCTCGGACTCGCCTACCTCGTACCGCCGTGGCTCTGGCTGGCCGAAGGGTTCGGCCCGCGCGTGTTGCTCCCGCTCGCCTCGCTGCCCTACGCGGCCGTCGTCGCCCGAACGGTCTGTACGCGGACCGACGGCGAGGCGCTGAACCCGGCCCTCGAGGGAACCGGCAAACTGCTGGCGATCTACGCGATCCTGTTCGCCGCGGGGGTGGCGACGTAGCATGTCCGACGACGACCGGGATCTCGAACTCGAGTACAGGCCGTTTTCGCTGGATCTCGCGGACCCGCTCGAGACGGCCGACGGGACGATCGACTCCCGAAACGGCTTCCTCGTTCGGATTACGGAGCAGGGGACCGACGACGGTCCCGCGGGCTACGGCGAGGCCACGCCGCTGCAGGGCTGGACGGAGTCCCACGCCGACTGCGAGGCGGCGCTCGCCCGCGCCGCCGAGGCGATCGAGTCCGGATCGGCCGCGGCGATCGAGGCGGTCGACGAGCAGGTCGCGGCCAGACACGCGGTCGGGCTCGCGCTGACGGATCTGACCGCGAGACGCGAGTCGACGCCGCTGTACCGGTACATCGGACAGGGGCCGATGGTCGGCCGGGTGCCGGTCAACGCGACGATCGGCGACGGCCCGACGGTCGAGACCGTCCGGGAGGCCACCGACGCCGTCGACCGCGGGTTCAACTGCTGTAAGCTCAAAGCTGGCCGGCGGAGCGTCGAGGAGGACATCGAACGCGTCCGGCGCGTCCGCGAGGCCGTCGGCCCCGACGTCGAACTGCGGGTCGACGCCAACGAGGCCTGGACGTACGAGGAGGCGGCGACAGCGCTCGAGGCCGCCGCCGAGTTCGACGTGGCGATCCTCGAGCAGCCGCTCCCCGCGGGGGCCCTCGAGGGTCACGCCGACCTCCGGACGGACGACCGGGGCGAGGGCGTCGATATCGCACTCGACGAGGGGCTGCTCGAGCACGGCGTCGACGCGATCTGCGAGGCCGAGGCGGCCGACGCCCTCGTCCTGAAGCCGATGGCGCTGGGCGGCGTCGACGTCGCCCGAACGGTCGCGGCGTGGGTGAGCGAACTCGACATCGACCCGATCGTGACGACGACGATCGACGCCGTCGTCGCTCGGACGGGGGCGGTCCACCTGGCCGCGTCGATCCCCGACGTGTCGGCCTGCGGGTTGGCCACCGCGGACCTGCTCGCGGACGATCTGGGCAAGGATCCCGTCCTCCTCGAGAAGGGGTCCGCGGTCGTCCCGCAGGCGAAGGGGCTGGGCGTCGAGGGGGTGTGGGAGGAGTGACGCCCGGGCCGGTCGACTGGCCGACGCGGGACCTCCTCGCCCACCGCGCGTCGACGACGCCGGACGCGACGGCCGTGATCGACGCCGACGCCGACGAGTCGTGGACGTTCGGGGCGTTCGATCGGCGGGTCGACGCCGTCGCCGCCAGCCTCGAGTCGCTCCTCACGGACTCCGATGGACGATCCGACGGCCCCGACCGACTCGGCGTGTTGATGGAGACGCGCGTCGAGTTCGCCGAACTCTACTTCGCTGCGATGCGCCGGGGCGTCACGGTCGTCCCGCTGAATGTCCGCGAGACGGCCGCCGAACTCGAGTCGAAGGTCCGGCGGACTGACCTCGACGCGCTCGTTTGTGAGGCCGGAACGGAGGGGTTGTCGCTCGAGGTCGCGGACTGTCCCGTCGTCTCGGTCGACGATCCAGAACGCAACGGCGTGGACTCGCTCCGCTCGAATAGCGGGACGACGCCGGAGCCGGATCTGGAGCCGGTCGCGCTCGAGCGCGACCGGACCCACCTGCTCATGTTCACATCGGGCACGTCGGGCGAACCGAAGATCGTTCGGCTGACCCTCGGAAACCTCGTCTCGAGTGCGACCGCCTCGGCGTTCCGGCTCGGCGTCACGCCCGACGACCGGTGGCTCTGCTGTCTCCCGATGTACCATATGGGCGGGCTGGCTCCGGTCGTCCGCTCGACGCTCTACGGGACGCCTGTCGTGATTCAGCGGTCGTTCGATCCCGAGGCGACCGCCCGCGTTCTCGACGCCGACGATATCACGGGCGTCTCGCTCGTCCCGACGATGTGCAAGCGGCTGCTCGACGCCGGCTGGAGCCCGCCCGACTCGCTTCGCTTCGTCCTGCTGGGCGGTGCGCCCGCCTCGAGCGAGTTGCTCGAGCGCTGTCTCGAGGCCGGCGTGCCGGTCCACCCGACCTACGGGATGACCGAGACGGCCTCCCAGATCGCGACGGCGACGCCCGAAGAGATCGCGAGTCACGAGGGGACGGTCGGCCGCCCGCTCGTCTGTACGGACGTGACGGTCGTCGACGAGAGCGGTGCCCCGCTTCCGGCGGGCGAATCGGGCGAACTCGTCGTCGCCGGGCCGACGGTGACTCCGGGGTACCTCTCCGATGCGGAGACCGAGGCGGCGTTCGGCGAGCACGGCTTGCACACCGGCGATATCGGCTACCGTGACGAGGACGGTCGACTCTGGATCCTCAACCGGCGGAGCGACCGGATCGTCACCGGCGGCGAGAACGTCGATCCCGGCGAGGTGCTCGCGGCGCTGCGCTCTCATCCGGACATCGAGGAGGCAGCGGTCGTCGGCCTCGAGGACCCCGAGTGGGGCGAGCGCGTCGCTGCGTTGATCGTCCCTGCTGCCGACGCCGCGAGTGGCGCCGCCAGCGTGACCGACGCGATCGATCTCGAGTCGCTGCTCGCCCACTGCGACGAGCGGCTCGCGGGATTCAAACGTCCGAAGACGATCGGAACCATCGACGCGCTCCCCCGGACCGCGTCGGGGACCGTCGACCGGGCGGCCGTCCGGGAGCGACTGCTCGAGGACGGAATCGACGTAACCGAGTCGATGTAATCTCGGTCACAGAAACGGGATCGAGCCGATCGCCGGCGGCGCTCAATCGTCGTCGGGAACGCCGTGATCAGCCGACTGCGGACGGGACGTCTGCGGGTCCGATTGGGGCATCTCGTCCTCGCCTTCACGGACGTAGTCCCGGGCGACGACGTAACTCCCGTACAGAACGAGCAGCAGGAACAGCGAGAACGGGAGCGCCATCGTCACCGAGAGCGACTCGATGGCGCTGAACTCCTCGAGCCTGAGCGACAGCATCCCGAACAGCGCGAGCAGTGCACCCCACCATGCTCGGTTCCGCGCGTTCGGATTCTCGTCGCCGAGCGTGATGGCCGAGATCATGAATACCGCCGAGTCGAGCGACGTGATGATGTAGCCGGCGATGATGAAGACGAACAGCACCGCGAGCACCGTTCCGAACGGGGTGATCTGGAGCGCTGTCGCAATCGCTGCGGGGTTCCCCCCCGAGGCCATCGCTTCGGCGACCGGTTCCTGATATCCCGGCGCGAGCACCCAGCCGCCGATGAGGCCGTGCTGGATCCAAGTGAACATGGTCGGGACGATGACGAGGACGGCGAACATCTCCCGGATGGTCCGCCCTTTCGAGACGCGGGCGACGAAGCTCCCGACGAAGATGCTCCAGGCGGCCCACCAGGCCCACCAGAAGCCGGTCCAGTTGGCCGCCCAGTTCCCGCCGGATTCCGGCGCAGTGTACAGCGTTAACCGGAACATATTGCTGAGCCAGACGCCCGTCGCGTCCAGACTCAGTTCGACCATGTAGAGACTCGGTCCGACCGCCACGAGCAGGGCCATCGCGACGCCGATGAGAACTACGGTCGCGCGCGCGGCGTTGCGGATTCCTTTCCGGAGGCCGAGCCAGACGTCGCCGAGGAAGACGACGCCGATGAGGGCGAACACCGCGTACGTCAGGATCGTCGCCTCGAGTCCGAACACGCGCCCGAGGATTGCCGACATCGTCTGTGCGCTGAAGCCCAGCGTCGTCGAGATACCGCCGATCGTGGCGACGAGCGCCGCCAAGTCGACCAGCCAGTAGAGGCCGGGAATGCGATCCTCGTCGACGATGCCGGTGAGCATCGAACTAATCTTGTAGTCACCGACGCCCTCCGTGTAGACCACGATCCCGAAGGCGATCGCGACGGGGAGATACCACATCGCCAGCCCCGGGAACACCTCGTGGATGAACATGAACGCCAGCGCCATCGACTCGACGGACGCGCCCTGAACGGGAGCCGGATCCGGTGGCGGATGCTGGGCGATCGACACCGGTTCCGCGACGCCCCAGATGAGAACCGAGGCACCGAAGCCAACGGTGAACACCATCGAGAGCCACGAGAACCTGTCGAACTCCGGTTCGGCGTCCGGGCCGCCGATACGGAGTCGGCCATATCGCGAGGCAGTGAATGCGAAGACGGCAATGAGCAGCACGAATCCGAGGAGGATGAACCACCAGCCGAAGTAGGTAAGTATCCACCCCTTCGCGCCAGTGAGCGCGCTACTCAGCGCCGACGGGCGCAAAAATCCGACCGCCCCGAGCGAGAGCATCACACACATCGTCACGGCGAAGAGGGCTCGTTCCGGCCAGGACGCCTCCTCGAGACCGAGGATTTTCGCCGCGTTCATCGCTTGGTCCCCTCGATACGACCGTCTCTGGAGCAGTTGTTCAACTGCACACCGCCGTCACTCGCAGGCTCGCGAGCTACCATCAAATGTGTCTCCAATCCCGCGGCTAGTTCTTGAAATACCCTTCGTCTCGACCCCTGATACAGGGGTGATATCGCATCTCACGGGGCGGTCTACGGCGGGGAACCACCGAAGCGGATTGCCGCCGAAACGGAAGTTAAACCGCTGGCGTCCGTATCTCGAGCCGTGTGTACACTGACCCTCGCCTGGAAGGTCTTCGAGGACGCGCCGGTCGCGGTCGCCGCCAACCGCGACGAGGCGGTCGGCCGCGAGTCGTTCCCGCCGGGCGTCTACCGCGAGGAGCCGCTGACCGTCGCGCCCAGAGACGCCGAGGCCGGCGGGACGTGGATCGGCTACAACGAGCGCGGCGTCTTCGCGGGGATCACGAACAAGTGGACCGACGCGGATCTCGCGGGGGAGCGCTCGCGGGGCCTGCTCGTCGCCGACGTCCTCGAGGCGGCGTCGGCCGCCGAGGCGGGTGCGATCGTCGAGGCCCAGACGGACGACTACGAGTACGACGGGTTCTATCTCGTCGTCGCCGACGAGACGGACGCGTACTGCTATTACTGGGACGGCACCCTCGAGCGGATCGACTTCGACCCCGGTGTTCACGTCGTGGTCAACGTCGCGGTCGACGAGACGGTCGACGTGCCCGAGTTCCGGGCGGACGCGGGGCGAATGCAGGCCGCGAACGCCCGCGGGGTCCGCGAGGCGCTGTCGGTCGACGGCGATGGGGACCGCGGCGACGATGACGACGATGCCGACGAATCGGTCGACGAGTGGCTCGAGCGGGCCGGCGAGGTCTTAGGCGACCACGAGTACGGCGTCTGCATCCATCGCAACGGATTCGGGACGCGGTCGTCGTCGCTGATCGCGCTCGGTCCTGCAGGGCCTCGCTACGAGTTCGCACCGGGGCCGCCCTGCGAGACGGCGTACGAACCCGTCTCCCTCGAGACCGATCTCGCCTCCGATGGGCGGGGATAACGTTCGTCGAGTCGCCGTCCTCGAGCGCGGCCGGCGGTGGACTGAACCGGGGAGCGGTAGATTCATGCGCCTCCGTCCATCTCATACGCACATGGACGCACTCCTGCCGCTAGCGACGAGTACGGAGAGGTGGTCACCGTGAGCATGTCGACAGCCGAAGCGGAACTCTCCGAGGACGAGCGCGCCGGGCTCGAACTCGTTCGCGAGACCGGCGGCATCCACCAGAGCGACTTCTGGAAGGAACTGGGCGTCTCCTCGCGAAAGGGCAGCCGAATCGTCGAGTCGCTGGTCGAGAAGGAACTCGTCGACCGTGAGGACACGGTCTACGACGGTCACAACACCTACTACATCGCGCCGACCGCTCGAGACCTGGATTTCACGCTGCTGATGGCCGGCGACATGCTCTCGCCGTTTATCGGCGAGGAGGAGGTCGATCCCAACAGCGACGCCTTCTCGCAGTGGATCATGAACCTCGCCTACGAGGACTAGCGACCGACGCCGAATCGAGGATCGCTCGGGCCTCGAGCACGCAGTTTTCGACTTCTTCGACCGTCCAGCGACGGCTACTCGTAGGGATCGAACCGCTCGATGAGGACGAACGGATCCCGCTCGCGGTTGTAGTAGGGAACGTCGCCGTCGATGGCCTCGATGAGCCGACGGTGGACCTCGCGTGCGGCCCGGCCCTCGTCGGGCTCTAAGTGGTGTCGACCCCGCATGTCGTTCCAGAACCCACCGTCGAGCCAGAGCAGCGTCTCGTCGTTGGACTGGTAGACGACCTCTCCCTCCTCGGTCAGCCCGTCGATCGCGAGCTGGCGTCCCGACAGCTGTGCTCGCGCGAGGACGGCCACGAGCTGGCGCCGCGAGACCGGCGCGTGCAGCGCGACGTCGTCGACCGTCTCCCCGAAGTAGCCTTCGACGAGATCACACGCCCGAGAGAACTCGTCGAATTCGACCTGTTGATTGTGTGTAATTTGCATTGAACGGTCACCGAGCGATCGGTTAGCTATGGGTACTGTTAGCAAAATCAGTATAAAAAGCTATCTTCCGACTCGAGACGTGAGTCGCGGCTCAGGCCAGCGCGCTCGCGGTGCGGATCAGCCGCCGCTCGCCGAACGCGGGACCGACCAGTTGGAGCCCGACGGGGAGGCCGTCGGTCTCGCCGGCCGGCACCGAGATCGCGGGGAGGTCGGCCAGATTGACCGGAACCGTGTTCGCGTCGGCGAGGTACATCTGGAGCGGGTCGTCGAGGCTCTCGCCGAGTTCGAACGGCGGGACGGGCATCGTCGGGCTGGCGAGCACGTCGGCCTCCGACAGCGCCTCGTCGAAGTCCTGTTTGACCCAGGCGCGGGCGTCCTGAGCCTTCTTGTAGTACTTGTCGTGGTAGCCCGCCGAGAGGGCGTAGGTGCCCAGCAGGATTCGACGCTTGACCTCGTCGCCGAACCCTTCCTCGCGGGTCCGGGCGAACGTCTCGTTCCAGTTGCCCTCGGCGTCGGCCGAGTGGCCGTAGCGGACGCCGTCGAACCGCGCCAGGTTGGAAGAGGCCTCCGACATCGCGATCACGTAGTAGGCCTCGACGGCGTGCTCGACGGAGGGCAGGGAGACCTCGTGGTACTCCGCGCCGCGGTCCTCCAACTCGGCGATAGCGTCCCAGAAGGTCTCGACGACACCTTCGTCGGCACCCTCGAGCAGTTCGGTGGGGACGCCGATCTGCAGGCCGTCGACGTCGCCCGTCGCGGCGTCGGCGTAGGTCTCGTCTTCGTCGAGGGGCAGTTCGCGCGTCGTCGCGTCCCGCTCGTCGTCGCCGGCGATGACGTCGAGCAACTGCGCGGCGTCCTCGACGGTCTCGCCGAAGGGGCCGATCTGCTCTAGGCTGTTGGCGTAGGCGACGAGCCCGTATCGGGAGACCAGCCCATAGGTGGGCTTGATCCCGACGACGCCGCAGAACGCGGCGGGACAGCGGACCGAGCCGCCGGTGTCCGAGCCCAGCGCGACGTCGGCCTCGCCGGCGGCGACCGCGGCCGCGGAACCGCCGGAGGAGCCGCCGGGGACGCGACCCGGCGCGGCGGGGTTGTCCACCGACCCGAAGTACGAGGTCTCGTTGGTCGTCCCCATCCCGAACTCGTCCATGTTCGCTTTCCCGACGATGGTCGCGCCCGCTTCCTTCAGGCGTTCGACGACCGTCGCGTCGTAGGGAGGGACGTACTCGGCGAGCATCTTCGAACCGCAGGTCGTCCGGACGCCCTCGGTCGAGATGTTGTCCTTGACCGCGACGGTCGTTCCCGAAAGCGGCCCGTCGTCGGTCCCCTCGATTCGCTCCTCGGTGATGTAGATGTTCTCCGACATGATCACGATACGTTGGGGCCTTTGAAGTAGCCGTCTTCGGACTCCGAGGCGTTCTCGAGGGCCGCCTCGCGGTCCAGCGAGTCGCGTTCCTCGTCCGGGCGCATCACGTTCGTGAGGTCGGCCTCGCGGTCGACCTCGGGCACCTCGTCCAGCGTCTCGAAGTACTCGAGGATGTCCGCGAACTGTCGCGCGAACCGGTCGACCTCGTCGTCGTCGAGGTCGACGCGAGCGAGTCCCGCGACGTGGCGGACCTCCTCGGGGCTGACGGCGTCGTCGCTCATGGTTGCTCGAACCGGCGGGCAGAGAGTAAGGGTTTCGATACCGTCGTTGCGGATCGAAGACGGAGCGTGTGGGCTCGACCCGTTCAGGGCGCCGCCGGCCGTCGATCACGGTCGGTCGTCAATACCGGCTTGACTCGAGTTATTACACCGCTAACCGACACGAACCGAATATAGTAACCGTATACTGAAAGACATCGATAGCAACCGGTCGCGTATGAACTGCGACAACTGCCGAGCCGAGGAGGTCGCCTACACGCTGACGACCCACGTCGCGGACGCGCCGGACGAGCGGGTCGAACTGCACTTCTGCTCAAGCGAGTGCCTCCGCGTCTGGACGTAGCGCGGCGCTACCGGGTCGACCGGTGGATTCCGATCTGAGACGCCGACTCGCGACGGTCGCCCCCGAACCGGTATCACGCTCTCCGTCGTCGGTCGAGGTATGGCTACGATGCCGTCGACGTGGACCGAGACGGACGCGGAGCTACTGTCGACGGTCGACGCGGAGTCGACCGTTCGGGAGGTCAACGAGGTCCGGTTGCACGTCGTCGTCGCGGGCGACGAGGACGATCCGCTGGTCGTCCTCCTTCACGGCTTCCCGGAGTTCTGGTACGGCTGGCGCCACCAACTCGAGCCACTCGTCGATGCCGGCTATCGGGTGCTCGTGCCCGATCAGCGGGGCTACAATCTGAGCGAGAAACCGGCGGCCGTACGGGCCTACCGAATTAGCGAGTGCTCGCGGGATATCGTCGATCTGATCGCGACCGAGGGACGGGACAGCGCACGCGTCGTCGGCCACGACTGGGGCGGCATGGTCGCCTGGGATCTCGCGCTCCGGCGCCCCTCGGCGGTCGATCGGCTCGCGATCGTCAACGCGCCGCATCCGACTGTCTATCGCCAGCACCTGCTCGCCAACCCCGACCAGCTTCGGCGAAGCGTGTATGCGGCGTGCTTCCAGCTGCCGCTGGTGCCCGAATTCGTCTGTCGTCGGGGCGACTTCCGGTTCCTCGAGCGTGCGCTCCGAGAGACGGCCGCTCCGGGAACGTTCACCGATGTAGAACTGGAGCGATACCGCCGCGCGTGGCGGCGGGACGGCGCGATCAGCGGGATGCTGGACTGGTATCGAGCGAACGGACGGAATCCGCCGTCACCGCCGCTCGAACAGGTCGAAACGCCCACGCTAATCGTCTGGGGCGAGGACGACACCGCCTTGACGACGCCGCTCGCGGTCGACAGCGACCAGCGGTGTCACCGGAGCCGTCTCGAACTCCTGGCGGAGACGAGCCACTGGGTGCAACACGAACGACCGGCCCGACTGACGGAGCTGTTGCTCGAGACGTTCGAAAACGGCGCGTAGTCGCGCCTGTCGAACCGACTACGGCCGCCAGATGACGGTCACGACCTCGTCACCGGACTGCGTCCGATTGCTCACGGGACTTCGTCCTTCGCTGTCCTCAGACGCCTCGCCGTCCTCGACGGTCTCGTACGCGTAGCCGCGGTCCTCGAGTTTGGGGAAGAGGAACTGCGGAACGCGGTCGTTGCGCTGGACGAGGACGGTCTCGTCGGGTAGTTCGACCAGTTTCTCGAGGGTGTTTTTGAGCGGCTCCGGCGGACCGAGCGACCGCACGTCGATCACCGTCCGCGGTCGGTCGCTCGGTGCATCGGTGCCGTCGACGACGGTCTCGGGCGATTGCATACGTGGTCGTTCACGGCGACGATACCTCGCTTTCGTCCCGTACGTGTTCGGCCGTCGAAGCTGGGTAGACGCTCGAGACAGCGCGAAACATGACGCGAGGCGGCCGAGCCGGGGACTCGAGCGACGCGGTTCGCGGCCGGCTACGCCTCGACCTTGGGGAATCGAGCGACGAACTCGTCGGCCTCGACGCGCTCGACCTCGTAGCCGTCGGCGTCGAACGCGTCGACCTCCGCCTGGAACTCGTAGAACAGCGGCTTCGGCTCGTGATCGTTGACGATCGTCAGCGTCTCGCCGGGCTCGAGCTCCTCGAAGGCGTCGTGGATCTTGGGATGGCGGTTCATCGGCGGCACGTCCCTGACGTCGAGTCGTGTCATAGGTAGTGGTGGGTATCCCGGTCGTATGGGTGTTCGTCCGAACGTGTTCGCTCGCAAGCGGCGGACCGTCGCGTCTAGGCGTGCTCGACGAAGACGTGCCAGACGTCGTCGAGCCGTTCGGTCTCGCGCGTGAACCCGCGGCTCTCGAGGACCTCGTAGAGCGGCTTCGGTTCGAAGGGGGCGATCAGGTGCAGGCGGCCGTCCGCCGGGAGGTCCTCGAGGGCGGCCACGATGTCGTCGAACGGCGGGCCGTCGATCTCGCGGACGTCGAGGATCGTCTCGGAAGCGGTGGAATCGGTTGCCATAGGTCGATTATGGGACGGAGCGGGCGTGGCTATTCGGGCGAACGTGTTCGATCTGGGGGTGTTCCCACGGCCTGGGAACTACGGCGAATATATTCGACGGTACGGGGATATACCGTCGAACGGAACACGTTCGTATGGCTCAGGCGACACTCACTATCACGATGCCCGAACAGATCTGGATACAGCAGCTCTCGACGGCGTATCCGGGGGCGACCTTTCGGGTACTGGCGGCCGTTCCCGGCTCCGATACGGGATTCGCGCTCGTCCGCATCGCCGGTTCCGACGTCGCGGACATCGTCGAGGACATGCGCGATCACGACCAGATCACTGAACTCTCTCTCGCCCAGTACAGCGACAACGAGGTGACGGTCCACTTCGAGACGACGGCCCCGCTGTTGCTGTTCTCCTCGCGGGACTCGGGGATGCCGATTGAACTCCCCGTCGAGATCGTCGACGGTGAGGCGACCATCGAGGTGACCGGCTCGCGAGACCGGCTGGCCGAACTCGCCGAACAGCTCGAGCACTTCGGGCTGCAGTACCGGATCGAACACGTCCGCGAGCGGCTCCACGAGAGCCAACTGCTCTCGGATCGCCAGCTCGAGGTGGTCGTCGCCGCCGTCGACGAGGGCTACTACGACACCCCCCGAGAGTCCTCGTTGACGGAACTCGCCGAACAGCTGGGTATCGCGAAGTCGACCTGTAGCGAGACCCTCCACCGGGCGGAGGAGGCGATCATCAAGCGATTCGTCGAAGATCTGCCGGGCGTCGAGGGGGACTCCCTCGAGGAACAACTCGCGACGCGTTAGTCGTCGGCTCTGGGCGCCAACACGAGCAGCGCCGTCGCGTCGGTTCGGGCCTCGGGCGCGATCTCCTGTCGCCCGTCGAATTTGAGTAGTTCTCCCGCCTCGAGCACGTACTCCTCGTCACCGAGTCGTATCTCGAGAGTTCCCTTAAGGACGTGGCAGACGATGGTCCGTTCGGGATGTCGATGCGCCGGCACCCCCTCGCCGGCGGCGAGTTCGAGTCGAACCGTCCGCGGCTCGCCGTCGAACACGTGAGCGTGGGGGGTCTCCTCGAGGTCGTCGAGGCGTCGGCGTTCCGTCCGCGTCGCCAGTTGATCGGTATCGGTCATACGGTCGTCTCGACGGGACGGAGGCCCGTGAGGGCTGGCGCGAACAGGTTCGGGAGTCCATATCCCGGCCGGTATCCCGACTGCGAGCTGCGACGAACTCGATCCGACTCGAGAAACTCTTGCGGAGTTTTCGAGGGATTTCGACACCCGTCATATCAGCCGTCTATACTACTACCCGATTCGGAATGCAGGCCAGCACAAGTAACAGCTATTAAGTCGCGTATTATACTCACGAACATATTCGCGTCGATTCTCACGCGATGGAAATCGGCTCTATATTTCAACGTCGTCTAGTTGTGAGTCCGGTGTAGAGGATCCATATATGACCATATTGACGTGCGTGTCGGCGTGTAATCGCTTTGCATCGTACGGATTCTCGTCCAGAGGTGTTCTAACAGCATGAGCACGGACGACGAATCATTCCACCCGCTCGGTCAGGAGTGGGAGGGCGAGCTCGAGGAGATGCTCGACGATACCGAGTACGATACGGATCTCGGTATGCAGATGGCCCAGGACGCGATGCGGGTCACGAAGGGCGAGCTCTCCGAAGCCGAGTTCCACGAGATGTATCACGACGACGTGATGGAGGAGTTCGGCGAGGACCAGCGTCCCACCCAGGAGGCCTTCGAAGCGGCCCAGGAGGAAGCCAAGGGGACCGTCTCCCGCATGCTCTCTGCGTTCGACGGCGACAGCGAGGAGAGTCGCCGCGACGTCATGAAGAAAATGGGGGTCGGCGCGGCCGCCGTCGGCATGGGTGCGTTCGGTAGCACCGTCGACGGCCAACCCTCGCTCGCCGAGAAAGGCCACGGTGGCGGCTCCCAGGCCGAGCAGAACGAGGATCTCCAGTGGGGGATGACTATCGACCTCGAGCGCTGTGACGGCTGTCTCTCCTGTATGGAGGCCTGTGCCAGCGAGAACGATCTGGACCAGGGCGTCAACTGGATGTACGTCATGGCCTTCGAGGACGAGCTCACGTCCGGCGGCTCTCCGGCGCCCGACAACATCGTCGGCGGAACGAGCGACCACAATATGCTCGTTCGGCCGTGTCAGCACTGTACGGACGCCCCCTGTGAGAAGGTGTGTCCGACCACGGCCCGTCACACCCGCGACAAGGACGGTCTGGTGCTGACCGACTACGACGTCTGTATCGGCTGTCGCTACTGTCAGGTCGCCTGTCCCTACGGCGTCAACTACTTCCAGTGGGACGAACCCGACGTGGCCCACGAGGAGATCAGCGGGGAGAACGGTGAAGACCCCAAAGAGATTACCCACGCCGAGTACGAAAACGGCACCGAACGGTGGGTCGACAGTCGCTCACCCCGCGGGACGATGAGCAAGTGTACGATGTGTCCGTCGATGCAGGACGGCCGACAGGGCGAGGACAGAGTCGGGACGACCGCCTGTGAGCGCGCCTGTCCGCCGAACGCGATCCAGTTCGGCAACGTCAAAGACGAGCGCAGCGACGCGTATCAGCACGGCGAGCACCCGAGCAAAAGCCGCGCGATCATCGAGATTAAAGGCGGCGTGCCGGACCCGTCGACGATCAACGAGCAGCTCAGCGAGGGCGACGACCTCCAGACCGCGCTCGAGAACGAGGAACTCGAGCTCGATGCTGAAGTGGTCAGCATCATGAAGGCGATCGGTCTCGCCAGCGAGGGGCTCGAATCCGGCGACGAGGAGAACAACAGCATCCTCGAGGGCGAAGAGACGATCCTCGAGTCCCTCAATGCGCTCGAACAGTACGTCGACCTCGAGAGCGAGGAGGTGCTGACGGAACTGCGACTCGGAGACGGCGAAGAAGACGACGCCAACGCTCGGCTCCGGGAGTTCGCCGGCAACCCGAGTTCGAAGTTCAAGCTGCTCGAAGACATCGGGACGCATCCGAACATCACGTACATCGGCCAGGAACCCGGTCCGGAAGCCCATCAGGTCGAGGGGCCGTCGACGTACAGTGATATCTCGTACGAGCGCTCGGACGGCTCCGAGGTGGATCTGGTCGACAAACGTCAGGAGATCCTTGACGAAGGGACCGTCGGTGACGTCGGGTGGTCGCTGTGAGCACGAAACTGCCCACTGAGGAGGACATCCTCCGACCGATCAACACCCTCACGAAGAAATACTTCATCCTGTACGGTATCGCCTCCCTGGCGCTGCTGGCCTTCCTCGTGGGCTGGGCGTACCAGCTCCAGAAGGGGCTGATCGTCACCGGCCTCGGTGACTGGGGCTCGGGCGGCGGTTCGACTTGGGGCCTGTATATCGGCGCGTTCATCTGGTGGGTCGGTGTGGCACACGGCGGGATCATCCTTTCGGCCGCCGTTCGCCTGCTCGGTATGGATCGATACATGCCGATCGCCCGACTCGCGGAGATGACCACGATCGGTGGCCTCTCGGCAGCCGGGTTCTACATTCTGGTCCACATGGGTCGCCCGGACCGGATGGTCACGAGCGTCCTGGGTCACTATCACATCACGGTCAACAACTCGCCGCTGGTGTGGGACGTGACCGTCATTACGGCGTACTTCGTGCTGTCGGCAACGTATCTCGGTCTGACGCTTCGATACGACATTAGCCGTCTGCGCGACGATCTGCCCGACATGTTCGAGCCGGTCTACAAGCTGATGACGCTCGGCTACACCGAGCGTGAAGACGAGGTCATCGACCGGATGGTCTGGTGGCTCGCAGCGGCGGTCATCATCATGGCGCCGCTCCTGCTTCACGGCGGCGTCATTCCGTGGCTGTTCGCGCTGCTCCCGGCGATGCCCGCCTGGTCCGGCGGCATTCAGGGACCGATGTTCCTCAGCATCGCGCTGATGTCGGCGATCAGCGGCGTGATGATCATCTCCTACTCGTTCCGCCGCGCCTACGACTGGGAGCACATCATCACTGACGACATTTTCCGCGGACTGCTCCTGTGGCTGGGCTTCTTCACTCTGCTGTTCCTGTGGTTCCAGCTCCAGTCCGTCCTCAACGGCGTGTTCATGGGGCCGCTTTCGAGCCAGAAAGCGGCCGAGGCGAAGATGGCGCACCCGGCCTATCAGGTCGCGATGACGATGATGTTCGGCACGCTCGTGTTCATCTTCCTGCAGGGAATCCGTCCGTCGCTGTTCAGCAAGAAACGGGCGCTTCTCGCTAGCGGTATCATCCTGACGGGAACGCTGACCGAGAAGGTCCTGTTCGTCGTCGAAGGATTCCTGCATCCGACGTTCGACATCTACGCGGCGACGCCCGGGACGTACTTCCCGAGCCTCATCGAGTGGCTGTCCCTCGCCGGGACGGCCGGTCTGGTCGCGCTGTTGTTCCTCAACCTCTCGAAGCTCGTTCCCGTGGTCGAACTCCACGCCGTCGAACACATGCGCGGCGATCACGAGCACGGCGAGGACGATGAACACGCTACTGAACCGGAGGTGAAGGCCTAATGTCACTGATGAGCCTCTCACAGCAACTCCTCTACCACGGCTACAACGGCACCGAAGGGTGGACCGGGTTCGTCAACGAGGGGACCTGGGTCATCTTCGCGATCATCCTGGTCCCGGTCTACATCATGCTGGTCGCGTGGTTTACCGGCGAACCCCGCGATACGAAAAGCGGACTGCTCGGCGTCTCCTACCTCGTCGGGCTCACCTCGTCGATGTGGATCGGCATGTTCGTGCTGACCGTGATCATCGGGCTGGTCTTCTACGGCGGCGCGCCGGAACCCATCGGCGCCCCCGGGCCGTAAGACCGCTCGAGGCTCCGATTTCGCGATTCGCTTTTTTGGTTCGCTCGTCATCGACGTCCGCGAGCGACGGATGCGCAGTGTGCTATGACAACCATGCACAGGCAGGGGAAACCACGACCCCGTCGAACGGAAAACCTCCCCTATGACGCTCGTCGACGCGCTGGCGACGGTCCTCTATCACGGCTACGGGGGGACACAGGGCTGGACCGGCTTCGCTAACGAGGGGACTTGGATCATCTTCGCGGTCATTCTGGTCCCGATCTACGTGATGCTCGTCGCGTGGTTCGTCGGCACCCCGCGCGACACGCGGACGGGACTGCTCGGCGTCTCGTATCTCGTCGGCATTACCACGTCGATGTGGGTCTCAATGCTCGTTCTCACGGTGATACTCGGGCTCGTCTTCTTCGGCGAACTACCGGGGCAGTAAGCGATCGGCGATATCGATCCGTACGGTGTCCCAACCCCCTCAACCGGTACGGAAATCGACGCCAGCGGCGCGACTCGAGTATCGAACCATCACACGTATCCCGTTCCGATGCCTTACGTGCAGTAACATCCGCTATGAGCATCACAGAGCACGAACTCAAGATCAAACTCGAGGGCATCGAGGATCCGGATCTCGGCGAGGATATCGTCTCGCTCGGCCTGGTCAACGACGTCCGCATCGAGGACGAAACGGCGCGGATCGACCTCGCGCTGAACGCGCCCTACGCGCCCGCCGAGATGGAGCTGGGCAACCGGATCCGCGAGGTCTGTGACGAGGCCGGCCTCGAGGCGGATCTGCGGGCCCACGTCGGCGAGGAACACGGGTTCGACGACGAGGTCCTCCCGCGGGTTCGCAACGTCATCGCCGTCGCCTCCGGGAAGGGCGGCGTCGGCAAGACGACGGTCGCCGCGAACATCGCGGCCGGCCTCGAGAAGCGCGGCGCGATGGTCGGCCTGCTCGACGCCGACATCCACGGGCCGAACATCCCGCGGATCCTCCCGCCCGAGAGCGAGCCCGGCGTCACGCCGAACGAAGACATCGTCCCGCCCCGTTCGGACGGCGTCCGCGTCATCAGCATGGGCATGCTGACCGAAGACGAGGACGACCCCGCGATTCTCCGCGGCCCAATGGTCAACAAGTTCATGCTGAAGTTCCTCGAGGGCGTCGAGTGGGGTCGCCTCGACTACCTCGTCGTCGACCTGCCGCCGGGGACGGGTGACGCGACGCTGAACCTCCTGCAGTCGATGCCGGTGACCGGCGCGGTCGTCGTCACGACGCCCCAGGAGATGTCCTTGGACGACACCCGAAAGGGGATCCAGATGTTCCAGAAGCACGACACGCCCGTATTGGGCGTCGTCGAGAACATGAGTTCGTTCATCTGCCCGTCCTGTGGCGACCAGCACGGCCTGTTCGGCACCGAGGGCGCACAGACGATCGTCGACAAGTACGACACGCCGCTGCTCGCTCAGATCCCGATCCACCCCGACTTCGGCGCCGAGGGCAGCGAGGGCGCGCTCGTCAAAGACGAGACGAGCGAGGTCCAGGAGACCCTCTCGGACCTCGTCGCGGACGTCTCCGACCGCGTCGGAATGACCAATCGACAGCGCGTCGCCGACAACGTCGAGGGCGGTCCGGACAACCAGCTGCCGACCGAGACCGAAGACTAACGGCTCGGTCGAACGACGTCGGCGTTCGAGATTCGGAACGCCCGCGCAATGCGGTGCGGGACGTCCGTGCGATGCGGTTACGGCGACGGTTCTTCTTCGACCTCCCACTCGAGGGTCACCGTGATCTCCTCTCGGGGCCCGCCGAGCATCGGCGAACGCTCCTGGACTTCGATCCCGTACTCGACTTCGGGCGTCGGCGAGAGCGTCAGCATCTTGTTCCCGACTCGTACTTCGGCGGCGCCCTCGTTTCGCAACTCGCGAGCGAGCTCCTGAACGAGGTCCGCGGCCTCTTCTCGCGTCACGGTCTGTTCGTTGGCGGTTTTCTCAGCCATGGCTGAACGGCCACCGAGCGGATGTAAATAGATTGGCTGGGAATCGGCAGGCAGGGCCGCCGTCGAGAGCGTTCGTCCGGTGAGCTATCAACGCTCGAGACAGTCAGGACTCGGTTTCGGTCGGTGGTGAGGGCGCCCCGACGCCCGGCGTCAGCGAGCGGACGTACTTCGTCACGTGGTCGTCGATGCGCCGCTTGTAGCCGGCCTGCCTGGCGAGGCGGTCGAGTTCGCGGGCGACAAGGCTTCCATACTGGACGGCCTTCTTCTCCCTCGAGACGACCTCCTCGGGCAGATAACCGGCCGCGACGCGTCGAAGCGCGCGCTTCCGCTCGTCCTCGTCGGCCAGCAGCGAGTCCGGGAGCCGCAGCGCCGCGTCGACGACGGTATCGTGGAGGAGCGGCGCGACCGGCTCGAGGCCGGTCGCCTCGATCGCGCGGACGTCTCGGGGGAGCTGGTCGGGCAGGGAGGCGATCTGCTCGCGGACCGCGGCCCGGGTCGTCTCGGCGTCGACGCGGTGATCGAGGCGGACGACCTTCTCGTAGCCGCCGAACAGCTCGTCGGCGCCCTGGCCGACCGCCAGCGCGTCGAAGCCGTCGGCGGCGACGCGCTCGCCGACCAGGTACAGCGGCAGCGCGATCTGGACGTCCATCGCGTTCGTGCGCCCGGTCGCCGCGGCGACGCGGGGGACGGCTCGCTCCAAATCGGCCGGCTCGAGGTCGACGACGGTCAGTTCCCGGCCCATCGCGTCGGCAGCGGTCCGGGCGGCCTCGACGTCGTGGCTGTCGGAGAAGCCGACGACGTACAGCGGCGCGTCCAGCAGTTCGGCGACCAGCGCCGAGTCGACGCCGCCGGAGAAGGCGACGGCGATCTCTCGATCGGGAGCGAGCGCGTCGGTCGCAGCGGTCTCGATCGCGTCGGTGAGGGCCTCGAGGGCTGCCGTTTCGTCGCTCTCTGGGGTCGGGTCGGGCAGCGTCCAGCGACGCTCGGGCGCGGCGTCGGGGACTGTGAGATCGAGCGCGGTCCCCGCCGGAAGGAGCTCCGGTGTCTCGAGCGCGCCGGGTTCGAAGGCCCACTCGCGACTCCCGCTGTCGCTTTTGGTTCGAGCGTCGGCCTCACCGTCGGCCTCGACGTAGATCGGCACGCGGCCGAGGACGTCCCGGACGAGCGTTCCCTCGAGTTCGCCGGCGAAACCGCTCGTCCCGGGGAGGGGATCGCCGGTCTCGAGGGCCGTGCGGACGGTCTCGGGGGCGGCGCCGCGCAGCGTCATCGGAACAGCCCGAGCATGGTGTTTCTGACGCGGCGAGTGACGCCGCCGGCGGCCTGCCGGAAGCTGATGTGCCAGGGCGTCCGCTTCCCTTCGACGGTGGTCCGACCCTCGCGGATCGCCTCGAGGACGGCGTCGACGGAGCGTTCCTCGGCGTCGACGCGGGTGACGGCCTGGCCGACCATCTCGCTGATGTGGGCGTCGCTACCGGCGGTCATCGGCAGGTCGCGGGCGCGGGCGAACCGTTCGGCCTGTCGGTTCGCGCGACCGGTCAGGAGCCGGGAGTTGTAGACCTCGATGGCGTCGCCCCGAGCGAGTTCCTCGCGGGAGATGCGGGCCATCACGCCGTGGCGCGACTCCTGGAACGGATGGGGGATCACCGCGAGACCGCCCTGCTCCCAGATCGCTTCGAGCGTCGATTCGTAGGAGAGTCCCGGCGGGACGGCCTCCTCGAGGCCGAAGCCCAGAACGTGACCGGCCTTGCTCGAGATCTCCATGCCGGGGATCCCGAGCAGTCCGTAGTCGGCGGCGCGTTCGGCGGCCTCGAGGCTCGCGTCGATCTCGTCGTGGTCGGTGACGGCGATCGCGTCCAACCCGACGGCGTCGGCCTGTTCGAGGATGAGTTCGACCGGGTCGCGGCCGTCGTAGGACAGCGACGAGTGAGTGTGGAGTTCAACCGACAGCACGTGTCTGTCTCGGCGTTAGGGTGGATCGATCAAAAACACCTCGGTCCGCACGGACGAGTCGCGTCCGCTTCGACTGCGACTGTAACTGGTTCCGGCGAGTGTCCTCCGCGTACAGACGAGCGGAACCGCCGTCTCACTCGAGACGCCACAATCGACTCGAGACGCGACACCGAGGTGCGGTGGCGCGCGCTGTCGGCGGACCGAACGACAGTGAGGGCTGCCGTCGACAGTGCGCGAGGGATGAGCGAGCGACTGCGGGAGCGAGCGAATCGGCTGGGGAGGAGGTGGAAATCCCCGTTGCCACGGTAGCAGAACGCTCATCTTCACGTTCGATCGCTTCAAGTCCGCCGTTCAATACTGCTAGAACCGATCGCTCTACTCGAGGCAACCGTGATAAAACGAGTAGACTACTGCTGCTGGCAACAAGGAATTGCCACTCCCTCCCCAGCCGATTCACTCACTCGCAGGCTCGCTCATCCCTCGCGCAGCTTCGACCTGCGCCTCACTCTCCGTTCGGCGCAGCACGGCGCGCGCCACCGCATGATACATTGTGGCTCGAGTGAGACGGGGCGCAACGAAACGGCTCCGAGCTCGAACGCTGACTCGGCCGTGATCGAGCAAGGTGAATCGAAACGGAAGAGAAGATCCTCAGGAGCGACGGAACGCCGTCCCGCGGGACGCGACGAGCGGATCGATGCGGTCGTCGTCAGTCGTCGGTATCCAGTTCGACCAACTCGAGTGCCCGATTCAGATGACAGACGTCGTGTGGCGGTTCACCGAGAATCTCGCGGATGCGATACTCCTCGTCGAACTCGGCGCCGTCGGGTTCGCAGTACTCGTGGCTGGGGCACTCGACGTAGGGACAGGGGCCGGGGAGGCTGGTCTTGCTGCCGGCGAAGGCGCCCTTCGAGGTGATGTTCGCGCGCACGTCGGCGGGTTCGACCTCGACGGCGCGAACGCCGCCGTCGTGCATCGCACACTCGAGCGTCTGGGCGTTTTCCCGAACGGACGTGATGCGGTACTTGGTGCCGGACTCGAGATTGAGACACTGACTGCGGTATGGACAGCCGGCGCAGGCGTCGGCCTCGCCGTGGTAGACGAACTCGGTTCCCGGTTCGGCCAGCCGGGTTCCGATGAGCGTGACGGTCGACATAGCGCTACGTAGTCGGCGGTAGCGGTTAAGACTCACGCGTTAGCCGCTCCGATACCGAACGGATTCGGTCGTCGTCGATGTCCGATACCGAACGGATCCTCGGCCCGCCGTAATCGGTCGCTGGCGGTCTGCCGCGGTCGATCAGTGACCGGCTCGCGCGCGATCACTCGGCAGACGCGGCGTCGGCCTCGTCCTCGCCCGTCAATTCGTCTAGTCGCTCGAAGTACGTCTCGCGCGGGACCTGGTAGAGCCCGCGGTAGTCGATCTCGCCGCCGTCGAACGCCCGCGCGAGTTCGCCGGCTCGCTCGAGCGCCGCCTCCCGCGTCGCGAACCGTTCGGTGTCCGCCGAGACGTCGGGCTCGAGGTAGAGGTTGACGTACCAGTCGTCGTCATCGGCTCGGCTGGCGGGGTTGGTGCCGGGCCGACGCGTCCGTTTCCCGTGTGTCAGGTAGAGCGTGGGCAGACAGGCCGCCGGGAACGCGTCGCCGTCGAAGACGTCCGGTCGGTAGGCGAGCACGAGTCGTCCGTCCTCGCTCCGGTTCCAGACGTCCCAGCCGTCCGGAAGCGGCGACAGCGCGTCGGAATCGGCGTCGACAGCCGGATCGGTCATGGCCGACGCTACGGACGGCACTCATAAAGCCTCGTCGTCGGCCGCCGATTCGGCGGCGATCGGTCCGGTTTCATGCAGATACGGCGACAAGATCGTGTCGCGCGAACCGCGCGGTCGGCGCGCGCGAGCGTCACTGGCCATTGCTGGGCAGTGGTTTATGCCGCTAACCTTCGAAGATGAGGTGTGGTATCGAGTATCATAATACGATACTGGTAGAATTTGCCTGCAATAAAGTCCCGATAAATATCTTTTGGGGCCAAGGCTAAGTAGCTGGATTACTCACTCATTAAATACTATCGGTATCCGTTCGCCGGACCGATCCACTCCGCGTCCGTCCCCGGCGCACCGTTGCCCGAGTCCCCGACGCGCTCGTCGCGCAACGGAGAGTGGTACTCGACCACACATGACACGACAGATCGCCGCCCGCCGCCGTTCGGTCCGTTCCGAGAGCGCCCCGCTCGCGGAGCGACGCAACGGCGGTAGCGACGTCACGCTGTCGGGTGACGCGGTTCGACGGATTCCGACGGTTCGGCCACGACGCCACGGCTGGTCGAACGACGTCCGCGCAACTGACGGTCCGTGTGACAACGGACGCTGCAGACGGGGGACCCGTAACTGGCAATGATACCATGACCGGTGACATCGAGACACTCGAGACGCTCAGCACGGATTACAAGGAATCGATGCCCGCAGACCTGCGGGAGACCAAGTCCTTCGACTGGTACCTAGAGGAGTGCTACGAGGACCCGAAGATCACCCGCAACGCCCACCAGCGCGTCGCGGACATGTTCGACTACTACGGGACGACCTACGACGAGACCGAGGGCGTCGTCGAGTACCTCCTCGCGAGCGAGGATCCGCTGAACGACGGTGAGAACACCTTCTACGGACGGGTGATCCACCAGTCGATCCACGAGTTCGTGAACAAGGTCAAGTCGGGCGCCCGTCGACTCGGCCCCGAGCGGCGTATCAAGCTGCTGCTCGGACCGGTCGGCTCCGGGAAGTCCCACTTCGACAAGCAGGTCCGCAAGTACTTCGAGGACTACACGCTCCGCGAGGAGGGCCGGATGTACACGTTCCGGTGGACCAACCTCTGTGACGTCATCCAGGACCAGGATCCGTCCGACGACACCGTCCGGTCCCCGATGAACCAGGATCCCCTCGTCTTGCTGCCCTTAGAGCAGCGCCAGCGGGTCATCGACGACCTCAACGAGAACTTGGACGCGCCGTACACGATCCAGAACGAGCAGGCGCTGGATCCGGAAAGCGAGTTCTACATGGACAAGCTGCTGGCCTACTACGACGACGACCTCCAGCAGGTCTTAGAGAACCACGTCGAGATCGTCCGCTTCGTCGCCGACGAGAACAAGCGCCAGGGACTCGAGACCTTCGAGCCCAAGGACAAGAAGAACCAGGACGAGACGGAGCTGACCGGCGACGTCAACTACTCGAAGATCGCCATCTACGGCGAGTCCGACCCGCGCGCGTTCGACTACTCGGGGGCGTTCTGTAACGCCAACCGCGGCATCTTCTCCGGCGAGGAGCTGCTCAAACTCCAGCGGGAGTTCCTCTACGACTTCCTGCACGCGACCCAGGAGCAGACGATCAAGCCAAAGAACAACCCGCGGATCGACATCGACCAGGTGATCGTCGGCCGGACGAACATGCCCGAGTACAAGGACAAGAAGGGCGACGAGAAGATGGAGGCCTTCAACGACCGCACCAAGCGGATCGACTTCCCGTACGTCCTCTCCTACGAGGACGAGGCCGAGATCTACAACAAGATGCTTTCCAACGCCGACGTCCCCGACATCAACGTCGAGCCACACACGCTCGAGATGGCGGGGCTGTTCGGCGTCCTCACGCGCATCGAGGAGCCCGACACCGAGACGATCGATCTGCTCTCGAAGGCCAAGGCCTACAACGGCGAGATCGACGAGGGCGACGACATCGACGTCAAGAAGCTCCGCGAAGAGGCCGAACAGAAGGCCGAGATCGGCGAGGGGATGGTCGGCGTCTCGCCCCGGTTCATCGGTGACGAGATCGCCGAGGCCATCATGGACTCGAAACACCGCCAGCGCGGGTTCCTCTCGCCGCTGACGGTGTTCAACTTCTTCGAGGAGAACTTAGAGCACCACGGCTCCATCCCCGAGGACAACTTCGAGAAGTACTACCGCTACCTCGAGACGGTCCGCGAGGAGTACAAGGAGCGGGCCATCGAGGACGTCCGCCACGCGCTGGCCTACGACATCGACGAGATCCAGCGCCAGGGCGAGAAGTACATGGACCACGTGATGGCCTACATCGACGACGACACCATCGAGGACGACCTCACGGGCCGCGAGCAGGAGCCCGACGAGACGTTCCTCCGCAGCGTCGAGGAGAAACTCGACATCCCCGAAGACCGCAAGGAGGACTTCCGCCAGGAGGTCTCCAACTGGGTCTCTCGCCGGGCCCGCGAGGGCGAGGCGTTCAACCCGCAGGATAACGAACGCCTGCGCCGCGCGTTAGAGCGCAAACTCTGGGAGGACAAGAAGCACAACATCAACTTCTCCGCGCTGGTCAGCGCCAACGAGTTCGACGACGACGAGCGCTCCGCGTGGATCGACGCCCTGATGGAGCAGGGCTACTCCGAGGAGGGTGCCAAGGAAGTGCTCGAGTTCGCCGGCGCGGAGGTCGCCAAAGCGGAGATGGACGATTAACATGATCGGGGTCGACTAACATGACCGGCGACGACTACGTCACCGAGGCCGACCGGACCTTAGAGGAGACCTACGAGGAGCCGATGGACCTCGCGACCTACGTCGATCGGATCTTCGAGAACCCGACGATCGCCTCCCACGCCTCGAAGTACCTGCTCGAGGCGATCGAGGCCGCCGGCACGCGGACCGTCGTCGAGGAGGGCGAGGAGAAGGAGCGGTACCGCTTCTTCGACGATCCGCACAACGACGGCGAACACGCCATCCTCGGTAACACTGAGGTCCTAAACGGGTTCGTCGACGACCTCCGCTCGATCGCGGCGGGTCGGGCGAAAGACGAGAAGATCATCTGGTTCGAGGGGCCCACGGCGACGGGCAAGTCCGAACTCAAGCGCTGTCTGGTCAACGGGCTGCGCGAGTACTCGAAGACGCCGGCGGGACGCCGGTACACGGTCGAGTGGAACGTCACGACCGCCGAGTCCGACGACCGCGGCCTGAGCTACGGCAGCGGCGACCCGACCGCGACGGACGACCAGCACTGGTACGAGAGCCCCGTCCAGACCCACCCACTGTCGGTGTTTCCCCAGGACGTCCGCGAGCGGTTGCTCGAGGACCTCAATAGCCAACTCGACGACCACGTCCCCGTCCAGGTCGACGCGGAACTCGACCCCTTCTCCCGGGAGGCGTACGACTTCTTGGAGGAGCGCTACCGCCGGGCTGGCGAGGCGGAACTGTTCTCGGCGATCACGGACGACGACCACCTGCGCGTGAAGAACTACGTCGTCGACATCGGTCAGGGCGTCGGCGTCCTCCACTCGGAGGACGAGGGTCGACCCAAGGAACGGCTCGTCGGCTCCTGGATGCACGGCATGCTCCAGGAACTGGACTCGCGCGGGCGCAAGAACCCGCAGGCATTCAGCTACGACGGCGTGCTCTCGCAGGGCAACGGCGTCCTCACGATCGTCGAGGACGCGGCCCAACACGCTGACCTCCTACAGAAGCTGCTGAACGTCCCCGACGAGCAGTCGGTGAAACTGGACAAGGGGATCGGGATGGACGTCGACTCGCAGCTGCTGATCATCTCGAACCCCGACCTCGAGGCCCAGCTCAACCAGCACTCCGACCGCAACGGCATGGACCCCCTGAAAGCCCTCAAACGCCGACTGGACAAACACCAGTTCGGCTACCTGACGAACCTCTCGCTGGAGTGTGAACTCATCCGGCGCGAACTGACCAACGAGACGTCCGTCTGGGAGGCCGAGAGCTACGACGAACTCGAGGATCGCATCCGCGAACCGGTGTCGGTGACGATCAGGGATCAGGACGGCGAGACGCACACGCGAGAGTTCGCGCCCCACGCGATCGAGGCGGCCGGCCTGTACGCGGTCGCCACGCGCCTCGACGAAGAGAACCTCCCCAACGGGCTGGACCTCGTCGACAAGGCCCTGATCTACGACCAGGGCTACCTCCAGGAGGGCGACTCCCGCCGCGAGAAGGACGAGTTCGACTTCGACGGCGAGGCCCACGACGGCGAACACGGCATCCCGGTGACCTACACGCGGGACACCCTCGCCGAACTGCTCCAGACCGAGCGGGATCGCCACCACCCCGACCTGCCGGTCGAGAACGTCGTCATGCCACGGGACGTCCTGAACGCGATGGCCGAGGGACTGGCCGACGCCCCCGTCTTCTCGACGGGCGAGCGCTCGGAGTTCGAGAACCGAATCGTGCCCGTGAAGAACTATCTGTTCGACCAGCAGGAATCGGACGTCATCGAGGCGATCATGCACGACAAGCGGGTCGACGAGGAGACCGTCGCCGAGTACGTCGAGCACGTCTACGCCTGGGAGACCGAGGAGCCGCTGTACAACGACCGCGGTGAGCGCGTCGAGCCGGATCCGCTAAAGATGAAGCTGTTCGAGATCGAACACCTCGGCCGGTTCTCCGAGGGCGAGTACGAGGGGAACCTCCCCCGCGAGAGCGTCCGGAACTTCCGCCGCGAGAAGGTGATCACCTCGCTGAACCGCCACGCGTGGGAACACCGCAACGAGGACTTCTCGGTCGAGGACGTCGACCTGACGGCGATCCCGGTGATCAAGACCGTCCTCGAGAGCCACGACTGGGAAGACGTTCAGCGGACCTTCGAGGACTTCGATCCGCGCCAGTGGGACGACCCGCCGAGCGGCACGCAGACGGCGTCGGTCAAGGAGCGAACGATCGAGACGATGGTCGACCTCTTCGACTACTCGGAGGCCTCGGCCGAGCTAACCAGCCGACACGTCATGGGACAGGTGAGCTACAGATGGGACTGAAAGACGACCTCGAGCGATTCCGCGAAGTGGGCGAACAGCGCCGCGAGGATCTGGCCGACTTCATCCAGTACGGCGATCTGAGCGGTGGCGGCCGCAGCGACATCCAGATCCCGGTGAAGATCGTCTCGCTGCCCGAGTTCGAGTACGATCAGCGGGACAAGGGCGGCGTCGGACAGGGCGAGGACGGTACGCCCCAGCCCGGCCAGCCGGTCGGCCAGCCCCAGCCCCAACCGGGCGACGGCGACGGCGAGGACGGCGAACCCGGCGAGGAGGGCGGCGACCACGAGTACTACGAGATGGACCCCGAGGAGTTCGCCGAGGAACTCGACGAGGAACTCGGCTTAGACCTCGATCCGAAGGGGAAGAAGGTCATCGAGGAGAAGGAAGGTCCCTTCACCGACATGACGCGGACGGGCCCCGACAGCACGCTCGACTTCGAGCGGATGTTCAAGGAGGGTCTCAAGCGGAAGCTCACGATGGACTTCGACGAGGAGTTCCTGCGCGAACTCTGCAAGGTCGAGGGGATCGAGCCTCGCGAGGTCTTCGAGTGGGCTCGCGGCGAGAACCTCCCGGTCTCGATGGCCTGGGTCGAGGAGGCCTACGGCGACGTTTCCGACGAGCGCGGGAAGTGGGACTCCATCGAGGAGGTCGAAGAGAACGTCGAGCGGGAGACCGTCCAGCAGAAGATCCGCCGGGAGGGGATCAAGCAGGTCCCCTTCCGCCGCGAGGACGAGCGCTACCGCCACCCGGAGATCATCGAGGAGAAGGAGAAGAACGTCGTGGTCGTCAACATCCGCGACGTCTCCGGCTCGATGCGCGAGAAGAAGCGGGAACTCGTCGAGCGGACCTTCACGCCGCTGGACTGGTACCTCCAAGGCAAGTACGACAACGCCGAGTTCGTTTACATCGCCCACGACGCCGACGCCTGGGAGGTCGAACGCGACGACTTCTTCGGCATCCGCAGCGGCGGCGGGACGAAGATCTCGAGCGCCTACGAACTCGCCGATCAGCTGTTAGAGGAGTACCCCTGGAGCGACTGGAACCGCTACGTGTTCGCCGCGGGCGACTCCGAGAACTCCTCGAACGACACCGAAGAGCGCGTGATCCCGATGATGGAGAAGATCCCGGCGAACCTCCACGCCTACGTGGAGACCCAGCCGTCGGGCAACGCGATCAACGCCACCCACGCCGAGGAGCTCGAACGCCACTTCGGCACCGACGCCGACGACGTGGCCGTGGCCTACGTCAACAGCAAAGAGGACGTGACCGACGCGATCTACGAGATCCTCTCGACGGAGGGCGAAGCAGATGAGTAACGAAGTGAACTCCGTTCGCTTCTGGTCCTCGCGCGAGCGCGAGGACCGATGCACGCAAAGCGCGCATCGAACTCACGAAAAGCGGTGGTTTTCATGAGTAAACGAAACTCCAACGCGGACCGATTCCGCAAGCAAGCGATCGCCGGCGAACTCGAGGAACCGGTTTCGGAGGCCAGGAACCTGGCCCGGAAGCTCGGCCTCGATCCCTACCCGGTGAAGTACTGGATCATCGACTACGACGAGATGAACGAACTCATCGCCTACGGGGGCTTTCAGTCGCGATACCCCCACTGGCGGTGGGGGATGCAGTACGACAAGCAGCAAAAGCAAGGCCAGTACGGCGGCGGGAAGGCCTTCGAGATCGTCAACAACGACAATCCGGCCCACGCGTTCCTCCAGGAGTCGAACACGATCGCCGACCAGAAGGCGGTCATCACCCACGTCGAGGCCCACTCCGACTTCTTCGCGAACAACGAGTGGTTCGGCATGTTCACCCGCGGGCGCGCCGACGAGGATCAGGTCAACGCCGCCGCTATGCTCGAGCGCCACGCGCGGGCGATCGACGAGTACATGGCCGACCCCGAGATCGACCGCGCCGAGGTCGAGAAGTGGATCGACCACTGCCTCTCGCTCGAGGACAACATCGACCAGCACCGCGTCTTCGAGCGCCGCCTCGACGTCGACGGGCCGGTCGACGACTTGGACGACGACCTCGCGGAGAAACTCGACGAACTCGGCCTCTCCGACGAGGTGAAGGGCGAGGTCTTCGACGAGGAGTGGCTCGAGAAACTCGAGGACGCGGACGAGTCCGTCAGCTTCCCCGAAGAGCCCCAGAAGGACGTGCTCGCGTTCGTCCGCGAGCACGGCAAGCAGTACGACGGCGAGGCCGGTCGCGCCGTCGAGATGGAAGAGTGGCAACGCGACGTCCTCGACATGATGCGCGCGGAGGCCTACTACTTCGCCGCTCAGAAGATGACGAAGGTGATGAACGAGGGGTGGGCGGCCTACTGGGAGTCGACGATGATGACCGACGAGGCCTTCGCCGGCGACGACGAGTTCATGAACTACGCCGATCACATGGCCAAGGTCCTCGCCTCGGGCGGGCTCAACCCCTACAGCCTCGGGATGGAGCTCTGGGAGTACGTCGAGAACCGGACGAACCGCCGCGAGGTCCTCGAACACCTGCTGCGCGTCGAGGGCATCTCCTGGCGGAACCTAATGGACGTCGTCGACTTCGATGCGGTGCTCGAACGGCTCGAGCCGCCGGAAGCGATCGACACGATCACGCCCGAGACGCTCGACGCGCTCGAGGAGGTCCCCGAGGAGTACGTCGACCGCGAGGCCCTCGAGGCCGCCCGCGAGGGCGAGATCGACGTCGCGAAGTATCCGTGGAAGGTCCTGACCGGGGAGGGGCTGGCCCGGCGCCACTACTCGCTGGTCAAGCGCCAGCACCGCGGGTTCCTGACTCGGGTCAGTCAGAACGATCTCGAGCAGATCGGCCGCTATCTCTTCGACGACGCCCGCTACGAGACCGTCGAGGAGGCGCTCGCGGACATCGACTTCAGCGCGGGCTGGGACCGCATGTTCGACATCCGCGAGAACCACAACGACGTGACCTTCCTCGATGAGTTCCTCACTCAGGAGTTCATCACGGAGAACAACTACTTCACCTACGAGCACTCGCAGGCGACCGGCCAGTTCCACGTCGCCAGCGACGCCGCCGAGGACGTCAAGAAGAAACTCCTCTTGCAGTTCACCAACTTCGGGAAGCCGACGATCGCGGTCTACGACGGCAACTACAACAACGCCAACGAACTCCTGCTCGGCCACCAGTACAACGGCGTCATGCTCGATCTCGGTCAGGCCAGGGAGACCCTGAAACGGATCTTCGAGCTCTGGGGCCGGCCGGTGAACCTGCTGACGATCGTCAAGGAGGTCGACGACCACGACATCGAGGTCGCCAAGCGCCGGAACCGCGAACCCGAACCCGAAGAGCGCGGGAAACTGATCCGGTACGACGGCGACGAGGTGACCGTCGAGGACGTCCCCTGGGAGGAGGTCGACCACCTCGCCGCCGACGACGTCGATTACGACACGAAACCGGACGAGTGGCTCGCCTAATATTCGTTTCGAATTTTCATCTGCGCATAAAACACTCGGAAGGCTTTTACTCCCCATCGCACATCCTCGGGATACAATGGATGGGGAAGGGGGCCGGACAGTCGGAACGCCACAGTCCGACGACGCGTTCGAGCTGCCGGCCGTCCTCGCACGACTCGATACGGACGATCGCGACGAGCAGCGAGCCGCCGTCGCGGCGGTTCGCGACACGCTGGCCGACGATCCGGCGGTCTGTCTTCCGACCGTCCCGAAACTGCGTCGGCTGCTCGGCGACGCCGACGTCGACTTCCACGAGGAGGTCGCCTACTGTCTGGCCGAGCTCGCGACCGAATCGACCGCCGACGTCGCGCCGTCGACCGACGAGATCGTCGCGTTCGCCGTCGAGAACCCCGAACGGCCGGCGACCGCCGAGTTGCTTCGCTGTCTCGCGACGATCACGGCCGACCAGCCCTCGGCCGTCGTCGATCACGCCGACGCGATCGCCGACGTGATCGATCGCCGCTCCGGATACGATCACCGGGGGCTGAAGATCTTCCAGCAGCTCTCGGCGGCGCAACCGGGCGCGATTCAGTCCGCGGTCCCGCTTCTCACCGCGGCCCTCGAGGACGATCCGGAGCGCCACGGCGTGGCGGTGCTGTCGGCGGTCGGCCGCCTGGCCCGGTCGGAGACGCCGCTGCCGACCCTCGAGTTCGTCGACCCGGCCCTGGAACTCGTCGACCACGACGCCGTCCCACTCCGCCGGAACGCCGTCGGCTGTCTGGCCGACGTCGCCCGCCGGACGCCCACCGCGGTCGAACCGGCCGTTCCGGCCCTCGCGACCGCACTCGAGCACGACGACGGGGAGACCCGGGCCAACGCCGCCGTCGCGATCGCGCGCGTGACGGCGGAGCTCACGTCGGTTCTCGAGCCGGTCCGGGAGCCGTTGCTCGAGCGGTTAGACGACGACCACGACCGCGTGCGGGCCAACGCCGCCGTCGCGCTCGGGCACGGCCGCGTCGACGCGGCCGCGGACCGACTCTCGACGCTGGCCCACGAGGATCCGAACCCGGACGTCCGCGAGCGGGCGAGCTGGGCGCTGGATCAGGTCTCATCGGCGTAGGCGAGGCGCGCGACCGCAAGACAGTGGTGGCCGGCCCGCCTCGAGTCGAGTATGAGCCAGTCGACGTTTTCCGTCGAGACCGACGCGCGCCTGACGACCGTCGATGTGACCGACCGCGTCGCCGCAGCCGTCCCCGACGACCTCGAGTCGGGCACCGCGACCGCGTTCGTCCGGCACACAACGGCCGGACTCGCCGTTCAGGAGAACGAGTCGCGGCTGCGCGGCGACCTCGAGACGTTCCTCCGCGATCTCGTTCCCGACGAGGGCCACGCGCACGACCGGCTGGACGGCAATGCGGATTCGCACCTCCGAGCGACGCTCGTCGGGCCGGACGTGACGATTCCGGTCGAAGACGGCGAGCCGGCGCTTGGCACGTGGCAGTCCGTCCTGCTGATCGAGTGTGACGGGCCGCGGACGCGGTCGGTCTCCGTGACGACTGTCGGGGAGTAGCCAGTCAGACTGACGACCGCCGGAAAATAGCCAGTCAGACTCGAGATCCGTACCCGATCACACCGGAATCGGCCGATCCACGGAGACGCAGTCGACGCCGCGGCACTCGAGGAGTCGCGCCAGCGCGGGCCGCTCGATCGTCCACGCGTGGATCTCGAGGCCGACGACGTCGGCTCGCGGGACCAGCCCCGTCACGAGACAGCGCCAGTAGCTCGCGCCGATGACGTCGCAATCGAGTTCGACGGCGGTCGTGACCGGCGTCTCGACGTGACGGTCGACCAGCAGCCCGATCGACTGGTCGGGATCGAGCTCGCGGATCGACCGCAGTTCGGACGTCAGAAAGGACGTCGCGACGACCCGGTTCTCCGCGCCGTCGATGACCTCGAGAACGTCCGCCGCGATACCGGCGTCTTTGAGTTCGAGGTTGATCTCGACTGACGGCGGAAGCGCTTCGAGCACCTCCTCGAGGGTCGGGATGGGCTCGCCGGAATCGAGGACGGTGTGAGATGTGAGCGCGTCGAGGCTGCTGTCGGCGACCGCGCCGGTGCCGTCGGTCACGCGGTCGATCGTCTCGTCGTGGACGACGACGAGTTCGCCCGAGCCACAGCGACGGACGTCGAACTCGACGGCGTCCGCGTAATCGGCCGCCGACAGGAGCGCCGGGATCGTGTTCTCGGCCGCCGCCGCGGCGAATCCGCGGTGGGCGATCAGACGCATTGGGCGAGAGAAGGACGGCGAGCGGCTTCAGTCGGTCGCCGATTCTCACGCGCGCTCGCGAGCCGGTGGTTCCGAGCTATCGCTTGTGGGCGGTTCGCATCGGTTGCGACAATCGGCTCTCTCAGTCCCTCTAGGGCCCGAATCGTCGCGGGTTCCAAAGCCTTTAGCAAGTACTGTTATACGGGTACTCCTGCTACGAACATTCGTTAGTGTCCCGACCGCATTCTCATCAACTGCGACAAGACCGCTGCTGGAGGTAACCAACCCATGAACGATCGACGCGACGAGCAGATCGATATCCTCCTGGTGGAGGACAATCCCGGCGACGTCCGCCTCACTCAGGAAGCGTTCCGGCAACTGTCCACGGAGACGACGATTCACGTCGCGACCGACGGCGACGAGGGTATCGACTTCCTCACGGAGCGATGCGACGACGGCACCGCCCCGCTGCCGGACCTCGTGCTCCTCGATCTGAACCTCCCGCGGATGGGCGGCCTCGAGTTCCTCGAGTCGATCCAGGAGGAACCGAAGCTCGCTCGCATCCCTGTCCTCGTCCTCACGAGCTCCGAGACCATCGAGGACGTCCACGAGAGCTACGAGCTCGCGGCCAACGCCTACCTGACCAAGCCGACCGATCCGGTCGAGTACACCAGAATGGTCGAGGCCGTCGCGGACTTCTGGTTCCAGCGGGCCGCGCTGCCGCCGATGATGGCGTGATCGAGCCGACGCCCTCGGCGCTACTTCTCGTCTTCGACTGACGGAGGCCACGTTATTACGTCGCCCGCCGTCGAACGCTAGAGCATGGCACCGACGACAGCGTACTCCGTCGACTTCGACGATACCGTCGCCGTAGTTACGGGCGCGAGCGGCGCGCTCGGCAGCGCCGCGGTCGAGCGGTTCCGAACGGCCGGCGCGACCGTCTGCGCCGTCGACGTCGTCGCGCCGGACGACGAGGACAGCCTGCTCGAGCCCGATTCGAAGACGCACTTCTACGAGGCCGACCTGACCGACGAGGGCGACGTCGAGGAACTGATGACTGCCGTCGTCGACGATCACGGTCGGCTCGATCATCTGGTGAACATCGCCGGAACGTGGCGCGGCGGCGACCACATCGAGGAGACCGACCTCGAGGAGTTCGAGCTGCTCGTCGATATCAACCTCAAAACGGCGTTTCTGGCCTCGAAACACGCGCTCCCGCACCTGCATGACAGCGAGGGCTCGATCGTGAGCGTCAGCGCGCGCTCGTCGCTCGAGGGCGGTGAGGGCGACGGCCCCTACCGGATCACGAAGGCCGGGATCCGGCTGCTGACGGAGACGCTGGCCGAGGAGAACAAAGGAACCGTCCGCGCGAACTGCGTGATGCCAAGCGTGATCGACACGCCGATGAACCGCGAGATGATGCCCGACGCGGACCACGACTCGTGGGTCGATCCCACCGAGATCGCGGACGTGATGGCCTTCCTCTGTAGCGACGGCGCGGCGGTGACGACCGGCGCCGCTGTGCCGGTGTACGGCGAGGCCTGAGAACGCTCGCGCCGACGGTAGACGGACTGTGCGCGACGTGCGATCATCGATCCGACACTGCCGCGAACGGCAATCGCTCGATGCGAGCGGCGCACGCACGGTCACTAGTTCTGAAAACTGTAGACGTCGATACCGAAGCGGCTCGGCGGCCGGTCGCCGCTCAGCCGAAGATACCGACGAGGCTCTCGTAGTAGCCGATCGTGTTCTGCGTGAGGACGATGAGCAGCACGATGATGACCGGCACTCGGAGCGTCCAGATCCAGACCATTCCCCACGATCCGAGATTGTGAATACCTTTGCCGAGTTCCTCGATTCCGAGGTCGGTCGCGACCCATCCGATGTAGATGGCGAGCAGCAGGCCGCCGAGGATGAGCAGAATCGAATTGGCGAACCCGTCGTACACGACGAGCCAGTTCAGCCCCTCCGGCTCGTAGGCGACCGGGAGACCGACGACGAAGATCACGACGCCGAGCGCGATCGTCGCCGGGAGGCGGTCGACCCCGTGTTCGTCGATCAGGTACGAGACCACGACTTCCATGATGCTGATCGCACTCGAGAGCGCGGCGATCGTGACGATGGCGAAGAAGATGGCGCCGATGATCCCGCCGAACGGAATGTTACTGAAGGCTTGGGCGAGGCTGACGAAGATGAAACTCGGTCCGGCGGCGACGTCCGTCAACTCGGCGGTGTAGAGCACCGGAAACGCGACCAGACCGGCGGTAAACGCGATCGCCGTGTCGAGCGCGACGATGATGGTACCGTCCTTGGCGAGATTCCGGTCTTCGCCGAGATACGACGCGTAGGTGATCATCACGCCCATCCCGAGCGACAGCGTGAAGAACGCCTGTGCGGCCGCCGCGGGGAGGATCTCGGTCCAGTTCGCCGCGATCGTTCCCAGATCGGGAGAGAGGTAGTACGCGTACGCTTCTCCGGCACCGGAGAGCGTTCCGGCGTACACCGCCAGGCCGATCAGTAGCGCGATGATCGCGGGGACCATGAGCTTCACGGAGAACTCGATACCCTGCTGGATGCCGAACGCGACGACGGTGACGATGGCAGCCATGAAGATGGCGTGGGTCACGACAGAATCCATCCCACCGGCGACCGACATGAACTGTGCGCCGGCACCGCCGGCCGCGTAATTGCCCTGCAGTCCGATAGCCGTGTACCGGAGAATCCAGCCGGCGACGACGCTGTAGTACGACAGAATGACGAATCCGGCGAGAACGAACACCCATCCGACTTTCGTCCACGCACCTTCACCGATCTGTTTGAGCGCCCCGACGGGATTGCGTTCTGTGCGTCGCCCGATCGTAAATTCGACCAGCATTACCGGGAATCCAATCAGTGCGACCAACAGGAGATAGACGACGAGAAACGCTGCGCCGCCGTATTCTCCGACTTGATACGGGAATCGCCAGATGTTTCCGAGCCCCACTGCGCTCCCGACCGCAGCGAGGATGAACCCTGCTCGCGTTGCCCATGATTCACGTTGTGCCATACGTTATGCGACTGCCCCCCGGGGTCCTAAAGACTTACATTCGCAGTCCGAATTTATCATCGCTGATAATGAACAATCTTCATAATAAATCGTGAAATTGGCGGTGAACACTTCGACAGGCCTGCATCTAGGGCAGTAGCGGGGAAACACCGACCGCGGACCCTCTCGAACGTTTTCTCACGTGTATATCTGTAAGGAAATTGTCTTATTCGCCGTCGGATTGGCATACATTATCAAGGTCCTCCATAACGTATAACACGGTACGCTGAAAGTATCGACTCGTACGGAGGCCTGTGCATGTCTACAGTAGATGAGGCGGTCGATCGGGGTCGAAGTCTCTCGTCCGAGCAGCTCCTGCTACTGGTCGTGGGGATCGGTGCCGTGGCGTTGCTGGGGGACCTGATTCTCGGCCTCGCGAGCGGGACGTACAGCATCTCACGTGTCGCCCGATACGTGACGGAAGGTATTCTCTACGGGCTGATCATCGGGCTAGCCGGGATCGGGCTCTCGATGACCTACAGCATCCTCAACTTCGCGAACTTCGCTCACGGGGACTACGTGACGACGGGGGCGTTTTTCGGGTGGGGAGTCACGTACCTCGTCGCTGGTTGGGGCGTTGCGAGCGTCGGTCCGCTCGTCCTCGTCGCACCTCAGCGCGAGGTCTCCGGAGCGCAACTCGACGTCGCGATCACCGCGACGCCGATCGCCGTCCTCGCCGGCCTACTCGTAGCCGGCGTCGCGACGGCGCTTTTCGTGCTGCTGATCGACCGATTCGCTTTCAAACCGGTCCGCGGATCGGGCGGTATTCCGCTGCTGATCACGAGTGTCGGCGTGGCGTTCGCGCTCCGGTACGTCCTCGTGTTCGTCTACTCGAGCAGCACGCGTGGCACGACCGCGAGCGTACCGTCCGTCGATTTCCTACTGGTCGACGGCTACGTGTCGATCGGCGCCCACGACGCGACGTTGATCGTCGCCGCGGTCACGTTGATGCTCGGCGTTCACTTCCTGCTCCAGCGGACGAAACTCGGGAAAGCGATGCGAGCGATGTCGGACAACCGCGACCTGGCCCTCGTCACCGGCATCCCGACCGAACGGGTGATCCGGTGGACCTGGATGATCGGCGGCGGACTCGCCGGCACCGCGGGCTATCTCATGGTGTTGTGGACGGGGACCATCGACTGGCAGTTCGGGTGGTTGCTGCTGTTGCTGATCTTCGCGGCCGTGATCCTCGGCGGGATCGGCTCGATCTACGGGGCCATCTTCGGCGGTCTAGTCATCGGCGTCGGCATGCACATGTCGATGATCTGGCTCCCCGGCGGTGACTTCACGACGATCACCGCGTTCCTGCTGATGATCCTCGTCCTGCTGATCAGACCGTCCGGACTCTTCGGAGGGAAGACGACGGCATGAGCGCGAATACGACCGCGAACGCGACGGACGAACGGACCCAATTGGAAGCGCTCTGGGAGCGGGACGCCGTGAAGATCTTCGTGGCCTTCGCGGCGATCTATCTCGTCTACGCGGCGATCGGACTCGCGCTCGGCTACTCCCTCGACGGGATCGTCAACACCTTGCGGCGGATGACCTATCTGATCGCCGTCTACGGGATGGTCACGCTGGCGCTGAACCTCCACTGGGGGTACACCGGTCTGTTCAACATCGGCGTCGCGGGGTTCATGGCGATCGGTCTGTACGTGACGATGATGCTGGCGAAACCGGTCGATCCGACCGGCGCCGCACAGTACCCGGGGCTCGGGCTCCCGATGCCGATCGCGATCGCCGGCGGCGTCGTCGCCGCCGGCCTGGCGGGCCTCGTCGTCGCGATCCCCGCGTTGCGCCTCCGGGCCGACTACTTCGCGATCACGACGATCGCCTTCGCGGAGATCGTCCGGCTGGGGCTCACCTCGGGTATGGCCCAGCAGTTCAGCGTTCTCGGGGCCGAACTGGGGACCGGCGGCGGTCGCGGTCTCACTCGAAACTACGGCGATCCGATGAACGTCATCTTCGAGCTCGAGGCGTTCTCCTCGTTCGTCGACCTCACGAACGCCCTGTTCGGATTTGGGCCGACGCAGGCGCGGGCGCTGGTCTATTCGATCGTGCTCGTGCTCGTCCTGATCGGGTTCTATTGGCTCATCCAGCGGACCAGTCGGTCGCCGTTCGGACGCGTCCTCAAAGCGATCCGCGAGGACGAAGAGGCCGCCCAATCGCTCGGGAAGAACACGAACCGATTCAAGATCAAGGTGTTCGTGCTCGGCTGTGCCCTGATGGGCTTGGCCGGCATCCTCTGGCGGGTCCGCCGTACCGGCGTGACGCCGACGGCGTTCCGACCGCACGTCACGTTCTACATCTGGATCGCGCTGATAATCGGTGGCGCCGGTTCGAACACCGGCAGCGTCCTCGGCTCCGGGCTCTTCGTCGCGGTGCTGTTCGAGGGACCACGCTACGTGCGCCGCCTGATCGAGGAGGTCATCACGGTCGGCGACGCGCCGAACACGTTCGCCGGCGCCGTGGCGCCGCTGCTCTCGGCGAACCCGGCGCCGTTCCTGCGCTACACCTTCGACGAGTTCCTGACGCTGCAGTTCGTGCTGATGGGCGTCGCGCTCGTCCTCCTCATGCATCGACGGCCCGACGGGCTGCTCGGCCATCGGGAGGAGACGGCGGCGGCGATCCCCCTGACGGATCGACCCGCCGCCGAGACCGGTGCCGGACCCCGTCCCGGAGGGACAGATTCCGATCACGGCGGTGATTCCCAGTGAGCGATACGACCGCCGAACCGACCGGCTCCCTGACGAGCGAGAGCCCGGATCGACCGACGGACGACGTCGAGTTGGCCGTCGACGGCCTGGTCAAGCGCTTCGGCGGGATCACGGCCGTCGACGGCGCGACGTTCGAAGTCGAGTCGGGATCGATGACCGGACTGATCGGTCCCAACGGCGCCGGGAAGTCGACGACGTTCAACTGCATCACGGGGATCCACGAACCCGACGCCGGAACGGTGACGTTCCAGGGAGAGGACATCACGGGCATCAGGCCCTACCAGTGCGCCGAATACGGGCTCGTTCGGACGTTCCAGATCGCCCGCGAGATGGCGAACATGACGGTCCTCGAGAACCTGATGCTGCCGGCGAAGCGCCAGCGGGGCGAAGCGCTCTGGCGATCGGTGTTGCCGGTCACCCGCCGAGAAGTCGTCCGAGAGGAGCGCGAACTCTTAGAGCGCGTATGGGACTCCCTCGAGTTCTTCGAGATTCAGCACCTCGCGGAGGAGAAAGCGGGGACCCTCTCGGGCGGCCAGCGGAAGCTCCTCGAGCTGGCGCGCGCGTTGATGACCGACCCGGAGATGCTCCTGCTCGACGAGCCGTTCGCGGGCGTCAACCCCACGCTCGAGAAGAAGCTGCTCGAGCACGTCCACGACCTCCGCGAGGAGGGGTACACGTTCCTGATCGTCGAACACGACATGGACCTCATCATGGAGAACTGCGAGCGCGTCATCGTCATGCATCAGGGATCGGTCCTGGCCGAGGGGGCCCCCGGAGCGATCACCTCGAATGAGCGGGTCATCGAGGCCTATCTCGGAGGTGAGGTCTGATGGCGATGCTCGACGTCACTGACCTCGACGCCGGCTACGGGGACTTGCAGATCCTGCACGGCGTCGATCTCGAGGTGGCCGAAGACGAGTACGTGGTCATCGTCGGCCCCAACGGCGCCGGGAAGTCGACGGCCATGAAGTCCGTCTTCGGACTGACGACGTACATGGGGGGGACGGTCGAGTTCAAAGGGGGGGACATCACCGGCCGCTCGCCCGACGAAATCATCCACGAGGGAATCGGCTACGTTCCCCAGAACGACAACGTCTTCCCGTCACTGACGGTCCGCGAGAACCTCGAGATGGGCGCGTACATCCTCGACGAGGTACCGGAGGCGGCACTCGAGAGCGTATTCGATCAGTTTCCCGTACTACGCGAGCGACAGGATCAGAAGGCGGGCTCGATGAGCGGCGGCCAACAGCAGATGGTCGCGATGGGGCGCGCGCTGATGCTCGATCCCGACCTGTTGTTGCTCGACGAACCCAGCGCGGGCTTGGCCCCCGACCTCGTCGACGAGATGTTCGACCATGTCAACGCGATCAACGCCAGCGGCACCGCCGTCCTGGTCGTCGAACAGAACGCGAAGGAGGCGCTGCGCCGCTGCGACCGGGGCTACGTCCTCGTTCAGGGATCGAACCGATACGAGGACGCCGGCGAGGTTCTGCTGAACGACGACGAGGTCCGCCAGCAGTTCCTCGGCGGGTAGCTCGCGGTCCGCGCGCGACTCGGCGGTCGTCGGGAGGTATCGACGCGTATCGGCGGGCGACGAAAGAGGAGTCCGGTCGTGACCGGCCACCGCGGCGCCGCGTTACTACTCGGCCAGTGCGGACTCGAGTTCGCCGGTGTACGTGCCCTGTCCGGGCTCGAACGAGACCTCGTTGAGCGCCTCGCCGTCCTGATCGTTCTCGAAGGACTCGACGTACTGCTCCGAGAGTTGCTGCCCGTAGTCGTTGTTGACGTACAGCGTGGCCACCTGGTCCGCCTCAAGGCGATTCGCGGAGACCTCCGCCATCACCTGCCCTTGCAGCAGGTCGCTCGGCGCGGTCCGGAAGAAGTAGCCGTCATCCTCGACGTTCGACAGGGACAGCGCCGTACTGGCCGGCGAACACTGGACGACGCCCGCGCTGCTGGTCTCGCCGACCAGCGGGACGGAGTTGCCGGACGACGCGGCGCCGACGATCGCGGGATACCCTGCGTCGATGAGCGCCCCGCCGTTGCTGAGGGTCGTGTCCTCGTCGGTCTCCGTGTCCTCGACCTGCAGATCGAACGTGAGGTCGACTCCCTCCATCCGTTGAATGGCCAGGCGGCCGGCGTCGATCATCGGGGTGCCGAGTTCGCCGAGGTCCCCCGTCTCGGGGAGCAACATCGCGACCATCACGTCGCGACCGGTCCCGCCGGGCGACTCGTCGGCCATCTCGCCGCCGGGGCCGTCCCCCTCGAAAGTGATCGTATCGACCGTTTCGATGTCACCGTCGCTGAACCCCCAGACGTCGTAGGCGGCCTCCGCGGGGTCGCCGACGTCGTCGAAGTCGACCGCGCTCGAAGCGCCCTGATAGGTGATCTCGTCGCCGGCCGCGGCGGCTTCGGCGGCCTCCTGGAGTTCGCCGGGTCCGTACTCGTCGCCGCCGGGGTTCGCGACCCGGCGCATCTGATCTCGGATCGTCTGGCCGTCGTTCTCGCCGGCCGCGACGTTCGCGAGGGTACACACCGCGACGGCGTCGAACGTGTGCGAGGTGAACACGCCCGGTGATTCGCCGTACTCGTCCTCGTAGAGCTCTGCGAAGGCGTCTTCGTGCGGGCCCTGGGACGCCGGCGCGGTGCCGGTGACGTTCGTCATGTCGTTCCCGACTTCGTCGGGGAGATCGCCGTCCTGCAGGCCGTCGGGAACGATGATCTCCGTCCCGGTGTCGAAGTCGGCGTAGAAGTCCCGGAAGATCTGAATGCCGCTCTCCGGGTAGCCGATGATGTTCAGGACGGCCGGGCCGCCTCCTTCGACGGCCCCTTCGTCGCCGATACATCCGGCGAGACCGATCGCACCTGCACTACCGATCCCACTAAGTACCCACCTCCGTTTGACTTGCCGTACCATGGGTAATAGTGACAAGGTATCCTATATAGATGTTTGTGCCGCAACGAGTCCGCGGCGACGATCGCGTCCGTTCACGGGTCACCGAAGCCGACGGTAAGCGTAACCGGACCATTGTGGCATAATTTCGCACACCGTCGGCGGGATATCACTCAGATTTACCGAACGTTTTTGGGGGATGTGGTCGTTTCCTCGGGCAATGAGCGGGAGGGTTCATCAACAATGACGATGGAAGACCGCATCGACGAACTCCAGGACCTCCGCGCGGAGGCCGAACTGGGCGGCGGCGAGGCCCGTATCGAGAAGCAACACGACAAGGGGAAGATGACCGCTCGGGAGCGGATCGACTACTTCCTCGACGAGGGCACCTTCACGGAGTTCGATCAGCTTCGAACCCACCAGACGAGCCAGTTTGGGATGGAGGAGAAGAAGATCCCCGGCGACGGCGTCGTCACGGGTTACGGCGAGGTCAACGGGCGGACCACCTTCGTCTTCGCCCACGACTTCACCGTCTTCGGCGGCTCGCTCGGCGAGGTCTTCGCCGAGAAGATCTGCAAGGTCATGGACATGGCGATGGAGGTCGGCGCGCCCGTCGTCGGGCTCAACGACTCCGCCGGCGCCCGAATTCAGGAGGGGGTCAAGAGTCTGGCCGGATTCACGGAGATCTTCCGGCGCAATCAGGAAGCCAGCGGCGTCGTCCCCCAGATCTCCTCCATCATGGGGCCCTGCGCCGGCGGCGCGGTGTACTCGCCGTCGATCACCGACTTCATCTTCATGGTGAAGGACACGAGCCACATGTACATCACCGGGCCCGGCGTCACCAAGACCGTCACCGGCGAGGAGGTCACCCACGAGGAGCTCGGCGGCGCGATGACCCACGCCGGTAAGACCGGCGTCGCCCAGTTCGCCTGCGAGAGCGAGGAACAGGCCTTGGACGACATCAAGCGCCTGCTCTCCTACCTCCCGCAGAACAACATGGAAGACCCGCCCCGCGTCGAGCCGTGGGACGACCCCGATCGGCGCGACGAGGAACTCAAGTCGATCGTCCCGCCGAGCCCCCAGAAGCCCTACGACATGGTCGACGTCATCGACAGCGTCGTCGACGAGGGCTCGTTCTTCGAAGTGGCGGGCAACTTCGCCAAGGAAATCGTCGTCGGTTTCGGCCGCCTCGACGGGCGCTCGGTCGGCCTCGTCGCCAACCAGCCCCGCGTCAACGCCGGCACGCTCACCGTCGACTCCTCGATGAAGGGGTCGCGGTTCATCCGCTTCTGTGACTCCTTTAACATCCCCATCGTCACCTTCGTCGACGTCCCGGGCTACATGCCCGGCACCGATCAGGAACACCGCGGGATCATCCGTCACGGCGCGAAGCTTCTCTACGCGTACGCGGAAGCGACCGTCCCCCTGCTCACCGTGATCACACGGAAGGCCTACGGCGGCGCCTACTGCGTCATGGCATCCAAGAACCTCGGCGCCGACGTCAACTACGCCTGGCCGACCGCCGAGATCGCGGTCATGGGGCCCCAGGGCGCGGTCAACATCCTCTATCGGGAAGAGCTCAAGGAGTCCGACAACCCCGACGAGCTCCGGGACGAACTCATCGAGGAGTACCGCGAGGAGTTCGCCAACCCGTACACTGCAACGGATAAAGGGTTCTTGGACGACGTCATCGTTCCCACCGAGACGCGGCCGCGGCTGATCGACGATCTCGAGATGCTCGAGACCAAACGCGAACAGAACCCGGACAAGAAACACGGCAATATCCCGCTGTAAGCAATGACCGCCAACCAGTCGAACGTCGAGTTCGAGGAGGGGCCGGCCGACACGACCGCAGCGTCGGGCGACGCCGCGACCGCAGACGCGGTGCCCGATGCAGAGGATCTCCTCTCGGACGTCGAACTCGACGTTCCCGACGATGCGAGCGACGAGGAGACCGCGGCGATCGCGGCCGCGATCGGCGCCCACCTCCACGATCAGGCGCTCGCGGCGGCGGCTGCCGCGGCCAACGGCGAAGAGACCTGGGACGACAGACGCTGGTCCTTCGCCGGTCGTATCCGCTCCCAGCAACACCGGACCGTCCGCGTCCCGCGAGAGGCGCCGACCGATCCGTGGACGGCCGCCGGTCGCACCGACCGGTTCTGACCGTTATGATCGGTTCTGGCCGCCGCCCCTCCGTTCGTCCGCCCCTCGAGAGCGACATCGTTTGCCGCGAACGCGACTCGCCGTTCGTTTCGTCGACGCTGAATGAGTGCGCTTAAGAGACCCCATACGCAAATCCCTGGCATGGCCACGGAAACCGAGTCAACGACGGACATGGGTGTTGGACTGGCGCTCGCACTCGGCGCGGTCGCGACGATCGGTGCGCTGGTGATGTTTACCGGCGCGCCGGACGTCACCGCCGCCTGGGGATTCGCTGCAGCGATTGGTTTTAGCGCGCTCGCCGTCGTCGGCATCCACCTCTACTGGGACTGATCGCACTCGAGTCGGGGGCGTCTCGAGGGCGATCGAGACCGAAACAACCGTTAACAGTTAAGAGCACTGACGCCCTACGAAGAGATACGGACGATGACCGATTACTCCGACGAAGAGCAGCGAATTCTCTCGTACCTCCGGGAGAGTGCCGCCCGAGGCGAACAGTACTTCCGGGCGAAGAACATCGCGGACGCGATCGGACTCTCGTCGAAACAGGTCGGCGTGCGACTCCCCCATCTGGCGGAGAAATCAGACGACGTCGACATCGAGAAATGGGGACGTGCTCGGTCGACGACCTGGAAAGTCTCCCTCAGTTGACCTCGCCCGCGGCCCGCTCGCGTCGGGAGCGGGAGTCGACCCAGACGACGGCTGACTCCCGGTCCGCGGTCTTTTTATTACCGACTGTCCCACGTAGTGCCATGACTGTACGCGTCGACCGCTCGTTCGAACTCGCCGCCTCGCCCGAGCGCGTCTGGGAGTTCATCGCCGATCCGGAGAACCGGGCCCGGGCGATCAGCGTGGTCCAGCGGTACACCGTCGAGGACTCGGAGGCCCGACGGGTCACCTGGCACGTCGAGCTCCCGATCCCGCTCGTCCGGAAAACGATCGCCGTCGAGACCGAGGACGTCACGCGCGAGCCGCCGTCGTACGTCAAGTTCGTCGGCAACTCGAAAGTGATGGACGTCACCGGCGAACACGAGATCGTCGAGACCGACGACGGCACCCGCCTCGAGAACCGCTTCATCGTCGACGGTAAACTACCGGGCGTCGAGAAGTTCTTCAAGCGCAATCTGGACGACGAGCTCCGGAACCTCCAGCGGGCGCTCGAGCGAGACCTGCGGTCGTCGCCCTCCGAGGAACCATGACCGGGGGGACCGACGAGACGCTCAGACTCGCGCTCGCCCAACTCGAGGTCGAACCGACCGCGGTCGACGAAAACGTCGAGCGGGCGCTCGAGGCGATTTCCCGTGCCGCCGAGCGGGGCGCCGACCTCGTCGCGCTCCCGGAGCTGTTCAACGTCGGCTACTTCGCGTTCGACAGTTACAACCGTCTCGCCGAACCCCTCGAGGGGGAGACGCTCACGCGACTTCGCGAGGCCGCGGCGGACCACGAGATCGCAGTCCTGGCGGGGAGTATCGTCGAGGACCTCGCGGCCACCGAGACCGCCGACACCCCGGCCGAGGAGGGGCTCGCCAACACCGCGGCGCTGTTCGACGCCGACGGCGGGTTGCAACTGGTCTACCGGAAACACCACCTCTTCGGCTACCAGTCGGCCGAGTCGGAGCTGCTCGTCCCCGGCGAGCGCATCGAGACGGCGACCGTCGCCGGCGTCCCCGTCGGCGCGACGACCTGTTACGACCTGCGGTTTCCGGAACTGTACCGGCGGCTGATCGACGCCGGCGCGGAACTGGTCCTCGTCCCGAGCGCGTGGCCCTACCCGCGGATCGAACACTGGGAAACGCTTTCGCGCGCGCGGGCGATCGAGAATCAGGCCTTCGTCGCGACGATCAACGGCTCGGGTCGGTTCCCTGACGAAGACGCGACGCTGCTCGGTCGCTCGACCGTTTACGACCCGTGGGGGACGACCCTGGCCTCGAGCGGCGACGATCCGACGCTGGTCGTCGCCGACCTCGACCTCGGCGCGGTCGACCGGATTCGCGAGGAGTTTCCGGCGCTGCGGGACCGACGCCTGTAACGGAGGTTGTGCCGTCGCGGACGACAGTTCGTCGCTCGGTACGCACTTCGTTCCTCACGGAGTAGACCCGCTCTCGGCAACGTGGTTGCTCGAGTCATCACGTTTCGTGACGTATTCGATCGGAGATGGTTCGGCGACCGCTGACTTTTTATTCCGTCACGGCATTTGTCCGGATGCCGGTTTACGGCGCTTTTCACGTCACGACCGGCAACTGCGCGTCGCTCCGGCCCGTCGCATGCTCGTTCCCGGGAACGAGCACCTCTCGCCCGCGTCCGCCTCTCCCTCGTCCACGTCCCTTTCGGTACTTTTCGCCCGAGAAGCGCCGCGTTCGGCGGCGACACCCGTCGTTTTCGCGGACTCTCGTCAATATACGACCCATTGCGAAAAAGTAACGTAGCGGGTTCGCATGTGGTTTAATCAGGAATGTTTCGGAAGGTTCTCGTGGCGAACCGCGGGGAGATCGCGGTTCGAGTGATGCGCGCGTGCGAGGAGTTGAACATCGGGACCGTCGCCGTCTACTCCGAGGCCGACAAGGACTCGGGACACGTCCGCTACGCCGACGAGGCGTACAACGTGGGGCCGGCCCGCGCGGCCGACTCGTATCTCGATCACGAGGCCGTCATCGAGGCCGCCCGGAAAGCCGACGCCGACGCCATCCACCCCGGCTACGGCTTCCTCGCGGAGAACGCCGAGTTCGCGGGCAAGGTCGAGGAGGCGGAGGGCATCACCTGGATCGGTCCCTCGAGTTCGGCGATGGAGTCGCTGGGCGAGAAGACCAAGGCCCGCACGATCATGCGCGAGGCCGACGTGCCGATCGTCCCCGGGACCACGGACCCCGTCACCGATCCGGAAGCGGTCAAAGAGTTCGGCGAAGAACACGGCTACCCGATCGCCATCAAGGCCGAGGGCGGCGGCGGCGGCCGCGGGATGAAGGTCGTCTGGGAGGAAAGCGAAGTCGAGGACCAACTCGAGAGCGCCCAGCGCGAGGGCGAGGCCTACTTCGATAACGATTCGGTCTACCTCGAGCGCTACCTCGAGCAACCCCGTCACATCGAGGTCCAGATTCTGGCCGACGAACACGGTAACGTCCGCCATCTCGGCGAGCGGGACTGTTCGCTCCAGCGCCGTCACCAGAAGGTCATCGAGGAGGGGCCGTCGGCTGCCCTCTCGGACGAACTCCGCGAGAAGATCGGCGAGGCCGCCCGCCGCGGCGTCGCTGCGGCCGACTACACCAACGCCGGCACCGTCGAGTTCCTCGTCGAAGAGGAGGACCGCGAGGCGGGCGAACTGCTCGGTCCCGACGCGAACTTCTACTTCCTCGAGGTCAACACGCGGATCCAGGTCGAGCACACGGTCACCGAGGAGATCACCGGGATCGACATCGTCAAGCGCCAGATTCAGGTCGCCGCCGGCGAGGAGATCGACTTCGCACAGGACGACGTCGACATCGACGGCCACGCGATGGAGTTCCGGATCAACGCCGAGAACGCGGCCGAGGACTTCGCGCCCGCGACTGGCGGAACCCTCGAGACCTACGACCCGCCGGGCGGGATCGGCGTCCGACTCGACGACGCCCTGCGGCAGGGCGACGACCTCGTCACCGACTACGACTCGATGATCGCGAAACTGGTCGTCTGGGGCGAGGACCGCGACGAGTGTATCGAGCGCTCGCTGCGCGCGCTGCGAGAGTACGAGATCGAGGGGATCCCGACGATCATCCCGTTCCACCGGCTGATGCTCACCGACGAGGAGTTCGTCGCGAGCACGCACACGACGAAGTACCTAGACGAGGAACTCGACGAGACCCGCATCGAGGAGGCCCAGGAACAGTGGGGCGGCGACACCGGCGACGGAGCCGGCGACGACGAGGAGTCCGTCGAACGCGAGTTCACCGTCGAGGTCAACGGGAAGCGCTTCGAGGTCGAACTCGAGGAACACGGCGCGCCAGCCATCCCGGCCGGCGACGTCGACGTCGGCGGCGGACAGGCCGAACGGCCACAACCCGGCGGCGGCTCCAGCGGCGGCGACGAACTCGAGGGCAGCGGCGAGACCGTCGACGCCGAGATGCAGGGCACCATCCTCGACGTCACGGTCGAGGTCGGCGACGAGGTCGCCGCCGGCGACGTGCTGGTCGTCCTCGAGGCGATGAAGATGGAAAACGACATCGTCGCCTCCAAGGGCGGCACTGTCACCGAGATCGCCGTCGAGGAAGACCAGAGCGTCGATATGGGCGATACGCTGGTCGTCCTCGAGTAAGCCCGCGCGGTCGACTTTTCCGTTTTCGCCTCGAGATCGGGCAGCGGCGACGCCGTCGCTCGCTCGAGGGTGTCGACCCCGTACGACATCGGTGAATATGTGCGGACGAACCGCCAAGTAGCCGCCATCGGAACGGTCCCACGCGCGGCTCCGACGCGTTCGGGACCGCTCCCGTACCGGGACCGCGCGACCGGATCGGCGACGGAACGGTCAGCGCGTCGATACGGTCTCGAGCCGGACGACTCGCGGCGTGGAGCCACGTCGGTTCGGGGTGGTGCCCGAATCCGACGGACTCTGGTCAGTCATTGGGCTTTCGCCCGCGGCTCCGGTTTTTTCGGTTTCGAACCTCGGCTCCGTACGAGGGTGTCATAGAATTCCTCTCTCGGTTTTATCACACTCACTCCGGTGGTGAATTGACCGATACGTAGATGTGCGTATCGAACACTGTGCATCCGCGAGCGAAGCGAGCGGTTCACCGACGGTGAGGTCGAAGGCCGAACCGTCGGCCTTTTTCATCGACGTTTTTGCGCCGAGTGGTTCGCTGAGGCGAACCCGAGGCGGAAACAGTTCGTTCCCTGTACTTATCGAATCAGGATGCCCGCGTAGTGGGTATGAGACCAGTTCTCTGATACCCTCTCCGTATTAGAATATGCGCCTGCGCCGAACGGAACCGGTGTGGCGACGACTCGCCGCCGGCTGCCGACTCGAGGTCAGTCCCCGACTGCAGTGTCCCACTCATTGTCGCCGTCCCACGGGAGCGGCCCGTCGTAGTCGTCGGGAACGTACGGACAGAGCGGGTCGCTCGCGAACGGGTCGCCGGTCGTCGCGAACGCCCGCGAGCGACTCCCGCCGCAGACGTGGCGGTACGGACAGGCTCCGCACTTGCCGGTGAGGGTATCGCGGTCGCGAAGGTTTCGGAAGAGCTCCGACTCGCGGTAGAGTTCGGTAACGGGTCGTTGCCGGACGTTCCCGGCGGATTCCGGCAGGAAGCCGGAGGGGAAGACCTCGCCGGTGTGGCTCACGAAGGCGAAGCCGTCCCCGGCGACGATCCCGCCGCGGCGCTTGATTCCCTGCGCGGGTGGTCCGCCGTCGCTGCCATCGTCTTTGCCGTTCTCGTCCGCTCGAGCGCGCTGTCGTTGCATCGAAACGCGCCGGTAGTGGGGCGCCTCGGTCGTCTTGAGCCCGAACGGCTCCTCGTCGCTGACCTCGTCGAGCCAGGCCATCACGGCGTCGGCCTCGTCGGGATTGATCGGCTCTAAGATCCGGCCGCGGCCGATGGGAACGAGAAAGAAGACGCTCCACATCACGGCGCCGATTTCCCGCAGGAGGTCCCGGATTTCGGGGAGTTCGCCGACCGTCTGGCGACAGACCGTCGTGTTGACTTGGACAGGCAGTCCCGCCGCCTTCGCGTCCTCGACGGCGCGGATGGTCTCCTCGAAGCTGCCGGTTTCGCCGCGGAACTCGTCGTGGCTCTCGGGGGTGGCGCCGTCGATGCTGACGGCCATCCGCTTGAGCCCGGCGTCGGCCATCGCCCGAATGCGGTCGGCGGTCAGCGAGCCGGTGCCGCTCGGCGTGATCGTCATCCGAAGTCCCAGGTCGTCGCCGTGGGCGATCAACTCCTCGACATCGTCGCGCACGAGGGGGTCGCCGCCCGAGAGGACGACCAGTTGGCCGTCGCCGAACTCGGCGGCGTCCTCGAGCAGGCGTTTCCCCTCGGCGGTCGGGAGCTCGTCGGGGTGGCGGTTCGGCCGGGCGTCGGCCCGACAGTGATCGCAGGCCAGCCCGCAGGCCTGGGTGAGTTCCCAGATGAGGACCATCGGTCGGTCGGACGTATCGAGAGTGCCGGGGCGCATTATCGGGAGTCGGCGCCAAACGGTCGAAAAGGTCGCCGGACTTCCCGGCCGGCGGGAACGACGACGAACGGATTCGGCGGCGCAGGCAGGTGTTCCCACGGCCTGGGAGTTTGAGGGACGGTTCTACGGCACCGGTTCCTACGAGCCGGTATGGTCGAGAAAGCACGACGCGATCGGGTCGAGGCCGACGAACGGGGGAACCCGACGCGACAGTGGGAAGTGTTCCTGCGCGAGGAGCCCGGCGATCCGCTGCGACACGTCGGCAGCGTGGCGGCCGGCAGCGAGAGCGAGGCCCACGAACACGCCTCGCGGCTGTTCGGCTGGTACGCCGTCGACGTCTGGCTCTGCCCGGCCGACGCGGTCGGGCGGTACTCGACGCGCGGCCTCGAGTCCGAGGCCGAGCGATCCGACGACGATGGCGACGGTACCGATGCCGACGACGGTGACGGAGACGATGACCGCGAGGGCGATGACGGAGAACCGCGCGTTTACAAGGAAACCGCCGGCGCCTCGGAGGTGAACAGCCTGTGATCTCGATCAGTAAACTCCTCTGTGATCTCGACGCCGAGGGGGACGGACTGCGCTACGACGCGGCCGACGGCTCCTCGAAGCCCCAGATCACCGAGGAGAAACAGCGCCGGCCGGTCGTCGTCTGGAACGCCACGCGGCGGTGCAACCTCTACTGCTCGCACTGCTACGCCGGCGCCGATCTCAAGGCGGCCCCCAGCGAGTTCTCGACGCGCGAGGCGAAGACCTTCCTCGAGGGGGTGGCCGATTTCGGCGCGCCCGTCATCCTCTTCTCGGGGGGCGAACCGCTCGTTCGTGACGACCTGACCGAACTGGTCGACTACGCCGCCGATCTCGGCCTGCGCCCGGTGCTCTCCTCGAACGGGACCCTGCTGACGCGGGAGAAGGCCGAGGCGCTCAACGAAGCGGGCCTGCAGTACGCCGGCATCTCCGTCGACGGCCTGCCCGACCGCAACGACGAGTTCCGCGGCAAGGACGGCGCGTTCGAGGCCGCCGTCCGCGGCATCGAGAACTGTCTTGACGTCGGCCTCAAGACGGGCCTGCGGTACACGATCACTGAGGCCAACGCCCCGGACCTGGAGGGGGTGGTGGACCTGCTGGTCGAGAAGGGGCTGGACCGGTTCTGTTTCTACCACCTCGATTACGGCGGCCGCGGCGCCGAAATCGTCGACGTCGACCTCTCCCCGCAGGAGAAACGCGAGGCCATCGAGCAGGTCGCCGACCTCACGATCGAGTACCACGACCGCGGCGAGGAGATCGAGACCCTGCTCGTGGGCAACTACGCCGATGCCGCCTTCCTCGTCGAGTACGCCCGCGAGGAGTTCGGCGAGGCGAAGGCGCGAGCGGTCTACGACTACCTCGAGCGAAACGGCGGCGATCCGACTGGCGAGCGGATCGCCGACGTCGACTACGCGGGCAACGTCCATCCGACGCAGTTCTGGCAGGGCTACAGCCTGGGCAACGTCCGCGACCGGCCGTTCGGCGAGATCTGGGAGGATGAGTCGAACCCGCTGCTGTCGGCGCTGCGCGAGCGCGAAGACCGGCTCACCGGGAAGTGTGCGGACTGTCGATATAAGTCGATCTGTCGGGGCGCGTCGCGGCTGCGCGCGCTCGCGACGACGGGGGACCTGTTCGCGCCGGACCCGCAGTGTTACCTCCGGGACGAGGAGATCCGCGGCGAGCACCCGGGATCGGTCGCGGGCGGCGCCGCCGACTGAGCGCCGACGGCAATACTCTCCGTTTCGCGACGTTCAGCCCCGCTATCCACACCGTTGATGCTGTCGGGTCTCCTACCGTCGACGATGGTCCGTTGGCACCGCGTAATCACCGTAGCCGGGCTCGTCCTCGTTGTCGTCGCGCTCGCCACCGCGGCCGCGACGCTCGCCGACGGCGGGACCGTCCTCGAGACAGTGCTCGACGTCTTCCTGATCAGCGCCCCGGGGCTGGTACTGCTGTCCGTCGGCGTCTGGCTCCCGGGGACCGATATCGACGCCGACCTCCATCCGCGGATCGCCGCGTGGATCGTCGGCGGAATCGCGGTGATGGTCGGCCTGATCGCACTGCGCGCGGCCGATCCCGACGTCGACGTGACGTTCACCGTTAGCACGCAGACGGCGTCGGTCGCGACCGGGTCGATCGTCGGGCTGGCCGTCGGCGTCCACGAGGCCCGCGCGATCACCCACTCCCGAACGCTCGAGCGACAGAACGAGGAACTGCAGGAGAAACACGCCGTCGAGCGGCGCAACGACGAACTGGAGGCGACCAAGGCGCAGCTCGAGCGCGCCAACGCTCTGCTCGAGGCCTCGAACGAACGCCTCGAGGAGTTCGCCTACGCGGCCAGCCACGACCTGCAAGAGCCCCTGCGGATGGTCTCGAGCTACCTCCAGTTGATCGAGCGCCGGTACGCGGACGAGTTAGACGAGGACGGCCGGGAGTTCATCGAGTTCGCGGTCGACGGCGCCGACCGCATGCGCGCGATGATCGACGGCTTACTCGAGTACTCGCGGGTCGAGACGCAGGGCGATCCGTTCGAACCCGTCGATCTCGAGGCGGTCCTCGACGACGTGCTCACCGATCTCCAGCTTCGGATCGAGGAGACCGACGCCGCGATCGCTCGCGACCCGCTCCCGACGGTGACCGGCGACGCCGGCCAACTGCGGCAGGTGTTCCAGAACCTGCTGTCGAACGCCCTCGAGTACAGCGGCGACGACCCGCCACGCGTGGCCGTGTCGGCGGCGGAGATCGACTCCGAGTGGGTGATTTCGGTCCGCGACGAGGGGATCGGAATCGATCCCGCGGACACCGACCGGATCTTCGCGCTCTTCCAGCGGCTCCACTCGGTCGAGGAAAGCGTCGGCTCAGGGATCGGACTGGCGGTTTGCAAACGCATCGTCGAGCGTCACGGCGGTGAGATTCGCGTCGACTCCGAACCCGGCGAGGGCTCGACGTTTTCCGTCGCGATTCCGCGGTCGCGGACCGAGAAACCGAGTACCGACGGCCGATCCGCTCGGACGCCGTCGACGTGACCACGATTCACTCGCTGACGTGCACTCGCGTCACGTGGCCGCCGCAGCCACAGCGATCGACGTACTCGAGGTCGATCCCCTCGAACGCGGCCTCGAGTTCGTCCCAGAGATAGTTCTCGGGCCGGCCGTGGTCGCCGTGCGTGACGAGGTTGACGTGGGTACCCGCGGCGGTCGCTTCGACCGCGTCTTCGGCCTGCGAGACGACGAGGTCGCGGTCGGCCGCGTGGCGGGGTTTCTCGAGGTTCGCCGACCACGAGACGTCGTGTTCGCGGCGGGTGACGGGCTCGATGTCGGGATCCGCACTACTGTTGCGCATACGCGTTCGTCGGACTCGAGCGGACGTAAGGGCTGAGACGAACTCGTTCGGTCCGCGACCGACGGCGGTCGTCGGTTCTGGCGCGATCGGACGCGGTTCCCGTTCAGCAGCAGAACATGAACGGATAGATCAGCGCGACGCGGTCCCCGTCCTCGAGTTCCGTCTCGAATCCCTCGAAATGTTCGTTGAACCGGCCGTTGATGCAGACGCGGGCGAACGGCCGGGTCTGTTCGCCTTCTGGGTTCTTGCGCCACGTGCCGGGCAGGTCGTCGGGAACCGGCGCCCAGCCGCTGTGGGTCGCGTCCGCTTCGGTCTCCGCGATCAGCAGCTCCTCGACGTCGTAGTCGTCGAAGAAGGCCTCGAGGAACTCCCGGAGACGCGTCCCCTCGAAGGTGTACTCGAGTTCGTGGGCGCCGACGGCGTCGCGGACGTGGCCGGTACAGCGGACGGTGACGGTCGTCTGCGGCGTCGTCCCAGTCGACTCTCCCTGCGCTGTTCGTCGCTCTCGAGCCTCGCCTGTGGCCGTCTCGGTCGCCTCGGTTGTTTCGGCGGTCATACGCGATCGTACGGCCGCGACGAGCAACCCTTCTGCTGCGAACATGTTCGGGTCCAACGGGACGGCGGTGGAGCGCCTACCGACGGATATGAACCGAATTCCTGGCGGTCTCCGCACCGATCAGCAGCCCCCGATGGCGATCCCTCTCGGGCACTTCGTCCTCGGACTCGCCTTCCTCGTCGTCGGAATCGGCGCGGCGATCGCGATGGCGGTCACGACGTTGCCGGGACTCGCGAGCCTCGCGCACGTCCACGTCCTCCTGATCGGCTGGATCGCGATCACCATCATGGGCGCGATGACCCAGTTCGTCCCCGTCTGGTCCGGCGTGTCGCTGTACTCGAGGCGGCTCGCGGTCGTCCAACTCGTCCTCGTCGCCGCCGGACTGATCGGATTCGGCGCGGCGCTGCTGGCCGGCGCGCTCTCCGTCCTCCCCGTCGCCGGCGCGGCGCTCCTGCTGGGGATCTGGACGTTCGTCTACAACGTCGGTCGGACGCTGTGGCGGGCCCGCCCGCTCGATTTCACGGAACGCCACTTCGCGGTCGCGCTCGGAGCCTTCGCGCTCGTCGTTCCGCTGGGCTTCCTGCTGGCCGTCGACTTCACGACGCCGGTCTTCGACGCGACCGCGCTGACGCGGGGCGACGTCCTGCTCGTCCACGCAACGCTAGCGCTGCTCGGCGCCATCACGGCGACGATCGTCGGCGCCCTCGCCCAGCTCGCGACGATGTTCACCCAGACCGACCGAACCGCGGTCGACGAGCGACTGCTCGGCCTCGAGCAGCTGACCTTCCCGGTCGGCGTGGTCGTCTTGGCCGTCGGGCGCGGCCTCGAGTCGCTTCCGCTCGCTCGCGTCGGCGCGGTTGCCGTTCTCGTCGGCCTCGCGGCGTTCACCGTCGTCGTCGCCCGCCAGCTTCTGGGGGAAACGGTCGACCGCTCGCCGATGATCGACCGCTACTGGGTCGTCGTCGCGTCGCTGTGGGCCTGGCTGGCGCTGACCGCGCCGGCGTGGTGGCTCGAGCCGCTCGAGTACGGCACGCTGTTCGGCCACCCCGACGGCGGCGCCGTGCTGGTCGTCGGCGTCTTCGCCTTCGTCGTCGTCGGCTCGCTGTACCACATCGTCCCCTTCATCATCTGGCACGAGCGCTACAGCGACCGGCTTGGCTTCGAGCAGGTGCCGATGATCGACGACCTCTACGACGACCGTCTCGAGCGCGCGGACTTCGGGCTGACCGCGGTCGGTTTCCTCGGGATCGCCGCCGCTCCGCTGTTCGATCTCCCCGAGGCGGTCGCGACCGCCGGGACCGCGCTCGCGGCGCTCGGGCTCTGCCTGTTCGTGGCGAACGTGCTTCTAACGATTCACCGCCACGGGCCGAACGGGCTCGCGGGCGTCCTGACAGGGGTCCGCGAGTCGACGGCTGGCGCCGGAACCGGCGGCGACCCCGAACTCGACGTCGATCCCGCGCCGGAGCGGTGACCGTTCCCGGGCTCGGACCGCGGCGACACTGGACGGGTCCTACTTCTCGGGGTCGACCCCGACTTCCGGCTCGTACCGCTGCGATTCGATCGTGCCCGCGACGTGTTCGCCGTACTCGGCGGCCGTCAGTTCGCCGTGGTTGTACTCGACGGCCCACGGCGTCTCGACCGTCGCCGAGCCGTACGACGCCGGCGCGTCGTCGAGGATCGTCGCTCCCAACGCGGCGGCCTCGAACCCCCCGTCGATCAGCGCCGCGTAGCCGCCCGCGAGCAGCCCGACGTCGTGGAGGTCCCCCTCGTCGTCGCGATCCGTGTTGACGTACTCGAGCGCCAGCACGTCCCGATCGCGCTCGATCGATTCGACCGTCAGATCGTACTCCTCGAGCGCCGAGACGAGTTCGTCGGGGCCGGCGATGTCCTCCTCCGCGAGTTCGTGAATTCGCTCCTCGACGATCTCGATCCGCTCGCGGACGGGGAGATCGGGTACTCGTTCCGACACCGGCCACTCCGTGTTCTGCGGGAACTCGGTTCCCATCTCCTCGATACAGCCGGCGAGGCCGACGGTCGCGGCGACCGCACTCGTCTGCAACAGCCGTCGCCGGCTCGTCTGATCCGCTGACTCCGACGCTGACCGCTTCATACGCGTCCTTCGTTGTCTCAGGGCAAAGGAATTCGTTCGGCAAACGCCGGCATCGGGCTAAAGGACCGATTTGCCGTAGACGCGCCCACGACTGTCCCAGATGGCACTCGAGCTGTACAACGTCGGCCTCGTCGTCTTCGGGATCGCGCTGTTCGGTATCGCCGTCCTCCCCCGGTTCGTCTCCGATCGGGCGATCTCGATGCCGATCTTCTTCGTCGGCTTCGGGATGCTCGCCTTCGGGCTGCCGATCGGACTCCCCCCGCCGGATCCCCTAGAGCAGGGGACGACGACGGAACACCTCGCGGAACTGGGCGTCATCGTCGCCCTGATGGGCGTCGGGCTGAAGATCGATCGGGTCCCCGGACTGCGCGCGTGGGCGTCGACGTGGCGGCTGCTCGCGATCACGATGCCGTTATCGATCGCCGGCGCGGCGCTGCTGGGCTGGTGGCTCGGTCTCGTCGTGCCGACGGCCGTCCTGCTCGGCGCGTGTCTCGCCCCCACTGACCCGGTGTTGGCGTCGGAGGTGCAGGTCGGCGGTCCGGGGATGGGCAGCGAGGCCGAGGAGGCCGAAGAGACGGCCGGGATGGAAGACGAGGTTCGATTCGCGCTCACCTCCGAGGCCGGACTGAACGACGGGCTGGCCTTCCCGTTTACGAACCTGGCGATCGCGTTCGCGCTCGTCGGCCTCGCGCCCGGCAACTGGCTCGGTGAGTGGCTCCTGATCGACGTCGGCTACAAGATCGTCGTCGGCGTAATCGCCGGCGTCGTCCTCGGCTACCTGACCGCGCGGCTCGTCTTCGCGACGGAGCCCGACACCCCCGTCGCGGAGTCGGTACAGGGTCTCGAGGCGATCGCCGGAACCCTGCTGGTCTACGGGGCGACCGAACTCGTCGGCGGCTACGGCTTCATCGCGGTCTTCGTCGCGGCCCTGATTGTCCGCCACTACGAGCGCACCCACGACTACAACCGCTCGCTCCACGAGATCAGCGAGTTCGCCGAACAGGTGATGATGGGGCTGATCATGCTCTTCTTCGGCGGCGCGATCGTCGGCGGCCTCCTGGAACCGCTGACGCTCGAGGGGATCGCCGCGGCGGTCGCGATCGTCTTCCTCGTCCGGCCGCTGGCCGGCATCGTCGGATTCCTCGGCTTCGAACGCGATATCGCCGAGCGGGCGACGATCGCCGCCTTCGGCGTCCGCGGGATCGGCTCGTTCTACTACCTCGCCTACGGCCTCAATCAGGCCGCGTTCCCCGACGCCGACCGCCTGTGGGCGGTCGTCGGCGCCGTCGTTCTCATCTCCATCGTCGTCCACGGGATCACCGCGACGCCGGCGGTCCGCTGGCTCGAGAAACGGGCCGAAGCCCGCGAGTGAGCCGCTCGCTCCGATAGTTCGCCGAAGCGGACGGTTACGCGGGCACTTCTTTCGGACTGCGCTCCCAGTGACGGTGTTCGGCGATTGCGTCGACGAACGCCTCGGCGAACTCCTCGAGGTCGTCTCCCTGTCCCGTCACTACTCCGTCCGAAGTGATCGTTTCGCCGTCGTCGGCGATCTCCACGTCCGGTAGTTCGACCGCCTCGAGGAGTTCCGTCCCCGCGCCGGCGGCGGCGATCGGCTTCTTGTGTTTGAACGTCTCCGCGACGAAGTGCTTGGCGTCGCCCTGCTCGACGAGCGCGTCCACGCTGTCCTCGCCGCCGGGGACGAAGAGGGCGTCGAACAGCACCGATTCGGTGGTCACGTGGCTCTCGTCGGCCTCGACCATGTCGCCGTTCTCGGACGTCTTGTCGCCAAGGATCTTCGAGACGATCTTCACGCGGGCGCCCTCGTCTTCCAGCGTCGATTTGACGGTCTCGAGGGCTTCGCCGTCGTAGCCGTCGTCGACGAGAACGGCGACTTTTCTGGTTTCGATGGAGTCGGCGTCGCGGCGTTCCTCGATGCTCAGGCGCGAGTCCTCGCGGTCGTGCGTCGGCATCTCGTCGCCGGGCTCTTCGGGGGGCTCGACGCCGATACCCTCCGCGACCCGCTCGGCGAACTCGTGGTCGACGTTGTTGAACAGGTCGTAGACCATCCGCTCGCGGATCTCCACCCGGTCGACCTTCCCGAGTTCGAAGTGGGCGGCGTCGATGATGTTCTCCTTCTCGGGCTCGGTCATGCTGTTCCAGAACAGCCGCGCCTGGTCGAAGTGGGTCTGGAAACTCTCCGAGCGGTTGCGGATCTTCTTCCCGTTGATCTTCTCGGCGTGGTGTTCGTACCCGCCCTCACCTTCGGGGACCTCCTGAGGATCGTCGTCGCCGATCGAGTTGGGCTTGTAGGAGGCCTTCCCCTCGTTGATCTCCTGGCGCATGAAGCCGGCCCGCTGGTTGTTGTGTCGCTCGGTGACGGGTCGGTTGATCGGGATCTCGTCCCAGTTGGCGCTGCCGAAGCGGTTGAGCTGGGTGTCCTGGTAGGAGAAGAGCCGCCCCTGCAGGAGCGGATCGTTCGAGAAGTCGATTCCGGGCACGACGTTCCCCGGGTGGAACGCGACCTGTTCGACCTCCGCGAAGAAGTTGCCCGGCGTCTCGTTGAGGACCATCTTCCCGATCGGACGCACCGGAACCTCGCTCTCGGGGACGATCTTGGTCGGGTCGAGGACGTCGAAGTCGAACTCGGCGGCGTCCTCCTCGTCGAAGATCTGGACGCCCAGCTCCCACTCGAGTTCGTGGCCCGCCTCGATGACGTCGTAGAGGTCCATTCGGTTGAAGTCGGGGTTCTTGCCGGCGATCTTCTGGGTCTCGTCCCAGACGAGTTGGCTGGTGTCGAGTGCCGGCGTCCAGTGGAACTTGACGAACCGCGCGTCGCCCTCGTCGTTGACCAGCCGGAACGTGTGGACGCCGAAGCCCTGCATCATGCGGTAGGCGCGGGGCAGGGCTCGTCCCGACAGCACCCACATAATCATGTGGGTGACCTCGGGCTTGAGGGAGGCGAAGTCCCAGAAGGTATCGTGGGCCGCTGAGGCCTGAGGAACCCCGTCGTCGGGCTCGGGCTTGATCGCGTGGACCAGATCGGGGAACTCCATCGCGTCCTGGATGAAGAAGACCGGAATGTTGTTCCCGACGAGATCCCAGTTCCCCTCCTCGGTGTAGAACTTGGTCGCGAACCCGCGGACGTCCCGAACCGTGTCGGGCGACCCTCTCGAGCCGACGACCGTCGAGAACCGGGTGAAAACGGGCGTCTTCTGATCGGGGTCGGTCAACACCTTCGCTTTCGTTAGCTCCTCGATGTCGTCGAACTCGTCGCCGAGGTCGGGGTCCTCGTAGGGCTGGAAGTAGCCGTGGGCGCCGCTGCCGCGGGCGTGGACGACCCGTTCCGGGATCGACTCGTGGTCGAACTGGGTCATCTTCTCCCGGAAGTGGAAGTCCTCCATGATCGTCGGCCCGCGCTCGCCGGCCTTCAGGGAGTTGTCCGTGTCGCTGATCTTGACCCCGTGGTCGCTGGTCAGCCGTTCGCCCTCGGGATTCTCGCGGACCTCGTCGAGTTGCTCTTGCTTGCTGTTCTCGTCGCTATCGTCGTCGCGGCTGGTTCCGGCCTGACCGGATTCGGCGTCGGAGCGGGACTCGTCGGTCTCGCCGCCGTCGGTCGCTTGCGGTTGCTCCTCGTCTCGTTCGATGGGCGTAGAGTCGTCGTCTGACATCGTTGAAACTCCGGGTCGGCTCGGTGCGCGCAGATCGGGGACCCGTACCGCGACTGCGCGTGTAACCGGTCGGGCCGTCGGTATCGTCCTCGAGCGGCCTAACAGACGGTGACGTCGTCTACGCCGTCGTCGGCGATCACCGACGACGACGGGAACCGAACGGCTCGGGTGCTGTCCCGACCGCCGCTCGCGGCCCGTTCGATCCGCCGCGCTCGCGCCTCGGAGTCACCGACCCCGCGACCGGTTAACTGTCCCGTCCAGAAGTAATCGCATCAACGTCTTCCCGTCCTTCGCAAGTCCGGTGCGGGCTCGGTTGTCCACATCGAGGATCAGTGGTAGAACCCGTCGCGAGGTCCACGGAATCGAGTTTATTCGCCCAAAAGAGGAGAGTGCACGACTCGAAACGGTCGGTCGCGAGCCGAAGCGCAATTAGAACGGCGACTGCGGGGTCGTCCCGTCGTCCGTAGCCGCATCGGCGTCTGCCTCCGCGCCCGGAACGGTTCCCGTCTCGCGGAACTCGGTCTCGAGTCGCTCGAGTTCGGCGTCGAGCGCGTCGGACTGATGGTGCGACGGGTGGGCGCGCACGCGCACGAGTTCGTATTCGTGGCGGTCTGCGAGCCCGTTCCACGCCCGGAACGCGCCCGTGACGAGCGCCTCGGCTTGCGGGCAGAACTCGGTCGTCGGCGTGAACTCCGCGCGCAGGATCGACGGATCGTCGGCGTCGACCGCGTACCGGAAGCCGGCCTCGGGGTGGCGCCGGTCGAGGTTGAGCCGCGCGAGGTTGTAGCCGAACGTCGCGTCGTAGACGCCCCGCTCCTCGAACAGCTCGCGGGTGAGCCGGTGAAAGGCGAGGTGGTCGTCGCCCGCGAGCACGTCGTGACCCTCGAGGAACGGGCCGGGAGCCGGTGCGTGGTCCGGATCGAAGGCGTCCCACGGTTCGAATCCGTCGCCGCCGGGCGTCGTGGACCGAGTGAAGGGATTCATCACGGTAGCGAAAACGGCCGCATCGGTCCAGTACCCTCTCCCGAACATATTCCCCGTTGCTTCCGTCGGGTCGTGACTTGGAACTCGATAGGACGGGACGCAGTAGCCGCGGTTCGCCCACTCGAATTCGATCCGCTCACCCTCACAATTCTTGCCTGAAAACGAATTCCGACCGTTCGCAAGGGACGCCTGTGTCGTGAAAATTACTCCCTGAATCGTTCCAGATCATAGCTCTATGATAACATTAAACTGGAACTCACACTAAAAATATTCGCTGATGTATATTTCCGCTCACTACTGCTTGTTTATGTACGACAACCCTCCATTAGGGCCGGTGGATTTATATTCGACGACTGTAACGGTCCGGGCAATGCTACTCTCAGCCGATTCATCGGATGCGACCGCCGTACACTCACTCAGTTTTGAAGTTATCAGTGCCGTCGCCGAGCAGGAAGGGATCGATCCGATGGACATCGAGCCGCCGGAGTACGACGCGCTGTACGACGTCATCAATCCGGAGGCGCTCGATTCCCTCTTTGCGCCCCGAGAGGACGGCACGAGCCGAGGCTCCGGGCGGGTAGAATTCGTCTTTTGTGGCTATCACGTCGTCGTCACCAGCGACGGTGACGTCGACGTTCTCGAGGAAAAGGGCGGTCGATAATCGGTCGTTCGACCGAGGCGGATAGCGATCCCGTCAGCGGCGAGCATCGGGTGCTGGTCGCCTCGTTCCCGCCCCACCCCGCGTAGTCGACCGTTCGACTGCGTATCGACGAGTATCGGACACGAGAGGCGGGTCCGGCTTCGGACAGCGTGACGACGGCGCTACTCGTCGGCACAGGCCGCCTCGAACACGGTCTCGTGGAGCCGATCCGCGACGATCTCCATCAGCGGTTCCATATTCCGGGTGTCGGCCCGGTTGTACTCCACGAGCGTCTCGAGAGCGCCGTCGTCGCCACGCTCGTACTCGTGCCAGAGCCGGACGGCGTCCCGACCGCTGAGGTCGGGCATGTCTCGATCGATGCCCAGATCGCGCTCGATCGCCTTCAGCCCGCCGTCGAGTCCGAGTTGCTTGCAGGGGTACATGAGATCGACGTGGGGCGTCGTCACGTCGATGTCGTAGCACGTCTCGAGGAAGGGGACGTCGAACCGCTGGCCGTTGAAGGTGACCAGCAGCGACGACTCCTCGAGTTCGGTCTCGAGCCGACAGGCGGTCAGATCTCGATCCTTGACGAAGGTCTCGGTCTCGCCGCCGCGGTGGACGCTGACGGTCGTGACGTCCTCGCAGGAGGCGTCGAGTCCGGTCGTCTCGATGTCCAGAAAGCAGGTCTCCTCGCGGACGTTCTCGTAGCACCGCCAGCGGCTCGCGGCCGGCAGCTGCTCCGCGAACGGGGCGACGTCGCCGCGCTCGAGGTGGGTCCGTCCCTCCTCGATGAACGAGTGGATGCGGTCGGCCAACGTGTCGCCGACGACGCTGCCGTCGAACTCGTCCCAGTGGGTGATTCCGTGTTGCCAGAGTTTGCGTTCGGTGGTCTCCCCGACACCGCGGACGGGAATGAAACTGTTCTCGATTCGCACACCACTTCGAGGGGGGCGAGCGAACTAAAAGCGATTGGATCGACGGCGACGGATCGATCGAACGACCGCACGGCAGCGGGATCGAACGACGCGCCAGACCGAGAATCGAACGTCGTCAGAGTCGAAGTGAGAAGAAGATATCGTCGGAGTCGTATCTCAGCTGTCGTCGGAGCTGTTGTCCGAGAGGTAGAGCGTCCGATCGATGATATCGACGGCCGCCTCGCTCCAGCGCTGGACGGCGTCGCCGTCCGAGTCGGGGAGTTCGATGACGATCCGATTTCGACCGATCGTCACGTCGGCCTCGGGTGTCGCGTCGCGGTCGGCGAAGCTCCGCAGCTGGTACTGGAGCAGCCGCTTCGTCGAGCCGCTGATCTCGACGGTGTCCGTCTCGAACTCGTAAGTCAGAACGGTGTTTTCGCCGCCGTCGTCGCGCTCCACGCCGTCGGGAGCAGTTCCGTCGGCGTCCTCGTCGGCCCCGTAGACTTCCGCCGAGACGTCGAACCGGTGGCTCGAGAGCTCTGGCGCCGGCGCCTCCTCGTTGATCGTGTCGACGGCCTCCTCGACGGTCACGTCCTCGAGGTCCTCGTCGTCGAACTCGAAGGCGGCCACGTCGCCGGCGAGCGGATCGGCCGCGTCGACCGTCGGTTCGTCGTCGGACTTGTCGGCCTCGTCGCCCGAAACGTCGTCGACGGTTTCCAGACCGGATTCATCTGACTTCCCACTCTCGCCGTCGGCGTCCGTCTCGGCCACTCCAGCATCCGTTTCGTCCGTCTCAGCGTCGTCGAGCTCGAGGCCCATCTCCGCCGTCGGCCGATCGTCCGGAGCAGCTTCGTCTGTCTCGCTCTCGTCTTCCTCGTCGGCCTCCGCCTCGACCGCCGCGTCCGACGGCGACTCGGCAACCGAATCGGTCTCCTCGAACGCGAAAGCGTTCGAGGCTATCTCGTTGTCGCCCGGTTCGGACTCCCCCTCGTCGGTCGCGGGATCGTCACCGTCAGCGACGGAATCGTCCCCGTCCGAGTCGACAGCGGGTTCACCGTCGTCCGTCTCATCGATTTCCGCGTCGGCGTCGATCGAGGCCGCTTCGCGATCGTCGTTCGGCGGGTCGTCGGTCGTCGACGCTGTCGATTCCCGCTCGAGGGAGTCGTCTTCGGACGGCTCGGCCGGCGGCGCCGCCACGACCGAATCGGTCTCGTCGGTCTCGGACTCGTCGGTGTCCGCGGTTGCCACGACCGTCTCGCTCGTCGCGCTCGAGTCGACCGGGCCGGCGGCGATGACCGCGTCGTCGTCCGTCTCCGAGCCGTCGGTTAGCTCGCCGGCGATCGTCGGTCCCGGGTCGGCGATCGCGTCGCGATCGAGCCGGACCGCGTACCACGCCGTCCCGTCGGAGTGCGTGACGAACCGGCCCTGGTTGTGGGCCACCTGATCGCTCCCCGCTTCGTCGGTCGCGACGTCGCTGTCCGTCGCCGTCTCGTGGCCGGAATCGTCGTCCAGTTCGTCGGCCACGTCGTTTACATCGACGTCGCGCTCGCCGTCGTCAGCGTCGGACTCAGCTGCTGTCCCGGCCGGTTCCGCCGACGGTTCGTCGACCGCGGCAACATCAGTGCCGTTGGCCGTCGTTTCGGTTCCGCTGTCGGCGGCTCGATCGGCAGCACGAGCGTCGGCCGATCCGACTTCGACGCCGCCGGTATCGCGCGCCGCTCCCGCCGCGGTATCGGCTCTCGTCGGACCCGTTTCGGCACCGGGAGCCGTCGCCGTCGTCGCGTCAGCGGCGGCGCCACCGTTCCCATTGGGGGAGTGCTGGGCCGCCTGCCGCGGTTCTGCGGGCTGTGGCCCGCCGGCTGCTTGCGATCCCGGGCTCTGTGTCGCCTGTGCCGGCTGTCCCTGGGCCTGTCGGGGGTTCGGGCCGGAGCTGATGGTCCCGCCGCTGAGGTGCAGCTGGGTCCCGCCACCGCCGCCTCGACCGTTCGAGATGTTGTCCAATGAGTGGCCGATATCCGTCAGATCGTCGTCGATATTGTCCTCTAGCTTGTCGATCTTGTCCCCGACACTCCGTAACGCCAGCGCGACGTCCCACAGCACGACGACGCCGAAGAAGAGGAGCGCGAGGAAGACGGTGATGGCGGCTCCACCGAGAAGCTCAGCATTGACTTCCATATATTGTACTCTCTAATCCGATAGGTCGTTCCGTATATAGTCCTTGTGCCGTAACACCAATATTCCTGGAGCGATACGGGCCGAAGACGGGAGCTACACGCGATTTCTGGGCCATTATCCGTTTCTAGTCTGATCGTTATTATCACTCTACGGTCATTAGGTTACAGTCGTATCGACAGCGTCGATAACTCTCTTGTTTTCGTGACTGTGGACGCGAGAGAACGATCGAGGAGGCTCCGCCGTCGCCGCTAATCTACCGGTCCGATGCGAATCTGGTCAGACGGAGAGCCAGTCGGTCGGCGCCTCTCGATCCCTGAGTTCCCACCGCTGTTCGGCGACGCCGTCGCGGACGCGGGTCTCGACGACCGCATCGAACAGCGGTTCGAAGAGGTGGACCGCCTCGTGATCTCGATCGAGCGGCAGGTGGTAGTGTCCCATCCCCTGAAGCGTATCCACCCGCGACGTCGTCATGTGCAACAGTCGAAACACTTTCTCCACCGTGTGTTCCTCGAGCAGCGCCACCAGCGAGTCGACGCAGACCCGTAGCTGGGACGGCTCGAGGCCGTCGGCGTCGCCCTGGAAGCCGTCGATCGCGTCGGCGATCTCGATCCCCAGCGTCCCGAGCGGCGTGCGACCGCGCAGTTCGGCGTCGGCGGTCGCGGCGGGGTCGAGCGCTGAGTAGTCGATCGTTCGGACGGTTCGCTCGTCCGTTTCGTCGTTCGTTTTCGCGAGCGGTTCGCAACCGTCGGTTACGAACAGTCGATATCGCGCACCGTCGTCCGTCTCTCCCAGCAGCCGATGACAGAGCGCCGTATGGATGTCGGTCGTCTCCGCGCCGACGAGCAAAACGTTGCTCCCGTCGCGCTTGAGTCTCGCAAGCGTCTGGGCGAAGTCGGCTTGCCCCACCGCGACGCCCCCTCGTTCAGTTCCCATACTTTATATCGAGTTCGCGGTACTATAATAAATATTGCGGCCGGGATCCACCTACACGATTGCCGAGCGAATACTAGCGGTCGATCTGATCGCCCGGCTTTTCCTTTCGGCCGCCGTAGCTGAACTATGGCCGATCCCGACGACGAACTCGCCGAGGCCGTCCGCGAACTCACACGGACGATCGAGGAACTCCGGTCGGAACTCGAGTCGACCCGACGCCGGCCGCCGTTTCGCCCGCCGGCGCCCCGACCGCCGACCCCGCGGGAACTCCTCGCGTTTACCGACGAGGTCGCGATCCCCGCCGCGATCGCGGCTCTCGAGACCAGCGTCCGCGCGCTCTCCGGCTTCCAGCGAGTCCTGCAACTCGCCCGGACCGAACGAGACGTTCGCGATCGGACGACCGACGCCACGCAGACTGCCGGAGAGCGCGCCGACGACCTCCGACGGTCGACACTCTCCGGACTCGACACCGTTCTCGCCGAACTCCAGCGGGCGGCGTCGGACGGCGACCTCCCCGCCGACGAGGGCGCTCGCGAGTTGCTCTCGGAGGCCCGCGAACTGCGCGACGACGTCGACCGACGGCTCCGGGACGCCGCTGACGACCTCGAGCGCCGATCGACCGACGCGACGGACGCAGTCCGAATCGATATCGAGGACGGCGACCCGCGCAACGGTGCGACGGGCGACGACGAGCGGGATCCGGACCCGGAACCGGATCCGAGCGTCGACGTCGACGCCGAACTCGAGACCCTGAAGGATCAGTACGGGCACGACGACGCCGACGCTGACGACTCCGGCGAGAACGATAGCGCTGAATCCGACGCGTCTAACGACGACGGCGCCGCCGCTGATGACGACGATTCCGACTCGAGCGAAAACGGTTCCGACGCGGCCTAGACCGGTTGGAACCGGTACCCGTCCCAGTCCTGGCTCTCCGGCTCGCGGATGCCGGCGCCGGGCTCGCGGAGCTCCTCGACGTAGACGGGCTCGACCTCGTCGCCGGTTTCGACGTCGTCAGTGGTCACCTGGCCGAGCGCACGGACCGTCTCACCTTCCACATCGAATTCGACGATGGCGAGCGTGTTCGGTTCGCGGACGCCCGGCGGCGTCGCCGTGCTCGTCGTCCACGTGACGATCTCGCCGGTATACTCGCTGAGATCGATCGTGTCTACCGGTTCAGTGCCGCCGGGACCGCGCGGATGGCCGGGGTAGCTGATCGAACCGTCCTCGTACTTGTACGCTTCCATAGTCATCGTGCCGCCTCCATGATGGTGGTGATAACGCAGTTGCCGAAGCCGCCGACGTTACAGCAGAGGCCGACGTCGGCGTCGACCTGTCGGGGACCCGCTTCGCCCATCAGCTGTTCGTAGATCTCGACGCCCTGTGCGACGCCGCTGGCGCCCAGCGGATGCCCCTTCGATTTGAGCCCGCCGGAGGTGTTGATCGGCAGTTCACCCGTGTCGCGCTCGGTGTACCCGTCCTCGACGAGTTCCCAGGCTTCGCCCTGTTCGGCGAATCCGAGCCCTTCCATCTGGAGGAACTCGAGGATGGTGAACATGTCGTGGAGTTCGGCGACGTCGATGTCGTCGGGGCCGTAGCCGCTCATCTCGTAGGCGCCCTTTCCGCTCTCGACGACGCCGCCCATCACGGTCGGATCCTCCCGCTCGTGGACGACGTGGGTGTCCGTCGCGCCGTCGATACCGGAGATGACGACGTAGTCGTCGGTGTACTCCTCGGCGACGGACTCCGGACAGAGCATCAGCGCCGCGGAGCCGTCCGTGATCGGACAGAAGTCGTACAGCCGGAGCGGATCGGCGACGATCGGCGACTCGAGGGCGGTCTCCTCGTCGATCTCTTTCTGGAACTGGGCGTGGGGATTGTCGACGCCGTTCTTGTGATTCTTGACGGCCACCTTCGCCAGACTCTCTCGCGGCGCGTCGAACCGCTCCAAGTAGTGTCGAGCGGTGAGCCCCGCGAACGACGGGAGCGTCACGCCGTGTTTGTACTCCACCGGATGGGTCAGCGACGCGATGACGTCGGTCGCTTCGCCGGTCGTCCGATGGGTCATCTTCTCCCCGCCGACGAGCATCGTCATGTCGCTGGCGCCGCTCGCCACCGACTGCCAGGCGGCGTAGATGCCCGCGCCGCCGCTGGAACTCGTCTGATCGACCCGCTGGGTGTACGCGGGTATCGCGTCGATGTCATGGGCTAGGGCGTTGGGAATCCCGGTCTGGCCCTCGAACTCGCCGCTTGCCATGTTCGACACGTACAGGTGCTCGACGTCGCTGGCGTCGACGCCGGAATCCTCGAGACACTCGAGGCCGGCCTCCGCGAGGAGGTCGAGGACCCACTCCCCCTCGCGTTGCCCGAACTGCGTCATCGACGCACCGATGATTGCAACACGTTCCATAACCTAGGGGACTCGAGTCTCCGATTTATAAGGTGGGGTTAGCACTCCGAAACCGCGATGTCACCGGCCGGAACCGAGCCGGGAGGAGGACGGACCGACTGTCTCGTGCCGTTCGATCAGGCCGATTCGGCCGCCGCCGTCCGCAACTCGCTCGCGCGCGAACGCGCCTGCGAGATGACCGCGGGCCGGGCCTCGAAGGAGACGACGACGTCCTCGTCGCCGTAGGTGACCTCCTCGACGTGGGCGTTGTCGTGGAGCCACGAGACGACGCTCATCGTGTCCTCGGTCATCGGCAGGAGGAGCCGCTCTTCTTCCCAGTCGGGCAGTTCCTCGTCGATGCGCTCGAGCAGGGTGTCGACGTTCGTTCCCTCCCGGCCGCTGACGGCGACGGGGTTTGGGGCGAGTGCGGAGAGGGCCTCGCGCTTCTCCTCGAGCTCCGCGTCGTCGACCGTGTCGATCTTGTTCAACACCGTCACGATCGGTGCCTCGTTGCGCTCGTAGAGGGTGTCGTGGCTGGTGACGAGCTTCTCGTGGATCTCGTCGATCGGCTCGCTGACGTCGACGACGAGCAACACCAGATCGGCCCGGTAGACGGAGTCGAGCGTCGACTTGAACGATTCGACCAGCCAGTGGGGCAGATCGCTGATGAAGCCGACGGTGTCGGTCACCAGCACGTCGCGGGGCTCGATGGCCGCGCGGCGGGTCGTCGTCCCCAGCGTCGTGAACAGTTTGTCCTGTGACTCGGCGGTCGCGTCCAGATCCGGGTGAAGGTCCTCGTTTTCTTCGACCGTGAGGTCATCCGCGAGCTGCCGCAGCAGCGTCGACTTGCCGGCGTTGGTGTAGCCGGCCAGCGCGACCAGATCGAAGCCGGAGTCGCGCCGGCGCTCCCGGCGGTGTTGCTCGGTCTGCTCGATCCGCTCGAGCTCGTCTTTGATCCGGCTGATCTGGTCTTTGATGTCTTGCTCGCGGCTCTCGTCGTACTCGCCGAGCCCCATGAAGCCGGGGTGTTCCTCGCGCTTGGCGAGGCTCGTCTTTGCCTCGGCGCGGGGTAGTTCGTACCGGAGTTCGGCCAGTTCGACCTGCAGCTGGGCTTTGCGGGTCTGGGCGCGCTGGCCGAAGATCTCGAGGATCAGCGTGAACCGGTCGATCACCTCGACGCCCTCGGGGAGCAGTTGCCCGAGGTTGTACGTCTGGTAGGGGCCGAGCCGGTTGTCGAAGATGACGGTCGTCGCGTCGGTCGCGGCGACCTCGTCGGCGAGTTCCTCGGCTTTCCCCTCGCCCAGCTGGAGGGCGGGGTCGGCCTTCCGGGACTGGGTGATCTCACCGACGACGGTGTACCCCGCCGCCGCGGCGAGGTCGCGGATCTCACTCGTGTCGGGCGTTCCCGAATCGACGCGCTTGGCGATGATTGCTCTCATGCGGATGGAAAGACGTGCTCGTAGCTCTTGCTCGGAGAAGAACCCTCGAGACGACGCGAGACGGATCGCTGGGCGACCCGACGGCCCGTCGGTCCCACGGGCTGGGTACGGCGGCTCGATGCTCGCGACCGCGGCTGCTCGATCGCGCTACGGATGGCGGCCGAACACCTCCGTTACTGCTCGACGCGTGCGGCACATAGTCTCCCGTACGCCCCCAACGGTCTTGAATCCCGTGGCGTGTCCGCAGGCCGCGCGGCGGAGTCGACGCACCGGAACGCGACTCGATCCGCGGCGAGCAGTGTGTCCAGATCGAAAGCGAACATCAGTCGTTCGAAGAATCACGAAGCCATAACAGTCATTGGAGACGACTCGAATACGAAGCCGTGATGCTAGATGTCGATCCGACGACGATGGGCCTCGAGTTCGGGGGCAGCGCGGTCGTTGGAGGACTGCTCGGATTCGCCACGAAACAGATCGCGAAACTGCTCGCGATCATCGTCGGAGTCGAGTTGATGGCCTTTCGCTACCTCGAGTCCCAGGACATCGTCACGGTCGACTGGAACCGCCTCTCCGCGGGACTGCTCAAGACGGGCGACCGCGCACAGGAGGGCGTTCACTGGCTCGTATCGGTGCTCTCGATGGTCTCGGTCGGGGCCGGATTCGCCAGCGGCTTCCTGATCGGCTACCACCGCGGCTGAGAAGATCCCCCTACTGAAACGCCCTACCGCGTCTTCAGGTCGTCCTTGTCCTTGATGATCTCCGTCTCGGCCTCGCCGCTGGAGTGTTCGTTGACGACGTCGTAGAAGTCGTTTTGCATCCCCGCGGGGAAGGTGATGACGCCGACCCACGAGCCGTCGGCCTGCCACTCCTCGCGCTCTAAGTCGCCGAACTGGCGGACCTGCGCTTGCGCGCTGCCGGCGTACTCGGCGGGAATCTGCACGGCGATCGTCACCTCCTCGAAGCGGATCGGGATCACGGGCCGCAGATCGTCGAGCGCGTCGTCGACCTGGCTCTCGACGGGTTCCATCGGATCGACTGTAAACCCGGCCTGCTCCAGGGCGTTCTCGATGCGCTCTGGGGGATGGGGCGCGTTGTCCATCTGCGGGTTGACCGCGTTGCGCGCGATGGTGTCGATCAACTGCTTTCGTTTCTGTTCTTGCATCTCGCGGCGCTGATCGGCCGTGATCTGGATCTCTCCCTCCTTGATCACCTCGGGGATGATTTCGAGGGGATCGGTCGTGTCGAAGACCGTCTCGAGGTCGTCCTCGGCGGGTCGGTCGCCCCGCGAGGCGTCCTCGAAGACGTCCTCGGCGGCGATCACGTCCTCGAGTTCGCCGTCGAACTCGTCGCGTTTGATCGCCAGTGCCGCGTCCGGGTCTACGAGCACTTCGAAGCGCGCCCCGTGTGACTCGAGTCGCGCCGTCACCGCCTCGTCGAGCGATATCATATCGGTTGCTTCCCCCGCCAGTGAAAAGAGTGTTTCCCGATATCACGGCATGGTTCCGGGTTCGAGCCCGCCGCGAACCGGCGACGCCCGCTCGGTTGAGGCGAGCCGCCGCTCGCGAACACCGCCGCTGAGCGGGCAGGGATCGGGTCATCCATCGCGGTCGAAGCTCGAGCGCACAAAGACAGTTCGCACGCTTACGCGTGTAGACACGTGGAAGACGGAAGAAGCGAATCGTTCCGGGGATCGAACCCGTCGTCGACGCACGGGACGAACGGCGGTACTCGAGTCGGACCCGAGCCGAGCGAGTCGGTCGGTTACTCTTCTTCGTCCGCGACGTCGGCTGCGTCGTCGCCCTCGTCGAGGATGTCGTTCTCCTCTAAGTGGGATTCGATCCGGTCGTAGTCGAACTGCTCGAAGGACTCGGTCTCGACGTCGACCGTCGCGAGGCCGACCTCGGTCGGGAGGAGCGAGCCGTCGTTGACCGACGCGAGGGCGTCGAGTGCGAGCGCGATGCCGCCGTCGAGGTCGGCTTCCTCGTCGTAGTTCTCTTCCAGGTAGTCCTGGAGTTCGCCGCGGTCGGCGCCGACGGCCAGGGCCTTCCACTCGTAGGGCGTCCCCGAGGGGTCGGTCTCGAACAGGCGCGGTTCGCCGTTCTGGATCCCGCCGACGATCAGCGCGACGCCGAACGGACGAGCGCCGCCGACCTGCGTGTACTGCTGGATGTGGTCGGTGACCTCCTTGGTCAGCGTCTCGACGCCGATCGGCTCGCCGTAGCGCAGCTGGTTGACCTGCGTCTGGCGGCGCGCGAAGTCGATCAGCTGGCGGGCGTCGGCGACGTGGCCCGCGCTGGCGATGCCGATGTGGTCGTCGGCCTTGTGAATCTTCTCGACGCTCGAGTCCTCGAGCAGCGGGGAGGGGACTCGTTTGTCGACGGCCAGCACGACGCCGTCGCTCGTTCGGACGCCGATGCTCGCCGTTCCTCGCTTGACCGCCTCGCGAGCGTACTCGACCTGGTAGAGTCGGCCGTCGGGCGAGAAGATCGTGATGCCGCGGTCGTACGCCTGCTGTTGGGCTTGTCCCTGCATAGTATCACGCTAAATCGTAATCGAGGTCTGTCGCACCCGCGAACGCCTCATCGAGTCGCACGTCTGCAACGCATTCCCGCAGGACGGCGACTCGCTCCTCGTTCCCGAACACGACGTTTCTCTCTTCGGAATCTTGCCCGCGGCGTCCTAAATACTTTTCTTCAGCGGCACGGATCGTGCCACTGATACCGCAGACCCGCAGGCCGACCGCAGCGCCGTCGATCTCGTCGATACAGGCGATGGCCGCGCGGGCCGGTTCGGTCTCACCGCGGCGGACGCGAACGATCGCCTCACCGGTTTCGCCGGCGAACGCGAACCTGACGACGGTCATATCGGCGCGGGCGCTACCCGGATCCCCCAGCAGGTTCTGGGCCGCGTACCAGCACTCGCGCTGGAACGCCCGGCGGTCGATCTCGGCGTCGGGCCAGGTCTCGAGTTCGACGGCGAGATACCGCCAGCGCGGCTGGAGGTGTTTCGGGAGGTGTTTCATGCGTCCGCGGCGGGGTCGTCGGGATCGCCGACCTCGTCCGCGTCGGCGGCGGTCGGCGATCGCTCGGCGACCAGCACGCCGACCTGGTCGTGGACGCGTTCGACGGCGGTCAGCGAGAAGCCGGCGTCGGTGAAGGCGTCTGCGAGCGCGCCGACCGTCGCGGGATCGTCGACCTCGGGCGAGTAGAACGGCGCGTCGGAATCCGGCTCGCCGAAGAACATCACGTCTCCGAGGACGAACTTGCGCGGCTCGAGGCCGGCGATGACGTCGATCGCCTCGCGCTTTTCGTCGTCCGAGAGGTGGTGCATGGCAAAGTTCGAGGTGACCACGTCGACGGGGCCGTCGTACTCCGGCTCGCGGAAAGTCCCGTACTCGAACTCGAGGTTCTCGAGGCCCTCGTCGTCGGCCTTCTGCTCGGCCTCTTCCATCATCCCCTCGCTGATGTCGCGGCCGACCACGCGGTCGGCGTCGGGGGCGAGCGCGAGCGCGATGGCTCCGGTTCCGGTTCCGAGATCGAGGACGACGTCGTCGACCTCCGGCGCGGCGTGTTCGATCACGAGGTTCGCACAGGCGCGGTACTCGTCGGACTTCGACTCGTCGTACTCGCCGGCCTTCTCGTCGAATCGGGTGGCGTGATCCTCAAGGCTCTTCTTCATACCTGCCCCGTTCGACCCCGGGCTCAATGAACGACTCGGACTGGATGTGGCGATTGCGCTCGGCGAGTCGGCCCCACTCCTCTAGCCCCCGCTCGACGAACGCCGTCGAGAGACCGATCTCCTCGCCGATCGCCGTCAGTTCGCGAGGGGCGCGCAACTCGAGGTGCGAGCGCGGGTTCGCACTCACGACGTAGGGGGCGTCGTAATGACCGACGATCTCCTCGAGTTTGCGCAGCGACTGGAGAACTCTGACTCGACGTCCGCCGCTGGTCCGGAGCACCCCGGAGAGGTCGAACTCGAGGCGGACGCCGTTCTCGACCGCCGCCTTCACCAGCACGTGGTTCACGTCGCCGTTGTCGGCCATCGGGTGGGCGAGCACGTCGACCTTCTCACTTTCGACGGCGAATCGGTTCATGGCGTTCGTCCCGCCGTGGACCCCGACGATCGTCTCGGTCGTCCGGTAGTTGCCGACGGAGCCGCTGGCCTCCTGCGGGTCATCAGCGCGGATCTCGAGGCCCTCCACGACGTCGATCCCGTACTCCTCGCGGATCGCCTCGGCGTCGTACTCTGCGCGCGAGTCGTGGTGGTTGCGCACGACCACGCCCTCGAAGCCGTAGTCGGCCGCCGTTTTCGCGAACCGGGCGACCGTGCTTGCTCCGTCGGGGCGGGCGTGGACGGCCTCGTACATACTCGAGTCGTCTCGCGGCGGCGACTTGGGGTTTGCGTCATGCGACGGTACTCAGCGTCGAGTCGTTCGCAAAATCACGTGGCCGGGAACGCGTCTCGAGCGTTGCGAGAGACGCGCGACCCGGGGAAGGGCAGGCTATCACCCGCTAGCAACCGCGAGCGAGGCCGAAGGCCGAGCGAGCGGGCCGACGACTGATGTGAGTGAGGACTGGAGGGACGAACGAACGGAAGGAGGAGTGCTTTTGATCAACCTTTTACCGAGGGATATCGCGGTCGCGGCGGTTCGCGACCGCGATAGATCGCAGCGTAAAAGGTTGTTAGTTGAGTATGGACTGCGCGACCGTCGCGAGCTGCCCGTTATCCGCTTCCTGGAGTCGGTCGTCGCCGATCTTCAGGCGCAGGCGCGGGCGGCCGACGTCGATCGGGACCTTCTCGGTGTCGATGAGGCCCATGTCCTCGAGTTTGGTCTTCGTGCGGCTGAACGTGGCCTTGCTCGCGATGCCGACGTCCTCGCCCCACTTGCTGATGTCGTACAGCAGGGCTTCGTTCTTGGCCGCGACGAGCAGCGAGATCGTCACTTCGTCGAGCCCGTCACCGTCGCCGCGGGCGGTCTCGAGCGAGTTGAGGATCGACGTGAAGTCCTCTTCGGCGTCGGCGCTGATCTCCTCGGAGAGGGTCTCGCGGACGGCCGTGATCGGCGGCGTCCGGAGGTTGAACTGCGAGGCAGCCTCCCAGCGGGCCGCGTACGTGTCGTAGGTGTCGTCGACGAAGCTCTCGTCGTCGGTGACGAGGCCGCCGACGCGGTCGCCGGCGTGGACGATGGCGATCACGCGGTCCTCGGTGACCAGCAGTGAGTTCTCGGGCGCTTCCTCGAGGGTGCGGAGTGCGAGCGCGTCCTCGCTGATGAGGTCCGCGGCGTTCGAGGCGACGATGAAGTCGTCCATGACGTCTTTCAGCGTTCGTTCGTCGGCGAGCATGTGAACGGACGGCCGGTCGCCGTCGAACGCGGTCGCGACGGAAACGAACTCTTCGATGGCGTCCCCCGACGGGTTGACCATGTAGACGTCCCCGGTCGCGTCCTCGAGAACGGAGTCGAGGATATCGTCAATCTGGTGGTTGAGTAAATTCGAGGTCATGTCTATACAGAAGTAAACGTGCGGATATTACTTAATTTTGGTGGCCGATTCCACACCAGAACATCGCGTGCGACGACAACGACGGTAATTTTTGTCCGCACTCTCGTCAGTTCTCCGACGAGATTGCGCCGAATCGATGTCTTGTCGGAAATCTGTCTAGAACCGTCAGACGGCACGGCGATGGGGCCGACAGCCGCTCGTGAACGAGCGGGAAAACTGGCGATAAATATATAGTATCGATCTGTTATTGTAGGTTTGTATGGGTGTCAGTTTTGATCGACTGTGGTGGGTCACGCGTGAGTTCTGTTATCGGGTACAGACGGCCGATAGAGCGAATCGACCGGCAATGCGAGCCAAGCGCATCAGCACGTACGGCGGTCCGTAGGACTCACTCGACAAAGTGCGACGCCAACTCCGTCGACCAGTAGACGTCGCCGTTGAAAATCACCGACGCGTTCGTCTCTTCGAGTAACGTGGCCAGCTCCGGCTTCGTCACGGTGAAATTCGACTGCGTGCCACAGAGGTAGGCGAACTCGTTGCCCTCGACGTGTGGGAAGTAGTACGAGCCCGTGACCCGCGTAGAGAAACAGTCGAACGTGACCAGATACTCGGCGCGCTCGTTCTCGAGTTCCTCGAGCGTGAGCGTGGTCGGGACGCGGTGTTCGCCCTGGGTCAGCGAGTGCGTGCCGTCGCCGACGACGGCGTAGTCTTTCCCCATCATGATGCGCCTGCGTGCGAGCCCCATCGCGCGTTCGATGCTGAACCCGTGGACGAGGAGTTTGGCGAACGTCGAGCCGACTTTGACGGCGTGGTCGTTGAGGACCTTCGAGAAGGTCACCGCGCCCGCGACGCTCCCCCGCTCGATGAGCCCCATCCCCTCGTAGTAGGAGCCACAGGCGTTGAGGAAGAACGTCTGGGTGTTACAGCGAGAGAGACTCGAGGTCGAGAGGTAGCCGTCGGGACAGCGCAGGCCGTCGGTTTCGCAGTGACCGATGTAGTGGACGAAGTCGTGGTCGTCCTCGAAGATTCTCGCGAGGTCGGCCGTCGAGAGCGATTCGTCGACGGTCACTTCCATCGAGAGCTCCTCGGATCGCTGGCGGTAGATTTCGGCGACATCGTCGTGTTCGCCGGCCATCTCGGGATCGTTCAGAACGACGGCGATCGACGTCGAGTCGGTCGCGCGCTCGAGGTAGTCCAGTCGGTTGTGGTAGGCCTCCTGGGTCGTCTTGAAGACGTCGATCGGCACGCCGTCGGCGAGCCAGCCGTGGACCCGTCCGCTGCGGAGTTCGGGTTTGACGATGTCGACTGACGCGACCTGTCCGGTGCTCGCCCGGCCGTGACCGTCGCGGCCGTCGTTTCCATCGTGGTCGCCGCTTCCGCCGCGGTAGAAGTCCTCGAGGGAGCGCTCGACGAGTTCCTTCCCCTCGAGTTCGGAGGTCCGGGGCATGTGGATCAGACTCATGCGGTCGAGCAGGAAGGGAAACGCCTCGACGCTGTCGTACTCGGGGCGGACGTACGTCGAGAGGTGCCAATCGGGGAGGCGGTGATCGATGGCGGCGTCGGGCACCTCGAGGTAGGTCGCGAGCCGGCGCTGGGGGCTGGCCTCGTAGAGTTCCTCGGCGTCGAAACCGAGGACCTCGAGCATGCTCTGCTCGGCCAGGTTCGTCCCGTATGGGCCGGCGTTGCGGACCAGACAGTCGAAGAAGAAGGCCTTCCGGAGCAGCCGATCGACGTCGCGCTCGAGACCGGGCATCGGCGACAGCCGCTTCTCGACGGCGTACTCCGGGACCCGAAGCATCGCGTGGTTCGGCCCGGTCGCGGGACGCTCGCGGGGTTCGATCGTCGCCTGCAGGTAGTAGGCCAGCGGCGCGACGACGAACAGCGACTCGTAGTCGGCCGGGACGATCAGTTCGATCCCCGACGGCGAGAAGTCATCCCGGATGCAGTCCGGAATCTCGAGACTGTCGCCGCGCTCGAGCAGCGAGGGGTGACCTCGGAGGGTCGGATAGGTGCGATCCGGGCCGTCGGTCTTGTGGGAGGTGGTGAGATGCGTGAGACCGGTCGCGATTCCCTCGGGCGTGTCGGGGACGGTGATGGTTCCCGCGGGGAGTTCGTGGCGACTCCGGAAGCCGACGATCACGCGCACGCGGTCGGGAAACGTGACGACGGTCTCCTCGTAACCGCCGGCCTTCTCGATCGTCGCCGTCCCGGAAAACCGGAGGTACGTCTTGATCTCCGTGTCGATGTCGACGACGTACTCGCCGGGGGACAGCGAGAGCGGCGCGCCGTCGGGATCGAGTTCGTATTGTGCGTCCGATCCGAGCGAAAACGCGTAGGCGACCGCGTGGGGGAATCGGAGTTCGTCCGTCGTCACGACGACCGTCTCGTCGACGGGACGTGGGATATCGGGTCCGGTTCCGCCGACGACGAGGTCGCCACCGCGGACCGACAGCTCGGCGTTGTCGGCGTCAGTCACGCGGAGCGCCCCGTCGTCTACCGCCCACTCTATCATTCGGTACGCTGAATGTTCCCCGGGAAAGTTAGTTGTATCGGGTGGCAAAATTTTGATAATTCCGACGAGATGCCGAGAGCGGTCGTCGTTTGGGCAATTTCTGCCGGTTGGGGTCGGATCGTGTCGTCCCGGGGTATCGGTTGCAGCGGTGAGATTCGCCGAAGACGGGTACACTTATACAGTCGCCAGCCGCCACATCGGACATGGAGCACGACCACGTACGGGACGTCGATCCCGCCGTCGCCGATGCACTCGAGGGAGAGGTCGACCGCCAACGAGAGACACTGCAGATGATCGCCAGCGAGAACCACGTCAGTCAGGCGGTCATCGATGCGCAGGGCAGCGCCCTGACGAACAAGTACGCCGAGGGGTATCCCGGCTCGCGGTACTACGGCGGCTGCGAGTACGCCGACGAGGTCGAGCAGCTGGCCATCGACCGCGCGACGGAGCTGTTCGGCGCCGAGCACGTCAACGTCCAGCCCCACTCGGGCACGCAGGCCAACCAGGCCGTCTACTTCGCGATGCTCGAGCCCGGCGACAAAATCCTCTCGCTGGATCTCAACCACGGCGGCCACCTGAGCCACGGCCACCCGGCGAACTTCGTCGGACAGCTCTACGAGGTCGAGCAGTACGAGGTCGACGCCGAGACGGGCTACCTCGACTACGAGGGGCTGGCCGAACACGCCGAGGAGTTCGAGCCGGACATCATCGTCTCCGGCTACTCCGCGTACCCGCGCGAAATCGAGTGGGAACGTATCCAGGAGGCCGCCGACAGCGTCGGCGCGCTTCACCTCGCGGACATCGCCCACATCACCGGCCTCGTCGCCACCGGCGTCCATCCCTCGCCGGTCGGCACCGCCGACTTCGTCACCGGCTCGACCCACAAGACGATCCGATCGGGTCGGGGCGGCATCGTCATGTGCGACGAGGAGTACGCCGACGACATCGACGCCGCCGTCTTCCCCGGCGGGCAGGGCGGCCCGCTCATGCACAACATCGCCGGCAAGGCCGTCGGCTTCAAGGAGGCTCTCCAGCCGGAGTTCGAGGACTACGCCGAACAGACCGTCGCCAACGCGAAGGCGCTCGGCGAGCGCCTCTCGGAGAACGGTTTCTCGCTGGTCTCGGAGGGCACGGACAACCACCTCGTGCTCGTCGACCTCCGCGAGAGCCACCCCGACACCTCCGGCGGCGACGCCGAGGAGGCCTTAGAGGAGGCCGACATCGTCCTCAACGGGAACACGGTTCCCGGCGAGACGCGCTCGCCGTTCGATCCCTCGGGTATCCGCGCGGGCACCCCCGCGCTGACCTCGCGCGGCTTCGACGAGGAAGACTGCCGTACGGTGGCCGACCTGATCACCCGCGTCGTCGACGCCCCCGAGGACGAGGCCGTCCTCGAGGAGGTCCGCGAGGGAAGTCGCGACGCTGTGTGAAGCGAACCCGCTGTACGAATAAGCGAACGACGCCGCGGCCGCTCGATTTCGGAGTTTCCTGTCATTCGCCGGCACGCGGCTTTTCCACCGGCTGGACGTACCGCCGTCGATGGCTACGAATCCGACCGGAACCGTTCTCGACGACGATCGACTGCTCGAGCTTCGCGAGACCGAGGAGACGCCGGCCTCGGAGCTGGCCCTCGAGTTGACGCCGGTCGCCGAGTCCATGGGCGCCGAGCCGGGCGATCACGTCGACTGGGGCGTCGACGAGTACGAGGACGAACCGATGCTCGTTCTCAGTGCGATCCCGGACCCGCAGACCGGCGATGCGCCGTACCCGCGTCAGCTTCGCGAGGAAGACGGCGAAATCGTCGCGCCCGTTCCCGACCCGCTAGTGCGTGCCGTCCCGCCCGAGGGACTGGGACTCGATCTCGAGTCGTACGACGCCGATCGACCGCTCCTGTTCGACGCGATGACCGCCGCGGAGACGATCGGCCTCGTACCGGTCCGGTTCGACGACGGCGACCCGTACCGTCCCGAACCGCTGCCGGAGACGCCCGACGACAGCGACCCCGTCGCGGAGGAGACCATCGCTCACGAGCGCGACGGCGATCCGACGCCCCGCCCCGAGACGATGGACGCGCCGATCGACGCGCTCGTGCTCGACGAGGTCATGGCCGAGGCCCCAGCCGACGTTCCCGAAGCCGACGTCGTCGCGATCCTCGAGGGGATCGAAACCCACGATATCGTCGGCTCGGACGATCACATCGCCGGCAAACCGCCCCTGACGGTCGACGATCGAGCGGTCATTCTGCTCGCGGACGGCGCGTGGACGGAGCGACTGAGGCCGGCGCTCGAGTCGAACGCCGTCGACGTCGACCCGGACGCGCTCGAGGCCGCGCGAGAGTGTCACGAGCGACAGGCGCTTCGATTGATCGACGCCGCGGAGACGACCGAGTACGGCGACCTCGAGGCGACGTACGAGCCGGTCGTCACCGCCGAGCGTGACACCGCCGAGTGGGAGGTTTCGGAGCCGGACACGGCCGATCGGAGCTGAGACCGAACCCCGAACCGGAGGCGGCTTGCGACTCGATTCTCGAGCGACGTCGCGGATTCCGAGGCGATCCGACCGCGCCCCGCCGCACGGCTCCAGTCGGATCGATACCCACGTTCGTGCGCATTCGGTACCGTGATGGAGGTCGTTCTGGGCACGAATCCGAGGGTTGATTAGCCTCGCGGTCGCCCACTCGAGTAATGACCGAGAACATCGACGGCGACGCCGTCGCGAGTCAGATTCGAGACGACCTGACCGACGCGATCGAGACGCTCGCCGACGCGGGCGCGCGACCGGGGCTGGCGACGGTGCTAATGGGCGACGATCCCGCCAGCGAGACCTACGTGAACATGAAGCAACGGGACTGCGAGGAGGTCGGCATCGAGAGCTACCACGTCGACGTCGAGGGAGACGCCTCGCCCGAGACGCTGTACGACGAAATCGCCGATCTCAACGCGAACGACGACGTCCACGGCTACATCGTGCAGGCGCCCGTCCCGGACCACGTCGACTACCGCGAGGTCATCCGTCGGGTCGACCCCGCGAAGGACGTCGACGGCTTCCACCCGGAGAACGTCGGCCGGCTCGTCGCCGGCGACGCCCGCTTCCGTCCCTGCACGCCCCACGGCGTCCAGAAACTGCTCGAGTCCGCCGACGTCGACACCGAGGGCAAGGACGTGACGATCGTCGGCCGCTCGGACATCGTCGGCAAGCCGCTGGCCAACCTACTGATCCAGAAGGCCGACGACGGCAACGCGACGGTGACGGTCTGTCACTCCCGAACGGACGATCTCGCCGCGAAGACCCGAAGCGCGGATATCGTCGTCGCCGCCGCCGGCGCACCGGAACTCGTCGACGGCTCGATGATCGGCGAGGGTGCCGTCGTGATCGACGTCGGCGTCAACCGCGTCGACGCGGACAACGAGAAGGGGTACGAACTCGTCGGCGACGTCGAGTTCGAGAGCGCGAAGGAACAAGCGAGCGCGATCACGCCCGTCCCGGGCGGCGTCGGTCCGATGACGCGAGCGATGTTACTCTACAACACGGTCAAGGCCGCGAGCCTGCAGGAAGACGTCGACGTCGACCTGCCCTGATCGGACGACGCGATCGATCCCTGACTGGTTTCTCGAGGCTTCAGTACTCTGTTCTCCTCGAGCCGCCGGATCGTTCTCGAGCCCGCTGTGAACCCGGCGCTCGGGTGCGTCGCTCGACCGTGGGGCTTGGACTCGTCTCTCCGTTCACCCGTCGTCGAACCGAATCAGCCCGCGTTCCTCGAGTTGCATGAGGAAGTGCGCGAGCGTCTCGTCGACGGGGGCGACGCGCTCGTCGGCGTGGGAGTCCGCGACGACCGATGCGATCTCGGCGACGGTATGGTCGCCGTCGCAGTGGCGCCAGACGGTCATTCCGACGGGATCCAGCGTGAGTTCCCGCTCCCGACTCGTTCCGAGGAGCTCGAACAGGAACCGGTCGAGCCGGTTCCGCGGGGTTTTCGTCCAGTAGATGGTGACTCGAGGCTCGCCGTCGACGACCGTCTCCGTCCAGTCGTCCGCGGTCCGGATCGGGACGGCGGTCGGCCCGTGCGAACTCATTGGTCCGCCGCGTCGGGAGCATTCCGGAGCACGCTGGTGGCGAAGAGACCGACGAGAGCGGCGAGCGCGACGACGCCGAGGATCGTCTGCGTCTGGCCACCGAGTCCGAGCGGGAACGGCGCGCCCTCGGCGTTCCCGGTCCCGGTGATGTAGAGCGCGCCGATAACGATCCCCATGATCGCCTCGCCGGTGATCAGTCCGGCCGCGACGATCCGGCCCCTCGAGGTCGTGTGCTCGGCGAGCGATCCGTCCTCGTCGTCCCGTCGCGAGACGTAGCGGTCGATGCCGGCCCGCAGCAGGCCGCCGAGGAAGATCGGCGTGGCGAGCGTGATCGGCAGGTAGATTCCGACCGCAAAGGGCAGGACGGGGACGTCCATGAGGATCAGGACGAACGCAAAGACGGCGCCGATGAGGATCATCCCCCACTGGGCGGTGCCCGTGAGGACGCCCTCGGAGATCAGCGCCATCATCCCGGCCTGTGGCGCGGGGATGGTCTCGCTCCCGATGCCGTAGGCCTGGTGGAAGAAGTACAGCACCCAGCCGGCAAAGAGCGCCGAAAGGGCAATCCCGATCATCTGCGCGATCTGCTGGTTCCGCGGGGTTGCGCCGAGCAGGTAGCCGGTCTTCAGGTCCTGGGAGGTGTCGCCCGCGACCGCTGCGGCGATCGCCACGACCGAGGCCGTCACCAGCACCACGACGGGGTCGGTGACGCCGGTCGATCGCAGCGCCAGCGCGGCGATCAGAATCGTCGCCACGGCCATCCCGGAGACGGGGTTCGAGGAGCTGCCGACGACCCCGACCAGGTACGCCGAGACGGCGACGAAGAGGAACGCGGCGATCACGGCGATGAACCCGCCCAGCAAGCCGACCTGGACCTGCGGGACCGCGACCAGCGCGAGCGCGATCAGGACGGCGCCGACCACGACGACCTTCATCGGCAGGTCCCGCTGCGTGCGTTTCCGACCCCCGGTCGCGGCCGCCCCGGAACCGCGAATCTCCGCGACTGCGGTTCCCAGCGCGTCGGCGATCGTCCTGCGCATCGAGAGGATGGCGTAGAACCCGCCGACGATCATCGCGCCCGCGCCGACGTAGCGAATGTACTCGTCCCAGACCGCCTCGGCTTGGGTCATCAGCGCCGCGTCCGCGGCCGACTCGGGGACGAACCCGCCCGTGATGAGCAGCGGAATCAGCATCATCCAGGCGATCAGCCCGCCGCCGAACACGTAGCCGGCGATCCGCGGCCCGATGATGTAGCCGACGCCGATCAGGGCGGGCGTGAAGTCGCCGCCGATGGCGAACCCGTCGGTTTCACCCACCGAGAACGCCGTCTGGATCGTCGTCCGGAAGGCGGCCATCCCGCTGGCCAGCCACATGTAGACGAAGCTCACGAGGAAGCCGAAGGAGATGAGTCTCACGCCCTCGTCGCCGCGCGAGCCCGCCTCGAGCACGTCGGCACAGGCCGTCCCCTCCGGATAGGGAAGCTCCTCGTGTTTGTCGACGATGAGGTAGCGGCGCATCGGAATCATAAAGAGGACCCCGAGCAGGCCGCCCAGAACCGCCACGATCGCGGTGTTGACGATGTCGATCGGCTGGTCGAGGAAGGTCACGCCCGCGATCGTGAAAATGACGCCCGCCGCGAGCGCCTCGCCTGCGGAGGTCATCGTCTGGACGATGTTGTTCTCGAGGATCGTCCCGCCGATCCCGGCCTGCCGGAGTCCGTAGAAGAGACCCATGCTGATGACCGCCGCCGGGATGGAGGCGCTGATCGTCATGCCCGAGCGCATCCCGAGATACATGTTCGCGGTCAGCATCACCACGTTGAGCGCGAGGCCGATCGCGACCGCCTTGATCGTGAGTTCGGCCACGCTCCTCCCCGCGGGGACGTACGGCGACGGCCCGCGTTCCGCCCGTTCGCGCGCTGTGCGACTCTCGCTCGTGTCCGGTTTCTCTTCGGATGGTCCGTGCGCCATAGTGTGGTTGTGCAGGACCCCCGCGAGCGGTCGCTCGCGTCGGCCGCTGCAGGCTCGCGCGGGAACCCGTTCCGTCACGCGATCCGAGCCGATCGAGGGCGGTCCATGCGTTCAGTTGGAACGTTCTCGATCGACGGTATAAGAGCGGAAAGATTTACGACTAGCCGATAGGATAATTAACAGGTATGTGCCCGGCGTTCGTGCGGTCGGTGCTTCCGGTCCCGTCGCGGTCGTCGACTCAGTCCCCGAACCGGCCGTCCGAACCCCCGGTTCCGAACTCGAGGTCCTCGAGGCGGTCTCGTGCGCGAGTGAATGCGAGTTCGTCGCCGCGGAGGCCGTTCGCCAGATCGCGGGCGGCCTCGATCAGCCGATGGGCGGTCCGGGGATCGACGTCGCCGTCGAGCATCCGGATGCGGGTGACGTGTTCGCCGAGCGTCTCGAGGGCGCCGCGTTCGGCGGCCGTCAGGTCGCGATCCGCGGCCCAAGTGCGGACGTCTCGGCGGTAGTCGCGGACGGCGTTCGCGGCGGCGAGGCCGCGCGCGCTCCGGAGACCCGGTGGAACCTCCTCGGCGGGCGGCCGCTGACCGTCGTCGGATCGCGGGCCCCCGCCGTCGGCGTCCCGGAGCAACGAGAGGAAGTAGAGTTCTTCGCGCTCCTCGAGGTCGATCTCCCGGCGGACGATATCGGCGACGTGGAGGAGTTCGTTCGCGGCCAGATAGTCGTCGTCGAGCTCCCGGAGCGTGCCCGCGTTGACGAAGCCGCGCCGCCGGACGTACTCCCGACACTCCTCGCGGGCCTGCTCGGCGAGGTCGTCGATGGGCTGGTCGTCGATGGCGTTGCGGATCGCCGTGAGATCGAACGTGACCTGGAGATCGGTGTGTTCGGTCCGGTCATCGACGCCGACGCTGTGGAGGCTCCCGCAGGCCGGACAGCCGACGCTGCCGGTCTCGTAGTACGACCACCGCGTCCCGCACTCCTTGCACTCGCGCTCGCCCCTGATCTTCATGGACGATCCTACGCGCGGACGACCCAAAATCACACCGGAGTCGACCGAACACTGCGGGGATGGTCGTCCGTTTCACACGCGAACCGGGTGACGGCGTTCCATCCGTTCGACCGTCTGAGCCGCCCCGCCCGAGTCCCGGAACCGACGCGAGCGAGACGCGTCCACGATCGGTCCGTTCGTTGACTTGAAACCTTGAATTCTGACAGTTCTACCGCCTACCGTCGGATTTACCGGTCGAACGGTATGAAATCGATGACGCTCACGAAGGGCTAGTGGACGTTCAATAGGTGATTAACAGGCGGCAGTTGCAGGCCACACTGCAACCACATGGAACGTCCTTTCCAGGAATATGTCCGATTCAGAACTCAATCGACGCAAGTTCGTCGCCGCGACAGGTACCGCAGGCGCGCTCGTACTCGCTGGCTGTGCGGACAGCGGACCCGGCGGAGGAGACAACGAGACCGAGAACGGAGAGGAGACGAACGACACCGGAGCGGGCAACGGTAACGAGACCGAGAACGGGGCGGGAGACGAGACGTATTCCCTGACGGTCACCGTCGAGGACGATCAGGAGGAGCCCGTCGAGGGCGCGACCGTCATGCTCGAGCAGGCCGACAGCGGGATGCTGGGTGGCAACGGCGGAGAAAACGAGTCGGACAACGAATCCAACGAATCGGACAACGAGTCCAACGAGTCGGAAGTCGGTTCGTTCGTCCAGGAGGACAACGAGTCCAACGAGTCCGACGACGACATGCTGGGCGGCAACGGCGGAGAAAACGAGTCGGACAACGAGACCGGTAACGAGAGCGAGGACGGCGGACTCGGCACTAGCGAGGAGGAGTGGCCGCGAGAGGATGAGACCGACGAGAACGGCGAAGTCGAGTTCGACGAACTCGAGGACGGCGAGTACACCGTCTCTGCCGAGAGCGAAGGCGAGGAAGCCGAGGACGACGTCGAAATCGACGGCGACGACGAGGAGGTAACGCTGACCCTCGGCGAGGACGGCGGCATGGGTAACGAGACCGAAGGCAACGAGTCCAACGAGTCCAACGAATCCAACGACTCCGACGACGGACTCTGATCGGTCGACGCAGATCGGTCGACAGCGCGTAGCGGCATCCGATAGGAACCGAGCGATCGACCGCAGTCGTCGTGTCCCATCGCTTTTTCAGACGCTCGTCGCGGAGCGACGGCGACGAATTCAGATCCGGCGGTCTCCGTCCGAACGATCGAGCCCACCCGCAAACGGTTCGTAAACTGTTGTCGTTCGCCAATCGCATTCTTATCGACGAAAGTGTCGACGTCGGCGTACCGTCCGCCGTCTCAATCCCCAGTTACCGTTCGGTTCGTCGATCGCTCGAGGCCGACGCGACGGGCGATTTCGAACGGACGGTTCCCTCCGGCGACCGTTTTTTCCGTTCTCCGGCCCTAGCGTCGAGCATGCGCGACGAAGAAGAAATCCGCGAGCAGTACGAGTTCCTCACCGAACACCTCGAGAGCGAGGACATGCGCCACGAGGGCGTCAGGCAGATGTTCACCCACTACAAGCGCGCCATCGGTTGGGTGCTCGAGGAGGAGCACATCTGAGCCGCGGAACGTATCAAACGCCGATCCGGTGTCGTTACTTTTAAGTACACTCGGCGAAAGCGTTCAGATGACGCTTCGCTTGGAGGGCCGAAGCGTCAGCGGGGACCAATTCAGGGCGGCAAGCGATCGCGTGACACTTTTCCCGTCACGCGATCTGCTTTCCTGTTTCGATCGTACGTCTCAGAGCGACTGCGTTCTCGATCACAGCCGATACTCACTGCCAATCGGATCCGACTTTCTCGTACTTCAATAGCATAAAAATACCGAAACGATACAGACGGTGTGTAAACATGAACTACACGTTACGTGAAGTAGAGTGAAAACCCATCACGGCTGTTATCTATTCGGAACCGAACGCAGACGACGCGGTCCGTCGGTAATATCCCTGTTTCGATCGAAACAACCCGATAGCCTTATTAAATTTCGACAGTAAGTGCAACTGGTACTTTCCCAATGTACGACCTGACAGGATTCCAGCGAGACCTGCTGTACGTCATCGCCGGCGAGGAGGAGCCCCACGGACTGGCGATCAAGGAGGAACTCGAGAACTACTACGAGAAGGAGATCCACCACGGTCGACTCTACCCGAACCTCGATACCCTCGTCGACAAGGGCCTCGTCGAGAAGGGGCGGCGCGACCGCCGGACGAACTTCTATACGCTGACCCGGCGCGGTCGCCGCGAACTCGAGGCCCGTCGCGAGTGGGAAGGACAGTACGTCGATCTGTGATCGACGGGCCGTCCGCTCCGTAGCACGAAACGCGTGGCTCGATCGCGCCCGACCGCTTCGCTCGCGGGTTCGCGATTCGGCGTAGCCGGTCGCCTCGTCACCTGCTGCTCTCGAACCTCGCGTCGTTTTTGCGCGTTTCCGTCCGCCTCTCGAGGCGACGGTCGCCGCGAGAGTCAGCGCGCCGTTTATGGTAATTCGCCGTGAACGACCGACAGTGAACGAGATTGCGTTGCAGATCGCCGACGCGCCGCTGGACGAGACGGTCGTCCGAATCGCGCTGGCCGGGGCCTTGGGGATGTTCCTCGGCCTCGAGCGGGAGTGGTCCCAGAAGTCCGCCGGGATCCGGACGTTCTCGCTGATCAGTCTCCTCGGGGCGGTCTTTACCATCCTGGTCTTCGAGAGCGAGGTCGGCGAGGCCCTCCTGGTCCTCGGTGGCCTGCTCGTGATCGTACAGGGCGTTCTGTTGGCGGTCCAGGGGCTGATGAGCGATGATGACGCCGGCCTCTCGCTGACGACGTCGGTCTCGATGCTCATGTCCTACGGCGTCGGCGTGCTGGTCGCCGCCGGCTTCATCATCGAGGGGGTCACCGTCGCCGTCCTCTCGTCGCTCCTACTGGTGTTAAAGCGGGAGCTCCACGAGTTCGCGTGGGGGCTCTCCCACGAGGAGATGCGCTCGACGATCGAGTTCGCCATCCTCGCGTTCGTCATCTACCCGGTCCTCCCTGCCAAGGTCACCGCGGAGGTCGGCGGCATCTCGATCCCGCTCGAGCCCCAGGTGATCTGGCTGATGGTCGTCGCGGTCGCCGGCATCGGCATCGCCAACTACGCGATCGTCTCCACCTACGGCGGCCGCGGCATCGCCGTGACCGGGTTCTTCGGCGGGTTGGCCTCCTCGACGGCCGTCGTCGGGACGATGCTCGATCACGTCAATCAGCGCCCCGAGGCCGCCTCTTATGCCGTCGCCGCGATCTTGCTGGCCAACGCGGCGATGGCCGTTCGCAACCTCGCCATCGCCGTCGGGTTCACCGTCGGCAGCGGGACCCCGGTCCTCCTCGAGGCGATCGTCCCGCTGGGCGCGGTGATCTTGGTCGCGTTCGCCGTCGCCGCCTGGACCGCCGACTGGGACGAGTCCGGCCCGATCGAACTCGAGAGCCCCTTCTCGATGAAGAACGCCCTCGCCTTCGGCGCCGTCTTCCTCGTCGTACTCGTCTTCGGGTCGCTGGCCGAGACCTGGTTCGGGACGCTCGGCTTTTACGCCACCGCCGTCGCCAGCGGCTTCGTCTCGAGCGCCGGCGCGACTACCTCGGCGGTCGTCCTCTATCGGGGCGGCCAGCTGGGGCCCGCGGAGGCGACCATCGCCATCCTGCTGGCGACCGTCTCGAGCATCGTCGTCAAGGCCCTGCTCGCGTCGACGTCTTCGAACGACGGCTTCCGCAATCAGGTGGCGATCTACAGCGGCCTACTGCTGCTCGGCGGTGCGCTCGCGACGGTCGCGATCGTCGTCTAACGTGAGCATCCGAGCGACAAATGGGAAAAGGGGACCGCCGTCACTCCTCGAGGAGCCGGAGCTGGTCGAAGAGTTCCTGCCGATCGAAGAACGCGCGCTCTTCCTGTAGCTTGCCGTCTTCGACGACGAACCGCGCCATGTCTCGAATTTCGAACGTCTCGTGGGTCGGTGAGATCCCGTCGAACTCCCCCTCGTGGGTTCCCGAGAGCGTCCCTTCCGCCATCACGAGGTCCTCTCCGGCAAGCATTTCGTGAACGGTGATCTCGAAGTCCGGAAACGCCGCCACGGTCTCTCTCGCGTACGCTTCGAAGTCCTCGCGCCCCTCGATTGTCCCGCTGGTCGGCGACGTGAACGTGAACGAGTCGGCGACGACGTTTGACAGCCGCGAGAACTCCTGCTCGTTCCAGATCGCCGCGTATTCCTCCGCGAGGCCCTTCGGATCCGATGTCGTTTCTGCCATTGTCTCCCACCCCGTCCGAAGATATACGGGATGTTAACACAGTACACAGCCTGAGAGTTCAGCCATCGCCGGCCGTGGAACGGGTGATCGTCGATCAGCGGACCGAGCGCGACCGTTCCGGTCGCGAACGAACCGTCGGCGCAGGGCGGTCCGGTCTCAGATGCCTTCGTCCGTCGGCGCCTATTTCACTTTCGCGTGATAACACAGGGTATGGACCGCGATACGGTCGAACCGCAGGTCGGGACGATCCCCGACAAACGCGCCAGACAGTGGGCCGACTACCACCACGAGTTCGCCGCGCCGAGTACATACGTCTACGAGTTCGTCTGGGACGCGACCGCCGAGGCCGTCGGGCCGTTCTGTACCGACGTCGACGGCAACGTCCTGCTGGACTTCACGAGTCACGTCGCCGCGGCGCCGCTGGGGTACAACCACCCCGCGGTCCGCGAGAAACTCGAGGAATTCGATCTCGTCGATCCGCTGAAGATCGCCGGTCAGGACTTCTACGTCAGCGGCGGGGGCGCCCCCGAGGACCCCGACTTTCCGGGGCCGACCCAGTTGATGGATCGCTTGGTCGCGATGACAGACCAGTTCGATATGGATCGGGTCTTCCTCTCGAACTCCGGCGCCGAAGCGGTCGAGAACGCCATCAAGATCTGCTACGCCGCGGGCGGCCACCGCGCATTCACCTTCGACGGGGCCTTCCACGGCCGTACGCTGGGCGCGCTCTCCCTGAACCGCTCGAAGGCCGTCCACCGCCGAGGATACCCCGAGATTCCGGGCGTCGTCAGCGTTCCCTACCCTTCGACCGACGGGGAGTACGAGCGTCGCTGGCGCACCGACGGTCCGGGCGGCAACGTCGTCGCGGACAAACTCCACCCCGAGCGCGGCGTGATCGATCCCGACGAGGTCGCCTACCTGATCCTCGAGCCGATCCAGGGCGAGGGCGGCTACCGGGTCGCCCACCCCGAGTTCGCGCGAGACCTCGAGGCGCTTCGCGATCGGTACGATCTCAACATCGTCGCCGACGAAATCCAGTCCGGAATCGGCCGGACGGGCGAGCTATGGGCCGTCGACCACCTCGATCTCACGCCGGACGTCATCACGGCCGGGAAGGGGCTGCGCGTCGGCGCGACGATATCCCGATCGGACGTGTTTCCCGCCGAGAAGAGCCGCCTCTCTTCGACGTGGGGCGCCGGCGACATCATCGCCTCGCTACAGGGCGCGCTGACGATCGATACCATCCACGAAGAGAACCTGCTTGCCAACGCCCGCGAGCGCGGCCGACAGTTACGGGAGCGCCTCGAGGACGCCATCGCTGACGGCGACGCGCCCGGCGCTCTCGAGGTCCGGGGTCGGGGACTGATGCTCGCCGTCGAGTTCGATACCAAGGAGCGCCGCGAGGCCGTCCTCGAGGCGGCCTTCCAGCGCGGGCTGCTCACGTTGGGCTGTGGCTACAAGACGCTGCGCCTGCTGCCGCCGCTTTCCGTCACCGAACGCGAGATCGATCTTGGAACGGAGCTGCTGCTCGAGGCGATGGCGGACGCCGAGTCGCGACTCGAGTGACGGCCCGTCGTCGGGCGGCTGAATCCGCACGTCGTCGTACGAAAGCCCGCTGCACTTCCGCCGTCCGTGCGAACACGGCGTACAATGATCGGCGCATTCACGGTCGGCAAGAAAGCGGTGAAGTTCGGGTACAAACGGTACGGCATTCCGGGCGCGATCGCGTCGGGAGGGATCGTCCTGGCCGGATACGTCGCCGTTCGCCGCGCGCTGAAATCGCAGACCAACGCCGACGACGCGACGCTCGATTCGGCCATCGACGCCGAGTCGATCAAATCGGCCGTTCAGGAGGACGGCCTGCAGGCCGTAACCGACACGCAGACGCTCGACGACGCGATCAACCAGGACGAACTGGGATCGCCCGTCGATACGGACGACGTCCAGTCGTCGGTGTCGGACGAGACCGAGGAATTCACCGGCGGGCAGGATCAACAGGCGTAGGACTGCGGCCGACACCGTTTCGCCGATCGCGCGTGCGTCGGCGGTCCGTTCTCTCGGCCCGCAGAGAAGCGGTTCTATCAGGGAACCGCGCGCGACGACCCGCGAGTTACTCCCCGCGGATCTCGTTCATGTGATCGATGCGGCGCTGGACGAGGTCGGGTTTGCCGATGTCGTGGCGCACGTGGAGCCCCTCGTCGCCGGCGACCTCGAGGGCGTCCTCCGCGATCTCCTCGGCCTCGGTGATCGAGTCGGCGACGCCGACGAGGGCGAACGCGCGCGACGTGGTCGTGTAGATGCCGTCGTCGCGCTCGTTCACGCTGGCGTAGTAGAGCAGGGCGTCGCCGGCGCTGTCCTCGTCGACCTGCACCTTCGCGCCGGCCCCGGGATCGGTCGGGTAGCCCTCGGGGACGGCGTACTTACAGACCGTCGCCTGGGAGGCGAGCTCGAGCTCCGGGGGGGCCTCGCCGTCCCGGGCCGCGGTGAGCACATCGAGGAAGTCCGTCTCGAGGACTGGCAGGGTGTTCATCGCCTCGGGGTCGCCGAAGCGGGCGTTGAACTCGACGACGCGGGGGCCGGTCTCGGTCAGCATGAACTGGCCGTAGAGGATGCCCCGATAGTCCTCGAGGGCGTCGACGGTCGCCTCGATGATCGAGACGGCCTCGTCGTACTCGTCCTCGGTCATGAAGGGGAGGTGGGTCGTCGCGTCGGAGTAGCTTCCCATCCCGCCCGTGTTCGGCCCCTCGTCGCCCTCGTAGGCGCGCTTGTGGTCCTGAACCGCGGGCGCGGTGCGGAACTCGCCGTTGGCGACGAACGCCTGGATCGTGAACTCCTCGCCGATCAGCCGCTCCTCTAAGACGATCCGGTCGTAGTCGGACTCGCGGATGTACTCCTTGCCCTCCTCGGCGGTGACCTGATCGCCGATGACCTTCACGCCCTTCCCGCCAGTGAGGCCGGCGGGCTTGATCGCGAGGTCGCCGTCGTACTCGTCGATGAAGTCACAGGCCGCGTCCATGTCGTCGAAGGTCTCGAAGTCCGGACAGCCCGGGACGTCGTTCTCCTGCATGAACCGGCGCTGGAACGCCTTGTCCGTCTCGATTCGGGCATCTTCCTCCTTCGGGCCGAACGGGTAGACCCCCGCGGCCTCGAGTTCGTCCGCGACGCCGGCTTCCAGCGGCGACTCGGGGCCGATGACGGCGATCGTCGCGCCGACGTCCTCCGCGTACTCGACGACGGCCTTCGGATTCGTCGTCTCGAGCGTCTCGAAGTCGGTCGCGATCTCCGCGATGCCCGGATTTCGGTTCCCCGCACAGGCGTAGAGGTCGGCCTCGCTGTCCTCGAGCGCGCGAGCGATGGCGTGTTCGCGGCCACCGCCGCCGATCAGGAGCACGTTCTCTCGCATGATCGAAAGCGGGACGCACGAACCTGTAAGCGTTGCTCTTTCCGTGAGCTAAAAGTATACACGATTGTGGATGGGTTAGACGATCGTTACCGGGACCGGCGACCCGGAGGCGACGTCGTCCGCGAGTTGCTGCTCGAGAAACTGGCTCTCGCCGTCCTGTTCTCGGCCACCGACGACGATGTGATCGATGTCGTGTTCGGCGGCGTACTCGTGGACGGCGTTCGGTCGATCACCCGCCGTTCGCGCCGTCAGCAGCGTTCGGTCCTGTGAGATCGCTCGTTTTCGAGCCCGGCTCAGGATCGAGTCGTCGCCCTCGTCGAGGGATTCGTCCTCCGTCTCCGCTTCGGAGACCACCGCCGTGTTCGTCCCGTCGTAGTTGTCCGCCGGCTCGAACACGTGGAGGACCGTGATTTCCCCGGTCGAAAACTCGGTCAACGCGTGCTCCAGCGCGGCAGCGGCTAGCTCCGGGTCGTCGTACGGAACGAGAACGTGGGGTGCCATATCTTACGTACCGAACGGATTCACAAGTCCGTGGACGTTGCAGTGGCTGGCGGCGAACGGACCGTGAGCACCTCCGTCAGGCGTAGAACAGCGGCGGCCGTCGGTCCCCGCCGTACTCCTCGTCTGGGAGGTGTGCCTCGAGCGCGGTCTCGTCCGCCTCACCCAGCAACTGATCCAGTACATCGACGGCCGCGTCGCGGTGCAGCGGCTGGTTGTCGTTGCCGCACTGATCGTCCATCACGCAGGCCGGACAGCCGTCGACGTTCCCGCAGTCGCAGTCCGCGATGAGGTCTCGAGCGCGCTCGGCGACGGCCTCGTAGTTCTCGTAGATCGCCCGCGCGAAGCCCAGCCCGCCCTCGATGCCGTCGTAGATGAACCAGCCGCTGGCGGGGGTGCGCTCGAGGCCCTGTGCGATCTCCCGGACCGTGGCCTCGGCCGCGGCGATGTTTCGCGGTGCGCCGTCGCCGCTCGCGCCCGCGGGCCCAGTACCCGGACCCATACCGCCCCCGCTATCTGCGCCCGCGTCCTGATCGAGATGCGAGTCGATCGTCAGCGTCGCCAGTCCACCGAGGTCGCGCTTGTCGACCATCAACTCGAGCGGGGCGACGCCGATGGTCGCGTGCTCAGCGGCGTGGAGCCCGCCCGCGTAGCCGAGGTGGGCTGTTCCGGCGAGGCCGTCCTCGAGTTCGGGCACCTCGAACTCTCGGTACTTCTCGATCAGCGCCCGCTCGATTCGTTGTGGTACCTCGAGCCAGCACAGTTGAGTTTCCATCTCGAGCGGCGGGTTCTCCGTGGGAATCCCCTGCTCTTTGCGCTTGCCGCCGTGGACCGCGACCTTGTCGTAGGTGCCATGGTAGACGAGTACCCGCCCGCGGCCGAAGTGCAGCGTGAAGTTGCCGATGTCCCGCGACTCCTCCGAGACCGCGTCGAGGACCGTGACGTCGGTCCGGGTCCGCGTGTAGTAGTCGACGTCCGTCGGGCGGACCGTCACCGAGGGCCGAGGCGCGTCGTGGTCGACGTCGACGACCTCGTACTGCTGGCCCTGGTGTAGCCGAACCGCGCCCTCGTGGAAGTCCCGCAGCACGCGCTCCCTCGCCAGCGGCTCCATTCCCGGATCGTGGCGTTCGTCGACGCCGTCCGCGAGGTCGACCTCGTACTCCTCGCCCGTCGTCGCGTACAGCGAAATCGTCTGCTGTGGTCGCGGCGGGCCGACGTAGGAGACGCCCGTCTCGAGACTCCCTCGCAACTGGCCCGCGCGTCGCCACATCTCGATCGCCCGCTCGAGGCGCTCGCGGTCGGCGAGCCCGCCGATATCTGAGTCGTCGACGGCGAGTTCGTCGGCCGCACAGCGCAGGTGCTGGGCGAACACCGCGTCGTTGTCCACGTCGACGACCGCGTCCTCGACGTCGGACTCGAGGAGGTAGTCGGGATTGTTCACGACGTACTGGTCGAGGGTGCGGTGTTCGGCCACGAGCACCGACAGGGCGCGCTTGGTCCCGCGACCCGCGCGGCCGATCTGCTGCCAGAACGACTGGCGCTGTCCCGGGTAGCCGAGCTGGACCGTCGCGTCCATCTCGCCGATGTTGATCCCCAGCTCGAGGGCGTTGGTCGAGGCGACGCCGTCGAGCACGCCGGTCTTGAGCTGGTGTTCGGTCCCGTGGCGCTTCTTCCGCGAGTGACCCGCGTGGTAGGGCTCGATCGCGCTGCCGCGGTCGGGATTCGCGTAGTAGCGCCGGTTGTCGTGGCGGTGTTTCGACGCCCGCTTGACCGAGAGTTCGGCGAGCTTCCTCGAGGGGGCAAAGAGCAGCGTCTGGGCGTCGTGGTAGGTCAGATGCGAGAGCATTCGCGGGGCCTCGACGGTGGCGGGGACGCGCTCGACGACGGCGTCCGCGGGGTCGTCCGATTCGGTGTCGGCATCGTTCTCGCCCCATTCGTCTCGCTCGTCGTCTGAATCCTCGCGGCCCTCGCTGCGCTCGGCCCGCGTCGCTCCCGTTCGCGTCTCCGAGGACTCGCTTCGCTCGTCCTCGCGGGCCCGCGGCGGCGGATTCCAGAGCACCAGATCCCGCGGCCCCGTCGGCGAGCCGTCCTCGTCGACGACGGTCACGGACTCGTCGATCAGTGCCGCGGAGTGCTCGCCCGGGTTGCCGATCGTCGCGCTCGTCAGGACGAACTGCGGGTCTGCGTCATAGTATTCGAGGACCCGCTTCAGCCGGCGGACGATCCAGGCGACGTGCATCCCGTGAACGCCCGTGTAGGTGTGGGACTCGTCGATCACGACGAGGTCACAAGCCGAGAGGAACCGCGCCCAGCGGTCGTGGTCGTGGAGGTACGTGTTCACGCCCGCGAAGTTCGAGATGATGACGTCGGCCTCCTCGCGGATCCGCTTGCGGTTGCTCCCGCGCTCGGTGTCGCCGTCGTAGACGCGGACCGTGATCTCGAGGCCCAACTGGTCGAAGAGGTCGTTCAACTCGCGCTCCTGATCGCGCGAGAGCGCCTTCGTCGGGTAGAGAACGTACGCCGTGGCGTCCTCGCCCCGAGCGCGGGCCTCGAGGTAGTTCCTGGCGATCTGGAGCGCGTAGATTCGGGTCTTCCCCGAGGACGTGCTCGTCGCGACGCAGACGTTCTCTTCACGGGCCAGCGCCTCGAGGGCCTCGGCCTGGTGGGCGTAGAGGTCGTGCTCGAGCGGTTCGGCCAGTTCGGGGCGGAGCGCGCGCTCGTTGGGCACCGTTGACGCCTCGCGGCCGGGACGCTCGAGGACCGTGATATCGCCCTCGTCGCGGTAGCCGGGGAAGGTGTCGACCAGTTCGTCGCCCGTGACCGGGACGTCCGCCCCGTCGGTGTCGTACCGTTCGGATTCGTGGTCGCTACTCATGCGTTAGAAATCACTCAGTCCGGTCTGTTCGCTGTCGGTATCGCTGCTCGCGTCGCGTTGCGTCGCTGTTCCTCTCGATCCGGAGTCGGTCGCCCCGGACCCAGATGCGCTCGTGCGCGAGGACGCAGCCGACGAGGCCGAACCGCTCGGGTCGGTCCGACTCGGGACCGAACCGCCCTCGAACGACGATTCTGAGGGCGTCGTCGCTTCCCGCAGGCGCTCGTAGACGTGCCAGAGCGCCCGGCAGTCGTCCTCGCAGTAGGCCTCGTGGCGGTCCCACTCGAGTTCCGCGCCCGTGCGCATGAACCGCTGATAGGCCGCCGCCGTCGCCGCGCCGTCGAGTCCCGTCGCCGCGTCCTCGTAGCCGAGCGCGTCGGCGACGGCCTCGAGTTTGTTGGTCCGGCCGGGCAGCAGGGCGTTGTCGTTTTTCACGGCCCAGAGGTAGAGATCGAACTTGGGGATCGACTCCCACTCGTCGGCGTAGTAGGGGACGTGCTTCGCGATAAAGGCGCCCAGATGTCGGTAGTCGAATCCCCAGCCGTTCCACGTGAGCAGCGCACGGTTCGGGTGCATTCCCAGCAACCAGTCGCAGAAGGCCTCGAGCACCGACCCTGGGTCCGTTGGATCGTCGCGCTCGACGAACGCCCGGTAGGTGTCCGCGACGGGGTCGTAGACGCCGATCTGCCAGATAATCGTCGGCGAGAGGCCGTCGGTCTCGATGTCGACACACAGCGGCGGCTCGTGCCAGTCCTCCCCCGGCAGCGACTCGTCGGTACGCCGTCGTGGCTCGCCCGTCTCGAGGACTCGCGCGTGTTCGTGCATCGTCCGGGCGCCGTCGCGGCCGACGTTCGGCAGCGCCGCGAGTGTCTCCAGCGGCGTCTCGAGCAGTTCCGTACGGGTCGTCACGCCGCGCTCTGCGAGTCGCTCCGCGGTCTTCGGTCCGATTCCGGAGACGGCCTCGAGGCCGAAGTCGGTCACGTCGTGCGTCTCGACGCGCTCAACGCCGTCCGCGGAGAGCGTCAGCACCGCGATCGATCGGGAACGACCGTACCCCTCGACGGGACCGGCACCCCGAACGCGGACGGAGACGCAGTCCTCGTCGAGCGGTCCGACCTCGGCGCGTAACTCGTGGTCGACGCCACGGACCGCGCCGGTTTCGGGCTCAAGGTGCCACAACTCGTCGTACTCCGCGGGCTCGGACCCCGTCAGGACGGACGTGACCGTTCCCGCCGGAAGCGCACTGGCTAGCGTCTCGGCGCCCTCGAGGCGAGTCTCGAGGGCCGTCGGCCGGACGGTCGTCGTCACGTCGTCGCAGACGAGCGCACTGCGGTCGTTCCCATCGCCGAGCGCGCTCGAGGCGGCTTCGGGCGCGGACCGAAGCGCTCGGAGACTCTGGGCGACGGCGATCTCGAGTTCGGTTCCATCGCTGTCGGCGATCACGCGCCGGTGAACCGGCTCGCTTCCGCCGGTCTCGAGCGGCGGGTGAAACGCCGGCGCGTCGAACGCGCTGCGAGCCCGGGCGAACGCCTGCGGCTCGCGGGCCGGCCCCAGCACCCAGACGGCGTCGGGCTTGAGGGTTCGATCGAGGTCTTCGAGGGTCGCGATAGGACGATTGGCCAGCGCCGACGGCGGAAGGGCGAGGAGGCGGACGCCGGCTCGAGCGGTCATTGATGGTCGGGAGGCGGGCGGCGACAAAGAGGGTTTGGACACCGGAGTGGAAGTGAAGGTGTTCGGCGTCGGTGGCTCGCCTAGCCCTCGGCGTCGGACCGTAGCCGGCGGCGGAAGAACCCGACGAGACCGCCGACGTAACCGGTCCCCCAGACCGCCATGATCACCGCCCCGACCGCGTTGAAGACGAAATCGGTGACGATGTCGTCGATGCCGTAGACGGTGACGACCCCACCGAGGGCGAACTCCAGCACTTCCCAGACGACGCCGGCCGCGAGGACGAAGACGACGATGAATACCGCTCGGAACGCCGGCGGGACGTCGATGTCGTCGGAGTGCAACTCGAACGCCCGAAACGAGGCGTAGCCGATCCCCGCGATGATCGTCGCCGAGACCGTGTGTGTGATCTCGTCGTACCACTGGAACCACGCGTACAGCCAGATCGAGCCGACGGTGTGGAGGATCATGGCGACGGTGATCCAGAGGACCAGGCCGACGTCCATCGAGTAGCCGTACTCCCGGCGCAACGCCGCCGGCAGGAGCGTGATCGCGAGCGCGAATCCGCCGGTCGCGGCGATGGCGAACCGCATCGACACCAGTCCGTACCCGACGAGTCCGACCAATGCGAGCTGGAGGAGCCGAACGGCGCGTCGCTCCTGCGAATCGGACAGCCCCAGCCGATCGCTGAGCGTCATCGCGATCCCGTCCCGTTCGTTCGCTCGCCGGCGGTGCCGACCGATTCGAATCGGACGAAATACCACTGGAAAATCGCCCCCAGCACGAGTCCGACGGCCGTGACGACGACGAAGTCCCACTGGAGTTCCGTCTGCGTGCGCAGGAAGTCGGTCCCGAGCCACGCGTCCGAGTAGAACTGCGCGATCGTCCACAGCGCCTGCAGCGCGAGCGTCGTCAGCACCGCGAAGCCGACCGCGAATCGAGAGGTCAGTCGCACCGACGTAAACGCCTCGAGTTCGACGACCACGACGAACGCGAGCGACGCGATGGCGAGATAGACGGTCGTTTCGAACGGAACGACGGTCGTCCCGGCGAGCACCGCGAACGCGGTGATCGAGAGGATCGGCCACGGGACCATCGCTGTCCAGTCGCGGGTCACCAATGCCGGCACCGATGCGACGGCGACGACGAAGAGTTCGAACCCGCCCCACAGGGGAACGTCTCGCAGGAGATTTTCGACCGCATCGACAGTCACGATACCGAGCAGTAGCCAGCCGACGACGGCGTTCGTCCGCTCGTCGTGAACGAGACCATCGAGCGCCACAACCTGTTAGCCCGACGTGCAGCCACTAAAATCCGCAGCCGGATTCACAGTGGGTGTGCGGTGAACGCTCGCAGTGGGCGCTGGCGGACGAATCGAGAGGCGGTGAGACGTTCTTCGTCCCTCGACGGGCGCGATACGCGGGACCGATACGGATAAATTCGCACGGTCTGAACGTCACTCTCAATGCGACAGTACCTCGAGTTAGTCGACACGGTCCTCTCGGAGGGCACCTACAAGCCCAACCGAACCGGCGTCGACACGATTTCGTCGTTCAGCGAGCACTACGAGGTCGATCTTCAGGACGGCTACCCGCTGCTCACCACGAAGCAGATGGACGGCTACCGTTGGAACTCGATGCTCCACGAAGTTTGCTGGTATCTCTCCGGCGAGGAACACATTCGCGACCTCCGTGAGGAGACCAAGATCTGGGACGCGTGGGCCGACGACGAGGGTCGGCTCGACACCGCTTACGGTCGCTTCTGGCGGCGGTTCCCGATTCCGGAAGATGATGCGCAACTCGAGGGCGAGTCCTGGCCCGACGAGACTCACCAGTGGGTCACCGAAGAAGCGGACGGCCGCCGAACGTTCGACCAACTGCAGTATGTCATCGACACGCTCTCCGATTCGCCGAACTCACGCCGACTCGTCGTCAATGCGTGGCACCCCGCCAACGCGGCCGTCTCGACGCTCCCGCCGTGTCACTACTCCTTCGTCTTCAACGCGCAGGGCGACCGCCTGAACTGCCACCTGACCCAGCGCTCGGGCGACACCGCGCTGGGGATTCCGTTTAACATCGCGGCCTACGCGCTGCTGACCAAGGTCATCGCCCAGCAGACCGGTTTCAAGCCCGGCACGTTCGCCCACACCGTCGTCGACACGCACGTCTACTGCGGCCGCGGCGACCGCGGCGAGTGGTACGCCGATAACCTCGAGACACTTCAGTCCCGTCTCAACGATGTCGAAGACCGCGAGGACTACCTCGAGGTCAAGTCGTGGCTCGAGTCCGCAGCCCCCGACGAAGCCGAGGGCGACGAGCGGCTCGATCACGTTCCGGGGCTGCTCGAGCAACTCTCGCGAGAGCCGCTCGAGCGGCCGACGCTCGAGGTCGCCGACGTCTCGATCGACGAACTGGCCTACGAGGACGTCGAACTGAAGAACTACGAGTCCCACGAGGGCATCGAGTTCGCCGTGGCCGAATGACCGCGATCGACGACTCCGCTCCCGTCGAGACCGACCGCGAACTCGTGGGTATCGTCGCCGTCGCCGACAACGGCGTCATCGGGAAGGACGGCGACATGCCGTGGCACATTCCCGCGGACCTGAAGCACTTCAAGGAGACCACGATGGATCATCCCATCATCATGGGCCGGGTCACCTACGAGGGGATCCTCGAGGCGCTGGGCGAACCGCTGCCCGGCCGAACGACGGTGGTTCTGACGAGTCGGGACCTCGAGACTCCCGAGAACGCCGTCACAGCGAGGAGTCTCGAGGAGGCACTCGAGGCGGCGGAGACGGCTGCGCGCGAACGACACGACGCCGCGGATCGGATCTTCGTCGCCGGCGGCGCGACGGTCTACGAGCAGTTCCTGTCCGCGCTCGACCGGCTGATCGTGACCGAAGTCCACGAGGAACCCGACGGGGACACGTACTTCCCCGACTGGGACCGAGCGTCGTTCGACGACGTTTCTCGAGACGACCGCGACGGTTTCGCGTTCGTCGAGTACGTCCGGCGTTCGTCCTGACTCAGCCGACGAACTCGTAGCCGGCGTCGTACACTGCGTCGCCGATTCGCTGATCGTCCACGTCGTCTTCGATGACGACCTCGACCGATTCGTCGTCGTGATTCGCCTCGGCGCGACGGACGCCGGGAACGTTCTTCAGTGCGTTCTCGATGTTGTCCTCGCAGCCGGTGCAGGTCATTCCCGCGACGGCGATGGTGCGGCGTTTGGGCATGTGCGAACGTCCACCAGCACCGTCCATTATCCTTTCTGGTAACGAATATCACACGTTCGCCATCCGTAGCCGCTCCACGACCAAGAGCCGTCGCCCCGAACCGAAAGTGAACGCTCGAGTCGATCGCCGGTGGTATCGTATCGAGTCGCGAGTACCGCCATATTGCGGGTGTATATACGCTCTACTGCCACATCTAGGCAGATTCAAATGTCGCGGTCCCTTACGGGACGTAATGTCAACCGATCCGCTCTCGAACGCCATTCGGGAGTTCGAACGCGACGGCGAGACGTACAAAATGGCCGATCTCACGGTTCTCGAGGAACAGGGCCTCTGCGATCTCGAGAAACTGCCCGTGAGCGTCCGAGTACTGCTCGAGTCGGTGCTTCGAAACGCGGCGACCGGCGGCGACACCGTCGACGCCGACGCCGTCCGCGCGGCGGCCGCGTGGGAGCCCGACGTGCCGGACGCCGAGGTTCCGTTTACGGTCTCGCGGGTCGTCCTGCAGGACCTGACCGGCGTGCCGGCTGTGGTGGACCTCGCGGCGCTGCGCTCGGCCGCCGAACGCGAGGGCGTCGACCCGACGGTCGTCGAGCCCGAAGTCCCCTGCGACCTCGTGATCGACCACAGCGTGCAGGTCGACCACTTCGGCAGCGCGGACGCCTACGAGAAGAACGTCGAGATCGAGTACGAGCGTAACGAGGAGCGCTACCGTGCGATCAAGTGGGCCGAAGGGGCCTTCGAGGACTTCAACGTCGTCCCGCCGGGGACGGGAATCGTCCACCAGGTCAACTTAGAACACCTCGGGCGCGTCGTCCACGAGCGCGAGGTCGACGGCGAGCAGTGGCTCCTGCCTGATACGCTCGTCGGCACGGACAGCCACACCCCCATGATCGGCGGCATCGGCGTCGTCGGCTGGGGCGTCGGCGGCATCGAGGCCGAGGCCGCGCTGCTCGGCCAGCCGATCAACATGTCGCTGCCGGAGGTCGTCGGCGTCCGCCTGTCGGGCGAGCTCCCCGAGGGCGCGACCGCGACGGACCTGGTGCTCCACATCACCGAGAAGCTCCGCGAGGTCGGCGTCGTCGACAAGTTCGTCGAGTTCTTCGGCCCCGGCGTCTCGCAGCTCTCGGTCGCCGACCGGGCGACCATCTCGAACATGGCGCCCGAACAGGGCTCGACCATCAGCATGTTCCCCGTCGACGAGAAGACCCTCGAGTACCTCGAACTGACGGGTCGCGACGAGGATCACGTCGAACTCGTCCGCGAGTACCTCGAGGCCCAGGGCCTCTTCGGCGAACAGGAGCCCGAGTACACCGAAACCGTCGAGTTCGACCTCGACGAGGTCGAACCGAGTCTCGCGGGCCACAAGAAGCCCCACCAGCGCATCCCGATGGGCGACTTAGACGAGCACTTCCCGAGCCTGCTCGAAGAGCAGGGCGTGATCGGTCCCGGTGGCGAACCCGCGATCGGAGACGGGAGTGGCGCGTCCGCTGCGGACTCGACCGCGTCCGGCCCCGGCCTCTCACTGAACGAGACGGTCCCCGTCGAACTCGAGGACGGCACGGAGATCGAGATCGGCCACGGCGACGTGCTCGTCAGCGCGATCACTTCCTGTACGAACACCTCGAACCCGTCGGTGATGGTCGCCGCGGGCCTGCTCGCGCGCAACGCGGCCGAGCGGGGACTCGAGGTGCCCGACTACGTCAAGACGAGCCTCGCGCCCGGCAGCCGCGTCGTCACGGAGTACTTGGAGCGGGCGAACCTGCTCGACGACCTCGAGGAACTCGGCTACCACGTCGTCGGCTACGGCTGTACGACCTGTATCGGAAACTCCGGACCGCTGCCCGCGCCGATCGAGGACGCCATCGACGAGCACGACCTCTGGACGACCAGCGTCCTCTCGGGCAACCGTAACTTCGAGGCCCGCATCCACCCGAAGATCAAGGCCAACTACCTCGCCAGCCCGCCGCTGGTCGTCGCCTACGGCCTCGCGGGGAAGATGAATATCGACCTCGAGAACGAACCGATTGGCACCGACGACGACGGCGAAGACGTGTACCTCGAGGACGTCTGGCCGGACAGCGAGGAGATCCGCGAGACGATCCACGAGAGCGTCTCGCCGGAGATGTTCGAAGAGAAGTACGCCAGCGTCTACGAGGGCGACGACCGCTGGGAGGCGCTCGACGCACCCACCGGCGACGTCTACGACTGGGATGACGAGTCGACGTACATCCGCGAGCCGCCGTTCTTCCAGGACTTCCCGCTCGAGGCCCCCGGCGTCGAGAACGTCGAAGACGCCCGCGCGCTGCTGACGCTCGGCGACACGGTCACGACCGACCACATCAGCCCCGCCGGCCTCTTCGGCGAGGACTTGCCCGCCGGCCAGTGGCTCAAAGAACGCGGCGTCGAACCCCACGAGTTCAACACCTACGGCTCGCGACGCGGCAACCACGAGGTCATGATGCGCGGCACGTTCGCCAACGTCCGCATCAAAAACGAGCTGCTCGACGGCAAGGAGGGCGGCTACACGATCCACCATCCGACGGGCGAGGAGACCACGGTGTTCGAGGCCTCCGAGCGCTACCGCGCCGAGGACACGCCGCTGATCGTCATGGCCGGCGAGGAACTGGGAACTGGCTCGAGTCGCGACTGGGCCGCGAAGGGGACCGACCTGCTCGGGATCCGCGCGACCATCGGCAAGAGCTACGAGCGCATCTACCGCGACAACCTCATCGGGATGGGCGTCCTTCCCCTCCAGTTCGAAGACGGCGAGGGCTGGGAAGAACTCGGCCTCGAGGGCGACGAGTACTTCGAGATCGAGGGACTCGAAGATGGTCTCGAGCCCAACGCAGAACTGACCGTCACTGCCGAGGACGACGAGGGCGACACGACCGAGTTCGACGTGACCGCACAGGTCGACACCCCGATGGCAGTCGAGTACGTCGAGAACGGCGGCGTCCTTCACCTCGTGCTCCGGCGGCTGCTGCAGGAAGAAACGCAGTAGCGACGTCGAGACCGACGGTTCCGGTCTTCGGGTCGCGGTTCGAACCGCGTCGTGGTCCATCTGCCGGCGGGCGCGGCGATAAACGATCGAGTTCGGTGCGGTGAACGCCGCATTACCGGCGGGCGTTCTGCGTAGGCGTGAGAGAACTATGTCGGAGCCCGTCGTTTCTCGGCAGGAGGTGTCAAAACGATGCAAGATCACGCTTCCACTCGACGGACAGCGCTAAAAGGGCTCGCCCTTCTCGGCGTCGGTACGACCGGTATCGGCGTTGCGACGGCCGACGAACACCACGATAACGCTTCCGGAGACGACGGGCAAGCAGCCCCTACCGGCCTCTTCGTCGCCCATCTCGAGCCGCAGGAGGGTGTCGAAACGGACGCGCGAGGAATGGCGATGGTCCAGGAACGTCATGACGGGCTGAAGTTCGTCGTTCAAGTCTCGAACCTCGAGAACGCGTTTATGGGTCACATTCACGAGGACGAGGCTCTCGGCCCGATCGCTGTCTGGCTGTACGACTTCCACACCCAAGGCGAGCGCCTCGAGGAGGGGCGATTCTCCGGTCTCTTGGACGCCGGGACGATCACCGACGAGACCGTCGCGGAGGGACGCGTGTCGGAGGCCGAATCGGAGACCGTCGAAGACCTGCTCGGCAAGATCGAGGCCGGCGAGGCATATGTGAACATCCACACGGAGGAGAACCCCAGCGGCGAAATCGCCGGGCCGCTCGTCCCATTGGATCCGTCGAGCATGATGGGTCGCGGTGGTCCCACCGACGATTCCGACCTCGAATCCGAACCCGAAACCAACGAGTCGACCGGTGAGACCGGATCTGGTTCCGATACCGACCCGTACTGACGATTCCGCGACCGGGCCCCGTGGCACCGACCCGGACCGGCCGAGGCCCGGATCCGAACTGAAAGAATGATCGGCGACGTTCGTGCGAACCGCTGTCCGTGGCGTGAGTTCGCCCCACCGTTGACGGACGTCCTCGAGCGTCGCACGCCGACCTTTTACAACGGCCGGCCGTAGAGAGTGACATGACCGATCCAACGACGCGCAATCGGCTCGAGGACGAAGAGAGTCCCTACCTGCGCCAGCACGCGGACAACCCCGTCAACTGGCAGCCCTGGGACGAGGACGCTCTCGAGGCCGCCAAGGAACGCGACGTGCCCATCTTCCTCTCGATCGGCTACTCGGCGTGTCACTGGTGTCACGTCATGGAAGACGAGAGCTTCGAGGACGACGAAGTCGCCGCGGTGCTCAACGAGAACTTCGTCCCGATCAAGGTCGACCGCGAGGAGCGCCCGGACATCGACAGCATCTACATGACCGTCGCCCAGCTCGTCTCCGGACGGGGCGGCTGGCCGCTGTCGGCGTGGCTTACGCCCGAGGGGAAACCGTTCTTCGTCGGGACCTACTTCCCGAAGGAGAGCCAGCGCAACCAGCCCGGTTTCCTCGAGCTCTGCCAGCGGATCAGCGACTCCTGGGAGAGCGGGGAGGACCGCGAGGAGATGGAACACCGCGCCGACCAGTGGACCGAGGCCGCGAAGGACCGCCTCGAGGAGACCCCAGACGATGCGGGGACCGCGGGCGGCGCCGCCGAACCGCCCTCGAGCGAGGTTCTCGAGACCGCGGCGGACGCGGCCCTCCGCAGTGCCGACCGCCAGTACGGCGGCTTCGGCTCCGGCGGCCCGAAGTTCCCACAGCCCTCGCGGCTCCACGTCCTCGCTCGCGCGTACGACCGAACCGGCCGCGAGGAGTACCTCGAGGTGGTCGAGGAGTCGCTCGACGCGATGGCCGCGGGCGGGCTCTACGATCACGTCGGCGGCGGCTTTCACCGGTACTGCGTCGACAAGGACTGGACGGTCCCCCACTTCGAGAAGATGCTGTACGACAACGCCGAGATTCCGCGGGCCTTTCTCGCCGGCTACCAGCTCACTGGCGAGGAGCGCTACGCCGAGGTCGTCGACGAGACCCTCGCGTTCCTCGAGCGCGAACTCACTCACGACGAGGGCGGCTTCTTCAGCACCTTAGACGCCCAGAGCGAGGACCCCGAGACCGGCGAGCGCGAGGAGGGCGTGTTCTACGTCTGGACGCCCGACGAGGTCAGCGAGGTCCTCGAGGACGAAACGACGGCCGACCTCTTCTGTGCCCGCTACGACATCACCGAGTCGGGCAACTTCGAGGGGCGGAACCAGCCCAACCGCGTGCGCTCGCTCGAGTCGCTGGCCGACGAGTACGACCTCGCAGAAGCCGAGATCGAAGACCGGCTCGAGGACGCCCGCGAGCAGCTGTTCGAGGCCCGAGAACAGCGCCCGCGCCCCAACCGCGACGAGAAGGTGCTGGCCGGCTGGAACGGCCTCATGATCAACGCGTGCGCGGAGGCCGCGCTCGTCGTCGGGAACGACGAGTACGCCGACCAGGCCGTCGATGCCCTCGAGTTCGTCCGCGACCGACTCTGGGATGAGGACGAACAGCGCCTCTCGCGCCGCTTCAAGGACGGAAACGTCAAGGTCGACGGCTATCTCGAGGACTACGCCTTCCTCGCTCGCGGAGCCCTCGGCTGCTATCAGGCCACCGGCGACGTCGACCACCTCGGGTTCGCGCTGGATCTCGCTCGGACCATCGAAGCCGAGTTCTGGGACGAAGAGCAGGGCACAATCTACTTCACCCCCGAGAGCGGCGAGTCGCTCGTGACGCGCCCGCAGGAACTCACCGATCAGTCGACGCCGTCGGCGGCCGGCGTCGCGGTCGAGACACTGCTTGCGCTCGACGAGTTCGCGGAAGACGACTTCGGAGAAATCGCCGCAACGGTCCTCGAGACTCACGCGAACAAGATCGAAGCCAACTCCCTGGAGCACGCCTCGCTGTGTCTGGCCGCCGACCGCCTCGAGGCCGGCGCGCTCGAGGTCACCGTCGCTGCCGACGAGTTGCCCGCGGAGTGGCGCGATCGCTTCGCCGACGAGTACCACCCCGATCGGCTGTTTGCACTCCGACCGCCGACCGCGGAGGGACTCGAGGCCTGGCTCGATCAGTTAGGGCTCGAGGAACCGCCGGCGATCTGGGCCGGTCGCGAGGCCCGCGACGGCGAGCCGACGCTGTACGTCTGTCGCGACCGGACGTGCTCGCCGCCGACCCACGACGTCGAGGACGCCCTCGAGTGGCTGGGCGACAACGCGGCGGTCGAGGGATCGAGCGCGGACGACCCGTCGCTCGGCGACGACGAGAGCCCGTTCTGAGGGGGATCCCCGCTCGCTCGAGTCCCCTCACTCGTCCGGTGCAGAGGCGGATTCGGGGCCCGCGTCGGCGACGACCGTTCGGTCTGGGAGGGTCTGCGTCGGCGCCCGCCCCAGCGTGAGCAGGCGCTCGGTGCGGGTGATCTCGTCCGCGCTCGGATCGGCCTTCTCGATCTCCTCGAACTCGACGGCCACGCCGTCGGACTCGGCGGCGATTCGAACGGCGCACAGCTGATAGGACGGATAGAACACCGGCGGAAGCACCCCGGCGACGACGTCCCGGCGGTGGAGGCGCTTCAACCACGTCCCGGTGTTGACGAGCGCCCGGTCGTCGACCTCCTTCAGCAGCGGGCGGTGGGTGTGTCCGTAGCAGAAGACCGCCGTCTCGGGCCGCTCGGCGAACAGCTCGCGGGCGGCCGCCGTGTACGGCTCGTCGGGGTCGACGGTGAGATCCGTCTCGAACACGCCGAACCGATCGACCGTGGTACCGACGTCGCGGAGGATGAAGTAGAGCGGAACGCCCGCGAGCACCAACACGCCCGCGATCGCCGCGTTGACGACGAGGAGGAAGTGAACCGCCTCCCCGACGAGACCCAGCCGGGCGAGCACCGCGTCCGCCGTCTCGACGGGCATCGTCCAGACGCCGGCCACGTCCAGTCCGGCGAGCGCCGCGAGCAGGACGCTGATATTGAGCAAGAGGAGGATCGGGATCGCGGCGTAGCGAAGGAGGGGGTTCATCTCGCGGTAGAAGTACTTCGAGAGGAGCCAGCGGGGGACCCGTTCGGTCGGCGTCACCGCCTGCACGTCTTTTAACCAGTTGAATCGCCCTCGTTCGGACAGCCGGCCGGCCCTGCTCGTGACGTTGGTGTTGTAGTAGTAGCCGAGCGGCGTCTCGTAGGGATTGCCGAAGTCCTCGAACCGGTTGTTGGGATCGCGCTGGTGCCCGTGTTCGAAGTAAATCACCCGATCGCCGACCGGTCTGGTGATCGACTCGGCCCGAACGAGGTCGACGTTGTACTCGCTCAACCGCTCGACGTACTCGTCGTAGGCCGCGAGTTCGTTGTCGTGGTTGCCCGGCAACAGGGTGATCGGGATCGAGTCGCCGGTCTCGCGCAACTGGTCGAACAGTTCGGGATACCGATCGGTCAGGACGTCGAACTTCGCCAGTCCGTCGACTTCGGTGAACTCCCACAGCCCGAACGCGTCGCCGTTGATGACGAGCTCTGCGTCCTCGTCGGTCGTCGCGAGCCGCTCGAGAAAGTCGAGTAACTCCCCGAGGAAGTCGACCTCGCCGAGCTGTTCGTCGCCGCCGATGTGGAGGTCGCTGATCACGTAGTAGACCGGATCATCGCTGTCGCCTGTCATGACGGTTCACGTCCGACGCCGGAACGGATAGTGCTGGTCCCTGCTCGGAGACGAGACGCGCCGCTGACTGAGCGTTCGAACGCCAGTAAAACGCGAGCGAAACGGCCGGACCGACCTGAATCGCTTACGCCAGTTCGTCCTCGAGTCGCTGGGCCAGCCAGATCGCCGGCGGCTGGTCCTCCTCTTCGACGAACCGCGTGACTTCCTCGCCGTCGTCATCCAGCACGACGACCGTCGGGATGTACTCGATACCGTACTCCTCGACGCCGGGACCCTGCTTGTCCTCGTCGACCGCGATCTCTTCGATGCGATCCTCAGGAACTTCCGCGGCGTCCAGTGCCGCGCCGAAATCCGGCAGAAGCTTCCGGCAGTCCTTACACCAGTCGCCGCCCCAGACCTTGTACACCAGTTCGTCGTTGTGCGCTTCGAGCGTGTCGATCGCGTCCTCGTAGGAGGCCTCGTCCCACGCGGGATTGGGCTCCATGGTCTCGAGACTCATACTTCCCGATAGCGCGTCCGGGGGCTTAACGACGGTGTTTCCGTCACGGGAACGAATAGCCGGCCCGTCCTGCCTGAGTCCAGAACTGGTTTTATACCGATTATCGTACGTCGGTGAGCGAATTCACCGACTATCGGTGAATTCGCGTAACTCGGTACAATAAACAGTATATGGCTCGACTTCTTAGGGGTCGCCAATGAAAGGCAGCATCCTGGACACAATCGGCTCGCCGCTCGTCCAGGTCGACTCGCCGGAAGGGGCGACGATCGCCACCAAGATCGAATCGTTCAACCCCGGCGGCTCGGCGAAGGACAGGCCGGCCCGCGAGATGATCCGGGCGGCCGAACGCGAGGGGCGGATCGAACCCGGCGACTGGCTCGTCGAACCGACCAGCGGCAACACCGGCATCGGGCTCGCGCTGGTCGCGGCCGCCCGCGACTACGATCTGACGATCGTCATGCCGGCGGACAAGTCCGAAGAGCGGCGCCGAATCATGGCCGCCTACGGCGCCGAACTCGAGTTGGTCGAGGGCAACATGGAGGACGCCCGCGCTCGAGCGGACGAACTCGAGGCCGAGGGCGCGATCCAGCTCGGCCAGTTCGAGAATCCCGCCAACCCCGAGGCCCACTACAAGACGACCGGCGAGGAGATCCTCGAACAGGTCGGCGACCGCGAGATCGACGCCTTCGTCGCCGGCGTCGGCACCGGCGGCACGATCTCCGGCACCGGCCGGCGGCTCCGTGAGGAGTTCCCCGACATGGACATCATTGCCGTCGAGCCGGCGCGCAATGCCGTCCTCTCGACCGGCGAGTCCGGCAGCGACGACTTCCAGGGGATGGGGCCGGGATTCGTCAGCGACAACCTCGATCTCGACCTGATCGACCGCGTCGAGACCGTGAAACTCGAGAACGCCGAGGACGAGTGCCGACGCCTCGCCCGCGACGAGGGCGTCCTCGTCGGCCAGTCCAGCGGCGCGACGAGCCTGGTCTCCCAGCGGATCGCCGACGAGATCGCCGAACCCGGCCTCGAGTGTCCGGAGGTGCCGGGCGCGTTCGACGAGCCGGCGGCCGCGCCCGAGCCCGACGGGGGCCGGGTCGACGACTGCCCGCTCGTGGTCACGGTCTTCTGGGACAGCGGCGAGCGCTACCTCTCGACGGGCCTGTTCGACTGACGTCGGTTGCTCGCGTCGCCGTTCGACTAGCCCTTTCGGGACGCGGAAATCGCTCTTTTACCTTGGCGAACTCCTTTGAGGTATCCGGGTGTCCCCTCGAGTAATGACAGATCGATCGCGGCGGACGATCTTGTGTGGCACTGCTGGACTGTTCGCCCTCACTGCCGGCTGTCTCGACGAGATGGACGTCGCATCGGAGAACGGCGATCCCGACGACGACCCCGAGGGGGCAACGGGCGACGACGATCCCGACGACGGAACCGAGCCGAGCAGTATCGAGACGTACGACACCGTCTCGTATACGCGAAACGAAGCCGTCGATCCCACCGGTGAACTCTTCGTCGACGCCGGCGGCGCCGATAGCTGGCTCATAGAGCGCGGGCTCGACGAGGAGCAGTACGTCGATTTCGTCGACGATACCCTGTTCGACGACTCTATTTTGCTGGCCCTCGAGGCCGAAGCGCCGCAGTTAAATTACGAACTCGAACTCGAGACGGTCGCGCTCGACGCGCCGGCAGACCAGGGGGGAGACGACGAAACGGAAGACGGCGAGGAAGCTCACGGAGCGAGCCTCGCCATCAAAGCGGTGGTCACCGAGGCGGCCGACGGCGAGGAATCGAACGACGTCGGGGGAACCCAGGTGATCTCCGTCGGCAAGCTCGTCCGGGTGACGTTCGATGGTGAACCGGTGACTACGGCCGCTGCGTCGATCGTCGACCACCACGGCGACTCACACGGATTCACCATGACCGTCGAGCGCTCGAGCGAATCGGCGCCCGAACCGGACGAAGACGCCTGACGATGGACGGAGGCGACCGAGGACAGTCGCTGGCGTTTGCTGACGACGCCGACGGCTGTGCGTCTCGAGCGTGAGATTCGCGACGAGTATGTGAGAGCGGTAGTAACCGATACAAACTCACGGCGAGTGTTCCGCTTCCGTGAGACGAACGACGAGCGTCTCCTCGACGTCCCGGAGATCGTACGTCGGGAGTTCGCCGCCGGTCCGGCGCACGTACAGCGGTTCGACGAGTCGCCAGTTCGTCGCGGTGTCGCGCGTCTCGCCCGCTTCCGCCGATTCGTCCGACTTGGCGGTATCTCCGGTCGCGGTATTCCCTCCATTCGCGGTCGACGCGGCGGTATCGCCGTCGGCCTCGGTCTCGGCGTCGGGGTCCGGGCCGACCCGCTCGAGGCCGTAGATCTTGCAGAACTCGGCGGTGTCGGCGGGCTCGAGGTCGCCGTTGCGGAGTTCCGTCGCGAGCGCTCGCGAGAGCCACTCGTCCTCGCTGACGCTCGGCTCCTGGACGAGCGCCTCGTCGACGAACCGGGTGAGATACCAGTTCAGATCGTTCAGCAGGGAGACGGCCGCGCCGACGCTGACCGTCCGCAGGGAAATCGAGTTCTCGAACGGGCGGCGCAGATCGTACGTCGCGAGGGCCTCGCGGGAGGTCTCCCGGGAGAGGAGTTCGTACTGGAGGTTACAGTCGGGGTCCCCGATGAGACAGACGCGAGTCACTACGTTGTGATCCGCCCGTGGCCGTAATGTGGGTTTCGGCTCCGAGTTCAGCGCGATCGATGCGCGGCGTTGGACGGCGTCAAGTGGACTCGCGATCAGGGCGCGACCAGCGTCGCGTTCTTCGCCGCTTCCTCGGCCCGCTCGAGGAGGTCGTCGGGCTCGTGTGCGAGCAGCGGCTCGAGGCGGGCGTTGGTCTCGACGCGGTCGGGGGTGACGCGGTTGCAGCCGGCGTCGATCGTCGAGTCGGTGAACGTGCCGATCTCGCGGGCCTGGGCGACGATGTCCTGCTTGTCGCGGGTGAGCAGCGGGCGGTGGATCGGGAGGTCGGCGGCGCGGCTGGTGACGCCGAGGTTCTGGAGGGTCTGGCTGGACTTCTGGCCGACGGCCTCGCCGGTGACGATCCCATGGGCGTCGACGCGCTCGGCCAGCGTCTCGGCGGCCCGGTAGAAAAAGCGGCGCAGGGAGAGCATCCGCCCCTTGTCCATCTCTCGAACCAGCAGGTCGACCGTCTCGCCCCCGGGAATCCGGTAGACGTCCATGTCGAAATTGGGCGCGTACTCGGAGAGGAGCCGGACGGTCTCCATCGCGCGCGCTTCGTGGTCGATCCCGCCGTAGTCGCCGAGGTCGACGTAGGCCGGCACGATCGGGCTCCCCCGCTTCATGATCTCGTAGGCCGCGACCGGCGAGTCGATCCCGCCGCTGACCAGCGCGACCGCGGGCTCCTGGGAACCGAGCGGTAGTCCGCCCGGTCCGGGGCGCTTCTCGAGGTAGACGTAGGTGCACTCGTCGCGGACTTCGACGCCGAAGGTGACGTCGGGATCGTCGAGGTCGACTTCGGGCTCGAACTCGTCCTCGACGGCGGCCCAGACGGCGTCGCCGCCCTCGCGGGCCAGATCCTCGCTGCTGTAGGGGACGTCCTTGTTCGCCCGGCGGGCGTCGACCGCGAACGCTCCGCCGTCGTAACACTCGCGGGCGGCCTCGGTCAGCGCCTCGATGATCCGTTCTTTCTCGGTACTGACGGTCAGGGCGGGGCTGGCCGAGACGACGCCGAAGGCGTCGGTGGCCGCGTCGGTTGCCTCCTCGACGGCGTCCTCGGTCGTGTGGATCAGCGGTCGATTCCACTTGCGCTCGACGTCGCCTGGGATCGAGCGGTCCGCGAGGAGGGCCTCGAGGTTCTCACAGAGGACGTCCACCATGTACCGCTTGACGGTGTTGCTCTTGGTGTTGAGATCCCCGTGACGAACGAGGACGGTATCGGCTCCCGGGGGGGACATGAACGTGGATAGCAGGTCGTAGCTATAAGGGGGTTACGAGGCACGGACTCGAGGGCACATCCGAGGGTTCAACTCACCGATTCGCCGACGGTCGGACTCACGTGGCCGGTGTGGACGTAGATGCCGGCGACGAGGACGATCCCCGCGAGCATCGGGATGACGGCGCTGGCGGCGTAGAGGCCGTCGAACCCGAACCCGAGGTCCTGTATCAGCGGCAGCGAGACGAGCGGCCCGAGCGCGCCGCCGACGTCGCCGAAGACGTTGTTCGTCCCCATCGCGCGGCCGACCCGCTCCTCGGGCGTGAGGTCGGCCAGCAGCGCCGTCAGCGGGCCGCCGACGCCGCCCTGTCCGGCGCCGATCAGGACGCAGGCCAGCACCAGCACCTCGAAGCTCGAGCCGAAGGCGAGGACGGCGAAGCCGACACAGGAGGTGACGAGGAAGCCGAGCATGACGGGGACGCGCGCGCCGACCGAGTCGGAGAGCGCGCCGCCGCCGAGGGTGAACACCGACCCCGACAGCACGGTGACGGCCATCAGCATCCCCGAGGAGCCCTGTGCGTCGAGCCCGAAGATGGAGATGGCGCGCACGTCGATCAAGAGCACCAGCGTCGAGAAGAGGACGCCGATGTACGCGAAGTAGAGCCCGAAGTTGACGAGGCCGATCGTCAGCGCCGGGAGGCTCCGCTCGACGTCCCAGGGTTTGACCGCGCGCTGTTCGCCCTCGACGTGGGTCTCGGGGACGATCAGGTAGGCGATGATACTCGCCAGGCCAGCGAACGAGGCCGCGAGGACGAACGCCTCGACGTTCCCCCAGAGGTCGCTGACGACCCCGCCCATGACCAGCCCCGCGGGGAAGCCGAAGGTAATTCCCGCGCGGACGATTCCCATGCTGGTCCCCCGCGAGTCGGCCTCGCTGACGTCCGCTGTGATCGTGTAGGCGGTCGCGAAGACGAGGGCGCTGCCGATCCCCCAACACACGCGGGCGAGCATGAACCAGCCCTCCGGGAACGACGAGACGATGGCGACGACGTAGCCGAACGTCGCCAACCCCTCGATCGCCAGCCCCGCGACGAACGGCGTTCGGGTGCCGATGCGATCGATGAGCACGCCCGCCGGCGCGTTGGCCACGAGCCGCGTGATCCGGTTGGCGCTCAGGATCAGGCCGACCAGAAACGGAGAGATACCCAGTACCGTACCCAGGTTCGGCAGGATCGGAAAGACCACGCCGCCGCCGAAGCCGACGAAGAAGGTACTGGCGACGACGGCGAGGACGACGCGATTGGAACCGGTGACGGTGGAGGGCAGTTTCACTGGCGATCGCTCTCGAGAATCTCGGTAGTCGCTACCTACATAGCAACGCGTTGGGGCTCAAGGATCTGTCGGAACCGGCGGTAGAGACCGCCTCGAGCGGCCGAATATCGATCCGCAAAGAGGCGAATCGACCGTCTCAGAACGTCGAAAGCTCGCCGTCGATCACGCGGCGAGTGATGTCCGTGACGTTGGCGAGTTCCTCGTCGACGATGGCCTCGACGTCGTCCTCGACGTCGCCGACCGCGACGCCCTCCTCGGTGACCAGCTCGACGTCGGCGACGTGGGGCCGGTCGATCGGGCGGCCGATCTGGGAGAGCAGTCGGACGCGCAGGTCGCGGATCTCGTCGACGTCGTCGACGACCGATTCGGCGATCTCCGTCGAGAGCAGGTTGTAGATCTTCCCGATGTGGTTGACGGGGTTCTTGCCGCTGGTCGCCTCCATCGACATCGATCGGTTGGGCGTGATCAGGCCGTTGGCGCGGTTGCCCCGGCCGACGGAGCCGTCGTCGCCCTGCTCGGCGGAGGTGCCGGTCACGGTGAGGTAGATCGAGCCCTCGTCGTAGTCGTCGGCGTTGTTAACGTGGACGGCGACCTCGCGGTCGGTGTACTCCCCGGAGATCTCCTCGACGAACGCCTGCACCTCGTCGACGGCGTCGGCGTACGCGTCCATGTCCGCGATGTACTCGTCGATCATCGCCGCCGCGACGGTGACGTCGATCCGGTCGCCCTCGCGCTTACCCATGATCTTCACGTCGGGACCCAGATACGGATTCTCGTCTGCGAACTCGCCGTTGAGCCGCCGCTCGGTCTCGAGGACGATCTGCTCGGTTTCGGTCAGCGGGGCGTGGCCGACGCCGTAGCTCGTGTCGTTGGCCATCGGGACGGACACCTCGTCTTCGCCGAAGACCTCTTGGAGGTCGCCACTGCCCTCGCCGAGCTTGACGTCGACGACGATGTCCTCGCCGAGCTCGAGTTGCGGGATCGTCTCCGACAGGTAGTCGCGGGCAGCCCGCAGCGCGATGGTCTCGGCGGGGATGGTCTGGCCCTCGTAGCTCTTGGTCGCGCGGCCGACGATCAGGAGATAGATGGGATCGACGACCTCGCCGCCGCCGAAGGCGGGCGCGGCCCGGCCGGCGACGAGTTGCGTCTCGTCGGTGTTGAAGTGCAGCACTTCTCCCACGCGGTCGATGTACTCGCGGGCCAGCGCGCCGGCGACGGCCTCGGCGACCCCGTCACAGATCGAATCGGGATGGCCGATCCCCTTTCGCTCGACGACTTCGACTTCCTGGTCTTCCACTGCCTGACGGTCGATCGACTCGACCCGAATGTTCCGCTCGCTCATTACCGGGGATTGGCGGAGCGTCGTTCTATAACTTGCGGATATGATTTCACAGTCCGATCATAACTGACAGGAGTTATCGTGCGTCCAGCCGTCACAAACGGGTCGACTCAGGACTCGAGCAACAGCCCCAGATATGAGGTCCTGAGCTGGTCGTCCGGATCGAGCTCGAGTCGCTCGAGGATCTCGTAGGCCCCCTCGCGGGCCGACTCGAGGTCGACCTCCTCGGCGACCTCGGTCTCGACCTCGACGTACTCGCCGACGTCGTCGACCGCGTCGAGAGTGACGGTGTAGCCTTCGAGCCCGTAACGCTCGCGTTCCTTGCGGACCGTCGCGGCCGCCTCGAAGCCGAGGCTCGTCAGGACGGCGTCCATCGTCTCGCCGTCGCCGACGCCGGTCTCGAACTCCTCGCGGCTCTTGGACTCGTCGTCCAGCAGCGGTCCCTTGTAGGTGATCCGGCTCTCGGCGCCCGCGCCGTCGGACGACTCCCGTCGGATGCGCAAGGCCTCGTCGGTCTCGGGGAACGACCGGTGGGGCGCGTCGTAGTACGTATCCGCCTGCACGACGGTCCGCTTTCGAGTCGCGCCGAGATCCTCGAGGCGATCCCGGACGGCCTCGAGATCCGCGGGAACCTTCACTTCGACCTCGTACATGGGTGAGCGCACGCGGACCGGCCGTAAGTATCGGTCGTTCTCCCGCTCGCGCAAAAGCGTCGTCCTTAAATGTAGACGGCGGGACGTACAACGTATGACCGAGGAACAGGAGGCCGAGCTCGAGGAGCAGGCCGATGACGTCGAAGCAGAAGTAGAGGACGAAGGCGCCGACGAGGCCGAGGGGCTTCAGGAGGGCGACTTCGTCGAACTAGAGTATACCGCGTACACCGCCGACGACGACCAGCTGGTCGACACGACCGATCCCGAGGTCGCCGAGGAGGAAGGTGTCGACGACCAGGGCCAGGAGTTCAAGCCGCGGACGATCGTCCTCGGCGAGGGCCACATCTTCGGGGCCGTCGAAGACGACATCATCGGCTCCGAGCCCGGTGACGAGGGGACCGTGACCGTGCCCGCCGAGGAGGCCTTCGGCGAGTACGACCCCGACGACGTCCAGACCGTCAGCGCCGAGAAGATCGACGAGGACGACCGCTACCCCGGTGCGAACGTGCAGATCGACGGCCAGCAGGGCTACATCAGCACGATCATCGGCGGCCGCGCCCGCGTCGACTTCAACCACCCGCTCGCCGGCGAGGACGTCGAGTACGAGTACGAGATTCTCGGCGAGGTCGACGACCGCGAGAAGCAGGCCGCCGGCCTGTTCGAGATGTTCCTCGGGATGGAGCCCGAGCTCTGGATCGAGACGGACGAGGTCGAGGAAGAGGTCCCCGTCGAGCCCGACGAGGACGACGAGGACGCAGAGCCCGAGTTCGAGACCGAAACCGTCGAGAAGGAGACGCTCTACCTCGAGGCCACGCCCCAGATGACGATGAACCAGCAGTGGATGATGGGCAAACAGCAGATCGGACAGCAGATCATCGACCAGATCGGCGTCGACCGCGTCATCGTCCAGGAAGTCATCGACGGCATGGGCATGGGCGGAATGGGCGGTATGATGGGCGGTATGGGCGGCATGGGCGGCGGCGACATCGAGGAAGCCCTCGAGGACGCCGACGTCGACGCCGACGAGATCGTCGAAGAGCTCGAAGGCGCCGAGGAGTAACCGCTCGTCCGCTCTCGATTTCGTATCGCGCCGTAACCGACCGTCGTTTTGCGGTCCCTGATCGACACCCGGACGTGCACGTGCGCGGATCGGATTTTTCGCCCGCAGGCCCGTACCGCGTCACCGACGGATGGTCGATTCGACTGGCGAGAGCGACGCGAATCCGGTCTCCGGCATCGGGATCGACGATCTGAAACAGTGGATCCTGCTCGACGGCAATCGGTTCCTGCTCGCGGCGGTTCTCGCGGCCGCGTTCGCGCTGGCGTTGCTGTCCCTCACGGTCAGCAACCTCGCGCCGCTGGCCGACCCCCAGTCGCTGTTCTACGCATTCAGTGGGCTGATCTCGGGGAACTTCACGCTGATCACGGTCGTCGTCTCGATTAATCAGCTGTTGCTTTCGCGGGAGCTGCAGTCGCCGGGCGACCTCGAGTCCGAAATCGAGGAGACCGTCGCCTACCGCGAGGCGGTCGAGTCGGTCATGAACCGGACCGGGCTGTCGGGGCCGACGTTCGGGCGACCGCTCCAGCGGATCGTGTTTCCGATCGCCGCGGCGGTGGGCTCGTTCCCCCTCGCGCTGCTGTTCGCGTATATTCTGCGAACGGCGACGGTGACCGAGCGGACGGCCGCGATCACGCCGTTCACGACGCCCGAACAGGAGGTGTAGCGGACGGCTGGCCCCGCCGCGTTCGGCCCCCGATCAGGCGATGTCGCGGCTCGTGTCGATTGCCACTTCCTCGGTCAACTCGAGTTTAATCGCCTCGGTCGGCTGGCTGCCGCCGCGGAACTTCGGGACCGTGAGGTGGTTCTCGAGTTCCGTGCCGGCGATTTCGGTTCGGAGGTCGAAGACGGCGTCGACGGCGTGGTACGTCCGCGACCGGTTCGCCGGCTCGTCACCGCCTTTCAGACAGTGGAGGACGGCGATCGAGCCGGTCTCGAGCATCTGCGACTTGAGCTCGTTGAGAAATTCGATGTAGTCGTCGGTGTCGGTCCGCTCTAAGACGTCCATCGTGTCGATGATGAGGTTCGCGCCGTCCGGGAGCGCGCCGATGAGCCGCGTCGCCTCCTCGAGAGGGGCGTCGCCGGTGACCTGGCGGACGGTCGGACTGCCGACCTCCGAGGGGGAGCTCTCGATCGCGTGGCGGACGGCGTCGTCGGAGCGCTCGGTCGTAAGATAGAGGGTGCCTCGGGCGGCGGTGAGCTCGTAGAGGAGCAGCTCCGACTGGCTGGCTGGATCGGCGGTGTACGCGACGATACATCCCGGTGGGAGCCCGCCATCGAGCTTTCGGTCCAGCACGTCGATTCCGGTGTCCAGCCGACCGACCATACAATTGAGACCAATTACCGCAGCGGCCGCATAACTCTTTGGCTTCCGTTTAGTTCGCGATCGAGAGACTGTCGCGGGATCGGTTCGGTTCGCGATGGGATCGTCGCCGAAGGGAGAGATTCAAGGTGGAGGCAGGTCCCAACACGAACGAATGCGCCACGATCACCTCATCACGAGCAAACAACTCACGCGGGGGGATATCGAGACCATCCTCGACCGCGCGGCCGAGATCGACGCCGATCCGTCGGCCGTCGCCGACCGGCACACGAACACGTTGCTCGGCCTCCTCTTTTTCGAACCGAGCACGCGCACGAAGATGAGCTTCGAGACCGCGATGAAACGGCTCGGCGGCGACGTCGTCGACATGGGGTCGGTCGAGTCCTCGAGCGTCAAGAAGGGAGAGACACTCGCCGACACCGTCCGGGTCATCGAGGGGTACACCGACGCGCTCGTCCTGCGCCATCCCAAGCAGGGATCGGCGACGATGGCCAGCGAGTTCGTCGACGTTCCGCTGGTCAACGCGGGCGACGGGGCGGGCCATCACCCCAGCCAGACGATGCTCGATCTATACACCATCCGGGAGAACGCTGGGCTGGACGACCTCACGATCGGGATCATGGGCGATCTGAAGTACGGCCGAACCGTCCACTCGCTGGCCCACGCGCTGACGAACTTCGACGCCCAGCAGCACTTCATCAGCCCGGAGAGCCTCCGACTGCCCCGCGAGGTCGTCTACGACCTCCACCAGGAAGACGGCGGTGCCGGCATCCGCGAACACGAGTCACTCGAGGAGGTCCTCCCGTCGCTGGACGTCCTCTACGTCACCCGGATCCAGCGCGAGCGGTTCCCCGACGAGCAGGAGTACCAGAAGGTCGCCGGCGAGTACCAGATCGGTTCCGAGACGCTCGAGGCGGCCGGCGACGACCTGACGATCATGCACCCGCTGCCCCGCGTCGACGAGATCGCGCCGGAGATCGACGAGACCGACCACGCGGCCTACTTCGACCAGGCCCACAACGGCGTGCCGGTCCGGATGGCGCTGCTGGATCTGCTCTTGAGCGACGACGGAGCGGCCGACCGACTCGGAGGTGGGTCCGATGAGTGACGATCACGACCACCACGACGGCGACGAGCACGAACTGCGGGTCAGCAAGATCCGGAGCGGGACCGTGATCGACCACGTCCGCGGGGGACAGGCGCTAAACGTGCTGGCGATCCTCGGCATCGACGGCAGCGAGGGCGAGGAGGTTTCCGTCGGCATGAACGTCCCGTCGGACCGACTCGCGCGCAAGGACATCGTGAAGGTCGAGGGCCGCGAGTTGAGCCAGGACGAGGTCGACGTGCTCTCGCTGATCGCGCCCGATGCGACGATCAACATCGTTCGCGACTACGAGGTGATCGAGAAACACCGCGTCGAGCCGCCGGAGATCGTCGAAGGGGTGCTGTCCTGTCCGAACGCCGGCTGTATCACGACCAGCGGCGAGCCGGTCGACTCCCGGTTCGAGGTGCTCGAGGAGGGCGTGCGGTGTGACTACTGCGGGACGATCGTTCGGGACGAGATCGCCGCGCTGATCGACACCTGAGGCCCGCTACCGGTGTCTCGCCGAACGGCGACGGTTCCCTAGAACCGGCAATCGTTTCTTCATTTCTAGAGCGTTATCCAGAATATCTAAGTGGTTGCCGAGCGACCGGTATACTGTACATGTCCCGTACAGTGAAGCTCCTGGTTGCCCTGTTCGCTATCGTCGTCCTCTGGAAAGTCGTCAGTGGCGGCTCTTCTGACGTCGATATCGAGGAAATCGAGTACGAACCGGCCGAATAATCCCGTTTACCGCTCGAGGGCGAGTCGGCGTTCGTCGCTCGGCGACTACCGACGGTTTCTCCTCGAGCCCGCGACTCGCCGGCTAGATTTTCGTTCGAATCCGAACGGCTTACAGGAACGGCGCCGTACGCGGAGGTATGTACGGCGTCGTCACGCGTAACGCTGAAGAGGTCCGCTGGCCGGAGTTCGACCGCGGCTTCTACGAGGTCAAGGACGTGACCGGCCGGTCCGCCGACCCCATCGAGGACGGCGTGAACATGGTCTCCTGTTTCGGCGACAACGCCGCCGCGGACGCCGACCCGTCGCTGGTCCCCGTCGACGATATGGGCCGACCGGCCGACCGCGAGCGGGAGTACTTCGACTGGGCCTACATCTGTCCCTCCCGAGAGGACTACCGCGAGGGGCTGTTCGAGATTATCGACGACTGCGTCGAGGCGAATCCGGACGTCCGACTCGACGATATCGGCTTCCCGCGGGCCGAGTACTGTCGCTGTGGCATCTGCGAGCAGCGCTTCGCCGAAAGCGAGTATGACGACCGGGACCAGTGGCGCGCGAGCGTCATCACCGAGTTCGTCGCCGAGGCCGCCGACCGCATCCCCGGCGACGTCTACATGACTCTCTACCCCGACCCCTACCCCGGCCACCTCTACGAGCGGGCCGGCATCGACCTCGAGGCCATCGAGGAGTACGTCGACGAGTTCGTTGTCCCGCTCTACGATACCGCCTACGAAACGACCTACTGGCTCGAAACGATCGCGAAGGGGTTCGAGAGCGCGCTCGAAACGCCGTTCAATATCGAATTGTACGCGGTAAACGTCGACGTCGACAACCTGATCCACGCCCTCGAGGTCGCCGAGGAGTACGGAAACGGCGTCTTCTTCGGCTACGAAGCCAGCAACGCACGGGCGGCGCTGCGACGGCGGCGGGCCGACGAGCGAGAGGGGGTCACCCACGGCGAACCGAGTTCCGAGTCGTAGTCCGCTCACCTTGCCTCGAGCGGGCCATCCAAGCGCATATTACCGCGACGACCGTCGCTATCGTGGCCGATTATCGCCTGCCTCGTTCATGATGGCACAATAACACTATTGCGCGACGCGTTCGGCGGTGCGGCGCGCTCCTTGTGCCTCGTTTCTCGCCCTCGTTCGTCCACGGAACGCTGTTTCAGGAGTTGGTCGCGGCCTACTGCGCGGAACTGACGAGGCCCTTTATTGCGAGTTCCGTCGCCCGTGCCGGCGAGGAGTAACTCCTCGAGTACACCATGACAGATCACCAGCAGTCCACCCAGGAGTCGACGGAGCGACTACAGCAGACGACGATGAATCAGGGCCAGGAGGCCATCGAGCAGGCGATCGATCTCCAGCGGAACATGGCCCGGATGGCCCTGAGCGCGATGCAGTGGCAGGAGACGGCCCAGCAGCAGGGCCTCGAGATGACGAAGTCGATGATGCAGGGGTTTCCGGGCCAGCAGTTCACCCAGTCGATGATGCAGAGCTATCTGCAGGGTCTCGAGGCCGTCGTGCCGGACATGGAGCGAGCGATGGAGAAGGGAATGCAGGCCGCCGCCCAGCCGGGGATGGAAATGGGCCAGCAGATGGAGCGGGCCGGACAGCAAATGGAGCACGCGAGCCAGGGCGTGGGCCAGCAGGGAATGACCGGCGGCATGCAGCCGACGGGAACGAGCAGTCACCAGATGGGCGGCCAGCAGCCGAACGGACAGCGGATGGGCGGCCAGCAATCCGGCGGTCGGACGGGTGGCCAGTGGAACCCACAGGAGACCGGCGGTCGGATGACCAACCAACCGACGGGCGGCCGGCAGATGGGAAGCCAGCAACCCGGCCACTCGAGTCAGGGGATGGGCGATCGCTCACAGCAGATGGGTAGCCAACGGACGGGTGAGCAGCCGACTGGCCAGCAGATGGGCGGTCGCAGCCAGCAGTCGACACGGCAACAGTATCCACAGACCGGCGAGTGGGTTTCCCAGGAGCAGACCTACGGCGGCGAGGCGGCCGGAACGATGGGACGGAACCAGCCCCAGTCCGGCCAGTCGGAGACCGGCTACGAGTCACAGGGTCAGCCCGGGTATCGGAGTCCGTCACAGGGCGAACAGATGGAAACGGAGACACAGCAGGGCCGTCGATCCGCACGCCCATGCAGAGCCCGTCCGAGACGCAGGGTCAGTACGGCCAGCAGGAGCGCGGCTTCCAGTCGTCTCAGCACGACCAGGGGGGCTCGCAATTCCGGTCGTCCCAGCAGGAGCAGGGACGACACCAGCCGCCGCAGCGAACCGAACAGCGGACGCAGACCCAGCCGCAGTCCCAGCAGGGCCAGTCTCGAGAGCAGTACTCACAGCGAATCGACACCGACCGGCGCGGAGGCGACCGCGGCCGACAGCGTCAGTCGATCGCGCAGGAACAGGGCCGACAGGGTGAATCACCGACGCGAGGGTTCGAATCGTCTCCAACCGACGCGGAACACGACGCCGATCCCGACGAGACGCCACAGGACGACACGGTGCCCTCGGCCGAGCGAAGCGAAAACGAGACCGACGAGGACACCGATAGCGACTCACTCGAGGAAACAGAAGAGTAGCGATATCGACCGCGGGGTCGTGAGGCCCCGCTTGCTCGAGCATCGCGAGGGCTCAGCGAGGATGGGTCGGGCGAGCGTGACTAGCGCGTGTCGTTGCCGATGCGATCGTCGTCATCGTCGGAGTCGCGGTCGGTGTCGTCACCGATCAGCGAATCATCGTCGTCATCGTCACCGATGAGACCGTCATCGTCGTCGTCACCGATCAGCGAGTCATCGTCGGTACGACGATCAGTGTCATCGGTGCGGCGATCGTTGTCGTCGCCGATGAGGCCGTCGTCGTCGGAGCGACGGTCGTTGTCGTCACCGATCAGCGAGTCGTCGTTGTTGTCGTCACCGATGAGTCCGTCATCATCGGAGGTGCGGTCGTTGTCGTCGCCGATGAGGCCGTCGTCGTCGGAGCGACGGTCGTTGTCGTCACCGATGAGGCCGTCGTCGTCGGAGCGACGGTCGTTGTCGTCACCGATCAGCGAATCGTCGTTATCGTCGCCGATGAGGCCGTCGTCGTCGGAGCGACGGTCGTCGTCGTCACCGATCAGGTCGTCGTCGCTACGGTCGGTCGTCGTGGTCCGATCCGTGTCCATATCCGTCGCGCCGCCGGCGCTGGTCGCGCCGCCACCGGCGCTGCCGGAGAGATCGCTCTCGAGGCGGACCTCGTCGTTCGTGACGCGGGCCACCGAGCCCTCCTGGAGCGGGTAGGTGTCCTCGTCGGTTCCGCCCCAGCCGAGTTTGGCTTTGATCGTGTCTGTGATTCCCGGATCCGGTTCGACGTGCGCGGTACCGTGTTCGACGTCCGCGATCAGGCCGACCTCCTCGCCGTTCGCGTTGACGACGGTCTTGCCGATATCGTCGTCGGTAAACTGTGGGGACATTGCAATAAACTAGACACCAAAGAAAAGGATGACGGTGGTGCTTGCGGTGGCTTGCGGTTCGAGTCGTGATAGTTCTTCACTGGTGGACGCCGAGCCCCGCCGTCAGTCGTCGAACTCCGGCTCTCGGTCCTCGAGGAACGCGGCGACCCCCTCCGCGTGGGCGTCGGAGGTACGCGCCTGCACCTGCAACAGGTTCTCGTGGTCTAGCGCCTCCGACCAGTGGCGAGCCATGTTCTCGTGCATGGCTCCTTTCATCAGGCCGATGATCTCCGTCGGGCGACCCCGGAGTTGCTCGAGGGTCTCGTCGACGCGGTCGTCGAGTTCCTCGGGCGGAACCGCCTCGTTGATCAGGTCGAGGTCGGCCGCCCGCTCGGCGTCGAAGAACTCGCCGGTGAACGCGAGCTTCTTGGCGGCTCTGAGGCCGATGATGTGGGGCAGCATGAACGTCCCGCCGGTATCGGGGACGAGGCCGATCCGAACGAACGCACAGGAGAAGGTCGCGTCGGCGGCGGCGTAGGCGATGTCCGCCAGGGCGACGAGCGACAGCCCGGCGCCGATGGCGTCGCCGTTGACCTTCGCGACGATCGGCAGGGGGCACTCGAGCATCGCCTCGACGACGCGGCCGAAGCTCTCCTCGACCTCCGTATACGCCTCGCGGGCCGACTCGGGCTGTTCCGCCAGCGCCTCGAGGTCGCCGCCGGCGCTGAAGGCGTCGCCCTCGCCGGTGAGGACGATCGCGTCGTACTCCGCCGGCGAGGCCGCCTCGATCGTGTCGGCTAGCTCCGTGGCGATCGCTTTCGTCATGGCGTTGAGCGCCGCCGGCCGGTCGAACGCGATCCGAAGAACGTCGTCGTCGCTGTCGACGTGCATACTCGAATGTCAGTCGCCGGATTCATAACGATGACTAGTCCGTGTCTCGAGGGAAAGCGACGAGCGCGGATCGGTATCAGTGCGTTGCGAGGACGGCGGCGACGACGTAGGTACTCCCCGTCATCAGTGCAGCGTGGGGCGCGAACGCTTTCAGTGCGCGTTCTCTCGAATCGGTCATCGTTTTCGCTACCTGCCAGGCGATTAGCGCGCTCCAGAGGACGGCGAGCCAGAGCCAGCCGGTGACGAAAAACTGCTCCCAGGCCGAGACGAGTTCTGGGCTCGCTCCCGCGGGGAGACCCAGTGGAAGCCCGAGTCCTCGAGCGAACACGTTCAACGCGTGCCCGCCGTCTTCGAGCAGTCCGCCGATGGCGTGTGACCCGAGCGTGAACATGATGCCCAACGGGGCGTAGGCGAGCCCGAACTTCGTGAACGACCGCTCCCAGTCGATACCGCCCCAACCGCTCGCCAGTCGGTTGACGGCGGTAAATCCGATAATCGTCGCCGCGATGCTGATGAGGTAGGCCGCGGTCGGCGAGAGCACTCCCGGCAACCGCTGAACGACCGCCATCCCCTCGACGGCGTCACCGAGCACGTGATCGATTGGGAATACGGCCCAAATGAGCAGCGCGATAAGCGCTTCGTCCACGAGCGGAATGCGTTCGGTGACGACTTTCGCGCCCGGCCAGCGAAACCGCAACTCCACGTCCTCCTCGGGCTGTTCGGTCGTACACTTCATACATGCCGTACACCGGCGGTCAGTGCTCAGAAAGTCGCTCTTGTACTCGAGGGTGGCACAGGCGACGCCGGTGTCCCTGTTCTGAGCGATCTCGAGCGGCGAAAACTTCGAGGTCACGCTCATCACGCCCGTGGCGGGGCAAATATACCGACAGAAAGCCTGTCGCTGGTAGACGAGACTGACGCCGACGGCGACGCCCAGGATGGTGAGCCAGTACACCGGGATGAGTCGCGGCGTGTACGCGACGCCCACTTTGTACATCGGCCACCGAGCCATGGCGAACGTAAGCGCAGTCAGCGAGAGAACGGAGACGGGGAGCCCGAAGACGAGCCATTTCCGCGTGTACATCGGGAAGTGACGGTGGAGACCGAATCGCTGAGTGAACCGAACGATGGCTCCCATGGGGCAGACGTAACACCAGATCCGTCCGAGAAACACGAGGCCGAGAACCATGACTGGGGCCCACCAGAGGCCGAAAAAGGCGACGTTCCCGAAGTTCGCGCTCGAGTCCGTCGGGCCCACCGCGGCCCGATAGATCGCGTAGAAGAAAATCGCGACCGTAATCAGGTTGACCGCGTGCTGAACGTTTTTATTCGTGAATAGGAACCGAAATACCCGATTCCGTGTAATGACGATCTTACGATTCGATTCGGTGCGATCGGTGGTAGTTCGATTCGACCGTTGATCCTCTGTTGCCATCACTGGCTGTTATTCACGACTTCGTAACTCCGTTCTGGTTCAACGAACGAAATGGATTTTACATGGAATTTGTGATGATGTTTGGCCAATTGAACCAGTGATGTAACATTCTATCCTACGGAGAAGCGTCCCGGATACGGAACGCGTTACTCGTCGCTCACGCGGACCGAAGCGTGCCGACTGTCCCACCACTCTCCGACGCGTTCCAGTTGTCTCTCTGACCTCGGTTCTGTCAGTCGTCTACAGGATGAACGGTCTACGCGGGACGCTGAATTCAACAGCACACACGGAACGCTGAATACAACGGCTACACCTCTCGGAGGACGCCGCTACGCGCCCAACAGATCAACGGGTGTCAAACTGCGAGAACCGTGTGATGCCGATGCGAAAACATCGAGTGCCGCCGGAAGTGGCCGGCGGAACCGCGAGTCGGCTGGACCAGTGTTGACCTGCTCAGTTCGAGGGCACCGGCGGGGCCACGGTCTCGTCCTCGGAGACGTTTAGCTCCGAGGTGACGAGCGCGCGATAGGCCCGGCGGAGGCGCTCGGAGAGCGCCTGGTGGGAGATGCCGAGCTCCTCCGACAGCTCTTGCATCGAGACCTCACGGGGGATCTCGAAGTAGCCGTGATCGATGGCCGCGACGAGGGTCTCGTATTGCCGAGCGGTGAGGCCACACTGGCTTTTCGTCTCCTCTGCGAGATCGAACAGGCGAACGATCGTCGGCGTGACGCCGGCCTCGTCGAACCGGTCGTAGAGCGAACTCACGCTCTCGCGGTCGGCGAACCGAATGCTCAGCAGCCACGTGTCACTCGAGGCCGAGGCGCTCAGTACGGTGCCGTTCTCCTCGAGGATCAGCTCGAAGATGTCGATGGTGTCCGGTTCGAACTCGATGTCGTAGAGCCACCGGTCGTCCTCGCTGTTGATCAGCGCGTAGGCACCGATCGCCGAGGCGTCGTTCAGCGCCGTCTCGATATCCTCCTGGGATGGGCCCGACAGCCAGAGGCCGTGGCCGCTCGAGGCGATCACGCGCTCCATTTCACAGGTCAGTGAGGGGACGGCCTCGAACAGCTCGCCGGTTCCGGTTCCGTCGGCCGGAATCTCGATGTCTGCGATCGATGTCATGAGTTCAACCATGAGTACGACGGGGATCCCAATAACCCCATTTCCAAAGAGATTAGCGGTGATGAAACCGAATTACACTATTACTGATGTATCTTGCAAGCACGTCTTCCATAAGCTATTACCGGTTCACCGTCAGTACCGACGCGCTGACCCGACGAGCACCTGAACGAGCGCGACCACGCCGACTGTAATAACCAGTAGCGCCAGCGCGATCGGGACGATCGCCTCGAGACCGCGGGCGATTCGCAAGACGTCGATGCGCGTCGGCATCGTCCGCGGGTTGTACGCGACCATCATCGTGGCGCCGAACTCGCCGAGTGCCCGGACGAACGTCAGGACGATCCCCGCAGCGATGGCGTTTCGCGCCAGCGGCAACGAGACCAGTCGGACCGTCTCGAGGCGCCCGTACCCCAGCGTCCGGGCGGCCTCCTCGACGCGCGGATCGACGTCGTCGAAGCCGGCGCGGACGGTGACGACGAGAAACGGCGCGGCGACGAACGTCTGGGCGAGGATCACGCCGGCGTAGCTGTCGGTCAGCGGCACGCCGAGCGCCGCCGCCGTCGAACCGATCGGCGTATACCGGCCGACGACGGTCAGCAGCATCACGCCGCCGACGATCGGCGGCAGGACTAGGGGCAGCGAGACGGCGGCCTCGAGGAGGCGCTTGCCGCGAAAGTTGGCCCGCGAGAGGACGTACGCGAGCGGGACGCCGAAGACGGTCGCGGCGGCCGTCGAGATCGGTGCCGTCACCAGCGAGGTCCTGATTGCGTCTCGCGTGGCGGGGTCGGCGAGGCCGCCGATCACGTCGACCGAGCCCACCTGCGCGAAGAACACGGCGAACGGGACGACGAAGTACGCGAGCAACACCGCGCCTAGCAGTGCCGGAACGGCCATCCCGTCAGTCAGGCGCTCGAGGCCGCTCCCGAACGGGGACGCGTTCGCATCGTCCGTCCGCGCACCGATATCGGTCACGGCTCGATCGCCTCCGGCACGTTCCCGTTCGATCGCGGGAGCGCATCGCCGACGCGGAGCCCGCAGTCCTCCAGGAGCGCGGGCTCCTCGAGCAGGAAGGAAACGAACTCCCGGCCGGCGTCGGGGTTGTCGGCGTCGGCCCGGACCGTCGCGTTGTAGACCGCCGGCCGACCGCGGGCCGCGTACCCCTCGTCGGTCGTGTACGTCGCCGTCGCGTACGTCTCGGCGTGCGTCGGATCCCCGAAGTTGTACGCGTCGGGCAACTCGCAGAACGGCAGTTCGTGATCGACGGCCATGTTCCGGTAAACGACCGCACAGGCGCGGTTTCCGGCCTCGACGCCGGTCAGTAGCTTCGACTCGTCGGGCTCGCGGGAGGCGGTATCGAGCATCGCCTCGCGAAACCCCTCGAGATCGTGTCGACGCTCGGCGAGTTCGAACAGCTGGGCGGCCCGGTAGCCGAGCGGGTCCAGGTCGGGATCGCTGATCGCGAGGTCGTTCGCACCGGCATCGACGATGACCTCGTACCACGGCTCGTCCCCCGCGAGTCGGCCGCCGAGGGCCGTGTCGGGATCGTAGGCGATGCCGACCTCGTTAGCGGCGAACTCGACGTCCCAGTCCGTCCGCTCGGGGTAGAGCCGGTCTCGCAACAGCTCGGTATCGGCGCTGACGACCACGTCAGGGTGTTTGGTCCCCTCCTCGATCATCCGCATCACGACGGTCGACCCGTGGTACTCGCCCTGATAGCTGCGTCCCATCTCGGACTCGAAGGCCGGACCGACCGTCTCCTCGAGCGCGACGGCGAGGCTCCCGGCCGAGAGGACCCGCACGCGGTCGGCCGTGCCGAGACAGCCGGCCGTCCCGACGATGCCGGCCGCCGTCGCGCTCGCGGCCGCGAGAAAGGCCCGGCGACCGCCGCCGGCCGGTCCGGCACCGCGTTTCGTCCGGGGATCGTCGCCGCGAGTCACCATACGTCTCACTCGAACCCGCCGTTCAATATAACTGGTTCTCGTTCCTATTTTGCGGGAAGATAACCGAAACAGGTTTCGATAGCGGGTACTCGATCGATCCGAGGAACGCCCGGTACTCGATCGCGGGACGGCCCGCGGTGGCGGTAGATCGACGATCGGCACGAGTTCGATTGTCGACCCACGTTCGTTCGTCGCCGTCGGCCAGCGGAGGCCCGGTCACTCGCGCTTGATGAGGGGCTCGAGCCCGCGGATCGTCTCGACGAGCGCCTCGAGGTCGTCTGCGCCGCGGCCGACGACGGGGCCGCCGACCGCACTCGGGTCGCGGTCGCCGACGAGGATCGTCGCCAATGGGGCCGCCGAGAACCCCTCGACGACGACGAACGCGTATCCCCGCTCCTCGAGGCGCTGGAGCGTGCTCGCGAGCGCTCGGAGCTCCGGATCGTCGGCCTCGCCCTCGAGCACGGCGTCACCGTCGGATCGGTCCGGCGGGTCGCGCTTGCCGCGAGCGGTGATGTCGAACGTGAGTTCGGGGGTGACGCCGACGACCGTCTCGGCGCCCGCGGTTCGGTGGCGGTGGGTGTCGGCGCCCGGCGTGTCGATCTCGATGTCGTGGTGGATCGACTTGACCGTCGCGACGCGGCCGTGATCGGCCAGTCGCGGAACGAGCCGTTCGACGAGCGTGGTCTTCCCCGAATCGCTCGGCCCGGCAAGACAGACGACGCGAAACGGTGGCTCCTGACTCATCTCTGGTAGGGTCGCTTCGGGGGACGAACGGAAGACTCGTTCGACGCGGGCACGCGCCGTCGCGGGTATCGTCGTTCCGGTCAGCGGCGGCGATGGCGCTCACCCGAACTGTGGCACGAGACGGGTGCGGGTCACGGCGTGACGGCGCTGCCACTCGAGACCGGGTCGACGACGCCGCTCGACGGACGCCCCGCCGCGAGGCCGCTGTCGCCGTCAGTGCGGGCCGTCGCGGTCACCCATCGGCATCTCGGCGCTGCCGGGCGAGGGGGTCGGCGTCCCCGATCCGTTCGAGCCGCAGGTTCCACACCGGAAGTCCCCGTCGCCGCCGCCGGTGAGCCCCTCGGTCGGCGCCGGCGGCACCTCGGGGAAGACGTCCGGTTCGATCCCGAACCGGTCGGCGTCAGTCTCGACCAGCGCTACCACGAGATCCGCGAGCGCCCGATAGAACGGGTCGTCGGCGTCGTCGTGGACCGTCTCTCGGAACCGCGGGACCCAGCGCCCGAGGTGATCCTCGAGGAAGTCCGCCTGGGCGTTCGAGACGATGTCGACGCCCTGTTGATCGTCCGACTGCTCGAGGTAGGCCGTCTGCAGGGCCAGGTGGGAGACGAACTCGAGTTCGATGCAGAGGTGGTCGACCCGCTCGCGGTTGCCGTCCTCGAGGTCGAGGTCGAACGCACCGTAGAAGCCGGCGATGTCGGCGAGCGTGTCGGTGTTCGTCACGAGCGTGCCCGAACCGTACTCGACCTCGTACTGCTGAATCTCGCCGCCCTGCTCGAAGCCGAACAGCGCGGCGTACGTCGAGTAGCAGTCCTCGATCTCGTCGGCGTCGTCGGGGCTCAACTCGGCGACCGTCTCGGCGTGCTCGCGGAGGTCGTCGTCGCCGAGCGCCGCGGCGGACTCGACGAGCTGGTCGTCGAACTCGTCGGAGCGGATCGCCTCGCGAAGGTCGTCGGTCGGCCGGTCGAACGCCATCGACGCGAGCTTGTACAGTCGCGCGCGGTGAACGTGGTGGTCTGGTCGTGACATTGGTGTGGCTATGGTGGGTTCGTAGTCGTTACGCGATGTCGAGCCGGTAGGCGTCGTGCTGGCTGTCGAAGCGATCGCGCTGGTAGGTCGGTTCCTCCATCGGAACGCGGGCGACCGTGTGGCCGTCCTGGTCGTAGCCGATCGCTTCCTCGTCGGTCACTTCGAACTCCTCGATGCGCCACTCGGTCGATCCCATCAGGTGCAAGACGCCGCGGAGCTTGCGGTACTCCTCGTCGCCGCGGCGGGCCTTCCGGTAGGTCTCCTGGGCTTCCTCGACGCCCGGGCCGAACATCTGTTCCAAGTAGTCCGTCGGGACGTTGATCGGTGGGATGTAGTAGACGTTGGGCTCGAGCCCCAGCTGGGGGTACAGCGGGAGCGCGACCTCGGCGTCGTGGACCATGTAGTCGACGGGCGCGGAGGTGTCGGCGTTCTCGGGGGTGTTGACCCAGCCGTGCATCCGGATCTTGCCGAGACAGTTCTCGAAGCACTGCGGGACCTTCCCCTGCTCGACCTTCGGGTAGCAGCCGACGCACTTCTGGGAGTTCATCGCGACGGAGTTGTAGATCGACTTCCCGAAGGGGCAGGCGCGAACGCACTCCTGGAAGGACTGACAGCTGTCCTCGTCGAGCAGGACGATACCGTCCTCCTGGCGCTTGTAGATGGCCTGGACGGGACAGCCGCCGGCGCAGGCGGCGAACGTGCAGTGGTTACAGACTCTGGGAAGGTAGAAGAACCACGTCGGGTGGTGGTCCTCGTCGATGTGGGTATCCGACTCGAACTCCTGACCGGTGGGTTCGTCCTCGCCGAGGTTCGGTTGGGCCCAGTCCTCGTCGTCGGGACGGAAGCCCTCGATCCCCTCGCTGTGCATGGTTTCCGGATCGTCGTCGGCCGCCATCGACTCCCAGTCGAAGTCGCGGGCCTCGAAGATCGTGTCGCCGTCGTAGACGCCGTCCGACCCCCACTCGTGGACGCCGAGTCGGTCGAGGATCTCGACGTCCCACTGCAGCGGGTAGGAGCCGTAGGGCTTGGTCTCGACGTTGTTCCAGAACATGTGCTCCTGGCCCTCGTTGTTGGTCCAGGTCGTCTTACACGACAGCGAGCACGTCTGGCACGCGATACACTTGTTCAGGTCGAACACTGCGCCCCACTGTTTCTCCGGACGCGCTTCCGGGTACGGGTACTCCATCTCGCGGCCGATCTGCCAGTTGTAAACTTCTGCCATTGTGAGTCACCTCAGTCTGATTCGCTCGTGAAACCGCCCTCTAGGTACTGTTTCATCCGGTCGTTCTCCTGGGTCGGACGGACGCCCTCTCCGACTGGTCGCCAGTCACCATCGGGCTCGCCGTCCTCGTTCACGCCGCCGTCTTCGGCCTTCTCGATCTTGACGAACGACTCCTTGGGCGCGCCGTTGGCGGCGTGGACGTCGGGCTCGAAGCCGACGTCGACGTTCTGTCCGAACATGCCCTTTCGGGGCAGCGTATCGGTCAGCCAGGTCCGTCGCAGCCACGTCGAGGTCATCGACTGGTGACCGCCGCTGCGGTACATCGACACGTAGTTCGTGTCCTCGGACTGGGCCTTCCCGTCCTCGCGTTCCTCCTGGGCCTCGTAGGACTTGTGGGAGGTCTGGCTGACGTTCATCCAGCTCCGCGTGACCCCTCGCGGGATGCTCGGCTGGTAGCGGACTCGCATCATCGCCCGCGTGTACTCAGTCTTCTCGTCGTCGGGGTCGTAGCCCGGGTACGGACGGTCCGAGGGGTCGGCGTCGACCCACACGTAATCGCCGTCCTGGAGCCCCTCCTCGCGGGCGTCCTCGGGGTTCATCTCGACGTAGCCCTCGCCGACGAACGGTTTGCGCTGGTCGAAGGAGTCGCGCTCCGTCTCCCGGCCCATGTCGCCGAAGTTGCTCCACCAGACGGCCATGTCCTTCAGGTCGGCGCCGAAGGTGTGGGTCCCGTGGCGGTACTTCGGCGTCATGTAGACGTAGTCGTAGCCGTCGTCGACATCGGTCAGGGGATGGGTCGTGTCGACCAGTTCCGACGGCGACCGGATCTCATTGCGGACCTGTCGGTCGTTGGTGTCGCGGGCCTTCGCCTCGCTGTCCCAGCCGCGGTCGCCGGGGGTCTCGGGCGCGATCACCGGACTGTCGCTGTCGTCGACGATGACGTTCGGCTCGTAGGGCGTCGCGTCCATCGGCTCCCGGTGGAGGGGGATGTGCTCGCCGGCCTCGGCGAACTCCTCCTCCTCGCGGAAGAACTCGAGGCGCCCGGTCTTCGTGTACCAGGGCTGGGAGTCCTGGGTCTGCTCGTTGCCGACGTGCTTGGGGTAGGTCCGGGTCATGATGATCGCCGGTGTCCCCTCGCGGGCGTCTTCCAGCAGGTTCTCGACGTCGTACCCTTTGACGGCGTTGGAGTGATCGAAGATGCGCTGGATGTAGGGTTTGGCCTGGTACTCCTCCTCGTCGATGAACGCCCAGTAGTCCTCGAAGCGACTGTCGCCGGTGAGTTCGGCGAGCTTCTCGGCGACGCCCTTGTAGTGTTGAGTGTCGTTGAGCGTGTTGTAGATCCGGTCGATCTCCGTCTCCGGCATCGTCGTGATGAAGGGGTTCGTGACGGAGGCGGTGATGTCGTGGACGTGGTGTTCGGCCCACGAGTCCGCCGGGAAGACGATGTCGGAGTACTCGCAGGTCATCGACCACCACCACTCGTTGGTGAAGAAGGCCTCGATGTCGCCGGTGCGCAGGGCCTTCTCGATGATCTTGTAGGTCCCCTTCGCGTTGCCGAGGATGGAGTTCGACCCCGACACCCAGATCGACTTCGTGGGCGTGTGCATGTGCGAGTCGCCCTGGAAGTACTCGCCGTCGACCTTCAGCGGCTTGTCGAGGTTCGTGTAGAAGTGCGCCGAGTGGGCGTCCCAGCGCTTCTCGGTGGTGGCCGGCTCCTCGGGATCGAGTTCGACGTCGAACGGATCCTCGTTGGCGTACTGGCCGACGCCGTTGAAGTACGCCATCCGGTAGTTCCCGGAGTAGGAACCGACGTTCCCCGTCTGGTAGCCGACGTTCCGCGTCAGCGACGCCAGCAGGAACACCGCACGGCCGTGCTGGTCGGCGTTCGCGTAGTGGTTCGGCCCCATCCCGGTCAGCAGCATCGTGCTCTGCTGGTTGTCCGCGAAGTCCTGGGCCAGGTTCTCGATCGCCTGCGGATCGGTCCCCGTGACTTCGGCGGTCGACTCGAGGTCCCAGGTGCCGACGAGGTGTTCCTTGATCAGGTCGAACACCGTCCGCACTTCGACGGTCTCGCCGTCGGCGAGCTCGATCTCGAACTCGCCCTCGATCGTCGCGGGAACGTCGAAGTCGTCGCCGATGTCGTCGCGCGTGACCGGCTCGAACTCGCCGCTCTCGGCGTTGTGGACGACGAAGTCGCCCCACTCGCGGCGGAGCTCCTCCGTGATGACCTGATCGTCGATGTTCGTCACGTCGACGCCGGGGCGGTCCGCGTCGTCGGCGACGGCGTCGGTCTTCTCTAAGTCCGCGGGCTCGTAGTCCGCGGAGAGGTCGCTGGCGCGGAGCAGTTCGTTGTCGTCCATGCGGACCAGCAGCGGGAGGTCCGTGAACTGCCGGACGTACTCCTCGTCGTAGAGCTCTTCCTCGATGAGTACGCGCGCAGCGCCGAGGAACAGCGCCGTGTCCGACGCCGGCCGGACCGTGATGAGTTCGTCGCACTTCGAGGCCGTCGCGTTGTAGTCGGTGAAGATCCCGGTGACCTTCGACCCCTTCAGTTTGGCCTCGGTCAGCCAGTGACAGTCGGCCATCTTCGAGGTCAGGTAGTTGATCCCGTCGAGCACGATGTGGTCCGCGTACTCGATGCTCGCGAGGTCGAAGTCGACCGTCTGCTGACCGGTGACCATCGTGTGGCCCGGCGGCAGGTCGGTGTGGAACGAGTAGTTGTCCAGCCCCATCGCGCCCAGGGCTTCGTCCTCGCTAACGTCGCGGACGTAGTTGTCCAGCAACGCCATCGAGTTGGCGTTTCGGTACTGGCCGAACAGCTTGATGACGCCGAGCAGCGGCATCCCGCCGCGGAACTTCATCGTCCGGACGCCGGCGCCCTGCGTCTCCTCGACGACGCGCTCGTCGTAGCCCTGATCGAGCAGCGACTGGATCCCGCTCTCGCCGCTGTACTGGTCGGCGAGCTCGAGGAAGGTGCGGGCGGCGTACTCGTGGGCTTCCTCGTGGGAGACCTCGACGAAGTCGTCCTCTCCGCGCCGGGCATATTCCTCGGGCATCGAGCCGTCGGAATCGCGCGGGAAGCCGTCGTCGACCCACTGCTTGAAGCCCTGACGGATCATCGGGGCCTTGACGCGCCGTTCGTTGTAGAAGCGCTCGACCATCGCCAGCCCCTTGTTACAGACGCGGGGGTCCCACCGCTGGGAGGCCTGGTTGCCGTCGAGGTCGGTCGCCTCGCCGTAGTTCATCGAGGGACCGAGGCGCGTGATCTGGCCGTTCTTGATCGTGGCCTCGAGGTAGCAGTTGTGGGTGTCGTTGGGCGTACACGTGAGCATGTAGGAGTCGTCGGGCTCCCAGATGTCGCGGTACTTCTGGTCCCACTCCTCGTTTGGGTACTCCTCGAGGGGGTTCATCGGTCCCTCGCCGTCCTCGTCGGCGGTTTCCTCGCCGGTCAGCCGCCGGTAGCCGAGGAAACCGAGGCCGGACGCGCCGGCGATACCCGCCGCCGCGGCGCCGAGTTCCCGACGGGTCAGCTCGAGCCCGTCGGGTTCCTCGTCACTCATCGTACCACCCCGCACGCGTGGTGCGCGGATCGTCACCAGCTGAACCCCTCAGTGAGCGGTTCGGATAGCGCGGATCGTCCGTGGGTCGTCCGTATGCCATCACGGTCGATACTCACGCAGCCACTCATTAACCAGATCCGCCCGTTCCCACGCGTTGGGGACGCTGCGGCCGAAATCCTCTGAATAGTGGGTCTTTAAAACGGGGTCGGCGGAGGCCGAAGTACCGCTCGAGTCGACGAGAAAATTGCGGGAAAACCGATGGCAGTGTCCTCGCCCCGAACGTCCCGCAGCGTCCTCGCCTCGAGGAGTATTTCGACGGAACGCGGTTCGTCCGCGAGGGATCGCCGACGGTAGTTCGACGGGTCGGTCCGGTCGCCGATCGCGTTCGGACGGAGAAAAACCTATTTCTCGATGTGTCAAAAACAAAACTATGTCCTCCACAACCGCCGGCGGAGACGACGGCTCGGACGACGACCGATCGTGGCTCGACCGTCTCATCGATCTCCTCTGGATCCTCCCGTGGCCGTGAGACGGTCTCACACCGGCGCCGTTCGCTCGCGCCTCCTGGGTCGGTCGCCGGCCGCCCTCAGGTCGCCGGCTCGACCGCCGACCGACCCGCCGCCTCGAGTTCGACCAGCCAGCCGTCGTAGCCCAGATCGTCGACATCGGTCCGCTCGAGCGAGCGGCCGTCGCGCGCGAGGCTCTCGTCGACGACGTCGACGAGGTCGTCGGGATCGCCCCGCAACACCACCGACACCGGCTCCTCGTCGGCCACGCCGAACTCGGTGACTACCTGCCGCTGGCAGCTCTCGGGCGGGAGCCCGCGCAGGTCGACCGCGTCCTCGGGGACCGCCGGTCCGCCCTCCGTCTCTATGAACTCGAGGACGGTCTCGCGGAGCGAATCGATCGCGCGTTCGCCGGCGCTCGAGGGGTCGGCGAAGGAGCGCGCGGTCGGCTCGCGCAGCGCCGGATCGAACGGGACGGGGTCGATCTCGGCGTAGGCCGCCTCGGCGACGTCCTCGGCGAGCGCGTCGCCGTCGAAGGGGGTCGACTCGCCCTCGGCCGCGCCGACCATGTTGGGCACGACGCCGATCGACGGCACGTCGTTGGCCGAGTACAGCGCCGCGGTCCGTCGGGTCGCCCGTACGCACTCGTCGGTCGGCGTGGAGACCAGCAGACCGCCGTCCAGCGGCGCCTGCTGGACGATCGTGTAGACGGCGTCGCCGATCCCCGGCGGCAGGTCGACGAGCAGCACGTCCCGGTCGTCCCAGGCGGCGTTGCCCAGCAGGTCCTTGACGACGTCGTGGACCATCGCCCCGCGCCACGCGACCGGCCCGTCCTCGGCGATCAGTTCGATGCTGACGACCTGAATGCCGTCGTCGGTTTCGACGGGCATCGGCTTCCCCGTCGGCGACGTCGCGACCGGCCCGTCGGCCTCGAGGAGGTCCGGCGCGTCGGGCGCGTAGACGTTCGCGTCGAAGACGCCGACGTCGAGGCCGTCCTCGGCGAGCGCCCGCGCGAGCGCGGCGGTGATCGTCGTCTTGCCGACGCCGCCCTTCGCGCTGCCGACGGCGATGATCGAGTCGACGCCCGACACCGGCAACCCGGTCTCGGGCACGTCGGAGCCGGCGGCCTCGACCCGGACGTGGATGACGCCGTCGGTCGCCAGCCCGGCGCCCCGAAGCTGGTCGGTCAACCGGTCGGCCAGTACGCGACCGACCGGTTCGAAGTCGACGGTGAAGGTGACGATCCCGTCCGCGACGTCGACGTCCTCGATCAACTGCTCGCCGATCGGATCGCCGCCCATGATCTCGACCTCACGGACCCGATCGACGACCGCTCGTCTGATCTCCTCGTCCGTCCGCGGTGTCTCGTCGGTCATATCCGTTCGTACACGGCGGACCGGTATTTCACCCGTCGAGAGTTCCCACGGGGTGGGAAGAGCGGCTCGAGAGCGCCGATCCAGTGGTGGTGGCGCGCGCTTACGGCGCGTCTGAGCACAGCGAAGACGCGGCGGGAAGCCGTGCGAGGTCTTCGCGAGTCGCACGAGCGAATGGCTTGAAAGACGTGAAGCGTCTTCCAGTGGTGAACGAGCGACCAGCGGGAGCGAGTGAATCGGCTGGGGAGGGAGTGGCGATTCCCGGTTGCCACGATAGCAGAACACTTCGGTTTCCCTTCGATCCGTCGAGTCCGCCGTTCGGTACGTCCACACATCTCACAGCGGACATCGATACTCGATGCCGACTGTAAGTCCGTTCGGAAGGTCTCCGACAGCGTCGACGAACCCGAGAGACGACGAACCGGACGAGCCCGTGGGTCCGCGGATCGCTCGCGGACGACCGGCACTGCACCCCCGATCAAAACAGGTCGACGCGAATTCCGTCGGCCTCGAGGTCGGCGGCGAAGGCGTCGGCGTCGGTTTCGATCGGGTCGAAGGTGTCGTAGTGTTCGGGCAGCACGAGGTCGGCCTCGACGCTCCGGGCGAAGTCGGCGGCCTCGCGGCGGTCCATCGTGAAGTGGCCGCCGATCGGCGGGACGAACACGTCCGCGGTGATCGACTCGTGGTGCGGGAGGAAGTCCGTGTCCGACGGAATGAAGACGGTCGTCTCCTCGAGGTCCAGCAGGAGGCCGATCACCTCGCCCTCGGCGTGGAACGGCTCGCCGTCCTCGTCGACGTGCTCCCCGTCGGGATCGTTGTACGCGGGCACCGTCTCGACGTCGATCCCGTCGACGGTCACCTCGCCCTCGAGGGGCAGATCGATCACGTCGGACGCGAGGTCGCTCGTGTCGATCGCCTCGTAGGCGGCGACGGTGACCGCGGGCCCCGCGACCGCGTCGATCGCTTCGGGATCGTAGTGGTCGAAGTCGTCGTGCGTGACGAAGACGATATCGCCGTCGCCGGGTTCCCCCTCGAGTTGCTCGCCCCACGGATCGACGTAGATGACCGTTCCGTCAGCAGTCTCGATGCGCTTGCTCGCGTGGCCCAGCCGCTCGAACGTGATTTCCTCGTATGTCGTGGACATGGCCGCTCGAACGTACGGGAACGGCGGGCTTATAGCTCGGTGCCGTCGTCGCGCCGATCGCGACGCCGTACTATTACTCATCCGCTACGACCGCGGGAGCGCCGACCGACGGTCTCGGTGGACATCCGACGCAACCGCCTCGAGACCGTACTCTTCGAGCCAGTGCAACTGTTGTGCACGTCGCCGACATCTTGGCGATTCGCTTAGTTTGCCGCTAAGTCTCGCCGATCGGCGCGTTAAAACGCCATTGAACGGGTGCTCCGTCGTCGAACCGCTTCCGAGAGTCGGTCGGCTGCTGCGACCGTTTCGGATCCATTACTCAGCCTATATGTAAGACCGATTGTAGACGACGGAGAGCCGTGACTTCAGACGATTCACGAAGTCGGGGGATCGGTCGAAGAACGTACCTGAGTAGTTGTCTCGCCGGGCTCGGGGCGCTTTCGGTCGCGGGAGTGGCGTCAGCGCACCCGCTCGAGGAGCACTACGGGACCGTCATCGACGTGGCCGAAGCGGGGGCGGATACCGAAGGGAACGAGTCCGTCACGCCTGTTCTGCAGGAGCTCGTCGACGACGACACGCTCCTGAAGTTCCCCGAGGGCCGGTACTACATGGACGAACAGCTGCGGTTCACGGACTTCGAGAACGTCGGTTTCGTCGGCTACGACGCGACGCTGGTCCCGGCCGACTACCACGAGTTCGACGGGCCGCAGTATCGCCTGTTCCGGCTGGGAACCAATGATCGGCCCGGCCGGGACCTCCGGTTCGAGGGCTTCGACGTCGACCAGACCGCCGACGAGACGGGGATTCGAGTCATCAGCGCCGAGGTCGAGGACGGCCTCTCCGTGCGGCGAATCACGATCCACGGCGTCCACGACAGCGGGACGTGGGGGCCGGGACTGTTCAACGTCCTCGACCCCGACGGCGAGGGGCACGTCTATTCCTTCCGCGCGTCGGACGGCGGCCTCCACGCCGACGATACCCCCAACGAGGGGAATATGTGGCGCGGCCCGACCGGCATCGTCGTCAACCAACCCCACCGCGGCACGCTCGTCTTCGAGAACTGCAGTCTCGGCGGCTTCCCGGACAACGGACTCTACGCGTCCAACGAAACCGGACGGGTCGGCATCGAGCGGGGCTGGTTCGAGAACAGCGCCACCGCGTCGATCCGCCTCGCCGGAACGACCGGCGTGATCAGGAACGCGGTCGCCGTCGTCAACGAGAACCCCCACGACGCGAAGGGGCAGCACGCGATCCGACTCGACGGCGGCGAGCAGGAGCTCGAGGGCGTCACCGTCGACACGCCGCAGCCGAACGGCGACGCGATACGAATCATGAACGACGTCGAGAACACCGTGATCTCCGACTCGGAGATCAAGGTCGGCTACCGGCCGAGCGCCGGAATTCGAGTCGATCCCGCCGCCGGACCGGTGACAATCGAGAATACCGATATCGAGATCCACGGCAGCGCCAACGCAATCCGTCTGATCGGCGGAGACGGCACCGGTGCCGACGTCGAGAACGTCCGTATCACCGGCGACGCGAGCGGAACCCGGAACCGCCACGCGATCTACTGCGAGCGCGACGGGTGTCGGTTCGTCGGCCTCTCGGTCGATCAACCGGGAGACGACAAGCGACGCGGACTCGAACTCCGCGGTGAGGACTACCTCGTCGCCGACAGCGAGTTCGAGACGACGAAGACGCCCATCGTCGTCAACGGCGGGAGCGGCGTGCAGATCGAGGACTGTTACAGCCACTCGCTCGAGGACGGCAACTCCCTCCGCATCACGAGCGATTCCGGGTCCGTGTCACTCGCGAACAACGACTTCCCGGACGGCGTGCGCGACGACCGGTAACGAACCGGTCGGTTCGCTCGTTGTGGGCGGTTCCTCGCCGGCGCAAGTCGACCGCACTTCGACCGTGCAATCGTGCGGTCAGTCGCCCCCAAGTGCGTCGGCGAGATCGTCAGCGACGGCCGCGATCGCGTCGCGAGCGCGGTCGACGTCGCGGAGGGTCATGAAGCCGTGTGGCATGTCCGTATAATTCTCGTAGCGCGTGGGGACGCCGTCGCGGACGAGCTGTTCGGCGTAGGCCTTCCCGCCGTCGCGAAGCGGATCGAAGCCGGCGGTGACGATCGTCGCCGGGGCGACTCCGGAGACGTCGCAGGTGTTCGTCGGATCGGCGTATGGGTTTCGCCTGTGGATCTCGGTCCGGTAGTAGCACTCGTTGAACCACTCCATGTCGTCCTCGTTGAGGACGATGCCGGCGTGCTCCTTGACGGACGGCTGGTCCGCGTCGATACCGACGGCCGGGTAGAGAAGCGTCTGATAGTCGATCTCGGGGCTGTCGCGCTCGGCAACCATGAGCGCGGCGACGGCGGCGAGCGTCCCGCCGGCGGAATCGCCCGCGACCGCGACCTGCCCGTCCCCGGCGACTGCGTCGGGATGTGCGGCGGCCCACTCGACGGCGGCGACGGCGTCTTCGACCGCCGCGGGGAAGGGGTGTTCGGGGGCGAGACGGTAGTCGACCGAAAGGACGGCGCAGCCGCTCTCTCGAGTCAGGTGTCGGCAGAGCCAGTCGTGCGTCTCGATACTCCCCAGCACGAATCCGCCCTCCTCAGAAATCGAAGAGTTCTGATGGACCGCACGAGAGCTCCGCTCTCGTGGACGCCGTGGAAGAAGACGATCGTCGGGTACGGTCCGGACGCGGCCGGGAGGTAGAGGCGGGCGTCGAGATCGCCCGCAGGACCGGGGATCGTTCGGTCGATCGTTCGCCCGACATTCGGACCGTTTCGGTTCCGGAGCCGCATCATCGGGCCGGTGAGAAGCCGGAGGAGTTTCAGACCGTAGCGATTGTGCGGCAAGGGGAGTCGCCCCTGACGCTCGAGGGCCGCCTTCGCCTGTGGATCGAGCCCGTCAGCGTTCATATCCGAGCGTCCGACGAACCGGACTAAGCCGTTTCGATCGTCGGTCACTCGAGGTCCGCCGCGTCGAACCGCCGGTAGCCGATCGCCAGGGGAACCGCGATCCAGCCGACGAATACCAGCGCGGCGGTCCACGGCCGGAGGTAGACGGGCAGATCGCCGTCGACGCGCGATTCGACGCGGAGGTCCGCCGCGCCGGCCTCGGCGAACGACACGTCCTCGAGGCCCAGCTGGACCATCGGCCAGACGTAGTTGCCCGTCACCTGATCGACGGCGAACCGGTAGGCCTCGAGGGGGTTCGCCTGGTAGAGCGCGAAGTACCACGCCTCTACCTCGAGGCCCGGACGGGCGCCGGCGACGAGGTAGTAGATCCCGACGGCGACGGCCTCCCACATCACCAGCAGGAGGATGAAGACGCCGACGGCCCACGCGAGGGCGGTTCCCCGGGAGGACGTGGCTGCGGAAATACCGACGGCGAGCGCCGTGAACGTCACGCCGAGTCCGATCGTCAGTCCGGTGACCTGCGCGAGTTCCACGGCCGAGAATTCGTCGGCCAGCGGCACGCCGAGAGCGGTCACCACGAGGAATCCGACCAGGATCGTCGCCGCGACGACGACGCTGCGTCCGACGACCTTGCCGGTGACCACGTCCGCCCGCGAGAACGGATAACTCAGGAGGACGCGCAGGCTCCCGGACCGACGCTCTCCGACGATCGCCATGTAGCCCGCGATCAGCGCGATCAGGGGGATAAAGAAGATCACGAACTGCCCCATCACGGCCAACAGGTCGCTCATCGAGGCCTCGTCCGTATTACCGGAGACGTAGCCGACGAGCAGGAAGAACGCGAGGAGGCCGACGAAACCGCCGGTGATCGCCCACAGCAGCTTCGACCGGACGACGTCCTCGAAGTCCTTGCGCGCGACGTCCCGCCACGTGACGGTCATCCCAGCACCCCCGAGAGGCGGCCGCGGCTATCGTCGGCTGCGGTCTCTTCCTCGCGGACGATATCCACCTCGTCGTCGGTGTAGGCCGCGAACACGTCCTCGAGGGCGACCGACGACGCGTCGACGTCGAGCACTTCGACGCCCGCGTCGAGGAGCCGCCCGATGGCGCGGGCCTTCGCGCGCGGATCCGCACAGGTCACCACGAGCCGGCCGTCCTCGTACTCGGCGTCAGCGATCCCGTCGATCGCCGAGAGGTCCGCACCGGGCTCGTCGGCGAGGCGGAGGTACAGCTCCGAGCGCGCCCCGATGGCCTCCCGGAGCCCGTCGACGGTGTCGACCGTGATGAGTTCGCCGTCGTTGAGGATCGCGACGCGGTCGCAGACGGCCTCGACCTGTCCGAGGTCGTGACTCGAGAAGAAGACGGTCGTCCCCGACGCCGCTTCCGCGCGGACGAGTTCGCGCATGGTCCGGATGCCGTTGGGGTCGAGCCCGGCCGAAGGTTCGTCGAGCACGAGCAGGTCCGGATCGCCGGCCAGCGCCATCGCGAGCGCGAGACGCTGTTTCATCCCCGTTGAGTACTCGTCGACGCTCCGGTCGGCGTCCGCGACCGACAGCCCGACGCGCTCGAGCAGTTCTTTGGGGGTCTCCTTTCCGTCGGCCCACTCGAGGGCGAGCTCGAGGTGGCGCCGGCCGGTCAGCCGCCCGTAGAGGTCGATCCCCTCCGCGAGGACGCCGGTCCGGGCGCGGATCGCCTCGGTCTCGGTTCGCGTGTCCATCCCCAATACGGACGCGCTGCCGGCGGTCGGGCGCATAAAGTCGAGCAGCAGGTTGATCGTCGTCGACTTCCCCGCGCCGTTCGGGCCGAGAAAGCCGAACACCTCACCCCGCTCGACGGCGAGATCGAGCCCCTCGAGGGCGATCTCGTCGCCGAAGCGCTTGGTCAGACCATCCACTTGTATGGCTGACATGTGTCGAACTGTTCACTCGAGGACTCTTAAATGAGGGGTCCACTACTCAATATAATTGACAGTAGCGCTGCGTATTCAAGGCGAGTTAGGAACTGGGACGGTGCAGGCCGGGCGCGATTTGAACTACGCCCAGAAATGCTCGCTCCGCTGCGCCTTTCTGGTCTACTTCAAATCGCTTCGGGTCCGTTACCTGTCGCTCACGGATTTGCTCGCGGCGAGAAGCGGGCCGGGCGCGATTTGAACACGCGACCGTCTGATTAAGAGTCAGACGCTCTGCCGGACTGAGCTACCGGCCCTGTACCTACGACTTTTCGTCGGCCGTTAAAATACGTTTCCTTTGGATTGCGTCGTGGTACGGACGGACACACACCACGACACCGTCCTCGAGTCCGCTCTCTCCCGGGACTACGCAGAATAAGGATCTTCGGGAGCGTTAAGTGTGGTCGCTCCGACCACAGATGTAATGAGTACGGGGGTTACGATCTCGTCGATCTCTGACTACGCGATTCTCGGCTGTGGAAGCGTCGGTTACGCGGTCGCGGAGGAACTCGTCGAGCAGGGGAAGGACGTCCTCATCGTCGACCGCGACGAGAGCCGCGTCGAATCGCTGCGCGACCAGGACTTAGACGCCCGCACCGCCGACATTCGCGAGCCAGAAGCCGCCGACCTCGTCGCCGACCGGGACGTCGTCCTCATCCTCGCCTCGGACGTCGAATCGAACAAACGCGCCGTCGAACACATCCGCGCGGTCGACGACACCCAGTTCGTCGTCGCCCGCGCGAGCGACCCCGTCTCCGGGGACGAACTCGAGGAACTCGGCGCCGACATCGTCATCAACCCCTCCTCGGTGATCGCCGAGTCCGCCCTGCGCGCCCTCGAGTCGGGCGAACTCGAGTACAACGCGGGGAAACTCGCCCAGCTGTTAGAGGAGACCTCGACGCGGCTGGCGATCGTCACCCAGGACAGCCCCGATCCGGACTCGATCGCGTCGGCGGCGGCCCTGCAGGCGATCGCGAGCCACCTCGGCATCGAGTCGGACATCATCTACCTGGGCGACGTCGGCCACCAGGAGAACCGAGCGTTCGTCAACCTGCTGGGGATCGATCTGGTCCAGTGGGACGAGATCGAGGACCACGCGGTCTACGACACCGTCGCGCTGGTCGACCACGGGACCGCCGGCGAGATGAATCTGCCCGTCGACGTCGTCATCGACCACCACGAGCCGGAGGCGGAGTTCGAACCCAAGTTCGTCGACATCCGCCCGAACATGTCCTCGACGTCGACGATCATGACGAAGTACATCCAGGAGTTCGACATGAACGTCTCCGAGGAGGTTGCGACGGCGCTCCTCTACGGCATCCGCGCCGAAACCCTGGATTTCAAACGCGATACGACCCCCGCCGACCTCACCGCAGCCGCCTATCTCTACCCGTTCGCGAACCACGATACCTTAGAGCAGGTGGAGTCGCCGTCGATGTCCCCCGAAACGCTCGACGTCCTCGCGGAGGCGATCACCAACCGCGACGTTCAGGGGAGCCACCTCGTCTCCAACGCCGGCTTCGTCCGCGACCGCGAGGCCCTGACCCAGGCCGCCAGCCACCTGCTGAACCTCGAGGGCGTCACCACCACCGCCGTCTTCGGCATCGCCGACGAGACCATCTTCCTCGCCGGTCGATCAAAGGACATCCGCATCAACATCGGGAAGGTCTTGGAGGACGCCTACGGCGAAATGGGCGAGACGGCCGGCCACTCGACCCAGGCCAGCGCGGAGATCCCGCTCGGCATCTTCACCGGGATCGAGATCTCCGACGACACCCGCGACACGCTGCTCGAGTTGACCGAGGAGGCGGTCAAACGGACGCTGTTCGACGCGATGGGCGTCGAGGGCAGCAGCAGCGAGGGGTCGAACGGGAGCTGACGATCGGCTCTCTCGAGTTCGAGCGGGTGTGTTTCGGGTTCCTATAGAGTTGGACAGATCGTTCAGTACAGCAACCTCTTTTGCCGGGGTTGAGGCGAGCGTCTCTGACGCTCGCCGATGCCCTCGGCAAAACCCGTTGATGCCAAAAGGCCGCCTCCGCGGGGTTTCACCCCGCTCCGGCGGGTAACCGCTCGCTTCGCTCGCGGATGGTGGATCCGTCCGCAATGTTCCACTCGCAGGTGCATGGACCGGTGTTGTTGAAGAGAGTAGTACTGAAAAGAAGTGCACTACTATCGTGGCAACGGGGAGTGCCACGACCTCCCCAACCGATTGCTGCTCACGGCGGCTTTGCCGCCGTCTGTTCACGGGCGAGAAGCGTTCGTTCACATGGTCGGCGAGACCGGCGGTCTCGCACTACTCACAACGACCTCGCGCGGTTTCATCGATCGCCCCTCGCTATCACTCGACGATCGACAGCGCGCGCCACCGCACACCGGCTGCTCGTCTCGAGTGACACGCAGGGACGGCGAGTCGACGTCGCGAAAACGACCGCGAACCGAGAGACAAATCGCTCAGCGGACGGGAACTGCGGAAGCGGAGACGAACCGCGTGCCAATCGAACCTACGCGATCAGCTCTTCTTCTTCCTCGTCGGGCTGGCGGACGCGTTCGACGACGTCGTTGATCAGGATCACGTCACCGACGGCGCGGACCCAGCGGTAGGGAACGATGACGCCCTGCCCGCTGCGGGTGGCATCGGTGAACAGTTCGGAGTTGAGGTTGCCGAGCGCGAGTCCGGTGATGGCCTGTCCGTCGACGTTCAGCCGCAGGTCTTCGACTTCGCCGACGAAAACGCCGTTGTTCGAATAGACCTCGCGTCCAACGAGGGAAGTGATTTCCTGGGGAGTGTCGTCCATGTCTGGCCTCATGCAGGGCGGACTCTTAATTCTTGGTCAGACGTTCCGCTGTCGAGACCCTGCACGAAATCGAGAGCTGGTTTCGACCACGATACTACCGACTCCTGAATCGATGCGCAAAACGGAGTGAGTGGTCCGCGACTCGTGTACGAGCCGATCGGACCGGTTCGGCTCGAGCGCTCGTCACTACGAGAGTCGTCCGTCGCCGGTGTGCTTCGTCGCGGCGGAGTCGACTAGATTCGTCTTGATCGTCGTCAGGACGAACAGGAGCCCGATGATGGCCACGAGCGTCAGTTGGGGAATCACGAGGAGTCCGCTTACGGACGCCGCGAGCAGGCCGACGCTCGCCCCGACGAACATCGCGTGGGTGCCATCGAACAACTGATCGACGAGTCCATCGTCGGCGTCCGGCTGATCCGGACTCTCGTTCGACTCGGCGGCCTCGAGATACGGTCGGAACACTTCGATGCGTTCGGTCGGCCGGACGATACCGCGGGGCTTGTTGTAGTCGATGACTCCCTTCTCATCGAGTTTCGGGAGGTGGGACTGATAGAGCGGGATGTACACGCGCTGCCGTTGGGTCGACGTCAACTCCGCGACGGTCGTCTCGTGTTCCTTCGCCGATACGTGCTCGGCGATGTCACTCATCTTGACCGGTCCCTCCCGGTCCAGAAGATACGAGATCGCGTCTCGTCTGCGGTTCGTCTGGAGAATGTGAAAGATATCGTCCGGCGAGAGTGCTTCGGGTTCGTCGGACGGAGGGTCGTGGGAGGGCGTGCCCGTGGAGGAGCGGCGGTCTGTTTTGGGCATCATATCGTACATTCTCAGAAGAAAACCAAGGATACGTAAACCTTCTGTTTGCCCCTCATGACCAAAATGTTACTATGGATGTATCTAATTAAAACGAATGGGATATCGTTACGTATGGTCCTGAATTAGTGTGTTCTGCCATTCAGGCGCCACTGGGCAGCGAAGTCTGAGTGAGAGGGTATCGGTTTCTGTTCCGTATCCAGTGAATGTCGTTACAGGGCGATAAGCGGTTTCCCAACACGATTTGGATCGGTTGTGTATCACTCACATGTAAGTAGGGTGCCAAGAACGATCGGACTCTCCTCGAATTGATGCCGGACGACGCCACAGCGGAGACGGCACCTCCTCCCCGATTCGGGTGGGTCAATTCTCGGTGACCCGACGCCGGCCGTAAACGATCCGTTCAGGTGTGATCGACGGCCGAACCGAGACTCGAGGGCCCTAGCGAGAACCGTCCAGAATCGAGTCGACCGCCGTGTGGTCGGTCAGCAGTTCCGCCATCCGGTCGACGGTTTCCGCGTCGCGCGTGCGGCCGCTCCGGACGACGTCCTCGGCGCGTTCGACGGTCGTCAGCGTATCCGTCTGCACCGAGAGGATCGGCATCCCCTTCTCGGCGGCCTGACCGATGATCGCGCCCGACGGGCGGTGGCCGCCGGTCAGGATGAGACAGCGCACGCCCGGCGCCTCGAGCGCGGCGGTGTGGATCTCGGCGCGGTCGCCGCCGGTGATAACGGCCGCGTCTTTCGTCCGGCGGAAGTGGCGCAGGGCGCTGTCGGCGCCCATCGCGCCGACGCTGAACCGCTCGACGTAGGCGTCCCGTCCGTCTTCGACGAGCATCGAGGCGCCGAGCTCTTCGGCCAGTTCGCCGACGGTGACCCCCGAGAGCGTCCGCTCGCTAGGGAGCACGCCGAAGACCGGAATCCCGCGCTCCTCGAGCGCGGCGACGACGTCGGTCTCGAGCGTATCGTAGACGGCGTCCGCGACGTCGTTGTAGATGACGCCGGCGAGTCGGTCGCCGAAGGCGTCGACCGCGGCGAGCACGTCGTCGATATCGCCCGGAACCTCGTGGGAAGCCACGAGGACGACGCGGGCGTCCAGAAGTTCCGCCACGTCGGCGTCGGTGAGGTCGACGATACCGCCGACGTCGTACTCGCCGCCGCCCTCGACGAACATGCGGTCTCGGCCGTCGGCGAGCGTCTCGAAGGCCTCGACCACGCGCTCGCGGATCTCGTCGGGGTCCTCGCGGCCGCGGATCGCCTGCTCGACGAACGTCGGCGAGTAGACGACGGGCTCCAGATCGTGCATCTCGGCCTCGAGGTCGAGCAGTTCGCGTGCGAGCAACGGATCCTCGTCCAGGGTCTTTCCGACGTTGCTCTCGAGTCGGGTGCCCTTCGGTTTCATGTAGCCGACGCTGTCGCCTTCCTCGGCCGCGAGCCGGGCCAGTGCCAGCGTGATCGCCGTCTTGCCGGTGCTCTCCGCGAGCGAACTGACGAGGATCGTATCGGTGTCACTCGCAGTCGTGGCGGCGTCAGTCGACCGTCGGTCACCCTGCTGCTCGTCGGGCTGCCGACCGTCGGTCGTCTCGGTGTCGTCGGGAGTGGTGTCGGTGTCAGTGGGGTCAGTGTCGCTCATACGTATTCGTCCTCCGTGTCCGTCTCGTCCGGGAGTTCGTCCGGATCGACGGTGAGTCTCAGGTCGATTGCCTGTACGCCATCGGGCCCCGCCACGAGCGGGTTAACGTCGAGTTCGAGGACCGCCGGGAAGTCGGTCACCAGCTGCGAGAGCCGCTGGATCGTCTCGACGACGCCCTCGACGTCGGCGGGCTCGCGCCCGCGGGCGCCACGCAACAGCGGCGCGGCCTGGATCTCGTCGATCATGTCGCGGGCCTCGCTCTCGCCGATCGGGGCGACGCGGACCGACGTGTCCTCTAAGATCTCGACGAAGATACCGCCGAGGCCGAACAGCAACAGCGGGCCGAACTGCGGGTCGCGGTTCATTCCGACGATGGTCTCGGTGGCGGTCTCGAGGTCCAGCATCTCCTGGACCTGAACGCCGAGGATCGTCGCGTCGGGCTGGTAGTTGCGCGCACGAGCGACGAGGTCCTCGTAGGCGTCGTAGACCTCGTCGTCCGGGACGCCGACCTTGACGCCGCCGATGTCGGACTTGTGGGAGATGTCGGGGCTGACGATCTTCATCACGACGTCGCCCGCGATGGACTCGGCCACCTCGCGCGCTCGATCCGGATCGTCGACGATCTCGCCGTCGGGCGTCGGGATTCCGTAGGCCTCGAGCAGCTCCATCGACTCGACGCCGAGCCGGTTGTCGTCCCGTCGGCGGGCGCGCTCGAGAATCTCGTGGGCACGCTTCCGATCGACGTCGAACCGCTCGGGCTCGCCGACGGTCCGCTCGCGGATGTCCCGAAACCGGGCGAGGGCGTCCAGTCCGGAGACCGCCCGCGAGGGGTCGAAGTAGTTCGGAATCCCCGACTCGCGCAGCGTCTCCTCGGCGTCGCGGGCACGCCCGCCGCCCATCAGACAGGTGACGACGGGCGTGTCGTGGGCCTCGAGCTTGTCGATGACCGTCTCCGCCAACTCGTCGTAGGAGAGGACGGCCGTCGGCGCCGCGACGACGACCGCGCTGCCGACGTTGGGGTCCTCGAGTGCGATCTCTAAGGCCTCGCCGAACCGGTCGACGTCGGCGTCGCCGATGGCGTCGATCGGATTGTAGACGTTGGCCTCGTCGGGCATCGCCTCGGAGAGTCGGTCGATCGTTTCGTCGGTGAAGCCGGCCATCTCGAGGGTCGAGTCGCCGACGGCGTCGGTGGTGAGCACACCGGGCCCGCCGGCGTTGGTGACGACGGCGACACCGTCGGATTCGGGTTCGGGGAGTCCCGCGAGCGCTCGCGCGTAGTCGAACAGCTCCTGGACCGAGCGGGCGCGGAGGACGCCGGCCTGCTCGAGCCCCGCCTCGTAGGCGCGCTCGCTGCCGGCGATCGCGCCCGTGTGCGAGGAGGCGGCCTGCGCGCCGGCGTCGGTCCGGCCGGACTTGACGAGGACGATCGGGGTGTCGTCGGTCACCTCGCGGGCGGCCTCGATGAACTCCTGCCCGTCGTCGATGTCCTCGAGGTAGCCGATGATGACGTCGGTATCTGGGTCGTCGCCCCATTCGCGGACGAAGTCCGTCTCGTCGAGCACGGCCTTGTTCCCGAGCGAGACGACGTCCTGGAAGCCGATCTCCTGCTCGTTGGCCCAGTCTAAGACGGCCGTGATGAACGCGCCCGACTGGCTCATGAATGAGATCGAGCCCTCGAGGGCGTGCTCGGGGCCGAAGGTGGCGTTCATGCCGCTCGGCGTGGCCATGACCCCGAGGCTGTTGGGGCCGACGACGTTGAGGTCGTACTCCTCGGCGACCTCGCGCAGCCGCCGTTCGCGGTCGGCCCCCTCGCCGCCGGTCTCCGAGAAGCCGGCGGTGATGACGACGACGTTTCGCGTCCCGGCCTCGCCGAGATCGTTCAGCGCGTCGATCACCGCGTCGGGCGGTACGACGACCACCGCCAGATCGATCGGCGGCGCACTCGACACGTCCGAATAGCACTCGAGCCCGAGCACCTCGTCGCGGCCGGGATTGATCGGCACGACCTCGCCGTCGAACCGGTCTCGCAGGTTCGCGGTGATCGCGCGGCCGACGGCGCCCTCGCGGTCGGTCGCGCCGACCACGGCGACGGTCTCGGGGTCGAAAAGTTCGGCTAACCGTCCCATCGTTCGAGGCTTCGCCCAGCGGCGTGTTAAGGGTGGGGCCTGTTCCAGCGGGGAGAGAAGATCCGCAACTTGATCGCCGACGCCCGCATGCGATCGGGGGATCGATACGACCGTGTTCGGTGCCGCCGGACGCGACGATGCGAACGTTTAACACCTACCTGTAGGGAATGGAACACGTTCAACCGATGTCCGTTCACCGTCCCCGCGCGATCGCTGCCGGCACCGCGGTGCTGGGTGCGATCAGCCTCCTGACCGCGGTGCTGTTCTTCGAGACGATTCCAGACAATCCCCCCGGAGACGGGTTCGCGGCCGGTCTCACCGGTCTCTTCGTGATGCTGTGCGCGATCGTCGGCGTCCTGACGATCGCGGAGGCGGGACTCCTGTTCCTGGTCACTCACTTCCGTGATCCGACGAATCTGCCGCGACGGTTACTCACGCTGGGAGCCGTCGCCGGGGGCCTCTCGATCGTTCTGCTGGTCGTTCCCATGCTGGCCTCGCTGGTGTTCGACCTGTTCCTCCCCCTCGGCTCCGTCGTCGGTATCGGGCTCCTGCTCGTTCCGATCGGCGTTATCGCTTCCGGGCTCGGCGCGGTCGTCCAACTCGTCGACGAATTTCGCTCCGATAGCCGCGCCTGAGGTCGTCAGTGCGTCGAAATCGCCGCCGTCGACCGACTCGAGGCGGCGATCGCGAGCAGGTAACAGGCGATGGCGACGACGACGATCGAGCCGCCGGTCGGCAGACTGCCGCCGATCGAGACGGCGAAGCCGCCGAGGATCGACACCTGCCCGAACAGGATCGAGCAGAACAGCGTCTCGCGGAAGCTGTGAGCGATCTGCGTGGCGGCCGCGACCGGGATGACGAGCATCGCGGCGACGAGGATGACGCCGAGGATCTGCATCGCGCCGACGACGACCACGGCCGTCATGACGATCAGCAGGGTGTTGTACCAGGTCACGTTGAGCCGCGCGACGCGGGCGGCCTGCTCGTCGAACGTGATAAAGAGGAGCTGCTTGTAGGTCGCGACGACGACGGCGACGACGAGGACGCTCAGTACGGCCATCAGCCGCGCGCCGCCGGGCGTGACGACGGAGATGCTCCCGAAGAGGTAGTCCTCGACGTTGATCCCGGTCATGCCCCGACCGTAGCTGATGATGAGCGTCCCGACGGCGAAGCTGCCGGTCAGCATGATCGCGATCGGCACGTCGCCGTAGGTGTCGGTGTGTTCGGTCAGCCACTGGACGCCGAGCGCGCCGAGGATCCCGACGACCAGCGCCGCCAGCAGCAGCGAGACGCCCAGATCCGTCGTGGCGCTGAACAGCAAGCCGATCGCGACGCCGGCGAAGGCCGTGTGGGCGAGCGTCTCGCCGATCAGCGCCATCTCGCGGTGGACGAGGTACGTCCCCACGAGCGGCGCGACGATCCCGATCAGGACCCCCGTCGCGATCGAGCGCCACATGAACGGATGTCTGAAGACGTTCGTCCCGAGGACGTAGTCCAGCAGCCGGCCGGCGATGCGGTACTGTTCGTACAGCGCTCCCGCGACGGTGTAGTCCTGCAGATAGTCGAGGGCGAGAAAGCCGATCATAACCGCCGCCAGCAGTCCCGTCGCGCCGATTCCGATCAGTTCCAGCCGAAGTCTCGTCTCGCGGTGCATAACTCGTATCTCAGTCTCTCGATATCAGCGTCTCAATGGTGGTGGTGGACGACCTGTCCCGTCGCCCCGTAAGCTTCGGTGAGCGCGTCGCTCTCGACGAACGACTCGGTGTCGCCGTGGTGGTACAGTTCTGTGTTGATACAGGCGATTCGGTTCGCGCGGTCCGTGACGACGCCGATGTCGTGCTCGATCAGGATGATCGTGATCCCGTCCTCGTTGAGCGACTCGAGCAACTGGTAGAAGGCGTCGCGGGACTCGGCGTCGACCCCGACGGTCGGCTCGTCGAGTGCGAGCAGATCGGCCTCGGAGGCCAGCGCCCGCGCGATGTAGGCGCGCTGTCGCTGGCCGCCCGAGAGCTGGTTGACCTGTCGGTCGGCGAGGTCCTCGATGCCGACCGTCTCGATGGCGTCGGCGACGATCTCGCGGTCTTCCTCCCGAATCCGGCCGTGGCCGACGTGGGCGAACCGACCCATGGTCACGGCCTCGCGGACGGTGACCGGCATCGTCCCGCCGCCGCTGGTCGCCTGCTGGGAGACGTAGCCGATCCGCTCGCCGTCGTCGAACTCGTCGACCGGTTCGCCGAAGAGTTCGATCCGGCCGCTGTCGGGGCTGAGAAGACCGAGCATGAGATGCAAGAGTGTCGTCTTCCCGGAGCCGTTGGGGCCGATCAGTCCGAGCAGATCGCCCTCCTCGACGGCTAAGGAGACGTCGCGGACCGCGGGCTGGTCACCGTAGGCGAACGTCACGTTCTGGATGTCGACGACGGTCACTGTGCGTCTAGTGCTTCTCTGAACGCGGGGATGTTTATCTCTTCCATTTGCTCACGGTAGCCCCAGCCTTCGTCCTCCCACGAGGCGAGGGTCCCCGAAGCCGTCGAGAGGGGCATCGCGTCGGTCGCGTCGCTGTCGTCGAGGAGCGTCTCGACGAGAGGAGGGTACTGGCCTTCGGGGGCGTCGAAGGCGTCGTAGAGGATCGTGTCGACCCCGTTCTCGTCGATGTGATCGATGGTCTCCGAAATCTCTCCCTGGCTCGGCTCCTCGTTGGGGGAGACCCCGACGGGCGTGTGCAGTTCGAAGCCGTAGCGCTCCTCGAGATAGGTGAAGGAATCGTGGCCGGCGAAGACGGCGGTCTGGCGCTCCGCGTCCTCGACGAGCGCCTCGAGTTGCTGATCGACGTCCTCGAGGACAGCGGCGTACTCGTCGGCGTTGGCTCGGAACGTCTCCTCTTCGTCGGGATGGGCCTCGACGAGGCCGTCGACGATGTTCTCGAGGATGTCCCGCGCGAGGACGGGATCGAGCCAGGCGTGGGGATCGAACGAAGAGCGATCGTGCTCATGGTCGCCGTCCTCGCTGTGGTTCTCGTCTTCGTGACTGTGCTCACCGTCTTCGTGCGTCTCGTTATCGCTCTCGTGATCGTGTCCGTCGGACCCGGTCTCGTGGTCCCACTCGAGCAATTGATCGTCGAGTCCCGCGAAGCCGTCGACGACGATCACGTCGTCGTAGTCCCCCTCGAGCGTCGACGCGATGTCCTGGGCCCACGAGAACTCGGGCGTGTCGAGATAGACGAAGACGCCCGCGTCGGCGACGTCGCGGGTGAGGTCGCCCGGCGGACTCCAGCCGTGGCCCGACTCGCCGGTTCCTACCGGGTTCTTGAACGTCATCGTCTCGCCGCTGACCTGATCGGCCCAGTCCCAGAGGCTAAAGAGGGCGGCGTACCCCGTGTCGTACTCCTGTTCTGCGAGGTCTAAATCGTCGAGACAGCCGGCAAACGCGCTCGCAGCGAGAAGGGTCCCACCGGCACCCAGCAGCGACCGCCGTGTTCGGTTCATATCCGGAAATACGTCCGGTCGGATAAAAGCGTTATTATACCACTGATGCGAGTTATTAACTCGAGGTAGCTATAGGGGGCGTTGTTACTAACCGAGCGACGAGCGGGTTCCGGTGGCGAGGAAACCGAACGACGAGAAATGACTCCGCGAAAATCGGCGGACTCACTCGAGCGAGACGCCGAGTTCGACGCCGTTGTGGCGTCGGTACGCCGGTGGCTGGCCGGGGTCGGCATCGCGGACGACGTCGAAGACGTCGAAGCGGATCACCAGGCGTCCGGGACCGATCGTCGCCCGAAGGACGGGGCCACGGCTCGTGACGACGACGTACGGCGGCCCGGCGACCGGCTGGGCCGACAGCTCGTGGCCCGTCGCCGCGACGACGTCGGCCAGCACCACCGGCAGTCGCTCAAGCAGCCCGGACGCCTCGAGTTCCGACCGGAGGCCGTCGGTGACGGTTGTCCGGTCGGTGGTCCGCGACGTATCCCAGGGCTCGGCGATCCGGTCGGCGCAGTCCTGTATCGCCTCGACGACCGGGGCGTGTTCGGTCTGGATCCGACGGCGCGCGTCTCGAACCGGATGCGACACGAGTGTGAGTGGCGGCGGGAATCACTAAGATGTCTCGACTCTCCCGTCGAACGGAGAGAGTGTGTTCGATCGACGGCTGACAGTCGCTACTTCCGTCGCTCGACGGTGCCGACGTTCAGCGTCCGGACGTGGCGCAACACCGTTCGAGCCCCGCGTCGCCACGCCGGCTCCGTCTCCCGTCGCTCCTCGAGTTCGCGACGCAGGCGTTCGTTCTCGGTCTCGAGGTTCTCGACCGTCGCCTCCAGGCGCTCCGCGCTCGCCTCGAGGTCGTCGACGCGATCCTCGAGCCGGTAGCGGCGCTCGCGCTGGGCGTTCAGGTCGTTTTCCAGTTGGTCGCGCTCGCGCCGGAGGGTCTCGACTTGGGCGGCGAGTTGCTCGCGCTCCCGCGCGCCGTCGTCGACGAAGGGGTCGCGGTCGGTCGCGGCGATCGAGTCCTCCTCGAGAGCGGCCGTCTCGTCGCCGGTCTCATCCGCTGCCTCCTCGTCGGCGCCGGGCTCGAGGTAGCCCGTCCCGATGGCGTTGATGACGGCGCCCACCAGCAGGATCATCCCGCCGAAGTAGAGCCACGTCAACAGCAGGAGGATGGCGCCAAGCGGGCCCGCGGATTCCGAACTGGAGGCGAAAGAGACGTACACGCGGAACAGCGACTGGAGCAGCGTCCAGCCGAGGGCCGCGACGACGACGCCGGGGATCACCTGTCGCTTCGAGGAGCCGACGTCGGGGAAGTAGTAGTACATCGGGAAGAACGCGATCGCGAGGACGACGAACAGCAGGATCGACTGCGCGACGCCGAGGAAGGGGATCTCCGGCAGGAGCGCGACGATCGCGGTCGCGACGGCCGCGAAGATGAGTGCGCCGCCGATGACGCCGAAGACGATCAGCGCGTCGTGGATCTGGTCGAAAAACGAGTTCTCGTTGGTCGTCCCGTAGATCTCCGAGAACGCCGTGTCGAGCCCGCGGAATATCTTCAGCGACCCCCACAGCAGCACGACGAGACCGATGATCGTCGACCCCGCCGACGCCGGTGAGTCCTCGATCGCGTTCTCGATTAACAACTGACCGCTATCGGGGAGAAAGCCCTCCGTCGCGGTCGAGACCTGATCGGCGAACGCGTCGCCGCCCACGAACGTGACGAGGAAGAACACGAGCACGAGCAGCGGCAGTAGCGAGATAAACGCCTGATAGGCGATGCTCGCCGCCATGAACGGCACGTTCTTCTCCTGAATACCGCCGACGACCGTCTTCCCGAAGGAGAGGCCGTCGCGAAGATCCGTAGACATAGGCACATACGGGACCCGAACGGCGATATGCCGTCGGCTTGCAGCGACCGTGTGGATTTCCCTCGACGCCGGTAATCGGAGATTCCGTTACGAGTTCGGGCCGTCCTCGAGCAGCGACTCGACCGCGCTTCGGGTCGGCAGGGCGGCCATCGCCCCCGCGTCAGTCGTCGCCGTCGCGGCGACCGCGCCCGCGAACGCGAGCGTCTCCTCGAGCGACCTGCCGTCGCGAAACGCGGCGATGGCGCCGGCGACGAACGCGTCGCCCGCACCGGTCGTATCGATCACGTCGACGTCGAACCCGGCGTGGCTCGCGACGCGCACGTTCGACTCGGCGTTCCCCGGCGAGTCGGTCCACGGCGCGCGTTCCGACGCGGCCGCGACGGCGCCCTCGCTCCCGCGCGTGACGAAGACGGTGTGCGGTCCGTCGCCGCCGGTCCCGCCTTCGAGGACCCCTCGAGCGATCGCGTCCGGCGCCGAGCGGGACCCGTCAGCGGTTGCCTCGAAGCCCAGCCGCTCGAGTTCGCCGACGGTCGCCTTGCAGACGTCGACGTGGGCCAGCGCCTCGCGGCCGACGCTGGCGAACGTCTCCTCGTCGGGCCAGAGCTCGGGCCTGAAATTCGGATCGAACGAGGTCGTACAGCCCGCGGCGGCGGCCCGCTCGAGCAGGTCGAGCGTCGCCTCGCGAGCCGGCTCGCTGGCGAGGGTGACGCCGCCCGCGTGGACCCACTCGAGGGACTCGAGCGTCGCGTCGTCGATCCGGCCGGGCTCGAAGCGGGTGTCGGCGGTGTCCTCGCGGTAGAAGGTGAACTCGCGGTCGCCGGTCTCGTCGTGGGTGACGAACGCGAGCGTCGTTTTCGCGTCGGAGTCGCGCTCGACGAACCGATCGGGGAGTCCCTCGTCCGCGAGGACGCCCTCGAGGTACCGACCGAACGGGTCCGCGCCGACGCGGGTCCAGAACAGCGGCGGGTCCTCGAGTCGCGCGAGGCCGACGGCGACGTTGGCCGGCGCGCCGCCGGGCCGGCGGTCGAAACCGGGGACGTCCTCGAGCGGTCCGGGGCGCTCAGGGATGAAGTCGATCAGCGTCTCGCCGGCTACGAGTACGTCGCGAGTCATGTCTGCGTATCCGTCGGCCGGCGGTTTATGGATACCGAGCGCTGGCGGATCGTCGGCGGCGCGACGCTGGCAGCGGCGCCGGCGCTATCGCTCTCGAGCGGCCGGTCGAAACGAGAGAAAGCGTAGAGAGATCGGTGTCGCCTTACAGAATGATGCTCTTCTCGCGCATCATCTCGTGGATCGAGGCGTCGAGGCCCTCGCGGCCGATACCGGAGTCCTTGTTGCCGCCGAAGGGGATGTCGCCCAGCCCGTGGCTCGGCGCGCCGTTGATCCGGACCGCGCCGGCGTCGACGCGGTTCGCGACGTTCATCGCGCGCTTGTGGTCGTTCGTGAAGACGGCCGCGTCGAGGGCCAGATCGGAGCCGTTGGCGATCTCGATCGCCTCTTCCTCGTCGCTGAAGGTCGTGACGACGGCGATGGGGCCGAACTGCTCCTCGTCGACGATGCGGGCGTCGTGGGGGACGTTCGCCAGCAGCGTCGGCTCGAAGAACTGGTCGCCGAGTTCATCCGGGACGCCCTCGGGGGCGTGGCGACTCCCGCCGCGGACGAGGTCGGCGCCCTTCTCGACAGCGTCCTCGACGAGCGTTTCGACCCAGTCGGCCTGATCGACGCTGATCAGCGGGCCGAAGGCGGTGTCCTCCTCGAAGAGGTCACCGGCGGTCCAGGCGTCCATCTGGCCATCGATCAGGTCGACGAGCTCGTCGTGGACCGACTCGTGGGCGAGCACCCGGGAGACGGCCGAACAGCGCTGGCCGGCGTACTTGAACGAGCCCTTGGCGCAGTTGCCCGCGACGTCGGCGAGGTCGGCGTCCTCGAAGACGATCGCCGGGGCGTTGCCGCCCAGTTCCATGTGCAGGTTGACCATGCCGCTCTCGCGGGCGACGTGTTTGCCGGCGCCCGAAGACCCGGTCATCGCGATGGCGTTGACGCGGTCGTCGCCCGACAGGACGTCGCCGATCTCGCTGGCCTCACCCGGGACGAAGTTGAACGCGCCGTCGGGGATGCCGTCGACCTCGCTGATGACGTCGGCGAGGATCGCCGCCGAGATGGGCGTCTTGCTGGCCGGTTTGAGCAGGACGCTGTTACCGGCGGCGAGTGCAGGGGCTACCTGTAATGCCGTGGTCGCCAACGGATAGTTGTACGGCGTGATACACAGCACCGCGCCGATCGGCTCGTGTTTGACGATCGCCTGCCAGCCCTCGTGGCCGGCCGTCGAGCCCTCCCGGTACTCGCCCTGGCTGACGACGTTGCGAGCCTCCTCGGCCGCGCGGTCGAATCGCTCGGCGGCCTGCCCGACCTCGCCGCGGGCCGAGGAGATCGGTTTCCCGGCCTCGCGGACGATGACCTCCGCGAGTTCCTCCTCACGCTCGCGCAGCCCCTCGGCGATCGTTTCACACCACGTCGCGCGCTCGACGACCGTCGTCTCGCGCATGCGCGGCTTGATCTCGTGGGCTGCCTCGAGGGCGGCGTGGGCCGCAGCCGGATCCGCAGCGGTCACCTGTGCGAAGGTGCCTCCGTCGGCGAGATCCGAGACCGGGATCGCGTTTTCGGTCTCGAGCCACTCACCGTCGATGTACAGTCGCTCTCTCCGCTGTGCGGCTCTCGTTGCCATACCTATCTCTTGGAGGGCCATACTGAAAGAGTTTACTCATGGTTGAAAAAATAACGTAGGTGTTGATGCCCTCGGTCGGTAACGCGTGGTTGTTAGGTAGACCAAAATCTATGGCGCATATGATGAAGTGTGCTTTTCGATTACGGAAAAAATGTTCTTGCATGGGAAATCTTTAAGGGGAACGCGCGCGTCTATTCGGATACAATGAGCACTCAAGAGACCGTCCGCCAGTCGGCAGACAGCGTCGAGGGGAACGAACTCCGACTCGATCAGGAGAAGTCCGAACAGATCGTCGACGCGCTGAACACGGAGCTCGCGAACTCGTACGTCCTCTACCACCAGCTCAAGAAGCACCACTGGGTCGTCGAGGGCGCCGAGTTCCTGCCGCTCCACGAGTTCTTAGAAGAGGCCTACGAGCACGTCGAAGAGGGTGCCGACCACATCGCCGAGCGCGCCCAGGCGCTGGGCGGCGTTCCCGTCTCCGGCCCGTCGAACCTCGAGGAGCGCGCCACCGTCGAGTTCGAGGGCGAGGACGTCTACGACGTCCGCACGATGTTCGAGAACGACCTCGAGATGTACGGTGACATCATCGAGTCGATGCGCGGCAGCATCGAACTCGCCGAGAACCTCGGCGACCCCGCCACCGGCGAGATGCTGCGCGAGATCCTCGTCCACCTCGAGGAAGACGGCCACCACTTCGAACACTACCTCGAGGACGACACGCTCGTCCTCGAGGAGGCCACGAAGTAATCGGGCGACGGAATCGCCAGTCACCGAACCGCGTCGCCGATCGACTCCGCGTTTTTTCGACGACGTCTCGAGACGTCAGCGAGTAGCCTCTGCACTCGAGGGGTGACACCGATACCCGGAGTCCGTTCCGCAACGTATTATTTCGAACCGCTGAACCGGCATACGGTCGGCGCGCGCTGTCGGTCGGCCGAGCGACGCGAGATGCTCGCGCTGCTCGCAGCTCGGAAAGCGAACGGTGACCACAGGGAGCCGTGAGCGACTGCGAGGTCGGCCGACGATGGTGCGGAGGAACGAGTGAGTGAAACGAGCGTAGCGCGGAACCAACGGTTCCGCGGACCATGCGAATAGTGCGAGACCGGCGGTCTCGCATACCGTGCGAACGGCCGGAGGCCGTGAGCAGAGGGCGCTGCGCGCCCGTGAGCAGAAATCGGATGGGGTGGGTGTGGAGATCCCCAGTGTCAGCGAAAGTAGCAGAACGCTGCATCGTTCGAGCCGCTTTCAGTCGGTGACCGAAGCCGGGACCGCGAACGGTACGAAGAACGAACCGATGCATTCGGCTCTCTCTAGCCGATTCGGTCTCGAATCCAACCGAAACGGGGGACTGAAGATGACGCCTCGCAGACGCTATCTGGCGTCAAAACCGAAGAGGGAGGATCCATTGCCGAGGTCAGTCGGCGTGGCGGTTCGGTCCGTCGGGTCAGCGACGGCCGAGCGGTGCGGTCGAGCCGTGGAGGTCGTGTCGGACCCGTCCCGACGGTCAGCGCTCGAGGTCGACGGTGAGGTCGGTCGCGATCCAGCCGTCGTTGTTGTCGCGCTCGGTGAAGACGGTCTTGCCGGGGCGCGTCTCGTGGCTGGTAACGACCGCTGCCTGCTCCTCGGGTTCTTCGTCGGCGTCGGAATCCTGCCTGCGGGCGGGTACGTCCATCACGTGGAGTTAGGTATACCTAAATCTAAAAAGGTTTTGGTCGGCCTAACTCTCTGGGAACCGACTGGTACGTGCGAGCTCGGACCACTCCCTCACACTGGTCGACGCCGTGCCCGTGCGCGCGGCGTTCGACGTCGTTCAGGGCGATATCGCCGCACATCACGTCGACGCGTCCGCTGTCCGCTCGAGCCGGGCTCTCGTCCGTCCGCCTTCAAGACGCCATCTGTTGTCGGGAACAAATAACTCACCGGTGCTCGAAGCCGAGCGTATGGGGCGGCACGTACTGGTGGCGATGGGCAGGACAGACGCGTCGGACGCGGCGCTCGAGTACGCGTTCGGAGAGTATCCCGTGGCGAGAATTTCCGTGCTCCACGTCACCGACGCGGCGGGTCCGCTCGCCCGGTTCGGCGGCCGGGATCCCTGCGAGTACGTGATCCCCGAACTGACTGCCGAACGGAGCGCGGAACTGCTCCCGACGCCGGATCGTTTTACGCGAGCCCAGTGCCGACGGGCCGAGCAGGTCCTCTCCCGCGCGCACGAACTCGCCGAGCGCCACGACCGAGAGATCGAACCGGTCGTCCGCTCGGGCGGCGCGGCGAGGGAGATCACCGACTACGCGGCGGAGCACGGGGTCGACCACATCGTCATCGCGGACCACCCGCCGACGGCGTTCCGGCCGGTCTTCCGATCGGTCCCCGAGTCGGTCGCCCGCAACGCCAGCGCGCCGGTCACGACGCTCTGATCGCGCCGCGACGATCGCTTCTTCGTCTCGACCGCTCGAGTCCGAGCGGTGGGTCTCGATCAGGACAGCGAGAGCCCGCGGATCTCGACCGAATCGCCCTCCTCGACGCGGCCGATGATCCGTCCGTCGGTGGCGGCCGCGAGGTCCTCGGCGCGATCCTCGGGCAGTGCGACGACGAACCCGGTTCCCATGTTGAACGTCCGGTGCATCTCCTCGTCAGTCACGTTCCCTTCCTCCTGGACGAACTCGAAAACCGCCTGGGCGGGGAACGGGTCGTCGACGACGTACTCGAACTCGCCCATTCGGTGCAGGTTGGTCCAGCCGCCACCCGTGACGTGGGCCGCCGCGCGCACGCCGTGGTCGCGCATCGGCTCGAGCAAGTCCGTGTAGATTCGGGTCGGCCGGAGCAGTTCCTCGCCGATCGTCCGCTCGGGGTTCGGCGGGAACGGATCGGCGTAGTCGTGCTCCCGCGTCGCGGCCTCGCGGGCGAGGGTGAGCCCGTTCGAGTGGATCCCGTTCGAGGCGAAGCCGACGAGGACGTCGCCGACCTGCGCCTCGCCTTCGAAGATCTCGTCTTTCCCGGCGAGGCCGGCGCAGGTCCCCGCGAGATCGAATCCCTTGACGACCTCGGGCATGACCGCCGTCTCGCCGCCGAGCATCGTCAGATCGGCCTCCTCTAAGCCCACGGCGAGCCCCTCGCCGATCTGATTCGTGAGCTCCTCGTCGGGTTCGTCGATCGCGAGGTAGTCGACGAAGGCCACGGGCTCGACGCCCGCGGCCACGAGGTCGTTGACGTTCATCGCGATGCAGTCGATGCCGATCGTCGAGAAGTCCTCGATGGCTTCCGCCACCAGCAGTTTGGTGCCGACGCCATCGGTCGCCAGCGCCAGATAGCGGTCGCCGATGTCGATTAGGCCGGCGTACTCGGTCCGCAGGTCGCTGCCGAAGGCCTCGAGCAAGGCCGCGGTCGCGTCCTCGCTGGCTTCGATGTCGACGCCCGTCTCCGCGTAGGTGAGTCGTTCCTCGCTCCCGTCGTCCGCTGAATCGGTCATGTCTGAACGACCTCCCGGGGCGAGCAAAAGGTCACCGGTCCGGGCGAGCGACCGCGAGTCCGCGTCTCCACAGCAACCGTCGCCGCGGGCACTGTCGTTCGCCGTCGATCGTCGTCACGGTCGACGCTGGGGGCTGTCCGACTCGAGACCGTCCATGGGCGGAAAAACCGATTCGGCGCCGAACGGATCGCCGATCGCCGTCAGAACGGATTGACGAACAGGACTACGTACCCCGCGAGCAGGACGCTCGGGACGAACACGAGCGCGAACACGCCCTTGTGCCAGTCGTAGACCGATTTGCCGTCCAGCGGACCGAAGGGGATCATATTGAACGCGGCCAGCACGAGGTTGATCCAGACGCCCATCTGGCCGATGGTCCCGAGCGGGGCCGGCAGGAGCACCAGCGGCAGGAACATGACCGCGAGCAGGTGGTTGGTGACGGGTCCGGCGAGAGCGATCATTGCGTTCTCCCGCTGGGTGATCCGACCGCGGTGGTAGACGGCGCCGGGGGCGGCAAAGAGGAAGCCGACGAGCGCGCCCATGAGCGCCAGAAACAGCATCTGGTAGTCCGCGCGGAACTCGGCGAGCTGGCCGTGTTCGATCGCGACGACCTTGTGTGCGAGCTCGTGTAACAGGAAGGCGACGCCGACGGTGACGAGGCTCAATCCGACCATTCCGAGGAAGTAGCCGACGCTGCTCCCGCCGCGGTGGATCGGCACGAATATCAGCGAGAACGCGACCGACAGCGTCAGCCACGCCACGGCGAGATCGATCAGCTCCCGGTCGCTGAAGGTCAGTTCCGGGCCGGACCCGGCCCGCTGTCGCGTTCGCGTGCTCATGTCAACAGCCCCCGGAGCAACTCGAGCGTGTTCTCGGCCCCGCGGAAGAGTTCATCGAACAGGGCGTTGATACCGCCGATTTCGGGCGCCAGCCACGGCAACACGCCGACCACGAACAGGAAGCTCGCGATCATGCTCCCGATGTTGGTCAGCGCGACGATCATGATGAGCCGGAACAGCGGCACCTCGAACATGTCGGCGAAGGCCTCCTCGATCGGGCGCTCGGTGTCGTCGATGATCTCGTTTAGCGTCTGGATGTCCCGGACGTTGACCGGCCGGTATTTGAGTTCGACGTAGCCGGCGAACCAGCCCGGAGCCAGCAGCGGATTGATGCTCGTCAGCCAGGCGACGGCTCCGCCGACGCCCGCGCTGATCCAGCGCGCTCCGGCGAGACGAGCGAGCGTGAACGCGAAGATCCCGTTGATCAGGAACCACGCCCCGAACAACTGGAGCAGGAAGGTGTCCTGAACGCCGGCCATGACCAGCAGGAAGAAGAAGGCGACGAAGCCGAGCGTCAGCAGGTAGCCGACGATCTTCAGCGGCGAGAACCGGCTGCTCGAGGTCGTCCCCGACAGCGATTCGAGGGAGGGGATTTCCGACGGGTTCTCGAGGTGGCGCTCGATGCCGGCCTTGTGCCCGGCGCCGACGACGGCGAGCACGTCGTACCCCTGCTCGCGGAGTTGGTGAAGGTGGGTGGCGATGTAGGCGTCGCGTTCGTCGATCAGGGCGTTGGCGCCGCGCGGGCTGAACTGACGAAACTCCTCCATCATCGCCGCGACGACGTCGCCGTCGGTCATCTCCTCGATGTCGACTTCGTCGATCTCGTCGACGTCGCCGCTGACGCCGTCGAGGAAGAGCCCGACGACGGCGCCGACGAGAACGCCGACGCCGAGGCCGGCCAACAGACCGACCGTCCCGCGGACCGCGTAGGTACCGACGCTCTCGAAGGCCCCCGCGGAGAACGGCCCGACGGAGACCTCCGCCGCGACGAGCGCGAGGCAGGCAGCGATTCCGAGTCCGATCCCGGCGAGGATCCGTATCGTGAACCCGCCGGCGATGCCGTTCGATCTCCCGACCGACTCGAGCGAGGGGAGAAAGAGGAGGCCGACGAGGGCGCCGCCGAATGAACCGGCGGTGACGGCGCCGGCGGCCGCCAGCGTCGTCGAGCCGGTGATGCCGAGCAACAGGGTGTCGCCCAGTCCGAGCAGCGGGGCGAGGAACGCGCCGAAGAGGAGCCCGAGGAGGGCGCCGCCGATGGCGCCGAAGGAGAGCCCGATGGTTCGGGGATCGGTGACCCCCAGCGCGAGCCCGCCGACCATCTTCAGCTTCTCGGTGATCGAGAGCCCGCGCCAGAACCGCTGGATCGTCACCTGGATGTCTCGGTCGACCAGCGCGACGCCGCTCCCGTTGCGTTCGGCGGCCTCGATGGCGGCGCGCATGTCCGCGCCGGGTTCGATGTCGAACTGGTCGCCGAGCCGCGACTGGACGTAGGAAAGCATCCAGTAGGCCAGAAACTGGAAGACGGTGTTCCCCGAGAGGAGGTCGCCCGCCTCGATGTCGTCCGGCGCACCGCCCTGCATCTGGCGGTACCGGTTTTCGTCCAGTTCGACGGCGACGACGTCCGGTTGCTCGCGATCGATCGTTTCGTGGACCTCGTCGACGCTCGACTGCGAGACATGGGCTGTCCCGAGGACGGTGACGGTGCCCTGGTCGTCGTCCGGTGGGTCGGGGGGCGCCGGCACATCGGCGTCACCTGCATCGCTCATTAGCGGTTCAACTCGGCGACGACTTTTACCAGTATCGAAGCCGGTGGAAATAATAATTCCGATTTCAATCCGATTGCACATAATTGATTTCCGCAGCGGCCCCTCTGGATAATCGCGGGCCGAGGCGGCGACAAGACTGTTTGTGCCCGTCCCGAACGAACGGTCGATGACTGCGCTCATCGAGACGCTCGTCGAGAACCGCGAGATGGTCCAGCCAAATCACGCCAACATGCTCGATACGGCCCACGGAGGAAACGTGATGAAGTGGATGGACGAGGTCGGCGCCATGTCCGCGATGCTGTTTTCGGGCGAAACCTGCGTGACGGCCCGCGTCGATCGGATGAACTTCGAGCGGCCGATCCACGTCGGCGACACCGCCTACATCACGGCCTACGTCTACGACGCGGGCACCTCGAGCGTGAAGGTCCGGCTGGTCGCCGAGCGCGAGGATCTGCGGACGCGCGAGCGGGAGACGACGACCGAATCGTACTTCGTCTACGTCGCGATCGACGACGAGAAGAATCCGACGACGGTGCCCGACCTGACCACCGACAGCGAACAGGAGGTAGCGTTACGGCAGGCGGCCCTCGAGAGCGACAGCGACCGCTGATCGAGGACGGAGCAGCCGGGACGAACGTCGGCGTGGAGTCCGTCGGCGATCGACCGATTCCGAGCGGCTCCGCCGGAGCAGCGACGGCCTACATCCGCGATCGGGGTGTCCGCCCGTGAGCGCCGTCGCTCGAGACCGCGGGAAGTGGATGCTACCGGGAGTCGACGCTACAAACGGACCTGACGATCGGAATCGAGACGAACGAACAGTCGACTCGGCCGCACAGCGAAAACGGAACCGACTTAGTTCGGATCGGTATCGGCGTCTTCCGACAGCGGACCGAGATCCCGTTCTTTCGCCTCGTCGAGGATCGCCGTCACCGTTTCACGGGTGTCGGCGATGGTCGCACCGGCCATCGCACCGATCGCACCGCCGGTGCTCGCGGCGTTTCGACTGAAGACGGAGCCGATCGCGGCCCCGACGGCCGCGCCGATTGCGGCGTACCGAGCTCGAAGCAAGACGTGCTTGATTCGCTGTTTCATAGCTTGATGTTCGTTACTGTCACTCATAAATATGTCTCTCGAGCACGCGATTTTCGGAATCGTCGCTCCGGGCTCGATCAGGGTGGACTCGAGGCCATTCCGGAGATTTCACACCGAACGGTCGCCGATCGCGCCGCTATAGCAGCGTCGCGACGTCGGCCAGGGACTCGAGGACGTAATCGGGCTGGATCTCGGCCGACTCGACGTCGGCTCGGTCGGTCACGCCGGTCAACACGAGCGCCGTCGTCATGCCGGCTCGCTCTCCCAGTGCGATGTCAGTGTTGAGCCGGTCGCCGACGACCAGCGTTCGGTCGGGAGCGGCGTTCAGGCGGTCCATCGCCGCCGCCGCGGCGACCGACGAGGGTTTCCCGAGGATCGCGTCGGGCTCTCGGCCCGCGACGGCCTCCATCGCGGCGAGGATCGCCCCGGAGCCGGGGATCTCGCCGTCGTCGATCGGGATCGTCGCGTCCGGATCGGTCCCGTAGAAGGGCACGTCCCCCTCGAGGGCCCGCAGGGACTCCCAGAGCGTGCCGAAAGAGAACTCGTCGTCGAACGAGCCCAGGACGACGTCCGCGGCGTCGGGGTCGTCGGTCAGTCCGACGGTCGCGTCCTCGAGGATGGCCCGGAGCCGATCGCTACCGACGAGGTAGACCGTCGCGTCCGGATGGGTCGTCGCGAGGTACTCCGCCGAGACCGTCGCCGAGGTGAGGACGGTCGCCGGATCGACGTCGATCCCGTGGGGTTCGAGTTTCGTCCCGTAGTGATCGCTGCCCCGCGTCGGGTTGTTCGAGAACAGGAGTCGATCGACGCCGACGTCCTCGAGGTCGCGGAGGGCGTCGGTGGCGTTCGGGAGCAACTCCTCACCGCGGACGATCGTGCCGTCGACGTCGAGGATCGCCGCCTCGTAGTCGGTCATCGGCCGGGACTACGGCCGGGCGGCGATTGAGTGTTGGGATGGCCCGCAGTCGAGCGACGCCGATCAGTTCGATCGCTCGAGTTCGAGTTCTTCGGTCTCGATTCCGGCGGCGTCGGCCCGCTCGTTGGACTCGATCAGCCGGTCCAGTTTCGCCTCGAACTCCGCTTCGGAGAGTTCGCCGTCGGCGTACCGCTCCTGCAGCCTCGTGACGGGATCGCTCGTATCCTCCGGGCGTTCGGACGCGGCTTCGGCGGCGTCTCGCTCGGCCGCACGGTCGGCGTCGGCGCGCTCGCTGCGGCGGGTGAGATACCAGATGAGGAACGTGCTGGCCACGAACAGCGCGGTGAGTCCGAGCGCCCACAGCGGCCCCGCCAGTAGCAAGGCGGCGATAATCACTACGTCGGCCAGGACGAACTTGATGGCGAAGATTTCCGTCAGCGTGTAGCTGCCGCCGCTCTCGCTGCCCATACGTGACAGTTGGGTGTCGTTCGAAATAACTGTGCGGGACTGCGGAGCGTGTCCGTCCGCGCCAGCGGTCGTCGCGCGGTTCGGTGGGGGCCATCGCGGGGACACTCTGTGAGAGAACCCGGTCCCTCGCCGGGGCAATCCACATCACGCTGTCGACCGAACGGTCGGATATGACGCTCGATACCGAGGTTCCCGATCCCCCCGCGCTTCGGGGACCGCAAGATCCGGGAGACTACGACGCCGTCGACGAACCCGAGGAGCGAACCGGCGACGACACGTACCGCGAGGACCTCGCCGACCTGCTCGAGGCGGGCGCCTGGGAGGACGCCTTCGACGACTGGTCTGACCGGACCTACCTGTCTGACGCGGCGTTTCGGATCGTCCGCGAGGCGGGCTTGCTCCGCCGACTCGACTTCTACTGGAATCCGGCGGCCGAGGACGTCGGCTACCGCGTTCCACCGGTCCCCGAGGATCTGTTCGCGGCTCACGGGGGTCTCGAGTCGGACGACGTCGAGGACGTCGAAGAGGAGTTGGACGACCTCGCGCGGACGGTCAGCGAAGTGCTCGAGAACGATTACATCCATCGGGGGAGCGAGGAGTTCGGGTACGACTGGGAGTAGGCGAACGAGTCGCCGGCCGAGCGCCCTGGAGCGACGCCGAGGTGGGAATTCTTATCCGCGAACCCGTCCTACGTCCGGCCATGACACTCGAGGTCGAACCCCCCGAGCCGCCGGAACTGAACTTCGTCGACCCGAACGAGTACGAGGACGCGACGATCAGCGCCGACGGGGACGTCGACTATCGGCGCGAGGAACTCCAGGAGTTCCTCGAGACGGGCGCCTGGGAGGAGGCGTTCGAGGAGTGGCGCGAGGACACCGATCTCGAGGAACGGGAGTACGAGATCGCCCGCGAGATGGATCTCTTCGCGGGCTTCGACTTCTTCTGGGACGACTTCGCCGACAGGGTCGGCTACCACGCGCCCGGCATCCCCGAGGACTGGCAGGCACGGGAGTATCACCCGGGCCTCGATACGTGGGGGACGGTCTCCTCGATCAACGCCGAACTGACCGAGTTCGGTCAGGTCGTCTCGGTGATCCTCAAAGAGGAGTACATCGACTGGGAGGCCGAGTACGAACCGCCGGAGGATCTCCCGGACTTCGACTGACGACGGCGGCCGTCGGGGCCGCGCTACCGGCACAGAAACGCGTGAGCTACTGCCGCGGACCGACGCGACGTCGCCCTACGCTCGGGCGACCGCGATGTTTCTCGTTCGCCCGTCGCACTCGGGACAGGACTCGAGCGAGTCGGTCATCTCCCGGTAGCCACAGTCACGGCATTCGTAGTACGATCGATCCGGCGCGTGTGGGGCAGGGAGTACCATGGTGGAATGAGATAACTTACCACGAAAAAGCGTTGTGCTGGTACGGATAGTACCCCATTCCACAATCATACTTGGATAGATCTCCTAGAATAGTGTTCGCTTGTCCGATTGTCCTCGATGCCGCCGACAGCAGAATCTAATCGTTCAGGTCCCTGATTCAGCGCAGTCAGACGGATACTATCGCGTTGATCGATGGCTCGAGAACGCTATCGGTAGACGTCCGTCCAATTACCCAGTGTGGGGATACCGCAGTGACGACGCGCCGCCGGTATTCGACGCTGGGGGCAGCGACAAGCGGCCGACTCGAGCGGACTCGAGGCCGAACACAGCGGGGCGACGACCGACTACGGGACGATCGACTACGAAATGACATCGGCTACGAGACTGCCCGGGATCAGTCGTGACCGCTGTCGACCGACCCCGTCGCAGTCACTGCACCCGCCGCTCCCGCTTCGATCGCGGCGCCGAAATCGGTGGGTATTCGTCGCTCGTTCGGATATCCCCGACCCACATGGCGCTTCGCGAGACGGTCGATCGGCTCCGCGGCTACGACGTCCTCGTCCTGACGGCGACGATCTGGTTTCTCGCGAAGTTCCTCCGCTACGCCTTCCCGCCGCTGTTCGACTCGTTCGGGGCGAGCTACGGCGCCTCGAACGCAGTGCTCGGGACCGCCTACACCGGGCTGATGCTCGTCTACGCGGCCATGCAGTTTCCCTCGGGCGTGCTCGCGGATCGCTTCGGCTCGGTGGGCGTCATCACGGCGGGCGTCGTCGTGGCGGCCGTCGCCGCGCTCGCGCTGGTCGTCGACTCGCCGTTTCTCGTCCTCGTCGGCGCGATGCTCGTCATGGGCGCCGGCACCGGCGCGCACAAGACCGTCGCCGTTCGGCTGCTGTCGCGGGCCTACCCCGCGCGAACGGGCCGAGCCCTCGGCGTGCTCGACACGTTCGGCGCCTTCGGGGGCGTCGTCGCGCCGGCCGTGATCGTCGCCGTCGCGAGCGTCTCGTTCCCGCTGGGCGATAGCTGGCGGCTGCTCTTCCTGGGCGCCGGAGTGCTCGGACTCGGCCTCGGCGCGGCGTTTCGAGTGCGTGTTCCGCGACGACTGCCGAACGACTCCGCGGGCGACGCTGCCACGGCCGCCGTCTCGGCCGGCGGCATCGGACAGTACACGACGCTCCTTCGCGACCCGCGGTTCGCGGTGTTCGCGCTGCTGACGGTGCTGTTCTCGTTTACCTACAACGGGTTCGTCGCGTTCGCCCCGCTGTATCTCACGCAGGAGGCGGGGCTGACCGACGCGACGGCGAGCCTGCTCTACAGCGCCCTCTTCCTCGCGAGCCTGGTCCAACTCGTCACCGGCGATCTCAGCGACCGGGTCGGGCGACTCCCGCTCATCGTCGGCACGCTCGGGTTCGCGTCGATCGCCTTGACCGCCCTCATCGCGCTGACCGGGACGGCCGGGCCGCTGGTTCTCGGCGCGACGCTCGTCGCGGTCGGGATCGGCTCCCACGGCTTCCGGCCCGTCAGAGGGGCCTACCTGATGTCGGCGATCCCCGACGACGTCGCCGGCGGCGGGCTCGGCGTCGTCCGGACGATGCTGATGGCGGCCGGGGCGATCGCCCCCGCGATCGTCGGCACGCTCTCGGAACTCGTCGGTTTTCGGCCCGCCTTCGTCCTCCTCGCGGCGTCGGTCGCTGCCGCCACGGCGCTCGGCGCCGTACTCTGGCTGCTCGAGTAGTCGCCTTCGATGACAGTCACCGATACCGTTTACCGTGGAAAGAGTTAACACGACCCGTTACAAACGTTAGCACATGACGGTTGCCGAGCAACTCGAGTACGAGTGCGTCGCGTGCGGGCACCGCGAGACGGTCGCCGACGCGCTTGTCAGCACCTGTCGGCGCTGCGGGGGCGAGATGCGGAACGTCGATCCGATCCGCGAGTGAGCGATCGCAGCCCTCGTGACGACCGACGGAACCGTTTTCCCGCGGTTCCGTACGCGTAGCGTCAGCGTTCGCGACCGCGAAAAATCCTCGAGAAGGAGCGACTGCGCGAGCGACCCACGCGGATCTCCTTACCGACTCGCCGCGATAGCGCCGGCGATCAGGACGGCCCCGAGCACGACGGCGACGGCGCCGATCGTCCCGTCGCCCGCGAGCGCGAGCGAGCCGCCGGCGACGACACCGGCGCCGCCCCCGCCGGCAGCGATCGGAACGACCGTCTCCGCTATCCCGGACGACTCGTTCTGTTCGTGGGGTCGCGCTTCCGTCTCGACGCGCTCTCGCAACTCGGCGACGTCGGCCTGCAGTGCCTCGAGTTGCTCCCCGCGAACCGTCTCCGACTCCACGTCGTCGAGCGCCGACTCGAGTCCGTCCACCTGATCCGCGAGCGCGTCCAGTCGATCGTCCGTCGACTCGAGGGCTGCCTCGTCTGGCGTCGCGTCGAGGGCCGTCGCGAGGTCGTCGACCTCGCTCGCGACCGACTCGAGGCGTTCGTCGTGGGCCGCGAGCGAATCGCCCTGCCGATCGAGCCGCGACCCGTGTTCGCTCGTCCGGTCGTCGAGTCCGTCCGCGCGGTCGGCCAGGTCATCGACCCGCGTCGAGAGGTCGTCGAGTCGACCGACTCGGTTCGCAAGCACATCGGTCTGGTTCTCGAGATCGTCAGTTTGGTCCTCGACGCGCTCGAGACGTTCCGCGACGTCCGCCGGCGCCGCCTCGCGGTCGGCCTCGAGCGCCGCGATCGCCTCGTGCGTTTCGTCGGACGCTGCCCGAAGCGTTTCGAGTTCTCCCTCGAGCGTACTGATTGACTCCTCGAGCGTCGCGACGGCGTCCGCGGACGCGGCCGTCTCGTCGAGGGATTCGAAGCGCTCGTCGAATTCTGAGACGCGCGCCGAGATTCGTTCGACGTCGGCGTCGACGCCGTCGACGGTTTCGGTGACGTCCTCGAGTCGGGTCTCGACGTCCGCCTCGAGCGAGTCGAACTCGTCACCGAGCCCCTCGAGACGGTCCGCGAGCGCGTCGGTCTCGTCCGCTACCGTCGATCGGAGATCGGACGCGACGTCGTCGAGTTCCGTCTCGACTGAGTCCATCCGATCGGTCAGCGCCGTCTCGAGTTCCCCGAACCGCGACTCGAGCGCGTTGAGATCCTCCGCGAGGGCGTCGACCTCCGCCGTCGCCGATTCGACCGTTTCGCGCGTCTCCGCGAGCGAATCGGACAGTTCGTCGACCGCGTCAGCCTCCGGTGCCGCTTCGTCGAGGCGATCGAGGCGCGACTCGAGGGTCGCGAAATCGTCCTCGATCGAGCCGACCGCGCCCTCGAGTCTCGTCTCGACGTCGTCCGTCCGGTCGTCGAGTCGCGCCTCGAGTTCGGTCGCCGTGGCATCGAACTCGGCGGTCGTCGCCTCGAGTTGGTCGTCGACATCGGTCTCGAGCGAGTCGAACGCGTCGCCGAGATCGGCGAGCTCGCTCTCGGCGGCGTCGAGGTCGGACGCGAGTGCGGTGACGGTGTCCTCGAGCGCCGTCCGTTCCGCGAGGTCCTCGAGTCGCTCCGAGACGCTCGTGACACCGTCTCCGAGTTCTTCGAGATCCGTCTCGAGGGCCTCGAGATCGTCTTCGACGGCGTCGACCCGCTCGTCGTCGGCCGCCGTCGCCTCGAGGCCTCCGACCGTCTCCCGAGCACTCTCCAGGCGCGCCTCCAGATCGTCGGCTCGGGCACTCAGCGTCTCGCGGACGTCGGTGATGTCGTCGGCTACCGTCTCGACGCGGTCATCCGTGGCCTCGAGGCGATCGTCGACGACCGTGAGATCCTCCTCGACGCCCTCGAGGTCCGTCCTGGTTGTCTCGAGTCGATCGTCGATGCCCCGAATTCGATCGTCGACGTCATCGATCACGTCCTCAAGCCGGTCGTCGACGTCGCTGATCCGGTCGTCGACCGACTCGAGTTCGCCGTCGATCTGGGTCGCCTGCTCCTCGAGGCCGTCGTCTAGATCGTCGAGACGGGTATCGATCCGGTCGACATCCTCGTCGATCGCCGCGAGCGTCTCGTCCAGTCGATCGATCGTCTCGATCGCGTCCTCGAGATCGGCCGCGGACGCGGTCTCCGTTTCGAGGCGTTCCAGCTCCGTTCGGAGCGTCTCGAGTCGCTCGTCCAGCGAGCCCGCCCGGTCGGCGACTCCCTCGAGATCGTCGGAGAGCTCCTCGAGCCGCTCCTCGAGGGCCGCGCGTTCGTCTGCCGTCGTCTCCGACAGCGTCTCGAGGTCAGTCTCGAGTCCGGACTCCAGTTCGTCGAGGTTGTCCGCCAGCTCGGCTTCCAACTCGTCGATGTCGTCCTCCAGCCCGGATTCGACCGCCTCGAGGTCAGCTTCCAGCTCGGTCGCGAGCCCGTCGACGTCGGCCTCCAAGTCCTCGAAGGCCGTCGAGAGCCCCTCGAGATCGTCGCCCAGTTCGTCGACCGCCTCGTCGCTCGCGTGCGTCTCGCTCTCGGCCTCGAGGTCGCGCAGGTCGTCGGCGAACGCCTCGAGGCGCTCGTCGAGTTTCGCGACTGTCTCGGCCTCGGCCGTCCGCTCCTCGACGTACGCGATGTCCTCGAACGCCGACTCGAGGTCGGTTCGGACCGATTCGATCTCTGCGTCGCGGTCGGCGAGCCGGTCGAACAGTTGCTCGATGGCGTCGTCCGCGCGGTCGCGGTCCGCGTCGGCCCCGCCGCCGAGGTCCTCGTCGAAGGAGAGCGCCGTCGAACCGCTCGCGTCGGACCCGACCGGAACTCCGTTCGGCTCGTCGCCGCCGTCCCCGTCGGTCTCGGCCGTCGACCAGGTGACGTCCTCGTAGGCGTCGACGTCGTCCTCGGCGGCCGCGAGCGCGCCGCGGGCGGCGCTCCCGGCGGGGTCGTCGGCCAGCCGTACGCCGCGAACCGAGAACGGGAGCGCCGCCGCGTCGAACCGCCCGCCGAGCAGGAATTCGAGGCCCTCGATCGCGCCGTCGCCGGCGACCGCGATCGGGACGGCCAGCCCCTGTTGCACGTCGTTCTCGTCGGCCTCGGCCGCGATCGCGTCGGCGAGGTCGCCGATCAGCGCGTCGTGGGCCTGCGCGAGCGCGCTCTCGATTTCTCCCGACGCGGCGTCGGGATCGAGCGTAAACTCCTCGAGGACGGACGCGACCTGTGCCGGCTCGCGGCCGGTTTCGGCCGCCGCTCGCTCGACGATCCACTCGCTGCCCTTCGCGAGCGAGAACGCCAGCGCGGGCACGCCGTAGTAGGCCAGCGCGACGCTGGTGGTCTGCGAGCCGATGCAGATGCCGAGCCCGGTGTAGTTGTCCTCGGCCAGCTGGTCGTAGACGACGGCGAAGCCCCTGCTGATCGGCGTGGCGTCGGCCGCGTGCTCGGCGACGACCGACTCGACGGCCTCGCGGTGGGCCTCGGTCGGCTCCGCGGCGTCGACCAGCGTTCCCGGCGTCGTATAGCAGAGTCGCCCGTCGCTCGCGTCGCTCTCGAGCGCGTCCTCGAGCAGCGCCTCGAGGGCCGGTTCGGCGTAGCCGTCGACCGTTAGAACCCCGTTGGAAAACAGCGACTCGGGCGCCGCGCCGGTCGCATCGGCGACCGCCTCGGCTGTCTCGCCGACTGCGTAGGTCGTTCCCTCTCGCTCCACGGACAGTCCGTCATCCGTCAGATCGCTCGCCGCAGCGTCGTCGACCGGAACGACGACCGGCGGTACCGATTCGATCGCGTCCCCGGCCGGTTCCGCGGCCACCCTGAGCGCTCCCGGTCCGATATCGAGACCCGTTCCCATGACACCGGCAAATCAGAGCGCCCTCTTTGAGCTTTGGCTCCGAATACCAGATGTGAAAATCGAGTGCGGACGCGTCTCGCCGTGTTCGGCCGAGAGACGGCAGTTTCGCTTCGCCACTCCGATCATCGGATAGCGACGCATCGGCCGTGACGCTCGAGTCAGTCGGCCGGCGTTGGAGACGGGACAGGCTCCCCGACGGTGATCGGCTCATCGACCGAGAGCGTCGTTCCGACCGATGCCTGCGGGACCTGCGTCTCGGCCAGCAGCCGGAAGTAGTGGTCGAACCGCACCGCGGTCGCCCAGTCGGGCAGCGTCGCCCGGCGGCGCTCGACGAACGTCTCTCGGAACCCGTCGGTTTGCGCGCCGGTTTCGGGGTCGCGCGCCGAGACGCCGCTCAGTTGCGACGGCCCGATGCCGTACAGCGTCGTCGACCCGACCTCGACGGGAACGATCCGATCGGCCCGCCCGTAGAGTCGGTCCTCCCAGAACGGCGGGGCGCCGCCGACGACGAGCGTCGGTTGGACGCGACGGCACAGTTCGTCGGCGTCGATCTCGTCGTACCACTCGGCGACCGTTTCGAGCGTCTCGGCGCTGACGACCGTCAGTCCCGACGGAGCCGCGGCGTCCGGGCCGCCGCTCTCGTCGGTGCGAACGATTTCGACCGGGTAGTCGAGGAACTCCGAGAGCCACGAGGCGAAACACTCCCGATCGAGGTCGAGGTGGAAGGTCGCGGTCTCGTCGCTTCCTCGTTCGCGGACCGTCACCGTCTCTCGCTCGAGGTCGTACGTCGTCTCGAGCCTGCGGAGACGGGGGTCGCGTTCCTCGGTGACCGGCGCGGGTCGGGCGTCGCTTCCCGGCGTTCGCTCGACGATCGTATACCGCCGATTCCACTCCGGTCCGCGGTCGACGAGCGTCCGTTCCGAAACCGAGACCGCATCGAGGGACGCGACCGGCCGAATCCGAATCCGCTCGAGGTGTACCATCGGCCCTACTGTTGACGGCCTAACTTTTAGATGTGTTCGTTTTGGAAAGAATAGTGGAAAGTCACTGTGGTTGACAGCGAGCCGCCAGTCGTGATTCAAATCGACGGCGAGGGTACCTCGATCGGGGCCCGGGTCCCGCTGGCTCCGACGGCGCTCGATGCGCCGACGATATTCGATGCGACGAGGACACGTTTTTTGCGCTGGGAAACCATCACTCCGACCGAAATGTCCGCCGAGCATCCGCTCGCCGAGGTCGTCGACAACCTCGTGTACGAACCCGCACAGGTCCATGAGCACGGTATCGATCTGACCGTCAGCGCCATCTACGAGGTCGCCGCGCCCGGTCGACTGGATTTCGGCGGCGACGAACTCGAGGACGCCGACCTCGAGCCGGTGCCCACCGAGCTCCGGGATCCGGACGACGAGTACGGTTGGTGGAATCTCGAGGGCGGCCAGTACGTCCTCCAGCACAACGAGTTCCTGACCGACCTCGAGGAGCCCGTCCAGCTGCAGCCGCGCAACGAACTGCTGGCTCGAGGCGGCTCCCACCCCTCGATGCTGGTCGCGTCGCACCTGCCGCTGATCCCGCTGACCGTCGCCGACGGCGGCCTGCGGATCAAGGAGAACGCGCGGGTCTCGACGCTGGTCCCGTCCGGTGCGGTCGGTGGGGGATCCCCTCGGTCCGAGTAGGATCCCGGCACCCCGTCGCGTTCACGCGATCGATCGGAGCCGTTCTCGAGCGAACCGATGTTCTCGGTCGCGATAGCCCGGTGCGATCGACGCGACCGCACGGTAGAGGCGGTTGACGCGGTGGACGTAACCCTCGGTACGACGATTCCTGAACTGCATAACAGCTATCATATTAGGAGTGTGACTTGAACTAATGGATTCGAATCGGGGACTCGTTTCGCTCGGGTTCCTTCTCACGCTACTTCTCGTTGGAATGGGTCTCATCACCATGTTTCTTGGAGGGCCGAATGCGACGAATGAGGATGTCGCGCATGTCGAGAGCTATCCGGTCGATCCGGAGAGACCGACCCCGTTGACCGCCTCGAACGTCGCGGACTACGCTGGTACGTACGAAGAGCGCCTGTTCTACAACGACCTACTCGCGAGCCAGAACCACCGTCTCGAGGCCGATGAACGAGTGATAGCCAACTGTACCTCGATCTCAGTTTCGAACGCTAGTATGGACGGATTTCACGTCCAGTTGGAGTGTCAGGGTGGGGTCACCGACTCATGGCAACCGTCCGAATCCGAGGAGTTCATCTACTCGGCCACCTACCGTCTCACGAACGATACGACGCGACAGACTGAACTCCGGAAGTACCCCTTCGGAACGGACAGAGCGTTCAATAACGAACGGAACGAGACGGCCGAAACCGAGCTGTGACCGATTACCGGCCCTCGTACTCCGGATCGCGGTCCTCGAAGAAGGCTTCGACCCCCTCGGCGTGATCCGCGGTGTCGAAGACGATCCCCTGGGCCGTCGCCTCGTCGGTCAGGGCCTGCTCGAGCGATTTGTCCAGCCCTTCACCGACCAGCCGATTCGCGTGTCGCAGCGCGATCGGCGGCCCGGAGACGACCTTCTCGACGAACTCGTCGACCCGCTCGTCGAACTCCTCGGCGCCGTAGACGTGATTGACGAGGCCGATTTCTTCGGCGCGGTCGGCGTCGATGATGTCGCCGGTCAACACGAGTTCCTTAGCGACGTTCTCACCGACGATACGGGGCAGCAGGTAGGACGTGCCGGCGTCGACGCTCAGTCCCACTTGCCGGAAGACGAAGCCGAAAACGGCGTTTTCGCTGGCCAGTTGCACGTCGCAGGCGATCGCGAGGTTCGCACCGGCGCCGACGGCGGGGCCGTCGACCAGCGCGATCGTCGGGATCGGGAACTCCACCACTCGCCCGATGAGCGCGTTCGTCGAGCGCTCGAGTCGACGCACCCGTTCGTCGGCGGGGACGTCGTTCTCGATGCCCTCGACCATCCGTTCGATGTCGCCGCCGGCCGAGAACGACCCGCCCGAGCCCTGGACGAGCACGCAGCGGGCGTCGCTGTCCTCGATCTCGTCGAGGGCTTCCGAAATCCCGGCGCTGATCTCCGCGGAGAGGGCGTTGCGTCGATCCGGCTGATCGAGCGTGATCGTCGCGGGACCGTCGGCCTCGATCTCGAGGTGGACCGCCTCGCCCAGCGCCATTATTCGGCCTCCGCTTCGCTCTCTTGGTCCTGCTCACGGAGCTTGAACTTCTGGACTTTGCCCGTGGTCGTCCGGGGTAGTTCCTCGACGAACTCGACCTCGCGGGGGTGTTTGTACTCCGCGAGGTTGGTCAGACAGTACTCCTTGATCTCGTCCTCGGTCACGTCGCCGTCGGGCGTGCGGACGATGAACGCCTTGACGGTCTCGCCGCGACGTTCGTCGGGAATGCCCGCGACGGCGGCGTCGGCGACGTCCTCGTGTTCGAAGAGGAGCTCCTCGACCTCCCGCGGGTAGACGTTGTAGCCCCCAGTGACGATCATGTGCTTCTCGCGGTCGACGACGTAGAAGAAGCCGTCCTCGTCGCGGTAGCCGACGTCGCCGGTGTGGAACCAGCGACGGCCGCCCTCCTCGGTGAAGACCTCCTCGTTGGCCTCGGGCAGGCCGTAGTAGCCCTTCATCACGTTCGGCCCGGCGACGACGATCTCGCCAGTGATCTCGTGGAGGTCGGCCTCCTCCTCGTCGACCGGTCCCTCCTCGACCGGATCCACGTCCTCGAAGTCGTCGTCGACGACCTTCGAGTCGACGCCGGGAACGGTCTTGCCGATGCTGCCGACGCGCCGGCCCTCGATCGGGCTGTTGAAGTGGGTGATCGGACTGGTCTCGGTCAGGCCGTACCCCTCGTAGATCTTCGGCTCGTAGAGCTCCTCGAACTGGCGCAGGACCTCGACCGGGATCCCGGAGCCGCCGACGCCACAGAGGCGCAGCGAGGACATGTCGAACTCCTCGGCGTCGGGCTGATTGATGACGTCGTTGTACATCGCCGGCACGCCGTGCATAATCGTCAGCTCCTCGTCCTCGATCAGCGAGACGGCCTCCTGTGCGTCCCACGAGGCCATCGGGTAGTAGGCGCCGCCGTTGAACAGCGACGCGTTCATCACGACGGTCATCCCGTAGATGTGGAACAGCGGCAACACGCCGAGCGATTTGTCGTCCGGCCGGATCCCGTCGGGGATGAGTTTCGACGCCGCGTTCGCGTTCGACGCGAGGTTCCCGTGGGTGAGCTGGACGCCCTTCGGCTGGCCCGTCGTCCCGGAGGTGTACGGCTGGACGGCGTCGTCGTCGTCGTCGCGCTCGGCGATCCCGGGATCGCCCGGCTCGAGGAACTCCTCGAACGCGGTGGCGCCCTCGGCGTCGCCGCCGACGCTGACGATGTGTTCGACGCTCGTCTCGTCCTCTACCCCCCGAACGAAGGGGACCAGATCGGCCAGCGCGACGACGACCTCGGCCTCGCTGTCCCCGAGAAGGTGACCGATCTCGCGGGACTTGTACTGCGGGTTCATCGGCACGACGACGCCGCCGACCCGCAACGTCCCGTGGAACGCGATGAGAAACGGCGGCACGTTCGGTAGATAGAGCGCGACCCGATCGTCGGCACCCAGCCCCCGTTCCTCGAGCGCGGTGGCGAACGCCCCGGTCTGACCCCAGAACTCCTCGTAGCTCGTCTCCGAGCCCTGAAAGCCGATCGCGGTGTTCTCGCCGTGGTCCTCGACGGCGTCCGCGACGTTAGTGACAAGATTTGTCATGCTCCGTGCGATACGTTTCCGTGTACCGTAAAAAAGATTGTCAAAGAAGTACCCGAGTCCAACTTTCCGACGGTAACCACTCACCCAATCAATACAGTCAGTGTTAGCGGATCGTTCCGGTTCGCCGACCGCGGTCGACCGTCCTCGAGCGAGAATCGGGTCGACTGGTGATTGGTGCGAACGGGTGACCGCGACCGGCCGATCCGAGCGAGTCAGTTATCGACGAAGATCCCGTCCGGATCGAGTTCCGCGAGCGGTCCGACGCGCTCGCCGTCGGTCGCGTACCGGTAGAGCGCCGCCCGGACAATCATGCCCAGTACCTGCGTGACGACGAGGGTCGCGACGACGAGGACGCCGCCGAGCGCACCGAGTGCGTACGCAGTGAGGCCCGTCGCCGAGACGTAAGCGACGGCGAGCATGCAGATTCCGGTCAACGTGACCGGAAGCAGCGCCAGTCCGATCCCGAACGCTGCGGTGATCGACTCGCCACACGTCCGGGCGAACGCGTCGCCGCTCTTCCGGATCTCCGACCGGAGCGATCCCGTTCGGTCCGTGACGATCACCGGGACGACGAAGAACGTCAGCAGACTCCAGCCCAGATTGAGGATCGACTGGATGAGCGATCCGACGCCGGGCACGTTGTCCTCGGCGATGTAGAGGGCGGTCCCGATCGTCGCGGAGACGAGTCCCCACTTCGCGATCTCCCGGCGGGCGTCCCACGCGGCGGCGAGGCCGTCGCGGACCGACGTCTCCTCCCCGTCGAACTGTCGTGTCGCGCAGTGGACCACCGCGGCGTTGAAGAAGACGCCGACGCCGGAGGAGATCGCGAGAGCGGCGAACAGCGCGCCGTACTTCACGAACTCGTTCTCGAGGACCGCCTCGAGCAGCCCGTAGTGGAGGAACGCGAGGCCGACCGCCGCGTACGCGGTTCCGACCGTCGCGAGGCTCAACAGCGGGAGGACCGCGAGCCGGGGGCGGGCGCGGAAGACGTCCAGACTGGCGTCGATCACGGCCAGTCCGTTGCGATATCGTTCGCGCATATTCCACCCTAGTCTCGCTGAATATATATTCCTGTCGGATCCCTAACCATATCGTGGGCGGCGACGAAACCGCCGTGTCGGATCAGCCGTCGGGACCGAACCGCTCGGCGCTTTCGGTGTACTCCGCGAGCGTCTCGAGGAACCGGGCCGCGTCCGCGCCGTCAACGACCCGGTGGTCGAAGCTGAGGTCGTAGGTCAACTCGCGACGGAACTCGAGTCCGTCGCCGCTCCGTCGCGGGCGCTCTCGCACCCGGCCGATCCCGAGGATCGCGACCTCCGGCGGGTTGATGACCGGCGTGAACGAGTCGACGCCGAGGACGCCGAGGTTCGTGACGGTGAACGTCCCGCCGCGGAAGTCTCGCATCGTGTACTCGCCGGACCGGACGGTCTCGGTCAGCCGGCGCCGTTCGGCCGCGATCTCGCCGAGGGATTTCGAGCCGATATCGCGCATGACCGGCGTCACCAGTCCCGCCTCGACATCGACCGCGACGCCGACGTTGTGCTCCTCGTACAGCCGGTGGGTCTCGTCCTCGAACGTCGCGTTGAACGCCGGATGCTCCTCGAGCGTCGCCGAGAGCGCACAGAGCACGGGATCGATCAGCGAGACGTCCGCCTCGAGGCGGTCGGTCGCGGTCTCGGTCGCACGGAACAGCGCCTCGGCGTCGACCTCCCGGCTGGCGGTCACGTGGACGGCGTTCCGATAGCTGTCCTGCAGGCGGTTCGCGATCGTCCGCCGCATCGGGGAGAGCGATCGCTCCTCGCGGACGGTTCGGTCCGTTTCGTCGGCGTTCGCGGTCTCGTCGTCGCTCTCCGCTCCGCCGTCGCCGTTCGTCTCGGTCTCCCGTTCGTCGCTCCCGTCGGATTCTGTATCGGTCGGTGGCATCTGGGATCAGTTGTCGAGAGGAGTCGAACGCGGCGCCGCTACGCTGGGGTGATCCAGGCGAGGACGGCCCCGCGCTCGAACTCGTCGTCTTCCTCGAGGACGATCTCGTCGATCGTGCCGTCCGTCGGCGCCGGGACGTCGACGCTGACCTTCTCGACCTGAAACTCACAGAGGTCGTCGCCCGCCTCAACGCCGGCGCCCTCGCTTAGGAACCAGTTGACGACGACGCCCTCGTCCTCGTCGGTGTCCTCGGGCCAGACGTCGCCGGTGTCGACGGCGACGCGGTCGTCGTCCGTACTCATTCGTCACCGTGGGCCGCACGGACGGCGCTCGTGATGTCCTCGGCGTCCGGGACGACCTCGTTCTCCATCGGCCGCGCGTAGGGAAGCGGGACGTCCGGAACGGCCACCCGCTCGACGGCCTCGAGGTCGGCAAGCCCGTCCTCGGCCACTCGCGCGACGATCTCGCCGGTGACGCCGAACGAGCGGTAGTCCTCGTCGACCACGACGAGGCGGCCGGTCTTGGCCACCGACTCGCGGACGGTCTCGGTGTCGAGCGGCACCAGCGTTCGGAGGTCGACCACTTCGGCGTCGATCCCGTCGTCCGCGAGGTCGTCCGCGGCCTCGAGCGCGCGGTGGACGTGCAGGCCGAGCGTGACGACGGTCACGTCCGCCCCCTCGCGCTTGACGTCGGCGCTGCCGAAGGGAATCGTGTAGTCGTCTTCCGGAACGGGCGTCTTCGGGCCGTCCGGCGCCGGCAGCCAGCCGATCCCCATCAGCCGCTTGTGGAACATGTAGACGACCGGATCGTTGTCGCGGATCGCGTTGTGCATCAGCCCCTTCGCGTCGTAGGCGGTCGACGGCACGACGACCTTCATCCCCGGCAGATGGGCGAACGTCCCGTAGAGGGTCTGGGAGTGCTGGGCGGCGTCGTTGTACGTGCCGCCGACGGCGGCCGTCAGCACCATCGGCACGCTGACGGAGCCGCCGCTCATGTAGGTGTTCTTGGCCATCTGGTTGTAGATCTGGTCCATGCCGACGCCGAAGAAGTCGACGAACATGAGTTCGGCAATCGGCCGCATTCCCGCCTGGGCCGCGCCCACTGCGGCGCCGAGGTACGCCGTCTCGCTGATGGGGACGTCCATGATCCGGTCGCAGCCGAACTCCTCGAGCAGCCCTTCGGTGCTGTCGAAGATGCCGCCGTAGTCGGCGACGTCCTCGCCCATGTAGAAGACCTCCTCGTCCTCGCGCATCTCGTGGGCGATCGCCTCGACCATCGCCCGGCTCATCGTCAGGGATCGGTCGGTCTGCCGTTCGGTCTCGGGATCCGTCTCCTGTTGTGCCATCAGTCGTCACCTCCGGTCTCCGTTTTCGCAGCGTTCGGTTCGCTGTCCGTTACGCCCGACGGCGGATTCGTGAACACGTCCTCGTGGGCGTCCGCCGGCTCGGGCTCCGGTTGCTCTTTGGCCCACTCGATCGCCTCTTCAACGCGTTCCTGAGCGCTCGAGCGCAGGCTGGCGACCGTCTCGTTATCGACGCCGTGGGCCCGCAGGTCCGCCTCGAGTCGGTCGATCGAGTCGCGCTGCTGGGCCGCCTCCTCGTCCTCGTCGGAGCGGTACGCCTGTGGATCGCCCATGAAGTGACCCATCCGTCGGTGGACCTGTACCTCGAGCAGCGACGGGCCGTTTCGGTCTCGAGCGCGGCCAATCGCCTCCCGCGCGGCCTCGTAGACCGCGACGGCGTCGTCGGCGTCCACGCGGGTTCCCGGCAGATCGAATCCGCCGGCGCGCTGGGCGCCGTTCTCGACGTCGGTGACCCGCTCTTTGGGCATGCTGATGGCCCAGTCGTTGTCCTCGACGACGAAGACGACGGGGAGGTCCTGCACGGCCGCCATGTTAAGCGACTCGAGGAAGGCGCCCTGATCGATCGCCCCCTCGCCGAGGAACGCGACCGCGACGCTGTCGGTGTTGCGCTTCTTCGCGGCCAGGCCGGCGCCGACCGCGGGCGGACAGCCCTCGGCGATGATCCCGCTACACGCGAAGTTGACGTCGGGATCGAAGAGGTGCATGTGGCCGCCCTTCCCCTTGCTCAGCCCCGTCTCACGGCCGAAGATCTCGGCGGTCATCCGCTTCAGATCCACGCCCTTCGCGACGGCGATGTGGTGGGGTCGGTGCGGCGCCGTCACCGTGTCGTCGTCGCGCAGGTGCTGACAGACGCCCGCGCCCGAGGCCTCGTGACCCGCAGCGAGGTGTAACTCGCCGGGAATCGGCCCGGCGGAGATGTCGAACGCCGGTTGCTTTCCCTCGAGGTACTCCTCTTGGAGGCGCTCCTCGTAGTGGCGCGCCGTTACCATGGCCTCGTACATCTCTTGTAGGTCGGTAACAGGTACCATACTCGATGGATGTGACCACATCGATCGATAAATAGCTAGGCACCGGAACGGCGACGCGAGTCCCCGAGAGTGCGACTCGAGGCTATATACGTCCGGATTCCTAACGTCCGATACCATGTATCAGGACGTGCTCATTCCGACGGACGGGAGCGACGGGACCCGCCGGTCGATCGACCACGGAATGGCCATCGCACAGCAGTTCGGGGCGACCGTCCACGCGCTGTCGGTCGTTCCGGAGGGGCCGCTCGGGACGCTGCAGAACGATACGGCCATCGCCGCCGCCGACCGCGCCGTCGAGCGCGTCGAGCGGGAGGCCGCCCGCAAGGGCGTCGACGTCGTGACGGCGGTCGAGCAGGGCGTTCCCCACGAGGAAATCCTCGAGTACGCCGACGAACACGACGTCGACATGATCGTCATGGGAACACAGGGCCGGACCGGCCTCGATCGCGTGCTAGTCGGGAGCGTCACCGAACGCGTCGTCCGGATGGCCGACGTGCCGGTCGTGACCGTTCGCCTCACCGAGAACGTCCGGATCGACGACGCCGACGAGGCGACGCGGATCGCCCGCGAGGCGCTCGCCGAGGAGGACGGCTCGCTCGACCCGGCGGAGATCACGGTCCTCGAGGAGCCCCACCGAACCAGCGCCTCCTGGATCGTCCCCCTCGGGACGGCGACCGATACCGTCCACGTCCACGTCGACGCCGTGTCGGGCGAGGCGCGAACCGCGACGCGACCCGAGTAACCGGGCACGTGATACTACCGGTCAGGCCGGAGGCGCGTCGCCGTCTATTCCGCCGCGTTCCGACTCGAGTCGGCCAGCAACGAGTTCGGGACGCCGTCCCACCGTATCACCACCTACACAGTTTGGCAATGGAGCTATCAGTATCTGGGACGTTCACGTTACTGACGAGGGAGGAACGCCTAGTCGTTGCCAGTAGGGGGGTTCCGACTCTGAGACAGTTCCCTCGTCCTCGGTTATCACCGTTCCACCGTCGGCCTTCGCCAGCCGACTTTTTCAGGCGCCCGAATCGGTACCTACCCGACCACCAGCGAGTGTCGACTCCGTTCGCTCGAGCCGAGTCGGCTGAGCGGGTCCCCTCGGGTAATCGTCGCTGCGGCGTTCGTCCGTCTCGAGAGGCCGTCGTTTCGTTCGTTCTCGGGCCGTTCCGATAGCGCCACAACGTGACGGTCAGGATGACACTACAAAGCACTTATACTAGCACTCGAATCTGCCGAACGTCACTCGCCGATGAGTTCGTCACCACAGGACTCGAAACCGACCGATCGATCCCGCGCGGCGCTCGAGCGACTCTACGCGCTCGCGAGGCCGCGCCTGGGCGTCGATCCGCGAGCGCTCGGCGCGTTTCGGATCGTGCTGGGAGTGCTCTTGCTCGCCGATCTGGCGTTCCTCCGAGCGCCGGGACTGGTGACCTTCTACACCGACGACGGCGTCTTCCCGCGATCGGCGCTCGCCGACGCCTATCCGACGTTCGCGGCCGCGTCGCTCCACGCGGTGTCCGGCGCGGCGTGGGTACAGGGGTTACTGTTCGCGATCGCCGGCGTCGCCGCTGCGTGTCTCCTCGCCGGCTACCGGACGAAGCTCTCGCTGGGGTGTTCCCTGCTCCTGCTCGCCTCGCTGTTCGCCCGGAACCCGTACGTGGTCAACGGCGGCGACACCATCCTGCTCACGCTCCTGTTTCTGGGCCTGTTCCTGCCCCTCGAGGCGCGCTGGTCGCTTGGCGGCGGTCGGCGGAGCGACGAGGGCCGCGGCCGGGGCCGACCGGTCTACTCGCTCGGGACGGCGATCCTCTGCGTCCACTTCGTGACTATTTACGCGGCGAGCGCGGTCCACAAGTTCCAGAGCGAGGCGTGGCTGTCCGGGACGGCGGTGCCCCGAATCTTCCACCTCGAGGAGTACACCGTGCTGCTCGGACCGTCCCTCGCCGAGTTCGGGGCGGTGCTCACCGCGATCAACTGGCTCTGGGTCGCCATGCTCTCCGTCTCGCCGTTCCTGATTTGCTATACCGGCCGGCCGCGGACCGCACTCGCAGCCGCGTTCGTCTGCGCCCATCTCGGGATGGCCGCGACGATGCGGCTGGGCGTCTTCCCCTTTGTCATGATCGCTGGCCTGCTCCTGTTCTTCCCGGCGCCGGTCTGGGACCGACTCGAGGGGGCCACAGCAACCGTCGGTCCAGCCTTCCGTCACCGGCTCCCGTCCTCGATTCGGGCAGATCGAACCGGCGAGGTCGGACGGATACTGCCCGACTCGAGGCCACGCTTCCCTCGCGTTCGGCGGGCAGCCCGGGTCGGGAGCACCGCCTTGCTCGTCGGTGCGTTCGTCGCGATACTCCTCTGGCAGGCGGCGAGTCTCGGAATCGCTGAGGACTCGACTCCGGATCTGGACGGCGAGCTCTCGGACGTGAGCTGGTCGTTCTTCGCGCCGAACCCGCCGGACGCCTCGAGCTGGTACGCGATCGAGGCGACCCTCGAGTCGGGCGAGACGATCGACGCGGTCGACGGCGGCGACGTCGCGTTCGACCGCCCGCCGGACGCCGCCGAGACGTACCCGACGACGCTCTGGCACCGATACGGCGTCGACATGCGCTACGCCGGCGAGTCGCAGTACGAGCCGGCGGCGGCGTACGTCTGCGAGGCGTCGGATCGAGACCTCGAGTCAGTGACGATCTATCACCTCGAGCAGTCGGTCGACGCGGACGGGCCGGTCGGTGATCCGGTCGTGAACGAGCGAATCACCAGAAGTTGTTGAGTATCCGTCTCCGAACGCGTCGGCGACGGCTGCGACCGATCGACTGGCTGCGTTGTCACTCGGCGCGTTCTGGATCTTCCGAAATCCGGCGCCAGCCTTCGACTACCCGGCCAGTAGGCTTAATTCGCGATAGTCGAATACTCGAGTGGCGGGATGGGGAGTCCGTCGTTGCCGACGGCTACCGTTCGAACTGAGACATTCGAAACGACCACATCGCCCGCCACCGATCGAGATCGCTCCAACGTCACTAGTTACTCTCGATCGCAACCCCGACCGATTGACACATCACCAGTCGAAAGGGGGGTTCCGCCGCCGACTTCCGTCGGCGTTTTGGGTGACACTACGTGCCGATACCGAAGTGTCCGAGTCGAAGGGGGCTTGGGAGTGGATGTGAGATCTGGCGTTCTCAGGGAGGTGTGACCCGGACAGTATCCAGTATTGGCGAGTCTGTAATAAGAGTCCGGGGCGTTTCGAGCCGTGAGTCGTGCCTGTTGCGGACGATTCTCGTTGCTCGAGAGGGGATCTGCCGGAATCTCCGTTAATTCTGGAAGTAACGATACCTGTCGGTAGAGGATTTGAGCCTAGGGATTCAAGCCAGGACGGGGATTTGAACCACGGTCGCAGCAGAGCTGCTCCCTGATTCAAATCCCGTCTCGTTGCTGACGCTCACGAATCTGTTCGCGTCAGTAAGCCAGGGCGGGGATTTGAACCCCGGGAGTCTCGATTACAAGTCGAGTGCATGAACCACCCATGCTCCCCTGGCGCAGTTTCGGGTTAGCCGTCCTCCTTTGAATGTGTATCGTTTTCGGAGCGGTCGTCCTCGAGGTCGCGCTCCATCGCGACCCGATAGGTCTCGTACCCCTTCCGCTCGTAGAACCGCCGGGCGGCCTCGTTGCGGGCCATCACCTCGAGCACCACGACCTCGGCGCCCTGGGACGCGAGTTCGTCCTCGACGGCCTCGAGCAGCGCCGTTCCAACGCCCTTCTCGCGGGCGGCGGGAACGACGTAGATGTTCGAGAGCACGCCGCGGGTGGCGTCGAGCTGGAGCGAGCCCCGCTCGACGGAAAACGAGGCGAAGCCGATGACGGTCTCGCCGTCGCGGGCGACGAGCAGCCCGTCGTTGACCTGGTGGGCCGCGAGCGTGTCCCGCATCGTCTCCCGGTTGGCGTCGGCGTGAACGTAGGAGTCGTGCCGGCGCTGGTCTCGAGCCAGCCGGACCCACAGGTCCGCGACCGTCTCGACGTCGTCGGCGGTGGCGCGTTCAATCGTCGGCCGGCTGTTGTCGTTTGGGTCCATCCTCGAGTGCGGTCACGGCGGGCAGCGGCTCCGCGGTGAGCATCCGCAGGGCGGCGCCGCCGCCGGTGCTGACGTGTGTGAAGCCGTCGACGCCGAGACTGCGCAGCGCGGAGGCGGTGTCGCCGCCGCCGACGATGCTCATCTCGACGTCGGTCGCGGCGCCGTAGAGCTGTCGGGTGCCCGTCGCGAACGCCTCCTCCTCGAAGACGCCGGCGGGGCCGTTGAGGATGACCGTGCCCGCGTCCTCGAGCAGGCGCTCGTAGTAGGCCAGTGTCGAGCTACCGATGTCCATGGCGGCCTCCTCGTCGCCCGGTGGGAGGGCGTTGACGCCGAGTTCGTGGCGCTCGCCGTCGCGTTCGACGGCGACATCCCGCGGGAGCGCGATACTGTCGCCGTAGGCGTCGAGCAGGTCGGCGGCGCGGTCGATCTCGTCCCAGTAGCCCTGATCGTAGATGAAGTCGGAGCTGGCGTCGCCCACGTCGACGCCGTCGGCGATGAGGAAGACGTTACCGACGACGCCGGCGGTGAGGACGTGGTCGGCCAGCCCCTTCTCGAGGACGGACCAGGCGACGTCGATCGAGTCCGGGACCTTCGCCCCGCCGAGGACGTAGATCCGCGGTTCGGGGGTCTCCTCGATCGTCCCGAGGACGTCGAGTTCGGACTCCATCACGCGGCCGGCGTAGCCGGGGAGGACGGTCGGGAAGCCAACCAACGAGGGCTGGGAGCGGTGGGCCGCGGCGAAGGCGTCGTTAACGTAGACGTCCAGCGCCGGCGCCAGCCCCTCCACGAGGTGGGTCTCGGCGGCGCGTTCGGCGTCGAACTCCATGTACTCCTCGCTGTAGAAGCGCGTGTTCTCGAGGACGAGGCAGTCGCCGTTCTCGAGGTTCCGGACGGCTTCGCAGGCGGCGTCGCTGAACGTCGTGTCCACGTGGTCGACGGGCCGCTCGAGCAGTTTCGAGAGCCGCTCGGCGTGGGACTCGAGGGAGACGAAGTCGTCACCGCCGGGTCGACCCTGGTGGGCGAGGACGGCGACCCGGCCGCCGCGCTCGAGTAGTTCCGAGAGGGTGTCCACGTGGGCACGCAGTCGGGCGTCGTCGGCGAGGGTACCGTCGTCGCCGATCGGGCTGTTGATGTCCACGCGGACGCCGACGGTGGTCCCTTCGACGTCGAGGTCGTCGAGGGTATCGATCATTATCCATGGGTGCACCGCGGCCCCCGAAAGGTCTTTCCATCGGAGAAATCGCTGTCAGTGACTGTATCACGCTACTGTTTGACACGGATCGGTACGCGTCCACTCGGTGCGGTGCGGACCGCCGTTGGCGACTCGGCGGTCACACCGTTCGGCAGTCCGCACAGACGAGTTGGCCGTTGGCGTCCCACAGCGCGTCGGCGAGCGACCCGCAGGCCTCACAGACGCCCTGAGTCGTGTACTCGTCGCCGCCGTTGGCCAGCATCCGCGAGTCGAGACTCTCGCCGGCGGGTTGGGACTGAGCGGAGCGCTCGTCCGACGGCTGCGCGCCCTCGAGTCCCGTCGCGGTGTTGGCCGTTCGCCCGGGCGTCATCGTGGCCTGGAACGAGCCCGCGGCGGCGATGACGTCGCGCTGGGTGAGCAGGCCAACCACGCCCTCGTCGTCCTCGACTACGACGTTGCGGATGCTCTCGCGGGCCATCGCGTCAGCGACGTCGGTGAGCGACCGGTCCGGCCCGAACGTGATGACCGGCGAACTCATGACGTCGCCGACGGTCGTCTCGGACGGATCGCGCTCGTCGGCGACGACGTCGAGGACGTCCCACTCGGTCATAATTCCGACCGGCTCACTCCCGCGGACGACGAGAACGCAACTCGAGCGCTCCTCGCGCATGAGTTCGACGGCGCCGCGAACCGTGTCCGACTCGCTGACGCCGACGTAGTCGTTCGTCAGGACCTCCCTGACCGACAGTTCCGATTCCATGTGTGAACGATAACCACACACTGGCTAAAAGCTACTCCCGCCACCCTTAAGCGAATCGGGGTCGAAGTTTCGTGATCCGGATTCTCGGCCGTTCTACCGCGAGAAACTGTCCGCTGCGCCGGCGTTTACCCGCCGTCGGACGGTCGCCCTCCCGGCACCGTCGCTCGACTCGATTACCACTCGAGTTCGACGCGGGTCCCGTCGGACCGACAGGTCTCGAGGGCGTGTTTCGCGGCGAAGCCGGCATCGTGGGCGCACTCCCCGCGGCCGACGCCGACCTGCAGTTCGACATCGACGGCCTCCTCGACGTGGTAGATGGCCTCTTCGTAGTCGCCTTCGTCGAGGTCCGGGCAGGTGACGATGATGTTGTCCCCGCCGACGAAAAAGGAGAGGCTCTCGTGGGCGTGGCGCATGTGCCGCATGAGTTCGGCGTACCCCTGTTCGATCTCGATGAACGTGTCGAAGGCGTTGAGTTCGTCGGTGTAGGTGCCGGTCGCGTTGATGACGTCGAAGTGGGCGATCTGGACGTCCTCTGCGGTTCGGTCGGTGGCGTCGACGGCCCGGCCCTCGAGGCACTCGCGTCGGTCCTCGTCCTGTGCGCTGCCGGCGTCCTGGACGCGCGCGGTCGCGTCGGCCAGCGCCTGTACGGGACTGGCGTCGGCGGCGACGCCGAGGCTGAGCGTCACGGGATACCGGTTGCCGACGGACTCCTGGAGGAGCGCGTGATCCTCGAGGTCGAGGCCGTTCGTGACGGCGATCATGTTGTCGAAGCGAGTGAAGAAGGTGTAGCCGCCGCGGTTGCCGACGAACTGGGAGATGTCGGCGTAGAGCCGAGACTGCATCGTCTGGAGGTCGGCCTCCCGCCGCGGCTCCGGTGTGACCGTCCACGGCCCGTAGTTGTCGATCTGAACGAGCGTAACCTGCGTATTAGTCACGGTAGCAGTGGGTTTCGAACGCCGTCGTATAAGCGATACGTAATCCAGATTCGTGATGGGGGCACGAACGGGAGACTCGAGGGAACTCTCAAGTAGGGAACGGGTCTCGAGTCGAGAACGGAGGCGAGACGCGACGGCGGCCGCTTCAGGCGTGTTTCCGCTCGGGGTTCTTGCCCTGCGGGTGGTACTCCCAGAAGTCGCCGGCGCGCATGGCATCGCCGACGGCCTTGTGCATGTCGAGGATCGTCTCGAAGCGCTCGGGTTCGACGTACTCGAAGATCTCGCGCATCGGGACGACGCGCTTGTAGTTGATCCGGATCGGGTAGTCGCCGTACTCCGCGACGAACTCGTCGCGCTCCATCGGGAAGTCCTCCTCCTCGTCGACCTTGTCCGCGATGATCCGCATGTCGTACTTGCGCATCCCCTCGCTGCCCTCCTCGCCGTCGGGATCGACGGGCCAATCGTTGCTCATACTCCGACGTGTGCAGGGGTCCCGCAAAAGAGTTACTCTCTGCCGCGGATAGGCCGATGACGGGAATCTGCCGCTGCGCCTGTGCAGTGGTCGCCCTCGCGCGTCGTTCGAGGAAGCACGACTCGAGTAGGCCGGCTTCGAAAGGCCCGAGAAAACGTGACTCACCATCCAGTCTCAGGCCCGATTCCGTCATCGCCCCCGACGATCAGGACTCGCTGTTCGAACTGTTCGTCCTCTTCCGGTTCGTCGCGACGCTCGAGCGCCTTCGAGAGAGCCAGCCGGAGTACAAAACGATCGCGACGGGTCGACAGGAGGTGGCCCGGTTCGAGGACGACACGGAGATCGTCCTCTATCACGACAACTCCGCGGGCGATCGGAACCTCTCGTTCGTCGCTGAACCCGACGAAGACGCGACCCATCTCTCGCGAACGGACAAGGTCCAACTCGAGGCCCAGGAGATCGCCGGCGACTACTTCGAACGGGACTTCCGGAATCACACCGGCCGTCCCGACGTCATCGTCCTTGAGGTCATCGCCGAGGACGACGATCAGCACGAGTACCTGATCGTGGAGGTCAAAAACAGCACCAACGTCGACACGATCCGTCGAGGGTCAAGGAGACGCTCGAGTACCTCGCATTCCTCCGGGTCAACGAGGAGCACGTCTTCGGTCCCGACGAAGCGGACTACTTCGGCTCGGGGTGGAACGGGCTCCTCGTCGTCCAGGACCGCGACGACGAGCCGCCCTCGCTCGAGGAGCAGTCTGAGAATCCGGTGACGATTCTGCAGGCCTCGGAGTTAGAGCGGAACCTCGAGCGCGTGCTCCGGAAGATTCTGTAGGGTTCGAATCGGCTGTTCGATCGATATCGTCGCTCAGTCGTCGGCCGCCCGCTCCGCTTTCTCGCCTAAAATCTCCTCGCGGTGCTCGTCTAACAGCGGCGCGCGACCGCGAGGCCTGGGCTCGGTCTCGCTCATCTTGATCGGGTTGCCCGCGATCTCGACGTCGCGGTCGGCGCCGGGCTGTTCGACCGGCACGAGCATGTCCCGCGCGTGGACGTGCGGGTCGTCGAAGATCTCCTCGGTGGTCTGGACCTTGGCGGCCGGGACGCGGCCCTCGAGTTTACTCACGAGTTCGTCGTTGGTCTGCTCGAGGCTCCAGTCGGCGATCTCGTCGCGGAGGATCTCACGGTGCTCGAGGCGTTCGGCGGTCGTCGGATACTCCTCGGCCAGCTCCTCGCGGCCCATCACATCGCAGAGTTCGGCCCAGTGGTTGTCGTTGAACGCGGCGATGACGGCGTAGCCGTCGGCGGTCTCGAAGGCGTTGTAGGGGAAGAGCGTGGGGTGGGAGTTGCCCCGTCGAGTCGGCGCCTCGCCCGTGTAGGACTGCTGGTAGACGGCGCGTTCGGTGAAGCTGAGCATCGAGTCGTACATGGCGGTGTCGACGTACTGGCCTTCTCCGGTCTGCTCGCGGTGGTTGACCGCCGCCAGAATGCCGATACAGTTCAGCGTGGCGGTGAAGAGGTCGCCGACGCCGGGGCCGGTCTTCGTCGGCGGGCCGTCGGGCTGGCCGGTGGTCTCCATGACCCCGCCCAGCGCCTGCGCGATGAGGTCGAAGGAGGGCTGACCCTGCCGCTCCGTTTCGCCCGTCCGTGGGTCGCCGAAGCCGCGGATCGAGGAGTAGATGAGGTCCTCGTTGTATTCTTTGAGCGTCTCGTAGCCCAGATCGTACTTCTCCATCGTCCCCGAGCGGTAGTTCTCGACGACGATATCGGCCTCCTCGACCAGCGAGAGGAAGTCCGCGCGGTCGTCCTCGTCGCCTAAGTTCAGCTCGAGGCTCCGCTTGCCGCGGTTGACGCTCTGGAAGTAGCCGCCGTAGGCCTCCGTCTCGGGGTCGTCGACGAACGGCGGGTTCGAGCGGATCATGTCGCCGCCCGGCCGCTCGATTTTGACGACGTCCGCGCCCATGTCCGCGAGCAACATCGTACAGTACGGCCCGGCCAGCACCTGGGTCAGGTCGAGCACGCGCAGGTTCGAAAGCGCTCCCATGTACCGGACCCTTTTTCAGGGCGGCACCTAAACCTTATCATCGATCATGTACATTGTGCCACAGTCACATAGGGACGCTATTAGGACGGTTAAGGTGTATTATCATGGAAGATCATTAACTTTATAGTGCAGTTCCTCATGGTTCTTCATACGATGTCCCAAACGGTCGTCCTCGGCGTGATCGGCTCCGACGCCCACGTCGTTGGAATCACAATCCTCGAACAGGCCTTCAGCGCAGCGGGCTTCGACGTGATCAACCTCGGCGTCCAGACCTCCCAGGAGGAGTTCGCCGAGGCAGCCGTAGCACACGACGCTGAGGCCGTACTGGTCTCCTCGCTCTACGGCCACGCCGAGCAGGACTGCCAGGGATTCCACGAGGTCCTCGAGGACGCCGGGGTCGACGCCGTCACCTACATCGGTGGCAACCTCGCCGTCGGTCAGGACGAGTTCGAGCGGACCCGGCGCACCTTCCGGAAGCTCGGCTTCGATCGAGTCTTCGACTCCGAGACGGATCCCGAAGACGCGATCGCGGCGCTGCGGGAGGACCTGCAGATCAGACCGACCGAGTCCGAACGGGCTACCATCAGTTCCTAGATGATACGAGACGAACGCATTCCCGCCGACGAGCTACGGCGTATCGACGAAGAAATCCGATCGAACTGGTCGACGGGCGAAGCGGTCGACTTCGAGGACGCTATCGCCTACCACGAGTCGCTGCCCGACGGCAAGCGATTCGCGGACGTCCTCGAGTCGGCCGACAAACCGCTCCTCCAACCACGGGCCGGCGTCCCCCGGCTCGACGACCAGATCGAACTCCTCGAGTACCTCCACCGGGAGGGGCAGGCGGACCTCCTGCCGACGACTATCGACTCGTACACGCGCGACAACGAGTACGGGAAGGCCCAAGAGGGCCTCGAGAAGGCCCGCGAGACCGGCGAAGACACCCTCAACGGGTTTCCGGCGGTCAACCACGGCGTCGACGGCTGCCGCGAGCTGATCGACTCGATCGACGCGCCGATCGAGGTCCGTCACGGGACGCCCGACGCCCGGCTGCTGGCCGCGATCACCTTCGCCGGCGGCTTCCAGAGCTTCGAGGGCGGCCCGATTTCGTACAACATCCCCTATACGAAACGCCACGGCCTCGAGGAGACCATCGAGAAGTGGCAGTTCGTCGACCGGCTGGCGGGCGCCTACACCGAACGCGGCGTTCGCATCAACCGCGAGCCCTTTGGCCCCCTCACCGGCACCCTCGTCCCGCCGTCGATCGCCATCGCGATCATGATCGTCGAGGGCCAGCTCGCGGCCACGCAGGGCGTCCGGTCGATCACGCTCGGCTACGGGCAGGTCGGCAACGTCGTCCAGGACGTCGCCGCCCTGAACGCGCTGAAGAAGCTGGGCAACGAGTACCTCCCCGACGAGGTCGTCGTCACGACGGTCTTCCACGAGTGGATGGGCGGGTTCCCGCCGGACGAGGCCCGCGCCAACGGCGTGATCGGCCTCGGCGGGATGACCGCCGCCATCGCCCAGCCGGACAAGGTGATCACCAAGTCCCCACAGGAGTTTCAGGGCGTGCCGACCAAAGAGGCCAACTCCGCCGGCCTGCGCACCACGCGGCAGGTCATCGACATGGCCATCGAGCAACAGATCGACATCGACGGCATCGCGGAGGAACAGGACTTGATCGAGCGCGAAACGCGGTGTCTGATGGACACCATCTTCGAGCACGGCGACGGCGACGTCGTTCAGGGCACGATCGAGGCCTTCGACTCCGGCGCGCTTGACGTGCCCTTCGCCCCCAGCGATAGCGCGAAGGGCGCCGTCCTCCCCGCGCGGGACGACGACGGTCGCGTCCGCATCTTCGAGTGGGCCGACCTCGAGATGGACGACGACATCAAGGAGATCCACAAGGCGCGGCTCTCGCGCCGGGCCGACACCGAGGGCCGCAAACAGTCGTTCCGCATGGTCGCGGACGACGTTGACGCGATCAGCGACGGCAAGCTCATCGGCCGACCGCAGTCAACGGGTGACGTCTAACATGGAACTCACAGGCATTCACGCGACGCCCGGCTATTCCGGGTTCTTCTTCGACGACCAGCGCGCGATCAAGCGAGGCGCACAGCAGGACGGGTTCACCTACGAGGGCGAGCCCGTCACCGACGGCTTCGACGAGATTCGTCAGGCCGGCGAGACGATCATCGTCGACATCGAACTCGCCGACGGCACCGTGGTTCGGGGCGACTGCGCCGCAGTCCAGTACTCCGGCGCTGGCGGACGCGATCCGCTCTTTCAGGCCGACGAGTACGCCCCCGTCATCGAGGGCCCCGTCGCCGACGAACTCGAGGGACGGGACGCGACCGACTTCCTCGAGAATGCGGAGACGCTCGAGAACATGCACGTAGACGGCGACCGGCTCCACACGGCGATCCGCTACGGCGTCTCGCAGGCCCTGCTGTCCGCGGCCGCCGAAGCGCAGCACACCACGCGAACGGACGTGCTGGCCGACGCCTTGGGCACCGAGCCCGCGACGGAGCCGGTGCCCGTCTTCGGCCAGTCCGGCGACGACCGCTACAACAACACCGAGAAGATGTTCGTCAAGGGCGTCCCGGTCCTGCCCCACGCGCTCATCAACAGCGTCGAGAAGATCGGCGAGAACGGCGAGACGCTGCTCGAGTACGTGGAGTGGCTCACCGGGCGCTCACAGGAACTCGGACCGGACGGCTACGAGCCCCGGTTCCACATCGACGTCTACGGGATGATCGGGGAGGTCTTCGGCGCGCCCTACGACCGCGACGAGGTGGTCGACTACTTCGCTGACCTCGAGGACGCGGCCGCACCGTACCCGATCCAGATCGAGGGACCGATGGACGTCGGCAACCGCGAAGACCAGATCGCGGCGATGGTCGAGCTCCGCGAGGGGCTCGCGGACGCCGGCGTCGGGGTCGATATCGTCGCCGACGAGTGGTGTAACACCTTCGAGGACGTGCGGGCGTTCGTCGACGCCGAGGCCGCGGACCTCGTGCAGGTCAAGACCCCCGATCTCGGCGGCATCCATCGCAGCGGACAGGCGGTTCGCTACTGCGAGGGGACCGAGACCCGCGCCTACCTCGGCGGGACCTGCAACGAGACGGAGACCTCCGCGCGGGCCTGCGCCCACGTCGCGCTCGCGACGAACGCTGCGCAGGTGCTGGCCAAGCCCGGGATGGGCTTCGACGAGGGCTACATGATCGTCGAAAACGAGATGCGACGGACGATCGCACGACGGAATCGCCAACAGCGACGGCCCGGGAGCGAGACGGACGAGGTGACCGCAGATGACTGAGTGGACCGACCCAGACACGTTCGCACGGGCGCTCGAGCAGGCCGAGACCAGGGAGAAGGGAAACTGCTTCGAGGACTTCGAAGAGGGGGATGTCATCGAACACGATCCCGGCCTCACCCTCACGCGGTTCGGCAACGAGCAGTGGATGAGCCAGACGCTCAACCACGATCCCGCCTACTGGCGGACCGACGCCGCCGAAGCCCGCGGCTTCGACGAGCCGCCGATCCATCCGGACTACCTCACCGCCGCAACGCTCGGGATCACCGTCGAGGATCTGAGCGAGAAGGGCGGCTACTTCCTCGGGCGCACCGACGTCCGGTTCCCCGGCACGCCCGTCTACGCGGGCGCCGAACTCCACGTCGAGAGCGAGGTCGTCAACTGCGCGATCTCGAGTTCCCGGCCGGAGTACGGCATCGTCTCCTGGCGCACTCGCGGGACGGACGCCGAGACCGGCGAAGTGCTCTGCTCCTACGAGCGGACGAACATGATCCCGCGGCGCGAGCCCGTGGCGACGGACGGTAGTGGCAGTGCCGCGGCCGCCGAGGAGAGCGAAGACGACGGTCCCGACCTCCCCGAGGAGTTCGTCGCTCCCGAGGGCGATTACTTCGAGGACTTCGTGGAAGCGCTCGAGGAGGCCGACGACGAGAACGCGGCCGTCGCCTACCGCCACGAGCGCGGCCGCACGCAGGACGACGTCACCGTCGCCTCCCTTCCCCTCGCGACCCTCAACACGGCCAAACAACACCACAACGTCGACGTGATGAGCGACTCGCCGTCAGGCGACATCGTCACCTACGGCGACGTGACCCGCTCGACCGCGCTGGGTCACGCCCGCTCGGACGAAGAGACCTGGCGCGAGGTCGGTTTCGACAACGAATCTTTCCACACGTTCGTCGCGGTCGGTGACACCGTCTACGCGTTCACGCGCGTGCTCGAGGCCGAAGATACTGCCTCGAGCGACGAGGCGGGCACCGTCCAATTCGAGCACATCGCGTTCAACCAGGACGACGAACCCGTCTACTCCGGCACGCGAACCGCGGAGATCCGGAAGCGCTCCGGCTGATCAGACTGAACAGGGAACCGACCGCGAACGATCGATACCGACTGCCAACGACCGATACCGACCGCTGTCGACCGCAACCAACCGATACCGACCGCAGATCCACCCAGATCCAGACACATGACCGACGACATCCGACTCTGTCGAACCTTCCAGACCGCACCGGCCGCCGTTCCGAAAGACGACTCGGCGAAGTACCTCGTCTCCGCGCTCACCGCGGAGGGGTTCCAGGCGCCCGACTGGCTCGTCCCCGACATGGAGGACGGCACTGCGCCGAACATGAAAGCGGAGGGCCTCGAGAACACCATCGAGAACGTGCCCGAACACGACTTCCCCGGCGAGATCTGGCCCCGCGTCGAGTGGAGCTACGAGGACGCGGAGTACCGCGAGAAGGGACGGGCCCAGATCGACCGCCTCGTCGCGGAGATCGGCGACGAAATCGACGGCGTCGTCGTCCCCAAGGTCGGCCGTCTTGAGGACGTCCGGCGCGCCGCCGAGGCCGTCGCCGAGGCCGAGGCCGAACACGGCTACGACGACGGCTCGATCGGCCTCTCGATCATCGTCGAGACCGGCCGCGCCCGTTCGGACTTACGCGAGATCGCCCAGTTCGGCGAGGACTCCCGACTCACCGGGCTCGTCTTCGGCCCCGTCGACTACACCGCTGAACTCGGCGGCCGCGACCTCGGCGACGGCCGGCCGCGCTGGGACGGCCTTCTCGAGGCGATGTCCAACGAGGCCAGCGCCGCCGGCCTCGTCTCGATCGGCGGTCCCTTCGACGACCTGTTCAAGGAACGCGCCGGGCTGACCTACTACAACGCCGACGAGTACGCGGATCAGGTCGAACACGAGGCCCGGCTCGGCCTCGACGGCTCCTGGTCGCTGTACCCCAAGCAGACGATCCAGGCCAACACTATCCACATGCCGACGCCCGACGAACTCGAGCGCGACGTGAGCAAGATCGAGCGGTTCAACGAGGCCAAGCGCGAGGGCACCGGCGCGGTCACGCTCGACGGTCAGATGGTCGACGAGGCGACGTTCAAGAACTTCGTGAACACCGTCGAACAGGTCTGCGCGATCCACGAGATGCGCTCCGGCCAGACCGAAGAATACTACGACGACGAACTGCTCGAGCGCACGCTCGAACTCGAACTGTCCTACGAGTAGGCGCTCTCACGGCACTCGCGCCTCGAGACCGGGCGTCGATTCGCGCTCTCAGTACATCGGTTTCGACTCGTATTCTCGCCGATGTTGACTCGACCGTATTCACGACGTAGCGGCGTCCGACCTACGTACTTCGGCGGTCACGTCTTCGCGTTCAGCCGACTAGAGTAGATACGATCGACTGACGATTTTCGGGACCGATCCCGCGTCGGCGACGTTGTGAAACGAAACCCCGATGTGCGGCACACCATCGATACCATGCAACTCAGTCTCGAACTCGAATACTGGACCGTCGACGATACGGGAGCGCTCGCGTCAGCGAGGCCGGTGCTCGACCGCATCGATGATCTCCACGCCGAGAGCGCTGACCCGATGCTCGAGGTCGTCACCGATCCCTGTATCGACGTGCCCGAACTCCGGGAGGAGGTCACCGTCAGACTCCGAGAGGTGATCGAGGTCGCTCGGGAAGAGGGACGCCACCTCGTCCCGCTCGGCACGCCGCTCGGCGCCGCCTCGGTCAGCACGAGCGACGGCCCCCGAACGCGGATTCAGCGACAGGTCCTCGGTGAGGCGTTCGACAATGCCACCCACTGCGCCGGCACACATCTGCACGTCGACCAGATCGAGGGTGCCGAAACCGATCAGCTGAACCTGCTGACCGCACTGGATCCGGCGTTTGCGCTCGTCGCGAGCTCCTCGTACGACCAGGGGCACAACGTGGCTGCCTGCGCGCGATCCCACGTCTACCGGCGAGCGTGCTACGGCGACCATCCCCGGCTCGGCCAGTTATGGCCCTACGTCGAGGACGTCGCCGAGTGGGACGATCGAATCGACGCCACGTTCGATCGCTTCCGTCGACAGGCGCTGGGCCTCGGCGTCGAACCGGCGACGTTCGATACGCACTTCACGCCGGAAGACTCGATCTGGGCGCCGGTTCGCTTGCGCGAGAAGTTTGGCACGATCGAGTGGCGGGCGCCGGACATCGCGTTACCCGGACAGATCCTGCGACTCGTCGAAGACGTCCGGGACATCCTGAACCTCGTCGCGGATAGGCGAGTCGAGATCGGTGGACGCGCTGGTGTCACGGCGTCGACCGTCTCGGTGCCAGCGTTCGATCGGCTGCAGCAGTACGTGAGTTTGGCCATAGACCGCGGGCTCGAAGCGCCCGCCGTCAGGCGATATCTGGAAACGATGGGCTTCGATACGACCGCCTATCGTCCCATTTCGGCGGAACTCGGCAACACGTCTCAGATGTCCCGAGGGCGAGCACAGTGGCTCCGACTCCGGTACGCCGACAGGCTCGAGCGGGAGGTCGAAGCGCTCACCGTCGACCAATCGCCGGCACGGACGGAAATGGCGAAATCGGCCCGATAATGGCACCGGATCGAATCGCTCTGTAAGCGCGGATAGATCGGTAAGACATCGATACCGTTGGTTCGCTACTGGAGGGTGGAGTGACGGAGAACGTCGATCCGTCACCGAGCTCGGACTCGACCCGGATCTCCCCGTCGTGACGCTCGACGGTTCCCTGACAGGTTGACAGCCCGATTCCCGAACCGGGACTTCTCGACCGACGACTGACGACTCATTCGGCCGTCTCCTCCGCCTTCGGGTTCTCGCGAACGACCAGCGAGGAGATTCGTGCGCCCTCGACGGCGGCGACCTCGAGCGCGTAGCCGTCGACCTCGACGTGGTCGCCGACGTCGGGGGCCCGACCCAGCCGATCCAGCACGAGCCCGCCGATCGTGCCGAACTCGTCGGACTCGAAGTCGGCGTCGAGTCGCTCGTTGACGTCCGAGACGGTGACGGCACCGTCGACGACGTAGGAACCGTCGCCCCGCCGGTCGATCGAGGGCTCGTCGGCGTCGAACCCGTCGCGGAGGTCGCCGACGATCTGCTCGACGAGGTCCTCGACCGTGACGATTCCCTCGAAAACGCCCCACTCGTCGATCACCGCGGCCATCTGTGCCCGGTCTCCCTGAAACTGCTCCAGGAGATCGGTAACGGGCGTCGTCTCCGGCACGACGGGCATCTCGCGGGTGACCTCGCCGACGGTCACGTCCGCGAGGTCGCCCGCGGACTCGCCCGCTCGCAGCACGTCCTTGGCGTCGACGAAGCCGATCACCTGATCGTCCCCGTCGGGGTCGAGCACCGGATAGCGAGTGTGTCCCTCCTCGAGGATCAGCGTGCGAAGGTCAGAGAGCGGAAGGTCGTCGGTGATCGTCACGGCGTCGGGCCGGGGCACCATCACCTCCTGGACGGTCGTGTCGTCGAGTTCGAAGACCTGTTCGATCATCTCGACCTCCTCCGCGTCGATCTGGCCCTCGTTCCCGGACCTGCTCAGGACGGTCAGGATCTCCTCCTCGGAGAGCGTCTCGTCGGTCTCCGAGGCCGGCGGAATCCCGATCAGTCGCGTGAAGGCGTTGGCCGTCCCGTTGAAGACGATGATCCCGGGGATGAAGATGAAGTAGAAGAACTTCATCAGCGGCGAGACCAGCAGTGCGACGCGTTCGGCCTGGGCGATCGAGATCGTCTTCGGCGCGAGTTCGCCGAAGACGACATGCAAGAACGTGATGAAGCTGAATCCGATGATGAAGGCGACGAGGTGGAGCAGGCTCGCCGGGAGAACCGGCGCGAGCACCGGCTCGAGGAGGGCCGCCACGGCCGGTTCGCCCAGCCACCCCAGCCCCAGCGAGGCGAGGGTAATTCCCAGCTGGGTGGTCGCGAGGTAGTCGTCTAAGTTGTCGACGGCCTCCTGCAGGAGCGTCGCCCCGGTCTTCCCCTCCGCGACCGCCCGTTCGACGGCCGACGAGCGAACGCGGACGTAGGCGAACTCCGCGGCGACGAAGAAGCCGTTCAGGGCGACCAGTACGAACGCTCCCAACAGCCGCGCGAGGTCGACGACGAGGTCTACCATCGTCGTTCCCTCCCGACTCGAGCGGTGCCTCGGTCTCGGTCCGAACACCCGCGGTCCGTCGGCGTCGGGTCCGGGATCGGGACGCGCGGACTCGAGGTGGAGGCCGCGCTCGTACCGGCCCCTCGAGCCGACGAGCGTGTACCGACTGCGGACGCAGTGGCAGCAGCGATCATACACGGCACTCGTGACGCCGACCACATAGTTACGCGGGTGACAGCTGCAACGGCGCGGCGCTCGACGGCCGTCGCGGCCGGCTCGACTCAGCGAGCCAGCAGCGCGGTCGCGAGGTCGGGGAATATTCGATCGGCGAAGTGGACCGCCAGCACCACGACGATCGGGCCGAGGAAGAGCCCGTACCAGCCGAACGCGAGCGTCCCGAGGAAGTATCCCAGCAGGACCAGCCCCATGTGGACGCCGCTGCGCGCCGAGAGCAGCGATCGGGCGAAGAAGTCGGGAATCGTGTCCACGACGGTAAACGAGAGGACGAAGAACGCGATCGGCTGCCAGATCGGCGTCGGCGTCGCGAGCGCGAGGCCGAGGAGGTACAGGCCGTACGGGACGTAGACGATCTTCATGCCGACCGCGGGAATCAGTGTCCCGACCCCGATCAGGACGGCGAGCAACACCGGCGTTCCGACGACCGCTCCGCCCGACGCAACCATATTCAGAGCCAGATAGGTGACGGCGGCGATGGCGGCTGCCACGCCGACGATCGCGAGGTTGCTGACGAAGATCGTCTCGAGGTCGTCGTCGACCGCCTCGAGAAACGAGACGATCTGCTCGTCGCCGTCGACGCTCCGAGCGAACCACCGTCGGAGCGTCTCGTCGTCGCGCAGCAGGTAAAAGAGGAACGTGAGCATGAGGAAAAATCGCGCGAGGACAGAGAAGACGAGCCCCGCGATCGTCGAGAGCCGCTCGAGGAGCCCGGGAAGGCCCCGACGAAGGACCGAGGTGATCGACCGGCCCGTATCGGAGGTGAGCAGTCGTCGGAGCCGATCTAGGTTCCGCTCTCGAGCGATCGAGAGGTACGGCTGGAGGGCCGACCGATAGGCCTCGAGATCGCTCGCGGCGAGGAACCGGTCGAGCTCCTGGAGGGCCACGAGTCCCGCGTAGCCGACGACGACGAACATGGGGACGACGACGGCCAGGATCGTGACCGTCGCCGTCACGTTCGGATGCTCGAGGCGTCGATCGAGCAGGCGGTAGAACGGTCGCGTGGCGTAGTAGAGGAAGATCGCGAACAAGACCGTTCCGACGTAGGCATAGAGGGCGAATCCGATCGCGAGGGCGATGAGCAAACCGAGGCCGACCCAGACGGCGCGACGGCCGTCCCAGCCGCGGAGCGCGGACATAGTACGGCTCCGACGGCGCCGTGCAAAAACGTCCGGCGTGCGACTGCACGCGTCCGAGCCAGAGCGTCGCCGCGAACGGGTCGGTGCGGCTCCGACGGCGTCCCTTCGACCTACGCGGCGAGCAAGAGGAGCGTGTACGCGGCGGCGCCGACGGCGAAGGCCCAGAACCGGCTGCGACGCTTCGAGGGGAGCTCCTCTTTGATCACGTTGAGGATGACGCCGCCGCCGAGGAAGGCCAGGAGGAGCGCGAGAACGAACTCGCTCACGGGCGTCACGTAGCCGACGGTGGCGCCGAGGAGCACCGCCGCCGCGAGCAGCCACCGGCCGTACCGGTGGTAGATTCGCCCGTGGTGTTCGCGGAGCCCGAAGTCGTTCACGACGAAGTGCAGCGCCATCGCGACGAAGAAGAACGTCAGGCTCGCGACGCCGGGCTCCTCGCGGTGGACGAGGAGGTACCCGATGAGCGCGTTGTAGGCGGCGAACGAACTCGCGTGGACCCAGAAGACGTCGTCCGGCGACCGTTCGGGTTCGTCGCCGCCGTCGGTTTCCGTCCCGGTCGCGTCGTCGGCGTCGGTTCCGATCACGGCGAACCGCTCGAGGCCGTAGAAAACGACGAATCCAGCGAGCGTCACGAGGTAGACGTGGCGGTCGACGGTAGCGAGGACCGTCCCGCTCTCGTCGATGGCGGCCGCGGCGGCGCCGACCTCCGGCAGGAGGTGAACGAAGATGTACGCAACCGAGACCCCGCCCGCGACCGAGAGCCATCGGCTGCGCGGGATCGCCTCGAGGAACCGGAGTCGCCCGGCGAAGACGTGGACCAGCGCGAGGCCGATCGCGAACGTCGCGGTGAGCGCGTCGACGATGCCGAACGCGGCACTCGATGTCGAGAGGATATCGATCGGCGACGGCTGTCCCGCGGTCGCTGACCACAGTTCCATACGGGCCGTTCGATCGGGACCGCCTTCGGTTCGCTGCAAGCGAGCTGCTCGAGCGGCGAAACGACGTCGGCGACGGCGAGCTCGCTGGACGGGGCGAGTCGCGGTGGCACGGAAAGTGACACGTGAAACACCAAATCCAATGCTGTGGGGACCGTTGAGCCGACCATTAACCGCGGACGGATCGACCGAACGACCGCACGTCTCGTCTGTCCTCGGTGGTGATTCCGTGAGCGACGGCAGCCCGGAGTCGAAGGCGGACTCGAACGTCGACTCCGGTTCCGAGCAGATCCCTGAGGGCTCGATCGTCACCGAACAGACCCCGACGCCGGAGGTCCTCGAGTCGCTGATCGACAGCGGCTTACACGAGATCTACCGCGAGACGACCGGGCTGGTCCTCTCCGGGTTTTCGGCGGGTCTCGACATCGGATTCGGTCCGCTGTTGATGGCGGTCATGCTGACGCTCTCGACCGGCGGCTACGGCGACCTACAGACCGAGCTACTGCTGGCGAGCGCGTACTCGGTTGGGTTCATCTTCGTCATCATCGGCCGTTCGGAACTGTTCACCGAGCACACGACCGTGGCGGTGATGCCGGTCCTCGACGGTCGAGCATCGGTCCGCGGACTGGGGCGACTCTGGGGGCTGGTCTACGCCAGCAACGTCGTCGGCAGCGCGGTGTTCACGGTGCTCGTCGTCACCCTGATGCCGAACCTCGGCGTCGCTTCGCCGGCGGCGTTCGTGACGATCGCGCACAAACTCGTCGACCACGGCCTCGGCTGGCTATTCGTCGCCGGCATCTTCGCGGGATGGCTGATGGGCCTGCTGGCGTGGCTGGTCACCGCCGCACAGGAGACGCTGAGCCGCGTGCTGATCGTCTGGATGGTCACGGCCTCGATCGGCATCCTCCACCTCCCCCACTCCATCGTCGGGAACGTCGAGGTGCTGTTCGGCCTCGCCCTCTCACCGTCGGTCACGCTCGCGGACTACGTCGCGTTCCTCGCCCTCTCGACGCTCGGGAACGCGGTCGGCGGCGGCGTGTTCGTCGGCCTGTTGAAGTACAGCCACGTCGTCCGCGGCGCGGGGTGAGCGCACGCGACTTCGCTCCCGCTCTCGGCGATTGCGCGTCTTCCGTTCCTCGAAGGTGTTCCGACACGTAGCCGAGGCGGAGACGGACAGACGGGATGGTTTCCGGTTCTTCAGTCGGCGTGACTCGGATCGAACCTGCGGAACGGGCGAATACCGGCGTTGCGAAGTCGTCTGCGCAGGTACCGGTAGACGGGGAAGAGGTAGTCCTCGATTCGCCCGGGGACACCGCTGGCGCTGGCGTAGACCAGCACCGGAACGGCGGCCTCCTCGGCGCGGTCGACCACCCGGTCGGGCGTGCTTCCGAACACCCACTGGCTGAGGCGACGGTCGCGAGACGCACCGACGACGAGGACGCCGCCGTCGGTCTCGGCGGCCTCGACCAGCCCGTCGGCGACCGTCGCCGCCGCTACCTCGGTGACGTCGACGTCCACCCCGTCGAGGGCGGCGACGGTGTCGGCAGGGTCCTCCGGCGTGCCTCCGTCGCCCGGCGTGACGGAGACGACCTGCACGTCGCCCCCTCGTTTGATGAGCGATCGGACCGTTGAGAGCGATCCGCGGTGGTGCGGACCCCCGCCCGCGCCGACGGTCACCGTCGCTATCGAATCGGGATCGACGTCGTCGAACCCCGCGGCGAACACCACGTCACACGGAGCATCGTACTCGACCGCCTCGGTGAGCCCCGGGTGTTCGTCGGGATACCCCATCAGGATCAGGTCGGCGTCGCCGTTTCGGGCGGTCTGGACGACGTCGAAGGCGACATCTCGGGAGGTGTGACCCTCGACCGAGTACTCGACGTCGAGCGATTCGTCGGCGAGGGCGTCCGCGATGCGGTCGGCGCGTCCCTGGGCCGTCTCTGCGACCACCTCGTGGGGCGTCTGATCCGGGATCTCGGTGACGTTGAGCACCTGTACGAACGGCTCGCGCTCGCGACCCCGGCCGAGTGCTGCAGCCAGCCGCACGTATCCCGGGGCCCGTTCCGGACGCGCGATCGGCACGAGTACGCGGAATCGCTCGCCGGAAGTCTCGGACTCTTCGGACGTCTCGGCCGCGCCCTCGGTCGCCGGATTCGCCCCGGATCCGCTCTCGCCCGCAGCGGTCGCGGGTTCGGTCCCGCCGCGCTCGGCTGGCACGACCTCTCGGAGTAGCTCTTCGACCTCCGGTGCACCGCCCCACGTGAGGTACGCGACCAGGAGGACTGCCACGAGTGCGATCCCCGTCACGACGCCCCGGACCGGTAGGTTGTAGATCAGTGCGAGGTTCGCCAGGATGCCGAGGGCGGGGACGACGGGGACCCCGGGGACCCGGAAGCCCCGTTCGACGTCCGGAAACCGCCGGCGATGGACGATCAGCGCCGCGTTCACCACCGACAGCGGCAATAGGAGGTTCAGCGTCGCGAACCCCGTCAGCGCCGTCAACCCGAGGTCCAGTCCCAGCGGCGCGTTCTCCGCGGGGAACAGCCCGATGAAGAAGACGATCATCGCCACGATGGTCGCGGTGACGGTCACGACGCTCCAGAACGGCGTCCCGTAGTCGGAGTGGATGCGAAAGAGCGGGCGAGGGGCCTGGCCGCGCCGGGCCATGAGCGAGCCGATACCGGTGGCGGCCAGGATCGATGCGTTCGAGGCCGACACCATCGAGAACACCGCCCCGGCGACGATCAGCGCCTGCCCGGGGGGACCGAGGAACCCCTCCGCGACCAGCCCCATCGCCGTCTCGCCCTCTTCGGCGACGATCTCCGGCGGCACCGTCGAGTTCGTCATGGCGACGATGACCAGCGCGTACAGAATCGTGACCGTGACGATGCTGGCGGCGATGGCTCTCGGAACGGTCCGACGGGGTTCGATGATCTCGCCGGCGCTGGCGGCGATAGCCGAGAACCCGAAGAACGTGATGAACGCCAGCGCCGCGACCGTGACGATCCCCACGGCGTCGGCCTGAAACTGGCCGGCGAAGTTCGCCGTCGCCGTGGCCGGCCCGCGATAGGCGAACGCCCCGGCGATGAACGCCAGCAGGACCGCCACCTTCGCGCCGGTCACCAGCAACTGGAAGGTCCCGGACTCCTCGGTCCCCCGAACGTTGAGCACGCCCAGCAGGACCGCCGTCACCACGCCGGCGGTCCCGTGCGGGAGCCAGTGCAGCGACTCGGGAATGATGAACCGAACGAACCACTCGTCCATCGTCGCCAGGTAAAAGGCGGTCGTCCCCGTGTACCCGAGGAACAGCGACGCTCCGACTCCGTACGTCAGCAGCCGCCGTTCCTCGAAGGTCCGGGAGTTGAACAGGTAGCCGCCGCCGTTCTCCGAGTAGATGGAGGCGAACTCGGAGTAGCTGGCGGCGGTAATGCCCGCGACGAGGGCCGCGATGACGAACGCGATGATGGCGCTCGAGCCGATCATCGCGACGGCGGCCCCGGACAGCGAGAAGATCCCCGCTGCGATCATCGTCCCGAGACCGATCGCGAAGGCGATCTTGAAGTCCAGCGTTCGCGTGTGCTCTGCCATCACACCCCATAGTCGAGGTGGAGTTGAAAAGCTCGCGCGCGTTTACGAAAGCAGCTTATATCGCTCGAGAAGATTGATTTCATACAGTAAATTATAAGTATTTGAACACCACTCGACCCCTCTCTGCTCTCGATCGTCCGTTCGGAGGGCCCGGCCCCAGACGATCGAGACGAGCGAGGGCGTCGCGGACGGTCGACCGCCGACTCGAGGCACCTGCTTCGACCGATCGACCGGCGACCCGGGACACCGGCTTCGAGCGACGAGGTAGCCGGGCGTTCCCGTCGAGTGATACGTGTACGGGGACGCAGGCACGTCCTATTTCTCCTGTCAGATGCAACGATTGTCAGTCCATGCCTATCGCGCCCGATCCCTCCGAGATCTTCCATCGCGCGGCCAAAGAGGGAGAGCGTCGCCTCGATCAGTCGCTGCTCGAACTGATCTCGACCGGGTTCATCGCCGGGTTCACGATCGTCTTCGGCCTCGCGGCGCTCGGTATCGTCCACTCGGTCGTCGAACCGCGGGCCGGTGACGTCGCGAAACTCCCGGGATCGCTCGCGTTCGGCCTCGCCCTCGTGATGTTGGTCGTCGGGCGGTCGGAGCTGTTCAACGAGAACTTCTTCGATCCCGTCGCGACGGCGATCGAACGAGACGACTCGTGGTTGATCGGACCGCTGCTTCGCCTGTGGTCCGTCACGTTCGCCTTAAATCTCGTCGGCGGCGCCCTCATGGTGCTCGTGCTGTCGGTTCCCGGCGCGCTACCCTCCGGAACGGGCGAGGCGCTGGTGACGGTCGCCGAGGAGATCGTCCACCGGGAGCCGAGAGGGGTGTTCGCGGACGCCATCGCGGGCGGTGCGCTCGTGGCGTTGCTCTCCCACCTCCTCGCGGCGGTCGACGGCGTCGGCGGTCGGATCGCTGTGGCGTACATCGTCGGCATCCTGCTGGCGCTCGGCCCCTTCGATCACGTCATCGTCACCGTTCTCCACGTCTTCTTCGGGATGCGGTTCGGCGCCGATATCGGCGTCGGCGCGCTGGGAACGACGACCGTCGTCGTGACGGCCGGAAACGTGATAGGCGGACTCGGTCTCGTCACGTTCAGTCACATCGCGCAGGTCGAAGGAGCGCGCTCGTCCGACGACTGACCGCCGGTGACCGACGCGGCGAACCGTCGCCGCCCGGCCGAGTCCGGCCGAGCGTACTTGAGCGTCGATCCCGTTCGATACCGGCGTGATCAATCGTGGCGGGGCTCCGACGGGCGGGGCGGCCGAACGCACGCACCGTCTCGTTCTCAACCCGACGAGCGGTGAGGCCGATCACGCGGAGCGAGTGCGGCGACTCGCTGCCGAGCACGGCTTTTCGGTCGTCGAGACCGAGCGGGCCGGTCACGCGTCCGAACTCGCAGCCACAGCGGCGGCCGACGGCGTCGACCTCCTCGCGGCTTGCGGCGGTGACGGAACGATCCACGAGGTCGTCCAGGGGCTCGTCGCGGCCGACGCGCTCGAGGACGTGACCCTCTCGGTGATCCCGGCTGGCACGGCCAACATCTACGCGTCGGGCCTCGGAATCGAGAGCATCGACGACGGCTTCGCGGCCGCGCGACGAGGGACCACGGGACGACTAGACCTCGGCGTCGCCGACGGGGAACCGTTCGTGCTCTCGGCCATCGCGGGGTTGCCGGCGTCGGCGAGCACGAGCACCTCCGGGGAGCTCAAAGAGCGGATCGGCACGCTCGCGTTCGTGATCGAGGGCGTCCAGACCGCGCGGCAGTTCGACGGCCTCGAGGTCGCGGTCGACGCCGTCGCCGACGGCGAGGAGTACATCTGGGAGGGAGAGGCGCTCTGCCTGCTCGTCGGCACCCTTCGAGGATTCACCGGTCCGGACGAGCCGTCGAACGCCGAAACCGGACGGCTCGAGGTGACGGTCGTCGATCGACTCCCGCCCACAGACGCGATCGCAGAAGCCGTCGAACGGCGACTCTTCGATCGAGAGACGCCCCACGTCACGACGATCGAGGCGTCCGAACTCGAGGTCGTCGCTCTCGAGGACGACCCGGTGCGGTTCAGTCTCGACGGGGAGCGCCGCGAGTACGACCGCGTCGAGATCGGCGTCCGACCGCGGGCGCTCCGTGTCTGCGTAGGCGAGGCGTACGCCTCGAGACCGTGACCGGTCCGAACGGCTTTACGTTCCCCGCTGGGTCCACGCGAACGCCGCGACGAGGAGCGCCGCGAGCGCGATGAACGTGATCCAGTCGCCGAACGGGCCCGGTATCTCGACGAGTCCCCCCGCCTGCAGCAGTCCGAACCCGAGCAGGATGACGCCGAGAATCGAGAAGATCCCGATGGCCACCATCTCTTTGACCATCCAGTAGGTCTCCTGGGCCTCCTGCTCCTGGCTTCGGGTCGGTTCGTCGATCGCCTCCTCATCGGGCTCGTTGCCGAGGAGTCTGGCGTCCTCGTCGATCTCTTCTTGGTCGGTTCCGGGCGTATCCGGTCCGGAGTCGTCGGCGTCGCTCATTGCGGAGTGTTCACATCGGACGCGAGTGTGTGTTCCACCTGCGAGTACAGGCGACGAACCGACGCCAGTCGTGGCCGGTTCCGATTCGTCTTTCGGCGTGTCGTCGTCTCACTCGCGCTACTCCTCGCTTCGCTCGCCGTATGATGCTCCTGAGAAGACGGTGGGGATGGGATTCGAACTACCGGAACGCCGGTCGCTTCGCTCCCTCGTTCCGTTCTTCGAATCCAACCGTCTCGCTGTCGCTCACGAGATTGTTCGCGACAGCAACGGTGGGGATGGGATTCGAACCACGGTCGTTCCGCTCACTCCGTTCGCTTCACTCCCTGATTCGAATCCCAACGTGTCGCTTTCTCGCTCGCGAGACTCCTCGCTTCGCTCACGGCTTCGCCGTTCGCTATTCCGTGGCGCTACGCGCCACGCTTCGCTCGTCGTATAGTACTCGCGAGAAGGCGGTGGGGATGGGATTCGAACCCATGAGGCTAGAAGCCACCTGCTCTCAAGGCAGGCGCGTTAGGCCGCTTCGCTACCCCACCTCATCGTCACCTTCTCCGTACGTTCAAAAAGTGTTGTCGGTTACGATCGCTCGAGCGAGCCGTCGTCCCCGACCGCCAGCCCCAGTTCGTCGACGACCGCGGCCGTCGCCTCGCTGCCCGGCTGGTCCGCGAGGCGTCGCGCCTCGAGCAGCGTCAGCGTCGAGCGCAGTCCCGCGGGCGTATCGACGGTCGGGAGCATCGGAGCGAACCCGACCCCGAAATCCGCGTCGGCTGCTCGAGCGGCCAGCGTGGTCACCTCCGGCGTCGCGTACGCGTCGGTGAAATCGATCGCCTCCCGGAAGCCGGCGAGGTAGGTCCGTCCCTCGTCGGACGGCCCGAGGACGACCTCGTGGCGCCGGACCGACATCGCCACGCTGTCGATCTCGGTGCGCCGAACCAGCGGGGCCGTCGGCTCGAGGACACCGACGCTGTCGGCGCCCTCGCGCTCGAGGAGGTGCGTGACGGTGTTGCCGACTCGCGCGGCGCGACTCGAGCCGACCTGACGTTCGAATCGGACGCCCTCGTCGCGGTCACCGTCGCCGGCGATGGCGTCCTCCCCGAGCGCGTCGATGACGAGCGCGCGGACCTCGGCTTCGGGGTCGGCGTCGTCGGCGGCGAACTCGTCGGGCAGCGTCTCCGCGTCGCGGTAGTTGACCAGCAGGTCGCCGCCGCTCTCGGCGACGGCCCAGCAGACGTCGGCGACGGCGGCCTCGTAGAGCGCGACGGCGTCGGCGGCCGACAGTGGCGTTTCGTCGACGAGCGACGACAGGACGAGACCCTCTCGAGGCGGATCGACCGGAACGACGACGATCATACACGGCTCTCCGCGGACGCGACCCTTGAACGCGGCGCTTTCGGCAGCGCGCCCCCGCCGCTCGCGCCGGCGGCGGACGAATTATGGTGGTGGACCGACAGCTATCGGCCATGGAAGACCAAACGCTCCCGCGATCGATTCCCGGGTCGGTCGGCTTACTCGGCGTCCTGACGGTCGTCCTGCTGGCGGCGCTCGGCGCCTGGAGCTTCGTCGACAGCAATCTGATCGGGTCCGGCGACTACCTCGCGCCGCTGCTCGGCATGCTCGCGGTCGTCGTCGTCGCGGTCGGCGCGCTGGCCGCCCTCGGCGCGCGATCCCGCGAGTGGCTCGCCAACCCCTACTGGTGACGAGTCGACCGCTTACCGCTCGCGTCGCCCCTTCGTCTGGCGGTAGTCCGAGGCCATCAGATCGACGAACTCCTCGAGCCACGCCTGCGTCTGCGCGTCGGACTGCTCGCGGGGATCGACCATCGGTACGAGTTCGAACCCGCGCCCGCGGATTCGCCGCGCGTGGTCGTCCGGCAGCGCGAGGTCGTCGGCCGGCGTCGTCGTGTACTCCACGCCGAGTTCCCGCAGCGGTCGCTCGCCGACGGGGACGAGGATTTCGGGGTTGATCATCCGGATTTCGGCGTTGAGATAGGGATCGCAGTTGCCGATCTCCTCGTCGGTCGGCCGCCGGTCGGGGTCGCGACAGCGAGTCAGATTCGTCAGGTAGACGTTCTCGAGGACCGGCTCGTCCGCCGGCGACGTCGCGTCGCAGAGCCCGAGGCGCTCGAGCATTCGCCGGAGCGTCGTTTCGGACTCGGCGCCGTCGGCCGCGGTCCCGTCTTCCGTCCCCGCGGCGAACGGGACGCCGATCGCGTCCGCGCTCGCGGTCGGTCGCTCGCCGACGAACAGGAAGTCCGCGTCGACGTCGCCGTAGCCGTGGACGACCTGCGTGCGCGTCTCACAGAGCGCCGGACAGTTCCGACACTCCTCGTCCATGCCGAACGGGTTCACCCGAGACTGTTGATTCGCGTCCACACTCGAGTCTCGAGGGAGGGACCTAAAAACGACGCGGCTGCTGCGGCTCACGTCGACGGAGCGTCGCCCGAAAAACGAACGGTCACGGCGGCGATTTCAGCGCGCTCGGCTGTCCGACTACGCCTGGGACTGGGCGGCCTGAATCCAGTCGGCCGCGCGGGCTTGCGAGATCTCCGCGGCCTCTGCGACGGTGGTCGCTTCCGTTCTGGCGAGGTCGGCGATGGTCTCGATGCCTGCCTCGGCGAGACGGTCGGTGTAGGTCTGGCCGACGCCCTCGAGAGACTGCAGGTTCTGTTCCTCAGCGTTGTCGCCCCGTTCGGTCGCGGTTTCGATCGCGTCCGTCGTCTCGACCGCGAGGTCCTCGGTCGCTTCGGCGGCCTCGCCGACCAGATCCTGCGCGTTGCGCTGGCTCGTCTCCGCGATCGACTCGGTGGACTCCTGGGCCGTCTGTGCGACCGCTTCGGTCGACTGCTGGACGGTGTCGGCGACGTCTTCGGTCTGCTGCTGGACCGTCTCGGCGGCCTCCTCGGCGCGGCGGACGCCCTCGACGGTCTGCTGTTCGGTCTCCTCGTGGGCCTCGAGCATCGACTGCGTCGAGTCGGCGAGCACCTGCTGTTGCTGGTCGGTCAGTTCGCCGACCGCCTCGATAAACCCGTCCTCGAACTCATCCCAGGTCTCGTCTTGGGTCCGTTCGAACTCGTCGAATCCGTCGTTGACGGCCGAGCGAACGTTGAACTCGTCGCCGTCCATGATGGACTCGAGGGCGTCGAACTGCGCGTGAAGCATCCGCTGGACGAGGTCGGCGTGCTGATCAAATCCCTCGTTGAACGCCTGCTTGGTCTGTGCCGTCCCCTCTTCGAACCCGTCGTCGACGGTCGATCGGACGTCGTAGGCGTCCTCGTCGACGGCGTCCTCGAGGGCCTCGAGCTGGGCGTCGAGGAACCGACGGGCGAGTTCGGTTCCCTGCCGCTGGGCGCTTCGCTGGGCCGCGAGTCCGTTGCGCAGGAACGATTCCATCGCGTTCTCCTGGAACTCGATGCCCTGCTCGAACAGCTGTTGGCTCTGTCTGATCGACTGGCGCTGCAACTCGAACGTGGCTTCGATCGGTGTGGTGGCGTCGGTCATCGCTATCTCTACCGACAACCGCCAGCGGGATAAGTGACACCCCTAAATGGTTTTAGACACCATTTGATACCACAGAATGGGGAAATACATCATCGTAGCTACAGCTAGCGGTTTTCCGTCGCAGTGTCAACGATAGTACGGGTGGTCCGATATCTGCGAGTACGGCAGTCGTCCCCGAATCATCGCTCGCGCGTGACGAACACATACTCGACATCGGCGACCAGCCGAGTCATGCGCTTCGGCGGCCGTTCAGCGATCGAGGCCGCCGCGCTCGGTGACCTCGAGGATGAACTTGACGTTGCGGACGATCTCCTCCGGCGTGGTCTCCTCGTCGGGATCGTAGAGGTCGCTGGTCCGATAGAGGATGTTGGCGAGCTGTTTGCTCTCGCCGGTCTCGCCGCGGACGTCGTCGGCGACGTCGCGGAGCGCCGCGACGCGTTCGGGATCGGGTTCGAACTCGGGTGCGTCAGCGTCCGTTCCGTCGCTCGATCCGGTGTTTCCGTTCGCCGAACCGGCGTCGTCGTCCGCCGTCATCGATCGGCCGAGGCCGCCTCGTTCCGTCTCGCCTGGGAGACGCCGCGCCGGTGGACGATCCCGGTGTTGTTCGCGACGTTCTCGGTGATCGTCCGGAAGGCGTCGCCGGTGGCGCTCTCGTCCTCGAGGACGGTCGGTTTCCCGCCGTCGCCGCCCTCGCGGACGGCCGGATCGAGCGGGATCGAGCCCAGGAACGGCAGCTCGTGTTCGTCGGCGAACTCCCGGCCGCCACCGGAGCCGAAGATGTCGTGTTCGCCGCCGCAGTCAGGGCAGGCGAACGTCGACATGTTCTCGGCGATACCGAGCACGACGGTGTCGTGTTTGGCGAACATCTCGAGGCCCTTGCGGGCGTCGTCTAAGGCGACGTCCTGGGGCGTCGTGACGATCACGGCGCCGGTGACGGGCATCGTCTGGAGCATCGTCAGCTGGGTGTCGCCGGTCCCTGGTGGGAGGTCGATGACGAGGTAGTCGAGATGGCCCCACTCGACGTCCTCAGTGAGCTGGGTAATGACCTTGTGGACCATCGGGCCGCGCCAGATGACGGGGTCGTCCTCGCCGGTGAGGAAGGCCATGCTCATCAGCTTCACGCCGTACTTCTCGGGGGGCACGAGCGTCTCGTCCTCGGTGGCCATCGGCGGCTCGTCGGCGTCGACCATCCGCGGCACGTTCGGGCCGTAGACGTCGGCGTCGAACAGGCCGACGGTCGCGCCCAGCCGCGAGAGGCCGGCCGCGAGGTTGACGGCGACCGTCGACTTGCCGACCCCGCCCTTCCCGGAGGCGACGGCGATGACGTTCTTGACGCCCGGCAGCACCTGGTCCTCGTTGGCGACGTCGTCCCGGTCGGGAACGCTCGCCGAGAGGTCCGGCTCGAGACCCTCGTCCTCGAGTAGTCTGCGCACCTCGCCGGCGATATCGGTCTCGGTGGGAGAGTAGGGCGCCCCCAGCGCGAGATCGATATCGACCTGCTCGCCGTCGACGGTGATGTCGTTGACGAGTCCGAGTGAGACAATATCGTCGCCGAGTTCCGGATCTTCAACCGTCCGGAGTCGGTCGCGAACGGCGGCTTCGTCCATGTCACTAGCTACTTCCGGGCGTCGAAAAGGGTTGTGTTCCCACGAAACGGCTCCGCCGTTTCGAACGATCTCGCTCACTTCGTTCGCTCGACCCGCGGCCCGCCGTCGGTCGGTCGTCAGTGGCCCCCGGTGAGGTGTAGTCCGACGATGCCGACGACGATCACGCTGAGGAAGGCGACTCGAGTCGCCGACGCGGGTTCGTCGAAGAGGACGATTCCGAGCGACGCGGTTCCGACGGCGCCGATCCCCGTCCAGACCGCGTAGGCCGTCCCCACCGGCAGGTCCCGAACGGCCAGGGCCAACAGCCCCATGCTGATGACGAGGGAGACGACGGTAGCGAGCGTCGGGAGCGGCCTCGAGAGCCCGTCAGAATACCCGAGCCCGATCGCCCAGCCGATTTCGAACAGTCCCGCGAGCACCAAGAGATACCAGGACATACTCGACTCGAGGGTCCGAACTGCTGGTATAGGCCCCTGTCGTTCTCGAGGCGACGACTCGGTACGGGCCGGTCCCAGGCCGATCCGCGAATTGACCGCGAACCCGTCTCAGGCGTTGAAATCGAACCGCGGCCCGCCGTAGGTCGGCGGATCCGGCTCGAGTTCGACCCCCTGTTCGTAGCGCACGAAGTTCAGATAAAACGGCCGTCCACAGCCCTCGACCGGCTCGCCTTCGAGGTCGGTGACGGGACCGTCCTCGCCACAGAGGAATTCGATTCCATCAGCAGACTCGCGGTCCGGATCGTCCGGGTCGGCGTACTCCCACCCCGGCTGTGGGCGCTTCGTGACCGACCGATCCGCCAGATCCGGCGGCCGCTCGAGGCTCACGACGGCGTTGCAGTGAGGACAGGTGTAGCGAACGGTAACGGTCATCGGCGGATCTAGGGGACTCGAGGACGTAAGTCTGCGGTCAGCGGTGCCAAACGCGGTTCGTGGGTTTCGGTCCCGGGCCCCCGCTGTCGTCGTGCGGTGGCGCGCGCTGTCGGCCGGTCGAGTGACGACGAGACCGGCCGACGATGCCGTGCGAGGTCGTCGCGAGCAGCGCGGGACCGAAGGTCCCGCGGGCCGTTCGCGCGGCGACGCCGCGCGAAGACGAAGCGAGTGACGGCTTGGAAGACGCAAAGCGTCTTCCAGTGGATGAGGACCGCAGCGACTGACGGGAGCGAGGACCGCAACCGGTTGGGGAGGGCGAGGCGATCCCTTGGTGCCACGATAGCAGAGCGGAATCGACACGTCCACGAGCAGTCGGTCGCTGGCTCGTATCTGTACGTCTCTGTCGTCCCGAACCGTTTACCTGCCTGCTGCTCAAGGCCCGAGTATGACCGAGTTCGACCCCGAGAAGTTCGAGGACAAGTACGTCCACTACTTCGAGGAACTCCAGGAGGCCTACTCGAACGCCTACAATCAACTCCACGGCCGATACGACTCAGCGATTCTCAAAGCGATCGACCGGAACGTCCTGAGCGAGAGCGAACCGTTCTACGAAGGCGATGGGGAGTTCCGCGTCGCCCTCCCCGACGAGCGCGTCGAGGAGGTCCGGGCCGCCGTCGGCGACGACGAGCGATTCGATACCGTCCTCGAGGAACTCACCACTCGAATCGAGACCGAACTGCAGCGGATCTTCGGCTTCGAACCGGACGCCTGACCCCGCGCCCGCGGCCGCTACCGACACCCGAACACCTTTCTCCTTGACGGGAATTCGTGCAGGTATGATCGACGAGACGGTCGAGCAGATCCAGGAGATGCAGACCCACAGCTCCTCGGTGGTGGCCGTCCGCGCGACGCGGGCCCTAGAGGAGTTACTCGAGCGGGAGTTCGCTACCGTCGAGGAGTACACGCGTGCCCTCGAGCGCAACGGCTCGGTGCTTCGCCGAGCGAACCCTTCCCACGCCTCGCTGCAGAACGCGGTCCGGGAGGTCGTCGACGACGTCACCGACGCCGACCCCGACAGCGTCGAGGAGGCCAAACAGTACACTCAGGATAAGATCGACGCGGTCGTCTCCCGCGTCGAGTCCGGGAAGGAACTCGCGGCCGAGAACGCCGCCGAGTTCCTCTCGGACGGCGCGACGCTGCTGACTCACGACTACTCCTCGACGGTGCTGGAGGCCCTCGAGCGGGCGACCGCCGACGGCAAGCAGTTCGAAGTCTACATCACCGAGGCCCGACCGCGCTTCATCGGGCGCAAGACGGCGCGAGCGCTCTCGGACCTCGATGGCGTCGAGACGACGCTGATCACCGACAGCGCCCACGGGGTCTACCTCGAGGAGTGTGACCGCGTCGTCGTCGGCATGGACTGCATCGTCGAGGACACGCTGTACAACCGCGTCGGCACGTTCCCGATCGCGTCGACGGCCGCGCGACTGGACGTCCCCGTCACCGTCCTCGGCTCGGCGTCGAAGATCGTCAGTGAGGGGTTCGTCTTCGAAAACGAGTTTCGGCCGGGAAGCGAGGTGATGCCGGAACCCGCGGAGGGCTTCGCCGTCGAAAACCCCAATTACGACGCGACGCCAATCGAACTGCTCGAGAGCGTCGTCACCGACGAGGGACGACAGACGTTCTAACCCGATGGCGCCCGCTTGGGCGGAATTCGCCCGAATTCAATCGCGTTCGCCGAACGTCCGGGGCGCCCCCTCCGTCGGCGTCGCCCAGTCGACGGCGTTGCGCAGCACCCGTCGGACGTCCTCGTGCTCGTAGATCGGATACTCCTCGTGGCCCGGCCGGAAGTAGAAGATCCTGCCGCTGCCCCGCCGGTAGCAACAGCCGCTGCGGAACACCTCGCCGCCCTCGAACCAGCTGGTGAACACCAGCCGGTCGGGCTCGGGGACGTCGAACGGCTCGCCGTACATCTCCGTTCGGGGGAGTTCGATCGATTCGTCGAGCCCATCGGCGATCGGGTGGCCGGGGTCGACGACCCAGAGCCGTTCGGTCCCCCCGTCCTCGCGGTACTGCAGGCTACAGGTCGTCCCCATGAGTCGTTTGAAGACCTTCGAGTAGTGCCCCGAGTGGAGGACGACCAGGCCCATCCCCTCGAGCACCCGCTGCTGGACGCGGTCGACGACCGCCTCCGAGACCTCGTCGTGGGCCTCGTGGCCCCACCACAGCAAGACGTCGGTCTCCTCGAGGACGTCCGGCGGAAGGCCGTGTTCGGGGTCGTCCAGCGTCGCGGTACGGATCTCGTGATCGGGCCCGTCGTCTCGCTCGTCGCCGCCGTCGTCCAGCGCGTCGGCGATCGTCGCGTGGATGCCGTCCGGATAGACGGCCGCGACGTCGTCGTCCTCGCGCTCGTGGCGGTACTCGTTCCAGATCGTAACGTCGGCCATCGAACGGCTATCGTCACGAACGCCCTTAGCTGAGGTGATACTGGCCTGTGACGGTTCGGCTTAACGATACGATTATTCGGACTGGTTCCCCGATGTCAGACAGCGATCGTATAACTATTACTGAACCACAGGACAATTGTACAGATTAATCGGTCACAAACCTTATTTCGATCGCCGACTGCTTCTCTCTATGGACTGGGACCGCACACAAATGCCCTCGAAATCGCTCGTTTCCGCTACCATCTCCTCCTGGACTCTTCATCAATCGGAGGTTTCGCGATGATCGGCGACGGTATCGGCGTCGGGATCGTCGGTCTGGGTGGGATGGGGAACCTGCACGCGCGTAGCATCGCCGATCTCGGTGCCGACGTCGTCGCCGGCACCGACCTCGTCGAGGCGCAGCGACGGCGCTTCGCCGACGAGTTCGGCGCGCGAACCTACGAGACCCACGAGGAGATGGTCGTCGAAGACGACGTCGACGCCGTCATCGTGACGACGCCCAACCGGTTTCACGAACCGATCGCCGTCGACGCCCTCGAGGCCGGCTGTCACGTGCTCGTCGAGAAGCCGCTGGCTCACACGATAGAGAGCGCCGAGCGAGTCGCCCGCACCGCCGCGCGCGCGGACGGGATCTGTATGGTCGGCTTCCACAACCGCCACGCCGCGTCCATGGCGATGTTCGACGAACAACACGCCCGCGGCCGCTTCGGCGACCTCACCCACGTCGAGGCCAACTACGTCCGCCGGCGGGGCGTCCCCGGCCCCGGCTCTTGGTTCACCGACCCCGAACTTGCCGGCGGCGGCGCCTTGCTCGACATCGGCGTTCACGCGCTCGATCTCGCCCTCTACGCGCTCGACTTCCCGGAGATCACCGAAGTGTCCGGCGTCACCCGGACGACGTTCGGCACCGACACGGAGTACGCCGACCCCGACGGTTTCGGCGACAACTGGGACGCCGAAGCGGAGACCTACGAGGTCGACGACTCCGTCAGCGCCTTCATCCGCACCGCCGAGGGCCAGACGATCTCGCTCGAGGCCGCCTGGGCGACCAACCGCGAGGAGAGCATGGATTTCCGCGTGCGCGGGACCGACGCCGGCGCGCAGTTCGACATCGGTGACACCACTCTCAACATCCTCGAGGCCGGCACCGCGGGCGGCGATCACTACGCCGACGTGACGATGACCGGCGACGAGTCGGTGACCGGCTACGCGGAACAGGACGAGCAGTTCCTCGCGGCGATCGCCGCGGGCGCGACGCCCGAGACGAACACCGTCGAGGAGGCCCTGACCGTCCAGCGCGTCATCGACGCGATCTACCGCTCGAGCGAGACGGGACGCGCGACCGAGCTCGCCGAACCACAGGTCTCGGAGTTCCAGCTCGAGCAGGCGACCCGACTCGAGTGACCGCGTAGGTCCGTCTCGGCTCTGAATTTCTCTCTCAGTCCTGCGACGATCGATACCAAACGGTTACTGCATTGAACGGAGCCGCGGCTCTGCCCACTGTAACAGCGAAAAATCGGATCCCGCTCGTCTCGAGCCGACTTACAGGACTTCGTCGAAGTCGTGGTGGCCGTGGATGTCGACGCCCTCGTCGGTGATCTCACAGAGGAAGACGCCGTTCCCGGAGCCGGTGTCTCGCTCGACGGCGGACTTGATGCCGTGGGCCGCGACCGAGACGGCCTCCTCGTTGGACATGTCCTCCTCGTAGGCCTGCTCGAGGTGTCCGTAGGCGAGTTGCATCCCGGAGCCGGTGACGGTGTAGTCGTCCTCCATGACCCCGCCAGCGGGGTCGATGCTGTAGACGTGGCTGCCCTCTTCGTCGACGCCGCCCAGGATCGGGTGGATGGCGAAGAACGGGCCGCCGCGAGCGAAGTTGCCCGCCAGCGTCGCGAGCGCGTCGATGCTCATCTGCTCGCCGCGTCGGGACTCGTAGAGGTTGACCTCGGCACGGAGACTCGAGATGAACGACTGGGCGCCGCCGACCGAGCCGACGAGCGTGAGCGCGCCGGTCGGGTGGATCTGCTCGACCTTCTGAACGTTCTTGTTCGAGACGAACCGGCCGCCGAGGCTGGCGCGCATGTCCGTCGCGATGACGACGCCGTCGGCCGTCGAGATGCCGATCGTCGTCGTTCCGGTCTTGTTGACGTTGTCGAGGTCGGCCCGCGTCAGGTCGTTCTGGGGCATCGAGCCGATCTCGGGCTCGTAGGGGTTCGGATCGTCGGCCAACTGGTCGACGGTACGGGAGAAGTCCGAATTATGCTGAGGTGCTCGCATTGACGAAACGTTACGACCGGCACGGTATAAAACACCGGCGGTCACCTCGGGGGTTTCCGCTTTTCGGACCGGTGGCTCTCGAGTCGAGAGCCCACAGAAACGGCGATTCGTCGTCAGTTCGGTTGGATTCTATTACTCCTCGGATTGGCGGGCCTCGAGAGCGTCCTCGACGTTCGCGAGGACGCGGTGGATCGGGAGCGTGACGCCGGCCTGGCGGGCGGCGATCGCGAGCGGCATCGCGACGATGCCGATCAGGATGCACAGTTGGTACAGGGCGAACAGGGTCGCGTGGTACACGCGGGATATCATCGACGTTCAGCCATGGCCAGACTATGGGGATATATAAATCTTCTCGTAATTCACTGACTATAACGATCGATAATCGTGTTTAAGGTCGACGCAGTCTTGCGATTCAACTGTAGTTGTAGTTCGAACCACTCGAGGCGCACTCGAGTCGATGTACGGCTATGCAGGCGGCAATTGACCCGGTCAATTCTCGTAACTTATGGGAACGATTCGGCTCACGTGCGCACCCGGCCCGCGGCGGTCGCGCGCCGCTGCGGACGCCCTCCACCCGGCGCTCGTCGCGAGTTCGTCGAGAACGAACCGGGCTCGAGAACGCGGCCGTTTGCCGGCGACGAACCGCAAGACAGGAAACCCCCCGGAACGACCACCACGTATGGGCAATTATCTCGTCGCGATGGAAGCCGCGTGGCTCGTTCGTGACGTCGAAGAGATCGACGACGCGATCGGCGTCGCCGTCAGCGAAGCCGGGAAACGACTCAACAGCGAAGACATGGACTACGTCGAGGTCGAGGTCGGCGCGACGGGCTGTCCCGCCTGCGGGGAACCCTTCGACTCCGCGTTCATCGCGGCCGACACCGCGCTCGTCGGCCTCGCCCTCGAGATGGAAGTGTACAACGCCGACAGCGAGGAACACGCCTCCCGAATCGCCAAGAGCGAAGTCGGCGGCGCGCTGCGTGACGTTCCCCTCTCGGTCGTCGACATCATCGAGACGGAAGAGGAGGACTGAGCGCGCCTCGGCGGTCGATCGGCGGTATCGGCCGACCGTCACGGGCGCGTCGACCGACCCAAAGTATTTTTGATAACCCGCAGTTATTGATCCGTATGGAACTTCCGACGCCCGCGGATCTGCGCCAGCGCCGTACCGAACTCGGGCTGACCCAGAGCGAACTCGCGGAGACGGCCGACGTCTCCCAGCCGCTGATTGCCCGAATCGAGGGCGGGGACGTCGACCCACGGCTCTCGACGCTGCGCCGCATCGTCAACGCCTTAGAGAAGGCCGAGAGCGACGTCGTCCGCGCCGAGGACCTGATGAACGAGGCCGTCGTCAACGTCGCCCCCGACGACGCCGTCAAAGAAGCCGCCCGGAAGATGGAGGAGGAAGCCTACTCCCAGCTCGCCGTCATTCAGGACGGCATTCCGGTCGGCTCGATCAGCCAGGGCGACCTCGTCCACCTCGATTCGGAGGCCCGCGACGAACCCGTCGAAGAACACATGAGTGAGAGCTTCCCGACGGTGTCGAAGGACGCGACGCTAGACGAAATCAGCAACTTGCTCGAACACTACAAGGCCGTGATGATCACCGAGGCCGGCGAGACGGTCGGGATCATCACCGAGGCCGACATCGCCTCGCGGTTCTCCTAGTCGGTCAGTCCTCGAGTTGGCGGTTCCTCTCGTCGACGCTCGAGTTCGCGGGTCATACCGCGAGATACTCCGTCACCGCGTCGCGGGACTCGAGGCGGTCGGGTCCGAGTTCGTCGACGATCTCTCCCTTGTCGATGGCGTAGCAGCGTTCCGCGAGGTTTTGCACGACGTGGAGGTTCTGTTCGACGAAGCAGATCGTCGTCCCGAGCTCCTCGTTGACGCCCCGCAGGTCCCGCGTGATGTCCTGAACGATCGAAGGCTGGACGCCCTCGGAGGGCTCGTCGAGGAGGAGCAGGTCGGGGTTGCCGATCAGTGCGCGCCCGATCGCGAGCATCTGCTGTTGACCGCCGCTCATCGTCCCCGCCTCCTGCTCGCGGCGCTCCTCGAGGATCGGGAAGTAGTCGTAGACGGCCTCGTACTGCAGGCAGTCGTTGCCCTCGTTGATCGTCTCGCCCATCCGCAGGTTCTCCTCGACGGTCAACTCGGGGAAGACGTCCCGACCCTGCGGAATGTAGCCCATCCCGCGGCGGGCGCGGACGTCGGCCGGCTCGTCGGTGACGTCCTCGCCGTCGAAGACGATGGTTCCCTCGTCGGCCTCGAGCAGGCCCATGACGGCCTTGATCAGCGTCGTCTTCCCGACGCCGTTTTTCCCCATGATGCCGACGATCTCCCCCTCGTCGACGGTGATGTCGACGTCGCGGAGGATCGGTGTCTTGCCGTACGACGCGCGCAGGTTCGTGAGTTCGAGCATCAGTGATCTTCCCCCAAATAAATCCGCTTGACTTCGGGATCGTTCTCGACCGCCTCGATGGTTCCTTCTCGGAAGATCGAGCCCTGATCGAGGACGGTGACGCGATCCGCGATCGATTCGACGAAGTCGATGTCGTGTTCGATGACGATCAGCGCGACGCCGTCGTCGTCCGAAATCTCCCGCAGCAGGTCGGCGATCTCGGCGGTCTCCTCGACCGAGAGGCCGGCGACCGGTTCGTCCAGCAACATGAGGTTCGGCTCCAGCGCCATCGCCATCCCGATCTCCAGTCGCTGCTGTTGGCCGTGCGAGAGGTTCGAGGCGACGGTGCCGTGCTCGGCGAGCAGGTCGAAGCGTTCGAGGATCTCGCTCGTTCGCGCCTCGAACGCGTCGCCGTCGGCGACCTGCTGGAGCGGGATCCGCAGGTTCTGTGCTACGGTCAGCCCCTCGTAGATGCTCGGCACTTGAAACTTCATGCTGATGCCGCGGTCGACCCGCTCGTACGAGGGCAGGTCGGTGATGTCGTGACCGTCGTAATAGATCGCCCCCGCCGTGGGCTCGAGTTGGCCCGTCAGCAGGTTGAGGAAGGTGCTCTTCCCCGCGCCGTTGGGACCGATGAGACAGCGCAGTTCCCCTTCCTCCAGACTGAAGTCGACATCGTCGGTCGCGGTGAGGCCGCCGAACTCCTTGCGCAGATCCCGCGTCTGGAGGATCCGCGAGGAGCCCTCGCCGGTCTCGTCGACGGCCTGCGTCGTCATGACGGTCGGATCACTGGCCCCCATCAGTCGCTCACCTCCTCAGTGCCGGCCGGCGCGTCTGCCGGCGTCGGCTCGGACGAGCGGTAGTCGACGACGAGATCGCGGAGCCGCGGCGCGACCCCCTCGGGCATCACGAGGACGACGAACACCAGCAGCGAGCCGATGATCACCAGCGCCCACTCGCTGCCCGAGAGCGCGAGCTGATAGTCGACGAACTGGATCGCGAGCGCGGCGCCGACGGTGCCCAGAAGCGAGGTCCGGCCGCCGACGCTGGCCCAGACGACCGGCAGGGCGGCGGCGGTGATGCCGAACACGCTCGGATCGATGTAGTTGTTCTGCGTGGTGAACAGGACGCCGCTGAGGCCGGCGATCGCACCGCCGATCGTGAACACGGCGAACTTGATGAACGTCGTGTTGTAGCCGAACATCTCGGTCCGGCTCTCGTCCTCGCGGGTCGCGACCATCGCGTACCCGAACCGACTGTTGACCAGCGCGCGCAGGCCGAGGTAGGTCGCCGCGAGCGCGCCCAGCGTCACGTAGTAGTGGCCGACGATGCCGATCTCGAGGCCGATCGAACCGATTCCGATCCCGAGGTCGGGGACGCCGCTCATCCCGTTGAACCCGCCGAGACGGGCGTCGCCGATCGCCCACTCGCCGCCGGCGGTCTGGCCCATAAACGTATAGAGGACCAGCGCGACGACGAGCGTTAAGATCGTCACGTAGACGTCCCGGACGCCGCCGTAGAACATGAAGTAGCCCAGCGCGGCGGCCACGAGCGTCGAGACGGCGACCGCGGCCAGCAGCCCCAGCGTCGCCCCGGTCAGCGTCGGCACGTTGATCGCGACGACGCCGAACGCGTAGCCGCCGATGCCGAAGAACGCCACCTGGCCGAAGCTCAAGATTCCGCAGTAGCCCCAGATAAAGGCGAGGCTGACGCCCAGCAGGGCGTACGCGAGGAACACGGCGCCGATCTCGGCGGCGTAGTAGCCGAAGAGGGCCGGCAGCGCCGCGAGGACGGCTACGGCGGCGACGAATCCGAGCCAGAAGCCCGGCGTGTTCCCCATCGTGTTCGGCCCCTCGAACGGCCGGCGGAGCCCGGCCAGCAGTCCGTCGCTCGAGCCGATGCTCATTCGCTCTCACCCCACTTCTCGCGGAGATCGGACAGCAGCCCGGTGATCCCGTCGGGCATCAGACGGATGGCGACGATGGCGGCGACCAGCATCGCGACCTGTCCCATGAAGGTCCCGGCGATGTTCGTGAACGCGGCGTTGACCGTGCCGAGGAACCCGCTTGCGAGGATCGTCCCGAGGAGGACCGAGGAGCCGCCGACGACGACGGCGACGAACGACTCGACGAGGAAGCTGGTCCCGTACTCGGGCGTGACGGTCATCACGGGCGCGTACAGCGCGCCAGCCAGTCCGGCGAGCCCGGAGCCGATGGCGAACGTCGACATGTACATCTGGTCGGTGTCGACGCCCATGCTGCGGGCGGTCTCCTCGTCTTGCATCGTCGCGCGTGCGCGGACGCCGAAGTCGGTCCACGTGAACAGCGCGTACAGCCCGCCGAGCACGCCGACCGCGACGACCGCGAGCACGAGGTAGTAGACCGGCCCGTCGACGACCGGGAGCTGGCCGAACGGGATCCCCACGCCGGGCGCGGTGTTGCCGAAGGCGATCCGGGTTAGCTGGATCATCACGAGGCTGATCCCCCACGTGACGACCATCGAATCGAGCAGCCGGCCGTAGAGCCGGCGGATGATCAGCCGCTCGAGGACGAGCCCGAAGGCGGCCGTCGCGACGACGCCGACGGCCATCGCGACCGCCAGCGGCAGGCCGGCGGCGACGGCGAAGGAGGTCGCGTAGGCGCCGACGAGGATGAACTCGCCGTGGGCGAGGTTGATGATCCCCATCATGCCGAAGATCACCGCCAGTCCCACCGTCGCGAGGACGATGAAGGCGAAGATCTCGACGAACTCGAAGCCGAGGTTCAGGAGTTCCGGTGTCGCCACGGTCAGATCACCTCGTAATAGTCCGCCGGTTCGTACTGGGTCTGTTCGGCTTCGCTCGTGAGATCACAGCCGACGTCGTGCAGGAACGACGGTTCGATCGTCCGCTCGTCGTCGAAGGTAATCTCGTGGGTCTCGTCCGCGTGTGCGACTCGCATGTTGTGTTCGACGTGATGGGTCGCCGGATCGAGCGTGACGTCGCCCTCCGGCGCTTCGACTTCGATTCCGCCCTCCAGTTCCTCGATCACCGCCTCCTGATCGAACGTGCCCGCGCGTTCGACCGCCTCCTTGTACAGGTAGACCGAGAAGTAGTTGTTCTGGGCCTCCTGGTTGATGTACTCGGCGTCGTCCCAGCGGTCGTAGTAGCGCTCGACGAACGCCTCGTTGCGTTCGGTCGGCAGCTCCTCCATGTAGCTGACGCCGGCGTAGACGTCCTCCAGGGCGGGCGGATCGATCCGCAGGTGTTCGCGCTCCTGTGCCATGTTCGTCGACGTCCCGACCGGGATGTCAGTGAGCCCGCTGGCCAGTCGCTGCTCGTAGAACGAGGAGTGGTCCTGGCCGACGAGCATCGACATCACGAAGTCGGGATCGGCCGACTGGATGTCGTTGATCGTCGAGCCGAACTGCGACTCGCCCAGCGGGATGTACTCCTCGCCGACGACCTCGGCGCCGTGTTCCTCGGCGATGATCTTCACCCAGTCGCCCGACAGCTGTCCGAAGTTGTAGTCCGCGGCGATCGTGTAGATCTCGTCACCGTACTCCTCGATCATGTAGGGGACGACCGCGCCGAGTTGCTGGCGGGCCGTCGCGCCCAGCGGGAACACCGTCTCATCGCAGACGCCGCCCTCGTACTGGGTCGTATAGAAGTACAGCTGCTCGTGTTCGTTGACGATCGGCCGGATCGCCTCCCGGGTCGCACTCGAGTAGCCGGCCCACATGACGTCGACGTCCTCCCGATAGATCGCGTACCGGGTGAGGTCCTGGTAGCGCATGTTGTCCGACTGCGGGTCCGGGGCGAAGACCTCGATCTCCTCGCCCAAGATCCCGCCGTCGCGGTTGATCTCCTCGATGGCCAGCTTCGTCGTCCGGTACTTGGCCGTCCCCGTCAGCGCGAACGTTCCGGAGCGGTCCTCGAGAATGGCGACCGTCGGGCCGCTCGAGCCGTCGCTGAGCCCGACGAGGCCGCCTTCTGCGACGCAGCCGGCGAGTCCGGCGAGGACGCTCGCAGAGCCCCCGGCGAGAACGTCGCGTCGGGAGCACCGACGGCCGGTCACGCGCGATCACCGGTGCCGGTCACACCCGTCGAATCGGTCGACGCGCTCATCTCGGCCTCCCTCCGTCGACCGTCGACTTCGTTCCTCCGCTCTTCCCGAACTGATTCCGGATTGTGGACAACGATTGTCCGATCATATCACTGAATACTTGAAAATAGAGCAGGTATAAAAGGATTGTCTCAAGAGAGTACAATCGCTATAGTGGTATTGGGAACTGGGTAAACGTCCGCAATGGGACAGTAGTCCCTAGTATTCCAGACGAATATCCGGTTCGGTCCGAATATAGCTGCAAACGTTCGGCGAATAGGCCAGATTTCGCCGTCACGAACCGGTAGTCTCCGTCTCGACGATCGTCAAATTATACTCGATCGGTCGAAGGCAGCCGGTAGCGTCCGTGATTCGACGAAAATCTCCGAGGACCGTTACTTTTCATTGACTAGTAGTATTCCGCCTAACCGTCGGTACTCTCCCGATCCTCGGCTTCTACGAGCAGATTTATCGAACGTTCACGTTCGAGGGGAGATCGAACGAACGGATCTGACTCGAGATTCGATTGACGAACTGAAGTCGATGGCGATAATATTCGATGAATGGTCATCAGATTCGTCCACAGTACCACATCGTCCGTCCGCGGTCGATGTGACCGTTTTAGGACGATGGTGTTGTACCGGCGCTCCAATCACCGTATTATTCTGCTGGGTTGTCAAATTCGCCGAATCCGGGCGAACGTCACCGCACGAGTTGGTTCGATCGGCCGCTCGGGACTCGCAGGCGGTGATCTGCTCCGATAGCGACCACACTCCGATACCGCAGGCGGCGAGACGAATCGCGCGCGATAGCCGGCGCTGACGGCGGGAGTCGGGCCGCGTCGGCGAGCGAGGTGACGAACGAACGCCCAATCCTAATATATCCTTTATGAGTGGATATTTGAGGAACGGGGTATTTAGACTATCGTGGTAGAATATCGTAATCGGATGGGCAAGTATTGTTGTTCCCGAAGCTATTTACGTCGTTCGTCCTCCTATTTTGCGCCGTGATGAACTATCGTTTTCGTCAACCTGGCGGCCGGCCGGCCGGCGTGATCGACCGATGAGCGGGTTCGTTCCGGGCGAGTTGCGCCCGGCCGAGGAACCGGTTCGGATCAACGAGGGCCGCGAGACGGGAACGGTGACCGTCGAGAACACCGGCGATCGGCCCGTACAGGTCGGCTCGCATTTTCATTTCTTCGAGGTGAACCCCGGTCTGACGTTCGATCGTGAAACCGCCTACGGCATGCGACTCGACATTCCGGCGGGAACTGCGATCCGCTTTGAACCCGGCTGCGAGCGCGAGGTCGACCTCGTCGCCATCGGCGGCGACCGGATCGTACACGGCATGGGCGGACTGGTCGGCGGCGACCTCGACGACGAGGCGATCGAAGCGCGGGCGATAAAGCGTGCTCGAGAACGGGGCTACATCACGGAGTCGACGACAGAGGAAGCTCCGGTGACCGACGATGCGACGGAGGGCGACGAATGAGCCGCAACCTTTCCCGCGAGGAGTACACGGAACTGTTCGGCGCGACCGAGGGCGATCGCCTCCGACTCGGCGATACGAACCTCTTCGCGGAGATCGAGACCGACTACGGCGTTCCCGGCGAGGAGGCCGTCTTCGGCGGCGGGAAGACGATGCGCGACGGGATGGGGATGCAGTCGGGAACGACCCAGGCCGAAGGGACCCTCGACTGGGCCTTTACGAACGTCGTGATAATCGATCCCGTGCTGGGGATTTGCAAGGGCGATATCGGCGTCCGCGACGGGAAGATCGTCGGCGTCGGGAAGGCCGGCAATCCAGACACCATGGACGGCGTCGACATGGTAATCGGTCCGAGCACCGATACCATCCCCGCTGACGGGTTGATCGCGACGCCCGGCGCGCTGGACATCCACGTTCACTTCAACAGCCCGCAACTGGTCGATCACGCGCTCGGATCGGGCGTCACGACGATGCTCGGCGGCGGCTTCGGCGGCGGTGCAACGACCTGTACGCCCGGGCCGCGGAACATCCAGCGGTTCCTGCAGGCCGCCGAAGAGTGGCCCGTCAACGTCGGCTTCTACGCGAAGGGCAACAGCAGCCGGCCCGAGGCGCTCGTCGAGCAGATCGAGGCCGGCGCCTGCGGCATGAAGCTCCACGAGGACTGGGGGTCGACGCCCGCCGCGATCGACACCTGCCTCGAGGTCGCCGACGAGGAGGACGTTCAGGTCTGCATCCACACGGACACGCTGAACGAGTCGGGCTTCGTCGAGCACACCTTCGACGCCATCGACGGGCGCGCGATCCACACCTTCCACATCGAGGGCGCCGGCGGCGGCCACGCGCCGGACGTCCTCGAGTTGATCGGCCACGAGCACATGCTGCCGTCGTCGACGAACCCGTCGATGCCCTACACCGAGAACACGTTTGACGAGCACCTCGACATGGTGATGGTCTGTCACCACCTCGATCCGGACATCCCCGAGGACGTCGCCTTCGCCGAGTCGCGCATCCGCGCGGAGACGATCGGCGCCGAGGACGTGCTCCACGACACGGGGGCCATCTCGATGATGACCACCGACTCCCAGGCGATGGGCCGGATGGCCGAACTAATCAGTCGGACGTGGCAGACCGCCCACAAGATGAAGGCCCAGCGCGGCCCGCTCTCCGCCGACGAGGGGACCGACGCCGACAACGCCCGCATCGAACGCTACGTCGCCAAGTACACGATCAACCCCGCCATTACGGCGGGGATCGACGACTACGTCGGCTCGCTCGAGCCCGGCAAACTCGCCGACATCGCCCTGTGGGATCCGGCCTTCTTCGGCGTCAAGCCGAAGGCCGTGATCAAGGGCGGCTTCCCGGTCTGGTCCCAGATGGGCGAGGCCAACGGCTCGCTGATGACCTGTGAACCGGTGATCGGCCGTGAGCGCGCCGGCGCGCAGGGCCGGGCGAAACACGGCCTCTCGGTGACGTTCGTCAGCGAGGCCGCCTACGAGAACGAGGTCGGCGACGCCTACGACCTGAAAACGCCCGTTCGACCCGTCACAGGCACGCGCGAGGTCTGTAAGTCCGACATGGTCCACAACGACCACTGTCCGGACGATATCGAGATCGACGCCCAGACGTTCGAGGTCGAAGTGGACGGCGAACACGTCACCTGCGATCCGGCCGACGAGATTCCGCTCGCACAGCGCTACCTACTCTAACCTATGGTCTACGACACGACAGCCACGACACCCGCGACGACGGTATCGCCGACGCGACCAGCCTCGAGACACCCGTCCCGGGAGGTGATTCGATGGGAATGAACCTCTCGCCGAAGGAGATGGAGCGGCTCACGGTGTTCATGGCCGCAGAACTCGCCCGGCGACGCAAGGACCGCGGCGTGAAGCTCAACCACCCCGAGACGGTCGCCTACATCTCCGACTGGGCCTGCGAGGCCGCTCGCGAGGGCAAGTCCGTCTCGCGGATCCGCTCGGAGGCGACCCAGCTGCTCACCCGCGAGGACGTGATGGACGGCATCCCCGAGATGGTCGACATGATCCAGATCGAACCCGTCTTTCCCGACGGCACCAAGCTCGTGACGATCCACGACCCGATCCGGGCCGACGGCCCCGAGCAACTCAAGACGGTCGATCCGGGCCCCGGCGAGGACCTCGAGGGGGAGGTCGAATAATGGGGTACCGAGACGTCGCGAAGGTCGGCCTCGGCGGTCCCGTCGGCTCCGGGAAGACGGCGCTGGTCAAGCGACTCGTGCCGGAACTCGTCGAGCGCGACTACGAGGTCGGCGTCATCGCCAACGACATCATGACCCAGGAGGACGCCGACGTCTTCCGGGAGACGTTCGCCGACCTGCTGCCCGCGGACCTCGTCGAAGGGGTCGAAACCGGCGCCTGTCCGCACACCGGCATCCGCGAGGACCCCTCGATGAACCTCGCGGCCGTCGACGAGTTCACCGAGCGCCACCCCGAACTGGACATCGTCCTGATCGAGAGCGGCGGCGACAACCTCGCCGCGACGTTCAACCCCGAACTCGCGGACTACTTCCTGTTCGTCATCTCGGTCGCGGAAGGCGAGGACATCCCGCGCAAGCGCGGGCCCGGCGTCACGCAGGCCGATCTGCTGGTCGTCAACAAAACCGACCTCGCGCCCCACGTCGACGCTGATCTGGACGTGATCGAGGCCGACGCCAGCGAAGTGCGCGGCGACGACCCCTTCGTCTTCACCGACTGCAAGGACGCCGAGGGGATCGACGCCGTGCTCGAGCACGTCGAGCAGGAGGTGCTGTTCGCGTGAGCGCGGGGCGCTCTCCGACGCCGGACGAGGGGACGCCCCTGCCGCCGGCCTTCGAGGGCTACACCGGCGAATCCCTCGCGCAGGCGCCCGCCGGCGGTCCGGGGAAGAACGGGCTGCTCGAGGCGACGTTCGCTCGGCGGGGCGACGGCCCGACCCGGCTGATCCGCGACCGCGTGAAGGTCCCCTACCACCTGACGGGCACCCTCGAGACCGATCCGGCGCCGGGACTGACGACCCTCGTCGCGCAGGAGCCCACCGGCGGCGTGGCGCAGGGCGACCGACACCGGTTGCGGGTCGAGACCCGCGAGGGGGCTCGCGCGCACGTGACGACACAGAGCGCGACGAAGGTCCACAGCATGGACGCCAACTACGCCCACCTCGACGCCTCGTTCCGGGCGCAGTCGGGGAGTTACCTCGAGTACCTCCCCGGCCCGACGATCGTCAACGAGGACGCGCGGTGTCTCCAGACGATCGACGTCGACCTCGCCGACGACGCCTGCGTCGTCGTCGCGGACGTGCTCGTCCCGGACGGGTTGACCGACCACGAGCCGTTCGGGTTCGACCACTACCACGCGCGCGTCGAGGCCGAGCACGACGGCCGACTGGTCTGTGCCGACGCCGTCGACCTCCGGCCGAGTGAGCGCGAGCCCCGTGATCCGGCCAGCGTCGGCGAGTACGGCGTCGTCGGCTCGTTGTATGTCTTCGCGCCCGCCTCGAGCGAGGAGTCGGATCTCCTCGAGTCCCTGATCGAGGGTATCCACGAGCGTCTCTCGGACCGCGACGACGTCGAAGCGGGCGTCTCCACGCTTCCCCACGAGGTCGGCGCGATCGTCCGTATCCTCGGCGACCGCGAGGCCGACGTGACCGAGACGCTGCGGGCCGCGTGGGACGAGACCAGACGGCGGCTACTGGGGGTCGGCGCGCCCGCCGACCGGCGATACTGATGGAGCGCATCGACGGCGTCGTCGGCAACGTCCACGCCGACGACGAACTGGCCGCGTTACGGGCGGAACACGACGAGCGCGGGACCCTCGAGCGCGTCGTCATCGACGCGGACAACCGCCGGCGTTCGCGATTTCGAGCGACGACCGATGCCGGAACGGACGTCGGCGTTGTCGTGGACACGGCCGCGGTCTCGGCCGGTGACGTACTACTGGTCGAGGACGACCGCATGATCGTCGTCGCCTTCGAACCGCGGGACGCGCTGGCCGTCTCGCTGCCCGACGCGACCGACGAGGCGCTCGAGGCCGCGGTCGAACTCGGCCACCGCATCGGCAACCAGCACTGGGATCTGGCGGTCGAAGACGGGGTGGTCTACGTCCCGCTCGAGGCCGACCGCCACATCGTCGAGCGCGTCGTCGCCGACGTCGTCCCGGGCTCGGAGATCCGGGAGACGACCGTCGAGGCGGACCTGTTCGTGACGGATATCGACGATGCCGGCGCTCACGACGTCGACCACGAGCACAGTCACGGCGGTGAGCACGAACACGGGCACGATCACGCTCACGAGCACGGCGGCGATCGCGAACACTCCCACGCACACGACGGACGCGGCCACGAGCGCGCCGAGCACAGTCACGGCCACGACCACTCCCGCGAACACGACCATGACCACTGACCGGGACGCGGATGCGAATCCGAACGCGGACTCGGACCGAACACCGGACTCGAGTGCAGACGCGAGCGCGTTCCTCTCGGCTCTTCGGCTCTCGGACTCGTTCCTGCCGGTCGGCGGATACACGGCCTCCTACGGCCTCGAGCAGTACATCAACGAGGATCGGATCGCGGACGGCGACGACCTCCGAGAGCTGATCGCGGCCTACCTCCGGCGCGTGGTCGGCCCCTGCGAGACCGTGGCGCTGGCCAACGCCCACGCGGCGAGCGCGGCGGGAGATCTCGAGGCGCTGCTGGCGGTCGACGGGCGCCTCCACGCGGTGACGATGCCCCGCGAGTTCCGCGAGAGTTCGACGAAAGCCGGGGCGAAGCTCTGCGAGCTGCTGGCCGAGACCGACGGCGACGATGTCGACGCCGAGGGTTCCGACGGGACAGATGTCGACGGACCCGGCCTCGAGACGGCCTTCGCCGACGCCGTCGCGGCCGGCGAGACGCCGGGCCACTACCCGATCGCCTTCGGCGTCGTCGCGCAGGCGCGGGGCCTCTCGCGGCGCGAGGCCTGCCTGGCCCACGCCCACTCGTTCGTGACGGGGTTGCTGGGCGCGGCCCAGCGGCTCGGCCGGTTCGGCCACACGGAGATCCAGTCGGTGCTCGCGGACCTCGAGTCGGTGATCACCGCGGTCTGCGAGCGCCACGTCGACGACGCGCCGGAAGCGATGGTTTCGTTCGCACCGCTGGCCGAAATCATGGGGATGCGCCACGAGCGCGCGGGCCGGCGGCTGTTCATGAGCTGAGCGGCCGGCTCTCGAACGGTCGAAGACGCGTCGGTAATCGTCTCGGGCTCAGTCGCGCTCGGGCCGGGGCGCGTTCTCGTACTTCTCCATCTTTTCGGATTTATCGGAAATCGTCCCGTAGATACGTTTAAGCGTTGCCTCGGCCTGCAGCAGGTTGTGTCGCTCGAGGAACGCCCGGCCCTCGTCGGTTAGGCCGTAGAACTTCCAGGGGTAGCCCTGGCGGCGCTCGTCGTCGGGCAGCGCGACCTCCTCGACGATGCCGACGTCGATCAGCTTCTGGACGTGTTTGTAGACGGTGGCCTCGCTGACGCTCGGGTTTAGCTCCTCGAGTTCGTACATCGAGGGCAGCCCCTCGGGGTGTTGCAGGATGTTGGCGACGAGCGCGAACCGGGTCTCCTGGGTGACGAAGTGGAGGAGTTCCCGCGTCTCCGTCCCGCTGGCCGTACCCACGTCGGTGCTCATGCGAGTGCGTACGGATCCCGCGACCAAGTAGTTTACCCTGGACTAAATTACCTCCGAGTGAACTACTGGCCGTGTGGATTCCGAAACGGGGTCGTGTTTCGGAAACGGAAACGGTGGAGAAAACCCTATTGTCGTCTCCGCTAAATCGAGCGATATGACCGACGAGTCGCCGCCAGTTCCCGAGGCAGTGCTCACGAGCGCGACGGAGCGACTCGAGGCCGAGGAGCTCTCGATCGCGGACAACGAGGAGATCCTCCGGGCCCTGAGCGAGCTGACGCCAATCTACGAGACCGACCGCTCGTACTTCGTCCTCGGGAACTACGACCCCGAGCCGATGGGCCGTCTCGACCTCGTCGTCGACCGGCTCAACCGCCGTCGGGACGCCTACGCCTTCCGGATGAACGACGTGAACGGTGGCTGGGACAACGGCATCCAGAAGTTCTGCCTGATCGCGGACCTCGTGAGCCACGTGGTCGGCGTCGCCGAGAGGGAACCCAGCGGCTTCCTCGTCGAACAGGGGCTGCTCGCGGGCACCGAGGAGTACTTCGAGAAAACTCACGTGCTCAAGCGCGAGTACCCCGAGGAGCGCCATCCCTACGGCTGGATGGAGGACGGCGTCTTCGACTTGCTCGAGTCCGAGGGGCGGCTCTACGAGTGGCGGACCGAGGACGAGCTACGCGAGGTCCTCACGGAGATTCCGTAAGCCCGAGCCGGCGTCGCCCTCTCAGCCGCAGCCTCAGCTGTGGCCCGACACCGACACCGGCTCGTAGGGCTCCTCGAGGTAGGCCATGTCCGACGCCGACAGCGATATCTCGAGCGCCTCGACGGCCTGCTCTAGGTGTTCGACGCTGGTCGTCCCGACGATCGGGGCATCGACCCAGTCCTTGTGGAGCAGCCACGCCAGCGCGATCTGGGCCATCGTCGCGCCCTTGTCGGCGGCGATCTCGGCGACGCGCTCGTTGATCTCCCGGCCGCCGCCCTCGCGGTAGGGGTGGTCGTACAGGTGCTCTTCCGTCTCGCCGCGGGTCGTCGCGTCGATCTCCTCGTGCGGGCGCGTGAGGTAGCCCCGCGCCAGCGGCGACCACGGGACGACGCCGATGTCCTCCTTCTCGCAGAGGGGCAACATCTCTCGCTCCTCCTCGCGGTAGACGAGGTTGTAGTGGTTCTGCATCGTGACGAACCGCTCGAGCCCCAGCCGGTCGCTCGTGTGCAGCGACTCGGCGAACTGGTGTGCCCACATCGAGGAGGCGCCGAGATAGCGGACGTGACCCCGGCGAACGGCGTCGTCGAGCGCCCGCATGGTCGTCTCGATCGGCGTGTCGTCGTCCCAGCGGTGGATCTGGTAGAGGTCGATACTGTCCATCCCGAGACGCTCGCGACTGGCCGCGAGTTCCTGCTCGATCGCCTTCCGGGAGAGTCCGCCCGAGTTCGGATCGTCCTCGCGCATCTGGAAGTAGCCCTTCGTCGCGACGACCGACTCCTCGCGGTGGCCCTCGAGGGCCTCGCCCAGAATCCGCTCGGACTCGCCCCGCGAGTACATGTTCGCGGTATCGAAGAAGTTGATCCCGAGATCGATCGCCCGCTCGATGATCGCTTTACTCTCCTCGTCTTCGAGGACCCACTCGCGCCAGTCGCTCGAGCCGAAGCTCATACAACCCAGACAGAGGCGACTGACTTCCATGCCGGTCGAACCGAGCGTGGTGTACTCCATACCGGGTGGACGGCCGCCGTCGAAAAAACAGTACGTGCTGGGGCAACTGCCACCTCGAGACGACCGACAGCGAACGCGACAGGTCGGATCCCCGTTATTTTTTAGTTCGATCGTATCGTACTGCCGCCCGCCTATGGCGGACGAACATACCGACCGAGACGCGAACCGCAACGACGACAGTGGGATCGTCTCGCGAATCAAGAGCGTGTTCAGTCGCAACGACTGAACCGGCCGCCATTATCGCCGTTTCAGCCGTTTTTCATCGTTTTTCCCGTGTCAGTGATCACGAGTAGGCTCGAGCGGCTCGAACTGTGCGCAGTACGGTCTCGAGACGGTGTTCTCCGAACCGTGGAATCGACGTACGGCGGCACGGAGACGCGCGAGGGTCGAGGACCGCAGCGACCAGTGGGAGCGAGGACCGCAGTCGGTTGGGGAGGGCACGGCCATCCCCGTTGCCACGATAGCAGAACACCGAACGACCCTTCGAACACTTCAGCGGACGACTTCGACCGAGTTCCGTGTGACTGGACGGGATCTGCTGTCGACGCTGCGAGACGGTTCGATCACGCTGCACCCGTGGCAACGGGGATTTCCACATCCTCCCCACCCGATTCGCTCGGTCGGTTCACTCCCTCGCTCATCCCTCGCACGGTTTCACGCCGCGGTTCACTGGTTGTTCACCGCGGCCCGGCGCGCGCCACCGCGCCGCCGTACCTCGGTTCACCGCCGACATCCGAATTCGAATCTCGTTCCGCGCTCCGAAATCAGATACGCGGCCGATCCCGTGAGCGACGGCGAATACGCTACAGGGAGTCGCTGTTGAGCCGCTCGATACCGGCCCTGACCGCGAGGTAGCCGCCGACCGCGACGAGACAGTAGGTCGCGAGCGACAGCCACGTCGTCGCCGTGGCGCTACCGATGGCGAACTTGGCGACGGTGTTGGCCGGGTGCTCGGGGAGCAACGTGGACAGGACCAGCGCGCCGACGATCCCGCCGGAGTAGGCGAGTTGGGCCTGACGCCTGTCGGGGGCGACGAGCGCGACGCCGGCCGCCGCCGCGGTGACGGTGAGCGCTAGCGCCGCGACCAGGACGATCAGCACCGCCGGCGCGGCGATCACGGTCCCGTTGAACGCGAGCAGGGCGAGCCAGGCGACCGCCTGTAGCGGCGCCAGCGCGGCGATCGTCAGGAGCTTCGCGTCGGCCACGTCCACGAGCGAGAGCGGACTGACTCGGAGCAACTCGAGGGTCCCGCGGGAGCGCTCCTCGATCAGCGAGTCGACGACGATCGAGCCACTGATGAACACCGGCAGGAACAGCAACAGCGGAACGAGGATCGTGTAGGTGAACTCGAGGTACGGGCTCGCTCCGACCTCGTCGGGAACGTCGAGCGGCGGCGCCTCGAGCGCGTCGGCGTTGGCGAGTCGCTCCTCGTGCTCGAGGGTCTCGAGCAGCTCCTGGAGCTGGCTGATCAGCAGCGTTGTCTCCAGTCCCCCGTCGGGGACGGTCGCGTCGACGACCAGCCGCCCGTCCGCGGTTCTGCTCACCTCGAGGACGGCCGCGACCTGTCCCTCGTCGAAGGCCGCGAACGCGTCGGCCCTGGACTGGGCGACCGTCGGCTCGAGCCCCTCCTGTTCGCTGGCGAGACCGCTGAGTCGCTCGACATCCGCCTCGTTCACACCGGTGATGGCGACCCGGTTGCCGTAGCCGTCGACGGAGCCCGGATCGTACAGCGAGACGAGCCCGACGACCAGGAACGAGGAGAAGGCCGCGATGACCAGCTGGATCGCCAGCGCGAGTACGATGGTCTTCTCGGAGCGCAGCGAGCCGAGTTCGCGGCGGGCGACGGCCCAGCGCGGACCGAACGGCAGACCGAAGCGGGAGTCGCCGTCGTCGGTCGGCGTCGGCGGATTCGGCCCGCGTCGGATCGGCGTCGACTCGTCGCTCGAGCGAGCGGGGCCGTCGCTTCGATCGCGATCACGCGACAAGGGCGATCACCCCCAGGTTGTAGCCCGCGTGAACGAGCGTCGCGATCAGGAATCCGACGGAGTACGCGTTCGGCCCGCGACTCGCGCCGATCGCCGATATCACGGCCGTCACGACGTGCAAGACCAGCGGCGCGAGGAAGACCGCGACGAGCACGAGCGGTCCCCCAGAGGGGTCGGGACCGAACGCGGCGGCGCCGACGGTCAGCTCGGGGAGGCCGACGAACTGGACGACGTGGGTGACCTTCTCGCCGAGGAAGAAGCCGGCGCCGGAGCAGACGCCGAGGACGGCGGCGACGCGAAGCGAGGCGTCGAACCGCGAGCGGACGAAGCCGGCGTAGACGTGGACGCTCTTGGCGACCTCCTCGATGGCCGCCGCGAGGACGATGACGATCGGCACGGCGAGTTGCTCGGGGACGGCGAACAGCACAGCGACGGCGAGCAACTGGCCGGCGAAAACGAAGGGGATGAACAGCATCGTCAGGACGGCGACGCTCCGATAGCTATGGAGGCGGCTCGCGATCGCGTCGAGCACCTTCGCCGGGAGCGCCTTCTGGGCGAACATGTCCTCCTCGCGGTAGACGCCGATTCCGAGCAGGAAACAGACCGCGGCACTGCAGTAGAACGGCGCGGTCGAGAAGACGTACTCCCCGAGGGAGACCGACTCGCCCTGCAGATTCGTCACGATCAGCGTCAGCGGCGAGATCAGCGCGATCGGGTTCACGTCGGCGAACACCGCCGGGATGAACGTGTATGTCGTGAGGAAGACGCTGATCGTGACCGTCACGAACGTCAGTTCCTTGTACGAGCGGGCGAGCATCGCGCCGGCGAACGTCGCCGCGAGGAACAGCAGCGCGATGGGAATCGCCGCGGCGATCGAGAGGAGGCCACCCTGAACCGCGACGGTGATCCCGACCGCGACGGCGATCAGCCCCAGCAGGTAGGGCAGCGTCTTCCCGGCAACGATTTCGCGTCTCGAGGCCGGCGAGACGAGCAGCAGTTCGCCGCGGCGCTTGACCCGCTCGTCCATGATCGTGCTCCCGTAGGCCTGAATGACGAAGTTCATCGGGACGACGAAGAGGAACGCCAACAGGAGCGACTGGAAGGGAAACGGCGGCGAGATCGATCCCGGCGGTCCGGACGTCCCGTCGACTGCGCCGCTGGCGCCGACGTTCGGCACCTGCAGTCGACCGTCACCGCTATCGTCGGTCCCGTCGCTCTGACCGCTACCGTCGGCGTCCCCACCGGTAGCGCCTCCACTGGTGGTATCGTCGCCGGAGCCGCCGTCGCTCGAGTCCTCGCCGCCGGACCCGTCGGTCGTCTCGGTCCCGGTTCCGGAGCCGGCGTCCGTCCCGTCGTCCGAGCCGTCGCTCGACGCCCCGTCGCTTTCGTCCGGCTCCGCCGATCCGTCGAAATCGCGCTTCTGGTAGTCGAGTTCGACGTGGACCGGATAGGCCGCCGTCTGATTGGCCTCTTGGCGCAACCGCTGCTCGTTGTACGAGTCGATCGCATCGATGAACGCGTCGTGGGCGGCCTCCCCGTGGGGGCCGTAGTGGGCGAGTTCGCCGTTTCGCGTCAGTACCACGTCGGCGTTGGCGTCGTCCCCGTTCTCGATCACGAGCTCGTCGAGGGGCATCGGTCTGAACGCCTCGCTCTCGACGGCGACGTCGTGGTACCGGCTGTCCTCGTCGACCGCGACGACGTAGATCTCGTCCTCGAGGCCGAGCCCCTCGCCGGCGGCCGAAAAGCCGACGACGCCGACGACGAGCGCCAGCGCCGCCAGCACGAGCACCGTCTTCCGATCGACGGTGCCGGCGCTCCGAGAGACCTCCCAGCGGGCGATCCGAGCCGTCCGCGCCAGCGCACCGCGGAGTCGACGACGCCGCGACCGACGGTCCGAATCGGGGTCCGCCTCGTCGCTCACGTCTCCGCCTCCGCCGCGTCCTCGGTCACCGCCTCGTCGTCCGTCCGCTCCGCGGCGTCCGTTCCGGTTCGTCCGGCTGGACCGTCGCTCGCGCTCCCGTCGCCGTTCCCGGCCGGTTCGCTGGCGACCTCGAGGAAGATCTCCTCTAAGCTGGGCGTCTCCGTCTGGATGTCGGTCACGCGTCCGCCTGCCCCTTCGACGGTCTCGCGGACGGCCTCGACGGCGGCCATATCGCCGACGACGTGGCAGTACTCAGTCGCCGCGTCGCCGTCGCGGCGGTCGTCGTCGATCGGTTCGCCCGCGACGGGGTCGCCGTCGGCGTCGACGGTCGCGTAGACGTAGTACTCCGTGCCACCGTGGGCGTCGCGGATCTCGTCGACGGTCCCGCGGGCGACGATTCGCCCGTCGTTCATGATGACGATCCGGTCGCAGACGCTCTCGACGTGAAAGAGGTTGTGCGCGCTGAAGAGGATCGTCTTCTCCTCGTCGCTCAGTTCGCGCGTGAACTCGATGATGTAGTTCGTCGTGAGCGGATCGAGGCCCGACGCGGGTTCGTCGAAGATGAGCACGTCGGGATCGTTGACCAGCGCCCGCGCGATTGCGACCTTCCGTTTCATCCCCTTCGACATGTTGCCCAGCCGTCGATCCCGGTGTTCCAGATCGAGGCGCTCGAGCGTGCGATCGATCCGCTCGCGGGCGGCCTCGGCGGGGACGTCGTAGAGGTCCGCGAAGAACTCGAGGTAGCCGTTCGCGGTCATCTCCTCGTAGAGCGGGGACTCCTCGGGGAGAAAGCCGAGTCGACGCTGCATCGCGGGTTCGCCGGGAGTGTGGCCGGCGACGACGGCGGCGCCGGCGGTCGGTTCGATGAGCCCGGCGAGCATCTTCAGCGTCGTCGTCTTTCCCGCGCCGTTGGGACCGACGACGCCGAAGACCTCACCGCGTTCGACTGCAAAAGAACTGCCTTCGACGGCCGTGAAGCCGCCGTACTCTTTGCGGAGGGAGTCGACTTCGAGTATCGCCATTCGTTACCCGAGGGAGGGAGCCACCCCAGTAAAGTCTAGTGGCCCCTGAACGTCCCGGGAAAACCCCATTGTCGAGGCCGCCGTAGCGACGCCTACGATGACTCGTCTCCGGCGGACGCGAACGCCCGACGGCCGGCGACTCGAGGCCTCCCACGTGGTCAAAGCCCCGGCGGCCGACGCGTGGGACCTGCTCGTGGACACCACCCGCTGGCCGGAGTGGTCGCCCCTCGTGACCGGCGTCGAGGCGACCGAGCGGCGGATCCAGTTGGACACGAGCGGTCGCGTTCGGATCCCCGGCGCGTGGGTCCCGTTTCGCATCACGGCGTACGTCCCCGCGGAACGGCGCTGGAGCTGGCGCGTGCTCGGACTGCCGGGTGCCGGCCACCGCGTCGACGACCTCGGCGCGAACCGCTGTCGGATCGCCTTCGAACTGCCCCCGACCGCGACCGGCTACGCGCCCGTCTGTCTGCGCGCACTCGAGCGACTCGAGGAGGTGCTCGAGCAAGAAGGGATCGAGTGAATTCTAGTCGCTGCTGTGGATTTCGACGGTGACGGAATTTCGAATGAGACGCGACGTACCGCTCCTATCCCGGTCCGAAGGCCGCAATATCGGCGCCCACCGTCGCCAGCGCGTCGGCGGGGTTCGGGTCGCTGTCGGCCAGATGCGTGTACCGGTGGTCCGGGACGCTCGAGAGCGCCGCCGCGACGCCCTCGCTGTACGTCTCGACGCCCGGTTCCGTCGGGTCGTCGCCGCCCCAGACGTCTCGGATGACCGTCATCGAATCGATGCGCACGTCCAGCCTGCGCGGCTCGTAGCGAGCCAACAGTTCAGAGAGCCCGAGCTGGAGTGCGACGTATTCGGCGGTGTTGTTCCCCGTCCGGGAGCCGACGGGGCGAGCGAGACGTGCGAGTTGGTCCTCCGTGGCGTCCATGATGACGGCGCCCGCCCCTGCGGGGCCGGGGTTCCCGCGTGAACTGCCGTCGACGTAGAGGACGAACGCGTCGCTCGTCGGCTCGGGGACGGGTGGCCGGGAGAGTCCCGAGTCCAGTACGCTTTCGAGCGCGGCACGTAACTCGTCTGGGGAGGTCTCGGGGTCAAAGAGACCGCCGTACCCGGGGACGGCGTCGTCGATGGCGTCGGTGGCGGCCGCCACCTCGTAGCCGAACCCCGCGAGTACCTCGTCGACGAGCGCGGCGAGCGGCGAGCGGTGTTCGGCCGGGAGAGGGTCGTCGGTCATGCCAGGTTACCCTTCGGGCTTCGGTTCCAGACCCTCACACTCTCGCTCCCGGACGATCTCGTTGGCTGGTCGCACCACTGCATACCGGCCCTCGGTGGTCGAGCGGGATAATCTCTTCAGGTGGCATCGATGGCAGGCCGTGGGGTTTTCCATCTATCTACCTTCAGCACCGCCTATGGCCGGATTACTCCAGCGAACAGCACAGGCAATCGATGAGATGTGGCAGTCGATATGGCACGACTCGAGCCGCGCGGAGAAAGTCGTGATCGCTATCGTACTTCTGGTCACCGGGTTAGCCATTCCGGTGATCCCGATCGTCTTACTCGCCCGGATTATCGCCAACTAATCCAATGGAACGGTGGGGCGAGAGACGCACGGTCTATTCGACACGGTTCCGTCACCGTCTCCGATAGCCGATCGCGGTGCCAGCGTTAGCTTCGCAGGGACGCTTCACCCTCAGTACCGCCTCTGGCTGGAGTCACCCAGCGGAACCGCTGGGGGCTTTTCGAACTGCTATCGTCACTGCCCGCTACGTGGCCGTTCGGGTCCGAACCGGGCTTCGGTCCGCGCGTAGCGACTCACCGCCAGCCGTCTCTCCGTCGTCTCGTTCACGTCTCCCGTCCCGTCAGGTATCGCCGGGGACGATCGAAGTGATTTCGGGGTCGACGACCTGTGAGAGGGCGACGACGCTCGAGACGGCCTACTGTACGCGTCGAAGCTACTGACCTCGTGTTAGCTGGTTCGAATCCGAACTGCTAAAGCGGTTCCCGTCGTAGGCCGAATCGAATGTCATCCCCGCAGACCGAACCCAGCGACGAGACGGTCGAGACGCCCGAGAACGACGGCCCCAACGCCTGCCCCGTCATCGAATCGCTCGAGCAGATCGGCTCCCAGTGGCGGCTGGCGGTCCTCCACGAACTGCTCTCCGGCGAACAGCGCTTTAACGAACTCAAGCGCTCGACCGGCGCGAACGCCCGCACCCTCTCGCGCGTACTCGACGACTTGGGCGAGATGGGATTCGTCGAACGCCGCCTCGAGGAGGACGCCCCGATCGCGACCTACTACAGCCTGACCGACAAGGGCGAGTCCCTCGAGCCCGTCTTCGACGAGATCGAGTGCTGGGCCGGCTCGTGGCTCGAGAGCTGCCAGAACTGAGCGACGCTGGGCGTCGAGGTCGACGGCTCGAGCGGGCCCGACGCCGTCGCTCGCGCTTGCGGTAGATCGGCCGATCGACGCAGTCCGCGATCGGAGCGAGATCCCGTCACGTCTCCGTCGGTCGAGCGGCGTCGTTCAAGGGTCGGCGACTTTCACGGTACCGGCAATATATCTCTTTACGGCCTCGTCGCGTCACGACGCACGGTAATGACCGAGACTCCATCGACCGATAGCGGAGGGGCCAACGAGCGCGCCGGCCTCGGTATCCGCACCGAACTGGGCGACGGCGAACGATTCGTCCGGACCGCGATCGACGCCGCGCCGATCGATGCGATCGTCGTCGACGGCGAGGGGACCGTCGTGTTCGCCACCGAATCGGTCGCGGACGTGCTCGGCTACTCGCCGGACGAGCTCGCGGACGAACCGTTCGCGGACTTCGTCGTCGACGCGGACGGGTCGGCTATCGCGCCCGCTGACGATACCCGCGACCGACTGGACGGGCGCCTGCGTTGCGCGGACGGCGAGACGGTCCGCGCCCGCATCGACGTTCGCGGGTTCGAGTTCGACGGCGAACGGTACTATACCGCGGTGATTCGCGATTCGTCGGCGCGCGAGCCGGAGGAGCGAACGATCGACCGCTACGACGCCATCACCGGGATCCCGGAGTACGGCGTCTATCACTTGGATCGCGACGGGCGCTTCGAGATGGTCAACGACACGATCGTCGACGCGCTCGGCTACTCTCGAGACGAACTGCTCGGCGAGCACGCGTCGGCAGTCGTCGACGAGGACGACCTCCCGGAGTGTCGGAGCGCCGTCGAGGGACTGCTCACTGACGGGGAACCGCGGACGGTCACCGTCGAGTTCGCCGCGCACACCGCCGACGGTGACGCGATCCCCTGCGAGGCTCGCGTGACCGCGATCGAGCCCGAAGGGACGGACTGCGGCACGGTCGGCATCGTCCGCGACGTCTCCGATCGGAAGGAACGCGCCGAGGAACTCAGGCAAGAACGGGGGTTGAACGAACACGTCCTCGAGACGAGTCCCGTCGGCATCGGCGTGATCACGCCCGACGGCGATATCTCCCGCGTCAACGACCGGGCCGAGGCGCTACTGGGGTTGACCATGGAGGAACTCTCCGACCAGACGTTCGACGTCTCCCAGCGGAAGCTGTACGATTCGGAGGGCCATCGGATCTCGCCGGAAGACCTGCTGAGCCGGGTGTTCGACGACCACGAAGAGGTTATCGACACCGAATTCGCCCTCGAGCGACCCGACGGCGACCAGGTCTGGGCCTCCATCAGCATCGCACCGATGACGGACGCCGCCGGCGACGTCGAGAAGGCGGCGATCATCGCGACGGACATCACGGATCGGAAGGAGCGCGAGGAGACGCTCCGGGAGGAACGCGACGTCATCGAGCACATCCTCGAGACGAGCCCCGTCGGTATCGGCGTGATCACGGCCGACGGCGACATCTCCCGCGTCAACGACCGGGCCGAGGAGCTGTTGGGGCTGACGATCGGGGAGATCACGAATCAGACGCTCGACGTCACTCAGCGCAGGTTCTACGGCGCGAGCGGCCAGCAGGTACAGCCCGAGGACCTGCTGAGCCGGGTGTTCGAGGACCGCGAACACGTTCTCAACTCCGAGTTCAGACTGGAGCGTCCCGACGGGGAGCGCGTCTGGACGGCGCTCAGCATCGCGCCCATCGAGAACCAGGGCGGCGACGTCGAGAAAGCGGTCGTCATCGCGACGGACATCTCCGACCGCAAGGAGCGCGAGAAGCGGTTGCGAGAGAGCGAGGCGCGACTCCGTCAGATCGCCGAGAACATCAACAGCGCCATCTGGATGGCGGACGCGGACCTGAGCGAGATCCTGTACATCAATCCCGCCTACGAGAACATCACCGGCCGCTCGCGGGACTCCGTGTACGACAACCTGATGAACCACCTCGACGACGTCCACCCGCAGGACCGACACCGCGTCGAAACGGCGATGCAGGAAGTGACGCAAACGCCCCGGAACGACGGCACCGCGATCCGGTTTCAGGAGAAGTACCGCATCGTCCAGCCCGACAGCAGCATCCGGTGGGTCACCAGCTTCGCGTTCCCGCTGCAGAACGACGACGGCGACGTGTACCGGTTCGTCGGCGTCATCGACGACATCACCGAGGTGAAAGAACAGCAGCTGGAACTCGGCCGTCAGCGCGACGAACTGGAGACGCTCAACCAGATCAATACGGTCATCCGACGCATCAACCAGGGGGTAGTGCAGGCGGCCGACCGAGCGGCGATCGAACGAGAGGTCTGCGAGACGCTCACCGACTCGAAACTGTATCACGCGGCGTGGACCGGCGAAGTCGATACCGGGACCCGCGAGGTCACCCCGAAGACGGACGACGGGCTCGAGACGGCGTCGATCGATCGGTCGTTCGACATCGACGCGGTCGACGCGATCTCGATGGCGGTCGAATCGGGCGATATCCAGCTCATCCGGAACGTCGCGGCGCTCCCCGAGGAACTTCCCGTGACCGACGCCAGTCCCAACGGTGCCTTCGAGAGCGAGCACTCGTCCGCAGCGGTGATTCCGCTGATCTACAAGGAGACGGTCTACGACGTGCTCGTCGCGTACTCGTCGCGCGCGAACGCGTTCAGCGTCAGGGAGCAGGCCGTGCTGTTCGAACTCGGCAAGACGATCGGACTCGCGATCAACGCCGTCGAACGGAAGGCGGCGCTGCTCACCGACGCGGTCGTCGAACTCGAGTTCGAGATCCGCGATCCGGACGTGTTCTTCGTGAGCGCGTCGGACGAGCTCGGGGTCGAATTCGAAATGGAGGGCATCACGTCGCAGTCCGACGGGACGTATCTCCAGTATTTCACCGTCACTGGGTGCAAGCCCGACCGCGTGCTCGAACGCGCCGGCGACGAGCCCGGCATCGAGCGCGCTCGCATCGTCGCCGAAGACGAGGACGAGAACGGGGCGCTCGTCGAGTTCATCGTCGGTGACTCGTCGCTGGCGACCGCGCTCGCCGAATACGGGGGCACTGTCCGGTCCGCACGGTTCGCGGAGGGACGTGGGACCTGCGTCTCGGCGTTCTCTCAGACGGCCGACGTCAGGGAGGTCGTCGAGGCCGCCCGGTCGACGTTCGCTCGGACGGAACTCGTCGGCAAGCGGGAACGCGAGCGATCGGTCCACACCGGTCGGGAGTTCCGGACCGCACTCGAGGAGTTGCTCACGGAACGCCAGCGGACGGTACTCGAGACGGCGTACTACGCGGGCTACTTCGAGTGGCCGCGGGACAGCTCCGGCGAGAACGTGGCCGATTCGCTCGACGTCGCACCGGCGACGTTCCACCAGCACATTCGCGAGGGGGTTCAGAAGCTGGTCGAAACGCTGATCGAAGGCGCCGCGGCCGCGTGACGGTCGGGCCGCGCGGACCGCACCGATCGAGCGGGCGACGAATTCAAACGGTTCGGCCGACCGCTTCGGGAGCGCAGATCGGGACCGGAGAACGACGGGAGACCAAAGTATATCGGGTGCCGGGAGTCACCTCGCGGCCGATCAAATCCCGTTACCGACGATTCTGACGCTCGTCGCCGGGTCAGACCGGTGGCAGGCACGTGAACCCCGATTCCGCCGGGCGGCCAATTCGTATAGGTCGGCGCCGTCCGTCCCGGGATCGTCCATCGCCGGCCGAGTGCAATACGGAAATCATAATCGCCGTTACGGTTCGTTCAATCGCAAATCGGCCGCCACGGCCCCCGTGAGAGCGTTCCGGTCGAGGGTCGGAGAGTTCGTGACGGCGAGCCGGAGTATCGTTCTCTTTAGGCCCGGCGACTTTACTATCCGGCCCGGTACCCCACGTACGATGACCGACGACCGAAGATCGCCCGAGGAGGACCCGGAACCGCCGGCCACCGGACCGGACGGTGAGGGCCGCGATTCCGAGCGGGAAGACGCCGGTACGCGGCCGCTCGTGTCGGACGGTGGACTCGAACTCGGGAAACTGATGGACGTACTGTCCCACGAACGACGGCGATACGTGGTGTACTATCTGCAGGGATCCGCCACCGACGTCGTGGCGCTCGACGAACTCGTATCGACGGTCGGTGACTGGCAGACGCCGCCCGAAACGGAACCGACGGACGACTACCTGACGGACGTCGAGCGGACGCTCCGCCACCAGCACCTCCCCAAACTGGAAGCCCACGGAATCGTCGATTTCGATCCCCGGACCGGAACGATCCGGTTCTGGAACGACCTCCCGAAGCGAGCGTGGCTCGAGCAGGCGAGACTCGAAGAGGTCGACGCCGAAGCGGCGGGTGAGACGGGCCTCGACGCGGAGACAGTGGCGGACGCGCTGCGGCCGATACTCGAGGTCGCGCACGACCACGACGTCGACCTCGAGCGGTCGTTTTGCTGCTACACCGACCGTTCGTATCCCGACTGGGACGTCACGATCACCCGAATGAAGAACTCCTGAGAACCGGGACGGACGCGGCGACCATCGCGACGGTGCCGCCGGGAACGCCCGCGGCCGAGCGGCGGGTTCTCGCCCCAAAACCGAATCGCGAACCGCCGCGGCGGTTCGATCGGGTGCCGAAGTCGATACACGAACGTGTATATGGAAACCCCTTTACTCCCCGACTTCCACCACTGACGTGAATGAGTCTTGCCGATTCGGACCGCGAACTCGTCGTCGAGGAACTGGACCGGGAGCCCACCCCGGCCGAGGCGGCGCTGTTCGAGAACCTCTGGAGCGAACACTGCGCGTACCGCTCCTCGCGACCCCTTCTCTCCGCGTTCGACAGCGAGGGCGAGCAGGTCGTCGTCGGGCCGGGCGACGACGCGGCGGTCGTCGCGCTCGATGACGAGACGTACATCACGATGGGAATCGAGAGCCACAACCACCCCTCCTACGTCGACCCGTTCGACGGCGCCGCGACGGGCGTCGGCGGGATCGTCCGGGACACGCTCTCGATGGGCGCCTACCCGATCGCGCTGGCCGACTCGCTGTACTTCGGCGAGTTCGACGCCGATCACTCCCGGTACCTCCTCGAGGGCGTCGTCGAGGGGATCAGCCACTACGGGAACTGCATCGGCGTTCCCACAGTTGCTGGCAGCGTCGACTTCCACCCCGACTACGAGGGGAACCCGCTCGTGAACGTCGCCTGCGTCGGCCTGACGAACGAGGAGCGACTCGTCACCGCCGAAGCGCAGGAACCGGGCAACAAACTCGTCCTCGTCGGGAACGGCACCGGTCGCGACGGCCTCGGCGGCGCCTCCTTCGCCAGCGAGGACCTCGCGGAGGACGCCGAGACCGAGGACCGACCCGCCGTGCAGGTCGGCGACCCCTACACCGAGAAACTGCTCATCGAGGCCAACGAGCAACTCGTCGACGAAGGCCTGATCGAGTCGGCCCGCGACCTCGGCGCCGCCGGTCTCGGCGGTGCCTCGAGCGAGCTCGTCGCCAAGGGCGGCCTCGGCGCGGAGATCGAACTCGAGCGGGTCCACCAGCGCGAACCGAACATGAACGCGCTCGAAATCCTGCTCGCCGAGTCCCAGGAGCGGATGTGCTACGAGGTCGAGCCCGAGAACGTCGATCGCGTAGCGGAGATCGCCGAGCGGTTCGACCTCGGCTGTTCGGTCATCGGCGAGGTCACCGAGGGCAACTACACCTGCACCTTCGAGGGCGAGACCGTCGTCGACGTCGACGCCTACTTCCTCGGCGAGGGTGCGCCGATGAACGACCTCCCCAGCGAGGAGCCCGAACAGCCCGAGACCGACCTCCCCGAGGTCGACCTCGAGGAGGCCTTCGACGCCGTCGTCTCGAGTCCGAACACCGCCTCGAAGCGGTGGATCTACCGCCAGTACGACCACGAGGTCGGCGTCCGCACGAGCGTCGGGCCGGGCGACGACGCGGCGATCGTCGCAGTGCGGGAAGCCGGGCAGGGGCTCGCGATTTCCTCCGGCGCCGCACCGAACTGGACCGACACCGCACCCTACGAGGGCGCCCGCGCGGTAGCCCTCGAGAACGCGACGAACATCGCGGCCAAGGGTGCGACGCCGCTGGCGGCCGTCGACTGCCTGAACGGCGGGAACCCGGAGAAGCCCGACGTCTACGGCGGCTTCACGGGCATCGTCGACGGCCTCGCCGAGATGTGCGAGCGCCTGTCGGCGCCGGTCGTCGGCGGGAACGTCTCGCTGTACAACGACTCCGTGGCGGGACCGATTCCGCCGACGCCGACGCTCGCGATGGTCGGAACGAAAGCGGGCTACGACGCGCCGCCGCTGGCCGTTGACGCCGAGGACGACAGCGACCTCCTGCTGGTCGGCGATCTCGGCCTCGAGGGCGACGCCCGACTGGGCGGCTCCGAGTACCTCGCCCGGTTCGACGGCAGCGACGCCTTCCCCGAACTCCCCGAGGACCCCGCTAGCGTCGTCGAAACCCTCGCCGACGTGGCCGACGACGACGCCACCCGCGCGGTCCACGACGTCAGCCACGGCGGCCTCGCGGTCGCGCTGGCGGAGATGGTCACCGACGACGCGGGCCTCGAGGTCTCGATTCCCGTCCCCGAATCGGCCGACGAGACGGCCGCCGCCGCGGCGCTATTCCACGAACAGCCCGGTCGCGCCCTGATCCAGACCGACTCGCCCGATGCGGTCCGCGAGGCGTTCGACGGTGTCGCACCCGTCGTCGAACTCGGGTCGGCGACCGACGACGGTCGACTCGAGGTGACGGTCGGCGACCGAACGATCGAAACTGACGCGGCCGCCATCCGCGAGCGACGCGAGACGATCGAGCGCGAACTCGAGTGAGCCGACGGACGAGGTCGCGTCCGTCGCGGCCGACCGATCTCGACGCCGTCAGGTCCGGTCGGGGAGTCGCTTCCTCTTGCGGTCTGCCGATATCTTGATATACTCCCGGTACAATTGCTTCCACGAATCGCTACACCGGAGGACACCGTCAATGGCCACTGATACCCCGTCCGTCCTGATCGTCGAAGACGAGCCCGATCTCGCGAACCTCTACGCCGCCTGGCTCGGCGACACCTGCGACCTCGAGACGGCCTACGACGGCGAGACCGCGCTCGACGCCATCGACGAGACGGTCGACATCGTCCTCCTCGACCGGCGGATGCCGGGGCTGTCCGGCGATACGATCCTCGAGACGATCCGCGACCGCGAGCTCGACTGCCGGGTCGCGATGGTCACGGCCGTCGAACCGGACTTCGACATCATCGAGATGGGGTTCGACGATTACCTGGTCAAACCCGTCTCGAAGGCGGAGCTGCGGCGGATCGTCGACCAGCTCACCCTGCGCTCGAGTTACGACGCACAGCTCCAGGAGTTCTTCGCGCTGGCCTCGAAGAAGGCGCTGCTGGACGCCCAGAAGACCGACGCCGAGCTCAAGTCCAGTCAGGAGTACGCGCAGCTTCGGGACCGGCTCGCGGTGCTTCGCGTCCAGGTCAACGACACGATGGAGGAACTGCTCGAGCAGGACGGCTACCGACAGCTCTGTCAGGACATCGCGCGGGATTCGATCCTCCAAGAGTCGAACTGATCAGGCGTCTTCAGGACTCGGACTGATCAGGAGTCGCGCTCGAGGGTCGTCACGTCCCGAACCTCGAGTCGCGTGCCGCCGTTTTCGCCGTTGTCGATCGACAGCTCCCAGTCGTGGGCTTCGGCGATCGCTCGAACGAGGGCCAGCCCCAGCCCGTCGGTCGCGACCGCGTCGCCGGTCTCGACGCCGTCGGGACCGGTCGTCGGATCGAGGACCCGCTCGTGAGCGGCCGGCGGGATCTCGGCGGCGTCGTCGTGCAGGAAGAAGCCGCGGGAGCGATCGTCGTTCTCGAAGCCGACGAGCCCCACCTGGATCGTCACCTCGCTGTCGGCACGGGCCGCGGCGTCGTCGAACGCCGTCTCGAGGAGGTGGACGAACCGGTCGGGGTCGGCCCGCAGCGTCGCCGGCTCCTCGACGACGACCGAGTCGTAATCGAGCCGGGAGCGCTCCAGCGCCTCGTCGATCGCTGACTCGAGGGTGATCCGGCTGCGGGTGCCGACGGTCGAGGCGTTGCGGGCGAACTCGCGGATGTCGTCGACGAGCCCTTCGGCCCGGTCGAGCGTCGCTTCGACGGAGTCCTCGGCGAGCGGGAACTCCCACTCCTCGTGGGTTTCACCGTCGGTGCCGGTGCGGGAGCCGTCGCTCTCGAGGGCGTCGGCGACGGTCGACAGCTGGGCTTTGAGATCGCTCGAGAGGACGTTCGCGACCGACTCGAGGCGTTCGGTCTGGCGCTCGAGTTCGGCGGTCCGCTCCCGGAGGACCTGCTCCCGGTCGGCCCGGTCGAGGGCCGCGCGGGTGTTCTCGACAAGCGTCGAGATGAGGTCGACGTCGGTCTCGTCGAACCGGTGGGGCTCGAGCGAGCCGGTCATGAGGACGCCGTGGGTGCCGATCGGTGCGATGATCTCCGACCGGATCGGCGTGTCGGGGTTGTAAATGTCTTCGACCTCCCGGAGGTCGTCGAACCGCTCGACGTCGCCGGACTCGAAGACGTCCCAGACGAGCCCCTCGCCCGGGTTGAATCGGGGGAGGCCGCCGAACTCGTCGTGGGCCCCTGCGGTCCCGGCGACGGGGTCGAGATAGCCGTGTTCCTCCTCTAACAGCCAGACGCCGCTGATCGGCAGCTCGAGCAGGTCGCTCCCGGAGTGAACCGCGATCGCACAGATCTCCTCGGGGTCGTCGGACTCGAGCAGCCAGCGAGTCACCTCGTGGAGCGACGTGACGACGCGCTCGTACTCGCGGCGGTCGGTGACGTCGCGGATCACGGCGGCGACGGTCGCGACGTCGTCCTCGATCGGAACGAAGCGGAACTCGCCGATCCGATCGATACCGTCGGCGTCGGTAAACGGGACCTCGAGCGTTCGCTCGACCGCGCTGCCGATGTCGATATCGGTGATCGCGCGGCCGATCTCGACGGCGTCCTCGGCGGCGATCCCCGCGCAGTCGATGAGCCGTTCGACGTGTTCGCCGACCAGCTCCGCGCGGTCGATGCCGAGGGCCGTCTCGGTGGCGTCATTGACAGTGACGATCTCTCGGGACCGATCGAGGGTGACGACGGCGTCGTTGACGGCCTCGACGACGGCGGCGTGTTGGGCCAGGGTCGTCTCCTGGACCTTCCGGTCGGTGACGTCGCGCATGTAGACCGAGAGGCCGCTCTCGGAGGGGTAGGCCCGCGCCTCGAACCAGGTCTCCAGTTGCGCGTGGTAGATCTCGAAGGAGACGGGGACCTGTTCGTCCATCGCCCGGTGGAAGCCGTCGGGGAACTGCGTCTCGACGGTCTGGGGGAACTCGTCCCACATGACCCGGCCGATCAGCTCCTCGCGGGAGCGTTTCAGCAGCGTCTCGGCGCGCTCGTTTACGTACGTGAACCGAAAGTCCGTATCGAGCGCGAAGAAGGCGTCGGTCACTCGGTCGACGATCGGTACGGATCGCAGCGTCACGACTGTCCACCCCCGTTTCCGGTCGGTGACGGCGCGACGATACCTCCCTCTGCGAGCCGATCGGCTCGCACCCTCGTTGCGATCATCGACAGCCAGTTGTTCCCTTCCTTCGCGGACCGCGTATTTCAGTGTCGTGGCCGAGCATTGGCACGTCACACCCGCTCGTACAGCGAAACCGTCGTTCCGAGGCCGCGCTCGACGGCCCGGTCGAAGACGAACTCGGCGGTAGCGGCGTCGAGAACCGCCGTCCCGACGCTCTCGAGGACGACGATCTCCGCCGGCGACTCGCGGCCGTCGGCGCCGGCCACCACGTCCCCGAACGGTCGGACCTCGAGGTCCTCGTGCCCGCGCAGGTCACCGGTTTCGCGGGCTTCGTCGGGGACGTCGGCGAAGACGCGAGCCGCGCGGGCGATCGTCTCGTCGTCCAGTTCGCGCATCTCGGGCGTGTACGCGCCCACCGCGACCACGAGCGCTCCGTCGGCGAGGGCCTCGCCCGGGAAGACCGGCTCGGTGCTCGTCGTCGCCGTGACGACGACGTCGGCGTCCGTCACGGCCTCCCGCGGGCTCTCGACCGGCGTCGCCGCGACGCCCAGTTCTGACTCGAGGTCCCGGGCACAGTCGATCCGGGAGTCGCTCGGCGAGAAGACGCGGATCGACTCGAAGCGGTCGACGCCGGCCGCGGCGGCGATGGCTCGGATCTGCCAGCGGGCCTGCGTACCGGCGCCGATGACGGCCACCTCGAGCGGGCCGTCGACGGCGAGTTCGCGGGCGGCCAGCCCGCCGATGCAGCCCGTCCGGGCGCTGGTGACTCGATTTCCGGCGAGATAGCCGACCGACCGGCCGGTCTCGGCGTCGATCACCTCGATCTGCGCCGTGACCGTCGGCAGTCCGCGCTCGGGGTTGTCCTCGACGACGGTCGCGAGCTTCGTCGCGGCGTAGTCGGCGCCGTGGACGTACGCCGGCATGCAGAGTCCGGTTCCGGCGGGGTCGTCCGGGGCGTCCGGGTCGAGCCCCGTTCCGATCGGGTAGTGGGGCCGCTCGGGCCGCTCGACTTCGCCCGCGCGTTGCTTCTCGAAGGCGTCGGCCACGACCGGCAGCAGTTCCTCGAGGTCGAGGACCGACGCGACGTCGCCGTCCGACAGCACGCGAACCATAGTCGAGCATCGGCGCTCGAGTACTTCAGTGTGGACGCGACGGCGGCCGATGCCGGCCGACGGCGACCCTTCGGCCGTCCGACCGCACGATCAGCCGACGACCGCATGGGACCGACGAGTCGGCGGCGACCCGCCTTCAGAAGAATTCGCCGAGGTAGACGTCGGTCTCGGGAAACAGCGTCCCGAGCGTTTCGAACGCTTCGGGCGCCGCCGAATCACCGACCTCGAGTCGGCCCGTTCCTTCGAGATCCCGTACCGATCGGGTGCCGACGACGAGTTGGGAGAGCGCGCCGATCTCGAGGCGGACGTCGGCCGCGTCGGTTCCGTCGTCGGTGCGCTCGCAGGTAGCGGTCCCGTCCGCGATCTCGAGGGCGAACGGTCCGTCGTTCCAGTCGGCCAGCGGGTCCTCGACGGCGATCGTCAGGCTAGCGTCGCGGCCGGGATAGGAGAGCGCGGACAGCGTCGCTGCAACGTCGACGATGCGGACCATCGGACCGTCCGAGACCGACGTCTCGATCTCATCGGGATCGCGAACGAGGTCGCGCAGCGGGACGTCAGCGGGGAGGTCGAAGCGAACGCGCTGGACCTGTGACTCGTGTCGGTAGCAAAACGCCAGCAGCGATAGCAGGGCGTCGTGATCGACGAAGACGAGTTCGGAGACGTCCATCCGCCGGTCGCCCTGCTCGCCGTCCATCGTGTAGACGAGATATCCCGCGATGTCGCCGTCGCGCTCGTACGCGTAGACGAACGGATCCCGGTCGCTGCCGCCGAAGATGCGGTAGCGCCACCAGTCCGCGTCGCGCTCGAGGGCCAGCCCGTAGCGGTCCGCGTGGGTCGCGTAGGCCGCCTCGAGTCGGTCGTACTCGTCGGCCTCGAGTCGACGGAAGGAGGCGTCCTCGGCGTTCGTTACACCGGTCGCGTCCGCCGCGACCGACAGCAGTGACGGCTCGAACTCGTGAGCGTGGACCCGGTTGGCGGTGTCCCAGCCGTACTGCCGATAAAAGCGGTAGCGGAACGGCCACAGCACCGAGAAGCGGACGTCGTGGTCGCGGTACTCCGCCAGCGAGCGGGCGAGCAACTGCCGGACGTGGCCTCGGCGTCGATACTCGGGGGGCGTCGCGACCGACGCCAGCCCGGCGGTCCGATGGACGTCGCCGCGGACGTGCGACTCGAGCCAGTAGTGCCGACAGACACAGCGAGGGTCCGCGTCGTCGGCCGCCTCGCTCGCGTAGAGGCCGCGCCGGGAGCCCAGCGTCGCCCGCGGCATCTCGTGCTCGTCGGGATCGTACGCCGGGACCCCGTCTTCGGGCTGGAACGCGTAGCTACGGTACTCGTGGAAGACGTCCCGTTCGTCCGTGATGGGACGGTAGTCGACCATGCGAACGTGAGCGAGGGCGACCGGGAAAACCCTTCGTGATCGCATCGACGCGTAGCGACTCGAGGCGCGTTCAGCGGGCCGTCCGTCAGTCAAGCACGATCAGTACACCCCCGACGATCGCGAGGACCGCGCCAGCGACGGTGAGCCAGAGCAGTCGCCGATCCGGAACCGATTTCTTCGGCGCCCCCGAGAGCGCCTCGAAAACCGACCCGGCGACCATTCCGAGGCCGCCGATCGTCAGCAGGACGGGGACGACGCCGAGGCCGCCCGAGAGCAGTCCGGAGAGCCCGATGAAGCCGAGAGAGCCACCGCAGACGGCCATCGAAACGTAGTACAGGTACACTTCGCGGCGTGGCAACGGACTCATGATGGTATAGTAACTAGTCGCGGAGCAAGAAGCTACCGAATGGGAAGCCTACAGCGTGGTCGGATACCTCGCAGGCCCCGAGCGGGACTGATAGCGGGCGATCGAACGGACGACGCCCGTCTCAGGCGTGTCCGTCGACGAACGCCTCGATGCGAGCCAGCGCCTCACGGAGGTCCTCGAGGCCCGTCGCGTACGAGATCCGGAGGTGGCCGTCGCCGCCGGCGCCGAAGACGTCGCCGGGGACGACGGCGACGCCCTGTTCGCGGAGAACCTCTTCGGCGAACTCCTCGGCGGTGAAGCCCTCGGGCACCTCGGGGAAGCAGTAGAAGGCGCCCTTGGCCTCGAAGACGTCCATCCCTATCTCGCGGAACCGCGAGAGGACGAACTGGCGGCGCCGATCGTACTGGGCCACCATCTCTCGGACGTCGCTCTCACAGGAGTCTAGGGCCTCGAGGGCGGCGTACTGGGCCGTCGTCGGCGCCGAGAGCATCGTGTACTGGTGGATCTTGTTCATCGCGCCGATGGCCTCGGCCGGCCCGAGCGCGTAGCCGAGTCGGAGGCCGGTCATCGCGTGGGCCTTCGAGAAGCCGTTGAAGACGATGGTGCGCTCGCGCATCCCCTCGAAAGTCGCGATCGAGGTGTGCTCGCCGTCGTAGGTGAGTTCGGCGTAGATCTCGTCCGAGAGGACCATCAGATCGTGTTCGCGGACGAACTCGGCGATCGGCTCGAGGTCCTCGGCGGACATGATCGCCCCCGTCGGGTTGTTCGGGTAACAGAGGACCAGCATGTCGGCCTCGTCGGCGCCCGCTTCCTCGAGACCCTCGACGGTAAGCCGGAAGTCGTCTTCCTCGTAGGTCGGCACGGGAAGCACCTCGCCGCCAGCGAAGATCACGCCGGGTTCGTAGGAGATGTACGACGGCTGGGCGATGGCGACGGTGTCGCCGGGGTCGACGAACGACCGGAAGGCCAGGTCGACGGCCTCGCTGGCCCCAGCGGTGACGATGATCTCCTCGTCGGGGTCGTAGCCCAGGTCGAACCGGTCGGCGACGTAGTCGGCGATCGCCTCCCGGAGGTCGCGTCGGCCACGGTTGGCCGTGTAGGAGGTCTTCCCCTGTTCTAGGGACGTGATCGCGGCGTCGCGGGCCGCCCACGGCGTCGCGAAGTCGGGTTCTCCGACGCCCAGCGAGATGACGTCGTCGCGCTCCTCGGCGATCTCGAAGAACCGCCGAATCCCCGAGGGCGGCACCGTCTGGACGCGATCGGACAGTTCGAACGTCATGGTCAGGGTGAGAACGAGAGCCGTTCGTCGTCTTCGCCGTCGCCGAACTCGATCCCGTTCTCCTTGTAGGAGGTCATCACGTAGTGGGTGACCGTCTGAGTGATCTCGGGGACGGGCGCGACCTTCTCGCTGATGAATTGCGAGACCTCGCGGATGGAGTCGCCCTCGACCTCCATATCGAAGTCGTAGTCGCCGCTGACCAAGCGCAGCGCTTTGACCTGCGGGAATCGTGCGAGGCGCTGGGAGATGTCGTCGTAGCCAGTCTCGCGGTCGAGGCGCACGTTCAACTCGACTTCGGCGCGGACGCGCTCGTCCTCGAGCTTGTCCCAGTCGACGACCGCCTGATAGCCGCGGACGACGCCCGTTGCCTCGAGTTCCTCGATGGCTGCTTCGACCTCGTCCTCCTCGAGGTCGGTCATTCGCGCGATATCGGCCGTCGAGTACCGCGCGTTCTCACGAAGCAACTCGAGCACCTCGCGTTCGCTCATACCAACGCGAAGCGCGACCGCGAGTAAAGTTCTAACGTTGTTCGCTCGGCGGATCAAGCCGTTGACCCGCACGGCAGACTAATGGAGTGCTACTTCGCAGCGCGGGCAGATCTGTGCCTGTACGGGGACTCGAGACTGGCAATCGGGGCAGGTGATGTCCTCTTCCAACTGAAATCGGTATGCTCGACTCATCGTCGTCGGTGGTACCACGGCCCCTATGATAAATCATATTACGGTATATCAAACAGTATCAAGCGGCGACCAGTCGGTCGACGGCCGGGTTCGAGGGACCGACGGCTCTCGGACGGGTATCGGCGTCTCGAGAGAGAAGAGACGGGAATGGGGCTACCGGTAGTTCTTGAACAGGAGCGCCCGCACGTCGTCTTTCGTCTGGACCTGCTCCGTCGTGCCGTCCGGCAGTTCGACCTCGTAGCGGTAGTCCGCGGAGTTCGATTCCGACCACTTGTCGTCGTGGGTCTCGAGCAGGCTCATCATCTCGTCCAGCATATCGTCGTCGTCGGCCGAGCCGTCGCTCGAGTCGTCGTCCCCGTCGTCGTCGGCGCCCGTCGGTTCACCGTCGTCGTTCTCGCTCGAGGCGTCCTCGTCGCTCGAGTCGGCCGTTTCGTCTCCGCCCTCGGCGTCGGACTCCGGTTCCGGCTCGGAGTCGGGATCGACGACATCTACATTCGCATCCGCCTCGGCGTCGGCCGCCGTCCCGTCGGCGTCGACGGAGTCGTCTTCGATGTAGGTGACCTCCTCGAGGTCGTCTGAAGCCGACTCGCCGTCGATGGCGGCGCCGACCGAGGCGGCAACGTCATCGGTTGCCGAGGAGTCCAGATCCGTGTCGATATCGACGTCGAGGTCAGGGTTGCCCTCGAGGTTGTCGATCAGAAACTGGACCGCGTCGCGTTCGCGGACGAAGCCGTACTTGCCGACGACCTGTTCGGAGATCTCCTCGCGAAGCTGCTGGATGACCGCGTACTGTTCGTCAGTGACCTCGAGCGTTTGCATATGCAGTCGATGCGGCCGGGGGTACTAATAGGTAAGTCGTCACGTCGGAGCGCGGCTCGAGCACGCCGGGCGGAGGGGCCGCCGACCCGGGGACGATCTCCGGGTGTCGTCCGACATCGGGCTGCTGGTCCCGCGGATTGCGACGAACGGGACCGTTAAGGGCCGGGAAACCGAACTATCAGATATGGTACTGAAAGAGTCCGACACCGAACTCGACGCCGGCGATCCGGCCCCCGACTTCGAACTCGAGGGCGCTGACGGCGAGATGCACGCACTCGAGGAGTTCGCCGACAACGAGGCGCTGCTGGTCGTCTTCACCTGTAACCACTGTCCCTACGCGAAGGCGAAGTTCGACCTGCTGAACGAGCTGGCCGACGAGTACGACGACGTCGCCGTCGTCGGCATCAACCCCAACGACGCCGACGAGTACCCCGACGACTCCATAGCGAAGATGCGAGAGTACGTCGAGGACGGAACGATCCGGTACGACGCCTATCTGCGCGACGAGAGCCAGGCCGTCGCTCGAGCGTACGGCGCGGTCTGTACGCCGGACCCGTTCCTCTTTGCGTGGTCCGACGCCGACGAGGAGTTCCAGCTGGTCTATCAGGGCCGCCTCGACGACGCGCTGAACCCCGACGACGAACCGACGCGGTTCCAGATCCGGGAAGCCATCGACGCGGTGTTGGCTGACGAGTCCGTCGACCTCGAGTGGCAACCGTCGCAGGGCTGTTCGATCAAGTGGACCGACGACTGACTGTCTCGGCGGACTGACTACTCAAACCGATCGACCGACGACCGATTTCCTCGCACGATTGACGGCTAACCGCCTCGAGCGGCCGACCGATCGCCGATCGGAACTGACGACCGCTTTAGGCAGTTGTGAACGCGGTCGCGACGACGGGTTGCGATTGCCGGGCGTTCGTTAAGGGCGCTTGCATTCCTATCACGGAGGACGAATGGCCTGGTTCGCTTCAGTCCTTCTCGTGGTCGGGTTTTCCCTTCGACCGTCGCCGATCCCGGAATTGCAGCGAACGTACCTCGACTTGCCGGGAGTCCAACTCCTCGCGACTGTACTCCTCGTCGCGCTCCTCATCGCCGGGATCGGCGTCGCCTCCCGGGTGCGAGACCTCGCCCGCCGACGGCGTGGCCGACAGATCGCCGAGGCGAGTTACGTGTTCGTCCTCGGCGGCCTCGTCACAGGCGGCGTCTACGGCTTCAGCGTCATCTGGCGGGTCACGTACGTCCTCGAGTACACCCTTTCAGCGATGATGATCGACCGGTGGCTGGCCGCCCAGCAACTGGTCACACTGGCGATCGCCCTCTCTGCCTACCTCGCGATGCGGTTCGTCAACCGCTCGATCGACAAGCTCGCGCAGACGCGGGCGCTCACGAAACACCAGAGCGAGGTGGCCTACCACGTCTCCGACGTCGCGATCGTCGCCTTCGCCGCCACGGTGATCCTGACCCTGTGGGGGATCGACTTAACGAACATCTTCATCGGCGCGGGGGCGATCACGGCCGTCGTCGCGCTGACGGCCCGCGAGACGCTGACGGCGATGCTCGCCGGCTTCATCCTGCTGTTCTCGCGGCCGTTCTACGTCGGCGACTGGATCGAGGTCAACGAGACCACCGGGATCGTCACCGACGTCACCATCTTCACCACCAAGATCCAGACGTTCGACGACAAACACGTCCTCGTTCCGAACGACGAGGTGACCGACAGCCAGCTGATCAACTACTCACAGAACGACCAGCTCCGCGTCGACGTCGAGGTCGGCATCGACTACGACACCGATATCGACCGCGCCCGATCGGTCGTCGTCGACGCGACCGAGGACCTCGAGCCGGTCAAGAACGCCCCGAACCCGCAGGTGATCGCGACGGAGTTCGGCGAGTCGGCAATCCTGCTCGAGTGTCGCGTCTGGATCGCCGATCCGACGATGCGGCGCAGGCACCAGGCGCGGACGGACGTTATCGAGGCGATCACGACGGCGTTCGAGCGCGAGGGGATCGACATCCCCTACCCGCATCGCGTCCACGCGCCGCGCGAGGAGAGCTTCCCCGTCGACGGCGGCATCGATCGCGGGAGCGCGGTCTCGCCGCTCGAGGACTGAACCGGCGGGCTCGAGCGGGCCGACGGTCGGAGAACGGGGACGACGGTCGGTCGGAGAACGGATGCGATGGACGGTCGGAAAACGGGATTCGACCGACGACAGATCACGGCGAAACCCAGCGGACGGCAGGCAGACGCGTCGCGGTCGAGATCGTCACTCGACCTGAATCTCCCCCTGCATGTTGCTGTGGGGGTTACAGCGATAGTACGCGATATCCTCGCTGGCCGTAAACGAGAGGGTCTCGTCGGGGTCGCTGGTCAGCTCGAGTTTGTACGCTTCGTCGACGAGTTCCTCGTTTTCGTCCCAGAGCTCGATGTTGTGCTCCGCGCTGTCGCCCGGCTCCCAGCTGATCTCGTACTCGGCGTCGGCCTCGAGGACGAGCGTCGGGTTCTCGACGTTCTCGATCGCTGCAGGCTGGAGCCCCTTCCAACCGCTTATCTGTGCCTCGAGCATGATCGTCTCGCCGGCGTCGATCTCGTAGGTGTCGTCGCCGCTCTCGTCACCGTTCTCGTCGTCACTGTCGTCGTCACCGCCCGTACAGCCGGCGACGGCGACGGCGAGCGTCGATGCGCCGGCGGCCTTCAGCACGGTCCGTCGAGTGTGTTCGGTCATGGTAGCTTCACCGAACAGTACCGACTAGGAGACATTGAGCGGGACGTATATTCCCGGAGGGTGGGAGTACGTTCGACCATGTTCGGGGTCGAGACGACGGGGCCGGACGCGACCGGTTTCGAACCTCGGTCGACTACCGGACGGCGCGCCGGTACTGGACGGGCCAGTGCGGGGCGGCGTCGTCCTCGAGTTCGCCGGCCGCGCGCAGTCCGAAGTACGGGTCCCGGAGGAACTGCCGGCCGACGAGGACGAGATCCGCACGGCCGTTGCGCACGATGGCGTCGGCCTGTGCGGGTTCGGTGACGCCGCCGACGGCGCCGACGGCGACGTCGCTGCCCTCGCGGACCGCTTCCGCCAGCGGGACCTGAAAGTTCGGCCCGCCGGGAACCCGCTGGTCGGGGTGGAGCCCGCCGGAACTGACGTCGACCAGATCGACGCCGAGGTCGGCGAACTCCCGGGCCAGCCGGACCGACTGGTCGATGTCCCAGGACTCGCGGTCATCGAGCCAGTCGGTGCCCGAAATGCGGACGAACACGGGCTTGTCGTCTGGCCAGACCTCGCGGACCGCCTCGACGACTTCGCGGACGAGTCGGGTGCGGTTCTCGAAGCTGCCGCCGTACTCGTCCTCGCGGCGGTTCGTCGCCGGCGAGAGGAACTCGTGGAGCAGGTAGCCGTGGGCCGCGTGGACCTCGGCGATCTCGAAGCCGGCCGCGAGCGAGCGCTCGGCCGCCTCGCGGTAGGCGTCGATCACGGTCTGAATGTCGTCATAATCGGCCTTCCGAATCGCCGGCCGATCGCCGTCGAACGGCGGGTAGGCTTCGGGCGACGGCGAGAGAACCTCCCAGCCGTCCGCGCCGTCGGGGTCGGTCTCGTCCGGCGCGATCGGGACGTTGCCGTCCCACGGGCGCCGCTTGCTGGCCTTGTGGCCCGCGTGGGCGAGCTGAATGCCGGGGACCCCACCCTGCTCGCGGATGAACTGGGTGGTCGGCTCGAGCGCCTCGGCGTGCTCGTCGCTCCAGATGCCGAGGTCGTGGGGCGTGATCCGTCCGCGGGGCTCGACGGCGGTCGCTTCGGTCATCACGATCCCGGCCCCGCCGACGGCTCGGCTCCCGAGGTGGACGCGGTGCCACTCGGTCGGGAGGCCGTCGGGGTCGCAGGAGTACTGGCACATCGGCGAGACGGCGAGTCGGTTGGGTATCTCGAGGTCGCGCAGCGAAAGCGGAGAGAACAACTCTGACATCGGCGCGGTAGTACTCACGGCGGCGGGAAAACGACCGTGGAGGGAGCGGGGATTGCCCGTTTCGAAGGCGCAGCGGCGCGGCGGCGCGAGCCGGTTTGTACCGCCTGGATATCGGCGTGACGCGGTCCGTGCGCAGCGCGTACTCGTCGGTCTCGCGGCCGTGACCACCGCACGTCCGTTCCGCGGGAGCGATCGAGCGACGCGCCGGTCAACAGATTCAAATCGTCCAAACGCGGTTATACAACTCAATTATGAAGACTTCGACTGACGGCCGCCTCGAGCGCGGTCTCTGGATCGTCTTCGGTGGACTGTTTGCGGTGATGGCCGCGTCGGTGTACGCGCCCGTCGAACCGATCGTCGGCGTGTTTCCGCTCTGGTCGATGGTGGCGTTGCTCGCAATGCTCGCGACCGTCGTCGTCGCCGCGATCGCGGGAATCGGCTACGGCTGGCCGGGTGAGGGACGATGAACGGAACAGTCCTCGCCATCGTCGGCCTCTATCTGGTCGCGACGCTGGCGATCGGCTGGTACGGATACGTCCGGACGGGGACGACGCCGGCCGAGTACTTCCTCGCGGGGGGAACCCTCGGACGGGTCGTCTTCCCGCTGACGATGTTCGCGACGCTGATGAGCGCCTTCATCTTCCTCGGGAGCGCCGGCTGGGGATACCAGCACGGAATGGGGTGGTTCGCGCTCCTCGGCGTCGAGGCGGTCGCCGGGATCCCGCTCGCGCTGATCGGCCTCCGCGTGTGGCGGGTCGGCCGCGATCGGGGCTTTCTCACGCCGACGGAACTGATCGGTACGGCCTACGACAGCGACGCGGTGAAGCTGGCGGTCCTCGTCGCGCAGTTCGTCTGGGCGATTCCGTACCTCGCGATCCAGGCGATGGGCGGCGGCCTGCTGTTCGAGTCCATCACCGACGGTGTGATCACGTTCACGCAGGGCGCGGTCCTGCTCACCGTCGTCACCGGAATCTATCTCACGCTCGGCGGGCTTCGGAGCGTCGCCTGGTCCGACGTCCTGCAGGGCGTCGCGGTCGTCGTCCTCCTCGGGGGTGCGATCGGCTACCTGCTCCCCGCGCTCGAGCCCGCCGCGGTGACGGCGGAGCTGGCCGGCGAGACCGAGCTGCTGACGCCGGCGGGCGAACTCGGCCTCTTCACCCCCGGCGTGTGGGTCTCGTTCCTGTTGATGAACGCGATGGCGATGATCGCCTACCCGCAGATGTTCCAGCGGTTCCTCGCCGCGGAGGACGAGCGCGCGTTTCGGTCGCTGCTCGTCTGGTGGCCCGTGATGGTCGTCGTCGCGGCGCTCGTCCCCGTCCTCCTCGGCGTGTGGGGCGCCGCGGCGATTCCCGGCCTCGAGGACCCGGACGCGATCCTGCCGGCGCTGCTCTCGGCGCACGCGCCGCCGTGGATCTTCGGCGTCGTCATGGGCGGCGCCCTCGCGGCGATGATGAGCACGGCCGACAGCCTCGTGCTCACGCTGTCGTCGATCGTCTCCCGAGACCTGTATCGCGCCCACCTGAACCCGGACGCGAGCAGTGGCAGGGAGACGTGGGTCGGCCGGCTGACCGCGGTCGTCCTGTTGGGCTTCGGGCTGGCGATCGCGCTCGTCCAGCAGGGGACTATCATCGACCTCGCGGTCTACTTCATCCAGGGGAACGCGCTGTTGCTTCCGGCGTTCCTCGGCGCGCTGTACTGGCGGCGGGCCTCCGCGTGGGGCGCGCTGGCGTCGGTGTGTTGCGGCCAGGCGTACTTCGTCGCGGCGGAGTTCGGTCCCGCGCCGTCGTTCGCGTTCCTCCCGTTCGTCCCCGCGCTGCTCGTCGCCTGTGGCGCCCTCGTCGCCGGATCGCTGCTTTCAGCGCAGTCGAAGACGACCGCGCTCGTAGCGACGAACAGGTCCTGACTCCACCTCACGTCACGAACAGACGATCACACTCACCATCATGATGGAGACGACGTACACGAACCCGCACGCACCGACCGACGCCACGCTCGACGAGTGGGTCGAAACCGTGGTCGCGACCCACTTCGATCCCGACGGCGGCACCCCCTACTGGCTCGAGTGGCAGGACGACCGCGGAATCGACGTTCGCGAACGCGTCGACTCGTTCGCGGACCTCCGGGACGTCTTCGACCCGTTCGACCAGGACGTCCTCCGAACGCTCTCCGCCGCGGAGTTCGCGCCGCAGTCGCTCGACGGCGATCGGCGCGTCTACGAGACCGGCGGGACGACCGGCGCGCCGAAGCGGGTCGTCATGCGAGACTACTGGCGCGAGCAGGCCCGCTGGACGGCCCGTCTGCTGGCGGAGTGGGAGTTCCCGACCGGGAACGTCCTCGGACTGGCCCCGCCGGGCGGCGCGAACAACGCCGGCACGTTCGTCCAGCACCTCGCCCACGAATGGGACGCGCTGCCGTACCACGTGACGATGGACCCCCGATGGGCCAAGCGCCTCTCCGAGCGACCCGACGACCGCGAGTTCGACGACTACGTCGACCACCTCCTCGAGCAGGCCGAGCGCGTCCTCGAGAGTCAGCCGATCGCGGTGCTGTTCACGACGGCGCGTCTGCTCGAGCGGCCGCGCGTTCGGGACCTCGTCGCCGACTCCTCGATCGAGGGGATCGTCCACGGCGGCACCGCGCTCGATCGGGACACCCACCGCGTCTTCCGCGAGGAGTGGTACGCGGACGTCGCCCTCGCCGGCGAGTACGGCAACACGCTGATGGGCGTCGCCCCGGAGGCGCCGCCGTCGCTCCGAGCGCCGTCCGAGCGAGCGTACCACCTCGACTACGTCCCCTGCTACCCGTACTTCGTCCCGGAGATCGTCGACGACGACGGCGACGTCGTCCCCTACGGCGAGCGGGGAACGGTGCGACTCACCGTCCTGACGGAGGAGTTCTTCCTCCCACTGTTGCCGGAGCGCGACGCGGCGATCCGGATCGAAGGGGCGGGCGACCTGCCGTGGGACTGGGTCCGCACGCCGGGTACGAGCGACCGAGCGAGCGAGGACGCCGTCGAAGGGGTGTACTGACGTGCTCCCGGTCGTCTCCGACGGCGAGCGGGAGACGGTCCGGTCGACGACGGTCGAGGGGACCGACGGTCCCGTCGCCGAGGCGGCGCGGGCGCCGACCGTCCGCGTCCACGACGCGCTCTCGATCGCTCGAGAGGCGGGGTTCGACGCCCTCGCAGACGTTCCGATCGCGGAACTGCTCGACCGCCTCGCGACCGCGGGCGCGCTGTTCCTCGGCGAGGGCGCTCCGTCAGCCAGCACCGATTCGCTCGAGCCGTTCGAGACGTACCGCCGACGCGTCACCGAGACGACGGGGCTGCCGGCCGGCTGGGTCCGAACGAGCGCCCACTGGCTCGCCGTCGGGCTCCGACACGCCGCCGAGTCGCTCCGGGCGCAGTCGCCGACCGGCGAACTCGACGTCTACGGCGATCCGACCTACACGCGGGAGACGACCGTGGGACTCGCGTTCACCCCACGCGTCCGGGCCCTCGGCGCGTCGATGCCGGCGAACGATCCCACCGTCTACGCGTGGCCGGCGCTGGCGCTCGGGATGCGGATTCCGATCGTCCTCCGTCCCTCGGATCGGGAGCCGTTCACCGCGATCCGGCTGGCTCGAGCGCTGCTCGCCGCCGGGATCCCGCCGACGGCGGTCCACGTCCTGCCGGGCGATCGGGCCGTTGGTGAGACGATCTGTCGGGAGGCCGACCACGCCCTCGCGTTCGGCGGCGCCGAGGCGGTCGCGCCGTTTCGAGACGATCCGACCGTCGAGACGTACGGGCCCGGAGAGAGTATCGCGATCCTCGGCCGCGATCCGACGGACCGGGAACTGGACACGCTGGCCCGCGGCGTCCGCCGCGCCGGTGGACGGGCCTGCTTCAATCTCACCCGTATCGTCGCGACCGGGGACTGCGATCCCGACGCCCTCGCCGAGGGAGTGGCGGATCGGCTGGCCGAGGCCGACGCGGGCCCGCTTCACGACGAGCGCACCGACGTTCCCGGGTTCGTCGATCGCGAGGCGGCCGTCCGAATCGACGACGCGATCACGGCCATCGACGGAACGGACGTCACCGCGGCCGACCGCGAGACGCGCCTCGTCGAGCGGGCCGGCGCCGCCCGACTGCTACCCACCGTCCTCCGAACCGACGAACTCGTGCCCGAGTTCCCGTTCCCGTTCGTCGGCGTGACCGAACGCGAGCGGTCGGCGCTGCCGGACTGCCTCGAGGGCGCCTACCTCGCGGTCGCGATCGGCGACGACGACCTCGAACGGCGGCTGGTTCGTTCGCCCGCGTTCAGAAAGGTCTACGGCGGCGGCTATCCCGCGAGCGTCGACCTCCGGGAGACCCACGAGACGTACCTCGCGTCGTTCCTCTACGAGACGACCACCTACGATCCGGCGTAGCGCCGCCGGTACCGCTCAGTCGATCGACATGCCGCCGTCGACGCGGAGCACCTCTCCCGTCACGAACTCGTGGGTCGCGAGGAACCGGACCGCCGTCGCGACCTCCGCCGGCGTCGCCTCGTAGCGATCGAGGAGCGTGTCGACGGTGTGATGGCCCCGGAAGCGCCGTTCCTCGAGCGATTCGGTGATCTCGTCGTTCATCGGCGTGTCGACGGGGCCGGGTGCAACTGCCGACACGCGGATCCCGTCGGGACCGAGTTCGCGAGCCAGCGCTCGCGTGGCTCCCACGAGGCCTCCTTTCGAGGCCGCGTACGTGACGTCGACCGTTCCGAGTTCGGCCGCGACGCTGCCGACGTTGATGATCGCCCCCTCGGTCTCGCGAAGCGGATCGACCGCGGCCGCCGCGACGTTGATCGCCCCCTCGAGATTGGTCGAGAGGACGTCGCCGACTCGCGACGGCGCGGACTCGGCCGGACCCGGGGCGACGATGCCGGCGGCGTTGACGACCGTCGACAGCGGACCCAGTTCGGCGGCGCCGTCGACCAGCGCCCTTGCGTCGTCGATATCGGCGACGTCTCCGCCGACGACCGTCGCCGTTCGCCCGCTGGACTCGACGACGTCGGCGGTCCGCTCCGCACCGGCCTCGTCGGTGTGGTAGCCGACCGCGACGTCCGCGCCCGCTCGAGCCAGTTCCGTCGCGATCGCCCGCCCCACCGTGCCAGAGCCGCCGGTGACGAGTGCGGTTCCCTCGATCTGCATGCTCGAAGAGAGCCCGGTCCCCCAGTTAAGCCCTCCGTCACCCGGTTCGGCGGCGGAGAGCACGGACCGACTCGCGTCGGGGTCCGACGCTGCGCCGAGGCTATCTACGACCACTTATCTCGCTGGCGGTGTCAAGACCGCTATGCCCGCGATTACGCCGCTCCGTACGCGGTTCGACGCCGATCGGCCCGTCGTCGGAATGGTCCACCTCCCGCCCGTTCCGGGTGCACCGGGATACGAAGGCGACCGCGACGCCGTCCGCGACCGCGCCCTCGAGGACGCCCGTCGCCTCGAGGCCGGCGGCGTCGACGGGATCGTGCTCGAGAACTTCGGCGACGCGCCGTTCTATCCTGACGACGTCCCCAAGCACGTCGTAGCGGAGATGACCGCCGTCGCGACGGCAGTGACCGACGCCGTCGATGTCCCTCTCGGGATCAACGTCCTTCGGAACGACGCCGATGCCGCCCTCTCGATCGCCGCGGCCGTCGACGCCGAATTCGTCCGCGTGAACGTCCACGTCGGCACCGCGGCGACCGATCAGGGCGTCCTCGAGGGCCGAGCCCACGAGACGCTCCGACTCCGCGACCGAATCGACGCCGACGTAGCCATCCTCGCGGACGTCCACGTCAAGCACGCGACGCCGATCGGCGACCGCTCGATCGACCGAGCGGCCCTCGAGGCGGTCGAGCGCGGCCGCGCGGACGGCGTCATCGTCTCGGGCCCCGGAACCGGCGACGAGACCGCACTCGAGGACGTCGAACGGGTCGCGGCTGCGCTGGACGGAGCCGGAACCGCCGGGCGCACATCCGTGTTCGTCGGCAGCGGCGTCACGAGCGAGACCGTCGGCGACTGTCTCGCGGCCGGCGCCGACGGCGTCATCGTCGGCACGGCGCTGAAGGAGGGCGGCGAGACGACGAATCCCGTCTCGCGCGAGCGCGTCAAAGCGCTGGTCTCGAGCCGGGACTCGATGGCCGATTAGCTCCCGATCAGCAAGGGACCGATCAGCACGCCCATCAGGTGGACGCGTCGAGCGCGGACGCGAATCGGGACCAGCCCGATCGCGGTCGCGACGGCGAAGACGCCGATCCCGACGAATCCCGTGAAGAGATACGAGAGACAGCACAGAAGGGCGAGGACGGCGACCGAGATCTTCCAGTAGGCCGTCCGACCGACGAAGTCGAGATAGACGTCGCCGACGACGATCACGAGGACGAAACCGACGCAGCCGGCCAGGACGATTCCGGCGACCAGCACCGGCAACTCGAGGGGAGCGTTCACCGTGTCGAAGGCGACCATCACGCCGGTCCGGGGCTGACCGATGGCGGCCAGGGCGAACAGCGCGAAAATCGTATTCGCCGTGTCGACGCCGCTCGTTGCGACGATGTAGCCGCGGTCGCCGGATCGGCCCGGGACGACCACCAGGACCGCGACGGCGGCGATCGCCGCCGAGATGCCCGGGATGTAGCCGACCACGGCGCCCGCCAGCGCTCCGGCGATCGCCGTCGCGCCGACGAGCGGGCGCGACATCGCGATCGACTCGTCGCGCTGTGGCGGCACCCCGCCGCCGCGGATCGCGTCGATCAACACCGGCGCGCCGAACAGGCCCGCGAACAGCGGCGCGAGCATCCCGCCGGCCTCGAGGGGCGCGTCCGTCGCGAGATCGAGCGTCAGGACCCCGAGCGTCGCGGCGAGCGCGAACGAAACCAGGCCGCCGAGGCGGGTCCGCCACGTCCGTTCCGACGCGATCAGCGCGACGACGACCATCGCCAGCACGACGGAGAGGTGGGTCCGGATCGTCGGATATGCGGCCGTCACGCCCCGCGTGACCGGGACGGCGAGCGGGACCGCCGCGAGGACCGCGAGCAGACTGCCCAGCGCCGAGAGCCGGATCGCCTCGTAGCCCCGGCCCTCGAGGACAAGCCGGTGACCCGGCAGCGCGGTGATCGCCATCTCGGCGTCGGGCACTCCGAGCGCCATCGCGGGGACGGCGTTGACGAACGTGTGGACGACCCCCGCCGCGAGCATCGCACAGCCGACGAACAGCGGCCGGCCGGGGATCGACGGCGCGAAGCCGGCGAGCAGGAGGGCGAAGTTGTTCGCGTGGAGCCCCGGAACGAGCCCGCTACAGCAGCCGAGCGCCGCGCCGGCCAGGATCCACGCGAGCAGTCCCAGCGTCAGCGACGGCTCGGCGAGGAACTCGACCGACGCGGGGACAGCGGCCATCGCTCCCTCTGGCCGCGTCCCGTCGGATAAACTCGAGGGTGGTGATTGGTACGCCGGGGATCGCTGTCAGACATGACTCGAGTGCCGCTCGGACGGGATGTGGACAGCCGTCGCTGTCGGTGATGGCGTCGAAAGAAAAACGGGATTGCTGAAATCGTCGCGTCGCGACTTAGCCGAAGAGTTCGCCGAGGCCCTCGCCGCCGGCGTCGTCGTCTTCGTCGTCGTCCTCGTCCGTCGTGTCCGGGACGTCGCTGGTCTCTTCGGCTTCTTCCTCGTCGCCACCTTCGTCGCCACCGGCGTCACCGGCTGCGGCGCCGCCTGCGGCGGCTCCGCCAGCGGGGACCGCGGCGGCCTCGGAGACTGCCTCGTCGATGTCGACGTCCTCGAGCGCGGCGACGAGCGCCTTGACTCGGGACTCCTCGACGTCGACGCCGGCAGCGTCGAGCACGTCGGTCAGGTTGTCTTCGTTGATCTCTTCGCCCGATTCGTTCAGGATGAGTGCAGCGTATACGTATTCCATTGTAGTGTCCTCCAGTAGTGATTATCCGAACATCTCGCCGAGACCGGCCCCGCCGTCACCGCCGTCGTCGTCGTCATCGTCGGTGTCGGCGTCGGCCTCGTCGGCGTCCGGTTCGGTGTCGTCCTGTTCGTCAGCCGATTCCTCGTCGCCCTCGTCGGCGGCCGGCTCAGCGGCCGCGTCGACGCCCTGCAGTTCCTCGGGCAGGGCCTCCTCGTCGTCGATCTGAGCCGCGAGCGCACGCAGCTGTGCGTCGGCCTTGCTGACGAGGTCGGGCATCAGCTCTTCGTCCTCGATCGCGGCCTGCAGGCCGAGGCTCTTGGCCTCGCCCGTGGCCTTGGCGATGAGCGCCGGCGCCGTCGACGCGGTCGGGAAGCTCGCGTTGATCGCGAGGTTCCGTGCGCGAGCCGCGGCGGTCGACACGTCGCTCTCGTAGGCCTCGACGTCGATGTCGAGGTCCTCGGGGTCGAAGAGCACGCCGTCGGCGACGACGGCGCGAAGGTCGAGTCCGACCTCCTTGGGCTCGATCCCGAGCTCGTTGAGGACGTTCGACAGATCAGCAGAGACTTCGCCGCCGGCCTCGAGGACCGTCGAGTCCTCCATGACCTGAATCGAACCCTCTTCGATCCGTGCGTTGGCACCGATGCTCTGGAGTTCGCCGACGAACGGCCCCGGGTCGACCCCGGTGTCACCCTCGGGGATGACGATGTCGTTCGGGGCGACCTCGCCCTCGTTGATCGGGGCGGGCGTCTTCGACGCCTCGAGCTCCTTGTAGAGCGTGAACGGGTTGTCGTTCGTGCCGACGATTCCGACCTGGCCCTCGACGTGTTCGACGAGGTCCTCGAGTCCGGACTGCTCCAGCGCGCGGACCTGCAGAGTGTTGCGGCTGACGCGGAGCTCGGCGGTCCCGTGCAGATCCCGGCGCATATCCTGGAGCTGCTTGCTCGGAATGCCGGTGATGCCGACGATGCCGACACTGTCGTAGCTCTCGATGATCTCCTGGAGCTCGTCGACTTCCTCTTTCTTCCACTGGGGAAGGTTCTCGGTCTTGCGTTCGGCCTGTGCGCTCATGTTAGGCCACCTCCACGGACGGCCCCATCGTCGTCTTCACGTAGACGGCGTCGATGTTCTGGGGCCCCTTCTCGAGGTCGGCGTGCAGGCGACGCAGGATGACGTCGATGTTGTCGGCAACGTCCTCGGCGTCCATCTCCTCGGAGCCGACGAGCGTGTGGAACGTTCGTCGGTCGCCGGAGCGAAGCTGCACGGTGTTTTTGAGTCTGTTGACGGTCTCGACGACGTCGTCGTCGGGCGCGAGCGGGTCCGGCATCTTCCCTCGGGGACCGAGGATGGTACCCAGGTGCCGGGCGATGTCTTGCATCATCGCCTCTTCGGCGATGAAGAAGTCCGTCTCGTCGGCCATGTCCTTGGCGTCGTCATCGTCCAGATCGGCCACGTCGTCCACCGAGAGCACCTCGTCCGCGGCCTCTTCGGCGCGGACGGCGGTTTCTCCCTCGGCAATGACGACGATTCGCGTATCCTGGCCGGTTCCGGACGGCAGGACGATAGACTCGTCAACTCGGTTCGACGGTTCGTTTAGGTCAAGGTCGCGCAGATTGATCGCGAGGTCGACCGTCTCGGTAAAGTTCCGATCGGGGGCGTCCTCGAGTGCGCGAGCGACTGCTGTTTCAATATCCGAATCTGCCATCGTTCACCTCCGTAGTACGCAGGAGTGCTCCTACGGGTCAGTGAAACAGGCGAGGCCTGTCTCCTTTGAACGGAGTGCCATGGCGAACTTAAACCCGTCGAACTGCCAGCGCTGGCCCCCTCGCTGTCCGTGAGTGTCCGGACCGCTCATGCCACTATAGTAGCCACTGAAACTATTCACACACTGATCGCAACACCGTCGTGCGATCAGGTGTGCATTGACTTTCAGCGGCTACTATAGCTGACGAACCCCGCGCTCTCCGGTTCGCTCGAGAAACGCGACGCTCGTCTCGACGAGAGGCGCAGAAATCTAGCCGACGAGCGAAAATATTATAATTTGTGATTGTGTACATTTCGTATATGTGGCCATTAGATTTATATAGTGTTAGTTGGGCGACGGGAACCGGGACGATCACGCCGCTAACGGTCGGCGGAATCAGCCTTGAGGCGCTGGAAACGGTCGGCTCGCTCGAGCGAGCGGGGTTCCTGTTCGCCGGGACGTTCGTGTTCGCGGCCGTGGTGCTCGGATTGCTCCAGGGGTACGCCCCGCGAACGGTGACGAAGGCCCGCCGGAGTCCGGTCATTTCGATCTGCGTCGGCCTGCCGAGCCTGCTCGTCGTCGTCGGGCTCGGCAGCACGGGATACCTGATACTCGATACGGATCTGGGGCCGTTCTTCGGGATTCCGATGATCGTCTTCGGGGGGACGATCGTGCCCGCGTTCACGGACCTCGGTTTCGTCGCGCTCGGACGATCGCTCGCGGCGCGGCTCGGCTGCGACCGGCTCTCGGTCGGTATCCTCCTCGGCAGTGTGCTCGCCGGCGTCGCCGGTCTCTCGCTGGCGCTGACCGTCGTCGTGGCCGGTCTCGCCGGCGCCCTCGGGATCGGCGCGGGCGTGCGCGTGGTCATGGCCACCGGCGGCACGTCTCAGCCCGACGACCGCACCGTCCCTCCCGCGAACAAGATCTGACCGCAGCAGTCGATCGACGGCCGAGACGTCACACCCGACCGTCGCCGCAGACGCCGTGACTACTCCTGTGTCGCTTTCGCACTCGCTGTCGCGTCCGCCTCGACTGGCACGTCGTGGCCGTGTGTGTGGAACGATCCGAGACAGAGGTACAACCCACGCTCGTAGATGTCCGGCTCCTTCTGGACCCCGAGGTGCGAGCCGATTTTCGCGTCCGCCCAGTAGGCGCTATGGGGGCCCTCGAACAGTCGTTTCAGGAGTCGAGCGTCGACCTCGAGTGTGACGTAGCCGTCGTACTCCACGGGGCGCGGATCTGACACGTACCGGTAGCCGCCGCCGTTCATCGAGAGCTCGAGGTAGACGTCGTCGACTAGCGATATCAGGACCGTCGTCTCGGTGCTGTACCCGATCCGCTCGCGCTTCTCCTCGAGACTCTCGTAGGCGTAGGGAACGTACGCCTGGAGCTCCGACAGCGTCGGCATCGGATCGCTCTCGTACTCGAACGATCGCGGCGCCAACTCTTCCTCGATGTAGCGGCGCTTCGCCTCCGGATCCGCTGGCTCGAACGGCGCGGATCGCTCGCCGGTCTCGAGGTCGATGTGTTCGCCGGAGTTCAAGAACACGCACTCGTGGTCGTCGGGATCGACGGCCTCGGTGAAGAACTCGAGCGCCTCCTCGCGGGGCGGGTTTGCCGTGTACTCGTTGAGATGGGCGAGATCGCCCGTCAGCACGTACTCGCCAGCGAAGGGCATGTAGTAGCGGGGTTCGAAGATGTCGATGAACTCGAGCGCGCGCTCGTGTTTCTCGCGGATAACGCGGTCGCGCTCGCGGATCTTCTCCTCGTGGCTGTAGTCGGTGACGGCCTGGGGGTAGAACTGCGCCGCGCTGTACTGGTGACAGAGGAGGTCGACCGTCCCGTACTCGTCGGCGACCGTCCGGCAGACCGACTCGGCGATCGAAAACGGCACGTCGTTGGTGTTGACGACCGTCTGCTCCCCGTTATCCATGACTGCCATCGAGTCGACCTGCGTCGAGCCCGGGTCCTCCGCCTCGTCATCGTACCACGTACAGCCGAAGTAGTTCCCGCAGCGCTCCGGATCGCAGCCGTCGGCCGCGAGCACGTTGATGTGCATGTCGCCCTCGAGCGGCGTGCGCTCGCCGTGGGACAGTTCGATCACGTCGAAGCCCAGTGCGGCGATGGCGTCGTGGAGGTAGTCCCACCGGTAGTCGTGGATGAGCACCGGAATGTCCGTGTCCATGCGCTCGAGCGTGTCGGGATCGAAGTGATCCGGATGGATGTGCGAGATGTAGATGTAGTCGACGTCGTTGAAGTCCTCGGGGTCGAACTCCGGTTCGGGATAGTGCGCCCACGAGCCGTAGTACGCGCCGTCCACCAGCCAGGGATCACAGAGAATCGATGTCCGCTCGTCTTCGACGAGGATCGCTGCCGACTCGAGATAGGTCACTCGCATACCGAACCTCCAACAGCCACGAATCATTTGTTATTACCACAATATGAACCGGTACGCCCACCCGAACGCGGGATAGGTCACGGCTACGGTCCCGGTCGTCCACCGTCGGCGTCCCGGAGATCGGCGTACAGATACGGATAGGGACCGGCAAAATAGCCGTAATCGCCGAGTAAACGGCCCATGTTCGACTGCCGGGGGGTACGCTATCGGTCGGCGATACGAACGAAGAATACTCGGTGCGTTCGCGGTTCGAGGGATCGTCGGGTACACCGTCGATCCGTCACCGAAACACTCCGACACACTCGTTCTGCTCGTGGTCCGAGCACTCGCAACTACACGGTGGCGTCGACTGCAAGAACGATAAAGCGCTCGCCGACTACGCTGCGGCTTCCTCGAGGAGTACGTCGTCGTACTCGCCGGCGTCGACCTTCTCCTTGAACTCGCGAGCGTCGTCGCCCTCGATAGTGACGCCCATCGAGGCGCAGGTGCCGACGACTTCCTTCGCCGCGTTTTTCGGATCGTAGGCGAGCAGATCGGGGAGTTTCTGCTCGGCGATCTGTTTGACCTGCTCGATCGAGAGGTCGGCGACGAAGTCCTTCTGGGGTTCGCCGCTGCCGGTGTCGAATCCGGCCTCGTCCTTGATCAGTTCGGCCGTCGGTGGGACACCGACGTCAATCGAGAACGATCCGTCGTCCTCGTAGTCGACGGTGACGGGGACCTCGGTCCCGTCGAACGCTTCCGTCTGGTCGTTGATTTCCTGTACGACCGCCTGCACGTCGACAGGGGTCGGTCCGAGCTCGGGACCGAGCGGTGGGCCAGGGTTGGCCTGGCCACCCGGAACGAGCACTTCGATGGTTCCAGCCATACCCGTCACAACCCGTGCGCGAGTTTTAAGGGTTGCTAATTCGGGCAGTGAAGTCTGTGATACGGTGTCGTGCGCCTCGCGGCTCGGCCGTCACTCGACGGTTTCGGTCCGCCACTCGGCGAACGACTCGAGGACGTGCGCTTCGTCGAAGCGTTCGATACAGGGGACGTCGTAGGGATGGAGCTCTTCGACGCAGTCGACCAGATCGTCGTAGGCGTCGGCGGTCGTCTTCGCGAGCAGGACGGCTTCGTCGTCGCGGTGAACCTCGCCCTTCCAGCGGTAAGTCGAGGTCGTCGACAGCCGATTAACGCAGGCCGCGAGTCGGTCTTCGACGAGCGTCTCAGCGATCCGGTCGGCTTCGGCCGGTGGTGTCGTAATGTAGACCGTCGGCATGGGTGTCGTCGGCTACGCTCGAGACGGAGAAAAGTCCCGTGACGCCGTCGTCACGAGATGACCGCAAAGCTCTAGCACCGGAGATCCGCATCGGTCCGGACGGCCGCGCCCTCCTCAGTCCGCGTTTACGTTACCGGTGACGGGATTGAACGTTCCGTTGATGTCCCACTCGTGAATGCAGTGTGGATTTCCGACCTGCTTTTCGCCATCCTCGCGAGCGATCTGCCAGGCCTCGAGGTTGTCATCCCATCGCTCGGTTCGACCGCACCGTTCGCAGACGCGGGCAGTCGGCGGTTGTACTTGCGCGCTCATTATCGACCGTGGGAACTGAACGCATATAACACTATCCGTGTGCGGCAACTTCTGCCCCAGATTCGTTCACGATCATTACAGAATTTAAAATTCGAGGCCCGATAACAGCGCTCGAGCGTTCGTCGTGGACCGTGCGAAATGTTCGAGCGGGATTTAGAGCCGATCGCCATCGGCACCGAGACGCTGGCTCGGCTCTGCGACCGTCGCGCCGTCGATCGGTGTCTCCGACCGACCGATCGAGGAGTATCGCCCCGTTGGGGAGCGGTATCGGACGACGAGCGCCCACATCACTGCGGTCCCGAGCAATCCGATCGCCGAGAACGTCATCCCCAGCGAGTAGAACGTCCCGGTATAGATCACCGCGAGCGCGAACTTGGGAACGCTGGTCGCCAGCGGAATTCGCGCGTCGAGATCGCGTAACGTCGGGAGCAATGCGACGACAGTGAGTACACTGCCGCCGAGAAAGACGAGATCTTGCCAGGACATACAATGAATACTCAGTTCTGAGTAAATAGCTTTCCGGTTAGGATCGGTCGGCTGACTCCGTCTCGAGCGAGTTTTGATTCGAGAGTTTCTGACCGACGGTGAGAGATGGTCCCAGCGGTCACGCGCCTGTCGGTAGCGGGCAGGCGATCGCACGCTGGGAACTGCGACACCGGAAAACCGAAAACGAGAGTCCGAACTGAAACCGGTACCACTGAAACCGACGCGAGACTCGCTCTGTCGGCGGTCCCGATCAGTAGACGGCGTCCGCGATCTCCTCGCGGAGTTCATCGAACTGCTCGAGGTAGTCGCGACGCTCGGCTCGCAGCTCTGCGACGGCCTCGTCGTAGTCCTCGACGTGGTCGGGGACGTAGTACTCGCCGATGTCGAACCCGGGCACGCTCTCGGGGATCGTCAGTCCGGTGCGGTCGTCGTCGGTCCACTCGATCGTTCCGCGGGCGGTTTCGGTGAGGACGGTCACGGACTCCTCGACGCCGATGTCTTTGGATTTCTCGCCGAGATAGCCCGTGTTGATGACGTAACACTCGATGTCCAGCGCCTCGATGAGGTCTCGGAAGATGTTGCCCTCCTCGCCCTCGGGGCCGATGATGAATGGGTTGGTTCCGACCACGCGGATCGACTCGCCCGCGCGGGACGGATCGCCGGCGCTGGTCTCGATCGATTCGCCGAGCATGAAGGCGACGGCCGCCTGATCGTCCGTGAGCTTCGCGACCGGCGGCATCAGCGGATTTCGGGTGATGAAGAAGGCCTGGTCCATCCGCTTGAGGTCGATCTTCTCGTCGGCGCTCTCGAGTCGGTCGCGCTGGACGACCGCTCGGGAGTTCGAGGTGTAGCGATCCTCGTCGAAGTGGACCGTCCCGTCGTCGTCGACGGCGACGTTCTCGAAGACGGCCGACTCGTGGGTCGCGGCCTCGTAGAGTTCGGGCTGTTCCTCGTCGTCGAGGCCGATGGTCTTGATGAACAGCCCCTCGCCCTCGCTGCCGGCGACGGTGCCGTCGGGCAGGAGGCCACAGACGTCGTCCTGGAGCATCGTGGCGTCTTCGGGGTCCTCGAGCCAGCAGCCGTGGGAGGTGAGCGTCGACTTGCCGGTCGCCGACAGGCCCATGAACACCTGACCGACGGTCTGGAGGTCCCCCTCCTCGTTACGAACGCGAACGCGCTTGCTGCCCGCGTGGAGGCCGAGGCCGCCCTGTTCCTTGATCCGGTACATGTACAGCCGGAGGAACGACTTCTTGGCCTCGCCGATGTAATCGGTCCCCAGCACGGCCGTAAAGCCCTCGTCGGGAAGGACGCGGACGGCGGTCTCGTCGTAGTCGGGGTCCATGACCGTATAGAGGTCGGGCTCTCGACCGTCCGACGGTTCGAACAGGTCCCGCCAGCCCAGTGCGATGTGAGCGTGCTCGACGGGGATGAACAGTCGGCAACAGAAGGTCGCATCGGGATGGCGTCCCATCAGCCGATCGACGCAGACCATCTCGCGGTCGCCCGCGCGGGCGATCGCGTCGTCGACGAATGCGTGGTCGCGCTCGTCGAACGCGGCGTCGACGGCGTTTTTCGTCAGATCGGCGCTGCGGGATCGCGTTTCACTGACGTACGACGGCGATCCGAACTCGGTCGTCGTCTCGTCGTCGGCCGCGAGGTCGCGGAGTTCCTCGAACGACGGGTCGTACCGCACGTTCGACGCTGTCGTCGGGTCAGGAAGCTCTCGGACCAGCGGACGGGTCTCCGCCCCGGTTTCGGACATATACGTAACTCATCATCGCCGCAATGTATAAACATGAAGGATTCTTCTCGCTGTGTGTCACGTCTTCACCAATCACTGTGGAAGAGCACCGATTTCGGGCCGCAGTGGCGGTGTGTAGGTGATTCGTCGACTTCCCGCAAAATATACGAAACCAGATACAAATGGGGAAGATACTCGAAACCGAAATAATTTCTACGCGAGAGCAATCGGTTCGATACCGATCCCTCTCACAGGGCCGTATCGACCAGCGTCGACGGGCTACATCCGGATCGATGGGCCACAGATCGGTTCTCGAGAGACGTGCGCTCGAGGGCGGCCCAGAACGATGGCAGAACGCGCGTCCGTCGACCGTCTCACTCGGAGACGATGATCTGGCCGGTCATCCCGGCGTTGACGTGGGGTTCGCAGATGTAGGTGTAGGTTCCCGGCACCTCGAACGTGTGCTCGAACGTCTCGCGGGTCTCGAGTTTCCCGCCCTGGGACTCGTGCCAGGCGTCGATCGCCGTCTGTTCGTCCTCGAAGCCGCCGGTCGCGAAGTAGTCGGCGCCCTCGGGGAGGCTCGCCTCGCGGGCCGTCACCGTGTGGATGGCTTCGCTGGTGTTCTTCCAGACGACGGTCTCGCCGACGCTGGCCTCGTACTCGTCGGGGAGGAACGCGTTCCGGTTCATCCCGATGGTACATCCCTGGCCGTCACAGGGATCGTCGTTCTCGAAAGGGCTGGTGACGGCCGAACAGCCCGCCAGTCCGGCCGAAACGGCGGAGCCGACGGCGGCGAGATAGACGCGCCGATTCATACCAGCGACTTGGGAGCATCCGAATATAACCGCCCCGGTTCGATCGTCGAAACCTCGAGTAGCGCCCCGGTTCGGTGGCGAAACGAAAACACGTAAGGGACCTCCACGCCGAATCCGGGAGTATGCTCCCCCGGTTCGTCGGGCGACTGGGCGTCGCCGACGCGGTGACCGTCTCCAACGCGGCTCTGGGGTTTATCGCCGTGGTCGTCGCCTTCGTCGACATCGCGCTCGCCGCGCGGCTCATTCTACTGGCGGCGGTCGCGGACGGGCTGGACGGGATCCTCGCCCGCCGCTACGGCGGCACCGACGCCGGTCCCTACCTCGACTCGCTGGCCGACGTCGCCTCCTTCGCGGTCGCCCCCGCGGTCGTCGCCTTCGTCGTCATCACCGACGGCCTCGCGCTCGGATTCGACGCGGTGACGGGCGAACTCCTCCTCGTGACCGGGATCTGTGCGCTGTTCGTCGCGATGGCCGTCACCCGGCTCGGCATGTACACGGCCTTCGATGTCAGCGGTAACTACACCGAAGGCATCCAGACGACGCTGGCGGCGACGATCCTCGGCGCGGCGATTCTGGCCGGGGAGACTCACCCGAAGCTCGTCCTCGCGGTGACGGGCGCGTTCTGTTACCTGATGGTCTCGCGCATCGAGTACCCCGACCTGCTCGCTCGCGACGCGGCCATCATGGGCGTCGTCCACGTTTTGGCGGTCCTGATCCCCGAATTCGCCGGTCGTACGTTCCCCTACGCGCTGTTGACGCTCGGTGTCGCGTACATGACGTTGAGCCCCTGGTTCTACTGGCGCGAGGAGCGCCAGACGACGGCGCCCGACGCGCATGGAAACGCTTAGGGCGCTGCTGGGACGACCGTAGGGTATGTACACTGCCACGCGTCGGCGTCATCTCCGGGTCCAGCGCCAGGACCGGGTGGTACCATGAGCGATGACGAGGCAGCCGAGGACGGAGCGGACGACGATCAGCGAGAGCCGGTCGACCTCGAGGCCATCCGCGAGGCCCTCGCGGCCTTCGAGGACGACGTCGAAGCCCTCGAGAGCGACCTCGAGGCCGCCGAAACCGAGGATGACCTCGACGTCGTCGAGGCCGACATCGAGTCGTTCCGCGAGGAGTTCGAGGAGATCGAGATCCCCGACCCGCCGGAGACCGAGGACGAAGACGACGAGGACGAGGAAGACGAAATAACGCCCGAGGAGGAACTCCAGGAGCGCTACGACGAGATCGAAAGCGACGTCTCGGACCTCGAGTCCGATCTGGAAGACCAGCGCGGTCCCTACGGCGAGGACGTCGTCAGCGAGATCAACAGCGCCAGCGGGACGATCACGGGCACCCGCTGGACCGAAGAGGGTAACGCCGAACTGATCGAAGCCGTCGACGACTTCCTCGACGACCTGAACGAACTGCTCGGCACCTCGGTCACGCTGAGCAACGAGGGCGAGGCGGTCCCCGACCAGCTTGATGCGACTCTCGACCGCGCGGCCGAGGCCGTCGAGGACGCCGAACTCGACGCCGACGACGACGCCGAGACGATCGCCGGCCTGCTCGAGGCCACGGACGACCTCGAGTCCGATATCGACGATGCGACCGAGTGGACCGACCTCGAGATCCGCGAGCAACTGCGCCGCGAGGGGTTCTACGACGTGCTCGACCACGTCAAGGACTTCCCGCCGGAGTGGCACGCGCTGAAGGTCCACGAGAAACGCGGTAACGTCGATCAGATCCTGCTGGCCTACGAGACCTTCGACTCCGACTACATGGAGGAGCACTGCCTCGAGGCATTGGAACGCATGGGCCCCGAGGAGGCCATGGAACCCATGATCCAGAAGGCGGGTCGCCGCGACCAGGCTGCGATGCGCATCCTGGGCAAGATCGGCATCGCCGACGACGAGGTCGTCGAGGCGCTGATCGATTACGTCGACTCGAACCCCAACCTCCAGCGGCCCGCGTTCCGCGCGCTCGGCGAGGTCGGCGCCGAGGACGCCGTCGAGCCGCTCGCCCAGCAGCTGGTCGCCGACGAACCGGACGTCCGCAGCTGGGCCGCCCGCGCGCTCGGCCTGATCGGCGACACCCGCGCCATCGAGCCGCTCGCGGATGTGCTGGCCGACGACGAGGAGGACCGCGTCCGCGCCAGTGCCGCCTGGGCACTCAACCAGATCGGCACCGCCGAGGCCCTCGAGATCGTCGCCGACTACGGCGACGACCGCGCGTATCTCGTCCAGGCCGAGGCCGAGAAGGCCGCAACCGAGCCCGCGGCCTGAACGCGACGCGAAGCGAACGTACGACGGACCGATTTCCGCCCCGCTTCTGAATCCTCCGTTCCGTTTTCAACCTGACCTTTATATCCGAATGCGCGGCCAGAGCGCCCGATGGAGCATCGGCGTGCGGTCCTCGTCGCGCTCGTGAGCGTCGGCCTCACCGCCGGCGCCCTGCTAGGGTTCGGAATCGTTGCCGTCGATACCGCGACGAGCGACGGTCATCCCGGGGACGTGACGTCTCGAGGTGACGCAGCGCTCTCTCGAGCCGACGCTAACGGCGACGGGACCAGCCCCGCGTGTCCGATCGGTGCGATGGAATCACCGCCCTCGTCGGACGGCCTAACCGACAGCAACGGGAGGGTCCCGAACGCCGACGCCGATAACCGACCGGCGAACGCGACCGGTACCGCGCCGCGGATCGTCGAACTCTACCCGAATCCGACGATTCGCGACAACGTCGGCGAGTATCTCGTCCTCGAGGTCTCACCGGAGACCCGACTCGAGAACTGGACGCTCACTGACGGACACACGACCGCCGGACTGCCGAACGAGACCGTCTCCGGCCGCGTCGCTGCGAGCACAGCGCCGAACGTCACCGACGGACTGACCGAGTATCCGGTGGTCGAACTCGAGGGGACGCTTCGACTCGCCGTCGACGGGGACACGCTCGAACTCCGGAACGAGACGACGACCGTCGACGCGGTCGCGTACGATCGAGCGCCGACGGCCGAACGGTGGTACCGCAGCGACGGCGAGACTACCGATTCGACCCCCGGCAACCCCGCAGCCGGTGACTGGCACCCCCGCGGCGCGACCTGCCTTCCGGTCTCGACCGCGACCGTCACGAACGCGACCGCGTTCGTCCTCCCCGACTCGCCCGCGGTCCCCCTCGAGACGCTCCGTGACGCCGACGACCGCCTGCTGCTGGCCGGCTACACGTTTACGTCCGAGGCGGTCGCCGACGAACTCGTCGCCGCCGCCGACCGCGGGGTCGACGTCGCGGTCCTCCTCGAGGCGAGCCCCGTCGGCGGCACGCCCGCGGCGACCGAAGACGTCCTCGAGACGCTCACCGACGGCGGCGTCGACGTTCGCGTTATCGGCGGCGCCGACTCGCGGTACCGCTATCACCACCCCAAGTACGCGGTGGCCGACGACCGCGTGCTGGTCACGACCGAGAACTGGAAGCCGTCGGGCGTCGGCGGCGAGAGCAGCCGCGGCTGGGGTGTGCGCCTCGAGTCCGAGTCCCTCGCGGCCGATCTCGCGACCGTCTTCGACGCGGACTTCGAGGGACACGATACGACTTCAGGGGCGGCCTATCGCAGAAACACCACGTTCGCAGACGACGGCCCGGTCTTTTCCGCGCCCGACCCCGAGTTCCCGACGACTCACGGGCCGTCGACGGTCCCCGTCGAGTCAGCCGAACTCCTGCTCGCACCGGACAACGCCGAACGTCGTCTCGGCTCGTTGCTCGAGAGCGCCGACGACGAGATCCTCGTCCTGCAGCCGTCGATCGCCGACGACGTGTCGTTGCTCGAGGCGACCCTCGAGGCCGCCCGTCGCGGCGTTGACGTCCGTATCCTGCTCGGATCGGCAGAGTACAACGCCGACGAGAACGCGGCACTGGCGCGAGACTTAGAGCGACTCGCCGACGACGAGTCCATTCCGCTCGAGGTCGAACTGGTCGAGGAGACAGACACCTTCGAGAAGATTCACGCCAAGGGCGTCGTGATCGACCGCGAGGTCGCGGTCGTCGGCAGCGCCAACTGGAACGACAACTCGTTTCGGAACAATCGCGAGGTCGTGCTGGCGCTACACGGCGAGGAGATCGCGGGCTACTACGCGGACGTGTTCGAGGCCGACTGGCAAGGAGACAACGGTCGGTCGAGGCTTACCGTGGGTGTCGCGCTCGCCGTTATCGCCGCGCTCGCCCTCGCGGCGCTGGTCGGGCGTCGGTACGTTCGGTTCGGCGATCCACATTGAGGGGCGTGTCGCGCAGTCGCTATCGAAACTAGACTGCGGTGAGCAGTCCGCTCGCGCCGGTAGCTCGGAAAGTTACACCCACCCGGTATCGGTCCATATCAATACTGCCTATCGGCGAAAACCAGTCGCTCCACGTTAGTCCGCACAGCCGTCGCCGACCTCGAGTCGCTCACAGGCGTCCCGGTCGGCGTCGAAACAGTCGGGACACTCGCCGGGTCGGTCGATGATCGTGTCGAGGCGCTCCGCGACGGTGTCGTCGATGACGCTCTCTAAGGCGCGAGCTTCGTCCTGATACTCCTCGACTTCGAGGACGTTCGCGAGAAAGCGTTCGATGATACAGTAGGTCTGGAGGGCGTCGTGGGCGCGCCCGAGTCCCTCGTCGGTCAGACTCGCGCCCTTGTACTTCTCGTGGTCGACGAGTCCCCGGTCCTCGAGTTTGCCGATCATCTCATTGACGCTGGCCGGACTGACCTCGAGCAAGTCCGCGAGCGTGCCGGTCGATGCGGGGCCGTCCTCGATGCGTTGAGCCAGATAGATCGCCTTGAGATATTGGTCTGCAGTGTTCATTGCATCCCTCCGTCAGTACCGCTCGGTGCCGCGTCGCTCCCTCGCCGGCGTTCCCGTGTCCGGGATTCGATGCGTGGAGACGGCGTCGGACCTGCGGGGGACCGCACTGCCGCCGTCCTGATCATGCTCTGTGCTCCATGATCTCGGTCACTTCTTCGACGCCTTCTTTTTCCTCCTCGCGGATCTCGTAGAGGGTCTCGAGGAGGCGCTCGCGCTCGATGGCGAACTCGCCGTCGGAGGCTTCGATCGCATCGATCAGGTCGTCGTAGAACTTGTAGGCCGTTTCCTCGTTGGCCAGTTGATCGTAGAGGACGCCGTCGGTGTCCTCCGGCGGCCCGTACTGGGCGTCGACTAACGCATTAATTTCCTCGTACGCGACGGTGTCGGCCTCGAGATCGTCGATCAGCGCCTCGAGCCGCTCGCGGTGGTCGGCCGACTCGTCGGCGGCCTCCTCGAGCAACTCCCGCACCTCCTCGTCGATTGCCGCACGCTCTTCGGGGGGCAGCGAATCGAGGTGGTGGGCGGCGCGTGACTCGACGACCTCCTCCAGCACGACCCCGATCTGGAGCAATCGGGTTAGCTGGTGGTCGCTCGAGACGCGCTGTCCCAGACTCATATCACGTCGTCAGGGCCGCTGATACTTAACCCTCCCTACTCGAGCGGTTCGATATCGGCGTCCGCCGGTGGACGGGCGACGACCAACGACTCAACAGCGAGTGATTCCGCTGAACGACCCGTTCAACCCCGGTACCGCCAGACGCGCGTTCCCTCACCGCCCTCGACCGCATCGACCTGTTTGAGCCCCTCCTTGACACAGCGCCACCAACCGTCGCTCGTGTCGTAGCCGGCCGGACACTCCCCGTAAAGCGTGTCGACGAAATCGGAACGACGCGCCTCGTCCTCGTCTCGCAGGTAGGCCAGCGCCCGCCCGATAGCGCGGCGGCGCTTCTCGATCGTTTCGGCCGATCGACCCGGAATCGACAGATCGTCGAGATCGGTGATGTCCTCCCCGGGCCGGACGCCGGCGCCGGCCAGTCCGGTCGAGGACGTGTACTCGAGGCCGGTCTGGACGTCCCGGTTCAGGCGCTTTCGCGTGGTCGCAACCGCGCGCCGGGAGAGTTCGTCGAGTCGTTCGGTCTCGACGGAGCCGAGCACGCCGGCGTCCTCGTGGACCGGGTCCTCCCGAATGCGCGCGACGCGTTCGGGAGACAGGCCGGCGGGTTTCCCATCGTCCGACTCGGAATCGTGCGTCTCGTCCGCGGTCGGACTCGAGTCTCCGCCGTCGTCTCGTTGCGCTCGAGCCGTCGCGTCGGCCTCCGTCGGTTCCTCTCGAGGGGCCGAGTCGGGCCCCCGCCGAACCGTTCGGGGCGATCCATGGACCTCGAGCACCGGCTCGCGGTTCACCGGCGTCCCCTCAGTCCGTCGGTCTCGCTCGTCGCCCTCGGTCTCGTTCCCATCAGCTGCCCGTTCGGCGCCCTCGTCGTCGGTCGCAGTCGCCGAGTCGTCGGCCGCTCGAGGCTCGCCGTCCGCGCCGTCGCTCTCGACCGCCTGCGAGAGCGTCGCTACCTGCTCCTCGAGGCGAGCGATACGCTCGCGGTGGTCGGCCAGCAGGCGATCGCGCTCCCGTTTCCGACCGCGGTCAGGCCGCTTCCCCTGTCCGGCTTCGATCGAGCCGCGGTGTTCGACGATCCACCGGACGTACGCCTGTCGACTCTCGAAGCCGAACAGTTCCCGCTCGGCCTCGAGCGCGTCGACGGTCTCGTCCTCGAGTTCGATGGAGAGGGCCTGCATCGTCTCCGGATAGCCGATCATCCTATAAAAGTAGTCGTCAGACGCTATCGACGGAACGCAGCCGCGGCTCGAGAGTCGAAAGAACAACAAAAGAACGCAAAAACCGCGCTATCGCCCGGCGGTTAGTCGCGCTGGCGAAGACGCGCGCCGATCAGTTCCTCGAGATCGTCGCGGAGTTCGTCGACGTCGATCTCCTCGAGGACGGGCACGAAGAAGCCCTCGACGAGCATGTTGCGAGCCGAGCGGGGGTCGACACCGCGGGAGGTCATGTAGAACAGGTCCTCCGCGTCGATCTGGCCGACCGTCGCGGAGTGGCTGGCCTCGGTGTCGTGGTTGTTGATGATCAGCTGGGGGGAGGCGTCGGCCTCGCTCTCGTCGGAGAGCATCAGCGTGTTCTCGCGCTGGTACGAGCTCGTGTCCCAGGCGTCGGCACCGACGTCCTGGACGCCCTCGTAGACCGATCGGGAGATGTCGTCGATGACGCCGCGGGTGATTAGGTCTGCAGTCGTGTGCTCCGCACGATGCCAGACCTTCGCATCGAGGTCGAAGTGCTGATCGTTGTGGCCGTAGAAGGCCCCGACGATCTGCGTCTCCGAGGAGTCGCCGCGAAGCTCCGTCGAGACCTCGGTCTTGGTCAGCTGCGTGCCGAGATTGCCCTCGATCCAGTCGATCGTGGCGTAGGTGTCGGTGACGCCGCGCTTGACGGTGAAGTTGTAGGCCTCCTCCGAGAGGTTCTGGAGGCTGCCGTACTGGACGTAGCTGTTCTCGCCGGCGGCGACTTCGACGACGCCGCTGTAGTACTGCTCCTCGGCTTCCTCGCCGGTCGACTGTCGCTCGAGGATTGTGACCGAGGACGACTCCTCGGTGACGACGAGCGTGTAGTTGAACAGCGAGCGGGAGTTCTGCTCGGTTCGGATAGCGACGTCCTCGGCGTCGACGCCTTCGGGGACGTAGATGACCGTCCCGGTGCTAAAGAGCGCCGTCGAGAGCGCCGTCAGGTAGTTTTCCTGGGGATCGACGATGCTGCCGAAGTGCTCCTTGAGGAGCTCCTCGTGTTCCTGGACCGCGTCGGCCCACGAGAGGACGTCCGCCTCGTCGGGACCGACCTGGTCCTTATTCTCGGCCGCGTTCAGCGGGTCCACCAGCGACTCGAAGTCCAGCTCGTGGAGGTTCGTCCACTCCCGTCCCGGCGTCTTGATGACGTCGGGCATGTCGAGGGAGTCGAGAGCCTCGAGGGCCTCGAGACGGGTCTCTAAGAGCCACTCGGGCTCGTCGAGATCGCCGCTGATTTCGCGTACCTGTTCTTCGGTCAGATTGGCGTGTACCTGTGTTCCTGCGCTCATATTATCCGAGGCTCCCCTCCATCTCGAGTTCGATGAGACGGTTGAGTTCGACCGCGTACTCGATCGGCAGTTCCTCCGTGATCGGCTCGATGAAGCCGGCGACGATCATCTTCTTGGCGTCGTCGTCGTCCAGTCCGCGCGACTGGAGGTAGAAGATGTCCTCGTCGCCGATCTTGCCGACGGTCGCCTCGTGAGCGACGTCGACCTTCGACTCCTCGATCTCCATGTACGGCATGGTGTCCGAGGTCGACTCGTTGTCGAACATCAGGGCGTCACACTCGACGGCGGTGCTCGAGTTCTCGGCGCCATCGGCGATGTGGACGAGACCGCGGTAGTTGGTACGGCCGCCGTCCTTGGCGATCGACTTGGACTCGATTGTCGAACTCGTCTCGGGCGCGTTGTGGTAGACCTTCGCACCGGTGTCGATGTCCTGACCCTCGCCCGCCAGAGCGATGGTAATGTGGGTGTCCGTCGAGCCGCGACCCTTGAGGATCGTACACGGGTAGAGCATGGTCACTTTCGATCCCATACTGCCCGAGACCCACTCCATCGTGCCGTTCTCCTCGCAGATGGCGCGCTTGGTGTTCAGGTTGAACGTGTTCTTCGACCAGTTCTGGACGGTCGAGTACTGGACGTGGGCGTCTTCGCCCACGAAGACCTCGACGCCGCCCGAGTGGAGGTTGTGGGTCCCGTACTTCGGGGCCGAACAGCCCTCGATGTAGTGGACCTCGGACCCTTCTTCGGCGATGATGAGCGTGTGCTCGAACTGGCCCATCCCTTCCGAGTTCATGCGGAAGTAGGCCTGGACGGGCATCTCGACGGTGACGTCCTCGGGGACGTAGACGAACGAGCCGCCCGACCAGACGGCGCCGTGCAGCGCGGCGAACTTGTTGTCGCTCGGCGGCACGCAGGTCGTCATGAAGTGCTCTTTGACGAGCTCAGGGTGGTCCTGGACGGCCTTGTCCATGTTACAGAAGATGACCCCCTTCTCCTCCCACTGCTCTTGCATGTTCTGGTAGACGACCTCGGACTCGTACTGGGCGCCGACGCCGGAGAGCGCGTTCTTCTCGGCCTCGGGAATGCCCAGCTTGTCGAAGGTATCCTTGATCTCGTCGGGCAGCTCCGTCCAGTCGTCGACGCCTTCGCGCTTGTCGACGTCCGGGCGGATGTAGGGGATGATCTCCTCGACGTCCAGTTCGGAGAGGTCGGGCATGCCGGGCCAGCCGGACGGCATCGGCATGTTCTGGTACTGCTCGAGCGCGCGGAGGCGTCGCTCGAGCATCCAGTCGGGCTCGTCCTTGTCCTCGGAGATCATGCGGATGACCTCTTCAGTCAGGCCTTTGCCGGATCTGACCGCGGAGTTCTCCTCTTTCTTGAACTCGAACCGGGCCTCAGTGTCTGTCTCTTTTAGGTGGTCTTGATCGGAACTCATTGGTTGATGTGGTTTATGGTTACGGCTGTAGCGTTATTACGGTTGTTCTAGTCGAATCCGGTTACGCGGTGCCGTAGACGTCTTCGCGGACCCAGTCGTACCCCTTGTCCTCGAGCTTCTCGGCGAGCTCGGGACCGCCGCTCTTTGCGATCTGGCCGTCGAGCATCACGTGGACGTGATCGGGCTCGACGTAGTCGAGGATGCGCTGGTAGTGGGTGATCTGAAGGATGCCGGTGCCCTGCTCGTCGCGCAGGGCGTTGATGCCCTCCGAGACGTCCTGCAGTCGGTCGATGTCGAGCCCGGAGTCGATCTCGTCGAGCACGGCGATCGAGGGCTCGAGGATGGCGGCCTGCAGCACTTCGTTCTGCTTCTTCTCGCCGCCGGAGAAGCCGGCGTTGAGGTAGCGCTGGGCGAACTTCTCGTCCATGTCCAGTTGCTCCATCTTCTCCTGGAGGATCTGCTGGAACTCGGCGACGCCGACCTCGCCCTCGTCCGCGGGGCCTTCCATCGGCGAGGACTCGAAGCCTTCGTCCTCCTCCTCCGCTTCTTCGCCTTCCTCTTCCTCGAAGAGTTCCTCGCGCTCCTCGATCTTGGCGTTCAGCGCCGTGCGGAGGAAGTTCGTCATCGTGACGCCCTCGATCTCGGCGGGATACTGGAAGCCGAGGAAGATACCGAGCGCGGCGCGCTCGTTGGGCTCGAGGTCGAGCAGGTCCCAGGTTCGCTGGTCCTCGTCGATCTCGATGTCCTCGCCGAACTCCTCGTCCTCGAGGTGGAGCAGGACCTCGCCCTCGGTGACCTCGTAGGCCGGGTGACCGGCGATGACCTTCGCGGTCGTCGACTTCCCGGAGCCGTTGGGGCCCATTAGGGCGTGGATCTCGCCGGACTCGACCTCGAGATCGACGCCCTCGAGAATTTTCTCGTCGCCCTCCGCCACTTCCGCGTGCAGGTTGGATAGTTCGAGACGTGCCATAGTATTCGCTCGTCCGAAGAGTGGGTCGTATGACTGATAACGGTTTCGTATCCATTTGGATACTGTTCCACATTAGCAAAATAATTTTCTGAAAGGGAAACTCACGTTGTGGTCGAGCGGGTCTCTCGATCTCGAGTTCCAGCCGGTCGAATACCAGCTATTCAAACACACTAACGCCCTGAGGGGGCGTAATCGCCTACATGAAGCTGTCTAAGCCTTTCTGCTCCTGGCCGCTTTTCACTTCGTCCCACGAGACGTCCAGCGCCTCGAGGATCCGCGAAATCGGTCCCTTCAGGGTCTTCTCGAGCATCTTGTCGTAGTCGACTTCGAACTCCGGCGGAATCTGATCCTCGTACTCGAAGCAGATCACGTCAGGGTCACGCTTGAACGCGCCGTAGAGGGGATCGGTTCGAGCGTCGAATTTCCCTTCGTCCTCGAGTCGCGCGAAGAACGACGGATCGACGCGGTCGAGGTAGAGGCGCTTGGGCTTGCTCCCGCGCTGGAAGTTGGTCCCCAACAGCAGGTTCGCGTACTTCGCGCCGCGAACCTGTGCCGTGTCGGTGTCGTAGTTATCGAGGCGCTTGCCGATCCCGCCCGGAATGGCGATCTCCTCGAGGGAAATGTCGCCCGTGCGGACGTCCTCGATGATCCCGTTGACGTACTCCTTGGCGCCCTCGACGTCGCCCTCGCGGACGATCATCTCGATGACCCGGTGTTGGACCTCCTTGGTGATTGGCGCAATGTCAGAGCGCTGGTACTCGAAGCCGACGATGTCGATGTCGTTGACGTCCTTGCCTTCCTTCCAGACGATGTGGCCGGCGTAACGTTTCTTCTTGCCCGCTTGGAAGAACCGCCGATAGAGCTTCTCGAACTCGATCTGGAAGCGGTGGGCTTCTGCGTTCAGATCCTCTCGCGCGAAGTCGTCGTAGCGGCCGTTGATGTGCTCCTCGATCTCGAACGACTGCTCGATGGCCTCGTCCTTCGAAATCTCGGGGCCCAGCTCGAGCATCACGCTGTCGGTGTCGCCGTAGGTGACCTGATAGTCGAGTTCGTTCGCGGCGGTCTCCGTGAACTCGATGACTTCGCGCCCGGTCGCGGTGATCGCCGAAGCGGCCTCCTTGTCGTACAGCCGGAACTGTTCCCAGCCGGAGACGCCGTACAGCGAGTTCATGATGACTTTCACCGCGCCCTGCTGGCGGTCGTACTGCTCGTACTCGAGGCTCCCGGGCTCGTGCTCGTTTCGCAGCTCCTTCTTCTCCTCGCGCTCGGCGAGCAACTCGGTGATCATCTCGCGCATGACGCCGTCCGGTTCCTTCCGGAAGTGAATCTCGTCGTCGCCGATCGGCGCGACGTAGGTCTCCCCGTCGTACTCGTCGGGGTCGACCTTCGTCTCGGGCGAGGCGTTGATCGTCGTCATGCACATCGGGTACAGCGACTTCAGGTCGAGCACGGTGACGTTCTCCTTGACGCCCGTGATCGGCTCGAAGACGGCGCCGCCCTCGTACTCCTCGCCGGCCTCCTGCTGGCCCTTCGAGGGGAGGGCGAAGCGGCCGTACGCCTCGTGGAGGACGTACATGTCGACCGCATCGCCGGGCGTCGGGGCGTCCTCGAGTTTACAGCCGACGAACGATCGCACCTCGTCCCAGAACGGGATGATCTCCTGTTGGCGGTCGAGTTCGACGCAGAGTTCGACGTCCCGGAGGTTGTACTCGAGCAGTTTCGTGGGGTCGTCCTCCCAGAGGTCGCCGATGTCGCCGGCGTAGCGTTCCTTGCCCACGCCCAACTCCTCCTCGCCGACGGCGTCGAGCCGGTAGGAGTCGAGTTCCGAGAAGACCATCCGCTGGTAGCCGTACAGCAGGTCGAAGACCACTCGGCCCTTGATGTCCGGACCGCCCCAGTTGCTGCGCCAGACCTCGTCGACCCGCGAGAGGCGGTCGATCGAGAGGTCGTAGTCGTGGTGGGGCCCCTCGAGTTCCTCGAGGCGGTCGAGGAAGTACGGCGCGTCGAAGTCCTCGAAGTTCCAGCCCGTGAGGACGTCGGGATCGGTCTCCTCGACGTACTCGATGAAGGCCTCGAGCATCGCCTCTTCGTCTTCGAAGGCGCGGACCTCGTGATCGATCTCGCCCTCGATCGGGTCGTACTCCTCGATTTCCTCGGGGATCGGGCCGTCGCCGATCGGGGCCTCGTAGAGCCACATGATGTACTCGTCGCGGTAGGAGTCGTGGCTGGTGAGACAGACGATCGGCTCCTCGCCGTCCTCGGGGAAGCCCGAGCGGTCGTCGACCTCGATGTCGAACGTGTTGACGCGGGGCTCGGCGTCGACGTCGACGGCCTCGACCTCATCGTGGGGAACCACGAGCGAGTCGTCGTCGGCGCGGCGTTCGGGCACCCGCATCCCGCTGCGGATGTCCTTGTCGATCAGGAACCGGTTGGGAAAGAGGATGTCGGCCTCGTAGTGCTCGAAATCATCGCGGATCTGTCCGACGTCCCGGGGCGTCTGGCCGAATATTTTGGTGAGTTCCTCTCCCCGGATGCTCTCGTAGGGCTCGCCGTCCTCGCCGACCTCTCGGCTGCCCGTCAGCCGGTCGTACTGCTCCTCGGGCGCTTGCTCGAGGCTGTCCGTCGGCGCGTAAAAGTACGGCTGGAAGCCGACGATCTGTACGTGCTCGAGCGTCTCGTCGGGCGTGCGCCCGAAGACGTGCATGATCGGCCGCTCCTCGTCGCCGTAGCCCGCGATGGTGTAATCGACCTGCATCACCGCGAGTTCGAGTTCCCCCTGCGATTCGGGCAGGGTCTCCTCGATTACGTCGATTACTTCGGCGGCGCTCGAGCCGCCGTTGCCGGCGACGGCAACCGCCTCTTCCTCCGGCCGCTCGTCCGCGTCGTCGGACTCGCCGCCGAAGTCCGTGAGTCCGGATTGGCCCGCCTCAGTCATGGTATCGGGGTTGGCAGTCGCCGAATAAAAACCCCCACACTTCGGCCGACCGCCGCGCTTCCCGAGCGCGTCTCTGAGTTTTGCAAGAGCAACAAGACATATAATGTGGTAACACATACCATGAGGTCAGGTGATCGAAGTGTCCACCAACGCAGACGACATGACGGATCGAAGCGAGCCGCGTAGCCAGCCCGAGGGCACCGCGACGATCGAGTCCTACGAGATCGAGGACGGTGTCGTCTTCTACGACGCCGAGAACCCGCTCGCGTGGGTGGAGACCTCTCGAACCCTCACGCTGTCGGAACTGGCCTGACGGTCCCCGTTCCCGGCCGCGCCGCCCGGCCGATCGCTCCGAACGCGAACCCTTTTTTGCTGGCTGCTCCACCGTCGACATGTGGGATCCGACCGGCCCGACGACGAACACGACGAGTACGATCCGGAGGAGGAGTTTCGCGACCCCGAGAGCGATTCCCTCACGATTCCCCGCGTGTCGACCGAGGACGCGGGCGGCGGGATCTGGTCGGATATTCGCGAGGATTTCGAGTCCGAGGAGCCCGCCGAACCGGATATTTCGACCGACGAGACCGACGTCCCGACGGAGCTACGCGAAACCTTCTGGGCGATGGTTCTCTTCGTCAACGGGGCGGTGCTCACGTACGCGCTCGCCGCGCTGTTTCTCGTCTTCGAGGGCGCGACGAGAACCGCCGGCATGCTCTTCGCGATCGGACTCGCCTGTACCGTCTTCACCGCGCGCCGGTATCGACACTACCAGCGGTACGTCGACGCCAACGACGACGAATCGGAGTCCGACGCCTCGAGCGACGCCGGAGACGCGGCGGCTCCCGAGACGAACGACGATACATAACGCTCTATTGTCATTCGTGAACATAGCCGAAACTACTTCAGTCGGGCTCTCCCAACACCAGCCACCGGGCGATATCGATCGATCATGAAATCCGTCCAAGACGACACCGGCAAACGATACCTGCTTCTCAAGCGATCCGAACACGCGAGCCTGGTGCGCGATCCACGGAACGGCAACGAGTGTTACGTCCAGAACGACCGCCTCGAGGACGTCGACGAGTCGCCCCTCGAGACGGCCGCCCGGACCGTTTCCGGGCCGGTGCGGACGCTGCTGACGACCGTCCACGACGAGGCGACCCTCGGACTCCTGGTCGAACTCGCCGAGCGTGGGCCACTGGGGGTCAGAACGATCCTCGATGTCGATGCCTTCTGCGAGAGCGACCTCCACGGCCGACTGACGGTCCTGACGTCCGCGGGACTGCTCGCTGAGACCGAGGTCGCCGGCGAGCGTGGCTATCGAATCACCGACGAGTGCCGGCGCGCGCTCGAGGAAATCGGCGCGATCGACGCGTCCGAGGACGCGGTCGAGCCCTCGAGTCCCGCCTCGAGCGAGGCACCCGATAGCGCCTCCTAGGGAAGGAGCACAGCTCGTTTTGGTCAATACGTCGTCCGCCTCGAGCGGCGCGGCTCGGACTCGAGTCCATCGTCGCTGGCCTCGAGTTCGATCCCGGTCGTCGCGACCGTGACTCGACCGACGCTCCTCAGTCCGACGCGAGCAGTTCGACTTCCGGCGGTTCGCCGCGCTCGAGTCGCGAGCGGTTCGACGTGGCGTCTTTCTCGACGCGGACCAGCGAGTCGGCCGCGCCGACGAGTTCCTCGTCGTGGCTGACGACGACGATCTGTTCGACGCCCAGATCGCGCATCGACTCGACCAGCGAGACGAGTTGCGTGACGTGGCCCGAGTCGAGGAAGACCGTCGGCTCGTCCAAGATCAGCGGCGGCATCGGTGCTGATCCCTCGACGCCCTCCGCGAGCAGCCGGTAGATGGCACACCGCAGGCTGAGATTAAAGAGCGCTCGTTCGCCGCCGGAGAGCTGTTCGGGCTCTAAGGCCTCGCCGTCCTTCTGGTAGACCGTCAGCCGGTACTCGCCGTCGAGGTCGATCCCCGCGTAGGAGTCGTTCTGATAGACCAGATCGAACGTCTCGTTGAGCAGCCGCTCTAAGGTCTCGACGTTGCGCTGGCGCAGTTCCGCCCGCAGGTCCGCGTAGGTCGCCTGCAGCGTCTCGGCCTCGTCGTACAGCGACTCGAGGCGGTCACACCGATTTTCGACGGTATCCAGCCGGTCCCGGAGCTCCTCGAGCTCCTCGAGTTCCCGTTCGGCGGCGCCGATGGCGTTCTGGATCTCGGTGCGTTTCTCCTCGAGTTCCTCGAGTTTGTCGTCGACCTTCGCGATGTACTGTTCGGCGTTTTCCTTGTCCCCGCGGGCCGTCTCGATACGCTCCTCGTCGAACTCCGACTCGAGGTCGCGCTTGCGCTCGCGTTTGCTCGAGAGCGTCTCGCGGCGCTCGTCGTTCATCGTTTGCCAGTCGTCACGGCGCTCCCGTCGATTCTCGACCTCGGCTGCGAGCTCCGTCCGCTCGTCGTCGATCTCGGCGATACGGCGCAGCGACTCGAGCGACTCCTTGATCTCGCCGCGCTCGGTGTTGATCGCGCCGAGCTCGCCGCGGTGGTCGGCTATCTCCTCCTCGAGATCGTCCGCTTGCGCGCGTTTCTCTGCGGCCTCGTCCTCATACTCCGAAGCCTCCTCGCGGAGTCGGTCGCGCTGCTCTCGGCGCTCTTCGAGGGTCTCGCGTTTCTCTGCGAGCAACTGCTCGATGTTCTCGCGGTTCTCCGCGAGGCGGTCGACGCGGCGCTCGGCCTCGCGGAGGTCCTCGGCGCGTTCGATCCGCTCGTCTACGTCGTCGCGCTCGTCTTCCAGTTTGTCGCGTCGCTCCTCGAGTTCGTCGCGTTCCTCGCGTTTCTCCTCTAAGACGTCGACGTGGGGCGAGTCCTCGACGGGCTGGCCACACTCCGGACACTTCCCCTCCTCGAGGAGGCGTTCGCCCTCCTCGATGGCGTTCTCGACGGTCCGAATGTCGGCGGTGACGTCGCCGATCTCGCCGGTTAGCTCGTCGCGTTCGCTCTCGAGGGACTCGAGGTGGTCGGCTGCGTCGCCGAAGTCGACCGGCGCGTCCGCGAACCGTTCGCGCGCCGCCTCGATCTGTTCGTCGAGCTCCTCGAGTTTCCCTTCGCGGTCCGCGATGGCCTCCTCGTCGGCCTCGAGTTTCGACTCGAGATCGGCGGCCTCCTCGCGGGCGTCCGCAGCCTGTCCCTCGAGGTCGTCGGCCTCCTCGCGGAGGCGTTCGATCTCGCCGTTGGTCTCGGTGATCGCGACCCGGACCTCCTCGAGTTCGTCCCGAAGCTCCTCGTCGCGGGCCTCGAGGTCCTCGATTCGGTCTTCGACGGCCTTGTCGCTGGCTCCGTCCGTATCCTCGAGATCCACCTCGGCCAGCAACTCCTCGCGTTCGTCGGCGAGGGTCTCCCGTCGGGACTCGAGATCTCGGATTTCGTCTTTCGCGTTCTCGCGCTTGCGTTCGGTCTCAGTAATCTTCGACCGTAGCTCCTCGATCTCCTCGTCGAGCCGGTCGATCTCCTCGCGGGTCTCCTCGTGGCGCTCGAGGACGTCTTCGGCCGTCTCGAGGGTCTGTCGGGCCTGTTCGCGTTGCTCCTCGAAGCGGTCGATCTTCTCACGAACGTCGGCCCGGCGGGACTCGAGCCCGTTGAGGCGCTCGTGGAGATCCTTCTCCTCCTTCTGTTCGACCTGCTTGTGGAGGTCCTCGAGGACCTCTCGTTGGCCGTCGAGGACGGTCTTGACGCCGAGGCGGGCGTCGCTGGCCCGCTCGCGGTACTCCTCGAGCGCTCCCAACTGGAGGAGGTCGTCGATCATGTCCTGGCGATCGCTCGGTGAGGCGTGGATGAGCTTGTTGACCTCGCCCTGTCGGACGTACGCGCAGTTGACGAACGCCTCGGCGTCCATCCGCAAGAGTTCGGTCACCTCGCGGCGGACGTCGCGGGCGCCCTCGAACGTCTCCGTCGGCGTCTCGAGGACGCACTTCGTCGTGGTGGCTCGATCGCCGCGGAGCTTGAGCCGTCGCTCGACGTGGTACTCGCGGCCGTCGTGGGTGAACCAGAGTTCGACCTCGGCCTCCTCCTCGCCGGTCATGATCACGTCGTCGAGCGTGCGGTCGTCTAAGGCCTTCGAGCCGTAGAGCGCGAAGAAAACCGCCTCGAGCAGCGTCGACTTCCCGCTGCCGTTGACGCCGTGGACGACGGTGACGCCCCGCTCCAAGCCGAGGTCGGCCTCGCCGTAGCACTTGAAGTTCAGCAGGCGGACGCGGTCGACCCTCACGCGAAATCACCCAGCGAAGCGGTGTCGGCGTCGGCCGGGTCGTCCGTCGGTTCCTCGCTCGAGTCGTCCGTTGGCTCTTCGCTCGAGTCCTCCGCTGCGGGAGCGGATTCGGTGGCGTCGGAGTCGACGGCGTCGGGTTTGGTGGCGTCGGTTTCGGCGGTGTCGCCGTCGGCCGTTGCTACGGATTCGCCACCGTTCGTGGCTTCGGGTTCCCCGCCGTTCGTGGCTACCGATTCGGAATCGGCGGCCGCCGAGGAATCTTCGCCTGCGCCGTTGTCGCCGACCAGTTCGTCCGCGACGGTCGTCACGTCCTCGTCCTCGGGGGCGCGTTCGGGCGCGGGATCGAACGCCGACTCGTCGTCCTCGAGCAGGTCGCGGACGCGGCGCTCGACGGTCTCGCGGACGTTCGAGTCGACCAGATCGTCGTCGCGGACGGTCTCGTCGATGCTCCGGGCGGCGTCGCTGAGCCCCAGTTCCCGGACGCGCTCGCGGACCGCCGCGTCGGGGTCGGCGAAGCTGACGGAAACCTCCTCGTCCTCGTCGGGGAGTTCCCGGCGGTCGTTGACCCGGGCGACTAACGCGTCGCGGTCGATAGCGGCCTCCTCGATCGTCGCGGGGGTGATCGCCTTCCCCTCGCCCTCGACGGTGACGATGACGACGGCGTCCTCGAGATCGTGCTGTCGGACCCGCTCCTGGACGCGGTCGACGCCCTCGCCGGCCTCGAGTTCGACGTCGACGAAGACGAACTCGCGGGTGTCCGTGAGCCCGCGGCGACTGATCGCGACGCCACCGTCCTCGTCGAAGTCCACGAGATTGTAGCCCCGGTCCTCGCGTTCGCTTGCGCTCGCGCGCTCAGTCGACCCGCAGTAGGTGACCCATGTGTCGAGCACCTCCGCGGTATCGGGTTTGTGGTTGTCCCCGAGTAGGACGGCGTCGAAGTCAACGGTCGACGCCTCGAGTACTTCCTCGGTGTCCCAGTCAGCGTGGGCGAAGGGCTCGAAGAGGCCGTGGGTCACGAGCGTCGCGTGCTCGGCCTCGTCGGGAACCGGTTCGAACGCGTACTCGAGGTCGTCGCGGCGCGACCGGGGGACGAAATCGAGTCCGTAGAGGGCGACGCCGTCGACGACCTCGGGGTCGGCGCCGAGTCGGGTCGCCAGCCCGAGATCCGCGAAGAGATCGAGCCACTGAGCATCGCGCTTCGACTCGTGGTTGCCGACGACGGCCAGAAAGGGGATGTCAGCGTCGGCGAGCGTCCGGAGAATTTCGACGGTGCCCTGGAGGTCGACCAGTCCCGGGCGCCGGTCGTGAAAGAGGTCGCCGGCGTGGACCACGGCGTCGACGTCGTCGGCGACCGCGTCCTCGACGACCGAGCGGAAGGCCTCGAGGAAGTCCTCCCGGCGCTGTGGAGAGTTGTATTGCTGATACCCGATGTGGGTATCGCCCGTATGGATAACCCGCGTCATTGCACAGTCGTTGGCAGGCGCTCCCTAAAGGGGTTCCGTGACCGACGTGAAAGTGAACGGGACAGTTCGCTCGGGGAGACAGGGGAGGAGTTAGGAGTGTGATTCACCGGAGACGGAGTAGTGCAGCGGTGCGGTGGCGCGCGCTTTCGTCCGCCCTCACTCCCGTTCGGTCGGACGATAACACCGTGCGAGGTCTTCGCGAACGGAGTGAGCGAAGGCTTAGAAGACGCGGCGCGTCTTCCAGTGGATGAGTGAGGGAGCAAAGCGACCGAACGAATCGGTTGGGGAGGGCGTGGTAACTCCCGGTTGCCAGGGTAAGCAGAACTCCCGTTTCACCGTCGCTTCCCCATTCACGTGATCCTCGTCATGTCTGCTATCGTGACAATAGAGGTTTCCACATCCCTCCCCAACCGATTCGCTCGCACGGTGTCGTCGATCGGTCTTCACTATCGCTCAAACGCGATCGACAGCGCGCGCCACCGCGGATCGCTACTTCGAAGCAGTCGCATCCAGTTCGACGGCCGGTGTCGCAGTAACTGCCGATCAAACGACTCGAGATCAGCGCGATAGCGAATGGGAGAACTGAAAGCCGAAAGAGCGGGCCGACGCCGACGCGCCGATCGATCCGGAGTAGTCCGAGTACGACTTAGGACTCGATCTCGAGGCTGTACAGACGCTTGCGGGCGTCGGAAAACGAGAACCGGGAGTCGATGACGTTCTCCTCTTCGAGGCGGTTCAGGGCGTACCGCACGGTTCGGGAGGGCAGCAGCGTCTCGTCGGCGATCTGCTGTTGGGTCATCGTATCGTTGTACTCGAGGACCTTCGCGACGAGTTTGGCACTCGGCGGAAGCTCTCTGACGTCGTCCCACGTTCCCCGCTCCTCGGGCTCCTGTCGAAGCGATTCTGAAGCACTCATCACCTTCCCGTTTCGAATACAGGCTGATAATATTTTCTGTTTCAAAAAATGCGCGACGTTCATATTCCGAGACGAGTGTACCTACCCGAAGCCTCTTATGAACCAGCCCCCAAAGGTCGGGTGATGAGCGACACTGTGGACGACGTCGACCTCCCATACGACGAGGACGAGGCGTCCCAACAGGAGAAGATCCAGGCGCTCGAGGAACGGCTGGAGGTCCTCGAGTCGCAAAACGAGGAGATGCGTGACAAGCTCCTCGATGCGAACGCCGAGAACAACAAGTACCAGCAGAAACTCGAGCGACTGACCCACGAGAACAAGAAACTCAAGCAGTCGCCGCTGTTCGTCGCCACCGTCCAGGAGCTCACGGACGAGGGCGTCATCATCAAACAGCACGGGAACAACCAGGAGGCGCTGACGGAGGTCACCGAGGAGATGCGAGAGGACCTCGGCCCCGACGACCGAGTTGCCGTCAACAACTCGCTGTCGATCGTCAAGACGCTCTCGAACGAGACCGACGTCCGCGCCCGCGTGATGGAAGTCACCGAGAGCCCCGAAGTCAGCTACGAGGACATCGGCGGCTTAGAAGAGCAGATGCAGGAGGTCCGCGAGACCGTCGAGATGCCCCTCGAGAAGCCCGAGATGTTCGACGACGTCGGGATCGATCCCCCGAGTGGCGTCCTGCTGTACGGCCCGCCGGGGACTGGCAAGACGATGCTCGCCAAGGCCGTCGCTAACGAGACCAACGCCACCTTCATCAAGATGGCCGGCTCCGAGCTGGTCCACAAATTCATCGGTGAGGGCGCGAAACTCGTCCGCGACCTCTTCGACGTCGCCCGCGAGCACGAGCCCGCGGTCATCTTTATCGACGAGATCGACGCCATCGCCGCCAAGCGGACCGAGTCCAAGACCTCCGGCGACGCCGAGGTCCAGCGGACCATGATGCAACTCCTCTCGGAGATGGACGGCTTCGAAGAACGTGGCGAGATCCGCATCATCGCCGCCACCAACCGCTTCGACATGCTCGACCGCGCGATCCTCCGGCCCGGTCGGTTCGACCGCCTCATCGAGGTCCCCAAGCCCGACGCCGAGGGACGTGAGATCATCTTCAAGATCCACACCCGCGGCATGAACGTCGCCGACGACGTCGAATTCGGCGAACTGGCCGAGGACGTCGAGGAGGCCTCCGGGGCCGACATCAAGGCGATCTGCACCGAGGCCGGCATGTTCGCTATCCGCGACGACCGCACGGAAATCCGTATGGAGGACTTCCACAGCGCCTGGGACAAGGTCCAAGCCGACTCGGACGAGACCGAGGACGTCTCGAAGACCTTCGCCTAGACGAGTTTCTCTCTCCGTTTTCACCCCTCGAGAGCGACGCGTTTTGAGATCTTGATTCGAACGCACGCTGCCTCGAGTGCCGCGCTACGACTTCGAAAAGCAGGATGCAACATCGAACCAGAGCAGCGACGCGAAACCGTAACGTGTGGGTCCGAATCTGGGCGCAAACCGACTACAGCGCCGTAAAGACGACGTACGGGACGATGAACAGGGCGACCGTGAGCACGGCGAGGATCAGCAGATATCCGATACCCGCGCCGGCCGCGGTGAGCCACGCCGGATGATCGAACTCACTGAGATCGATTGCCATACTGGTACCGTCCGGTGAGACGCGTATAAGCGTACCGGAACCCGGAACTAGTTGCTGGCAGTTGCGAACCGAACACTGTCATCGTACAGAAAACCCACAGCGTGGCGCTATCGCCACTCGTCCAGCGAGACGGCGTCCCGCTCGGTCATCGAGAGCCAGACGTCGTCCCGTCCGATATCGGCGATCACGAGGTGTGGCTGTCCGCCGATCTCGTCGATCGCGGCGACGACGTCGCCGTCGGTCACCGACACACTTCCGACCGATTCGGCCTCGAGTGTCATAGTACATGATACACTAGGAGTATGTATGAACGTTTTGGTATAGAATGATACAGTGGTTGAACTCTTCTTATTCTTGGCCACTATTGTCGATAGGTCGAGCATAATGCCAGTATATTTTGAGAAAGTAAACCATCGATCGGGTGATGGCGAACGACAGGACGGACGGCGACCGGCGCGCGGCGACGACGGTTTCCGGTCCGTTTTTACCGGGTGACTGGCTAGGCTCCTCCAATGACGAAGATCGTCGTGGTGGACAACCACGGACAGTTCACCCACTTGGAGCGCCGGGCCCTTCGCGACCTCGGCGTCGACACGGAGTTGATCGACAACGAGACACCGCCCGAAGACGTCGACGCTGATGGCGTCGTCCTCTCCGGCGGCCCCGACATGGACCGTATCGGCCGCTCCGCCGACTACCTCGAGGAGGACAGCCCGGTACTCGGCATCTGCCTCGGCATGCAACTGATCGCCGAAGAACTCGGCGGCCGCGTCGGCAGCGGCGAGTACGGCGGCTACGCCGACGTGAACGTCGAAATCGTCGACGACGACGATCCGCTGACCGGGTCGCTCCACCCCGAGACGCGCGTCTGGGCGAGTCACGCCGACGAGGTCAAAGAACTGCCCGACGGGATCGAACTCACCGCCAAGAGCGACGTCTGTGGCGTCGAGGCGATGAGCGACACCGACCGCGACCTCTATGGCGTCCAGTGGCACCCGGAGGTCGCCCACACCGAAGAGGGCGACGAGATCTTCGAGAACTTCCTCGAGATCTGCGAGTCTCAGTAGGGCGACTCGAGTCTGAGACAGGTCGGTGACCGGTTCGAGTCGTCTCGTCGGCCGATCCGGCCGATACGCTTCGCTACCGTTCAGTCTCTCATCTGTCGCTTTCTCTCTCGTTCGCCAGCGATGCAATTGTCTCGAGGATCCTCGCCGATGTGTTCCATCGCATGGGTGTCGGTAACACTGGTGTCAGTTAGTAGTACTAGTGTTGCCACGCTTATATATGGCTACGGAGCCGAACCAGATAACGTGATGCAACCAGCTTCGAACGACGGTTCGATCCCGACCGTACCGGCACCGACCACCGACCGAAAGCGGACGGAGGCGAACTGAGATGACCAGCGTACTCGTCACCGGCGCGACCGGCAATCAGGGCGGCTCGGTTGTCGACCACCTGCTGGCGTCAGAGACCGAGTTCGACGTCTCCGGACTGACGCGGGACGCCTCGAGCGAACGGGCGCAGGAACTCGCCGACCGCGGCGTGACGATGGTCGAAGGCGACCTGAACGACAAGGAGTCGCTGGCGCCCCACGTCGCCGAGGTCGACGCCGTCTTCGCGGTCACCAACTTCTGGACGGAGGGGTACGACGGCCAGGTCCAACAAGGGAAGAACCTCGCCGAGGTCGCGAGCGAGGAAGGCGTCGAGCAGTTCGTCTTCAGCGGCGTCGGGAGCCACGAGCGCGATACCGGGGTGCCGCACTTCGATTCCGCCTGGGAGATCGACCAATACGCTCAGGAACTCGACCTCCCGCTGACCGTCCTCCAGCCCGTGTTCTTCTTCCAGAACCTCGAGGCCTTCGCCGAAGACGTCGTTGAGGACGGACAGCTGGCGTTGCCCCTCGAGGAGGGCGTCTCGCTCCAGATGATCGACACCGACGACGTCGGCCGCGCGGCCGCGGTCGCGCTCGCGAACCCCGACGAGTTCGTCGGCGAACGGATCGAACTCGCGGGCGACGAGAAGACGCTGGCCGAGACCGCCGAGACACTCTCCGAGGTCACCGGCGAGAACGTCGAACCGGTTCACGTCCCCATCGAGGACGCCTACGAGAGCTTCGGCGAGGAGTTCACCGTCATGTGCGAGTGGTTCAACGAGGTCGGCTACGACGCCGACATCGGCGCGCTCGAGGAGCGATTCGGCTTCGCGTTCACCGACCTCGAGTCGTACCTCCGCGAGAACGGCTGGGAGGACAAAGACGGCATGGCCTCGGTCCCCGGCTGGGTCAAGGCGATGCAGTGAACCGCCTCGGCCTGCTCCGCCTGTAGCCGATCGTTTCGTCCCGCGTTCCGATTTCGACCGTCCGACGGTTCTCTCACCCGTTTTGACCGGCTTCGGTCGCCTCGGGTCGCCGACGCGAGTGGCCGCGTGGATATCGGCACCGTTTCGGACGACACGTGGTACCGTACCAGCTACCGGCCAGCGAACCGCTGAACCGATGAGTGACCGCGATAGCGGTCGCTCGCCGTCGAGAGAGCAATCGAGAAGGGGACGGTTCCGAGCCGTTACTCGCCGAACAGTTCGTCGACGGCGTTCCGCGCGACGAGCGCGGCGTCGTCGGCGACCCGTTCGGGGTCGGGATCGTCCTCGTCCGGTCCTCCGGGCGCGTTCAGATAGACGTCGACCTCGAGGACGCCGTCCTCGAAGGTGACGGTGACGTCGAGATCGCGCACCGCCGATTGCTTGTACTGCGAGAAGACGTAGCCTTCCGCAGCGTCGGAGGCCGTCTGGACGACCTCCTCGTCAGTCGGTTCGTCAGTCGACATTTACGCGCCGCCTGCGCCCGGACCGCCCGGACCGGCCGGGCCGCCCATGCCGCCGCCGGCGCCGCCGAGCAGTTCCTCGAGCTCGTCCTGGAGCTCCTCGAACTGATCCTGAACGCGCTCTTCCTGCTTCTCGAGGGTCTCGAGTCGGATCTCGAGGGAGTCAACCTTCTCTTCGAGGTCCTCCTCGGCCTCGTCGTACTCGGTCTCGACGAGCAGTTCGCCGACCTTTCGGTACATCGGCGTCTCGGCGTCGATCTCGTCGAGCTCCTCGAGAGCGTTCTCGGCTTCGGTGAGGTTCGATTCGGCTTCCTGCTTCTGGACGGCGACCTGCTGTGCGGTCTCCTGAAGGTCCTGAAGCTGTTCGATTTTCTCTTGTGCTTCCGGCGGCAGATTACCCTGCATGTCTCGACCGTCGCCCTCCGGACTGATAAAGCCAAGCTTTGACATCGGCCGGGAAGTCGGCAAGGGCAGCCCGCAGGCCTATCCGTTGCGGCGGCGTGGAAGGGCCGATGCGACGACGTACGGCGCTCGCGACCGGTAGCTCCCTCCTCGCAGGACTGTCGGCCGGCTGTCTCGAGACGTTTCGGCGGGAGGACGCCTGGCGCGAACTCGTCGTCGATCCGCCCGAGGGCGTCTACGTCCCGCCCCACGCTGACGGGATGGTGACCTACGGGACCGCGACCGCCGGCGGACGCGAGATCGCCCTGTTGGCGTCCCGCCCGCACTCCTTTTGGATCGTCACCGACGCCGAACGCAATCGGGCGGACATCCGTTCCCGCCACGACGTCCACCTGATGGTGACCGTCCGCGACGCCGAGACCGGGACTTTCGTCCCGGCGTCGGTGCGGACGGCGATTCGGACACGCGGCGACGCGACAGACGCTCGCGATGACACCGCCGACGCCACTAACGCCGCCGACGCCACAGTCGATGAGCGATCGCTCTGGCCGATGCTCTCTCAGCGGATGGGCCCCCACTACGGCGATAACGTCTCGCTCGAGGGCGACGGCCCGTACACCGTGACGATTCGAGTCGGGGCGACGACCGCGGACGCGATCGGCGGCATCGCCGACGGTCTCGAGGCTGAGACGAGCGTCGAAATCGACTTCGAGTTCCGGACCGACGAGATCGAGAACGTGGAGCGCCGGTTGATCGACGAAGACGAGGGCCGCGGCGAGGCCAACGCGCTCGAGCCGATGGACCACGCCGTCAGTTCCGGACACGGTGACGACCGAACCCACGAGCAGTCCGGGGTCCTCGGCAGCGAGACGAGCGGCGACATCGAGTACACCGCGACGCTCCTCGGCGCCGATCGATCCGGAGCGGACCGGCCGACGCTCGCGGTGACGGCGCGAACGGCCTACAACGCGTATCCGCTCCCCTTTGCCTCGCTCTCCGCGGCGGTCTCCCGAGACGGCGAGCGAGTCGCGAGCGCGCAACTCGAGGCGGCGCTCGACGCCCGGCTCGGCCACTGCTACCGGACGGCCGTCGAGCCGATCCTCGTCGAGGACGGCCACGAACTCGCGATCGACCTCGAGACGCCGCCGCAGGTGGCCCGCCACGAGGGGTACGAAACCGCGTTTCTCGAGGGCGATTCGGTGACGATGGCGCTCGACGCGCCCTAAGTGTGGGTTGGTGCGTCGAGTGTGGCGTTCGATGCGTTGTCAATGACGGTCGACGCGCCGCGATTTCTCACTCTAGGTGCCCGGCGTCGGCGTTTCTCGGGCGAACGGCGCCGTCGGCCACTCGCAGGAGGCCCAGCCCGAGTGCGAGCATGACGACGCTGACGACGACCCAGTGGGGGTTCCACGCTTCGGTCCCGTGGACGACGTTGTGCAGGTCGAGCACGTAGTGGTCGACGATCCCGTCGAAGACGTTGAACACGCCCGCGCCGACGAGGATCGAGCCGAGCAAGTACGTCGTCGAGAAGCGGCGGTCCGTGCCGTTGACCACGCGCCAGAGCAGTCCGAAGCCGACGCACGTGATGGTGAGCGTGGCGATCAGGAACAGCCCGTCGAAAAACACGTTCGTCCGGTAGCCGTCGAGGCTGTACGGGTCGTAGTAGCCCGACAGGAGGTGGTGGGTCTGTAACGTGAGGTGGAAGAGCACGGTGTCGACGACGGCGCCGAATCCGAAGCCGATCGTTCCCCCCGCAAGCAGGAGTCGCCGTCGCAGGCTGTCAGCCGTCGCCATACCGATACGTCGGCGTCGACGGGGAAAAATCGGAAACCGGCACCTGCACCGTCGGTAGCGGCGCTGTCGCAGCCGACGACGATCGCAGCGCCTGCAGTACCGGTTGCAGCCACCTACGACTCGAGGGCCGCCGTTCCGATATCGGCCGCTTGCTCGGCGACGTCGACCAGCGTAAACCAGGTGTTCAGCGCCGCTCGCAGGGCGATCACGTCCGCGGCATCGATCTCGATCCGGACGACCGAGCCGTCGCGGTCGATGGTTGTCTGCGAGCGCTCGTCGTCGATCTCGCCGATTTCGCGGGCGACGCTCTCGGCGACGAGCCGTGCGCGAGACGGCGTCTCGTAGTCGAACTCGAGGGTCGCGTCGTGAGAAGGCACGCGCGGTTACTGGACGTCGACTTCCTTGACGTCGCGGCTGCGCTCTTTCAGGAGTACGCGGTGGCCACAGTAGGGACAGCGGACGCCACCGTACTCGTCGAGCTGGACGTCGCGTTTACAGCGGGAGCATTTGTAACTCATTCTGAGTGTACGAGAGGAGTTATTCGTCGGATTCGTCTTCGGCGAGCGCCGCGCGAATCGACCGCTTGACGGTGCGGCCGGCGGGGGTCTCCGGGCGGTAAGCGCCGCCGGTGAAGACCTCGCCGGTCTCCTCGTTCTTCCAGATGCCGGTGCCGACGCGGGTGACGTCGTCGCCGTCGACCTCGGCGCTCTGCATGTCGTCTTCGATCTCACTGACGCGACGTCGGGCGACGCGACCGTAGCGTGCACCGAACCGGCCCGCGCTACCGACGTTTCCTTTCTTGGCCATAGTAGGGCTAGCTATCGGCAGCGGATTCTTAAACCTGTTGAGTTCGGCCGGCTTCGAACGCGCCGCGTGAGGGGCGAACGCGACGGCGGCGGTCGACCCACCCGCGGTCACTCCGTCGCCTCCTCGGCGACCGGCCCGGTGAACAGCTCCCGGAAGACGAGCGACAGCGCGGCGAGGTAGCCGACGGGGGCGAGGGGAGCGGCCAGCAGTCCCGTCCCGATGCCCGTCAGCGCGATGGCTGATCGGAGGGCGAGCCCACTCAACGCGAGCAGCGGAATCGCAGTCAGCACGGCGTCGGGACGCTCGAACATGGCTAATTATATCTAATTACACCCGGTCGGATAAGGACCCGAGAACCAGCAGAGAGTGTCTCTTCCATCAGGTAGTGACAATATTTACGCGGGAGACGTCAAGAGCAGGCGCGGCCGTCACTGCCGACAGCCCTCCGGCTACGATAACGGCGACGGTGATACCGGACGCTCGCAGCGGACGAGGGCGCGAGCTACTGGAACTCGGCGTCCGTCAGCACTTCGTTGAGATCCTCGCGGATCCGTTCGCCCATCTCCCGATCGCGCGCGGTCGTGACCACGCGGTTCTCCTGAACGCTCGAGCCGTCTCGCAGGAGCATGCGAACGTTGCCGCCGTCGTCGGCGCGGGTAACTTTTGCGCGAAGCCCCGATTGGGAGCCCTTCCCGCCGGCGTCGATCGGACCCGGAATGACCTTCTTGACGTGGGGGTGGCCGGCGACGGTTCGGATCGCCCGCATGCCCGTCCGGCCGCCGATCAGCGTCGAGTGGCTGCCGCCGATCTTTTCGGCGGGCGGCGTCTGGACGACGTCCAGCGCGCGGTTGCTCCGCCGCTCGAGGACGGCTTCAACGGGATCCTCGTCTTCGACACGGTAGAACTGGTGGTGGATGTCCTCGCGAACGGCCTGAATCACCGCACGGTCGCCGCCGGCGTAGACCTCTTCGGGGCGTTTCCGGCGGATCTCGTCGCCGATCAACCCCGCGAAGTTCCGAAGCTCGACGACCTCGTTCTCGCCGTCTTCGGGCATCGTGGTGATCGTCGTTTCGCCCAGAATCGGATCGTCGTCCCGTCTCGCCGGTCCGTCGTCGCCGTCACCGCCGTCACCGTCGGCCGCGAGCATCGTCAGCGTCGCGCGTTCGCGTGCCGCCTCGAGAACGATCGCTTCCGTGTTGGCTTCCCGGCAGACGAGACAGAAATCGCCGGGTTTCTCGAGCGGCGATGCGCAGTGACGACACTCCATAACGGCCGTTCGGCTGACGGATGTAAAACAGGCGCGTTTTCGACCACGTTCGGTTCACGACCCGCTTCCGACGACGGGACGCGTCGTCGGCAACGCTCCGCACTCCCTCGTTCTGCGGACCGGCGGCCGCTACAGAACGTCCTCGAGAATCGTCCGAACCGCGTCCGTGTCCACGACGTCGTAGGGGACCCGCATCGGCGACACCGAAACCGCTCCCTCGAGTAAGGCGTGGCGATCCGTGTCCTCGGGGTCGGGAATGTCTCGGTTGGCCATCTGCTGCCAGAGCCGATTGGTGAGCTGGAACTCCCCGTTCTCGAGGGCGGCGTCCATCTCGTAGACCTCTGTCGGGCGGGTGAGTTCGACCCCCTCGCTCTCGACGTCCGGCCGCGGGACGTTGACGTTCAGGTAGTCGACGCGGTCGAACAGGCCGGTTCCGGGCGCGCCCTCGACGAGCGCGGCGGTGATCTCGCCGGTGTGGGCGAAGTCCGCGGGCTCGAGTTCCGACTCCATGCCCAGCGTGTCCATCGAGACGGCGATCGAGGGCGTCCCGAGGAAGGCGGCCTCCATGGCGGCGCTGACGGTGCCCGACCGCGAGAAGACGTAGGCACCGAGGTTCGCCCCGGAGTTACAGCCGGAGACGACGAGATCGGGTCGGGGCTCGAGAGCGTTGACACCGACGATGGCGCAGTCGCAGGGCGTCCCGTCGACGGCGTAGCCGAGTTCGTGGTCGGCGTGGGGGACCGGCGAGGTGAAGCCGTCGGCCTCGAGGTCGATCGAGAAGTCGTCGCTCTCGGAACCGGTCCGCCCGTAGGAGAGCGACCGGCCGACGGCGCTCCGGTTGCGGTCGGGCGCGACGACGGTGACCGTCGCGACCTCGGTCAGGGCGTCGTACAGCGCCCGGATGCCGGGCGCGTCGATCCCGTCGTCGTTCGTCAGGAGGACGTGGGGTGTGTCGTGGGGATCCATTCGTCGTACGCGTGGAAAGAGTGGCGAGCTACCTATCGGGTTCGGTTCCGCGGCGACGCGTCCGCGGGCGGCTCAAAAATCGCCGTTGAGCGCGTCAGCCACGTCACCGACCGCGTCGTCGAGTCTCGTCCCGCAGTTCGGACAGTACCGCGAGCCCGCGTCGACGACGGCCTCGCAGTCGGGACAGGCGACCGTGGCGCTCGAGTCGCGCCCGCTCGCGAGTTCCTCGCCGCAGTCCGGACAGTAGGCGGCCTCCGGCGAGGCGCCGGCGCCGCAGTTCGGACACTCCCGGCCGTCCTCCCAGAGGACGCGTCGTCGGGAGTTCGAGACGTAGTTGTACGCGCCCCAGACGACGTTTCCCACCCCCATCGAGAACCAGAACGTCAGGATCGCGACCAGCAGGTGCGAAACCAGCGACCCGAACTCCCGATCGATCATCACGACGTGGTCGGGCGCTTCCTCTTCGATCGTCCAGCCGCGGGCGACGAGTTCGTCGATCTCCCGTTGCAGTCGCGTGCTTCGCGCGGATGTTCTGCGCATGGGGTCCGTAGGACTCGAGCGGACAAAAGCCTGTTAGCGGCCGTCGCTTACGCCGTCGCGGATCGCGGTTCGCCGCGGGCGTCGTTCACGGCTCGAGACCCGCTCGCCGAGTAGACGTTCGCACTCACTGATCGAATGCACCACTTTACCCTCGAGGGCGTCCTACGGGACGCATGATCGATTTCGTTCAGTCCGTCACAATGGCCGTCTCGATCGCACAGGCAAATCCGAACCCGGGAGTCGACGTCGACGTCGGCACGCCGGTCGGTCTCGTCGGCGGCGCGGTCGGCGCGTTCCTGACGACGCTGGTCGTCGGCGCGATTCTGGTCGCAATCGCTCCCGGGTACACGGAGCGGATGATGGCCGCCGTCCTCGAGAACCCCGTCGGCGGCTTTCTCTACGGGATCCTCTCGCTGTTCGCCCTCGGTCTCCTAACCGTCCTGCTGGTCATCACGATCATCGGTATCTTGGTCGCAATTCCGCTCATCCTCGTCGCCTACTTGGTGTGGGCGGTCGGCGCCGCCGTCGGCTACCTCGCCATCGCCGATCGGCTGGTCGGCCACACCGACGGTTGGCTGACGCCGCTACTCGTCGCCGCCGTCCTCAACGGGGCGCTCGCGCTGACCGGAATCGGCGGTCTGATTTCGCTCTGCGTCGGCGCCGCCGGCTTCGGTATCGTCCTTCGAGACGCGCTCGCCTGAGAGACGGACACGGGCCCAGTTACCACGGAACGAACCGACGAAGGCGGGCGAGAATCGACGGATCGTCGCGGCGGACGCGCAGCGTCGTCCCCTCGGCCTCGGAGGCCGCTTCGGTCGCGGGGATCCGCTCGCCGTCGGGCAGCCGAACTGACTGTTCTCGGCAGGGCACCGTCCCGCCGCTGGTCGGCCCGAACGTCGGCGCGCGGGTCGTCGGCTCCGGGGCCGGTCGGTCATACTCGAGTTCGTACACTGTCGTTCCGTCGACCTCCAGCGTACGCCAGTCGACGAGTTCGCGGTCCTCGCCGGTGCCGATCACGCCGCTATCGTTCGAACCCCGTCGGACGTGGCGCTCGTTGCGATCGCTCCCGTCGGTACCGTCGCTCCGGTCGCTTCGATCCGCGACGAATCCGTGGCCTCCCGAGGTCATATATCCGCTTCGCCGCACGGCCTCAAAAACCTCCGCTTCATCCCAGGTCGACCGGATCGACCTTCAGGTACTCCCGAAGGAGGACCGTCGCGTACGACCCCTTCGGCAGCGCGAACGAGAGCGTGAGGGGGTCGGTCTCGAGTTCGATGGTCGTCCGCACCAGGATCGCGCGCCGGGTGCCACTCGAGTAGAACTCGCCGGGGAGGTCGAAGTCGGCGGGCTCGAGGCCCAGGTCGTCGAGGACGGCGCGTTCGATCTCGCCCTGCTCGCCGTCGGCGAGCTCCGTCTCGGTGCCCACGAGCGGCGCCGTGACGAACGCCCGGCCGCGCTCGCAGTGACGCCGGACCGAGCGCACGCGACGGTCGGTGACCCGCTGGAGGCGGTCGGTGTCGGGCAACTCGAGACCCGCGGGGGCGTCGGTGTCGGCGAAGCAGGCCACGTCGCCCGCGACGGGTTCGTCGAACGGCAGCCCGCGCTCGAGGCGCGCCGAGAGCATCAGGTTGAACGCGTACGACTGGGCGGCGTGGACGAACAGCCGCTGGAGGTTGGAGGGCAGGCGCTCGAGGGCCGCGCGGAAGTCGTCGGGTTCGGGGTCGCCGTCGACCTCGGCGAGGCCGTGACAGAGCGAGCGCTCGTAGCGCAGGCGATTCGGGAAGCGCTCGAGGGCCTCCTGCCAGTCGCGGGTCTCCTCGATAAATCTGCGGGCTTCCTGGGTGGACTCGGGCTCCGCGTCGGTGGGGTTCCCGAGATACGCCATCACGGCCCCCTCCCAGGAGCCGCGGACGATCTCGAGGCCGACCTCGTGGGTGACCGGGCGGCGGCTGCCGAAGCGCTGCTGGCCGAAGAAGTTGGGGACGCCGACGGCGGTGCTCGAGCCGTCGGCAGCATCGGCATCACTCTCCTCGTGGCCACCGAACGCGTGCAGCTCCTCGGTGATGGCGGTCGCATTCTCGGGGGCGTCGGCGTCGCTGACGATCAGTTCGAACTCGTTGCCCGCGAGGTCACCGAACTCGAGCGACCGGCCCGCCCGGCCGACGACCTCGATGTCGGCGCCGCGGACCTCGGGGAGGTCCTCGGGGTCGGCGCCGTAGATCGAGAACAGCTGCGTGGTGACCGCGTACTTGTCCTTCGTCCCGGCCCAGTTGACCCGCTCGCGGGAGACGCCGAGCGCGTCCGAGAGCCGGCCGGCGAAGTCGTTGGTGTCCCAGCCCGACAGCGTCGCGCGAACGACGAGGTAGGGGTAGGCGTCCGTCGCCGCGTCGACGGGCTGGGTGTCGAAGCGCTCGCGTTCGCGCACGCGGAAGTGATCGTCGTCCTCGCGAAGGCGGCCGCCGACGCCGTCGGTATCGGTGACGTAGTGTGCCATGCCGACGGCCTGCTCCGTGGGATGTGCCGGGCGCATGCTGGATGGCGGCGCTTAGGCGGCCGGGGATAAATCGGTTCGTTCTCGCCTCGAGCGGAACGCGAGCGAGTCGACCGGAGAGCGATGAGACGGGTGATCGAACGAGTTATTGGACTGTTGACCGAACGCAGTCGTATGGACGCGGCCGACCTCCGGCGGCCGCTCGAGCTATCGGCCGGCCTGGCGATCGGAATCGGGCTCGTGGCGCTCGCGACGGGCGACTGGCCCAGATTCGGGTTCCTGCTCGGAATCGGCCTCGTTCCGATCACCATCATCGCGTTCGAGCGCATCGACGGGCCGCTCGAGGCGCGGACGGCGCGAATCGGCGCGATCGTCGTGGGCGGCGGACTCGTCGGGGCGGCGCTCTGGCTGGCGGCCTGACGGGCAACGGCTCAGCCCTCGCTACTGCGGTCGGCGTCGTCGCGGACTCCGAGTCGGTGATCGGCTCGACGGAGTCTCAGAACAGGGAGAGTTCGCCCGTGACGCTGTCGACGCGGTCGTCTCCCGCCGGACCGACGGCCAGCGCCGTGACCGTTCCGGGCTCGAGTTGCGTGTGGCCCGCGTCCCGCACGATCGCGTTGGGGATACCCTCGCTGTCGGCGATCGCGGCGAGTTCGTGGAGTTGGCGCTCGCTCTCGCCCTTGAGGACGACCTTCTTCTGGCCGCCCTGTTTCCACTGGTCGCGAAGCTGCGTGTCGGCTTTCTCGTAGGCCGACAGCGACGCGTGGGCGACCTGCGCGGCGAGTTTTCCCTGTCCCATGCCGATGTCCGTGCGGGCGACGATGGCCTGTTTCATGGCCGAGGAGAGGACGGGAACGCCTTTATCCCTGACTATCGCGATCAGTGGACGATCTCGCTCTCGAGGCCGAACTCGCACTCGGTTCGCCGGGCCTCCGGCCCCGCGTCGACGAGCGTCGGTTTCGAAATCGACTCGGAGAACCGATCGGGGTCGGGCGCGACGCGCTTTGAGAGCTCCGAGAAGACCGATCCCCGCCGTCCTCCCGCCAACGCTACGCCGCCGTACTTGCGTTCCTCGAGGGGAGTCTCGTCCGGATCCGGGAACTCCTCCCGAATGAGGTCCGCGGTCCCCCGGACGTACTCCGCCGCCTGTCGCTGCGTGTACTGGCTCTCCTCGTAGTACGTCTCGGCGTGTTCGTCGGCCAACTCCTCCGAGGAGTGCTCCGGCGACTCGTAGTAGATCGCCGTCGGCGTGGTGTAGCCGCTGGCGAAGCGAACGTTCACCGTGAAACTGTCCGGATAGCGGAGGACCAGCGGGGCGTAGACCATCTCCGTCACGGTGGCCCACTGCTGGACCCGCCAGCCCCCCTCGACGTAGTACGCGGCGATCTTCGCGACCCGGTCGTCGCGGTCACCCCGGAAGTACGCCATCGCGACCTCGTCGTAGTCGTCGCCCGCGACCCGTCTCAGTCGCCGCTCGAAGCTCTCGGCGGCGTGTGCGTACTCCTCCTCGTAGGCGGTGAGCAACGGGACGTCCGGATCGGCGAGCAGGTCCGCCTTCCGCTCGTGGGCCTCCGCGATGGTTCGCATGTTCTCGTGAAAGACACGCTCGGCCTCCATGTCGGGAAGCGGGACTCTGACCGCTCGCTGATGCAAGATCCGTGCATCGCCGTTGAACCGCTCCTGTTTCCCCTCCATAGGAACCCGTTCGGGGTACCACCTACTAATTGATTCGGGCCGCGAGCCGGAAAGTGTATTCGAAGGTGTAATTGAACACAGAATGTTCGGATTTCCGTCACGGTCCGGAGGGCCGCCGAATCGGATCGGGTGATTTAGGAACCCGTGGGCCGCCCCTACTCGATATGATCCTCTCCGACGCGGACATCCTCGAGCGACTCGAGGCCGGCGACCTCGTCGTCGACCCTCTCGACGACCCCGAACTGCAGATCCAGCCCGCGAGCATCGACCTCCGACTCGGCCGGGAGTTCCTCGAGTTCCAGCGGACGAACATCCCATGTATTCACCCGAACTCCGAACAGGAGGTCGACGAGTACGTCACCGAAACCATCGTCGAGGACGGCGACGATTTCATCCTGCATCCGGGCGACTTCGTGCTCGGGACCACCCACGAGCGCGTCGAGATCCCGCCGGACCTGATCGCCCACGTCGAGGGCCGGTCGTCCCTGGGACGCCTCGCCGTGGTCGTCCACGCGACGGCGGGACTGTGCGACCCCGGCTACCGCGGGCAGATCACCCTCGAGCTGTCGAATCTCGGCACCGCGCCCGTCGCGCTCACGCCCGGGATGCGGATCTCCCAGCTGACGTTCACCGAACTGAAGACCGAGGCGGAGCGACCGTACGGCAGCGAGCGCGGCTCGAAGTATCAGGATCAGGACGGCCCGCAGGCCTCCCGAATCCAGAGCGACCACGAGTTCGGCGGCGACCAACTCGAGCGCGAGTAGTTCGGGTTCGGTACTGAATTCTGAATTCTGTGGGATACCGATAGAGCACGGCCCGTTCGTTGCACCGTTGCGGTCATCAACACGAGTGCCCCTGCTATCGTGGCACCGGGGAGTGCCACATCCTCCCCAGCCGATTCGCTCACTCACGGGCTCGTTCGCTCATCCTCGCACGGCTTTGCGCCGCGCCTCGCTTGGCTCACGGCTCCCGTCGGTCCCGCGCTATTCGCATTCCGAGGCGCGAACGGAGTGAGCGCCTCGCTACCGCTCGTCGCGACGCGGCGCGCGCCATCGCGATCGACCGGTCTCCGTTCTGCGTCCGCTCCGTGTCTCTCAGGCGCATACCGGGTTCGTGACCCACAAGTTATTCCGCCGGCGGACATAGGGGTCGCAAATGCAATTCGTCGAAGAAATCGTCGTGGACGAGTTCCTCCCGACGGTCCGGTCGCTGCTCGCCGGGGAGCTCCGCGACCGCGGGCTCACCCAGAGCGAGGTCGCCGACGTTCTCGGCATCAGCCAGAGCGCCGTCTCGAAGTACGCCCACGGCGACGTCACCACCAACGAACGTATCGCCGACGACGAGCGCGTCGAGGCGCTCGTCTCCGAACTCGCCGACGGGCTCGCGGCCGGCGACGTCACGCCCGTCCAGGCGCTGATCGAGATCGAAGTCCTCGTGCGCGACCTCGAGAGCGGCGGCGACCTCCTGGCCCAACTCCACGAGGAAGCCGTTCCCGAACTCGCCGACCACGGCGCGAGCTTCCGCGTCCACGACCCCGAGAACGACCTGCGAACCAGCGAACGCGTCCTCTCGTCGCTGCGTCGCGGACTGCGCATCCTCGAGAACGCGGGCGGCTTCGCGACCCTGATCCCGGCGGTCGGCTCCAATCTGGTCGCCTGCACGCCCGACGCGGATGACGTCGACGACGTCGCGGGCGTCCCCGGCCGGATCTTCGACGTCAAGGGGCAGGCGACGGTGCCGTCGGATCCCGAGTTCGGCGTCTCCGAACACGTCGCGAGCGTCCTGCTGGCCGCCCGCGAGCACGGCGCGAACGCGTCGGCGGCGATCAACATCCGCTACGATCCGGACCTCCTCGCCGAACTCACCGAACAGGGTCACGTGACCGCCGAGTTCGACGAATCCAGCGACGTCGCCTCGAGCGTGGGCGCCGCGATCGAGGACGAGCCCGAGGCGACGGTGCTCTACCAGACCGGCGGCATGGGGATCGAACCGCTGATCTACGTGCTGGGATCGGACGCCGAATCGGTCGCGGACGCGGTCCGCTCGCTGCTCTGAGATGGCGGGACTGCGCTCGCGGCTCCGGACGCTGCGTCGGGAGGCCGACGCGGAGAGCGCCCAGGAGTTCTACGGCCGCTGGGCCGACCTCTACGATCTCGTCGCGCGCCGGACACCCGGCATTCCGAAGCTTCGACGGCGCGGAGCCGCCGCCTGCCGTCTCGAGCCCGGCGACACCGTCGTCGAGATGGGCTGTGGAACGGGCGCGAACCTCCCCTATCTGCGCGAGCAGGTCGGCTCCGAGGGGACCGTCGTCGGGATCGATTTTACTGGCCCGGTGCTCGAGCGGGCCCGGGAGCTGACGGCCGAGTACGACAACGTCCACGTCGTTCGGGGCGACGCGACGCAGCCGCCGCTGGCCGCTGATTCGGACGTCGACGCCGTCCTCGCGACGTTCGTCGTCGGCATGCTCGCCGATCCCGCGGGCGCGGTCGACGACTGGTGCGACCTCGTCGGTCCCGGCGGCCGCGTCGTCCTCGCCAACGCCGCCTCGAGCCGCGAGTGGTACGCGCCGCCGGTCAACGCGGTCTTCCGAGCGATCGTCGTGCTCTCGACGCCACCGACGACGAAACTGCGCTACGAGGACGACCCACACCGCAGACTGGACGAGAAGATCCGGGCGGCTCACGCGCGCCTCCGCGAGCGGTCGACGGCCGTCGCCGACGAGCGCCACGTCTTCGGCGTCGTGCGACTGACCGGCGGGAAACTCGAGTGACGGACGGCCGTCGGGCGGTAGCCGCCGCGACCTCGAGTAGCACTTGTATCCAGCGACCGTACGTCGGCTAGAATGGCGAAACTCGAGACCGAGAACCTCACGCGGGTCGTCGACGGTGAGCGGATCGTCGATTCGGTCTCCGTCCGCGTCCCCACCGCCGAGGTGACGGCGGTCGTCGGCCCGTCCGGCGCCGGCAAGTCGTCGTTTCTGCGGTTGCTCAATCGACTCGACGAGCCCACTGCAGGGACGGTGTATCTCGACGGTCGCGACTACCGCGAGATCGATCCGCTGCGGTTACGGCGCCGTGTCGGGTTCGTCCCGCAGGCGCCCGCGTTGCAGTCCGGCACGGTCGCTGACAACGTCGGGATCGGTGACCGACTGCGCGACGAGCCCGTCGACGACCGGCGTATCGATCGGCTCCTCGAGCGTGTCGGACTGGACGGCTATCGCGACGAACGGGTCGACGACCTCTCCGGCGGCGAGCGCCAGCGGGTGGCGGTCACCCGAACGCTGTACGTCGATCCCGAGGTCGTGCTGCTCGACGAACCGACCGCCCACCTCGATTCCGAGACCGAGGCGCGGATCGAAGGGCTGCTCGCGGAACTGATCCGGGAGGACGATCTCACCTGCGTCGTCGTCACTCACGATACCGATCAGGCTCGTCGGCTGGGGGATCGGATCGTCGCGTTCGAGGACGGACGCGTCACGGCGGTCGGGACGCCACAGGAGGTGATGCGATGAGCGAGGACGCGCTCGCGACGTTCCTCGAGTACGCGAGCGAGCCCGTGGTGCTGACCGGATTCCTGCAGATCGCCATCGCGGTCGGCCTCGCCGCGGTCGTGCTGGCCGTCACGTACCTGCGGGACCTCGGCTTCGGCCGCGAGATCGTCACGACGGCGGGGCGGGGGCTCGTCCAGATCCTCGCGGCCGGCGCGGTGATCGGGATTCTGCTGGCGGCCCACCTCGCGTGGGCCGGCGTCGTGCTGGCGTTCATGGTCTGTGCGGCGGCGCGGATATCGCACAAACGAGGGCGGGCGATTCCGGGCGCGTTCCGGGCCTCGCTGGTAGCGATCGGCTTCGGAGCCGGCGTCGTCATCGCTTCGATGGCGCTGGCCGGCGCGATCGAGCGGACGATGCGAGACCTGATCGTCATCGGCAGCATGGTGATCGCAATGGCGATGAAGACGAACTCGCTCGCACTCGATCGATTTACGGGCGAACTCGCGTCGAACCGCGCCGAGATCGAGGCCGTCCTGAGCGTCGGCGCGCCGCCGGAGCGCGTCGTGAGCGAGTACGTCTCCACGAGCGTCTACGGCGCGCTCATCCCGGTGCTGGACAAGATTAAGAGTCTGGGCATCGTCTCGATCCCCGGCCTGATGTCCGGGATGATTATCGCCGGCGAGAATCCGATCTACGCCGCGCAGTACCAGTTCGTCATCATGCTCATGCTGTTCGCCGCCGCCGGCCTGACGAGCACGGCGAGCACGCTGCTGGTCAGTCGGTACGTGTTCACCGACGCGAAACAACTGGACGAGACGGTCCTCGAGGCGATCGACGCGTAGGTCTCAGTGACGAACGGGAAATATCGACCGCGAAGGCGGCCTCAGGCCATCGTCTCGAGGCCCTCGTACGCCGCGATCGGCTCGCGGATCTCGTCGGGGAACGGCGCGGGTCGTTTCGTCTCAGGGTCGATATAGACCATGGTCGTCTCCGCGGTCGCGGCGACGTCGTCGCCGACGCGGATCTCGTAGGTCATCGTGCAACTCGAGTCGCCGAGCCGGGAGACGCGGAGGGAGACCTCGGGCTCGTCGCCTTTGACGATCGGCCGCTCGTAGTCGATCTCGAGATTCGCGATGACGAAGGAGATCTCCTCGGCGGCGATGTCGACGACCGATTCCAGATAGTCGGTGCGCGCGATCTCGAGGTAGGTCGCGAAGACGGCGTGATTGACGTGATCAAGCGGATCGAGATCGCGATACCGGACGGGAACCGAGACGGTAAACGGAGCACTCATTGTACGTTTTCGAAGTCGGCTGTCACAAAAGAGGACTGCGGTTCTGGCAATTCCGAGCGGCGCTCTCGCGCGTCATAGCGGAACCGCCGCTCACGCCTCCCGCTGCTCGTACAGGCGGGCGTGTGCCGTACAGAACGCCGGCTCGCGTAACTGTGCCTCGATCAGGTCCTCGTGGTAGTGGGCGTTGTAGAGGCGACAGCCCTCCTGGGCGCAGAAGGCCTCGCCCGTCTCGAGGTAGTGGTACGCCTGCAGGACGTACCCCTTCAGCGCGTCCGTCGTTCGCGGGTCGTCCTCGATCAGGAACTCGCCCTCGACCTGGTTCTCGAGAACCTCGCGGGGCGGCGCGTCGCCCGATAGCAGCGCGTGGCGCTGCTTTTCCTTGTAGTATTCTTCCGGCTTCGCGGGAGCCTCGTAGAGCCCGGGAACCGAGATCAACGCCGGCTGGCCGAGGACGTTGACGCGCTTGTGCCAGCGGCCGTCGTGGTCGCCCCACGTGCCGATCGCGCGGTCCAGAATCGCGACGTGGAGCGTCTCGAGGTCCCGTTCGGCCGCCGGGAGCGCGCTGTTGAGCGCCCGTTGGACCTGCGCGCCGTCGTAGAGGACGCCGCCCTCGCGCTCGGGGTGCTCGAGGGCCCGTTCCTCGTAGCGGATGGTTCCGAGCATCGTGTTGCCGGTCTTGCGGTCGTACGGCGAGGGAACTCGCGCCTCGGCGAACCGCTCGGCGAGGTTGTCCGTTCGGTGGACGTCGAGGAATCGGTCGCGGACCGAGACCGAGGCGTCGATGCGAGCCTCGAGCCAGTCGCCGATCGCGTCGACGTCGGCGACGGTCGAGGGAGCGCGATAGCAGACGACAGTATCGACCATATACAACCTAGTTGTACCATGGAGTGAAACAGTTGCGATCGACGGCGAACGTGTGGGCTCGAGTGAACGAGAGTGATGGGGCGATCGCTCCAGCGCTGGCGGATGAAGGGCGACGGAGACGGCGACGCGGCGCCGAAATCGAAAACCAACTGCCCGTCGTGCGGGACGCGGCTCCTGGCCGAGAGAGACGTCGGCGAGTACTGCGAAGAATCCCTATCCGACGACGGCTGGACCAACGACTGGGCAAGCGTCGATACGGCCGAAAAATACGATATTCGCAGGGGCGGTTAGTCGTCGGCCGGCGTCGCCGCGCGCGAGGTGATGTCGACCGGTTCGGCGTCGACCTCGAGTTCGTCGAGCGCGACCTGGGCGGCGCGCTTGCCGGAGACGAGCATGGCGCCGAAGGTCGGGCCCATGCGCGGGAGTCCGTAGGTCGTCGCGGTGGCCATCCCCGTCGCGATCAGGCCGTCGTGGACGAGGCCGGTGTGCTCGACGACGGCGTCCTCGGACTTGCCGACCCACATGGAGTCGTGTCCTGGCGAGTCGTGGCCGGGCGCACCGTACGTGTCGTCGTCGGTCTGGTCCATGCCCGTCGCCGATTCCTTCGCGTCGGCGATACCGGGGGCGTCGAGGACGCCGCGCTCGTCGAGTTTCTTGACGGCCATCGCGTCGTGGCCCGTCGCGTCGATGACTAGGTCGGCCTCGACGGCGATCGGGTCGACGCAGGTGATCTCGCGGGGCAGCGCGTGGACCGGCGTCCAGTTCATGACGATCCCCGAGACCTTGTGGTCCTCGCGGATGACGATGTCCGTGAACTCCGTCATGTTCTGCATCTTCGCGCCGGCGTCGCAGGCGGCCTTGATGAGGCCGGAACAGGCCTCGGGGCCGTTGGCGATGTAGAGCCCCTCGCTGTCCTCGGACTGTTTGTGCGAGACGTCGAGCTCGTCGAGGATCTGCTGGGCGGGGTCGCGGACGGTGACCTTGTTCATCAGGAAGCCGCCGAGCCAGAAGCCGCCCCCGAGGTAGTTGTTCTTCTCGACGACCATCGTCTTGACGCCGCGCTCGGAGAGTTCCTTCGCGGCCGTCAGTCCCGAGGGCCCGCCGCCCACGATGATGACGTCGCTGTCCGAGAAGTCCATGAACTCCTCGGTCCACTCCTGTCCGATCGCGCGGGTAACGTCGGCCTCTCCCACCTGACTGAACTGCTCGAATTCGCTCATACAACTTGGTGGTAGCACCGCGTGGTGAAAAGTCTATCGTGATGAGCCACGGATATTCAGTTATCAGACGTGTTACGGGCATATGTCAGTAATTAACCGTGATGATAGTATCTGCCGTCGCCTCTATTCATCCGAATGCTGACGACTAGGGAGGGTTACGTAGGATAGTCGTTCTTTCCTCTCAGTTGCCGTTCTCGTGCCGTTTACGGGCTGTCCAGACTTCCTCGAAGTAAGCGGATGGGTACTTCACTCGGCCGGTATCTCTCGAGGTTCCGCGCTCCGGATCGTCTCTAAGTGGCGCACACACTGGTCTATTCGGTCCGTGACCGTGACGAAATCTCGTTCCCTGTCGTATCTGATGAGACTGGTCTCTTCCAGCAACGGGAGATGCGTGCGATACAGGGTGCGAGGAACTCAATCGTCCGTCGGGTCCGTGTCACTCTCGCCCGTCGCCGATTCGTCTCGAGTCGGCGTGTCGACCGGCCCCTCGTCGCCCGCGTCGTCGATGACGCCCTCGCGCCACGTTCCCAGCCGGAACCAGACGATGGCGACGACGAACGAGGCGACCATCCCGAACGAGTACGCCCACCAGATGCCTTCGACGCCCCAGCCGAGGCCGGCGATCTCGAGGCCGAGACCGGGAACGGTCACCGTCCACGCGAACGCCAGCACGAGCGCGACGGGGACCCGGAAGATCCACCGCGAGAGGAAGGAGAGGACCATCGCTTCCCGCGTGTTCCCGGCGCCGCGGAAGGCGCCCTGGACGACCATGACGCCCGCGAAGAGGGTCCAGAACGGCGCCATAATGCGCAAGAAGACGACGCCCTCGGCGATCACGTCGGGGTCGGCGACGAAGATCCGCATCGCCTGGGCCGGAAACGCGATCAGGACTCCCGCGACGGCGCCGATCAGGACCATCGTCCCCGCGGTCGCGGTCCGAGCGACGGCCGCCGCTCGCTCGGGCGTCTCCGCGCCGAGATTCTGGCCGACGCCGGTCGCGGTCGCGTTGCCGACGGCGCCGGCGACCGCCCACGTCACGGACATCAGCCGGACGCCGATCCCGTAGGCCGCCGTCGGCGTCGCGCCGAAGCGGGCGACCAGTCCGGCCATCGCGACCGAGGCGAAACTGCGCGCCCAGCCGTCGATCGTCGACGGGTAGCCGACGTCGACGAGTTGCTTCAGGACGCTCGAGTCGGGCGCGAGGTCCCGCGGCCGCAGGCGCACGCCGAAGCGCCCGTCGAGCAGGATGTAGATGCCGGCGAGCGCGGCGAACCCGCGGGAGACGAACGTCGCGACGCCGGCGCCGCGGGTCCCCCACGCGGGGAACGGCCCCCAGCCGAGGATGAGGAACGGGTCGAGGACGACGTTGATCCCCGCCGAGACGACGACGAGCCACATCGCCGTCTTCGTGTCGCCGGCGCCCTGCAGCGACGACCGGAACGCGAAGAAGAGGAACGTCAACGGTAAGGCGAGGAAGATGACCTCGATGTACGCCAGCGCGTCGGCGAACACCGTCCCGCGGGCGCCGATCAGCGTCAGCAGGGGCCGCCGGAAGAGGAGGCCGACGGTGGCGAGGATCGCCGAGACCGCCAGCGTCAGCAGAACGGTCTGAGCGACCACGCGGTCGGCCGTCCGGTCGTCGCCGGCGCCGACGTACTGAGAGACCAGCGCGATGGTCGCCGCGGTGATCCCCATCGCCGTCGAGACGAACAGCCACGACAGCGGGAACATCAGGGAGACGGCGGCGACGGCCTCGCTGCTCACGCGACCGACCCAGAACATATCGGCGAGGTTGTAGACGGTCTGGAGCAGGTTCCCCAGCACCAGCGGCCACGCGAGCCGCGTCAGTTTCGGGGGAATCGGCCCCGTCGTCATGTCGACGCGCTTGCGATCAGATTGCGAGTCAGTCTCTGCCACGTGTCGCCTCTCGTTCGAGAGTCGCCGACTCGAGTGAAAAGGGCTCGCCCCCGCGAGCGGATTGCCGCTTCGCGGTGAGCCCACACTCGAGTCCCGACCGCTAGAGTTCGCGAACCGAAACGAGGAGTACAGCAGTTGTGAACATCCATCACATTTATGTGCGAGGGTATGACAGGCACTACCTGGAATGCGTGATGAAATGTTACAACAGCCGTGCTCACACGCGAGTCGGCGCCGGTTCCTCGGGGGCGTATCGGCGATGCTAGCCGCGGCAGCGTACACGCGAGCCGTCCCCGAACGCGCGGCGGCGCGAGTCTCGAACGGCGACGACGACGCCGTCCAGCGCGTCAGTTCGCCGGACGGCACCGTCGAGATGACCGTCGACGTCTCCGACGGGACCCCCCGCTACGCGGTGGCGGTCGACGGCACAACCTATCTCGAGCCGTCGACCGTCGGATTCGACTTCCGGAACCAGCCGTCGTTCGGAGCGAGCGCGGACGGCACGACCGGTTCCGAGGTCGCGGTCACCGGAAGCGAGCGCGCGTCGGAAACGGAGGTCTGGGAGCCCGTCTGGGGCTCGTACGACCGCGTGAGCGCCGAGTACAACGCGCTGATCATCGGACTCGAGGAGACGGCCGAACCGGGCCGGTCGGCGAACCTCGAGGTCCGCGTCTTCGACGACGGGGTCGGTCTCCGAGTCGTGTTCGGCGACAGTTTCGCGAGCAACAGCGGACGGGCCGTCGTCACGTCGGAGAACACCGCGTTCGCGTTCGCCGACGATGACACCGCCTGGTGGATCCGAAACGAAGTCACCAACCCCCGGTTCGAACAGGAGTACGAGGAGACGCCGCTCAGCGAGATTCCCGGCAGCTCGCGGGAGACTCGACCCACGGGGACGCCGATGCGAAACGGCGCGCACACGCCGCTGACGGTCGAGGCCGGCGACGGCGACGTCTACCTGAGCGTCCACGAGGCGGACCTCGAGGACTACGCGGCCGCGACGCTCGCGCCGCGATCGGACGAGGGCGGAACGGAGCTCGTCACGGAACTCACGCCGCTACCGGACGGGACGAAGGCGTCGCTTTCGCTCCCGAACGCGACGCCGTGGCGGACGATTCAGATCGGCCGCCGACCGGGCGACCTGATCGAGTCGGAGCTGATTCCGCTGTTGAGCGCCGAACTCGAGGAGTCGGCCATGCCGACCGTCGACGGCGAGCCGGACACCGACTGGATCGAGCCGCGAAAGTACGTCGGCATCTGGTGGACGATGATCGCGGGCTCCGCCAACTGGGAGTACCGGCCGGACGACTCGTTCGACAGTCCCGAGGACGCGGCGGGATACGTCCACGGCGCCCGGACCGAGCGGATGAAGCGGTACATGAACTTCGCGGCGGAGAACGGCATCGACAGCGTCCTCGTCGAAGGGTGGAACGAGGGCTGGGACACCTACCCCGGCGACGGCACGGGCCTCGAGTTCGGCGTTGACGACTCCTATCCGGACTTCGACGTCCGCGAGGTGACCGACTTCGGGCGCTCGCTCGAGTCCGGCGTGGAGATGACGATCCACAACGAGACCGCGGGCGCGCTGCCCCACTACGAGGACCAGTTCCTGAACGACGACATCTTCCGGCAGTACGAGGACGTCGGCATTCACTCGATCAAGAACGGCTACGTCTCCGACGAGGGGCTGGGCATCGAGGGCGACGGCGCCGAGCCGACGCACAACCAGCACAATCAGCTGGCGGTCAACCACCACCGGCTGGTCATCGAAGCCGCCGCGGCCAATCGCCAGCTGCTCGAGATCCACGAGGGGATCAAGCCGACCGGAGAGATCCGGACCTACCCCAACGTGGCCAACCGCGAGGTCGTGAAAGCCCAGGAGTACGACGGCTTCGAGCAGTTGAGCGCGGACGTCGCTCCGGATCACCACGTCACGCTGCCGTTCACCCGGAACCTGGCCGGTCCGGTCAGCTACCAGCCGGGCATCTTCGACATCACGTTCAACGACGATCGAGGCGGACAGATCCAGACGACGCGGGCGAAGCAACTCGCCCTCTACCCGAACTACCTGAGCGGGCTGCAGATGGTCGCCGACCGCGTCGAGGCCTACGTCGACGAGACCCTCGCGGTCGGTGAGTGTCTGCAGGCCGCCTCGGGCGACATCGACGGCTTCGTCACGCTGGACGAGTGGCGAAACGCCTTCGGCACGAACTACGTCGCGGTCGACCCCAATCGCGTTCCGTCGGGATCGTCGGTCTCCTTCATCGTCGAAGACGCCGACGCGGGGACACACGAACTCCATCTCCGATACGCGGCGGCGCCCGAAGACAACGCCCAGCGAGTCGTCGAGGCCGGCGAAACTCAGGCGACGCTGCGCGTCAACGGCGAGACGACGACCATCAACCCAGACTTCACAGACTACTGGGACCAGTGGGAGGTCTTCACGACGGAGATCGACCTCGAGGACGGCGACAACGAGGTCGCGATCGAACTGCAGTACGACGACGGCGAGGAATTCGAGGGCGACGTCGGCGGCTTCAACCTCAACACGATCGGGATCACCGAACCCGGCGATCGGTCCCCGATGCCGGCCGAGTACGAGGGCTACACGCCCGAGAACGAGAACTTCGACGCGAAACCCGCCTTCGAGTTCATCGAGTCGGTTCCCGCGGCCGGCTGGGACGAGACGAACGTCGTCGATAGCGAGATCGGCGACTACGTCGTCACCGCCCGCCGAAAGGGCGAAGAGTGGTACGTCGGCGCGATGACCGACGAGGGCGGCCGCGCGGTCGACGTGCCGCTCGAGTTCCTCGCTCCGGGGAATTCGGGCTGTCAGGGGCGCGGCATGGGATCGAAAGGGCACGGTAATGGCCCCAAGGAACCCAAGTACGTCGCCGAGATCTACTCGGACGGCCTCGGCGGCGGCTACGAGTCCGATCCCGAGGCCGTCAGGATCGACGAAGCCGTCGTCGATCCGAGCGCGACGGTCCTCGCCTCGATGGCCCGCAGCGGCGGGACCGCGATCCGGCTCCGCCCCGCGACGGGGACGGAGCGCAAGAGACTCCCGACCTACGAGCGCCCTACCCAGGACGTGCGCTACGAGATCGACGATCAGGCGGGACTCGGCGAGCCGTTCATCGCGGCCACCGGCTCGAACGACGGCGATTTCGTCGGCGGGACGACGGTCGCGATCGAGATCGACGGCGAGCGCGAGACCGTCGACAACGTCCGGCTCTCGCCCGGAGCGACCGACGAGACCGTCGAGCTCGGCTACGCGATCACGTCGATCGGCACGTACGACGTCGTCCTGCGCGACCCGGACGATGGGACCGTCCTCGCGTCCGAAACGGTCACCGTCGCCCCCGGCGACCTCGTCGCCGAGTTCGACGATCCGGCCGGCGACGACCACGGTCCCGGCGAGTACACCTACCCGACCAGCGACGACTTCCGGGACGGGGCGTTCGACCTGCGCTCGTTCGCCGTCTACGAGGCCGACGACGCGTATCGGTTCGTCTTCGAAGTAGAGGAGCTCTACGACACCTTCGGCGGGGAGTTCTCGCCCCACTACTTCGCGGTCTATCTCCGGGATCCGTCCCGGGACGGCGGCCGAACGACGGAACTCGGCGACCTCGAGGTCACCGCCGCCTTCGAAGAGCCCTGGCACTACCGCGTCGCCGCCAGCGGCTTCGGCTCGAGCGTCGTCGACGCGGCCGGTACCAGCCTCGGATCGCCGACGACCGTCGTCGACTTCGAGAGCGACACGGCCATCCTCTCCGTCGAGAAAGGCACGCTCAGCGTGGACATCGCGAACGCCGAGGTCGTCCCCGTGGTCGGCTCCGAGGACCGCGGGACGTTCCGTGCCGTCGACGTCGAGGCCGAGGGCTACGTTTTCGGCGGCGCACGCGAAGACGCGATCGAGAACGCCCCGCGGATCATCGACCACCTGACGCCACCGGGCGTCGATCAGTCCGACGCGCTCGCGTACGACGCGGACTCGCTGGCGACGCTCCCGTTCGTCCCGCTGTGATCGCTCGCTCGCGCGTCGGTAGCCGTCGTCGGTGATCGGCCCGGACGGGCCCAAACTCGGTCGGGTGTCCGAGCCCGGATTTGGCCCACCGACGAATACTCGAGGCGACGATCACACTCGGGTTGACCTAGTTCCACCCATCCCATTTTTCGTTGAACCGTCACCGACTGACGACCGTCATTGCGTGCGACTGACGCGTACTATTCGTGGTTATCGCTTATGGATCGCGACCGCGTGAGTCGGTTATGGCGGCGATCGACTCCATCGAACGGCTTTTCCAGACGGTTTACAGGGGGCCGGTCAAGCGAGCGGCCCACGCGACGGGGATCAACGAACTCCTCGAGTGGGGACTCTGGGCGGGCTACCGGACGCTCAACGGCGGCGAGAAAACGCTCCGAATCGGCGGCGAAACGACGACGTTCGCCGTGCCGACGCGGTCGGCCCTCGGCGTTCTGAGCGTCGCGGGGACGGTCGAACGGCCGATCTATCGGGACCTCCTCGAGCACGTCCGCCCGGACGACGTGTTCTGGGACGTCGGCGCCAACGCCGGCACCTACAGCTGTCTCGTCGGGTCGCGGCTCGCAGGTGACGGTGCCGTCGTCTCGTTCGAGCCGTATCCGCCGACGGTGGACCTGTTGAAACGGAACCTTCGCCGGAACGACGTCGACGCGACTGTCGTCCCGTTCGCGCTCGGCAACGCCGACGAAACGACCGAACTGGCAGTGCGCTACGACGACGAACCCGGCTCGCAGGAGCACACGCTGGCCCCCGACCGTCGCGAGTCCGCGGACATCGTCGACACGGTGACGGTACCGGTCCGTCGCGGCGATACCCTCGTCGACGACGGAACGCTGCCCGAACCGACCGTGCTGAAGATCGACGCCGAGGGCGCCGGCCCGGCGGTGCTCGCGGGCCTCGAGTCGACGCTGTCGAACGGCGCCCCGCGCCGCGTCTACGTCGAACCTCACGAGAACACCGACGAACTCGAGGCGATACTGACCGAATTCGGCTTCTCGGTCACGCGCGAGTATCTCGGTCGGCATCGATCGAACCGAAACCCGATCCTCGTGGCCGCGCGGGCCGCGACGGGACCGTCGGGACACGTCTCGCGACTGCTCGGTCGGGACGACGACGGAGCGCGGCCGTCGTGACCGCAGCCTCGCCACCGTGATCGGCGTCCGCTCGATCACGAAGGGGACACAAGTGGTCCTCGCACACGCGCGACCGCACGACCGCGCACACCGCACGCACACCCGCGCTGTCGGTCGTTTTTCGGCGAAAGCGTTATCAGATCCTCGGTCGTAGCGAGCGACGATGCAGGACACTCGCCCGTCCGTACCGGAACCGATCGCTCGAGGAGGTGACCCGTCGTGGAGCTGATAATCACGGAGAAGGACAACGCCGCGCGACGGATCGCCGACATTCTGAGCGGCGGGACCTACGACTCGAGTCGCGAAAACGGCGTCAACGTCTACGAGTGGGGCGGCAAGCGTTGCGTGGGGCTGTCGGGCCACGTCGTCGGCGTCGACTTCCCGGACGAGTACTCGGACTGGCGCGACGTCGAACCCGTCGAACTCATCGACGCGAGCGTCGAGAAGACGGCGACGAAGGAGAACATCGTCGCGACGCTGCGCATCCTCGCGCGAAAGGCCACCCGCGTCACCATCGCGACCGACTACGACCGCGAGGGCGAACTCATCGGCAAGGAGGCCTACGACATCGTCCGCGACGTCGACGAGGAGGTCCCTATCCGCCGCGTTCGGTTCTCTTCGATCACGGAAAACGAGGTCCAGAGCGCCTTCGACGACCCGGACGACCTCGACTTCGATCTGGCGGCCGCGGGCGAGGCCCGCCAGATCATCGACCTCGTCTGGGGCGCCGCCCTGACCCGCTTCCTCTCGCTGTCGGCGGGTCAGCTCGGCAACGACTTCATCTCCGTCGGGCGAGTGCAGTCGCCGACGCTGAAGCTGATCGTCGACCGCGAGCGCGAGATTCAGGCCTTCGATCCCGAGACCTACTGGGAGCTGTTCGGCGACTTAACCAAGGAAGACACCACGTTCGAGGCCCAGTACTTCTACCGCGACGAGGACGACAACGAGGCCGAGCGCGTCTGGGAGGAGGCCGTCGCCGACGAGGTCTACGAGACCCTCGCCGAGCGCGATAGCGCGACCGTCGTCGACGTCAACCGCCGGACGCGGACGGACACGCCGCCCGAGCCGTTCAACACTACCCAGTTCATCCGCGCGGCCGGCGCTATCGGCTACTCCGCCAAGCGGGCGATGTCGATCGCCGAGGATCTCTACACCGCCGGCTACATCACATACCCGCGGACCGACAACACCGTCTACCCCGACGATCTGGATCCCGAGGAACTGCTCGACGACTTCGTCAGCCATCCGACGCTCGGCGAGTCCGCCGAGTCGCTGCTCGAGGCCGACGAGATCGTTCCCACCGAGGGCGACGAGGAGACGACCGACCACCCGCCGATCCACCCGACCGGCGAAATCCCGAGCCGCGGCGGCGACGTGAGCGACGACGAGTGGGAGGTGTACGAACTCGTCGTCCGTCGGTTCTACGCGACCGTCGCCGACGCCGCCGTCTGGGAACACCTCAAGGTTGTCACCGAGGTCGACGACTACCGCATGAAGTCCAACGGCAAGCGACTCGTCGAGCCCGGCTACCACGACGTCTACCCCTACTTCAGCACGTCCGAGAACTACGTCCCCGACGTCACCGAGGGCGAGGAGCTCGCGCTGACCGACGTCGAACTCGAGGAGAAGGAGACCCAGCCGCCCCGACGCTACGGCCAGTCGCGGCTCATCGAGACCATGGAGGACATGGGGATCGGGACGAAGTCGACCCGACACAACACCCTCGAGAAACTGTACGACCGGGGCTACATCGAGAGCGACCCGCCGCGGCCGACCAAGCTCGCGATGGCCGTCGTCGACGCGGCCGAGAACTACGCCGACCGCGTCGTCAGCGAGGAGATGACGGCCCAGCTAGAGCAGGACATGGACGCCATCGCCAGCGGCGAGGCGACGCTGGACGACGTCACCGACGAGTCCCGCGAGATGCTAGAAGAGATCTTCGCGAACCTCGCCGACTCGCGCGACGAGATCGGTGACCACCTCCGCAAGTCGCTCAAGGACGACAAGCGGCTGGGTCCCTGCCCCGAGTGCGGCGAGGACCTGCTCGTCCGGCGCAGCCGCCACGGCTCCTACTTCGTCGGCTGCGACGGCTATCCGGACTGCGAGAACACCCTTCCGCTGCCCTCGACGGGCAAGCCGCTCATCCTCGAGAGCGAGTGCGAGGACCACGGTTTGAACGAGGTCAAGATGCTCGCCGGGCGGCAGACGTTCGTCCACGGCTGTCCGCTCTGTAAGGCCGAAGACGCCGGCGAAGGGCCCGTGCTGGGAACCTGTCCCGAATGCGGAGACGAACACGACGGCGAACTCGCCGTCAAGACCCTCCAGAGCGGTTCTCGGCTGGTGGGCTGTACGCGCTACCCCGACTGCGAGTACTCGCTGCCGCTGCCCCGGCGCGGCGAGATCGAGGTCACCGACGAGCGCTGCGACGAACACGGCCTGCCCGAACTGGTCGTCCACAGCGGCGACGACCCCTGGGAACTGGGCTGTCCGATCTGCAACTACCAGGAGTTTCAGGCCCGCGAGAGCGACTCCGGCTCCGACCTCGAGGCGCTGGACGGCGTCGGCGCCAAGACCGTCGAGAAACTCGCGGACGCGGGCATCGAGAGCCTGGACGATCTGACCGAGGCCGATCCGGACGCGGTCGCCGAGGACGTCGACGGCGTCAGCGCCGATCGAGTCCGAACCTGGCAGGCGAAGGCGTAGTCCGAACTGGCTTCAGATCCGTTTTTCGACCGTTCGAACTCCTTCCGAGAGCGTCTCCCGCTTGAAGTACAGCGCCTCGACCGTGAAGACCGCAACTGCGATGACGACGACCAGCCAGAAGACCGCCGGGAGCTGTGAGTAGAGGTACCACGTCAGCATGACGAAGAAGGCGGCCGAACCGATCGCGCCGAGCAGCGGCGGAATCGGATTGACGTCGACGTCGTCGGAATCGCGCACCGTCAGCGCCAGCGCACACATCGTGCCGAAGACGACGATAAAGGCCAGCGAGGCGAACTCGACGACGGCCTCGAGGCTCCCGAGGACGGCGAAGGCGGCCGTCAGGACGCCGATGACGATCACGGTCCGCTTCGGTGCGGCGTCGGCGTCCGGATCGCCCATCTCGTGGGGGAGGATGTCGTCGCCGATCAGGTTCTTGGCGAAGATAGCCTCGCTGAACAGCGTCGAGTTGATCGCGCTGGCGGTCGAGATGAGCCCGGCGAGTCCGACCGCCAGCGCGAGCCACTTCGAGATCAGCAGACCGCCGTAGAGCAGCGCCGGTTCGGGCTGGGCGGCGATCACCTCTTCGGGTAGGAGGGTCGTGATCACGAATCCGACGAGGATGTAGATCGCGGCCGCGATCGGGATCGAGATGAACACGCCCTTCGCGAGTGTCTCGTCCGGATCGTCGAACTGCTCCTGATCGTAGAACAGCAGCTGCCAGCCCTCGAAGGAGACGAAGCCGACCGAGGCAGCGATTACGGGATTGAGTCCGAGTTCGGCGAAGCCGGTCCGCAGCTGAAAGTTCGCCGCGCCGTACCACAGGCCGATCAGTCCGAAGACGGCGATGATCCCCGCCTGGACGAACACGAGATACCGCTCGACCGCCGCCGACGATCCCGCGCCGAGGAGGTTCAGTCCGATGAAGATCGCGAGAATCCCGACCGAGAGGAACTGCCGGATCGGAAGCCCCCAGACGTACTCGAAGCCGATCAGCATCTGGCCGTACATCCCGAACGCGTAGGCGTACATCGCCATCGTCCCGATGTAGCCGACGACGAGCGTCCAGCCGACGACACCCGCGGTCGTCGATCTACCGGTCAGTTCCTCGATGTATGTGACCGAGCCGCCGTTGCTGTCGGTCGCGTCGTTGAGCTTGACGTACGAGTAGGCACAGCAGAGGACGACGACGGTCGCGAGACTGTAGGCGAACCAGGTCAGGATCCCCGCGGCGGCCACGACGATACCGATCGCCGCGTAGATGCCGCCGCCAACGATACCGCCGACGCCCAGCGCGACGGCCGTTCCGACGCCGAATCCGTCGTCTCCGCCCCCGTCGTCTCCGTCGTCGCTCATGATTCCGACCCCACTGTCACGACGCCGTCCTCCCACACGAGCCGGGGATTGACCCGCGCGATCGGGTGGACGCGAAAGTTCTCGACGCCCGCATCCACGGCGAAGCTGTTCTCGAACGAGCAGATCGGCAGGCAGACGCGATCCTCGAGCAATCGGGTGATCGCCGTCTCGTAGAGATCGCGCCGCTGCTCGCGATCCGTCGTCGTTCGCGCCGACGCGAGCCGTTCCATGACCGCGTCCTCGCGGTAGAAGGTCCCGTTCGTCACGCCGGTCATGTTCTCGTGGAACGTCGGGTAGAGATGGGTGTCCGGATCGGGCGTCCCCGTGATCTCCCCGACGAACACCGAGTAGTCGCGCTCGGAGCCGGTGACGTGCCGCTCGAGGAATTTCGTTTCGGACGTCGAGATGGTGAGCGCGCCGTGGCTGGCATCCCGGAGGCCGCCGGCGAGCGCCTCGCCGAACTCTTTGTGTTTCGGATCCGTCGAGGTCAGGATGCGAAGCTGACCGCTGGCCGCGTCGGCCTCGCGAAAGAGGTCACGGGCGCGTTCGGGGTTCTGCTCGTTCGCGAGTTCGGCCCACTCGTCGGTCGGCATGTTCCACTCCTCGGCGACCTGCGGCGGCAGCGGGCTGTACTGACGCTGGCCCATCGGCTCGACGAACTCGGAGACCGCCTTCTCGAGGTCGATGCAGTAGCTGATCGCCTCTCGCACTCGGGGGTCGGTCGTCGGCCCCTCGTTGCAGTTGAAGCCGAAGTAAAACGACGTGTATCCCTGCTGGCGCTTCACCGACGCGTTCGCGACGTCGCTGACGTGATCGACGATCAGCGGTGAGACCGGCTCGATCAGATCGTTGCGATTCGTCCGGAGGCTGGTCAGCTGAGTCACCGGGAACTCGACGTAGACCATCGTGAACCGATCGATCGCGGGTGGAGTCTCGCCCCAGTAGTCGTCCCAGCGACGGAGCGTGGTCTTCTTCTCCGCGCTGAACGACGCGACCTCGAACGGGCCGGCGCCGATCGGGTTCGTGGCGAACGCCTCCCTGTCGTCCTCGCGCTCCTGTCGGGGCACGATCGGATGTGTCAGCGCGTGCTCGAGCGCCGGGTACGGCTCCGCCAGCGTGAACCGAACGGTGTGCTCGCCGTCGGACTCGACCGAGTCGAACGGGCTCGCCAGCCATTCCGTCGGCGCGTCCTCCTCGAGCGGCGCGGTGTAGGAGTAGACCACGTCCTCGGCGGTCACCGCTCGGTCGTTCTGAAATCGCGCGCCGTCGTCGAGTTCGACGACGACTTCTCGATCGTTGTCGGCGATTTCCGGCTCGCCGGCCGCGATCGCGGGAACGATATCGGTTCCCTCGCCGTAGCCGTAGAGCCCCTCGAAAATCCGATCGATCGCCTGCTCCGAGCCGATCGCCCGCGCGGTGATCGGATCGAGCGAGAGCGGCGGACGGAGCGTTCCGACGCGGAGCGTCGAGCCCGAGTCCGTTCCCAGCGTCGTCGAACAGCCCGCCAGCGCTGCCGTGCTCGCACCGCCGAGAGCGACGAGCAGGTCGCGTCGCGTCGTTCTGTGCGTTCGCTTGTCCCTCTGATCAGCCATCATAAGTCGGTTACGTCGATACCATGGTCGCACCCATTCACCGAGCCGTCGCCACGTACTCGGCCACTGTCGAGTCTACCGTGACGACCAACGAGTGCGGTCTGCCTGCATCTGATGGGACGCGTTCGGCGGGCCAACCGCGCGATCGACCGGCGCTTGAATCGGCCCTTCCCGGGAGTAGAATTAACTGAGTGTGTTCGTATATGTCAGTAGCAACCTCTCGACGCCGTCGGACGTCGGAACTCAGAAAATGTCAGAACCTAACGAAATCGCGGAGGGTGGGGAAATCGGACGCGGAGACGGGATCGAAGTCACCGTCGGAATCGACCAACTCGAGGACTTTCTCACGGCCGACGATTCCGACGTCCGGGAGTACGCCGCGCGGACGCTCGCCACGAAGGCCGCCGAGCGGCCGGAGGACGTTCGCTCGGCCGTCGCGTCGCTGACCGACCGCCTCGAGGACGAGCCGTCGATCAGGTCCCACGCCGCCGCGGCGCTGTCGGCCGTCGCGGCCGACCATCCCGGCGCCGTCCGCGAGTCGATCCCCACACTGACCGACCGGCTGGAGGGCGAGGCGCGGAGCGCCTCGAGTACGAGCGGCGAAGCCGCGAGTGCGGTCGTCCGCGCGAACGCGGCCGATGCGCTCGCGTCGGTCGCGACCGACAGGCCGATCACCGTCGTCGACTCGATCGAGGCCCTCGGACGCTACGCGACCGACGAGAACGAGCGCGTGAGGGTTCGCACGACGGACGCCCTCGCGGCCATCGCCGACGCCGAGCCCGAGCGGGTCACGTCCGTTGTCGACGACGTCGCCGCCGCGGCCGAGGACGAGACGGTCGCCGTCCGCGAGAACGCCACGGCGATCCTCGCCGCAGTCGCGGCGACCGATCCCGATGCCGTCCTCGAGGCCGTCCCGGCGCTGGTCGATCGGCTCGGGGGCAGCGGGGAGGAAGACGCTGCGGGCGACCCGACGCAGTTCGGCGACGACGCCGCGATCAGAGGCCACGCGATGGACGCGCTCCGCGAGATCGCGCGCGACTCCCCGGCAGCGCTCGCGGACGCGGTCGACCCGATCGCCGCCCAACTCGCCGACGACCGGGAGGAGATCCGCCGTGATGCCGCCGTCGCCCTCGAGGCGATCGCGACGGCTCGGCCCGAAGCGGTCACCGACGCCGTCGATCGACTCGCGGACCGACTCGACGACACGGCGGAGATTCGTCGCGAGTGCGTCGGCGCGCTCCGCGAGGTCTCGGGCACTGCGCCCCAAACCGTCGTCTCCGCCGTTTCGGCACTTGTCGACCGACTCGAGGATTCGAACGAGACCGTTCGGACGGACGCCGCCGGGACGCTCGCGTCGGTCGCAGTGGAGCGTCCGATCGCTATCACCGACGCGGTCCGCCCGCTGGCCCGACGGCTGGAGACGGACGTCGAGCCGGTTCGGAGCCACGGTGTCGCGGCGATCGCCGCCGTCGCCGACGCGCAACCGGATACCGTCGAACCCGTCGTCACCGAACTCGCCGCCGTCGCCGACGCCGACGACGAGACCGTTCGCCTCGACGCGGTCCGGGCGATCGCCGCCGTGGCGGCGTCCTCGCCCGACGCGATCCGACCGGTCGTCCCCGCTCTCGCGGATCGGGTCGACGATCCCCACGAACCGGTCCGTCGGCCCGCGGCCGACGCGCTGGCTGCGCTCGCACGCGAGATGCCGGTCGACGGGACCGACGTTCCAGCGCTCCTCGAGACCCTCGAGGGCGAGGCGGGGACCGCCTCGGACGCGGACGACGAGTGGATGCAGGGGTACGCGGCCCGCGGCCTCGCCGACGTCGCGCGGTCGGCGATCGCCGACGCCCACCCGGCGGTGCGATCGCTGATCCGACGGCTCGGCGACGACGCGGCCGCCGTTCGGCGGGCCGCGACGCGCGACCTCGTCTCTGTCGCGGCCGAACGGCCGCTCGCGGTTCGCGACGCCGTCGCCCCGCTGGCCGAGCGGTTGGACGACGAGGACGCGACGGTTCGAAACAACGCGGCGATCGTCCTCTCGCGGGTCGCGGCGTCGGCCCCCGACGACGTCCGCGAGGACGGCGTGCTGGTCTCGTTGCTGGCGGCGCTGGACGATTCGGACCACACCGTCCGGCGGACCGTTCGCCGAACGCTCGCCGAGATCGCACCCGCAGACGACGCCGCTGCCGACCGTCGGCCGGCGCTATCGTTGGCCGTCGCGGAGACGACGGCCGAGTCGGAGCGAGTCCGCGTCGCCGCCTGCGAGGCCCTCGCCACGCTCGGCCTCGAGTCCGGGGCGGAGGCCGAAGCCGTCGTCGAGGCGCTCTCCGCGGCGCTGGTCGATCCCACCCCGGCCGTTCGCGTCGCGGCGCTCGAGGCCCTCGCGACGACGCTCGCGGCGGACGCCGACGTCGAGCCGACGCCGACCGACGTGGTCCTCGAGTCGCTGTCGGGCGATGACGACCGGTCGGCCGCCGTCGCCGCCGCGCTCGGGGACGTCGCACAGCGCGATTCGGAGCCGGTCGCCGCGGCCGCCTCGTCGCTGCTCGAGCGGTTCACGCCGGGCGGAGCAGACGCGCCGGCGCTCCGACGGGCGCTGACGACGGTCGTCGCGGTGGACGACGGCAACGCCGTCACCGGGGCGCTGGTCGATCGGCTCGAGTCCGACGGGGACGGTGATTGGCGCGCGACCGCCGGGGAGATCGCGCGGTTGGCGGCGACGGCGCCCGACGACGCGGCCACCGCACGGGATCGACTGGCAGACGTGCTCGCGGACGGCACGCCCGACGGGAGCGGTGCGCCACCGGCCGACGAGGCGGTCCGGGGCTACGCCGCGCTCGCGCTCGGGACTCTCGCGGTAACGGACCACGACGACGGAGACGCGCTGGAATCCGGTCTCGAGGCGATCGACAACCGGCTGCTCGACGCCGCCTCGCTGGCGGCCGGCGGCGAGACGCCGACCCACACCGACGGGATCAACACCCAGCTCTCGGGGATGGGCGACCGGTTGGACGCGGAGCCGTGGGTCGCCGGCCTCGCCGTCCTCGCGCTGGCCGTGCTGGCCGACGAGTCGGCGACGCTCCGACCGACCGGAATCGAGAAGATCGCCGGCGGGCTCGAGGCCGACAGTCCCGTCGTCCGGGTCACCACCGGCCGGGTCCTCGAGACGATGGCCGACGACGACCCGTCCGGGTTCGCGAACGCGGTACCGGCGCTGCTCGCGGCGCTCGAGGACCCCGACGCCGACGTCCGGGCAACGGCCGCCGGCGCGCTGGCCGCGTGTGCCCAGTCGGACGACGGGTCGCCGCTCGAGGACGTCGGCCGGACCCCCCTCTCGGTCCTCGAGTCGCGACTCACCGATCCCGACGGCCGGGTGCGCGCTCGAGCCGTCCGGACGCTGGCGGCGCTCGAGGCGACCGAGACGCGACCCGCGATCGAGTTGCTGACCGACGACCCCGTCCCGGCCGTCGCCGCGGCGGCCGAGGGCGCGGCGACGCGACTCGCCGACGCCACCGATGCACTCCCCGATTCCGACGACGGCGACGCCGCCGGCTGGCCGATGACGCGGGCGGGGCCGGCTCGGACCGGTCACGCAGTCGGCGGTCGACCGCTGGGACGGCGCCCGACCGAACGCTGGCGCGACGATCCCGAAGACGCCGCGATCGAAGCCGCCCCGGCGGTCGTCGGCGAGACGGTCGCCGTCGGTCGCGACGACGGCAGCGTCGCCGCGCTGGACCTCGAGGACGGGCGCGAGCGCTGGCGGTTCGAAACCGGCGGCCCGGTCCGGGCCGCGCCCGCGGTCGCCGAGGGGAGGGTCGTCGTCGGCAGCGCCGACGGTGCCGTCTACGCGATCGACGCCGAGACCGGCGAGCGGGAGTGGCGCTACCAGACCGACGGCCGCGTCCGGACGGCGCCGGTCGTCGCCGACGGGACGGTCTACGTCGGCAGCGACGCGCTGCACGCGATCGACCTCGAGAGCGGACGGCCGATCTGGGCGGTCGATCGGCCCGGCGAATTCGCCGGGCCGACGGTCGCCGACGGGACAGTCTACGTCGCCGTCGACGACCGCCTGCTCGCGCTCGAGGCGGCCGACGGGGACCGACGCTGGGAGCGGACCTTCGAGCGACCGATCGGCACTCCGCCGGCGGTCGCCGACGGTACGGTCTACGTCGCCAGCGGCGAGACGCTGTTGGCGCTGTCGGGCGACGACGGATCGCGCCGGTTCCGGTTCGATACCGGCGCCCGGATCGAGACGGCGCCCGCGGTCGCCGACGGGACGGCATACGTCGCCAGTTCGGACGGCAGCTGCTACGCCGTCGAGACGGCGCGGGGAACCGAGCGCTGGCGCGTCGACGTCGGAACGGCGACGACGGGGCCCGCGGTCGTCGGCGAGGCGGTCTATCTGGCGACCGACGACGGACGCCTGCTCGCGCTGACGGCCGGCGACGGACGCCGGCGCTGGCGACTCGAGCGCGAGGCGACCGCGACAGAACTCGTCGTCTCGAGCGCGACGCTGTGGCTGGTCGACGACGGCGTCGCGGCGCTCGGCGGCAGTCGCTCGTCCCTGACGGAGTCGCTCTCCGGGCTGTTCACCCGATTCGGCGGCGACTCATAGGCCGGATGTATCCGGTCAGATTAGTTCGGCGACCTCGGCGGCGACGGAAGCGTCAACGAACGCGATGACCCGATCACCGGTTTGGATGATCTTGTTGCCCCGCGGGATTTGCAGCTGCTCGTTGCGGACGATCGCGCCGATTACGATCCCGGACGGAAGCTGGTCGGTAACGTCCCGGAGGGCTTTCCCGGCGAGGGCGCTCTCCGAATCGATGAGGACCTCGAGCACTTCGGCGTCGTCGTGTCCCAGGACGCCGACTTCCTCCGGACTCGGCTCGTAAATGGTCCGGAGGATCTCGCTGACGATTATGTCTTCGGGGTGGACGATCACGTCGAGTCCGGTTTCCTCGAAGAGGTCGACGACCTCGGGATTGTCGACGACGGCCGCGGTTCTGGCGACGTCGAATTCCCTGGCCAACTGCGCCAGGAGGTAGTTCGTGTTATCGTCGACCGTGCCGACGACCAGATCGGCGCCCGTTAACACGTCGGGGTTGAAGCCGCCGATGTTCGTCACGTCGGTCTCCGCGACCGACGAGCCGCGGAGCCGGGTCGTCAACTGCGACGCCTGCTCCGGATCGCGCTCGACGATTTCCGGCGTCCAACCCCGGGTCTCGAACTGCTGTGCGATCTGGTAGCCCAGCACGTCGCCGCCGACGATCACGATGTCGTCTTCGGATTTCAACGGCTGCTGAGCGGAAACGTCCTCCGCAAAGCGGCTGATGCTGGCGAGACTGCCGATCACGACGACGCAGTCCCCCGACTGGATCACCGTCTCCCCGGTCGGGATGATGACGTCGTCGTCCCGGAGGATCGCCGCGAACGTCGTCGACGCGTAGCGATCCGCCTCCGCGACGCTCTGACCGGTTATCGGCGTGTCCTCCCCGATTTCGAACTCGGCGACCTCCACCTGATCGTCGGCGAAGGTATCGACGGCGTGGGCGCCCGGAAGCGCGATCGTCCGAACGACGGCTTCGGCCGCGAGCTTGTCGATACACAGCATCGTGTCGACGCCGAGCCCCTCGTCGAGCGACTGCCAGGTCTCGAACAACCCGACCTCCTTGACGCGGGCGATGGTGTGGGGATCGCCGGCCTGCTTGGCCGCGTTGCAGACCATGACGTTCGCCGCGTCACTATCGGTGCTCGCGACGACGATCTCCGCCCGATCGATGCCCGCCTCCCGGAGCGTCGCTGCCGAGCGACCGTCGCCGACGACCCCGGTCACGTCGTGTTGTGAACGAAGCTCATCGACCAGGTCCGCATTTCGGTCGATGACAACCACATCATTGGATTCCGCGAGGTCAGCGGCCAAATTCGATCCGACGCTCCCGGCACCGATGATGAGAATCATCTGTGATCCCGTATTACTGAGTCAGAGGCAGTCGTAAACCTTTGCCTGTCACTGGAAGAGACAATCCGGCTGAGACCGGGATCGATCCGCCGTTCCCTGTGCGACGGCCACGATTCGATCGTCGGAGATCCGCGCCAGTAGCCGCCGTTACGTCCCTGAGTCACCGATGCGCGACGCCGTCGACTCGCCGGCCGTTTCGTCGAACGGCTCCTTCTCACGGTCACCGTCGGTATCCTCGGCCTCGAGTTCGGCGTCGACGTCCCGAACGATCGTCTCGCGATCGAGGACGGCGGTCTCGTGCCACCGCTTCTCGCCGTTCGGATCGACGACGATCGTGGTCGGGTAGCCGACGACGCCGTAGGCGCCGGCCAGTCCGGCGTCGTAGCCGACGGCCCAGTCGCCGCCGTGGGTCGCCCACCACTCGCGGAGCGCGGACGGCGACAGCGTCTCGGAGCGCTGGTAGGTGGCCGCGAGGAATCGGACGGCGTCGCCGCGTCGCTCCCGGAGCCGATCGCGGGCGGCGGCGAGTTCGGGAATCTGTGCCTGACAGTTGCCGCAGCCGGTGACGAAAAACGTGACGAGCGTGACCGCGTCGGTCGGAACGCGGACCGTCCCCGCCTCGCTCCCGCGCGCGTCGATCGTTTCCACCTCGAGGGACTCGTCGCCGTCGCTCATCCCCGGACCGTCGGCGCCGAACGACGGCGGCCCGATTCGCAGCAGGGTCCCGGCGCCGGCGAGGGCGCCCGCGCTTCCGAGACCGGCGAGGAGTTCGCGTCTGTTCATCAACTCACTCCCCGTGCGGCGGGGACCGGCATGGCCGGCCGTACGGAGCGACGAAAGAAGAGTTCACTGCCGGCGACGCCCCCTCGAGACCGCCACAGACAACTGTCCCACGCCCGTTAGGGAAGCCATGACCGACGAGCGCGAGCGGTGGAACGAGCGGTACGGCGACGTCGAGTTCGAACTTCCCGACGAGCCGATTCCGGAACTCGAGCGGCGGATCGCCACGCTGCCCGAGGGGCGGGCACTCGACGTCGCGACCGGGACCGGACGGAACGCGCTCTTTCTCGCCGAGCACGGGTACGAGGTCGACGCGATCGACATCTCCGACGCGGCGATCGAGCGGGCGCGAGACCGAGCCGACGAGCGCGGCCTCGAGGTGAACTGGCAGCGAGCCGATCTGGACGACGTCGAACTCCCGACCGACGAGTACGACGTGCTCGCCGTGAGCTTCTTCGCTGCGCTCGAGCACCTGCCCGACCTCAAGGACGCGCTGGCGCCCGGCGGCGTCCTCGTCTACGAACACCACCTCCGCTCTTCGAATCCGGTCGAGGTCGGCCCCTCGAGCGAGCGCTTCCGGTACCGATCGAACGACCTCCTGCGGGCGTGTCTCGACCTGACGATCCTCTCCTACGCGGAGCGGCGCCGCCCAGTCGCGGGCGGGACGGCCGCGGTGGCGACGCTGGTCGCGCGAAACTCCCGGGGCGGCACCCAGTCGTATCCGATGCTCGAGGAGTAACGAGTCGGTCGCTGGCGGCTATCCTACGGCTGAAGCGTACTGTTGCGAAACGCGAGCGGTCCGGTCAGTTGAGGACGTCCTCGATGTCCCGCTCGAGGGCCTCGATACTGTCTTCGATGTTCTCGACCATCATCGTCTGCTCTTCCGTGGCGGCCGCGATGCTCCGTACCGCGGCCGTGACCTCGTCGCTCTGCTCGGCGACTGAGTCGATCATGACGGTGATCACCTCGACGCCGTCGCGGCTCTCGGCGGCGCGTCCGTCGTCGGATCGACGATTTATCATCCTTATTGATATTATATTCTCCGTACCCAGTACCGAAACTACTATTTTATATATCTCCGTTATACGTGGTTATACAATGACCAACTGCTCGAGTCGAGGGCTCTTACGGGTCCTCGACGAGCGCGGCGCGGTCGAAGTGGGGACGCTGGCGGCGACGCTCGAGGAGCATCCGGTGACGGTGACGCAGGTGTGTTACGATCTCCAGTCGGACGGCCACGTGCGACAGGTCTCGGGCGGCGTCTACACGATCACCGAGGACGGCCGAAAGTATCTCACGACGCTCTCGGAGTAACGTTTTCTCGGACGCCGTTCCGCCCGGTCCGTAGCGCCGCGGCTGTTCCGCCCGACGATCGTGAGATAGATCCCCGCGAGAACGACGGTACCGCCGGCGATCGTCACGGCGTCGGGTACCTCGGCGAGCAACACGACGGCGAGGATCGTCGATCCGATCAGTTCATCTAGCCGGGCCACGCTGACGACGACCTTGCGCGTCCAGTTGACGACGGTGTGACTCCAGAACGGCTCGCTGTGAGCGACAATCACTCTCAACGGACGCGTCGAATCGCCGACGCTATACGCTCGAGACGGTCTCGTGAGAATATGGACGAGCGGACGGTCGGGATCGGCTACGTGCTCGCGTCGGCCGTCGGGTTCGGAACCGTCGGCATTTTCGGGACGCTCGGGGGCGACGTCGGCCTCTCGATTCCGACGATTCTCGCGTTTCGGTTCGCCATCGCGTCGGCGGTCCTCTGGGGGTTGTTGGCCGCACAGGGTCGTCAGAACCTTCTCAACGGTCGATTGCTCGGCTGGGCGGCACTCCTCGGGATCGGCGGCTACGGCGGCATGAGCGGCTTCTACTTCTGGGGACTCGAGCATCTCACCGCGGGACTGGTCGCGATCGTCCTCTTCACGTTTCCGGCGATCGTCGTCGCCGTCACGCTCTTCACGTCGCCCGACCGGATCAGCGGGCCCCTCGTCGCGGCGCTCTGTCTCTCGCTCGGCGGCGTGGCGCTGATCGTCGGTGCGGACCCCGCCGGTGCCGATCCGCGAGGCGTGGTCATCGTGCTCGGTTCGGCGATCTGCTACGCGGGCTACATGCTGGGCAGCGAGCGCGTCCTCGAGTCGGTCGATCCGCAGGTGCTGACGGCCCACGTGCTGCCGGCGTCGGGGCTCCTGTTTCTCGCGATCGGCGCGGCGCGGGGGACGTTCGCGGTGCCGGCGGCGACCGAGCCGACCGCGTGGGGCGTGTTGATCGCGCTCGCGATGTTCTCGACGGCGATTCCGATTAGTCTCCTCTACGCCGGCCTATCGAGAATCGGGGCGAGCAGGGCGAGCATCATCAGCACGGCCGAACCGGCAGTCGCCGTCGTCCTCGGTGCGGCAGTGCTCGACGAACCAGTGACGGCGACGACGGTGCTGGGCGGCACGCTGGTCGTCGTCGGCGTCATCGTGATCCAGCGGCGAACGTAGCGGAACGGGCGGGGAGTCCGTTGGTCACATGCGATTGCCGCGATAGATCTCGGCCGTCTCGCGGTCGATCTCGTCGAACTCGATGATGTCCTCCTCGGTCAGTTCTTCCGCATCGTACTCCTCGAGGAAGGCGACGGCGTCGTCCCGCTCGGCGAACGACCGCGGGTTAATCTTCATGATATCGTCGACGGCGGTCTCGTCGGTAATGAGCACGTAGGACGCCTCGGTCGCGTCGATGAGGTCGCCCGTCTCGTAGTCGGAGATCCAGGCGCCGGCGACGGGCGAGTCGGACGTGGTGATGACGAGATAGGCGAACAGACAGCCCGGGGTATCGAAAGCGGCCCCCGTCCCGTCCTCGTGGGCGACCTGACCGTGCCAGGCGGGGTAGTCGGCCGGCGTCATATTGCAGATCGGACAGTTCTGCTCGTCGGTGAACGCGACGGGTTCGTCGCCCGGATGTTCGATGGTCGGGTCTACCGTCCGCGGCTCGTCTTCTCCTTCGTCTTCGCCGTCGCCGCCGTCCCCACCCAGACAGCCGGCGCCCCCCGCGAGGAGGCCAGCCCCGAGGACGCCGAGTAGCCGTCGTCGCTCGAGGGGACGCCCGTTCGGTCCGTTCATACACCGGCTACCACCGCCACGGGCAAAACGAGCGTGGTCCGATTCCCGAATCACGACGACCGCTCACTCGAGACGCTCCTTCGTCAACCGATGGCGCGTGCGGAACATCGCTTCGAAGCCGACCCTCGAGAACGGCGCGGCGACGTCAGTGAGACGGCCGAGGCCGGCGACGCCGCTGCCCGGGAGTTCGTACGCGACGCGGTCCCGGAGCACCGTCCGCTCGCCGTCGGCGAAAAACGAGTGGGTGTGTTCCCAGCGGTCGAACGGACCGCGGACCATCTCGTCGCGAAAGGAGGCGCTGCCGTCGCCGCGCTCGCGGTCCGTGATCAGCGACGTCCAGTGCTGGCGCGGCCCGACGCCGAACGGACGTATCGACAGCGCGAGTTCGGTTCCGGCCTCGAGTACGTCCGGATCGGGTTCGCCGTCGGGACCGAGGATCGCCTCGACGCGCAGGTTCATCCAATCGGGCGTCACCGCCTCGAGGCCCTCGACGCGGGAGTGAAAGGCCCAGACGTCGGCGAGCGGCGCCTCGATCGTCGTCCGGCGTTCGTAGGTCGCCATCGCTCCCGACTACGCCGAGCAACGGGAAAACGGGACGGCCAAACGACGACCGACCGAACGGCCACGGCGAGTATCGAACGCACCCTCCCCCACACCGCCCGCTCGAGCGTCGGAGGCGGACGCCGGACGGACTACTTCAGTCGTTCCTGGAGGAAAGAGGGATGTGCCGCAGTGACGCCGTCGATCTCGAGTAGCTGGTCGGAGATGATCTCACCCAAGGCGTCGCCGTCGGCCGCACGGACCTCGGCCATCAGCATGTGGTCGCCGCTGGAACTGTACAGCGCCTCGACCTCGTCTAACTCCTTCAGCGCCTTCGTCGCCTCGACGTAGCGCTCGCTCGAGACGTCGATCCCCACCATCGCGATCGTCTTACTCGAGAGCTTTTTCGGGTCGATGTCGGCCGAGTAGCCGACGATGACGCCGTCCTCCTCGAGCTGGTTGATGTACTTGCGAACGGTCGGTTTCGAGACGTTCGCCCGCTCGGCGATCTCGGCGTAGGACGCCTGTGCATCCTCCTCTAACACCTCGAGGATGCGATCTTCCGTAGCCTGTGTACTCATGATACTCTCTTTTGCTCCGGCGGAAAAATATCTTTTGTATCCGAAAACGACCGATACGTGGGGGAAAACATCACCGCCGTGGGGTGTTCGACCGTTGGATCGCCGGACTTATTCTCGCGGTGGTCGCAGTGTCGCTATCCGACATGGTCGAGCCCAATCACGTCAGCGGGGTCGTCTGGCTGTGCTGTGGCGTCGCGATCCTGTTTCTCGGCTACCTCATCGCCGTCCGCGGTCGGGCCGACCTCCACGCCGACTACGACGAGTCGGTCGAACCGGCGTACGTCTCCCGGTGGGCCGGCGGCACGGCCCTGCTCATGGGAACGCTCGTCGTGGCCTACGCGATCCGAGAACTGCTCTACGGGTTCGAACCCGTCGCGCTCAGCGCGCTCATCGTCGCGTTGCTCGCGCTGAGCTACCTGACGAAACTGTTCGCCCGCGGGTTCGGGGCGCGAAGTCGAGACTGAGCCGCCGCTCGAGCCGCGCCCCGTCGCCGGCGTATCGGTCGAACAACAATTGATTTAACAGATCAGTGACAGAGGAGACGTATGCGACTGACACGTCGGGGGGTCGTCGCGCTCGGTGCCGGTGTGTTACCGGCCGCGACGGCGGGCTGTCTCCGCCCGAGCGGCGCCGACGCGACGACGGCCGCGGAGATCGAACGCGAACTGAGCGACCTCGACCGACCGGAAACGATGGTCGGGACCGTCGAGACGACGTTCGACCGCGACGGGACGACGAGCGTCATCGTGGACGAGATCACGGCGCGCGCCAGCGGCGAAACGTACGTCGAAGGGACCAGCGACGACGCCACCTTTCGGAACGTCGACGACGGGGAACGGGCCTGGTTTCACGACCTTGAGCGAAACCGCATCGCGGTGCTGGACTCCGAGATGAGCGGCGAGAGCCACATCGAGTACATCTACGGCGAGACGACGACGTACTTCGACCAACTCGAGTCGCAGGTGCGCGAGGAGACGACGCTCGACGGTCGAGACGTCTACCTGGTCCGGTTCGACCCGCCGCCGGACGAGACCGTCGAGCGCTCGATCGGCGTCCTCGTCGGCAACACGGAGTTCGTGATCCCGCTCGAGACGGAAGAGCGAGAGACGACCGAACTGCAGGAGACCGTCGAGCGGATCGACGTCTGGTTCGACCGGGAGACGCTGTTCCCGGTCAAACAGGTCGTCGAAACTGACGCCGTCGATTACGACGCGATCTACACGTCGCTCTCGCTGAACGAACCGGTCGCGGACGATCTGTTCGCGCTCGACCCACCTGACGACGCCCTCGTCGAGGAACACGTCTTCCCCTACCTCGACCGGTACGACACGCTCGCGGACGCGGAGGCCGACGCAGGAGTTACGATGGCGGAACCGACTCGCCTACCGGAGCGCTTCGCTCGCGCGACGGCCGCCGTCGCAGACTACCCGTACGCGGACGACCTGCGGGAGGTCTCGGTCAGGTACGCCGGCGACGAGAGCGTCGGCGAGTCGATCCGGGTCGGCGCCTGCAACGGCCCCCGGCCGTTCGACGTCGCCGGCGAGGCGGTCACCGTCGACGGCGCGTCCGGGACCGTCGCCGAGAGCGATCTCGGGACGACCGTCGAGTGGCCCTGCGGCGAGCGGACGTACTTCGTCTTCACGACCGCGTCGGTCGAGCGCGAGACGGCGCTGTCGGTCGCCGAGTCGATCGACGACGACTGCGAATAGCGGACGCTCGCGACGGTCGAAGCGAACCGCGAAAAAACGGCGAAATTGGTACGAACGGCGCCCCTGACCGCGGGAACGTCGTTACGTGTGGCGCTCGAGCAGGTCGTAACTGCGCTCCCACTCGGCGTCGTCATCGAAGTAGCGCTCGGCCAGCGGCTGGTCGGGCATCTCGCCGACGGCGTGTTTCTCCTGAGAGTAGGAGGGACGGTCGTCCTCGACGTAGTACCGTCCCGTCAGGACGGTGCCCTCGTTGAGGACGTCCTCGGTCTCGCGCATCATCTCGGCGGCCTCCGCGCGGTCGTGGATGTCGAAGTCGTAGTCGTCGGACTCCTGGACGTCGATGTAGGGGACGTACTGGCGGGCGTCCTTGTTCCAGGTCGGACACTGGGTCAGGAAGTCGACGTGGGCGAAGCCGTCGTGTTCGATGGCCTCCGCGATGATCTCCTTGGCCTGGTTCGGGTTGACCGCGGCGGTGCGGGCGACGTAGCTCGCGCCGGCGGTCAGCGACAGCGACAGGGGCCGCAGCGGCGTCTTCGCGCTGCCCGAGGGCTGGGTCTTGGACTTGTGACCCTTCGGGCTCGTGGGCGAGGTCTGGCCCTTCGTCAGCCCGAAGATCTCGTTGTTGAACACGATGTACGTGATGTCGTGGTTCTCGCGGGCCGTGTGGATGAAGTGGTTGCCACCGATCCCGTACCCGTCGCCGTCACCGCCCGCGGCGATGACCTCGAGTTCGGGGTTGGCGAGCTTCGCGGCCCGTGCGACGGGCAGCGAGCGGCCGTGAATCGTGTGGAAACCGTACGTGTCCAGGTAGCTGTTCAGCTTGCCCGAACAGCCGATCCCGGTGACGGTCAGCACCTCTTCGGGGGTCTTCCCGACTTCGGGAAGCGCCTGTTTCAGCGACTTCAGGACGCCGAAGTCGCCACAGCCCGGACACCAGGTCGGCTGCGGTTCGACACCGGGGGTGTACTCGTCCCGGTCGATCTCGCGTTCCTCACCGATCGCGTTGAATGCACTCATTGGTTAGTCACCTGCAGCGGGTTCGATTCGTACCTGTGCGGTTGGCTGACGGTCCTCGTCGGCGAGGTTGACCTCGTAGCCCTCGACGATCTCGGCGGGTTCGAAGGGGTTGCCGTTGAACTTCAGCAGGCTGGTCATCTTGTCGCCGAAGCGGCCCAGTTCCTTTTGGATCAGACCGCGGAACTGCGCGGTGGCGTTCATCTCGACGACCATCGCCTCGTCGACGCTCTCGAGGAACTCCGTCACTTCCTTCTCGGCGAAGGGCATCATGTCGGAGACGCTGATTCCTTTTACCGAGTGACCTTGCGCATTCAGGCGCTCGATGGCCTCCGCGACGGCACCCTGGGTGGAGCCCCAGGTGATGATGCCGTAGTCGGCGTCTTCCGGACCGTAGTAGGTCTGGGTCGAGTCCCGTTCCTCGTCGAGCTCCGCGCGGATCGACTCGAGTTTCTCGAGGCGACGCTCCATCTGGGCGACGCGGTTGTCGGGGTCCTCCTCGATGTGCCCGACGGGACTGTGCTCGTTCCCGGTCGCGAGGTAGCGTCCGCCCTTCTGGCCGGGGATCGAGCGCGGTGAGACGCCGTTTTCGGCGTCCTCGTGGTTGAATCGCTTGAACTTCCCGGAGTTGTCGTGTGCGGCCTCCCGGAGTTCCTCCTCGGTCAGCGTCGAGCCGAGATCCGGCTGCGGATCGCGGTCGAAGAACTCGACGTCGACGTTGGTGTTCTCACCGGAGAGCTTCTGGTCGTAGATGACGATCGCCGGGATCTGGTAGTCCCAGGCGATCTCGAAGGCCAGTCGCGTCTGCTCGTAGGCCTCTTCGATGTTCCCGGGCGCGAAGACGACGCGCTGGGAGTCACCCTGGCTCGTGTAGAGGACGTGCTCCAAGTCGGCCTGTTCGGGCTTGGTCGGCATCCCGGTCGAGGGACCGGCACGCATCGACTCGACGAGGACCAGCGGCGTCTCGGTCATCTCCGCGAGGCCGAGCGGTTCGCTCATCAGCGCGAAGCCACCCCCGGACGACCCGGACATGGCCTTGACGCCGGCGTGGCTCGCACCGACCGCGAGCGCGGCCGCGGCGATCTCGTCCTCGACCTGTTCAGAGACTCCGCCCATATCGGGGAAGTTCTGGCTGAGGATGGTGAACACGTCCGTCCACGGCGTCATCGGGTAGCCGGCGATGAACCGACAGCCCGCGTCGATCGCGCCGTAGGCGATCGCGTTCGAGCCCGACAGCAGCGCCTGCTCGGTCTCGTGAGAGCCCTCGGGCACGCGAAGGTCGTGTTCGAAGTCGTGTTCCTCCCGAGTCATCTCGTAGGCCTCGTGGAGGATCTCGAGGTTCGCCTCGAGGATGTCTCCGCCCATAGCATCGGACATCAGGTCCTCGATGTGCTCGAGTTCCATGTCGAGCAGCGCCGCCGTCACACCCACGCCGGCGGTGTTGCGCATGACCTCGCGGCCGTGCTCCTTGGCGAGCCCTCGGAGATCCACCGGGAAGACGTGCCAGTCGTTCTCCTCCGCGCGCTCGTGGAGGTTGACGGCCTCGACGTCCTCCTCGCTGATCAGACCCTCGTCGTAGACGATGATTCCGCCTTCGCGGAGTTCGTCCAGGTTCTCCGAGAGGGGCTTGATCTCCTCGTTGCCGTAGTAGGCCTCCTCCTGCGGGTTCCGAGCGAACGAGTCGCCCAGTGACAGCAGGAAGTTGTACCCGTCTCCCCGTGACTGTACCTCCCGATCTGCGGCCCGGATCTCGACGTAGGTGTGGCCGCCGCGAATTCGCGACGGATAGTGACGATGGGTGAATACGTCGAGCCCCGAGCGCATTAGCGCCTTGGCAAAGTTCTGGCTCGTCGAGTCGATTCCGTCGCCGGAACCGCCCGCGATTCGCCAGATAAGTTCGTCGCTCATAGTGAAATCAGTGGCCGGTGGGCCGACCGTACCAGGATTTTGCTCTACGTGACCTAAAGCCTTTGCTATACATTGCCATAGATCTATCGTGAAGAATGAACAACCATCCATTTTATCTCGCCTACGTTACCCAATTCGTCCGGAAGGTTCACGAAAAATTGCCCGTGATTAATGATTACAGATTCCGTTCCCAGCGTTTCATATCTGATAACCTCGATGAATGTTGTCCAAAATACTGGAAAACGGTTCGTCCGTACACCATCTTGCCTCCGTAGGACTCAGTCGGACCGGAGGTGGACTTATACGGGCACACATGGATGGTGTGCCATACCATGTCAGTATTGCTCGATTCCCAGGTCGAAGCGTTTCTCCACGACCTGTCGGACCGGGGGCTCCCGCCGCTCTATCGCCTCTCGCTCGAGGCGGCCCGGGAGACGTACCGCGAACTCACCGTTCCCGACGAGCCGGTCGACGCAGTCGGCTCCGTGACGGACCGGACGGTGCCCGGTCCGGCCGGCGAGATCCCGATCCGGATCTACGCGCCGTCGGGCGACGGACCGTTTCCGCCGCTGTTGTTCTACCACGGCGGCGGCTGGATCCTCGGCGATCTCGAGACCCACGACGCGCTCTGTCGGGCGCTCACCGACGCGACGGACTGCGTCGTGGTCGCCGTCGACTACCGGCTCGCGCCCGAACACCGGTTCCCGGCGGCGCTGGAGGACTGTTACGCCGCGACGCGATGGGTCGCGAATAACGCGGCGGCGATCGGCGCCACGACGGACGCGCTCGCCACCTGCGGGGAGAGCGCCGGCGGCACGCTCGCCGCGGGTGTGGCGCTGCTCGCCCGCGATCGGGACGGGCCGACGATCGACCACCAGACGCTGCTCTATCCGCCGACGAACTACGCGTTCGACACGGACTCCTACGAGGAGAACGCGCAGGGCTACTTCCTCACCCGCGAGGATATGAAGCGGTTCTGGCAGGGGTATCTCCGGAGCGAACTGGACGGGCGCCACCCCTACGCGTCACCGATTCGGGCGACCCTCGAGGGGATGCCGCCGTCGCTCGTCGTGACGGCCGGCTTCGATCCGGTTCGGGACGACGGACGTGCGTTCGTCGATCGACTTGAGGACGCCGGTGTTCCCGCTCGGCACCTCGAGTACGACGAGATGATCCACGGATTCCTGCCGATGCTCGACGATCCGGAACTCGATCGTGCACGAGAGGCGATCGATGAGGTCGGAGCGGCGGTCGGGGGCGCGGTCCGCTGACGGCCGACTCCCTCACCGTCCGAAACCGCGGGACGGGAGATACGTTTTAGTAACGGGATGTGATGCGTATCGGTGTCATGGGATACGTTATCAAGATGCCAAAGCTGGGTCTCGAGATGGAACGCGGGGTCGTCCTCGAGTGGACCGTCGACGAAGGGGAGACCGTCGACGAAGGCGACGTCCTCGTCGAGGTCGAGTCGGAGAAGAGCATCGGCGAGGTCGACGCCCGCGGGTCCGGGGCGCTCCGGCACGTCTACGTCGAGGAGGGCGAGGAGGTACCGCCGGGAACGCCGATCGGCATCCTGGCGGCGCCGGACGCCGACATCTCGGACCTGCGGGCCGACGCCGAGGCCGAACTCGAGGAAGAAGCTCCCGAGATCGCCGCGGCCGCCGGTCCGGACGCCGACGCGGCGTCGGACGCGGCCACAGCGGGAGACGCGGACGCGACGCCCGAGGCGAACGGCGCCGACGGCGGCGACGCGGCCGCCGCGCAGCCCTCCAGCGGCGGGTCGGACGGGGCGTCCGAGGACCTCAAGGCGTCTCCGCGCGCGCGAAAGCGCGCCGAGGAACTCGAGGTCGATCTGACAGCGGTCGAGGGGACGGGCCCGATGGGGTCGATCACCGAAGAGGACGTCGAGGCCGCGGCGGAATCGGCTTCCGAAGCGGATGCGGAGGCGGAGGCGACCGCGGCCGAATCGACGGAGGGCGAAGAGATCAAGGCCTCGCCCCGCGCGAGGAAACGAGCGGAGGAACTCGAGGTCGATCTGACGGCGGTCGAGGGGACCGGGCCGATGGGATCGGTCACCGAGGACGACGTGGAGGCGGCGGCCGAATCGGCGCCAGAGGTGGAGACTACCGCTGCGGCCGGAGCCGAAGCCGGGAGCGAGGCAACGGCCGGCGTCGAAGTACCGGCGGCACCGACCGACGCCGCCGGCGTCCGCCGGATCGAACCCGGGGACCCGCTGACGGATCGGTACCACCGGACGACGGCCGTCGCCGCGCCGGCGGCCGCGAACGCGCTGTTCGAGGCGACCGAAGCGGTGCGGACGGCCTTCGAAGACGAGGTCACGATGACCGACCTGCTGGTCGTTCTCGCCTCGGCGACGCTCACCGACCACCCAGTGCTGAACGGAACGTACGCGGAATCGACCCATCAGGTCCGAGAGCGGCAAAATGTCGCGCTCGTCGCCGGGAGCGAGGACGGGCCGGTCTCCGTGGTCGTCCCGGACGCTCGGAACCGCTCGCTTTCGGAGGTCGTCGAGGCGCGGCGGGCGGTCGACGGCGACGACGCGGACGCCGCCACCTCCGACGAGCGGGCCACGTTCACCGTCGCGAACGCCGCCGAGACCGAGGCGGACGGGCGACTCGTCAATCCGCCGTCCGTCGCGACCCTCGAGGTCGATCCGACCGGGCAGCGAGCCGTTTCGAACGGTAACGACGTGACCCTCGAGCCGCTCGTGGTCGCGACGCTGACCTACGACGCACGCGCGATCGGCGGCAACGAGGCGGCCGCGTTCCTCGAGCAACTGTTCGAACGGGCCGAGCGAGCGTCGGAACTCGTTCTCGGGTCGTACCGCGGCCGAGAGTAGTCGCGAAAACGAGAGTCGCTACCGCTCCTCGAGCAGCGGGCCGTCGCGGACCAGCGCGCCCGCCTCGACGGCGGCGCCGAGCGCGGCGTCGGCGTCCACGAGTCGCGGCCCGTCGGCGGTCGGCGTCATCTCGACCGTCGCGTCCACGACCTCGAGTTCGCGCTCGCCGTCCGCGCCGACGACGACGTCCGACACGTCGAAGGTCGCCGGCTCGTCCCACTCCAGCCGGTCGCGCTCGGCGACTCCGATCGTCGCCGTCATCCCGGGCGCGACGATCGCCGAGACCGATCGTGCCGTCACCTCGGGATCGTCGAGGCGAAGTGCGACGCCGCCCGGCGCGTCGGGCGCCAGCGGCTCGAGGCAGCCGGCGACGCTCCCGAGGCCGATATCGCTCGGGTGCGCCCGCGAGACGACGCCGCCGATCAGTTCCGACGGATCGATGACGGCCCGCGTGCCGACGAACGATCGGTCCGTGATCTCGACCGCCGCCAGTCCGGTGAGTCGCTTCTCGCCGTTGACGTCGTCCGCTCGAACGTCGATCCGCCCGTGCCGATCGGTTACCGCGTCGGCGTCCGCGGCGCCGGTCGCGACCGCGGCCGCGGCCGCCCCAGCGACGGTGCCGTCGACCGGCGTCGGCACGACGTTGTTCGTCCCCGTCGAGACGGAAACCAGCGGAACGTCGCCGATCTCGAGCGCGACGTCGCGGGTGGTGCCGTCGCCGCCGAGGACGACGACGGCATCGGCGCTCTCGCGGAAGCGCGCGGCCGCCCGTCGCGTGTCCGCGGCCGACTCCTCGACCGTCATCTCCACGCGTTCGACCGCGAGGTCGTCGGGCGCCTCGGAAACGGCGTGGTCGGCGATCCCGCTCCGGTCGGGCATGACCGCGACGTCAGGCGGCTCGGCGACGACGGCCAGCCCCTCGAGGACGCACTCGGCGACGCGGCGCTTGGCGTAGTTGTCGACGACGCTCGCGCCGCCGGTGAGCCGCCGGATGTCGCGACCGGCAGCCGGGTTCGCGATGAGTCCGACGCGGGTCACGCGTCGGCCCCGTGGCTCGCTGCCATCGCTACGTGATCAGCTCGATCGCCTCCCGGACGTCGTCGCCGTCGGGGAGGACCTCCTGCTCGAGCGGGGGACTGAACGGCATGTGAGTGTCCGGCGTCCCGATCCGCTGGATCGGGGCGTCGAGGCTGAAGAACGCCTCCTCTTGGACGCGGCTGACGATCTCGGCGTGGACGCCGTAGGAGAGGGGGCTCTCGTCGGCGACCACTAGCCGCCCCGTCTTCCGGACGCTCTCGGCGATGGTCTCCGTGTCCAGCGGGTACAGCGAGCGGGCGTCGATGACCTCGACGCTGACGTCGTCGGCCAGGCTGTCGGCGGTCTGCAGGCTCTCGCCGACGAGCCGCTGGGTCGCCACGACGGTGACGTCCTCGCCCTCGCGTTCGACCGCGGCCTCGCCGAGCGGGACGGTGAACTCCTCGTCGGTAGGGACCTCGCCCTGCTGCTCGTAGATCATCTTGTTCTCGAAGACGAACACGGGGTCGTCCGACCGGACCGCGGCCTTCGTCAGCCCCTTCGCCGCGGCGGCCGTGCCCGGCGCGACGGCCTTCAGGCCGGGGAAGTGGGCGATCCAGGTGTGGACCGTGCCGGAGTGTTGGCTCGCGGCGCCCATGCCGCCGCCCTCGGTCGTCCGGACGGTGACGGGCATCTCCGTCTTCCCGCCGAACATGTAGCGCATCTTCGCCATCTGGTTCATGATCTGCTCCATCGAGACGCCCATGAAGTCCGAGAACATGAGCTCGGCGACGGGTCGGGTCCCGGTCGCGGCGGCGCCGGTCGCGGCGCCGATGAAGCCGGCCTCGCTGATCGGCGTGTCGCGGACGCGTTCATCGCCGAACTCCTCCCAGAGGCCGCTGGTCACCTCGAGGACGCCGCCGAACTTGCCGACGTCCTCGCCCATCAGGTAGACGTCCTCGTCGCGCTCGAGTTCCTCGCGCAGCCCCATCCGAATCGCCTCGCGGACGGTCATTGTCTCGGTCTCCTCGGCGCGCTCGATCTCGGCCTGGGCGGTCATCGCCGATCACCTCCGAGCGAACCGCCGTCCGCACGGGCCTGGCTGGCGAACCGTTCGATCTCGGGTGGCATCTCCGCGAACATGTCCTCGTAGGCTTCGCTCGGGTCCGGTAGCGGGGCGTCCTGAGCGTACTCGACCGCTTCCTTGATCTCCGTCTCGATCTCGTCCCGCAGCTCCTCGAGTTCCTCCTCGGTCAGTTCGCCGCGATCGACCAGCAGCTCCGAGAACCGGTCGATCGGGTCCTGCTCCTTCCACTTCTCGATCTCGTCTTCGTCCCGGTAGGGCTCCTCGTCGCCCTCGTAGTGGCCGCGGTAGCGGTAGGTCTCGGCCTCGACGATGGTCGGACCGTCGCCGTCTCGAGCGCGCTTGCGCGCCTCCTCGATGGCCTCGGCGACGGCCGTGACGTCCATTCCGTCGACGGTGACGCCGGGGATGTCGTAGGCGCCGGCGGTGTCGCTCAGGTCGTCGACGTTGTGCTGTTCCTCGACTGGCGTCCCCTCACCGTAGTGATTGTTCTCGACGACGAAGACCGCCGGCAGGTCCCAGGTCGCTGCGAGGTTGATCGCCTCGTGTACCTGCCCCTGTGCGACGGCACCGTCGCCGAGGAAGCCGACGGCTACCTGCTCGCGGTCGTCGTAGTCGATCGACAGCGCGGCGCCCGTCGCCAGCGGCGGCCCCGCGCCGACGATGCCGTTCGCGCCGAGCATCCCGGAGTCGACGTCGGCGATGTGCATCGAACCGCCCTTTCCGTTGCAGTAGCCATCCTGCTTGCCGAACAGCTCGGCCATCATCAGCTTCGGGTCCAATCCCTTCGCGATGCAGTGTCCGTGGCCCCGGTGCGTGCTCGCGATGTAATCGTCGGGCTCGAGCGCGGCACACGTACCGACGCCGACTGCCTCTTCCCCAATGTAGAGGTGGACGAAGCCGGGAATCTCTCCGTCGGCGAAGTAGTCACCCGCCGTCGAGTCGAACTCCCGAATCGTCAGCATCCGACGGAGCGCCTCCCGTCGCCCCTCCTCCGTGTCTAGTGTATAGTCGGCCATGCGACACACGGTACCACAAACCAAAGTATAATGCTAACGGTGAGCAAGGCCGATGCCCGTAGGCGGTCGTTTATGCCTCCCAACGGTGAGGATCGAACGGGATGCGCGTACCAACACACCGAAGACGGGACCTCGACCGCTCGCAGTCCGTCGATCACGGCGCGGAATCGGAACTGCGGTCGCCGACGCCAGCATCAGTACCGACGTCGACCGAGGTGGTCCGCGAATGATGCCCGAGCGAACCGTCACCGCCCGGAACCCGGAGGGGATGGGCGGGACCATCGAGGCCGGTTCGTTCGAGTGGCGGTTCGACGAACCCGAGTCGGCCGGCGGCTCGGAGACGGGGCCGACGCCGGTCGACGTCTTCCTCGGCGCGCTGGCCTCCTGTCTCTCGCTGAGCGTTCGCTTCCAGGCGAACAAGCGCGAGACGCCGGTCGAGACCATCGAGGTCACGACCGAGGCCGAACCCGAACGGGGCTCGGTCGACCGACTCGAGGCGACGATCCGACTCGAGACCGACGCCGACGACGAGACGGTCGATCGCCTCGTCGACTTCGGCGAGCGGGGCTGTCACGTCTCGCAGCTCGTCGACGAGGAGACGCCGATGGACGTCTCATGGGAACGGCTGTAGGCGGCCCACGACGGGAGCGTCGCGCCTGCGCGGCCGCGCTACTCTGGATAGGTCGCGTCCGGCTCAGGCATCGCGTCCACGTTCGCCGCGGTCTCGAAGATCGCGCCGTTGAGTTCGTCGGCGGTGTCGAAGTACCAGAACTCGGTGCCGTCGAAGTTCCCGCTCTGGAGCACAGGTAGCCCCGCGGACTCGAACTCGTCGACGACCGCGTGGGGATCGTCGAACGCGAAACAGGCGACGTGGTGCAGTCCCTCGCCGTGTTCCTCCAGATGTTCGGTGTAGATGCTCGGCCCCTCGAGCGGTTCGATCAGTTCGATCATCGTCTCGCCGAGTTGCGCGAGCGCGAGGCGCATCGAGTACTCGTGAGGCTCGCCGCGGTAGGTCCGATCGGTCAGTGCGGGCGGTTCGAACCGGTAGATCTCCCAGGGTCCGATGCCGAGGAGGCCGTCGAATCGATCCATACCGTCCTCGAGGTCCTCGACGACGAACGCGACCTGCGAGAGTTCCGGAATCTCGACGCCCAACTGTGGGATGTTACCAGTACCCATATACGGGCGTCGACGCGGAACGAGTTATCGTTTAGTACCGATGTAAGCGATTGAGAATACGGCCGACCGGCGCCTCGATCGGCTACCTGGTCACTCGTTCTGCGGGTTGCTCGGGTGGTAGTCCGTGTCGTACTCGCCGGGCTGGTCGTCGACGCGGTCGGGGTTGAGCCGGCCCGACAGCAGCATGAAGTCGACGAGCGTCAGCGCGAGCATCGCCTCGACGACCGGGACGCCTCGCGGCGGGAGGACGGGGTCGTGGCGGCCGATAACCTTCTCTTCCTTGATTTCGCCGGTCTCCCAGTCGGCGGTCTGCTGGGACTTGGGGATCGACGTAGGTGCGTGGAGCGTGACCTCGCCGTAGATCGGTTCGCCGCTCGAGATGCCGCCCTGGATGCCGCCGTGGTCGTTCTCGACGGGCGTCGGGTTCCCCTCGTCGTCGAACTCCCAGTCGTCGTTTCGCTCCTTGCCCGTCCACTCGCGGGCCTCGCGACCGAGGCCGAACTCGAAGGCCGTCGTCGCCGGGACCGCCATCATGGCCTGTCCGAGTCGCGCGGACAGCGAGTCGAACCGAGGTGCGCCGAGGCCGACGGGGACGCCCTGGGCCTCGAAGTAGATCGAGCCGCCGATGGAGTCGCCTTCCTCCTGGTACTCCTCGATGAGTTCCTGCATCTCCGCGGCGGTCTCGGGATCGGCACAGCGGACGTCGTTCTCCTCGGAGTGTTCCTTAATCTGCTCGAAGCTTACCTCGGGGGCCTCGACGTCGCCGATCTGGTTGACGTGGGCCTTGAGTTCGATTCCCTCGCGCGCGAGGAGCTTCTTTGCGATCGCGCCCGCGGCGACCCAGTTGACGGTCTCGCGGGCCGACGAGCGGCCGCCGCCGCCCCAGTTACGGGTACCGAACTTCGCCGAGTAGGTGAAGTCGCCGTGGGACGGACGGGGTGCGGTGATGAACGGCTCGTACTTGCCTGAACGAGCGTCCTTGTTCTGGATGACCAGCCCGATCGGCGTCCCGGTCGTGTAGCCGTCCTGAATCCCGGACTTGATCGAGACGTCGTCGGGTTCGCCGCGGCTGGTCGTGATCATCGACTGGCCCGGCTTTCGCCGATCTAAGTCCTCCTGGATGTCCTCCTCCGAGAGCTCGAGGCCGGCGGGACAGCCCGAGATGGTACAGCCCATCGCCTCCCCGTGGCTCTCGCCGAACGTGGTCACCTGGAAGAGGCGACCGAAGCGGTTGCCGTTCATTACGGGTCTCTCGGGGACGGGGCCACTTAGCGGTGCAGGATCTCCGACGGTCGGTCGCCGCCGACCCGGTTCCGTTTCGAGCGACTCGACCGAACGCGGCGTCGAGGCGAACCCCTCTCGAGCACCGGCCGCGAAATGACCGCCGTGCAGACTCTCGTGAAACCCTGAATTCGGTCGCCTCAGCCCACCCAAAGCATCTTTGCGCCAAGTGGTGTACGTAATAGCCACTATGAACCGCCGTTCGTTGCTCGCCGGCGTCGCCGCCTCGAGTGCCGCGATCGCGGGCTGTGTCTCGACCGAGGCGACGGTCCTCCAAGAGTCGACGACCCCGGAGGTCCCATCGGATCCCGACGACCCGATCGCTCGAGCGACCGTCGGCTTCCAGTCGGTCGACGGTTCACCCCACCGAGTCCGTCTCTGGAACCTGATCGACGGACAGCGGTCGGTCGGGCTCGAGATCGACTCCGAGACGGCCACGTTCGACGGGAGCTACGACCTCGAGTCCGACGCCCACGTCGTCGTCACGATACGCAACCGCGACGAGTACGCCGTGGTCGTCTCCGTCGACGACGCCACCGTCGCGGAGACGACGCTCGAGCCGTCGTCGTTCGACGAACCTTGTCCGGCGACGGAGTTGTTCGTCCTCGAGGACGGCGAGTTCGAGTCGACGTTCGAACCCGAGTCCGACCACTGCTAGCCTCGAGGACTCGCGGTCGTCCGCCGTCGGAGCCGTGTCTCGATGGCCTTATCCTCGTCTCTCCGAAACCGGCGGACGGAATTCATGCGTTGGCAGTATCGGTCGACAGTACTCGTCCTCTGTCTGCTCGCGTTCTTCGTCACCTACTTCGCTCGGATGGCGATCAGTCCGGTCATTCCGTTCATCGTCGACGACTTCGCCGTTTCCAACACGCAGATCGGGTTCGCTCTGTCGGGGATGTGGCTCGCCTATGGCCTCTCGCAGTTCCCCAGCGGCGTCCTCGGCGACCGATACGGGGAGAAACGAGTGATCCTCGTCGCCGTCGGCGGCACGTCGATCGCGAGCCTCCTGCTCGCCCTCTCGCCCGCGTTTCCCGCCTTCGTCGTCCTCGCCGTCCTCCTCGGGGCCGTCGCCGGACTGCACTACGCCGTCGCGACGACGCTGCTGTCGCGGACCTACGACGAACTCGGTCGTGCAGTGGGCATCCACTCGATCGGCGGTCCGCTTGCCGGGCTGGTCGCGCCCGTCGCGGCGGCGTGGGTCGGCGTCCGGTTCGGCTGGCGGCCCGCGCTCGCGCTCGTTCTCGGCGTCGGCCTCCCGGTGTTCGCACTGTTCGCGTGGCAGATCCGCCCGACTGAGCCGCGACGACCGGAACAGCCGATGCGCGACCGGTTCGAACTCGCCGCACTGGTCGACCTGCTCTCGCGGCCAGCGATCGTCTTCACGCTCGCGGTCGCCATGCTCGGCACGTTCATCGTCCAAGGGCTGCTCACCTTCCTCCCGACGTTCTTCGTCGCCTACCACGACTACTCGGCGACGGCCGCCGGAACGGCCTTCTCGGCGTTTTTCGTCGTGCGAACCGTCGGCCAGTTCTTCCTCGGCGACCTCTCCGATCGAATCGGACGCGACATCGCGATCGGCGGCTCGATGCTCGCGGGGGCGATCGGCCTCTTCGGACTGGTCGGCGCCCGGAGCCGCGTGACCGTCGCCGCCGCTGTGGTCTTGGCCGGACTGGGCTCGAGTTTCTTCGCGGCGCTCGACCCGCGCTTCCTCGACCAGTTCGAAACCGCCGAGCGCGGTGCCGGGTTCGGACTCGTCCGGACGGTCTACACCGTCGTCGGCGCTGCCGGCTCCGTCGGCGTCGGCCTGTTGGCCGACCTGTTCGGCTGGGGGCCGTCGTTTCTCGTTCTCGCCGGACTGTTCTCGATCACGGTCCTCGCGCTCGGCGTGAACCGAGCGTTCGATCTCGGCTACTGACGACACTCGAGAACGACGCAAAAATCGAGACGACCGCCTCAGGGCAGTTCGAACTCGATCGCTGCGCCCTGCCCGAAGCCGACGCACTCCGTCGCGATGCCCCGTTCGACGCCTTCGCGATTCATCTCGTGGATCAGGGTCACGGGCAGCCGCGCGCCGGAACAGCCCAGCGGATGGCCGATGGCGATCGCACCGCCGTTGACGTTCAGTCGGTCCATCGGAATCCCCAGTTCGCGCGCGGAGTAGATCGTCTGGCTGGCGAAGGCCTCGTTGATCTCGAACAGCCCGTAGTCGTCGATCTCGCGACCGGCGCGCTCGAGCAGCCCCTCAGTCGCAGGGACGGGACCGACGCCCATGATCGTGGGATCGACACCGGCGACGTAGCTGGTGCCGACCTCGGCCATGATCTCGAGATCATTCTCCTCGGCGAACTCGCGGCTGGTCAGCATGAGGCCGGCAGCGCCGTCGGCGATCTGCGAGGCGTTGCCGGGCGTGACGGTGCCGTCCTCCTTGAAGACGGTCGGCAGTTCGGCGAGCTTTTCAGTCGTCGTGCCGGGGCGCAGCCCCTCGTCCTCGTCGTGGACGCCGTCCCCCGTCTCGATGGGGACGATCTCGTCGTCGAATTTGCCTTCCTCGGTCGCTTCGACCGCGCGCTGCTGGCTGCGGGCGCCGTATTCGTCCTGCTCCTCGCGGCTGATGTCGAACTCCTCGGCGACCTTCTCGGCCGTCTGGCCCATCATGAGGTTCTCCATCCCGTACTCCTCGTCGAGTTTCGGGTACATCGATCCGCTCTCGGCGGCCCCCATCTTCACGCGGCTCATGCTCTCGACCCCGCCGGCGATGACGGCGTCCTGGCGGCCCGCCCGGATCGAGTCCGCGGCCTGAATGATCGCCTGCGCCGAGGAGGCACACTGGCGGTCGACCGTCGTCGCGGGGACGTTCTCGCCCAGATCCGAGAACAGCGCGATCTGGCGAGCGATGTTGGTCCGCTGCTCCTCGCGTTGCTGGGCGCAGCCCCAGACAAGGTCGTCGACGTCCTCGCTCGAGAGGCTCGTCTCCGCGAGCATCTCGTCGACCAGCGGAATCGAGAGGTCCTCGCTGCGAACGTCCGCGAGGGCACCGTCTTCCTTTCCCTGTGCGGCCCTAACAGCGCTAACGATTACCGGCGTATTTCCTGCCATTGTATAGAATGATCTTTCGTGAACGTAAATAAGTACCTCCTTCGGTACCCTATCGCGCGGTGCCGGACCATCCCACTCGAGGCCCACGCACGCTGACGCGAGCAGAAGGCGCTACGGGAATAGACGGCTATCGACGCCGCTTCGACCTATTATTTCGTATCCTTCGGCATCAAAAAAGCTAATTGTCTATCTGACAACTTATCGGTATGGTCCGACGCCGCCAACTCCTCCTCGCGACGCTCGCCGCCGGAGCGGCCGGTACTGCGGGTTGTTTGAGCGACGATCCCCCCGATGACGGTTCCGAAACCGACGACGACCAGTCGACGAACTCGGGCGACGACGAGCCTCCGACGGACCTCTCGCCCGCGGGCGAGGGCGTCTACCGGGTCGACGTCGACGCCGTCAGCGACCGATCGGTATCGATCGGCGACCCTCAAGAGATATCCTACGCCGGCGATCCCGAAATCGTCTGGGGGTACGAACGCGTGGTCGATACCGATGAATCGACCGAATCGACCCCCGAGGTAGTCGTCGACCCGGCCATCGACACGACCGACGACGCGGCACACGTCTTTCTGGCCCCGGTCTACGACGCCGACGCCGAGAACTGGGTCGTCCGCGCCTACGCCGACGAGACGTACTACGAGGGCATGGACACCCACCAGTTCTGGATCGGGCGATTCTACACGGAATCGGAGGAACAACCGGTCACCGGCCACGACGCGGGGTTCACCGAACACCACGACGGCGTCTACCGCGCCTCCCTCGAGTACGGCGAGACGCCGCCCACGAACGTACAGCCCGACCAGTTCAGAAGCGTGTTCCTCACGAACAGTGAGTGGGACGCGTCGGCACTCGAAGACGCGGAATCGGTACTCGGCGCTGTCGTAGCACCCATCCGGGTCGGGTCGACGCACCCGGATTACGATAAAGCGGACGAGAACGACCCCGCTCCGGTGGTCGAGCTCTCGTTCGAGTACGATCCCGACGCGAAGGCGGTGACGATCGTCCACGAGGACGGTCCCACGTTCCAGGGTGAGCACGTTCAGGTTGGGTTCGAAGGCGGACTCACCGAGACGCAGTTCTCCGGCGAGGTGACCCCCGGCGACGAACTCACCGTCGCGGTGCCGAGCGCCGACGCCGGCGAGTACCTCGCGGTCACGTGGAGAGGGCCGGAGCGAGCGCACACCATCGTCCTCGACCGCTTCGAGATTCCCGAGTAAGAGCCGTTCTACTGCCCGCCGTCGCGCTCGAGGGCGACGCCCAACTCCTCGAGCAGTTCGAAGAAGCCGGGGAACGAGACGTCGACGTGGTCGGCCCCCTCGATCGTCGTTTCGCCCTCGGCGACCAGTCCGGCGAGCGCCAGCGCCATGATGATCCGGTGGTCGGCCCGTCCCTGCACCGTCGCGCCCTCGAGTCGGGAGTCGCTGCCGTGGACCGTCAGCGAGTCGCGCTCCTCGGTGGTCTCGACGCCCAGCTTGCCCAGTTCCTCGGCCATCGCGCTCACGCGGTCGGTCTCCTTGTAGCGGACGTGTTCGGCGTTCGTAATGCGCGTGTCGCCGTCTGCGACGGCGCCCAGCGTCGCGATCGTCGGCAGCAGGTCGGGGGTGTCCTCGACGTCGACCTCGATCCCCGTGAGGGGAGCGCTCGAGACGTCGATGACGCCGCTCTCGCGGTCCCAGTCGGCGTCGGCGCCCATGCGCTCGACGATCTCGACGATGGCGGTGTCGCCCTGCGCGCTCGGGTTGGCGCCCTCGATGCGGACGCCGTCGCCCTCGTTACCGGCGATGGCGCCCGCCGCGAGGGGGTACGAGATCGACGAGAAGTCGCCGGGGACGGCGTACTCGCCGCCCGCGGGCCGGTAGGACTGGCCACCGTCGACCGCGAAGCCCTCGTCCGTCTCGCGAGCGTCGACGCCGAAGTCCGCGAGCACCTCGAGCGTGATGTCGACGTACGGCGCGGACTTGAGCTCGGTCTCGAGGTCGATCTCGATCCCCTCGTCGGTGACGGCGCCGGCCATCAGCAGGGCCGTGATGTACTGGGAAGAGACGTCGCCCGGAATCGAGACCGTCCCGCCCGAGAGCGGCCCGGTGACGACCAGCGGCGCCAGCCCGTTGCCCCGGGTGCTGTAGGCTTCGGCGCCGAGATCGGTCAGCGCCTCGAGCAGCGGGCCCTGGGGCCGCGAGCGCAGCGATTCGTCGCCGGTGAGGACGGTCGTGCCGTCGGCCAGCGCCGCCGCGGCCGTGACGAGGCGCGTCGTCGTCCCGCTGTTCGCACAGTCGATGACGTCCGCCGGGACCTCGGGCCGCCCGTCGAAGCCGTCGATCTCGAGGGTCGCGTCCCCGGCCCGGGTGACGTCGCCGCCGAAGAGATCCACCGCGCGTGCGGTCGCCTGCGTGTCCGCGCTCCAGAGCGCGTCCCGGACCGTCGCCTCGTCGGCGTAGCCCGCGGCGAGGATGGCTCGGTGCGTGTAGCTCTTCGAGGGCGGTGCCCGCGCCGATCCGGCGACGCTCGAGGGCGTGATCGTGACGTTCATGGTCGCTCTGTGGGCTGGCCCCGCCTTACCGATACCGATCTGCGAAGTGCTGACGATCGGCTATCCCGGGCGCGGCTCCGATCGCCCGCGACGGACGCTCACGGACAGCCGATCGAGGCCGTGATCTCCCGGATCGGCTCGCCGTCGACCAGACTCGAGACCTCGTAGCTCAGGTTGTCGCAGTCCCAGAAGACGCTCTGAATCCGGCCGTCCCGGTAGTAGGCCGTCCGGCCGTCGATCTCGATCTCCTCGAGGACGTCCGGATCGAACCGCGCCTGTTCGCGGACGACGATGAACAGCTCGCGCGCGACGACGTTCGGATCGTTGTACCACAGCGTCGTCGTCACGCCGCCGTACTCCTCGTCCCGCTCGACGACGGTGATGCGATCGAGGAGGTAGGCGTCGGGGAGCACCGCCTCCGGCAGGTCGTAGGGGACAGCCGACTCGGCCTCGTCGATCGAGTCGAAGATCCCCTCCGGTTTCGTCCCGTCGGTGACGACCGTCGCGTCGGCCGGCGGCTGGTAGGTGAACGTCTCCGACTCGACGCCCTCGTCGATCGCGAGGTCCTCGTAGGTGACGGTCAGCTGGTAACGGATCTCGCCGTCGTCGCGGACCTCGTTGCGCTCTCTGACCGGATACCGGTACTCGTCGTCGATAGCGATCGTCCGGGAAACCTCGAGGTCCTCGAGATCGTCGGTCGACAGCGGGATGGCGTAGGTCGTATCGCCGACGACGAGATTGAGCCGCCGCCCCGTCTCCTCGACCGGTGGCCGCGTCTCGATGACGTGGGCGTCCCGGCCATCGATGGTCGTCGTCCCCTCGTAGCCGAGTCGGTAGTCCTCGAGTAAGGCCTCGAGGACCCGCAGCGTCCGATCGGCGTCGACCTTGGTGCCGTGAAACTGGAGGTCGACGAGCTCCTCCTCAGGGTTGTACTCCCAGGTCATCTCGCGGTTAGTCACGGTGACCGACCCGACCGGCGCGTCCGGATCGGTCGACTCGAGGACCTCGAGGCGCTGCTTGGCCGGCGGTTGCCGGACGACGCGCTCCGTTCGTTCGACGGTCTCCGACGGGGTTTCGACCGTCAGCGTTCGACGGCCCCTGAGATCGTGCAGCCCGCGGCGCGTCTCGATCGCGTCGCGGAGCAGCGCCTCGCTCGAGGGGCCGTCGTCGGCGGACGGATAGCTCACGCAGCCGGCGAGCGCGACGCCGGCGCCGACGCCAGTCGTCAGAAACCGTCGACGATTCATACACGAGTGACTGTCGTCGGAATTTGTAAGTTTGTGGGTTGGCCGGTGTCGTGCTCGCGTTCAGCGACCGAAGCGAACGGAACTGAACTCGTCGGCATTATGTGGTCGCCCCTCGCACACCCGCTATGGAACTCGACGTCGACCTCGCCCCGTTGCGCGAGCGCCTCGAGACCGATGGGCTGGACGGCTATCTGATCGACGACGACGCTTCGGACGCCGACCAGCGGTACGTCTCCGGCTTCACGGCGCCGGACCCCTACCAGACGCTGGTCACCGACGACGGCGTTCACCTGCTCGTCTCGGGACTCGAGTACGGCCGCGCGACGGCGAACTCGAGCGCCGACTCCGTGACGCGGCTGTCGACTTACGACTACCAGGATCTCGTCGCCGAGCACGGCGCCTACGAGGCCAAGAGTCGCGCGCTCGCGGCGTTTCTCGAGGACCATGGCGTCGAATCGATCGCCGTCCCGCAGAACTTTCCGACGGGGACTGCGGACGGCCTCCGCGAGCGGGGACTCGCAGTGACGGTCGAACCCGAGGGGATCGTCGAGGACATCCGCGCGACGAAGACCGACTGGGAACTCGAGCAGATTCGGTCGAGTCAGCGGGCCAACGAGGCCGCGATGGCCCGCGCCGAGGAGCTGATCGCGACCGCCGACGTGGAGGACGGAATTCTGGTGCAGGACGGCGAGCCGCTGACCAGCGAGCGCGTCACGGAGGCGATCGAGATCACGCTGTTGGGCCACGGCTGCGCGTTAGACGAGACCATCGTCGCCTGCGGCGCCGACGCGGCCGATCCGCACGATCGGGGCAGCGGCCCCCTCGCGGCCGACGAACTCATCGTGATCGACATCTTCCCGCGGGACAAGGAGACGGGCTACTTCGCGGACATGACCCGGACCTTCGCCCGCGGCGATCCGGGCGAGGAGGCGCGGCGACGGTACGAGGTCACGCGGGAAGCCTACGAGGCCGCCCTCGAGACCGTCGAGGCCGGCGCCACCGGCGCTGAGGTCCACGGCGCGGCCTGCGACGTGATCGAGGACGCGGGCTACGCGACCCTTCGGAGCGATCCGAGCACTGGGACCGGCTTCATCCACAGCACTGGCCACGGCGTCGGGCTGGACATCCACGAACAGCCGAGCGTCTCGCCCGCCGGCGGCGAACTCGAGCCCGGCCACGTGATCTCGATCGAGCCTGGCCTCTACGACCCCGCCGTGGGCGGGGTGCGCATCGAGGACCTGATCGTCGTCACCGAGGACGGCTACGAGAACCTGACCGACTATCGCATCGGACTCGAGCCACGGGCGAACAACTGAACTCGAGAGTCGACGCTCGTCCGGCGTCGGACCCGTCCCATTCGATCTGCGGTGGCGCGCGCTGTCGACGCGGTCGAGTAGTTTTCGAGACCGCGTGGATAACGCTGCGCGAGGGATGAGCGAGCGACCGTAGAGAGCGAGCGAATCGGCTGGGGAGGGCGTGGAAAACCCCGTCGCCATGATTGCAGCGGATCCGTGGACGAAGCGTCTCGCTTACCGTGGCAACACTGAATCGCCACGTCCTCCCCAGCCGATTCGCTCATTCACGCTGTTCACTCGCTCATCCCTCGCACGGCTTCGCGGGCTGGCTCACTCTTCGTTCGCCGCCCCTCAGCGCGCGCCGCAGCACGTCGGTTCTCGGTCGAGTTCTCAGTTCGACGTATGCTCCCCGACGTGCTCCCCGACCTCGAGCCCGTTCCGTAACGCGGCGTGGAGTCGCCCCTCGCCGGCAACCCAGTCGCCGAGACAGTACAGGCCTACGTCCTCGGCGGCCCGAACCGGTTCGCGATCGACGCCGTCCTCGGGCAAGGCGTAGCGCCAGCCCTGGTGGTCCGTCCAGTCGGGCTCGAGCAGGCGCTCGTCGCCCAGCAGATCGGCGGTCAGTTCGGCGAGGGCCTCGAGGGTTGCGTCGGGGTCGTCGTCGTAGCGGTCGACGGACCACTCGTGGTTGGCCTGAACGACGAGCAGCGACTCGCCGTCGGGGACGTGCCCCGGCTTGCACTCCTCGCGGCCGATCCACCCGATCTCGTGGGTCTTGTCCGTGTTGACGAGCGCGTAGTAGGGGACGTCGAGTTCGAACGGGTAGTGGAACACGCCCGTCCAGATCGTTCGGTAGGGGACGGCCTCGACCGCGTCGGCGAGGCGATCCCGAAGACCAGTCTCGGCGTCAGCGTCAGTGTCGACGTCCCACTCGGCCGATCGCAGCAGGTCGGCGGTCTGGGGCGCCGGCGGGTTCAACAGGAGGACGTCGAACGGCCCCCATCGGTCGCCCGCGTCGTCCTCGAGGCGCCACGTCCCCGCGGCCGGCTCCCGATGGATCGTCTCGACGCGCGTGTTGCGGTGGATCGTCGCGTCGGTTCGGTCGAACAGACGCTTGGCGATCTGGGTCAGCCCCGCCTCGTAGGTCCACTTGTGGTCGTCGGCGTCCCGACCCTCGGCGATCTCACCACCGCTATCGAACGTCCAGACCGGGTCGGTGACGTCGACCAGCCCGTCGGTCTCGAGAGCCTCCGTGAGCAGGTCGACGACCCGCTCGTCGTCGGATTTGACGTAGTTCGCGCCGTAGTCGTAGGTCACGTCCCCGCGCCGGCGGGTGGCCGCGCGCCCGCAGAGGCCGCCGGACTTCTCGAGGACCGTCACCGAAACGTCGTCGCTCGCGGACGTATCGTCCCGTTCCTCGATCGCGTACGCGGCGGCGGCCGCCGCTGCACCCGCGCCGACGATTCCGATCCGTGTCATGGTCGGGACTCACGGCCCGGGCGATCAAGAATCCCGGCACCGTCCGCTCACAGCTCGCGGGCCATCATCACCTCGTCGACGGGGTCGCCGTCGATCTCGTAGTGGTTCCGGCGGATCGCCTCGGTGTCCCAGCCGTGTTCGGTGAGGAACTCGAGAGCGCGGTCGTTGGTGATGGGCACGCTGTTGTACACCTTCCGGTAGCCGTTGGCTTCGGCCCACTCGAGGCCCCGCTGGAGGAGTTTGCTTCCGATCCCGTGTCCCTGGTGGGCCTCGCGGACGCCGACGGTCTGCTGGGCGGTCCCCCGAAGCTGATCGACCTGCGGGAGGTCGAGGTGGGTCCAGCCGACGACGTCGCCGTCGATCGTCGCGACGAAGAACATTCGGGACTTGACGGTGTTGTGTCTGGTGACGGCGTCCTCGTAGAGGAGTTCCTCGGCGATGGCCTCGGCGACGACGTAGGTCTCCTCGGCCGTGACGTCCCTGATCGTCTCGATGAGCCCGTCGAAGTCGGACTGGCGTCCCGGCCGGACGACGAACGTGCGCTCGTTGGTCTCGTGTTCCGCGACCGCGCCGAACTCGACGGCAATCTGGAGTGTGCCGCCGTCCTCCTCGAGGTAGCCGTCGGCCTTCAGCGACTCGAGGTGGGACTCGAACTCCGCGGACGGCAGCGACACCACGTCCATCACTTTGTGTCGCGCGACGGTGCCGTTTCGCTCGACGTACTCGTAGATCCGTCTGCTGGCGTCGGACGAAAACGTCGGCCGCTCTATCACGCCCATACGGCCAGTACGCAGACCGACGATTTAATATTTGGGAGTAGATAACACATGGCATGGAAATAGCCATCCGGAACGGGACGTTCGGCGAATCGACGGATGGCCGGCGGCCGATGCGAACGCCTCGAGTGAGCGGACGGTCACGGAAGCCGATCGATCGAACCGCTTTTGCGACGCCGGACGGTAGCAGGGGCCGATGGACGTACTGATCGTCGGCGCGGGGGCGATGGGGACGTGGCTCGGCCGTGCCGTAGACGCCTCGGTGACGTTCGCCGACGTCGACGCCGACGCCGCGGCCGCCGCCGCCGACGCGGTCGGGGACGACGCCGACACCGCGGCGCTCGAGGGGACCGACAGCTACGACGTAGTCTGCATCGCGGTGCCGATGACCCACGCCGTCGACGCGATCGCCGACCACGCCGACCGGGCCGAGGCGGCGATCGTCGACGTCTCCGGCGTGATGGGACCGCCCCTCGAGGCGATGGCGACGCACGCGCCCGACGTAGAGCGGGCGAGCCTCCACCCGCTGTTCGCGCCCGAGCGCGCGCCGGGATCGATCGCCGTCGTTCGCGACGAGACGGGGCCGACGATCGACGCACTGCTCGAGACCCTCGAGCGGCGGGGCAACGACCTCGTCGAGACGACGGCGACGGAACACGACGACGCGATGGAGACGGTTCAGGCGGCGACCCACGCCGCTGTCCTGTCGTTCGCGTTGGCCACGGAACCGGTCCCAGACGGCTTCGAGACGCCGATATACGAGGGACTGGAGACGTTGGCCGAGCAGATGACCGAGGGGACGCCCCGCGTCTACGCCGACATTCAGGAGGTCTTCGACGGCGCCGACGCGATCGCCGACGCCGCTGCGACGGTCGCCGACGCCGACCGCGAGGAACTCGAGTCCCTCTATCAGGAGGCGGCCGATCGGTGGCAGTCCGACGCGGCGACCGATTCCGACGAACCGAACGGCCGGACGGAAAGCGAAATGAACGGACAACCGAACAGCGAGACGAACGGAGGATCAACCCGATGAGCGACCAGCGCGACTCAGTCCGCTCGAACGCGAAGTACCTGCAGAACGTCCGCCCGATCGACCCCGACGAGATCTGCGAGTACGTCGAGGGCAACCCACACCCGGCGGTCGTCCGCCAGCACCTCCGCGAACTGGCGCCCGAACTCGAGTTGATCGAGCGCGACGACGGTACCTTCGTCCCCGTCGAGGACGATCCCGTCGCGCCCAACCGCGGCCCCGTCGAGCGCTTCCCAGCAGCGTACGAACAGCGTCTCGAGGACCTGCTGGTCGAGCGCTACGGCGTCGACTGGCACGAGGACGCCACGGGCGGGCTCCTGCGGTCGACGACCCGGCGGTTCAAGCGCCGCTACCTCGAGCGCCGGCCGGTCGAGTACGACGACGACGTCGCCGCCGGCTACGCGATCTACCACCTGCCGGGCTACTACGCGGCCGTCCAGTACGCGCTGGACGACCTCGCCGAGCGCGGCCTGCTGGGGCGGTCGCTCCGCGTCCTCGACATCGGTGCCGGCGTCGGTGGCCCCGCGCTGGGGCTCTGTGACTACCTCCCCGAGGACGCCCTGCTGGACTACCACGCCGTCGAGCCGAGCGCGGCCGCCGACGTGCTCGAGGATCTGCTCGAAGAGACCGGGCCGAACGTTCACCCGACGATCCACCGGACGACCGTCGAGGCGTTCGATCCCGCAGCGGTTGGTTCGGACACTGACAACGCGTTCGATCCCACCGCCCCCGACGACGGCTTCGACCTCGTCCTCGCCTGCAACGTCTTGAGCGAACTCGAGGAGCCAGCGGCCGTCCTGCGGTCGGCCCTCGAGACGCTCGCGCCCGACGGGACGTTGCTGGCGATGGCGCCGGCGGACAAGAACACCAGCGTCGAGTTGCGCGAACTCGAGCGGGAACTCGAGGACGAGCGACTGTGGACGCCCGCGGAGATGGGCTTCGACGAGCCCGACGCCGACGGCGAAGCCGAAGCGGCCGGACAGGGGAGTGCCGCTGCCCGTCGGCGCGGTCTGGTGACGGTCTACGGACCCACCGTCCGCCTCTGGCGGGGCGAGCGCCCGACGGACCGGGGCTGGACGTTCGACGTTAGACCCGACCTCGCCGTCCCCTCCTTCCAGCGGAAACTCGACGAGGCGACGCCGGCCGACGACGAGGACCACGCCCCCGGCGAGTTCGTCAACGTCGACGTCCAGTTCTCGACCTCGCTGTTGCGCCTCGACGGGCAGCGGCGGATCGACCTCGCGCTCGAGACCAGCGACTGGGCGCAGATGGCCGAGATGGACCGGCACGTGCCGAATCGGATCGACCTCGTCGCGGCGAAACTCAGCCGCTCGCTGAGCGACCACGACCGCGACGGCGGCGATCACGGCGGGCGTTCCAACCCGCTGTTCAAGATCAGCGACGGCAGCGAGGCGATCGACCACTACGCCGTCATCACGTCCGAGACCTCGCTCAACCGGCCGCTGCTCGAGGCCGACTACGGCGAGGTCTGCTCGTTCGAACGGATCCTCGCGCTCTGGAACGACGACGAGGAGGCGTACAACCTGGTCGTCGACGAGGAGACGATCGTCGACCGCATCGGCTGAGCGATCGGCCCCGGAACCGGCCCGCCATACGACCTGCTGAAGCGGTGGGCTTTTCGCCCCGGCCTCCGACCCGACGGATATGAGCGACCCCCTCGAGATCCTGTTGACCAACGACGACGGGATCGACAGCACCGGGATCCGGGCGCTGTACGACGCCCTCTCGGAGCTGGGTAACGTGACCGTCGTCGCCCCCGCGACCGACCAGAGCGCCTGCGGCCGCTCGATGTCCCACGAGGTCGACGTCGACGACCGCGAGCTGGGGTACGCCGTCCACGGCACCCCCTCGGACTGCGTCGTCGCCGGGCTGGCCGAACTCGGGCCGTTCCCCGATATCGTCGTCGCCGGCTGTAACGAGGGCGCGAATCTGGGCGAGTACGTCCTCGGGCGCTCGGGAACGATCAGCGCCGCCGTCGAGGCCGCGTTCTTCGACGTCCCCGCCATCGCGACCTCGATGTACGTCCCGCCCGAACGAGGGCCGCTGAGCGAGATCGACCTGCATCCCGAGGACTTCGCCGAGGCGACGCGCGTGACCTCCTATCTGGTCGAGAACGCCCTCGAGGCGGGCGTCTTCGATCACGCGGCCTACCTCAACGTCAACGTCCCGCTGGCCGACGGCGACCCGGCGCCGCTCGAGGTCACCCGCCCCTCGAAGCGCTACGAGATGGACGCCGAGCGCGACGGCGGTCGCGTCCACCTCAAGGACCGCGTCTGGGAGCGGATGGACCCCGAGACGCTGCCGGATCCGGACGGGACGGACCGCCGCGCGGTCGTCGAGGGACGGATCAGCGTCTCGCCGTTGACCGCCCCGCACTCGACGAACCGCCACGAGGGGCTGTCGGCGCTGGCCGACGCGTACTCGGAGACCGTCGGCCCGACGGAGCGATAATCGGTCCGAAACCGGCGAATGATCGACGTGATCTACCGGGTCGGCCGTGCGATACGGCGACGCGACGACCGGCGCCGTCGTCATCAGAAGGGGAACGCGGCCGTTGCCGACCGCTACCGAACTGATTTGTATCGGGATGGTGAACGATCAGTCATGGCGAGGGCCGAGGTCGAACGCTGGACGACAGCTGTGGCCCTCGAGCGTGCCCGAAACGGCCACTGCGCGCGTGGTCCGCTGTGACGTCGCGTCGCGGCGAGACCGCGTGTCTGCTCGATGACGAGATAATCGACTTGCGGGTCGCAAGGCCCGTGCTATTCGCCGACCGCGGCGTTACGATAGTCAGACCATAATTAGCAGCTACAGAGATAGGTACCAAATGAAACACAAAAGCAAGGTAGATCGGTATCTAACGGACACAACTAGCGACCACGGAGGGTGATCAACGGATGGTATTCAACGCACTCTGGACCCGTCTTTCCTCGCTCTGGTCGAGCGGTTCGACAGGCGAGACGGAAGACGGCGAGACGACGGGCGAGGAATCGGACGACAGCGAGGACGAAACACTGAGTTACGCCGAGGAGATCGAGTACGGGGTCGACGAACACGACCTCCCCGACGAGGACAAGATTCTCAGACTGCTCGTCAAACGCGGCGGCCGCGTCGATCGATCGACCGTCCGCCAGGAGACCGGCTGGTCGGACGAGCACCTCGAGGAGGTCATCGACCGCATGGAGGACGAGGGGCAGGTCAGTGCGATCACCGTCGGTCGCAAACGAGTCGTCTGCCGGCGCGGGTTCGAGCCGAAGGGATACCGCTCCCACCTCAACGAGTAACGCTCGCCGACTACCGGATCGACGCGAACGCGTTCGGGACGCCGGGACGATTTCGACGAGGCTGAGGTCGACGGTATTCGAGTTCTCGAGGGTTGATTTTCCACTGTTACGTCTGCGTCCGGACTCGAGCGTCGGCTGTAGGCGGCGCCGGCCGGCTGAAGCTGTTCCCCCTCTCGGTTCGGGGCACTCGACTCGAGTCAGGATCACCTGTAAGTCGAGTCGACCGAACGGTTGCGGCGGTCGACAAGAGATATCGCCGCGACGGCGCTACCCCGGTGTGGACGGCGTACGAAGGCCGAATCCATATCCATCAAACAGCCCTCTGTAGAGATATGTTAGAACTCGCACTGCTGTTCTTCGTGATCGCGATCATCGCCGGTGCGCTCGGTGCGGGCGGCGTCGCCGGGCTGTCGATGACCATCGCGAAGTGGCTCGTGCTGGTGTTCGTCGTCCTCGCGGTCGTCTCGCTGTTGCTGTGACCGCGGGGACGGCAGGGGTATCGATCGCGACCGGTGCGACTGACCGGGAGCGGGCAATCGACGCTCACCCGTAAGCTGGCGTCGACGAGGACCGTTGGAGCGCCAGGTCATCCCGGCAGAGAACGCCGTCGACGAAGAGCCGGCCGTCGCTGGTGAGCGTCACCTCGTGGTCGGCGATTTCGAACGTGAACTTCCAGCTACCGCCATCGTGGGCGGCGAGTTCGGTCAGGACGGCCGGGTTGATGTACTCGTAGAGCGTGTACTCGACTTCGTCCAGGTCGAGTCGATCCGCGGTGGCCAGCGCTTGGACGACGTCTACGATGATCTCGTCTTCCGTCCGACGGGAGGGCGGGTCCCAGCGGGACCGCGACCGGCTGTTATCCATCGTCGGCGCCTCGCTCTGAACGCGCACGCACCTGAGCGACGATGCTCGCAGCGACGGCCGATAGGGGTCGAACGGCGCGACCCCGGCGGACGGATCGCCGGCCGGGGCTCGAGGCGCCAATCGCCCCCCAACGGAACGCCTCGCGTCCGAGAGACCGCCGTCCGTTCCGCCCGCGTTGACCGAGCCGCGATGCTACGATAGCCGATCTCCGGTACGCCACCCGCGTGGAACCCCACCATTGGTCGATCATCGTCACGGGTGCCCCGTCCAGCGGACCAATAATAAATAGGTTGTCACTAAATCCAACAGAACGACTCTTCAGGGTCCTGTACGGCGTTCCTGATTGTATCGCCGTGACGATAGTACCGTCGTTCGGTACTGCCAGCGATTCTCTGACGTAGCGAAACCCGACGGTTGGGCTGCGATCGCGACGGCGTTAGGCTGGCAGCAAATCGGATCCGGCGATTCGAGACCGGCAGACGGGATCCGGGTTTACTGATCGGAACGGCGCTGGCCCTTTCGTTCGTTTCGCTCTCATCGAAACGAATGTTGAGAAAACTCGTTCGGTGATCTTTATCGAATTCCGAGGTGATTACTTGTAGTTGACTGTGATTTTCCAAGTAGCAAGTTTAATTCGCGCAATCTGCGTTCTGTCGTCTCGGGGATGGCTCACAAAGACGACGTAACGCGGGTTATGGCAGTGTGCGAAGAGTGCGGATCCGTCTACGCGGCCCGACAGTGGCCCGACGGGACGATTCGCGTCATCGGCCAAGAGGGGTGCTCCTGTGGCGCGACGCGCTTCGAGGTCGCCGACGACTCCGAGGGGGAGTCGCCGCCGGATCCGAACACTGGCTGACGACCGCGAGCGGGGGTGCGACGCGGAACGAGCCGCCACCGGTACCGATAGTCGCGCGTATCGACCGGATACTCTTATCGAAGACAGCAGTTAGCCGTCCGCCGTCGACGCGCCCCCTTCGACATCGGTCAGCGGCGGCCGCGACCGGGATCGCGAACGCCGCGTAACGTGGAAGACTTGGTCGTCCAGCCACAATGCTAGCTAAGATGCATCCACACGACCACGCGAGGTGGGGACGATGATCCTCGACGATTCCGAGCGACCGGCGGCGGAGTACGAGGCGCTGGCCGACGCCCTCGAGGCGTTACGCGAGGAGGTCGCGACCGAAGAGCTCCGGGACTCGCGACTCGAGGGCCTGTTCGACGAGGCGACCACGAGCAACCCCTCCATCTGGAACACGGTGACGGCGTTCATCGACGTCGAGGACGGCGAAGCCGTAGTCACCGAGGAGTCGAAACTCGCGCAGGGAAGCTGGGCGCCCGAGATCGTCGACGGCTGCGACGCCATGCTGACCGTCGAAATCAACTACGGCCAGATGCCCGACGAGTTCAAATACACCGTGACGAAGAAGTTAGACGAGAAGATCGAGCAGGCGCGGGCGGAAGCCGAGCGCACTCGAGACGAGGCGTGACGGCGCGGTAGCGGTCGGGGGTGACACCCTGGGCTGGCTCCCTCGGGCTCATTCGTAGTGCTCGCGTCCGCTCCGACCCGGTAACGACTCGTTTCTAGCGGCAACGCTGTCCCGCTTCGTTCTCGACCGCGGTGTCACCAGCTTCTTCACCGGAACCGACGACGGTGCTGGTAATGGCTGATCGGGACGATGCGCGGGCAGGGACGGAGACGACGCTCACGTCGCGGCAATTCCTGGGGCTGCTCGCGGCCGCTGCCATCCTCGCGGTCGGGACGATGGTTCCTCCTCCGGCGGCGGTGACCGTCGCGGGACAACGCGCGCTGGCGGTCTTCGCGTCGGCGCTCGTCCTGTGGCTGACGCGTCCGATTCCGTACGTCGTCTCGAGCGTGCTCAGCGTCACGTTACTGTTCGCGCTGGAGACGGTCGATTCGTTCGACGCGGCCGCGACGGGCTTTACGTCAACGCTCGTCTTCTTCTTGCTGCTCCTGTTGCTGCTCGGCGACGCGACGACGAGCGTCGGTCTCGACCGGCGGCTGGCGCGCCGACTGCTGACGGCGGAGAGCACGCCGCGGCGCGCGTTGCGCTCGGTCGCCGGGAGCGTCCTCGCGCTGGCGCTGGTGATGCCGTCGGCGATGGCGCGCGCGGTAACGTTCATCCCGATCGTGAAGCGGCTCGCGGCCGCGTTCGGCGCGGGCGACGACGGCTTCGAAACCGGGGCGTTTCTCGTCCTCGGTCACGTCAACCCGATCGGGTCGATGGCGCTGATGACCGGCGGCGGCATGGCGCTGGTCACCTCCGAGATTATCGCGACCTCGGTGCGGCCGATCACCTGGGTCGACTGGGCCGTGTTGATGCTGCCGCCGACGATCGCCCTGTACGCGGCGGCGACGCTCTGTGCGGGCCTGTTCGCGGCTGTCGACGGCGAGACGACGCTCGGCGCAACCGCCGGGACGCGACTCGAGGCGGACGGGGAGGGGACCGAACCGAGGACAGATGTCGACGAACCGCAACTGGAGACGGACGGCGACGGATCGCCCTCGCTGACTCGAGACCAGCGTCTCGTCGCGCTCGTCCTTCTGGGCGCCATCGCGGGCTGGATCGGCGGCTCGTTCGTCGGGATTCCCACGGTGCTCCCGGCGGTCGCCGCGGTCGTCGTGCTCTCGCTACCTCAGGTCGGCATCATCACGGCCGACGATATCGCGGGGGTCAACTGGGGGATCATCTTCCTCGTCGGCGCGATGTTGTCGATTCTCGACGTGTTGGAGACGACCGGCGCCATCGTGGCGATCGTCGACGCCCTCACGCGGTGGATCCCGTTCGCGGCGCTCGCCCAGTGGCAGCTCGTCGCGGTGTTGATCGCCCTGGCCGTCGGAATTCGGATTCTGTTCTCGACCGGCTCGGCGGCGATCGTGGTCGCGCTGCCGATCGTCCTCGAGCTCGCGGCCGTCTTCGACGTCAACCGATTGTATCTGGCGCTGACCGTGTTGCTGGTCGTCGGCTCGACGACGATTCTCCCGTTCAACACGACCGCGGTGCTGGTGTCGATGGACCGCGGACCGCTGTCGCACCGCGATGTCGCCTCCTTTGGCCTCGTGACGATGATGCTCGCCGTCGGTGTCGCCGCCGCCTCGTGGCTCGTCTACTGGCCGTTAGTGGGCTGACAACCGATCGCGATAAGCGTGAGGTATATATGAACGGGTCGGACTCTTCCCCGTAGGGAGGGTCGCCAATTCTACGCATCGAGTTCACGACGGCGCCGACTGGCGTGATGGCAAAGCTCCGGCGGGAGCTGGACGACGTCCGGAGCATCGAGCTCGACAACGCGTTCTACGTCGAAGACGGGACGTGGATCGAGTCTCTGACCGTCACGTCGAACGCCGAGTTCGATCCGGAAGCCGTCGTCGAGGAGATCTCCGGCGTGTCGCTGTTCTACGATAGCGAGATCCCGACCGCGTCGGACGACCTCGAGATTCGCCGGCTGACGATCCTGGCCAACGAATCGTATCCGTTCATCCTGAGTCTCGTCCTGCGACAGGAGGCGATTCCGAACCGGATCGTCCTCCAGAACGACGATTTCGAGGCCGTGGTGACGACCCGCGACTGGGATCAGTTCCGGGCGATGGCCGACGAGGTCCAGGAGACCCTCGGCGAGTTCGAACTGCTGTCGGTCACCCAGAACGAGGACCCCGGCGAACCGCTCGACAGCGGACGATTGACCGAAGTCCTCGTCTCGAAGCTCACCGACGAGCAGTTGGCAGTCCTCGAGACGGCTTACGAGAACGGCTACTTCGACATCCCGCGAGAGACGTCGGCGACCGAACTCGCCGACGAACTCGAGATCGCGCAGTCGACGGCGAGCGAACGATTACGGACCGCGGAGCGAACCCTCCTCGAACTCATCTACGGTCCGCGAGAGTGAGGCCCCTTTCTGGTGTCAACCATTTATTACATCGGCCTGATATAGACGACCTGACTTAAAGAACGATAGCTATCGAGGCCGATAGGGAGTAAACCGAACCTAGTTAGTCCGTAACGTGGGGGTGGATGACGACCAAAGAAAATCATGATGGATCGGCCACCGAGGGAGGTGACCGACTCACGCGACGCGGCTACGTCGCCACGGCCGCCGCGGCGCTCGGGACGAGCGTGCTCGCGGGCTGTAGCGGCAGTCGCGGCACCAGCCTCGAGCCGGACGCGCCCGATGGGGTACCGGAAACGGTCGAGACGCAGTACTGGCGCGAGTGGGAGACGATCGACGCCGACTCGCCGCCACTGGAGTACAGCGCGACGGCCGGTGCGGTGCTCGATCGGTTCCCCGTCGAGTTCTCGAGCGAGGACGACCCGTGGATGCGCGAACACGCGTTGATGGTCAAGCGGGGGCTCGGCGATTTGGGTATCGCCGTCGAACTCAACGACCGTCCGCTGAATCAGCTGTACGCCCAGAGCTGGGAAACGCGCGGACTCGAGGCGATCGTCTCGATGAGTACGCACGGACCGGACCCGCAGCGGGGGCTCGATCCGAACCCGCTGTTGATGCGGCGGACCGAGGGCTCGCTCTCGAACTACGATAACTACTACCATCCGGAACTCCAGGAGGTGCTCACCGAGCAGGCCCAGACGACCGATCGGGCCGAACGCGAGGAGCTCGTCGACCGGGCACAGGAACTCTTCGCCGAGGACGTCGGGGCGCTCATCACGCTCTTCCCGGAGATCATCACGGCGGTGAACACGGACCGATGGACCGGCTACGTGGAGACGCCGGGGAACGGCCCGACGATGGACTCGTTCGTCTGGACGGAGGTCAACCTCCAGCCCGAGACGGACAACCGGACCTACGTCAAGGGCGTCACCACGTCGATGAACTCGCTGAACCTGCCGTGGGCCGCCGGCGGCGCGGAGGCCAATCGACTTACGTTCATCTACGACGGGTTATTCGACGCGACGCCCGATTTGGACGTGGCCCCCGCACTGGCGACCGGCGGCGATTTCGTCGACGACACGACCGTCGAACTCACGCTGCGCGAGGGCGTCGAGTGGCACGACGGCGAGGCGTTCACCGCCGAGGACGTGAAGTTCACCGTCGAACTGTACAAGGAGTACTCCTCCACGAGTCAGGTCCCGTTCTACGAGCCGATCGAGTCCGTCGAGGTACTCGGGGACCACGAGGTCCGGTTCGAGCTGTCGAACCCCGACGCCTCGTTCATGACCCAACGGGTCGTCCGGAGCGTCATCCTCCCGAAACACCGGTGGGAGGACGTCGACAACCCGTCGCAGCACAACCCGGACGCCCCCGTTGGCACCGGCCCCTTCCAGTTCGAGAACTGGGAGCAGGGGACCCGATTCGAGGCCACGCGCAACGACGACCACTGGATGTTCGACGACGACTGGCGGGCCGACGCCCTCGGCGAGCAGGCCGAGCGCGGCCCCGGCATCGAGAGCGTCATCTGGATCAACGTGAGCAACGTCGACGCGCTGATCGGCTCGCTCCAGAGCGGATCGATCGACGCCATCGGGACGACCCTCTCGACCCTGCAGGCCGACCGGGCGGCCAACACGGACGGGATCGAGAAGCTGTCGACCGGGAGCTACGCGCCGCTCGACACGAAGCTCATGTTCTCCTGTCCGCCGATCAGGGACAAGGAGTTCCGCGTCGCACTGGCGAAAGCGGTCGACTCGCAGGGGTTCGTCGACGACTTCCTCGACGGGCAGGCGACGGTGCCGGCCGGCGAGAACCCGATCTCGTCGCTCACCCAGTGGCACAACGCCGACACGACCGACTACAGTTACGACGTCGAGGAAGCCCGGAACGTCCTCGAGCGCGCGGGCTACACCTGGGACGACGACGGCAACCTGCGGTTCCCCAACGGCGAGGCGTGGGGCGCGTTCGTCGACCGCATTCAGCCCGAGAACACCCACAAACGCCGCTCGGAGCTCGGCCAGCCCGACTTCTCATGAGCAACGGATCACCAATGTACCACACTACTAACCGACTCCAACGACCGCGACGAGATCGGACCCGATCGGAGACGAATCGCCACACTGACCGCCCGACCGCTCGAGTCGAGCGTGTCACGCCGAACCGACCCACCACTCGAGTCGAGCGTGTCACTCCGGACCGCCGCAAGGCGACCCGTGGGGCAACGCGGTCAGCGAACCGCGCGTCGATCGTTCAGGAGGTGAACCGATGACGAAGTTCCAGCGGTTCCTGCTCAAGCGGCTCGCGATCTCCGTCCTGCTGACGCTGGTCGCGGTCTCGGTCATCTTCGTCGTCCTGCGGCTCCTGCCGGGGAGCCCCTTCGAGGCGCTCGTGACCTCGGGGAACTTAAACCAGGAACAGATCGACGAGATCCGGGCGATGTACGGCCTCGATCAGTCGATCTGGGTCCAGTACGCCAACTACCTCGGGAGCCTGCTGACCTTCCAGTTCGGCTACTCCATCCTGCGGAGCCAGCCGGTTTGGGACGTCCTCGAGCCGCGGCTGATCAACTCGCTGATCTTGCTGGTGCCCGCGCTGGTGACGACGGCGATCCTGAGTTCGCTCCTGGGGATGTACGCCGGCTGGAACCGCGGGAGCCGCCTCGAGAAGTTCAGCATCGTCTCGACGACGCTGCTGCGCTCGACGCCGGTGTTCATCACGGCGATCTTCTTCATCATCGTCTTCGCGTACAACCTGGAGATCGTCCCGGCGCTCGGGATGCGATCGATCCGGGCGACGCCGGACGGCTACATCGAGACGTTCGCCTCGCTGGACTTCCTCCATCACTACCTCTTGCCCTTCGCCGTCGCCGTCCTCTACTACAGCGGCGACTTCCTGCTGCTGGCCCGCAACGGCGTCGTCGAGAAGCGCGGCTCGGAGTTCCTCAAGCTCCACCGGGCGAAGGGACTCACTGAGATGGAGCAACTGGCCCGCGCGGGTCGCAATTCGATGCTGCCCATCCTGACCTACTTCACGCTGCGACTGGGGATGATCTTCCAGGGACTGATCCTGCTCGAGGTGGTCTTCAGCTGGCCCGGTATCGGCCGCGAACTCGTCTTGGCCATCCAGCAACAGGACTACCCGCTGGTCCAGGCCGCGGTCTTCATCATGGCGCTGGCGGTTATCCTGGCGAATCTGCTTGCAGACGTCCTCTACGCGTACTTCGATCCGACCGTCTCGACGAGCGGAGGTGGATCCGCATGAGCACCGAAACGAAACCCAAAGCGGAGCTGTACAAGCGCGTCGACGCACTGTGGACGACCGTCCGCGACCAGTTCGCGTTCCTGCGACAGGACCCGATGGCCTTCGCCGGCATGCTCGTCGTCGGGGCGTTCGTCTTCCTCGGGCTGTTCGGGCCGTACCTGGCCCCCCACGACCCGATCGAACACACCGTTCGCGGCGACGGCGGCTCCGTGCTCCGGCTCGCCGCCCCGAGCGTGGACGCGTTCTTCGGAACGACGGCCTACGGGAAGGACGTGCTCAGTCAGTTCCTCGCCGGCGCGCGGCCGACGCTCATCGTCGGCCTGTTCGGCGGGCTGGGAACGGGCGCGCTCGGCTTCACCGTCGGCGTCGTCAGCGGCTACTACGGCGGCTGGGTCGACGAACTCCTGATGCGCCTGACCGACCTGACGTTCTCGCTGCCGTTCATGCCCATGGCGTTGCTGCTGCTGACGTTCATGACGCCGAACATCTGGCTGATCACGGCGATCATCGCCGCCTTCCTCTGGAAGATGCCGGCGCGGGTCGTCCGCTCGGAGGTGCTCTCGGTCCGCGAGCGGACGTTCGTCAAGTCCGCTCGAGCCAGCGGCGCGAGCGACCTGCGGACGATGCTGTACCACGTCGCGCCGAACGTCCTGCCGATCGGGTTCCTCTACACCGCCTACGGCGTCGCCTGGGCGATCGCCGCGCAGGCGAGCCTCGCCTTCCTCGGCTTCGGCGACCCGACGATGACCAGCTGGGGCCGGATGCTCCGGCAGGTGTTCGCGTCGGGCAACATGCGCGTCGCGTGGTGGTGGGTGCTCCCGCCGGCCATCGGTATCGCCGCGATCACGACCTCGGTGTTCCTCATCGGCCGCGCCTACGAGGAAGTCATCAACCCCGAAATCCAGACCGACCAATGACGCTACTCAACGTCGAAAGCCTGAAAGTCACGTACGCGACCGACGACGAACCAGTCCACGCCGTCAACGACGTCTCCTTTAGTATCGACGAGGGCGTCAACTACGGCCTCGCCGGCGAGTCCGGCTCCGGGAAGTCCACCGTCGCGGAGGCGCTGCTGGGGCTACTCCCCGGCAACGGCACCGTCGAGAGCGGGACGATCGAGTTCAACGGAACGGACCTCACATCCCTCTCGGAGGCCGAGCGCCGGGACGTCCTCTGGGAGGACATCGCCTACATCCCCCAGAGCGCGATGGACTCGCTCGATCCCGTGATGTCGACCGGCGACCAGATCGCGCAGGCGATCCACACCCACCGCAACGTCACGGACGCGAAGGCGCGCGACCGCGTCCGCGAACTGTTCGAGATCGTCGGCCTCGATCCCGACCGGATCGACGACTATCCACACGAGTTCTCCGGCGGGATGCGCCAGCGGGTCACCATCGCGATGGCGCTGGCCCTCGAGCCCGACCTCATTATCGCCGACGAGCCGACGACCGGGCTGGACGTCATCGTCCAGGACAAGATCATCGACAAGATCTTGGAGATTCAAGAGCGGATGGACAGCTCGCTGCTGCTGATCACCCACGAGATCGGCGTCATCGCCGAGACCTGCGACGAACTGTCGATCCTCTACGGCGGGAAGGTGATGGAGCAGGGCAGCGTCGATAACGTGCTGGTCAACCCGACCAACCCCTACACGATGGGGCTGAAGAACTCCTTCCCGGAGATCGACGAGGAGGACGAGGACCCCGTCGCGATCCCCGGCTCGCCGCCGAACCTGAACCGGGAGCCGACGGCCTGCGTGTTTCGGGACCGGTGTCCGTTCGCCACCGACGAGTGCGGGGAGTCGCATCCGGACCTGGTCGACCTCCCCAATCGGAACCACCGCTCGGCCTGCCACCGCGTCAAGGAGGCGGCTCAGCTGCGCCGAGACGCCGTCGAGCCGGAGACGTGGGGCATCCCCGACGAGGGCGACGCCGACTCCGGTCGCGGCGAGGTCATTCTCGAGACCGACGACCTCGAGAAACACTACGAGCAGAGCCAGCCGCTGCTGGACAAGTTCCGGGGCGAGGACCCCGACCACGTGAAAGCGGTCGACGGCGTCTCGCTGTCGGTCCGGCGCTCGGAGGTGCTCGGCGTCGCCGGCGAGTCCGGCTGCGGGAAGTCGACGCTCGGCGAGACGATGGCCCTCCTCGAGGAGCCGACCGGCGGCGAGCTGACGTTCGACGGGGAACCCTACGAGTACTACCAGGACGGCAACCTCCAGGAGTTCCGACGGAAGGTCCAGATCGTCTTCCAGGACCCCTTCGACTCGCTGAACCCGCGCCAGACCGTCCGCAAGCTCGTCGGCGAGCCGCTGACGATCCACGACTACCGTACCGACGAGAAGGAGCAGGCCATCGTCGAGACATTGGAAAAGGTCGGACTGACTCCCGCCGAGAAGTTCCTCGATAGCTACCCCCACGAGCTCTCCGGCGGGCAGCGCCAGCGCGTAGCGGTCGCCAAGGCGCTCGTGCTGGATCCCGACTTCCTGATCTGCGACGAGCCGGCGTCGATGCTGGACGTCTCGCTGAAGGTCAACCTGCTGAACCTGCTGCGCGGGCTGGCCGACGCCGAGGACATCGGGATCGTCTACATCTCCCACGACCTCGCGAGCCTGATGCAGGTCTCGGATCGGCTGGCCATCATGTACCTCGGGCGGATCATCGAGGAGGGCGACGTCGACCGCGTCGCTGCCCACCCCGAGCATCCGTACACGGCGTCGCTGCTGTCGGCCGCGCCGGAGAAGGACCCGACCGCGGATCGGACTCGCGTCCTGCTCGACGGCGAGCCGCCGGACCCGGTCGACCTCCCCTCGGGCTGTGCGTTCGCCCCGCGCTGTCCGAAGGCCCAGGAGTCGTGCCGGGAGGCCGAACCGGCCATCGACGAGACCGGCGACGAGCGCCACCGGGCGGCGTGTTACTTCCCGGAGAGCGAGGACGGACCGGCCGCGTCGGAGGCGGCCGCGCTGGACGACGACGAGTTCCCGGCCTCGGCGAACACCGACTCGGTGGGTGACTGAGTGATATGCCCGGCCTCGAGGCGACCGCGGTACTGGCCGACGTCGCTCGCCCGGTCGCCGCGTCGGGAGTCGTTGGTTTCGAGCCGTCGACGACCCTCGTGGCCGCCGGCGGCGTCGCGGCGCTGCTGGTGTTGCTGGTCCTCTCGGGGTTTTTCTCCTCGGCCGAGATCGCCATGTTCTCGCTGGCCCACCACCGCATCGAGGCGCTCGTCGAGGACGGGGCGTCCGGCGCCGAGACCGTCCAGGCGCTGAAGGACGACCCCCACCGACTGCTGGTGACGATCCTCGTCGGGAACAACCTCGTCAACATCGCGATGTCCTCGATCGCGACGGGACTGTTCGCGATGTACACGAGCCAGGGGCGGGCGATGCTGGCGGCGACGTTCGGCGTGACGGCCGTCGTCCTGCTGTTCGGTGAGAGCGCGCCCAAGTCCTACGCTATCGAGAACACCGAATCGTGGGCACTGTCGGTCGCTCGTCCCCTCAAAGTCTCGGAGTACGCGCTGTTCCCGCTCGTGGTCACGTTCGACGCGCTGACACGGGTGCTTAACCGCCTGACCGGCGGCACGGCCGTCGAGGAGTCGTACGTCACCCGCGAGGAGATCCGGGAGCTGATCCGGACCGGCGAGAGCGAAGGGGTCATCGAGGCCGACGAACGCGAGATGCTCCAGCGCGTGTTCCGGTTCAACGACACCATCGCCAAAGAGGTGATGACGCCGCGATTGGACGTCACCGCCGTCGCTCGAGAAGCGACCGTCGACGAAGCCGTCGCGAAGTGCGTCGAGAGCGGCCACACCCGCCTGCCGGTCTACGACGGCGATCTCGATACCGTCGTCGGGATCGTCGCGCTCGGCGACCTCGTCGGTGATCGCGAGTCGACCGACGACGGCTTGCTCGAGGCCCACGTCGAGGAGACGCTGCACGTCCCCGAGAGCAAACACGTCGACGAGCTGTTCCGCGAGATGCGCCAGCAGCGGGTCGAACAGGTCGTCGTCATCGACGAGTTCGGGACGACGGAGGGGATCGTCACCACCGAGGACATCGTCGAGGCCGTCGTCGGCGAGATCCTCGAGACCCAGGAGGACGACCCGATCGAGACCGTCGACGACCGAACCGTCCGGGTCGACGGCGAGGTGAACATCGAGGCCGTCAACGACGTCACCGGCGTCGAGTTCCCAGAGGGCGAGGAGTTCGAGACGATCGCCGGCTTCGTCTTCAACCGCGCCGGCCGACTGGTCGAACCCGGCGAAACGTTCGCCTACGACGGCGCCGAACTGACCGTCGAACGCGTCGACGATACGCGCATCAGGCGGGTGCGCATCAGCGAGTCGGAGCCTTCGGTAACGGACGGCTCCGGTGTCGCCGCCTCGAGTTAGGTTGCGTTCGGTTCTTTTCGCTGTTCGATCTGATCGGTATGACTTGACGCTCAAGTGGCCGTCGTAGCTGCGGGTCGGTCTGTTGGAGTGACGACTGTTCGAGGACGTCCTCGAGATCGGGCGTAACGCGCCACGATTTCTGGCCAGTGGGGTATCAACCCAGACGCCGGGCCACTCGTCGTGCCAGTACCAGTCAGCGGTGTCCGGTCCCCAAGCGAGCCTGATCGCTCTCGCGAAGGCGATTGCGAGGCGATTCCGGTCGTGGTAGATTTCGTTGAGAGTCTTCTCGTCAGTTAGTGGCGGGTTGTCCGTACCCATGTCTCAATGTGACTCGAGAGCGGGTGATATCAATCAGGAATATCATAGTCTCGTACTAGTGAGACCAATGTTTAAACAAATTTAGGCCCAGTTAGGAACGTAGCCATGCCAATCCATCCGTTGGTAGAAGTTGGTCGTACGTCGGGCGGTGTTGTACTCCCGAAGAGCGAACTTCGGGCGCTTGGATTGGTTGATAATGAAGGAAGTGTAAAAGGCCGTCCTGTTCGAGTCACACGAACAAATACTGCAACATGGACGGTATCTCTAATTGATCCGGATGATTATCCAGAGATAGAGACATCTACTCAGTAAAAAGGGTGAGATGGGCTATTTCCGAACTTTCGGACAGACATTCTCTTTTGCCGACGGGACTTAAAGACGCTTCCTTGGTAAGCGAAGCCTGTTAATAGCTAAGGGACCCACTTCGTCCTAAAGATTTATTGAGTAGCCGTTGAACTTCCTTATAACGAAAACCGTCATAGACCCTTTATGTCACACTCAAAGCTCCTTCCGCTTGGCCTACTATATGTTGATGGCCAGCGAGAAGTTGACGGTGCAACTCGATTCCAAAAGCTAGTATTCCTTGCTCAGGAAGAAACAGATCTCTATAATGCATTTGAATTCCGAAGCGACAAATATGGTCCCTTTTCACCAGAGTTGCACGCAACTCTTGACAAACTACAGGAGAGGGACCTAATAGCCAAGGAAGTGAAGAAAAATAGGAGTGGAAATGAAAAATACGCCTACAGATTGACGCCCACTGGACAGCAGGTTGTGCAAAAGCTTATCAATAGAAATGATTTGTCTGGATTTGATGACATTCTTGAAGATGCCCAGAATGTAAAGAAGAGATACAATAATAAGCCTCTTGATCGGCTTCTTCGGTATGTTTATTCTAAATATCCAGAGTACACTGACGAAAGCGAGCTTGATGAATTCAAACCAGCTTAATCATTCTTCCTGAGACTCAGATTCTTCCTCCTCTGCTTGTATTTCGAATGAAGATAGCTCTGCTTGTTCACCAAGGTCATGCAGTATTTCATCAAGTTCACCTTCAATTTCTGTAGCAATCTCCTCAGAATTGATTTCCATTTCTGTGTATGGGTCCTCCTCAGTGAAAAGCACATGTGTGATTGCAGAGCCTTTTAGGAGTATACTTCGGCCTAAATCAATTGGATCCCCGACCAATTCTTCACCATCATACTCTACTTCATATGGGTCCTCGATATAGAGTTCATGTTCCTCTTTGTCCCAAGCTGCTTCATTGAACTGGCCTTGAATAACTGTACCATCTCTGAGTTTAACTTCAATCTCTTCACTGTTGGCTTCATCAAATGCGTACTGCCAGGGTGGGCGTCGATCAAGAACTCTATCGGGATTTAGACATCTGTCATCAAGCTCTCCAATAACTCTCCCAATCACAAGAGAGACTCCTACGTGAATTATATAAAAAACAGTCATAATTGGAATAGACATGGAAAACAACTCCTCATCATTGACGATATTAAGGGAGGTAGATAGAGATTCTACTATATCTGTGAGCTGGTCAAAGTATATTGGCGTAGATACATACAGTAATAGTAATGAAAACAAACTCAAGAAAACACTGAAAACAACCCACTGGATCCGTGAGAGTTTAGATTGTTTTCCTGTTCTTCGATAGTAGATTTCGAGCGCTACTAACCCCGGGACAAGAAGTAGAATAATCGCAAGAAGACTAATTGGAATTCGAGTCGCACTCGTCATCTACACAGCAATCATGATACCAGATATAAAACTCTTCTATCTCTGTATTTTCTCCGTCAGTCCATATTGGATATCCGGAATTATAACTCAATATAATTAACAAATTAGTTTCCAAACTGTGCCGTCAGTGATTGTTCCGTTATAAGATAGTGTGCGCCAATCATATCTCCAAGGAACCGGCCTATGGCCGGATTCGGTATTCGTTCAGTTTCCCCATCTTCGAACTAACCACCGACGTATCCATCACTTCGGTATCCCGACTGTGAGTAGCCAGAAATGATCCGTCCGAAGTTCGCGGTCGGGCTTTCACCCATCTCTCGACGAGCGGTCGTGATGAGTGCTTCCTCAAGGCCTTTCCAGTCCTGATTGTGGGTGGCGAGCGACGGTGTCGCAGTCGACACTTCGAATGCTGGTCTGTCTCGATTACGAACTGCCCAGAGACACGGTACAGCTGTGTGCGGATCACGGAACGGCATCTCTTCGGAGTAGACGTTCCGTGCCAGTGCGCTCACCCGTCCCCGTATACTCCGTTCGGTTTGACTGATATACTCGAGGCCGTCACGGTCACGATGGCGAACACGGTAGAGTCCCGGATCAGTTAAGATCGCTGTCAACTCATCATCTGTCGGATTAAGAGATAGCCACTCGCACCAGTTTACCTCCATCCAGTCGTCTGCATACAGATCTCGCTCGTTCATATCTGTTCGTTATACCATACAAGCCGCTTACCTATCATTAAACCCTCAGTCGGAATCCGCACCTCGATACCGTGTCCCTCGAGCATTCGTCAACGCCCCTGAGAACCAATTCTTGCAACGAGTGTTCCAAGAATAACCAAAATCATCATAATTCCCCCTTTTGCCAGCAATGGATATGTAACATCGATTCTCGTTAAAAGAGATGTTTGTAGACGGTGGAGAGGCTCTCCTTGACTGATAGTAGTAGTCGGATTAGTAGTGACAGACAGAATTAACAAACCGGTGAACGCGATGGTACCGCTTATAGCGAGAACGATCGCCCATTCGTCGATTCCGCGCCTGTTCATAGACGTTATGATGTGATCAATAATAAAAACAGTTCTGCATATCTGAGTTTCAGTTTACAAACTCATTCGAGTATAGAGTGTTCGAGAATCAGAGTAGAGTCGGACGAGCGATCATAGAGTAGCGATCGATACAGATCAAGTAATTAACGGAGCAACAATCGTTTTGAGGCATCGATATCTGGATGGGACTCCATCAAGGAAACCGATGACTAAGGCTCTTCATTAAGATTCTTGAGGCGGCCGACGATAGAGCGTGGTAAGGTCGATTGGCTATGAGGGTCGTATAATCAACTGCGTTGATACGCCGTTTCAAACTTAGTTATCGATAACAAGCTCTTCTACGTGGCTAGCATTGAACTGACTCACAAACTTTTGAGAGAGATCACGAAGGTGAGTGCGAGATCGGCGCTTGGCATTTGGCTGCGTCTGCTCGAGTCGGATCTTTTCGAAGAGATCATGAAGGGTAACGTGATGCGTGTACGCTGGCTCTTCCTCGGGATCAGTTGCAGTATGGAGTATCCAGACAAAGCCGTCGGTAGCAATACCGACGATCGGCCGGTTAGTAGCCATCTGCAGGTATTCGAACGACTCTTTTCGAGCGTTCTGAATTCGGCCTGGTTTTTTTACCTCACCGAAGTTCGTGATATCGAGGTTTAGTGCGGTGAAGTCCGGATAACGGCCACCAAGTCCATTGAAGCCAGTTGGCTGAAATCGAGGTTCATACCCGAGAACCTGCATCACTGGCTCGATCAATTCCTCCTCGATAAATCGCTCCGGCTTCTGCTCGAGTTTGCTACCTTGGAGAACCGCTCCCTCGAGAATAACCTTCGCAGCGTGCTTCTCCCCCGCCTGTTTGTTCAGTACCCGAATGAACCGCTCAATAGCACGAACTAAATTTTGACTCCGTGCTTCGGTTTGAATATCAGATAGGTCGTCCTGCTCCATCGACTCATTGTCTACTTTTCTATCAAATTAACCTATTGGCAATGCTATCCCTGAAGCGCTTGAGGCGAGGGAGTCGGTCGATTCTCAACGTCGAGTTTCCTATCGAGATATTCCTGGCCCTCACAGGTGATCTCGTACATATTGCTATCCTCGACGATCGGGGTAATCAGTCTAACCTGACAAAGCAACAGACACCGTTCCTCCATCCGTCCGCGAGATGCAGTGAGATCGACGACTCGAGACATACAACGAGGTGTCGACCACGAATCCTCCGCTAAATGCTCGAGGATTCGTTCATCGAGCGTGCTTCCGTTCCGTCACGATTCAGAGGTTTGACTTGCAGTTTGGCCGTCTCTCGATCCGTTTCCGTTCAGGTAGACGTCGTTTTCAGCATCGTACTCTTCGTCGAGATACGCCTTCCCGCTGTCTGTGATCGTGTAGACTCCATTTCCGAGGGGAGTCAAGAGTCCATGCTCTGCGAGTTTTTTACACCGGCGAGAAACAGAGGAGTGAGAGATTCTAATACCGTCTTCTTCCGCTAACTCTCCGACTGGTTTCCCCCCTTCTTTCCGTAGCGTCTCGAGAATTCGATCGTCCCAGATCGTCATCCATGTTCCCGATTTTCTCATCGTATCGTCGGTTCAGCATGGGCTTACCTATTACTCATGCTTTCCCCGTTCAATAGAGGTCTATTCTATAATACATACTCGTTGCATTTATGCAATATTGGACTATATTCAGAACTAAGGAGCTACCGACTCGGCTGAAGATGACTCTCATCGGAATGCGAGGCTGGGCGGCGCTGCAACGCCGCCCGAAAGGTAGCTCCGGTGATCCGGAATGAATCGCGGAACTTCCGTGGGGACGACACCCCACGCACGGCAGGAGGTATCGCCAGCCAAAAGGTCTGACGACCGCTACGCCTGCGGTGCTCAAGCAGACAGTGACGACGGTCAATACGGGGGTCTCGAGAACGTATGAGCGACGATCTCGAGCCAATTACACCTCGAGAGGCGGTCGAATGCTACGTCGCTCACCGGGAGCCAGAGCTAAGCGAAAAGACCCTCCAGAATCACAACTACCGACTCAATTCCTTCGTCGAGTGGTGCGAAAAAGTCGGCCTCGAGAACCTCAACGACCTCTCCGGACGAGACTTACACCGTTACCGCGTCTGGCGCCAGCAGGACATCAACCTCGTCACGCTCCGCGGGCAACTGGCGACGATTCGCGTCTTCCTCGAGTTCTGTGCCTCGATCGATGCCGTTGAATCGGGAATGCGTGAACGGGTGAAACTTCCCGAGGTCGATCGCGATGAAGACGCACGTGACGAACTGCTTGAGCCCGAGCAGGCGGAGAAGATACTCGGCTATCTCGAGCGGTACAAGCGTGCGAGCCGCGAACACGTTCTCGTCGCGATCCTCTGGCATACGGGGATTCGCCTCGGGAGCCTCCGTGCGATCGATCTCGAGGACTACGAACCCGACGGACAGTGTTTCTGGCTCCGCCATCGACCCGGAACGGGAACGCCACTCAAGAATCAGGAACCGGCTGAACGGGCGATCGCACTCGACGACTACTACTGCGGTGTACTCGATGAGTACATCCGATTCCATCGGCACGACATCACTGATGACCACGGCCGCCAACCGCTGGTGACGAGCGATCAAGGTCGGTTGAGTTCGAGTCAGATTCGCTCGGAGGTGTACCGGCTCACCCAGCCCTGTATGATTGGGGACTGTCCCCACGATCGTGATCCGATGGACTGTGAGGCACGCAAGTACGGTCACTACTCGGAGTGTCCCAGTAGCCTCTCGCCACACACGATCCGACGCGGTGCGATCACCCATCAGCTCCGAGAAGGTGTCCCGGAGCGAATCGTTAGCGACCGGTGTGACGTTTCACCGGAGGGTCTCGAACACCACTACGACCGACGCACGGACCGAGCAAAGATGGAGCAGCGACGTGACTTCATCGAAGACCTCTAGGAATCTGGAGACAGCAATCAGCAGTTGTCGCTGATTGCTTAAACCCAGAATTCGGGAAGTAAAACGCCTGAAACGCCAGAATTGTATGGACTCGCCGGGATTTGAACCCGGGGCCTCTCCCATGCCAAGGGAGTGATCTACCTCTGATCTACGAGCCCTCGTACGCATTCCTCCATTTTCCGCGGGAATAGATAAACCCCTCGAAACGCTCGAGCCATCCCACGTATTAGCACACCACCCTGGTACTCGCTGGAAGGCGGGAGTAAACATTTGACCCATTACGTGGTCAGTGGTAACGGGTACCACAGAATGAAACGGGAGATGCTCACCACGGACTTCCTCGAGCGGGCGGTTGACAGCTACGGTGACGTCACCGGCGTCGTCGCCCACGACGGGACCGAGTACACCTACGAAGAGGTCAACGACCGCGTAAACCGGCTCGCACACGCCCTCGAGGACAGTGGCGTCGAACAGGGGGACCGCGTCGCCTTGCTCGCGCCGAACACGCACTACTTCATCGAGACGCTGTACGCGACCAACAAGCTGGGCGCGGTGTTCGTCCCACTGAACTACCGGCTGGTCTCGGGCGAGTACGAGTACATCCTCGAGGACTGCGCGGCGAACACGATCGTCGCGGACTACGACTACGCCGAGAAGATCGAGGCGATCCGCGACACGATTCCGGCGGACACGTTCGTCGGGTATCGGGCCGACGAGATCGAGGGAGAGTGGGCCGACTACGAGGAGTTCCTCGAGGGCCAGCCCACCGAGGAACCCGACCGTCCCGAGATCAGCGAGGACGACGACGCCAGCATCAACTACACCTCGGGGACGACGGGCGATCCGAAGGGCGTCGTCCGCACCCACCGTACCGAGCACTGGCACGCGCTGGTGCTCAACCAGCACATGGAGATCCGGGACGACGACACCTACCTCTGGACGCTGCCGATGTTTCACTGCAACGGCTGGGGGCACACCTACGCGATCACGGGCACGGGCGGGACCCACGTCTGCCAGCGGACCTTCGACGCCGCGGGCGTCTTCGAGCGCGTGCGCGAGTACGACGTCTCGTTCATGTGCGGCGCACCGACGGTGCTGAACAACCTGATTCAGTACCACGAGGAACACCCCGACCTCGAGACCACCGGCGACCGCGACGTCCGAATCGCGACCGCCGGCTCGGCCCCCGCCACGGCCACCATCGAGACCGTCGAGGACGAGTTCGGCTGGCGGATCATCCACATCTACGGGCTCACCGAGACCGCGCCGATCATCACGACGAGCAACTCGCCGCGCCGGCTCGCCGAGCGCGGCCGCGAACTCAAGGTCAAACAGGGAAGTCAGACGCTCTGTACCGACGTCCGGGTCGTCGACGAGGACGGCGCGGACGTCCCGCGGGACGGCGAGACCATCGGCGAGATCGTCGTCCGCGGCAACCAGGTGATGGACCGCTACCTCGAGAAGCCCGACGCCACCGAGGAGGCGTTCACCGCGCGCCTCGAGGGCTACTTCCACACCGGCGACCTCGCGACGATCGATGAGGACGGGATGGTCGCGATCCAGGACCGCAAGAAGGACATCATCATCTCCGGCGGCGAGAACATCTCGAGCATCGAGGTCGAGGACGTCCTCTACGACCACCCCGACGTCGGAAAGGCCGCGGTCATTCCGGTCCCGAGCGAGAAGTGGGGCGAGACGCCGAAGGCCCTGGTCGTCCCGCGAAGCGGCGCCGAGCCGACCGAGGACGAGATCCTCGAGTTCGTCGGCGAGCACCTCGCGGGCTACAAGAAGCCCTCGAGCGTCGACTTCGTTGAAGATCTCCCCGAGACCGCGACCGGCAAGGTCCAGAAGTACGAACTCCGCGAGGAGTACTGGGACGAAGAGGAGACGCGCGTGGGACAGCAGTAATTGATCGCTCGACTGACCGCGATCGCACTCCACACTTTCACTACTGGATCGCTCGAGAACACCACCCACCATTCGAGCACCGACCAGCTACGGTTCGAGGAAGCCAGTCTAGAAACCCTTTAGTCCGTCCGAGCGAAGACACTGGTGGGAAGCGCACGGCCGCAAATCTGACTGCGCCGTCCACTGTTTCGGACGGCTTGGGATTGCGGAAGTGCACGGACGGTCGCAGCGGCGACTGTCACACGACTTCAGCGGTCAGTGCGGTTCCTATCCTCACCAATGGCACGAATGCACACCCGCCGTCGCGGCTCGTCCGGATCGGACAAGCCGACGGCAGACGACCCGCCGGAGTGGAGCGACGTCGACGCGGACGATATCGAAGCCCGCGTCGTCGAACTGGCAGAGCAGGGCTACGATCCCAGTCAGATCGGGATGAAGCTGCGTGACGAAGGTGTCACGGGCACGCCCGTCCCGGACGTCAAGCTGGCGACCGGGAAGAAGATCACCGAGATCCTCGAGGAGAACGACGCGCGATCGGAGTTCCCCGAGGACCTCTACAACCTGATGGAACGCGCCGTGCGCCTGCGCGAGCACATCCAGCAGAACCCGCAGGACTACCAGAACAAGCGCGCCCTGCAGAACACGGAGTCGAAGGTCCGACGCCTCGTCGACTACTACCGCGGCGACGAAGTCGAGCCGGACTTCACGTACTCCTACGACGTCGCGAAAGAGCTCCTCGACGAGGAGTAACCCCACCGAATCTAGATGGCCACCGATAGTCGGTCCGCCGAGCCGGCGTCTGCCCCCGCCGCGGAGGCGATCGGGAGCGCCGGCTTCGTCCACCTCGTCGCGCGCGCCGACGGCGACGCGCTGGCGGCCAGCGGCCTGCTCGCGCGGGCCCTGGCCGACCGCGGGACGCCGTTCCAGGTGAGCGTCGGCCCCACGGTCGCCGACCGAACCGAGCGCGTTCGCGACCGACGGGCGGCGGCCGACGACGTTACCGTCGCCATCGGCGCCGTCGACGCGGACGCGACGCGGCTCGATACTGACGACCGACCCGCCACGCTCGCGGCGCTCGAGGCCGTTCGCGGCCTCGAGGCGTCGCCGGATCACGTCCTCGCGCTCGCGGGGCTCGTGGCCGCTGGCGTCGAACCCGGTGCCGGCGAGAGCGAGTGGGTCCTCGAGGCCGCGCGGACGCAGGGCCTGGTCGATCGCCGACCGGGCGTCGCGGTGCCGACGACCGATCCGGTCGACGGTCTCGCCCACTCGACGCGCCTTCGCGCGCCGTGGTCGGGCGACCTGAGCGCGACGCGGACCGCGCTCGAGGAACTCGGCGTCGACCTCGCCGCGCCGGACGCGTTCGATTCGGACGCCCACCGGACGATCGGCTCCGCCGTCGCCCTCGATATCGTCGGCGACGACGAGGCGGTACCGGCCGCGGCCGAGACGGTCCAGCGCGTGCTACGGCCGTACGCGACGGCCGACGCGCCGTTCGCGACGATCGGCGGCTACGCGGACGTCCTCGAGGCGACCGCCCGCACCGAGCCGGGCACCGGCGCCGCGCTCGCGATGGGCCACGACGCCCGCGAGCCGGCACTGGACGCCTGGCGCGAGCACGGCCGACGCGCCCACGCGGCGCTCGAAGCCGGCTCGACGGGACGCTACGACGGGCTGTTCGTCGTCGGCGTCGACGACGGCCCCGTCGAAGCGGTCGCCCGGATCGCCGCGGCCTACCGGTCGCCGGAATCGACCGTCCTCGCCGTCGCCGACGGCGAGGCGGCGATCGCCACCCGCGGCGGCGAGCCGCTGGGGGCGACCGTCGAGGCGGTCGCACGCGAACTCGAGGAGGTCGGGATCGAGGGGGTCGCCTACGACGGCGGCCGCCGCCGCGGCTACCTACGGTACGATCCCGGCGTAGACGAGTCGACGCTCATACAGATCGTGAGGGACCGACGATGAGTCGGCGCGCGACCATTCGAACGCGCCACGACGACCCCGAACTCGTCGCGCGGGCGCTTCGCCCGGACAACACCGACGAGATGGAGACGGTCGTCGAGCGCGAGGACGGCGATGCCGAGACTAAGACCGAGGGCGCCGTCGTCACGCACATCGAACGCGAGGCGACCGGTGGCCTCCACTCGAACGTCGACGACTACGTGGTCAATCTCGAGGTGGCGATCGACGTGGCCCGTTCCGGACGGGACCCAGGGGAACAGCGCGAGCTACCAGCGGACGCGGGGCCCGCGTCCGATGCGGACAGTAACACTACAGATACATCATGAGTGAACGATCAGTTTCACGCGCGAAACAGGAGAAGCGGTGGTACACCGTCCTGGCACCCGAGCAGTTCGACCGCCAGGAACTCGGCGAAACCCCCGCTGACGAACCGGAAAAGGTCTACGACCGAACCATCGAAACGACGCTGGGCGAACTCAACAACAACGCCAGCGAGAACAACACCAAGCTGACCTTCAAGATCACCGACGTCGGCAGCGACTCGGCGTACACGGAGTTCGTCGAGCACTCCCTGACCCGGGACTACCTGCGGTCGCTGGTCCGACGGGGCGCCTCGAAGGTCGAGGCCTACGTCACCGTCCTCACGACGGACGACTACCGCGTCCAGATCCAGCCCGTCGCCTTCACGACCAAGAAGGCCGACGCGAGCCAGGAGAAGGCCATCCGCAACCAGATGGTCGAGATGATCGAGGAGGCCGCCGCCGAGCGCTCCTTCGAGGAGCTCATCGACAGCGTCGTCGAGGGTCGACTCTCCTCGGGGATCTACGGCGAGGCCAAGACGATCTACCCGCTGCGTCGCGTCGAGATCCAGAAGGCCACCCTTGAGGCCCACCCCGAAGAAGTCGCCGAAGAGGAAGCGACCGCGGTCGACGTCGACGAGGAAGACGTCGCGGCCGAATAATCGGTCCGTACTCGGACTCGAATTCGAAGCCGAGTCCGACTCTCGAGTCGCGATCACCAACCGAGATCGATTTTTCTCGCGGACGCCGTCTCGTCGCAGAGCCCCGGGCATAGCAGTCGAGTCGCGGCGCCGCGACGACGCAGATATCGAACTGCGGAGCCACAGCACCGTCGCACACGATACGACGCTCGAGGCGCGTACCGAGCGCCTCGTCTCGCTACGCCCCGCTCTCCTCACCGTCGGGGCGGTCGTCGTCGTCGATCCACTTCTCGCCCCACTCGAGGATCTCGTCGAACGCCGAGAGGAGGTCGTCGCCCTTCGGCGTCAGCGAGTAGTAGACGGCGATCGGGCTCTCCTCCTCGACTCGCCGCTCGACGTAACCCGTCTCCTCGAGGTCGTCAAGCACGCGGGACAGCGTCTGTGAGTTCGCGTCCGTCGCACGCTTGAGCTCGTTAAAGCGGAGTTCGCCCTCTCGGAGGACGTGAATGACGGTCAACCGCCACCGCGAGCCGACTTCCTCGAGGGTCTTGATCACCGGACAGCTGGCGTATTTCGCTTCGAGATCCGAGTGCGGTGACATCGGTGTGACTTGCTCATACCGACGTTCGCTGAACTATATCACAGTTACGTCCCAACAGCAGGTATGGTGATGTAACCGGCCGTCTGGCTGCTCATCTGCGTATCGCGTGCCGACCACCGGCGAAATCACCTAACGCACGATCATGAACGTACTCCTACTCGGTGCGAGCGGACGAATCGGGCGACGAATCGCGACCGAACTCCTCGAGCGCGGCCACGAGGTGACGGGGACGTCCCGCAGCGGCGAGATCGACGGGATCGACGACCCCGACTTCGGCGCGGTCGCCGCCGACGCGACTGATGCGGATGAAATTGCGTCTCTCGCGGCGGATCACGACGCCGTCGCGTCGGCGCTCGGCCCGTCGGACGACGCGGACGTCGACGTCCTCGTCGAGATGGCCGAAGCGGTCGTCGAGGGACTCCAGCGGACGGACACCGACCGCCTGGTCTGGACCGGCGGCGCGGGCGGCCTGCGCGTCGACCCGGAGACGATGCTCATCGAGACCGAAGAGTTCCCGAACGAACTCGAGCCTCTCGCGCAGGCGGCCATCGACGCGTACGGGGTCATCGGCGAGGCCAACGACCTCCGGTGGACCTACCTCGGGCCGGCAGCGGTGATCGAGCCCGGCGAGCGAACGGGCGAGTACCGAACCGCGGACCGACGGCTCGTCGCCGACGAGAACGGCGAGAGCTACATCTCGATGGAGGACTTCGCCGTCGCGTTCGTCGACGAACTGGAAAACGAGGAGGCGGTCCACACGTACCTCGGCGTCGGTCACTGACGCCGCGAGTCTCGCGACGGTGAACGGAGACGTCAGACTCGAACGGACCGGCGAACCGATTCCGAACCGACACCTCGCTACTGGATCACCGCTGCTCTCGCTTTTAACAGCCCGCGGTCCGTACGGCCGTCCATGCGTTCTCATTCGAGCGACCGCGAGCCGTCGTTCCGTTTCGACTACGACCCGGCGACGATCCGCTTCGGCGCCGGTAGCGTCGACGACCTCGAGGCCGAACTCGAGGCGCTGGGTCTCGAGCGCGCGCTGCTCGTCTGCGGTTCGACGGTGGGGGCGACGCCGACGGTAATCGAACCGGTGAGATCGGGGCTGGGAGAGCGGCTGGCCGGCGTGTTCGACGAGACGTCGGCGGCGAAGCGGCTCTCGACGGCGCTGGCGGGGCGCGACCGCCTCGAGGCCGAGGATGCCGACGCAATCGTGAGCGTCGGTGGTGGCAGTAGCCTCGATGTCGCGACGATCATCAGCGTTCTCGCGGCCAACGGCTACGGTCCGGCGGCCGCCGGCCGGGAACTCGCCGAAACAGGGACGCTTCCCGTCCCCGACGAAGGGCTGGTGCCGATCGTCACGGTGCCGACGACGCTCGCGGGCGCGGACCTCTCGTCGGTCGCCGGCGTCACCGCCGATCCCGACGAAGGGCCCGTCGACGAGCCGGCCAGCGGCGGCGTCTCCCACCCCGACCTGATGCCCGCGGCGGCGGTCTACGACCCCGAACTGGTCGCGACCACGCCGGACTCGATCCTCGCTGGCTCGGCGATGAACGGCTTCGACAAGGGCATCGAGACGCTCTACGCCGCCAACGCGACGCCCGTGACCGACGCGACGGCCAGACACGGCCTCGAGAAACTCGAGGACGGTCTCCGCGCGTTCGGTGACGGCGACCGAGACGTGGGGACCTTCGAGACGCTCCTCGAGGGGATCGTCCTCGTCCAGTACGGTATCTCTCGGCCCGGCGAGACGACGCTCTCGATCGTCCACGCCTTCGGCCACGGGCTGACGCGAACGTACGACGTCCAGCAGGGGGCCGCCCACGGGATCGTCGTCCCGCACGTCCTCGAGTATCTCTTCGAGCGGGAGGACGTGGACGCGCGGGCGGGGATGCTCGCGACCGCGCTCGGTGTCGGCGACGCCGCGGATCACGGCGCGGCGGTCGTCGAGGCGGTCGCGGAGATTCGGGACGGACTCGACCTCCCCGCGCAGTTGCGCGAGGTCGACGGCCCGCGGCCCGAGGAGTTCACCGCCGTCGCGGAGGCGATCCTCGAGGACTCGTTCATGGCGAACGCGCCGCCCGGACTGGCCCCCTCCGTCGAGGAGATCGAGGGGATCCTCGAGGCGGCGTGGTAGGTCGCAGCTACCTATCGACTCATAGATCTTTTCACTGATCGAACCACTTCATGCCCCGTATTGTCGGGCTGCAACGGTTCTACCGGAGGAATAAGTAACAGGGATCGGCATCACCGCCTCGGTAGGTATGACCGAGTACGACCGACGAGACGTGTTGAAGTACGTCGGCGTCGCGGTGGCGACCGGGGCAGCGGCTTCGGAAACCGGTGCCGCCCGATCGACCGACGCGTCGGCCCCGGCCGACTGGCCGACCCGGTACGGGGACGCAGACAGCAGCGCCGCCGCTCCCGAGACGGCCGGCCCCGAACCGCCGGTGGCGATCGACTGGACGGTCGAACGCGGCGGCCGTTTCGCCGCCGCCGGCGACCGCCTCTTTTTGGTCACCGACGACGGTCGCGTGGCCGCGTACGACGCGGCAAACGGCGACGAGGAGTGGATCACGGAGGTCACGGTCGACGGTTCGGCGGTCGCCGCGGTGGGCGCGCCGGCCGCCGATCACGACGCGGTATATGTGACGACCGCGGGCGATACCGCGTCGATCACCGCCCTCGAGGCGGCCGACGGGGAACGTCGCTGGCAGGAATCCGGGATCGGATACGAGACCAACCGGACGCCGGTGGTCGGGGAGGACCTGGTGCTCGTCGTCGCCGACGGGAGCCTGTTCGCCTTCGACGCGCGGGACGGGACGAGGGAGTGGCGATTCGACCCCGAACCGGTGACTGTCGACGGCGGCGAGCGCGGCGATCCGCTCCAGCGAGACCCCGTCGCCGTCGGCGACGGCGCGGTCTTTGCCGTGAGCAACAACCAGCTGTTCGCCCGGGAACTCGACTCCGGCGCGGCCCGCTGGGCCGACCGGGTCGACGACTGGGCCGCGGACACGTTCTCCGGTCGTCCGATGGCCCACGGCGACGCCGTCGCAGTCGTCAAGGACGACGCCGTCGCGGTCTACGACGCCGGCAACGGTGACGAGCGAGCGACGGTGCCGACCTACTCACCGGCCGCGCTCGCGGCCGATCGACTCTACGCGGTCGACGACGCGGCGTCGTCCGACCGGGAGGTCGTCGTGGGCTACGATAGAGCCTCCGGCGCTGACGAGTGGCGGTCCGCGGCCGACGCCGCGACTATCGAGGACGTGATCGTCGGCGACGGCGCGGTCTTCGCCGCCGTCGCGGACGACGGCGAGTCCGGCGCGGTCGCGTTCGATCGCGACGGCGGCGACCCGCTGTGGCGCCTCGAGACCGACTTCGAACCGAGCCAGCTCGCCGTCGTCGACGGAACGGTCTACGCGAGCGGCGACCGACTGGTCGCGATCCGATCGGAGGACGACGGCGAACCATCCGCGGACGACGGCGAACCATCCGCGGACGACGGCGATCCATCTGCGGACGACGGCAATCCATCCGCGGACAACGGCGAACCATCCGCGGACGACGAGGGCTCCGACGGCGAAGGCGCGCCGGGATTCACCGTCGGGACGGGAATCGTCAGCGGCGTCCTCGCGCTCGCGGCCGTGGGCCGTCGAGTCGCGAACGGAGGGGACTGAGCGTCCCCGGTTGCGGCTACTCCGCGGCGTAGTCGGGCCGCTCGGCGTACTCGATCGGATCGCGGACGCCGACGTTCTGGAACGCCTGCAGGCGGAACGCACAGGCGTCACAGGTGCCGCAAGCGGGCTCGTTCTCGCGGTAACAGCTCCACGTGTGTTCGTACGGGACCTCGAGGTCGACGCCGCGCTCGGCGATATCCGTTTTCGACCACTCGACGAACGGCGCCTCGATCGAAATATCGGTCTCGGGTTTCGTCCCGACGTCGACCACGTTCTCGAAGGCCTCGAAGAATTCGGGCCGGCAGTCCGGATACCCCGAGAAGTCCTCGCTGTGAGCGCCGATGAAGACGGCCTCGCAGTCGTTGGCTTCGGCGTAGGAGACCGCCATCGCGAGCAGGTTCGCGTTCCGGAAGGGGACGTACGAGGTGGGGATCTCGTCGCTCTCCATGTCCGCGTCCGCGACGGCCATCTCGTCGTCGGTGAGACTCGAGGCGCCGATCGCCGAGAGGTGACCGGTCTCGATCTGTAGAAAGTCGGCCGCGTCGAGTTCGTCGGCGAGTCGGCGGGCGCACTCGAGTTCGCGGTCCTCGGTGCGCTGTCCGTAGGAGGTGTGCAGGGCGTAGAGCTCGTACCCCCGGTCGCGGGCCTCGTAGGCGGCGGTGGCGCTGTCCATACCTCCTGAGAGGAGGATGACGGCGCGTTTCTTGGTCGATTCGTCGTCGTCAGTCGCGGTGTTCGCGTCGGTCATCGTAGTGCTGGTGGTCGAACGGTCGTCGGTTGCTACGTCTCGGGCGCGTCGTTCCAGAGGTCGACGTGGAGCCGCGGGGTGTACCGGAAGCCGTGCTCCATCGCGAGCTCGGCGACGCGGGTGCGGGTCTCCGCGAGGCGCTCGCGCGTCGCGCCCTCGGGCATCAAGAGCACGTCGTCGTCGCGGATCGGCGCGTCGGCGACGCCGCGGAGCTCCGCGAGCAGGTCGAGGATCTCCGGCAGATCGTCGCCGTCGGTGACGACGAACTTCAGCTGGAACTCGTAGTCCTCGACCAGTGCAGCGAGCGCCTCGAGGTCGATCCGGTCGCGCTCGTGGCGCTCGGCCCACCGCTCCGCGTCGGCTTCGTCGGCGTCGTCCGGCGCGCGCTCCGGCGTCGGCGTGCTGCTCTCGAGTTTCGGGCTGATCGAGGCGAGGTCGATCGGCGCGTCGCGATTGATCGTCCCGTTGGTCTCGACGGTGGTGTGGTAGCCGCGATCGTCGAGCGCCTCGAGGAGGGCGACGCTCTCCTCGTGGATCAGGGGCTCGCCGCCCGTGAGCACGACGTGGTCGGCGTCGTGGCTCTCGATCTCGGCGAGGATCTCCTCGAGGCCGAGCCACGCGTGGGTCGGCTCCCAGGAGGTGTGATAGGAGTCACAGAACCAACACCGGAGGTTACAGCCGCTCGTGCGGACGAACACCGACGGGACGCCGGCGAGAGTGCCCTCGCCCTGCAGCGAGTAGAACAGCTCGTTGATCGGGAGGCCGTCGTCGGGACGCTCACCGTGAGTCCCCGCACCGTCTCGAGCGCCAGCGCCCTCGCCCTCACCGTCGCGGTCGACGGAATCGGAGACCGGCATCTCAGAATCGGCCGCCCCCGCAGAGTTCGCTGGTCTCGTTGACCTGTACCCGCACGTCGGAGACGGTTTCGGGGAGTGCGGCCAGGAGCTTTCGCTCTAAGAGCACGCTCATCACCTCCGCGGTCGGCGGGTGCTCGAGGACGACGACCGCATCGCTGTCGCCCGACGCCTCGAAGGCCTCGATCAGCGGATCGCCCGCCTCGAGGAGAAACATGTGATCCCACTCGTCGATGACGTCGGTAATATCTCCCTTGTCGGCGACCCAGCCCTCGTCGGCGAGTTCGCCGACGACGGTGACGGCGACCTCGTAGTTGTGGCCGTGCGGGCGCGCGCACTTGCCGTCGTGGTGGCGGATCCGATGGCCGGTGCTGATCCTGATCGGTCGGTCGTGGCCGACTCGGAGGACGCGTTCGGTGCCGACGACGGGGTCCTGTCCGCGACTCGCTACCGCCGAGGCCTCACTACGTTCGGCCTCGCTATCGTCGGTCGTGGCCGCTGGATCGGATCCGTCGAACGGTTCGGTCATACCGCAGTATTCCCGTGGGATTACTTAAGGATGACCGACTGGCGACGGCGCCGGTTCGGCCGACTCGCTACTGCCCGCGTTCGGACGCTTCGCTCACGGCCTCGACTCGAACGGTAGATCGCGACAGTCACTCGAGGTCCGAAAAATCGCGTTGACCGGTCGCCGGCCCGGAAAAGCGATCGTTCGTCTCGTCGGTCGATTCCAGTCGACGTCTCCCATCCCTGCTTTCGGTCTGTCGATCCTCGGTCGCTCGAGACGGTTCAGTCAGTCCCTGAGCTGGTCTTGCAGTCTGTTCTTGGCCTCCGTTCGACGCTTTTGGGAGAGCTGCGGGCGATCCTTCGAGAAGTCGACCTCGATCTCGTCTAAGGTTCGCCGGTAGATGTTCGTGCGGCGCCCCTCTTCGGAGAGCTGTCGGCCCTCGCAGGTCAACAGTCCGGCGTTGACGAGTTCCTCGATGCGCCGATAGCACGTCGCGATCGGGATCTCGATATCTTCGCTCAAGGCCTGTGCCGACTTCGGTGTTCCCGCGGCGCAGAGGATCTCTGCGCTGTATTTATTCCCGAGCGCCGAGAGGACCGCGGTCGAATCCGCCTCGGCTCCATCCGTCCGACTCTGAGACATCGTTCATCCTCTAATGAATTATCAAGATTGAATCTTGTGGTTACCTGACCGGTCCAGTTGTATACTGGTCGGTGATTAAACTGGTCAACTCCTCGTCAGAAATTTTCCGATAGCCGACGATTCCTCGAGGCCCACGTTCGGCCCGCGGTTGCCGATATGCACCGACTACCGCGGACTGAAACCTCGATACTCGTTTCAATCCGGGGCCCGAACGGTCCCGTATGAACGTCGCGATCGTCACGGTCGGAGACGAACTGCTCGCCGGGCAGACGACAAACACGAACGCCACCTGGCTCGGCGAACGACTCGACGAGCGCGGCGTCTCGGTGGAACGCGTCACCACGGTCCCGGATCGGATCGGCGATATCGCGCGCGTCGTCAACGAGTACCGCGCCGAGTACGACGCGGTCGTCGTCACCGGCGGCCTCGGGCCGACCCACGACGACGTCACCATGGAGGGCGTCGCCGCCGCGCTCGGGCGCGACCTCGAGGAACACGCCGAGGCGCTCGCCTGGCTCGAGGAGTCGGGCTACTCGCGGGACGACCTGACCGCGGGGACGGCGGACCTGCCTGCCGGCGCCCGGGCGTTGCACAACGACGAGGGGGTCGCTCCGGGCGCGGTCGTCGAGGATATCTACGTCCTGCCCGGCGTGCCGGCCGAGATGAAGCGGATGTTCGAGTCGATCGAATCCGAGTTCGCCGGCGCGCCGACCTACCGCGAGGAGGTCGTCGCCGACGAACCCGAGAGCGCGCTGCTCGACCGAATCGCCGGCGTCCGTGAGCGATTCGACGTCAGCGTCGGGAGCTATCCGGGCAATTCGGTCCGGCTCGCCGTCCAGGGGACCGACGAGGAGACGGTCGCCGCGGCGGCCGCGTGGCTCCGCGAACGCGTCGAACTCGCCGAGTGAGAAGGCGATCGGCCGTCGGTAGCCGTCGGGAGCGTTACCGGTAGAGGTACGCGAGCCAGACGATCGTTACGAGGAGGCTGAGGACTAACGCGCCCCAGCCGACGACGTCCATCGGTAGCTCCGCACCTTCCGCCAGCACGACCTGCGTGAGTGTGTCCATGCTCCGCGGTCCGTCCCCAGCCCCCTTAACCTTTCAGAAAATCGGCGCGTCGTTCGGCGCGCGTTCGATCGCGGTCCACGGGCGCGAGCCGCGCCGTCGCGTGTCCGTCGGTCCGTTCTGGGACAGCGAGAGCCGGAAACGCGCTCGAAACACCATACGGCTTATTGATCGGCTTCGCCTACGTCCGCCATGGACTCGCTCGGTGTGGTCGTCAATCCGATCGCGGGAATGGGCGGTCGGGTCGGACTGAAGGGAACCGACGGCAAACTCGAGGAAGCGCGCCGCCGCGGGGCCGAACCGCGGGCGCCGGAACGGGCGCGCGAGGCGCTGCGGTCGCTGCATCGGCGGGCGCCCGGGGTCACCGTTTACACCGCGGCGGGGGTCATGGGCGAGCGGGCGGTCCGCGACGCCGGCTACGAACCGATCGTCGTCTACGAGCCGACGGCCGACGACGCCGACCTGGCCGACGCGACCGTTTCCGTGGACGCCGATACCGATCCGAGCGACACGTCGCGGCCGGTCGATCCGGCGACCGCCGAGACGACCGCGGCTGACACGCGGGCCGCCGTCCGGGCTTTCCTCGAGCGCGACGTCGACCTCGTCCTGTTCGTCGGCGGCGACGGCACCGCGGTCGACGTCGCCGACGTGCTCGAGGAGAGCGAGGGCGACGAGACGCCGATGCTCGGCGTCCCCGCCGGCGTCAAGATCTATTCGTCGGTGTTCGCCGTGACGCCCGCGGACGCGGGCCGGATCGCCGCCGAGTTCGATCGCGCGGCCGATCGCGAGGTCAACGACATCGACGAGGACGCCTACCGCGAGGGCGAGGTCCGCTCGCAGCTCGAGGCGATCGTCCCCGTCCCCGTCGCGCCCGACGTCCAGTCGAGCAAGCAGGTCTCGAGCGGCAGCGTCGACTCGCTGGCCGCGGGCTTCGCCCGCGAGGTCGACCGCGAGCGCACGTACGTCTTCGGCCCCGGCAGCACCGTCGGCGCGATCGAGCGAGAGTTGGAGATCGACCCGTCGCCGCTGGGCGTCGACGTCTGGCGCGACGGCGAGGTACTGGCCCGCGACGCGGCCGAAAGCGATATTCTGGACGTCCTCGAGGCGCCGGCGACGATCGTCGTCTCGCCGATCGGCGGCCAGGGGTTCGTCTTCGGGCGCGGCAACCACCAGATCTCGCCGGCGGTCATCGAGCGCGCGGACGAGATCGAGGTCGTCGCGTCGGGGGAGAAACTCGACGGAATCGACGCGTTGCACGTCGACACGGACGACGAGGCGATCGACGAGGAGCTGCGGGGCTGGCTGCGGGTGCGGACCGGTCGGTTCACGACGCGGCTCGTGAAGGTCGTCTGAGGGCTAGTTGTTTAAGGTACGTGCGATTCCGTCCACCACAATCATCCATATAACTATTCGACCCGGATATAAGGTGAATATAGTCAAGATTAAGGTCGTGTCTTTCCTTAGGATGTCATATGGAAACGCGGAAAGTGCAACGACTCGGGCCGTCGACGCTCGCCATGACGCTCCCCGCGGAGTGGGCGTCCGAACACGCCGTCGAGAAGGGCGACGAGGTGTCCCTGCGGACCAGCGGCAAGGGGACGCTGACCGTCATGCCCGAATCCGCCAGTTCGGAGGAGACGGAAGCGATCATCCACGCGGACGATTTAGACGCCGACGCCGTCGAGCGCGCGATCGTCGCCCAGTACGTCCTCGGGCGGCGGGTCATCCGTATCGACACCGAGGACGGCGCCCTCGAGTCCGACCACATTAACGCCGTCTACCAAGCTGAGACGCAGCTGATGGGACTCGGCGTCATCGAGGAGACGCCCGAGAGCATCTCGATTCGCTGTTCGGTCGACCCGGAGGACTTCACGCTCGACAACCTCCTCGAGCGCCTCGAGCGAACCGGCCAGACGATGCGCGGCGAGGGGATCAAGGCCTTAGCCCACGGCAACCCCGATCTGGCCCAGCGCGCCCTGAATCGGGAACGACAGGCCAACAAGATCTTCGTCCTTCTGCTGCGCCTGATCTTCACTGCTTACCAGAACCCGAATCTCGCCCGCGCGGTCGGACTCAACAGCGGCTTCCCGCTGATCGGCTACCGCTCGATCGCGAAGAACTTAGAGCTCACCGCGGACAACGCCGAGGATATCGCCGAGATCGTCATCGAGACCGAGGGCCACAGCCTGAACGTCGATAGCTCGGTGATGCGCGACATCCGCGAACTGAACGACCTGGTCGACGAGATCACCTCGATCGCCGTCGAGGCGGCCGTCGAGCGCGATTACGACAAATCGAATCGGGTTCGGAAGATGTTCCACGACGTCTCCAGTAAGGAACAGGAGATCCTCGACGAGCTTCCGGAGATGTCCAACGAGGACCTGCTGCGGGTCCGTGAGGTGCTCGTCAGTCTCCAGCAGACCGCCCAGTACGCCATGCGAAACGCCGAAATCGCGGCCAACCTCGCGCTCAACGAGGAGTCCGAGCACACGACGATCAACTGACGGCGAGTCTCTGGGCTCGCCTCGATCGGGTTTCGGTTCGAAACGCTAATCGGACGCGGTATCGCACCTAGTGGCGATGCGGGAGCTTCGTCGCCGGATCGTCGCCCAGTTCGCTGTCGACCGTCGCGTCCTCGCGCTGGCCTTCGCACGGATGGCCGACGGCATCGGCAACTCCTTTCTGATCATCGTCATTCCGCTGTACGTGACCAGCGACGTCGTTGGCGGAGCGACGTTCGGACTGGGCGAGTCGATGCTCATCGGCGTCATCCTCTCGCTGTTCGGCTTTCTCAACAGCAGTTTCCAACCGTTGACGGGTCGACTCTCGGATCGGACGGGACGGCGCAAGTCCTTCATCCTGATCGGGCTCGCCGGCCTCGCGGTGACGAACGTCGCCTACGTGTTCGCGGATACGTACCTCTCGCTGCTCGTCGTCCGCGGGCTACAGGGGGTCAGCGTCGCCTTCATCATTCCGGCGTCGATCGCGCTGGTCAACGAACTCGCGACGAGTCAGGATCGCGGCGGCAACATGGGCGTCTACAACACGTTCCGGCTCGTCGGGTTCGGTTCCGGTCCCATCGCAGCGGGCGCGCTCGTCAACCTGGGCCCCTACCGGCTCCCCGCGGACGTAACGCTCAGCGGCTTCGACGCGGCCTTTTACCTCGCGACGGTGACGGCGCTGATCAGCTACGGGCTGGTGACGCTGCTCGTCTCCGATCCCGACGCGACGAGTGCTAACGCCGGCGCCGACCTCTCGATCGATATCCGGGATCCGTCGGGCGAGCACCTGCTCGATCCGATCTTCACCCTCGGGGTCGTCTCCCTGTTCATGGCCGCGGCGATCGCGCTGTTCGCGACGATCCAACCGCAGGTCAACGCCCGCCTCGAGCAGGGCTCGACGTGGTTCGGCCTCCAGTTCGCGGCGTTCATCCTCGCGCAGGTCGCCCTGCAGACGCCGATCGGCCGGGCCTGCGACCGGTACGGCCGCCGGCCGTTCATCCTCGCCGGGATGCTCTTCCTGATCCCGACGACGTTCGTCCAGGGCTTTCTCGCGTCGTCGGCGCCGATGTTCCTCGCCCGTCTCGGTCAGGGCGTTGCCGCCGCGATGGTGTTCGCGCCCGCGCTCGCGCTGGCCGGCGACCTCGCGGGCGAGGGCGAGTCCGGGTCGAAGCTCTCGATTCTCACCATGGCCTTCGGCTACGGCATCGCCGTCGGCCCGCTGACCTCCGGCGCGCTGATCGGCTACGGCTTCGAGACGCCGTTTCTCTTCGGGACCGCGCTGGCCGCCCTCGGGGCCGTCCTCGTCTACACGCAGGTCGAGGAGACTCTCGAGTCGACGCGGTCCGTGCCGGTCGTCGGCGACGATTGAGCGGCGGTCGACCGCGCGACCGCGATCACGCCGCGGACGCAACGCAAAAGTAGCGGATACGCATACGATGCGACGATGACGCTCTCGGAGGAGGCCACAGAACGGTTGGCGGACGTGGTGGAGCTACAGCCGACGAAGAACTCGGAACTGCAAGAGCGGTGGGACATGGAGAGCGGCAGCGAGGTCCACCAGTACCTCGAGAACGAACTGGGCGACTACTACTTCCGGGACGATAACAGTCTGATCCGCGCGACGGCGGAAGCGAACGACCTCGTCGACGTCGAACCCGGCATCGAGAGCGACCCCGACGACGAGGGCGTCCCCTCCCGTATTCGGGTGCCGGAGCTCCAGACGCAGATCGTCGCCGTGCTGGCCGGCCCCGAGGAGGAGTCCGAAAGCGTCGTCTCGGTCCTTCACAAACTCCGCGAGGAGTTCGACGTCGATCCCGAGGCCGAGGACGTCCGCTCGGGGCTCCAGAGCCTGCGCCGCAAGGGCGTCGTCGAAGTCGAGTACCGCACCGTCCCCACGTTCCGCCTGACCGTCGACCGCGAGGAACTCGAGGTCGAGAGCTCCGAGTAAGGGCTGATCAGTCACAATCAGCGAGTTACAGTTGCGGTCAGTCGTGCCGAGATTGAAACCGAGTTCTCGGTCGATACTCGACTCGAGGTCTGCAATCCGTTTCCGAGTTCACCGGTGCTATGGGCAGAGCGTACGTTTTGAACAGTATACTCGAGACGAACTGAGACGAAACGAAGTGTCGTGCTATCGTGGCAACAGGGAGCGCCACGCCCTCCCCAGCCGATTCGCTCACTCACTCCGTCTGCTCACGGGCGCTTCGCGCCCGTTCGCATGGTTCGCGGGACCTCCGGTCCCGCGCTATTCGTTCGCTCATCCACTGTCAGAGCAACCTCTGACAAGCCTTCGCTCGTGAAACTCGCGAAGACCTCGCACGGTTTCAGCGACTGCCTTCGCTCTCGCTCAGGCAGCCGCAAGCGCGCGTCACCGTACACGGTTTCTCGGACCGGAGCACAGTGTCCGGAATCGCACTTGTACCGAGATTCGCGAGTTAGACACTACAGTCCCGGTCGGTGCCGTCGACGCCGATCCTCGAGCAACCGTTTGCACCGTTTTCCGGGGCCGCCCTCGATCGGCCACCCTCGAGTCCGCCAGACGGGTGGTTCAGGCTCGAACTCGGCACAGCCGCCGGAACACTCCGCGGCCGTCTGGCATCGGCCCTTCGCGGCGCAGTAGGGCTCGAGTTGCAGGCCGTCCCGCGAGCGCAACTCGAAGTGCCGACAGTCGGGGCGCATGGTGTCGGCGAACGAGCGCCAGCCGCGTTCGTAGGCGCGCTCGGCGATCTCGAGGCGCGTCTCTCGCTTCGCGTCCGGATCGACGTACTCGAACCGCGCCGCGGAGCCGTCCCGGCGACCGCCGTCGGGTCGCTCGAGAATCCGCGTGCCGGGGTCGTCGACGGCCAGCGAACGGGGATACCACGTGACTTCGGCGGCGAGCGTCTCGGGCTCGAGCGCGAGGATCCCTGCCTCGACGGGTAGATCCTCGAACAGCGCGCGCTCGACGGGGTCGCCCGTTCGCCGCGTGGCGACCCAGACTTCGTCGGCCAGTCCGACGGCGACGTCGTACTCGAGTTGGGCCCCCAGCGCGCGGGCGGCACTGGCGTCTAAGTCGGGCTTGTTCTCGATCGCGACGATTCGCCGGACCCAGTCGTCGGGATACGGCCACTTCCGGCGGATCTCGATGCGGTTCCCGTTCTTGCGAGTCTCGAGGATCTCGCGGTCGTCGGCCCGATGGATGGCCTCGCGGACATAGCGCCACGGGTAGCCGGGATGGGGGAGACAATCGCGGTAGTAGCTCCACTCGGCGGGGGCGTTGCGGACGACGTGCAGGAGGTCGCCGTCGAGGCGTTCCGCGCCGAAGTTCGCCCGCTCGCGGAGCGCTTCGGGGTCGCACTCGAGGACGATGGTGTCCCAGCGGCGGCGTTTCGTGCCGAGCTGTCGGGCGACGACGAACGCGTGGTCGTCACTGGCGGGCTCGTCGGGCGGCCAGGCGCGTTCCGCCCAGCGGCAGGTCCGGAGTTCGAACGCGAACTCGGTCGTGTACCGATCCACGACTCGGCTTCGGACCGCGCGAGCAAAAGCGCTACTCGATAGAACGCCGCTGACCGTCGTCTGCGAGATCGAGATCGGGTATCGACACCGGTCTCGCGGCCGCTCGAACTACCCTACTCTTCGTCTTCCTCCCGTTCGTCGAGGAAATCGTGGGCCTGCTCCAAGATCTCTCGAGGACCGTCCTGCGTGACGGTGTTCACTGCCTGTTCGTAATCGCGCCACTGGAGGTCGCGATGTTCGTTTGAAAGTTCCGCGCTCGCCTCGAAGGACTTCGCCACGAAGAGGTGAACGGTCTTGTGGATCGTCTTGCCGTTCGCCTCGAAGACGTAGTCGTAGTCCTCGCGAAAGCCGTCGAGGAGCCGGAACTGCTCGATACCTGCCTCTTCCTTTACTTCGCGGATCGCCGTCTGCTGTAGCTCTTCATCTCCTTCGACACCGCCCTTGGGAAACTCCCAATCGCCTGGGCGGCTCTTGAGTAGAAGATACTCGCGCCGGCCCCGCGTATCGCGGAAGAGGATCGCGCCTGCGCTCGTAGCTTCGACTGCCATTAACTGGGCTAACAGGTGCGACGTTAAGAGAATATCGGACTGTTCGTCCAGCGTACACGGATTGCCGTGCCGATTCGGCGGCCGTCGCGGCCGAACGCTCGCCGTTTCCGGGGCAATTGGCCCGTTTCGCGAATCGTTCGCCCAGCAGCGCGCCCGACTCGAGCGGCGCCCGCGCGCCATCTCAGCAAGCTTTTACGCGCCGGCCGTTGACGAATGGACGACTAGCCATGACCTTCGTGACCCGTCTCACGCTCCAGAGCGGCGATCGCGCCGCGCTCGACGCCATCGTCGACGACATCAAATCGACCGCCGAACGAAAGGGCGCCGCGCTGAAAGGCCCCCACTCTCATCCCCCGCAGAAACACTCCGTTCCCCAGCACTGCCGGCTCCACGCCGACGACGAACGACGATTCTCCTCGTGGAGCTACACCGTCTTCACCCGCGAACTCGAGATTCACGGTCACGACAACCTCGCACGCAACATCGCCTCGCAAAACTTCCCCGATTCGGTCCACATCGAGGCCGAGGTCGAGCAGATCCGCGGCGCCGGCCAGAGCAACTGAGCGCGCCCACGACGCGACTGCGGTTTCGATCTCGAGTCACTCTCGACCCCTTTACGATCGTTTCACCGGCCAAACGTTCCGTTAGCCGAGCATACGCCCGCATAACTACCAGCGGGTCGCTGGTGCCTCGAGACGATGACGGACGATCGATCCGACACGGCGCGACGACGGTTCCTGCAAGCGCTCGGCGCGGGAACGGCGCTGGGTATCGGTGCATCGACGACGGCCGCGGCCGGTGACGACGATCCGGAGGCGGCGCTCGACGACCCGGGACTGATAACCCTCGAGAGCGACGCCGACTTCGAGACGACCGTCGCGCGCGTCGAACCGGCCCTCGAGGAGCGAGACCTGCTGCTCGTCGCGACAATCGACCACGCGGAAAATGCCGAATCGGTCGACATGGAACTCCCGCCGACGACGCTGTTCCTCTTCGGCAATCCCGCGGCCGGGACGCCGCTGATGCGGGCGAGTCGCTCGGTCGCGATCGACCTCCCGCAGAAACTGCTCGTCTGGGAGGCCGACGGGCAGGTGTACGTGACCTACAACGACCCGCAGTACCTGGCTCGCCGTCACGACCTCGAGGGAGTCGACGATCAGTTAATGGGCGTCGCCGATGCGCTCGCGAACCTCGCCAGTGCGGTCGCCGGTACCGGACCCGACGCCAGCGGGGATTGAACGGTCGACACCGTGTCGCCCGTCCCGAGCGGTCGAGCGTGACGTGCTCGCCGCCCGCGAACCGCCCGAAGAGGTGCAGTACTTTTGACCCGTCACGACGAGGGACAGGTATGAGCACGAATGACCTCGTCTCGCTGCGCCGGGATCTCCACCGGCGGCCCGAACCGGCCTGGTGCGAGTTCTACACCACTGCACGGCTCGTCGAAGAACTCGAGTCCAGACTGGGCGACGACCTCGACGAACTCTACGTCGGCCCGGACGCCATCGCGAGCGACCACCGGATGGCCGTCCCCGACGAGGCGGAACTGACCCGCTGGCTCGAGCGGGCCCGCGAGGCCGGCGCCGACGAAGCAGTTCTCGAGTCGCTCGCGGGCGGCTATACTGGCGCCGTCGCCGTCCTCGAGCGCGGCGAGGGGCCGACCGTCGGCCTGCGCGTCGACATCGACGGGCTCCCGCGCGAGGAGAGCGACGCTTCCGACCACGCTCCCGCCGCGGAGGGCTTCCGCTCGGAACACGAGGGCGCGATGCACGCCTGCGGCCACGACGCCCACGCGACCATCGGGATCGGCGTCGCAGAGCGGATCGCCGCGAGCGACGACTTCTCGGGGACGCTGAAGGTGTTCTTCCAGCCCGCCGAGGAGGTCGTCGGCGGCGGCAAGTCGATGGCGAAGAGCGAGCACCTCGCGGACGTCGATCACTTGTTCGCGCTCCACATCGGACTGGACCACCCGACCGGCGAGATCGTCGCCGGCATCGACGGCTTCCTCGCCGTGCGCCACCTCGAGGCCGAGTTCGCCGGCGAGTCGGCCCACGCCGGCGGCCACCCCGAACAGGGGCGCAACGCCGTCCAGGCGATGGCGACCGCAGTGCAAAATCTCTACGGGATCCCGCGGCACAACGACGGCAAGACCCGAATCAACGCCGGCGTCGTCGAGGGCGGCAGCGCCGCCAACATCGTCCCGGACGAGGCTCGCATCCTCGCGGAGGTCCGCGGCGAGACGACCGACCTGATGGAGTATATGGACCGCAAGGCGCGCCACGTCGTCCGCAACGCTGCCGAGATGCACGAGTGCGAGGTCTCGTTCGGTGTCGGTGCCGAAGCGCCGAGCGCGACGAGCGATCAGGCGCTGGCCGATATCGTCGCCGACGTCGCCGACGAGACCGCGGGCGTCGAGAGCGTCCTCGAGCGCGACGAACTGGGCGGCAGCGAGGACGCGACGTACCTCATGCGGGCCGTCCAGGAGAACGGCGGCGAGGCGTGTTACGTCGGCATCGGAACCGACCACCCCGGCGGCCACCACAGCGCGACGTTCGACGTCGACGAGGCGAGCATCGCCCACGGCGTCGACGTCGTCTCCGGCGCGATCGAGCGGCTCGGACGCAGACGACCCTGAACGCGTAGAGGGCCGTCTTCGACCCGATAGAGCGCTTGTGGCAGCTCCGGCGATGATAAAACGGATCGAACGGTGTCGATCGACGGTGGACGGCTCGGCGCCGACACCGTCCGATCAGTGGTCGCCGTCGTGATCGACGACGATCTCGAGGTCGAACGGCTCGTCGACCGGGGCCGATTTGGGCTCGAGGTAGCCGACCGCGAAGGCCGATGAGACGGTTCCGGCTTCGGGTTCGACGTCGAACGTCGCGACGACGTCGCCGTCGTTGCCGTCGGTCGCGGGCCGGACCTCGAGCGTGTACATGTCCGCGGGGACCTCGACGGCGGCCGCGTCGCCGAAGGCGGCGCCCTCGAACAGCACCGTCTCGCCGTCGCCGGCGGTGACGTCGACCGCGGGGGCGTCCGGCGAGGCGTGGACGAGACGAATGCGGGCCTGATCGCCGGGATCGCTCAGATCGTCCTCGAAGACGGCCACCTCGAACGGCTGGTTCTCCTCGGCGAGTTCGCCCACCGCGGCGACGGTGTAGTCGCCCTCGCCGACCTCGAGGTCGTCGTCGAAGACGACCGTGTCGGGATCCCCGGCGGCCGTGATCTCGACCGCGTAGGTCCCGGGCTCGAGTGGGAGGTAGTCGCTGACGGTCCGGTAGGGGACGTCCTCGAGGGCGGGATCGCCGTCGACCCAGACATCGACGTTCGGCGCGTCCGGGGAGAGGTGGGCGACGCGGACGTTCCCCATCGCTTCGTCCATGTCGTCGCTCTCGGACTCGTTGTTCATGTCCTCGGTTCCGTTGTTCATTTCTTCGCCGTTCGACCCATCGTCGTCGGACATTTCCTCATCGTTCGAGTCGCCGCCACCGCCCGTACAGCCGGCGATCGCGACGATCCCCGTGGAGCCGATCAGTGACAGTGCGCGTCGGCGTGTGTGATTCTGTGCCATCGGTACTACGTATCAGATCGCTGTGAATCATGAATTTCCCTAACAGAGTAGGTTTTTGGCCAATACCGATTTACGTCATGAACCCATTCACATCCTCACGTAATCCGTTTTGTCAAACGAGCTAGGTGGGTTCGCTCGAGCTCTCCGGCCGGGAGTGGCCTCCGAGCATCGCGAGGAGGCCACGGCTCAACGGAAGACGCTCCGCGTCTTCCGAGCATCGCGGAGGCTTCGCCTCCGCTCAACGGGGAAGGGCAGGCTGTCGCCGTTATCGACCGCGAGCGAGGCCGGAGGCCGAGCGAGCGGGCCGACGACCGATGTGGAGAGCGCGGCGCGGAGCGCCGCGTATGGCGAACGGCGCGAGCCGTGAGCCGGGACGCGGAGCGTCCCGGAACGGAGGGAGGAGTGCTTTTCATCAAAGCTGAGCGGGATCTTCGATCCCGCGAGGTCGTCGGCGCTTCGCGCCGACTGCAAGCGATTCCGAAGGAATCGCCCAGTCCAAAAGAGCGCTTCGCGCTCTTTTGAAGATTTTGCCGAGTGCGGTCGCGAAGCGACCGCACGCAGAGCAAAAGTTTGGCGCTAGTACTTCGGCTCGGCGCCGGTCGTCTCGTAGACAGCCTCCATCACGTCGTCGCGGCGCTGTTGCCAGTGCTCGAGGGCGGCGGGATGGGAGGGGTAGTGCTCGTAGAGCTCGAGCAGTTCGTCGGCCCGCCGTTTCGTTCGGAAGAGGTTCCAGATCGTGCCCCAGTGGTCGCGGCTCTTGTAGAGGCTCTCTGCGGCGAGCTTCGGACCGATGCTCGTGCTGCCCGAGTATAGCGCCTCTGCGAGTTTCTCACCGGGCATCGCGGCGAGCAGCCCCATCAGGTCGTCGACGTCGACGGCCGTCGAGAGGATGTTGTAGACGTCCAGCGCGGCGTAGCGCGCGCCGAAGTGGTCCATCACGCGCTCGTTGTACTCCCAGAGGGCCTTCTCGCTGACGTCGCCGGTCTCGAGGCCCTCGACCGCGGCCTCGGCGGCGTACTTGCCGGCGTAGGCCGCGCCGGCGATGCCGCCGCCGGTGGTGGGGTTGACGTGGCCCGCGGCGTCGCCGACGGCCATGTAGCCCGGGTGAACGGCCGAATCGTAGGGTCGGCGGGTAGGAAGGGCCGCGCCGAGTTTGTCCTCGACCTCGGCGCCCCGGAACTCGGAGCGGTTCTGGAGGTCGCGTTTGAGGTCGTCGACGAGCTTCATCGGCTCCTCGGTCATCTGGAAGCCCAGTCCGGCGTTGATCTCGGTCTCGGTCCGCGGGAAGTACCAGAGGTAGCCCGCGGCGCGCTCGGTCGGCTTGAACACGAGCGCGTCGTCCCACTCGACGGGTTCGTCGACGTGGACGATCTCGCGGTAGGCCGAGCAGAAGTGGCTGTAGTTGACGTTCGTGTCGAACGTCGACGCCGAGAAGTCGACGTGGTCCTGCAGGACCGACAGCGAGCCCGCGGCGTCAATGACGACGTCGGCCTCGTAGGTTCGGGGCTCGCCCTTCCGGATCGCTTCCACGCCGGTGACCTGCCCGTCGTCGGCCTGCGTGACGTTCTTCACGACCGTATCGTAGTGGAACTCGGCGCCCGCGTCCGCCGCGCCCTCGATGATCAGGCGACCGTACTCCCAGCGGTCGATGACCGCCAGTTCGCCGGGGATGGGGATCTCGAGGACGGTGTCCTCCTGCGGGATCTCGAAGCGGCCGTGATCGACGCCCGTGTTGGTGAAGGCGGATTCGATCTGCGATTTCGGAATCGACTCGGGGAAGGCGTCGGCGCCCTTCAGGGCGTCCCCGCAGGCGATGTGACCGGCTTCGTCCTCGGTCTTGCGCTCGAGGACGACGACGTCGTACCCCTCGCGTGCGACGGTCGCTGCGGCGTAACACCCTGCGGTCCCCGCACCGACGACGACCACGTCCGGCGAGTAGGTCTCGGACGCGGCGGCCGTCGACTGCTCCTGCGTACTCATACTAACAGTGTCTACACCACGGGGAGAAAACGTTTTATGTGTTATTTGTCGGCATCATGAGGGCAAACCCGGGAGCCGACGACCCGGTGTCCGTCCGCGTTCGGTCGCGAGACGGCATCGACGGTCCGGACGGGTTCCGCCGCGCGAGTCTCGTTGCTCCTATCACGACGCGGAGGGGAATAAAGAGTTTTAGTGAGGTCGTCCGTATCGGATGCTATGACTGAGTACACGGTCGAATTCGTCGGGACGGGCGAGACGATAACCTGTTCGGACACGGAGACGATTCTCAGCCGGTGTCTCGAGGAGGGCATCGCCCAGGAGTACTCGTGTCGCGTGGGGATGTGTCTGGCCTGCTCGGCGGAGATCGTCGAGGGCGAGGTCACCCAGCCCGCGGCCCGCGGACTGACCGAGGAAGAGGCCGAGAACTACGCGCTCACCTGCATGGCGCGCCCGCAGTCCGATCTCACACTCGACCGCGGCAAGTACCCGCCGAGCATCGAGAGCGACCTCGAGGCCGACGGCTCGAACGCCGGCGCGACCGCGGACGACTGACCGTTCGCGACGGTCACACCCGTTCCTTCTCGCGCAGTCGCCCGACGAGCGGGACGCTCACTCGGCGACCGCGCAGTTGTTCGGCCCGAGTTCGAGTTCGAACGCCGTCTCCTCGTCGACGTCCTCCCGACCGAGGTTCGCCGCGACGATGCGCTCGTGGTTGGACGGTCGCGGCGGGAGGTCGCTCGTGGCGTACTCGACGAAGGCGGCTTCGTCCATCGAGAACGCCGCGAGTCGGTCGCGCACCGAGCCGAGACGGGCGGTGTAGGTCCCGTTCTCGCGCGGGTCGGCGGCGTCGCTGTAGTGGCCCGGTGCGATGGTCGTCTCGTCCGGGATCCCCTCGAGTCGTTCGTTCAGCGTCTCGTATAGTCGTCGGGCAGCTTCGGACGCCCCGTCGTCGCCGCGTTCCAGGTCCGGCCGGCCGACACCCTCGAGAAAGAGCGTGTCGCCGGTGAACAGCACGTCGCCGAGTCGATAGGAGAGCGACTCAGTCGTGTGGCCCGGCGTCGCCACCGCGGTCAGCGTCGCCGAGCCGATCTCGAGTTCGTCGCCATCGGAGAGGGACGTTGCGTCGAACGCGAGGCCGCGATCCCGAGTGCTCGCGGGGAGGACCGGTTCCGCGTCGGTCCGCTCGGCGAGGGCGCGGACGCCGCTGACGTGGTCGGCGTGGACGTGCGTGTCGACGGCGTACCGGAACTCCGCGCCCCGATCTGCAGCATCGTCGACGTATCGATCGGCGAACGCGCGGAGCGGGTCGATCACCGCCGCCTCGCCGTCGCTGTAGATCGCGTAGGCGAGACAGCCACTCGAGGGCCGGTCGTACTGGACGACCGTCGCGGGCGCGTCGACCTCGAGTTCGCGGGCGAGGGAGAGGTCGGCCCAGGCGTCCATCCCGCCGGCGAGGTTGCTGGCGTCGATACCGGCGTCCCGGAGGAGCCCGACGGCGTGGGCGCTGGCCTCCCCGCGTCCGCAGACCGCGACGATCGGTTCCTCGAGGTCGTCGACGAGGTCGGTCACGCCGCCGGTCGCCTGGGCCTGGATGAACTTCATGTGGGGAATCTGGACGGCCTCGACGCCCTCGCCCTCGAGGTGCCAGCGCTCGAACTCGTCGCGGTCGCGGACGTCGAGGACGGTCAGCTCGTCGCCGGACCGCAGTCGGTCGGCCAACGTCTCGGGGTCGATCGAGGCCTGTTCGTCGGCCGCCGCCGCGGACTCGCTCCCATCGGTCATGGTCGTCGGTACGCCGCCGCGACGGTTAAGTCGTGGCTCGCAGTGGGTTCGCCGGCCCCGCTACCCCGTCAAACCGCCACCAACGTTCAACACGATCCGTGGTGTCGAAGGGGTATGAACGCCGACGAATTCAGGGACGCGGTCGAGGAGTCGATGGACAGCGAACTCGAGCGGCTCGGGTCGTCCAAACTGCTCGTCGCGCTCACCGACGCCGATTTGACGGCGGAGACGGTCCTCCGGACGGTCGCCGACAGCGAACGCGCCGCGATAGAAACCTTCGAGGGCTGGGCCGACGACGAGGGCCACGAGGGTACGCGAGCGGCGTTCGCCGAGTTCCGCGAGCAGGAGCGCGAGCACTACGAACGGGTCGCGGATCTGCTCGAGGGCGAGGCCGACGCCGACGCGACTGGCGGACCGATGCACGAGACCCTCCGGTCGCTCGAGGACACGTCTTCCCGCCTCGGCGGACTCGTCGGTCGGTCGATGGTCGGCGAGCGGACCCACCTGCAGGTCGTGAGCTTCTTCGTCAACGAGGGCGACGAACGCCGAGCCGATCAGTTCCGGGAGCTGCGAAGCGAGACGGCGGCACAGGGCGACCGGGCGCTCGAGTTGCTCGAGGACGTCTGTGACGAGGACGGAGACTGGGACCGCGCTCGAGACGCGGCCGAAGAGGTAATCGAGGCTGCGTACAACGCGTACGCGGGCTCGCTGGATGACTTAGGAATCGACCCGAAACCGATCTGCTGAGGCGGGCACGGCGGTCGGTCCCGGAGTCCGACGGCGTGTCCGCTCGGACGTATTTTCACTGTTCTCGCTCACAGCTCACGGCCACGAAACGCGAGTACAGACGACTAGAAGTGGTGAAGATGGACTCCCTCCCGATCCGCTCTGCGGTCGAACGGCTCGCGGTCGCGATCAGTTGACGAAGTCGATGTCGTCGCCGCCCGCCTGGCCGGTCATCTCCGGCTGGACGGTCTCCTCGTCGGGCCGGCCGTAGATCTGAGGCGATTCGACGCCGGTGACGACGATCATCGTCCGCATGCTACCCTCGAGTTGCTCGTCGATCGAGGTCCCCCAGATGATGCGCGCGTCGGGGTCGATCCGGTCGTAGATCTCCTCGACGACGCCCTCGGCCTCCTCGATGGCCATGTCGTTGCCGCCGGTGACGTTGACCAGCGCGGAGCTCGCGCCGGAGATGTCGACGTCCAGCAGCGGCGATCTGAGGGCGGTCTTGACCGAGTCCTCCGCTTTCGCCTCGGAGTCGGACTCGCCGAGGCCGATCATGGCGACGCCGCCCCGTTCCATGACGGTGCGAACGTCGGCGAAGTCCAGGTTGACGAGGCCGGGTTTCGTGATCAGTTCCGTGATGCCCTTGACCGAGCGCATCAGCACCTCGTCTGAGACCTTGAACGCCTGGCGGACGGGCAGTTTGCCGACGGAGTCGAGCAGGCGGTCGTTGGGGACGACGATGACGGTGTCGCTCACGTCGCGCAGGCGCTCGAGGCCGGCTTCCGCGTTCGTCCGCCGAACCTCACCTTCCGCGGTAAACGGCGTCGTGACGATCGAAATCGTCAGGGCGCCGGCCTCGCGGGCGGCCTTGGCGACGACGGGTGCCGAGCCGGTACCAGTCCCGCCGCCCAGCCCCGCCGTGACGAAGACCATGTCGGAGCCGTCGATGGCGTCGTAGATGTCCTGCTGGCTCTCGAGGGCTGCCTCCTCGCCGACCTGCGGGAGCGACCCGGCGCCGCGGCCGCTGGTCTTCTCTTTCCCCATCAGGATCTTGGTGTCGGCCTCGATCTCGACGAGGTGTTGCACGTCGGTGTTCGCGGCGACGAGTTTCGCGCCGTGGATCCCCTCCTCGTGCATGCGGTTGACCGTGTTCCCGCCGGCGCCGCCACAGCCGACGACGGTGATATCGGTTTGGAGGTCCTGGAGAACGTCCTCGAGTTCGTCGTCGGTCATCGTTCCTGTCTGGTGGCCGTCCGACGCGTCGCCGCCCGCGGACTGGTCGTCCTGAAGCGGAGCGTCGTCGGGGACTTCGGACTGCTCCCCGGTTTCGGCCTCGTCGATCGCATCGTCGATGATGGAGTCCATTCTTGGCACTGTCTAGAAGATGGAGCATAATTACCTTTCCCCTACACGTCAGACGTATGTCTGACACGATCGGGAGTGAGTATCTGTCACCTACTCGATGCCGTGAATCCCGTCCCCTGACCCGGTAGCCGGCGATTACTGCGTTCGTTCTGTCCGGTTACTTCGAGAACCGATCGGTTTCCTGACGCTGAACTCTCTGCGGACTGACCGTTTCTCCGTCGACGGTGACGGACTCGCCGTCGGCGAGCGCGCCGAATTTCGGCCCCTCGGGGACGCCGACCTCGCGCGCGAGGTTGGGATCGAACGCCGTCCGCTCGGCGACGACCGCGTCGTCCGCGACGGTCACGTCGTCGTACTTCTCCTCGAGGACGGTTGCGAGCTCCGCAACGATCGTTTCGCGGGCGGTGTCTTCGTCTTCGGCCGGAATCGCGACGCGCGATCCGACGCGACTGCCGCCGTTCTCCGTCGCGAAGGCGACGGCGTTCGATGCGACGATTTCTCGCACGCGGTCGGGATCGATCCCCTGTGCGGTGGCGACCAGATCGGCCGGCAGGTCGACGACGTCGAACGCGTCCGCGCGTCGGTCGCCGAACCGGATTCCGTCGTCGACGCGCCCGAGATCGGACTCGACGGCGTCGACCACCTCGAGCGGTCGGTCACCCACCTCGCGGAGCCACGTCTCGCTGACGAGCCGATGACCAAGTTCTTCGAGCGTCTCCTCGAGGACCGGCCACTCGCCGTCGACGAGCGCGATCTCAGCCTCGCTGGCCTCGAACGCGGCCGCGAGCACGTCGGGGTGGGTCGTCGGGTGGGCCATCGACTCGAGGGCCCAGTCGGCCGCGACGTGGCCGACTGCCCACTCGGTCTCGCGGACGACGCGCTCGAACCGCGGCGCGTAGTGGTTGCCGCCGAAGCCGACGATCTGCCGCGAGCGGTGGGGATCGACGCCGCGCAGATCCAGAATCGCTCGGGCGACCGCCTCGGCGCCGGCGGGGTCGTCCCACTGCTCGTCGCCGCTGCCCAGTTCCGCGAACAGCGACGGACAGCCGACGTCGGTCGGGCCGTGGTGGGTACACTCCATCCCGACGTCGTATCCTTCGGGGGCGTGCTCGTCGAAGGCCTCGAGCAGGCGCGCCAGCGCGTGGGGACACGCGTCTGCGACGGCGTTAGGCTCGCCGCCGAACTCCGCGGGGCCGAAATTGCCCGTGAAGTGGCCCGTCAGCAGCGGTCCCGTGTCGCCGGAGTGGCGGGAGGCGAACACCAGCACGTCGGGGTCGCAGTCGAAGGCGTCGACGGGGGACTCGAGTTCTAGGTGGAAGTCCTCGAACGACCGGAGTTCGGCGCCCTCGAGACGGTAGTAGGTCCCGCCGCCGTCGGCGTCGGGTCGGGAGCCGTCCTCGAGGGCCTCCCAGTCGGCGAGGTCGCGGAGCTGGTCGCAGACGTGGACCGACGCGCGGTCGGCCCGGCTCTCGACGATCGCGAGGTCGCTCATACTCGGTCGACCGGGCTGGGACCCAGTAACGTCGTCGGTTCTCGTCCCAGAATTGGTCACTCCGGCACCATAAACGAAAAATAAACATAAATACGTGGCACAGGTCACCGTCGGTTTTTCCACGTTCTGAGTGGTAACTGGTAACGGGAACCACTGGCCTGAACACGGCCAGCGCGAACGTGTTCTGAATACACCAACCAATGACGGACTCATCCTCGGAGTGTAACGGTGGGGCGAACGAATCGGAGACCGGACCGAACGGAGACGACCGCCTCGAGTTCACCCTCGACGTTCGCCGGCTGGCGACGCGCCTCCCCGATCACGGGGTGTCGATACTCGACGCCGACGGTCGCGTCGCCGCGTGGAACGAGAGCGTCCGAGAGCTCACGGGATACGAGGAAGCCGAGGTCGTGGGTCGTCACTATCGCATCTTCTTCCCAGCCGAAGAGCGCACGACCGGCCGGCCGGCGAAGGTGCTCGAGCACGCGCGAACCCAGGGGCGCGTCGAAGACGAGGGCTGGCGACACCGGAGCGACGGCAGCCGGTTCTGGGCTCGCGAGGTGGTCGTTCCGATCCGCGGGGACGAGGTCGCCGACTCGGGGACGTTCGACCCCGACGCGACCTCGAGCGCCGGTACGGACGAGTCGGCCGGCGACGTCGTGGCCTACGCGAACGTCCTCCAGGACCGGACCGACGAGTACGAACGCGAACGGAACCTCCGCGAGGAGAAGACGTTCTCGGAGAGCATCTTCGAGGCCCAACCGGACGTCGTCTACGCCTTCGATGCGGAGGGGACCTTCCTCAAGTGGAACGACCGCGTTCCGGAGGTGACGGGGTACGCGGAGTCGGAACTGGCCGAGATGGAGCCCCTCGAGTTCGTCGCCCCGGACCACCGCGAACGGGTCGCCGACGCCCTCCAGCGAATCCTCGAGGAATCCCCGTACGTTTCCGTCGAAGCGGAGCTGCTCACGAAGGACGGGCGGCGGATCCCCTACGAGTTCAACACGGCACGGATCACCGACGAGACCGGGTCCGTCCTGGGCTTTACCGGCGTCGGTCGCGACGTCAGCGACCGCAAGGCCCGCGAGCGGGAACTCCGCGAGGAGAAGGCGCTGACCGAGAGCATCTTCGAGGCCCAGCCGGACATGCTCTACGCCTACGACACTGAGGGGAAGCTGATCCACTGGAACGAACGGTTCGAGCAGGCGACGGGCTACGAGTCGGGCGAACTCGAGGAAAGGAACCCGCTCGAGTTCATCGCCCCGTCTGACCGCGATCACATCGCCGACGCCATCGAGCGAATCCTCGAGGACGGCGACCGCGTTACCGCCGAGGGAGGGTTACTGACGAGCGACGGCGAGATCGTTCCCTACGAGTTCAACAGCGCGCGGATCACTGACGACACCGGCTCCGTGCTCGGCTTTACCGGCGTCGGCCGCGACATCACCGGTCGCAAGGCCCGTGAGCGGGAACTCGAGCGCCTGGAGCGGCTCAACGCGACGATCAGGACGATCGACGAGGCGATGGTCACGGCCGAGACCCGCGACGAGGTCGAGTCGGCGATCGTCGAGACGTTCGCCGACGCGGACGCCTACCGATTCGCCGCCATCGGTCGGGTCGACCCGGTCGTGACGAGCGGCCGGCAGCCGTGGGAACCCCAGGCGTGGGACGGGATCGACGCGGACGCGGTCGAGACCGTCCTCCCGTCGTTCGTCGGGCCCCCGGACGACGACTCGGACGAACCGACGCTCGAGATGGAGTCCGTGCGGTGTTATCACGACCTCCGCGAGAGCGACGTCGACGACTGGCGCCGCGACGCCCGCGAGCGCGACTACGGCGCGGTCGCGGTCGTCCCGATCACCGCGAGCGGTCGCACCTACGGGCTGCTCGTCGTCGGCGCCGCCGAGTCCGCGGCGTTTACCGACCGCGAGCGAGAGGTCCTTCAGGAGTTTGGCGGCACGATCGGACACGCGATCAACGCGATGGCGGTCCGGCGCCTCCTTTATCAGGACATCGTCGTCGAACTCGAGTTCGAGTCCACCGACCCGCGGGACGTCTACGTCGACTGCTCGGCCCGCCTCGACTGCCGGCTCTCGATCGGTCACGTGTTACCGCTGACCGACGAGCGGTTCGTCCACTACGTGACCGTCACCGACGCCGATCCCGAGCGGATCCGGGCGGTCGTGACCGACTACGACGCGGTCGAGGAGCTCCGGTTGGTCGATACCGACGCGGACGAAAGCCACTGGGAGGTCGTCGTCGCCGGGCCGACGATCACCGGCTTGCTCGCGGATTACGGAGCCCGGGTGCGCTCGCGAGTCGCCGACCGCGGGGTCTCGACGACGGTCGTCCAGGCCAGTCCCGATATCGAGGTCCGCGACCTCGTCGACGCCGTCACCGCGGCCTACCCCGAGACGGAGTTCGTGTCGAAACGGACCGTCGAGCAGCCGGTCGAGACCGGCGGCGACTTCCGGCGGCGGGTCGCCGAAGAGTTGACCGAGAAACAGCGGACGGCCCTCGAGGCGGCCTTCTACGGTGGCTACTTCGAGTGGCCGACGCGAAGCAGCGACGCCGGTGAGATCGCCGATCGACTCGGGATCGCCCGCCAGACGTTCCACCAGCACCTCCGGGTCGCTCAGGCGAAGGTCCTCACGGCGTACTTCGAGGGCGGGACCGGCGCTAAACGCGAGCTACGGGGAGGATGAGAGGATTCCGTCGCGGTATCTCTCGGTCATACCAGAGCACGCTGGTACAGTCCTTTCCCGCGTCAATCCTCTCTATCGAGTAATGAATCCCGGCTCCGCTACTGAACAGATAACCACCGCGTTCGATGGTCTCGCCGCCCCCCGACGGCGGTATCTCCTCTCGGTCCTCTTCGACCGTCGAGAGCCCACGTCGCTGGAAACGCTCGCGACGGAGGTGGCCGTTCGCGAACACGCATCGCCGATCGTCACCACCGAGCAGGTCCGGACCGCGCACATCGAACTCGTTCACAACCACGTCCCCCGGCTGCTCGAGGCCGACCTGCTGATCGAGCGGGAACCGGACGACGAAACACGGTGGCTCGCCCTCGCCGACCGGCCGCTGTTCGACGCCGACTGGGTGACGTTCCTGCTCGAGAACCCGACCGGCGGCACGGAGTGGGACGAACAGCGGGTGAACCGAACGCTCGAGGCGCTGTGTCCCGCCCGTCGCCGCGAGGTCTGTCGCGTCCTCGCGAGACACCCCGAGGGGCTCGCCGTCGCCGACCTCGCCGCGACCCTCGTGGCGCGAAGCGAGGAAACGCGGCTCGTCGACGTCGACGAATCGGCACGGGCACCGATCGAGACGCGACTCGCCCACGACGACCTGCCCGCGCTCGAGGACGCCGGTCTCGTCGCGTACGATCGAGCCGACGGAATCGCCTCGATCGAGACGGACGCGGCTCAGTGGCAAGCCGAGTGGCTGGCCGATGGACCGCTCGCGGACGTGTGCACGCTTCTGCGAACGGCCGACGGACAGTCGGAGACTGACGGCGTCGGCGCGGGGAGCGAAACCGCGGGCGTCTCGACGGACGCGGGCGGCTGCCGGACGCTCGAGGGGACCGAACGCGTCGTCGCCAGGGGCCACGAGATCGCGGACAGCGCCGAGGAAGAATTGGTCGTGACGGTGCCCGACGCGGGACTGCTCGGGCGGCGCTGTCTCGAGCGCTGGCAAGCCGCCGCCGACCGCGGGGTCGACGTCTACGTCGGCTCGCAGTCGCCCCGCGTTCGGGACACCGTCAGGTCGGCCGTTCCCGGGGCGACGATCTGCGAGCCCCAGTGCGACTGGCTGAACCTCCCCACCGGCTGGAACCACCACGGGCACGTCGTCTTCGCCGATCGCGAGCGCGTGATGCTCGTCACGGCCGACGAGGAATCGTCGCCGCCGTCGCGGACGACCGCCATCACCGGCGACGGCCCGGAGAACGCGCTGGTACGGATCGTCCGCGAACACGTCGGGCCGCGACTGGATCAACTGCAGTCACAGTGTGCCGACGCGACCGGGAATACAGAGTCGACACCACTCTAGACGTTTTCGCCGATTCTCGCGGTCATCCTAACGGACTCTTCTAGGACGGGAACAGCAGGTAGATGAATCCGGCGTAGCCGACGACGAGCGCGGCGCCGTCGAGTCTCGTGAGCCGCCGCCCGTACCCCATCATTGCGACCAGGACGACCGTGAAGGCGAGCAGGAACGGGAGTTCGAGCCGGAACGTGCTCGAGGCGATCTCGATCGGCGTGATCAGGGCGACGATCCCCAGCACCGCGAGGATGTTGTAGATGTTCGAGCCGACGACGTTGCCGATGGAGAACGCGGTCTCGCCGCGGACGGCACTGACGACCGACGCCGCCAGCTCCGGCAGTGAGGTGCCGAGTGCGAGCACCGTCAGGCCGATAAAGAGGTCCGAAAAGCCGAGCGCCGACAACAGCCCGGTGCCGCCAGAGACCAGCCACCGCGAGCCGATGACGAGCGCAATCAGCCCGCCGACGACGAGCGCGACGTCCCGGGGCGAGATCCCCTCGCCGGCGTCCGGATCGTCCATCATCGGCGCCGGGTCGGCGTTGACGTAGTAGAGCAGATAGCCGGTGAAACCGGCCAGTACCAGCAGGAAGACCGCGCCCTCGAGGCGGCCGATCGTCCCGTTGGCGCCGAGGGCGACCAGCAGTATCGCGGCGAACACCATGAACGGAACGTGGCGGCGCATGACGATCGAACTGACCTGGAGGGGTTTGATGAGCGCCGAGATGCCGAGCACCAGCCCGATGTTGGCGATGTTCGAGCCGATGACCGCGCCGAGGCCGATATCTGTCGAGACGTTCAGCGCGCCGATCGTCGAGACGAACAGTTCCGGCGCGGTCGTCGCGAAGGCGACTACCGTCACGCCGACGGTCGCCGCCCGGAGGCCGATCCCCAGCGCGAGCCGGCCGGCGCCGGCGACGAGCAGTTCCGCGCCGCCGTAGAGCGCGACGATACCGGCCGCGAGTAGGACGAGATACAGCGGAATGCCGGAGAGCATAGCGGCGGCTACTCGAGAGGGGGGTAAAAGAAATCCGAAAGCATCTCGCGTCGGCGAGTCGGTTGTGGATCGCGCGCGGACGCTCCGTCGCCGAAGTCGCACCGATTATAGTCCCCTCGACGCGACTGTGTGGTATGGCTATGGACGTCTTCGGGTTGCTCGGCAACCCGGTCGGACACTCGCTGTCGCCGCCGATGCACGAAGCCGCCTACGACGAACTCGGCCTCGAGGCTCGCTACGTCACCTTCGAGCCCGAGCCCTCGGCGATCGAGGACGCGATCGACGGCGCCGACGCGCTGGGTATCGCGGGACTGAACGTGACGATTCCGTTCAAGCAGGACGTCCTCGAGTGCGTCGAGGCGGACGAACTGGCGACCCGGATCGGCGCCGTCAACACGATCGATTTCACGGGCGAGGGCGCCCCGACGGGCCACAACACCGACGCGGTCGGTGCCCTGCGTGCCCTGCGCGATCACGGCGTGTCAGTCGACGGCGCACGCGCGGTCGTCGTCGGCGCCGGCGGCGCTGGCCGGGCCGTCGCCTTCGGCCTCGCTGACGCGGGCGCGACCGTCGAGATCGCCAACCGGACCGCGTCGACGGCCCGCGACCTCGCCGACGAGGTGCCTGGCGCGACGGGTCACGGCCTCGAGGACGAGACGCTCGTCGACCTGCTTTCCGACGCCGACGTGCTCGTCAACGCCACCAGCGTCGGCATGGAGGAAGACGAGACGCCGGTGCCGGCCGACGCGCTCCACGGCGACCTAGCCGTGCTGGACGCGGTCTACCGCCCGCTCGAGACGCGACTCCTTCGGGACGCGACCGCGGCCGGGGCGACGACCGTCGACGGCGCGTGGATGTTGCTCTACCAGGGCGTCGAAGCGTTCGAGCGCTGGACCGGGCGAGAGGCGCCGGTCGACGCGATGAACGCGGCGCTTCGCGATCGGCTCTGAGCCGGGTCTGCGGCCGGAATCGACGGTCGAGATCCGAGTATCAGGCGAATTTAAGTGATGGAGCCGACTATATCGCCACAATGGCAATCCTCCAAAAGCTGAAGTCGCTGCTCGGGTTCGGCGATTCGGACCCGGAGCGAGGACGCGGTCGAGAGGTCGGGGTAACGGTCGAACGGGAAGGGTCACGGGAGGACGAGGCCGACGCCAAACCGACCGAGACGGAATCGACGACGGAAACGCCGGCGGCAACCGAAACGCCGGCGCCCTCGAGTTCGACGAGCGGCGCGGACGAAACGACCACCGGGACCGAGGAGTCGACCGCCGGAACTGAGGAGCCGGCTGTCGAAACCGAGGAGCCGGCCGTCGATACCGAGGAGTCAGCCGTTGACGCTGACGAGTCGACCGTCGAAACCGAGGAATCGGCAGCCGCCGAGTCGGCCGGATCGTCGGCTGACGACTCTGAGGAGGCGACCGCTGCCGACACGGCGGACGAAACGCCGGACGTCGAGGACCTGCCCGACAGCGCTGCGGACGCCGCCATCGAGGAGGCGGAGCCGGACAACTCGACCGACGCGGATGCGACGACCGAACCAGAACCGGAGCCGACGGCCGCCGCGGAACCCGAGGAGGAATCCATCGAGCCGGAGACAGCCGACGAATCCGCGGCGACGGACGCGGAGACGGCGTCCGAACCGGAGGAGGCGGCCGACGACGAAACCAACCAGGAGCCGGTCGACTCGATCAAGGGGATCGGCCCGGCCTACGCGGATCGCCTCGCCGCTGCGGGCGTCGAAACGGTCGGCGAACTCGCCGACGCCGACGCCGACGACCTGTCCGAGCAGACCGACATCTCTGAAACGCGCATTCAGGGCTGGATCGACCGCGCGGACGTCCGCTAGTCGTCGACGCCCTCGTTCCCACGCACGACTGTCCGACCTCCCACTCTCCCGACGGCTACTCTCGGCCTCTCGTTTTCCGCTACTCTCGAAACCGCAAGAGGATTAGGCGCTCGCTCCCTTCCAAGGGGTATGAGCGATCCGCGCGTCGTTACCTCGCTCGCGTCGTTTCGAGCCGCCGCCCATGAGCTGCTCGAGGGTGACGACGCCACACCGACCGATAATGCGCCGGCTGACAACGTGACGACCGACGTCGCGACGTCACGAGAACCCGACGTTCGAATTCCAATCGAAGTCCGCGTCGCCGTCGACGATCCGTTTCTCGCCTATCGACGGGCGCGCGATGCCGACGCGGGCGGCGCCTTCCTCGAGACGACCGGCGGCCAGCCCGGCTGGGGCTACTTCGGCGTCGACCCCGTCGACCGGCTGACGGTCGGGCCCGACGCGGTCGCGCGAACTGACGACGAGGATTCTCCGACGCTGGCGGCCCTCGAGGGGCTCCTCGAGCAGGACCAGCTGGTTCGCGGCGACTGTTCGGTCCCCTACCCCTGCGGGGCGATCGGCTGGCTCTCCTACGACGTCGCCCGCGAACTCGAGTCCCTTCCCGAGTCGGCCGTCGACGATCGGGGGCTTCCCCGCCTCGAGATCGGCGTCTACGACCGGCTGGCGGCCTGGGAAGCGCCGACCGACGACGGTGAGGTGACGCTGCGGGTGACGGCCTGTCCGCGAATCGCGGTCGGCGACGGCCGCTCCGACGAGACGCTCGAGGCGGCCTACGAACGCGGCCGCGACCGGGCGCTCGAGCTCGCGCGGGCCGCCCTCGAGGGCGATCCCGCGGTCGACGAGCCGCCAGTCGCGACGTCCGAAGCGACGTTCGAGAGCGACTGCGGCCGCGAGGCGTTCGCCGAGCGCGTCCGTCGAGTCAAGGAGTACGTCCGTGACGGCGACACCTTTCAGGCGAACGTCTCCCAGCGGCTGGTCGCCCCCGCGGCGGTCCACCCCGTCGCGGCCTACGACGCCCTCCGACGGGTCAACCCCGCGCCGTACTCGGGGCTCCTCGAGTTTCGTGCGGCCGATCTGGTGAGCGCGAGTCCCGAGCTATTACTGGAACGAAATGGCGACTTCGTCCGGACGGAACCCATCGCGGGCACGCGACCGCGCGGCGAGACGGCCGAAGACGACCGAGAACTCGAGGAGGACCTCCTGACCGACGAGAAGGAACGCGCCGAACACGCAATGTTGGTCGATCTGGAACGTAACGACCTCGGGAAGGTCTGCGAGTACGGCTCCGTGACGGTCGACGAGTACCGGCGGATCGACCGCTACTCGGAGGTGATGCACCTCGTCTCGAACGTGACCGGACGACTGCGCGACGACGAGTCGCTGGCCGACGCTATCGCGGCGGTCTTCCCGGGCGGTACGATCACCGGCGCGCCGAAGCCGCGGACGATGGAAATCATCGACGAACTTGAGGCGACCCGTCGGGGCCCCTACACGGGCAGCGTCGGAATCTTCGGTTTCGACGGGCGGGCGACGCTGAACATCGTCATCCGGACGCTCGTCCGCCACGCCGAGGAGTACCACCTCCGCGTCGGCGCCGGGATCGTCCACGACTCCGATCCCTACCGCGAGTACGACGAGACCCTCGACAAGGCCCGCGCGCTGATCGCGGCCGTCGACGAGGCACTGGGCGAGCGGGCCGGAATGGCGCTCGAGGCTGAAGGCAGAGGTGAGCAGCGTGAGTGACGGAGGTAGCACCCGGGAGCGAGCGACAGCGAGCGACCGCAGCGACAGGGTGTTGGTGGTCGACAACTACGATTCGTTCGCGTACAACCTCGTCCAGTACGTCGGCGAGGTGGCGGACGAGGTCGTGGTCCGGCGCAACGACGAGATCGGTCTCGCCGATCTCGAGTCGATCGATCCCACTGGCATCGTCGTCTCGCCGGGGCCGGGTACGCCCGAGGAAGCGGGAATCTCGGTTCCGCTGTTCGCCGAGACCGACTACCCGATTCTGGGCGTCTGTCTCGGCCATCAGGCCCTCTGTGCGGCCAACGGCGCGCCGGTGGTGCACGCGCCCCACGTCGTCCACGGCAAGCCCTCGACGGTCGAGCACGACGGGGACGGCATCTTCGCGGCGTTGCCGGAGACGTTCCAGGTCGGGCGGTATCACTCGCTGGCGGTCGACCGCGCGGACCTGCCCGATTCGCTACTCGAGACGGCGCGGACGACCGACGAGCGCGGCGTGTTGATGGCTGTCCGTCACCGCGAGAAACCCCACGTCGGCGTCCAGTTCCACCCCGAGAGCATTCTGACGCGGGGCCACGACGACGCGGCCGGTGACGACGGCATCTCGCTGCGGGTCGGGAAACGCATGATAGCGAACTTCTGTCGATTCGCCGCGGAAGCGACGGCGACGGAGGAGACGCAGGATGACTGACGAAGGTGATCGCTACTACCACGTCGACGGCGAGATCGCGCCCGCGAGCGGGGCGACCGTTAGCGTCGACGACCGAGGCTTTCGGTACGGCGACGCCGCCTTCGAGACCATTCGAGCCTACGGCGGGACGGTCTTCGCGTGGGAGCGCCATCTCGAGCGCCTCAAGTCCACCTGCGACGCCCTGTCGCTCGCACATAATTTGACCAGGACCGATCTCCGCGGACGGATCGACGAGACCCTTGCCGCGAACGACCTCGCGGACGCCTACGTTCGGCTCTCGATTACGCGCGGCGTCCAGCCGGGGAAGCTGACGCCCCGACCCGAGGTCGATCCGACGGTCGTGATTTACGCGAAACCGCTCCCACGCGGGGGGCTCGAGGGGACCTCGGTCTGGGACGAGCCCGCGACCGTGCGGACCGTCGAGACGCGCCGAGTGCCCGACGAGGCGATCCCCGCTGGGGCGAAGACACACAATTACCTGAACGGAATCCTCGCGCGCGCGGAACTGCATCGGGGCGAGAGTGGGGCCGGCACCGAGACCGAGGACGGAACGGCGGCCGACGAGGCGCTCATGCGCGACCTCGAGGGGTCGGTCGCGGAGGGCGCGACGAGCAACCTGTTTTTCGTCCGCGACGGCACCCTCCACACGCCGACGACCGACGGAGACGTGCTACCGGGAATCACCCGCGAGATCGTCCTCGAACTGGCTGCCGAGGAGGGAATTCCGACTCGAGAGGGGCGGTACGATCTTACAGACGTCCGCGGGGCCGACGAGGCGTTTCTGACGAACCGGACCTGGGAGCTGCGACCGATCGCGACGCTGGACGACCGGGAGATCGGCGGCGGACCTGTTACGGAGCGACTCTCGCGGCTGTACGACGAACGCGTCGAGCAGGCCTGTTACTCGTCGAGATAGCTCCGCGAGGCGATCGCGACTGCCTCACGTATCCGCGGTCCGCAGCGGAACCGGCGGCATCCCGACCGTGAATCCGATCCCGAGTCCGATCGTGGAACCGACGTACTCGAGCGGTTCGAACCGATCGAAGACGAGGACCTCGAGGCCGCCGATGAGAACGAAGGCGACAATCGCCCAGAACACGAACGAGAGCGCGATGTTCCGGGCGATCCACTCGCTCATTTTTCAGTCATCACTTCGGATAGCAAGCTGATAAGCGTGTCGCGAACCGCACCGTCGTCGCGCCGTCTCGAGCGAGCGGACGTTCCCTCGAGTGCCGATTGCAACAAGTTCAAGCACCGGACGCCCCGAATTCAGAATCGTGCTCTCCGGAGGGCGACGGCGACTGTTCGACGTCTGGCGGCGCGTGTTCGATCTCTCGTGGCCGGTGATGATCGAGCAGTTCCTCCGGACGATGATGCGAACGACGGACGTCGTCGTCACCGGACTGTTCTCGCCCGCGGCGGTCGCGGCCGTCGGGCTGGCGGACCTGTATGCGCGGTTGCCGCTACGGATCGGGCTGGGCCTGGGAAGCGGCGTTATCGCCCTCTTGAGTCAGGACACGGGCAGCGGCGCGACGGGCAACCGGGACGAGGCGATCACGCAGGCGATACTGCTCGGCGCGGTCGCCGGGCTCCCGTTCGTGCTGTTCGGCGTTCTCTTCGGAGAGCGAGCGATCGGCGTGCTCGGCGCCGAGTCGGCGGTGGCCCGCATGGGCGGGCTCTACCTCGCGATCATCTTCGCGACCAGCCCAGCCCGCCACGTCGCGCTGGTCGCCGCGCGGTCGATGCAGGGGGCCGGCGACACGCGGACGCCGATGTACCTCAACGTCGTCTCGAACGGCCTCAACATCGTCGGGACGCTCGTTCTCGGGTTGGGGTTGGGGCCCGCGCCGCGGCTCCACATCCTCGGCGTCGGCATCGCGACCGCCTTCGGCAACGTCTTCTCCGCGCTCGCGCTCGTCGCCGCGATCCGCGGTCCGTGGACGCCGGCCGGCTTCGTCCGCCCTCGCCAGTGGACGGTCACGAAGCAACTGCTCGCGATCAGCGCCCCGCGGATCGCGGAGGGGCTGGTGACGACCGTCCTCGAGTTCCCCTTTAATTCGATCCTGCTGGTCTTCGGGACGGACGTCAACGCAGCCTACCAGATCGGGCGGCGAGTCTATCAGCAACTGACCAGCCCGATCTCGCGGGGGTACCGGACCGGGACGAGCATCGTCGTCGGACAGACGCTCGGCGACGGCGATCCCGCGGGGGCGCGGTACAACGGCTGGGCCGCGGCCCTGCTCGGACTCCTGACCGTCGGCTCGCTCGGCGGCGTGATATTCGTCGGCGCCGAGAGGATCGTCGGCCTCTTCACCGACGATCCGTCGACGATCGGCTACGCGGCCGGCTTCGCTCGCGCGTACGCCCTCGCGGCGCCGGTGACGATCCTCTACGTCGTGCTCTCGGGCGCGCTCACCAGCGGCAGCGACACGCGGACGCCCTTTGTCGCTCGCGTCTCGGGGATGGCCGTCGGCATGCTCGGCGTCTCGGCCGTCGGCGGGATCTACCTCGACTACGGAATGTCGGCGGTGTACGCCTCGATCGTCGTCTTCTACGTCTGGGCGATGATCTACGTCGCCGTCGGCTACTATCGGGGCGGCTGGGTCGAACGGACGCGGACGATGATGGACGAGCGCGGCAGCGCGCCGAGCGAGGACTGACCGTCAGTCGGACTCGAGAGCCGCCCGTTCGGGGTCGTCCGACTCGGCCGGCGCCTCGAGGAGTTCGCGGTCGGTTCCTGACAACTCGAGGACGAACTCGGAATCGAACGCCGAGGAGGGCGTCTGGAAGCCGGCCGGCAGGCGACCGCGGCCGCTCCGGCCCCGCTCGCCCCAGCCGATGACGCGTTCGGCGGCGCTCACCGCGGCCTCGGCCGTCAGCGCGTAGGGGTTCGGGGTCCGAAGTCGGGCACTGGCGCGACGCCCGGTCGTCTCGTCGACGGCCTCGCCCCAGACGGTCGCGGCGCCGGTCGAGCGGGCCGCGTCGTCGGGACCGTCGACTCGAGCGTCGACGAGGCGCTTGAGTACCGTTTCGACCGGCCGGCGCTCGAGCAGCCAGCCCAGCGAGTCGACGGCCGAGAGCGCGCGGGTCGCCCACGACGGCGCGGCCGCGTAGACTTCGATCGAGTCGATGCCCGTGCTGTGGGCGGCGGTGACGACGTCGCCCCACGGGATCGTGACGGCGTGTTCGGGGCCGTCGCCGAAGTCGATCTCGCGGCTCCGGTAGGCCATCGGGACCTTGATGAGCCGGCCGTTTCGCCGGATCACACCGTCGTCGCCGATGTGTTCGACGAGCGTTCGGGCGGTGCCCCGCGAGAGCCCGCCGCCGCCCTTGATCGCAAGCGAAAGGGCGGTCGCGTCCGGCAGTTGTGCGTGGAGAAACGCTGCCAGACAGTCGGTGGGGACGACGTCGAAGCCGACGCCCGGCAGGAGCGTGATCCCCGCCGCGCGGGCCGCTTCGTCCCGTCGGCGGAGCCGTTCGAACGCCTGGAACTCGCCGCTGATGTCGAGGTAGTCGGTGTCCGTCTCGAGGCAGGCGTCGACGAGCGGGTCGACCGTGTTCACGAACGGCCCGGCGCAGTTCAACACGGCGTCGAACGATCGGAGGTGGGCGGCGACGTCCGCGGCGTCGCTCAGGTCGAAGGTTCGCCCTTCGACACCGAGTTCGTCCGCTTGTCGGGAGACGGCGCGACCGTTGCGACCGGCGACGACCGGGGACCCTCCTCGAGAGACGGCTTCGCGAGCGATCAGTCGGCCGGTGTAGCCGTAGGAGCCGTAGATGAGAAGGGAGTCCATAGCCGTCGTTTGGCGCTCGGGATGTTAAATCTGCGTCAGACGTTCGGGCGATCGAAACGTTCACCACGGCGGACCCGTAACCGAGCGGGCGATGGACGCGTCCCAACGGATCACCGCGCTCGAGGACGTGCCGGCAGAGTCGACGGTGCTCTTTCGCGTGACCGACGGCTCCGACGGCGAACAGGAGGCGATTCTCGTTGCCACCGAGAACGGGACCGGCGGCGACGGGATTGACGGCGAGACCGACGAGGATCGACTCGCCTGCTGGCTGAACTACTGCCAACATCTCACCCACATCAAGATCGACAAGGGCTCCGGCGCTTCGATGCGAAACGGGGAACTCGTCTGTGCCAACCACGGCGCCTACTTCGACGCCGGCTCCGGGGAGTGTACGTACGGCCCCTGCGAGGGCGCCTACCTCACCGATCTCGAGGTGACGGTCCACGACGGTACGGTCTACCTGACCGATGACGACTACGAGTACGTCGGTGCGGGACCGGTCGACGACGATGACGACCTCTCCTCGAGTTCTAACGTCAAAATCTAGGCCAGTTCGGGTCTCTCCGGGAGTTCGGGTGCGCCGCCGCTACTCGAGGGCGATCGGGACGACGAGGTCGCGCTCCTGATCGTACTCGAGCAGGCCGGCGTCGACCAGTCGTGGCAGGTGGTCGTGATACAGCGAGAGATAGATTTCGTGGACGCGCTCGGCGGAGATGTTCGGGACCTGGCAGCCGGTTTCCCGGACGGCGACCTCCTCGGCGGCGTCGGGCAGCGTCAGCGACTCGCCGTAGGTTCGCATGACCGACAGCAGCAGTCGGCGGCGCTGAGCGGCCAGCAGTCCGAACGCGTCGTCGACCGTTTCGGCTGACGCGTCGCAGCCCTCGAGTTCGTCGAGGACCGCCAGCACGAAGTCGACACAGTCGGACTCGGAGTGGGGTGTGGCAGTCATTCGTAACCTCCATTGGCCTCTCGAAACGGACGGACGCCTGCGCTGGAGAGACGAGAGCGGGGTAGGCGCCGATGGGACAGCGGATCGACCGTCCGTTCGCTCGAGGGTATGTACCGATTTCTCGGGGGCGCAGTAAATATTAGTATCGAATCCGACTCAGCTGTCTCATCTGGGACGACTATCACCGTTTCGAGACCGTCCCGATCACCCGATCGTCAGGGTCGGTTCGGTGACGGACTCGCTCTTGCAACTGGGACACCGTGAGGGGAGGTTCAGCAGGTCGTCGAAGTCGTCGAAGCCGCAGTCTCGACACGCCGGCGGCGCGACGAGTAGCTGTTCGTCCGCGTCGTTCCCGTCGATCGATCGGGAGACGTGTTCGGCGTGGCGAACCACCGATTCCGGCGTCAGATCGAGTCGGACCGCGAGTTCGCTGGGCGTCGCGGGCTCGTCTCGGAGGGCGTCGGCGAGTCGCTGTCGCGTCGTTTCGTCGGCCTCGCGCATACGTCCGACAAACGCCCGTCCGACCGTTAGCCTATCGGTCGTCACACCGTCGACCTCGGTCGCGCCCGACTCCGGAATCCGACGACGGCGACGCGATCCCTGAAAGGGTAAACCACTTATCATAGGCAGATGAATGACGAGCCATGAAAGCCGTCGTCCTCGCCGGCGGGTACGCGACTCGTATGTGGCCGATCACGAAACACCGGCCCAAGATGTTCCTCCCGATCGGCGACTCCACCGTCATCGATCGCATCTTCGCCGAACTCGAGGCTGACGACCGAATCGACGAGGTCTTCGTCAGCACCAACGAGCGGTTCGCACCCGACTTCGAGGCCCACCTCGCCGACAGCGAGTTCGAGAAACCGCGGCTATCGGTCGAGGACACGACCGAGGAGGACGACAAGTTCGGCGTCGTCGGCGCGCTCGCGCAGTTGATCGACCGCGAGAACGTCGACGACGATCTGCTGGTTATCGCCGGCGACAATCTGATCAGCTTCGACGTCGCTGACTTCGTGGACTACTTCGAGGACCACGGCGCGCCGACGCTTGCCGCCTACGACGTCGGCTCCCGCGAAAAGGCCACATCTTACGGCCTGGTCGAACTCGAGGACGACCGGGTCGTCGACTTCCAGGAGAAACCGGACGATCCCAACAGCACACTGGTCTCGATCGCCTGTTACGCGTTCCCGCAGGACTCGCTGTCCCTGTTTCCCACGTACCTCGAGGAGGGGAACAACCCCGACGAGCCGGGCTGGTTCATCCAGTGGCTCCAGAACCACGAGGCGACCTACGCCTACACCTTCGACGGCGCCTGGTTCGACATCGGCACCCCCGAGAGCTATCTCGACGCCGTCGGCTGGCACCTCGACGGCGACTCGCTGGTCGCCGACTCGGCGACCCTCGAGAACGCCTCGATCGGCGACAACGTCCACGTCATGGGCGACGTCACCCTCGAGAACACCGATCTCGACCACGCCGTGATCTTCCCCGACGCGACGGTCCGGGACGCCGACATCCGCCGATCGATCATCGACGAGGGAACGCATCTCGAGGAACTGGATCTCGCGGGTGCGCTCATCGGCGCCCACACGACGATTACGAACGGCCCCACGGAGTGACAGAGAGTCGCTCGCCTGCGTCGCACGGCGGTGTCGTCCGGTGGGGCCGGACGAGCGTACATCGGTTTTCGAACTGAACTAGTCGATACAGCTATCAGTCACCCGTGTGATGTGTGCCGACAACGCACATGTCACGGGCGGTCCAGTCGGTTCTCTACTGGTACGCCGAGGGCGTTCCCTGCGCGGAACTCGCGGCCGCCTTCCGCGAGCGCCGCCGCTGGACCGGCGACGATCCGCGGCTATTGCTCGCCGAAGCGGCCGCGTCGACGACCGGCCAGCGCTTTCTCGGCGGTGTCAAACCGATCGTCGAGCGGTTCCGCGAGGCGTTCGTCGCGACCGACCGGATCGAGTCGCTGGCCGATCTCGCCGCCGTCGACCTCGAGGACGACGCCCTCGTCGCGGCCGTCGGCGCCAAGCGCAAACGACACGTTCTGCTCGAGGCCGCCGCCGTGCTCGCGGGCCGTCCGGAGAGCGAGGATCTGGGCGCGCTGGTCGCGTGGGCGGAAACGGCCGACCACTACCGCTACGACGAGGATCCCATCGGCGAGATCGCCGGCGTCGGCCCCTCGACGTTTCAGTACCTGCGCCAGCTCGCTGGCGTCGAGACGATCAGGGCGGATCCGGCCGTCGTCCGGTTGCTCGACGCCGTCGCAGACGACCTCGAGTCGTCGCCGCTGGACACCGCGAGCGATCGCCGGACGATCGCGTCGGGCGAGTGGCTGGCCCTCGAGTCGTCGTACTCCGCCCTCGAGATCGATCGGCTCGCCTGGTGGACGAATACGGACGCCGACGACCGCGCGGCCGTCCTCGAGGTCCACGGCTCGCCGGCCGACCGCGGAAGTGACTGCGAATAGACGGTGCTCGAGTGCCGGCGGGTCGTCTCGGAGCGAACGAGTACTACCGGACGAACAGAACGGATCGCATCGATTCACGACGAGAACGCCCACTCTCGAGTTGAGACTGGGTCGGACCGAGCGCGTTAGCCCTCGGTGCTCAGATACTCGTCGGTCGACACCTGAAATACGATCGTCACGGTTCGACCGTCCTGGGAGATGTCGTCCAGCTCGAGGTCCGCCGACTGATACCGCGATTCGATTTCGTCGAGGTCGATCCCGGCTTCGCTCTTGTACAGATCGCGTTGCTCGATGGTCGTCTCTGCGCTCTCGATGGTTGCCGTCTCGCGTCTCGCGACGACCGCGTCGTCGGACGCGCTTTCGGTGACCGACTCGGTCTGTACGTGGACGAACTCCATGTCACCGTCGGCGTTCCCCCCGGAGAGCTGCGCGAAGAAATCGCTCTCGTCGGCGAGTCGAGCCGCGTCTCCGGCGTTGGTATCGATCAGGAGCTCGATCTCCTCGTGGGCGTCGAACGACTGGTAGGGGCTCGGCTCCGATCTGATGAGATAGTCTCCGTCGGTCGCGACGGTAACGGACGACTCCTCGTCATCGTAGAGGTCGAACCCTTCGTAGCCCTCCGCCTCGGAGACCGACATTTCGTCGATGATCGCTCCGGGATCGAACGAACCGGCGAGAATCTCGGCGTCACCCGCGCTGACGACGGCGTCGATCTCCTCGGCTTCGAGGCTCTCGTGGTAGCGCTCCGTCAGGTCCGAACGGAACTCCTCCGCGTACGACGGCTTCGCCTCGAGGAGCGCGCTGATGTCCATCTCCATGGCAACGATCGAGTCCCGAGACAATTCGTCGGGGTCGTAGGCCCAATCGGTGTACTCGAGCGCGCCGGCCTCGTCGACGGTCTCACCGCCGTTTTCACCGTCGTCGTCATCGTCATCGTTCCCGTTCTCCCCGTCCGCACTGGTCTCGTCGCTACAGCCGGCGAGCGCAGCCAGCAACCCGACGCTCGTCCCCCCGGCCGCCGTTCGAAGTACGTCTCGTCTCGATTGCATTCTCTTCGTGAAAGTCAGTATAACCATAAAATTGTTCTGGCAATGAGTTACCGTCAGTACCGAACGCCCGTATCGCCGCCCTCACGGCTGGATCGACGGTTCGGCCGTTCGGGAGAATGATACGCGATCGGATACCGATGCCGACTTTTCGAGAATCAGGTATATCGATCGCTCCCTCTCTACCGGTCTGACGTCCCGCAGGTGAGTCCGTGCGGCGACTCAGGCCGTCAACGTCCGGACGCTCTCGAGCCCGTTTTCCGCCTCGGCTTTCGTCTGCTCGAGCGGGTCGACGACCTCGGCGGGCAGGTCCATCCGGTCGGCCAGCGTCAGCAACGTCTCGAGTTTCGTGATCTCGAGGCCCACCTTTTCCTCTCGGATCAGCCTTCGGCTGACCGCTCGAGCAAAAATCTGGACCAAAAAGCCGCTCACTCGCTTCGCTCGCTCACGGGCGCTACACGCCCGTTCGCGTTCTCGCAGTACTTACACTAGCTCTGCATCCGTAATCCGCAACCGTCCGCGCGTCCCCTCCCACTCTCGCTCGTACTCGAGATCGATCCGCCGATCCATGTGAGGCCCGTCGACGACCAACGTCTCGAACTCGCCGCCCTCCCCGAGGATGTGGACGCCGTACTCCTCGTTGAGCGCCTCGAGTTCCTCGAGCGCGTCCTCGTCGAGCGTCCGGCCGAGCCACGACTCGTCGAGACCGCCGGCGGCGACCTGGATGATCTTGATTTCGAAGCCGGCCTCGAGCATCGCGTCGGCGAGCTCTCGGGGGTCTTCCTGCCAGAGCGGGGCGAACAGCTCACAGCCCAGTCGGTCGCACATCCCCTGAATGCGGCTCGTCTGGTACTCGCTCTCGACGGCGCCCGCGGTGACGCCGGCGATGCCGCCCTCGAGGTCCGCGTCGAGGGCGGCCAGGGCGGCCTCGAGGGGCTCGAGTTCGTCGTCGCCCTGTACGCCGGAGTCCGCGGCGGCAGCGGCCTCGAAGTCGTCGGGTTCGACGTCGATCAGCGGAACCCCGATGCTCTCGGCGGCCAGCACCGCCAGCTCCGTCGCGGGCACGTGGTACATATACGAGTCGCCCGTCGGGTGGACCGTCACGAGGTGAGAGACGTCGCGTCCCGACTCGAGGGCCCGGTACAGCGCCCACGAGGAGTCCTTGCCGCCCGAGAAGAGGCTCACCCACGTCCCGTCTGCGTCGCTCATGGGTGACCGTTGCTCCAGAGGAGTATATGGGTGACGAGTCCGACTGCCGACGGCTCACTCGCTCGAATCGGCGTCGGTACTCGAGGACGAATCGGCGTCGGCAGCGTCGTCAGTCGCGTCCGTTCGGGACGTCGGCGGCCCGCCGTCGGTGAGTTCGGACGTCGACTCGGCGCCCGTGGACGGCTCCGACGCCCTCTCGCCCGCCGCCGGCGTCTCGGGGCCGCCGTCGGCGAGTTCTCCCTCCTCTCGACTGGTGCTGAAGTACGACGCGACGTGGGCGCCGACGAGACTGACCACGATCCCGGTCACGACGAACAGCGCGAGCCGTTCGCCGGCCGACACCACGAACTGCTCGTTCGAAATAACGCCGAACTCGTAGGCCGGCACCACGAACGGGTCGATCACGCGCTGTTGCTCGAGGAAATACGCCGAGAAGCCCCGGACGACCAGCCCGACGGCGATAACGATAAAGGGGAGATTGAGATACGAACTGCGGATCGGTCCGTCTCCGATGGCCTCGTCGAGCAGGCGGCCGGCGCTGGCCGTCAGCGCGGCCATCGCGAGCCAGGGGACGCTGTCGAAAGCGAACTGCATCGTCGGCACCACGACGCCGGGGGTGTCCTCGAGCGCCGAAACACCCAGGGCGCCGGCGAAGAGGCCGACGAGGGTCAGCCCCGCGGCGACGACGTAGGTGACGACCGAGACCTGTCCGGAGTACAGCGATTCGCGCACCTGATGGATGAGACCGGTCACCAGCTCGTCGATATTGAACCCCTTATAGAGCAGGAAGACGCCGATGACGGTCGTGATCGCGGCGGCGCCCTCCGCAGGCCCGACGAAACTCGCGAGCATCGGGAAGACCAGCAGCGTCAGCCCGATCGGGACGAGAACGGTCTGGCGCAGTTCCTCGTCGGCGAGGAACTGCTTGAGCAGGTAGTAGGTCGACTCGATGTCCCGGGCCTGTCGGACGACGACGCGGTCGACCGAATCGACCCGGACGCGGCTCTCGACGATAGGGACCAGTCGCTCGTCCTCCGCGCTGTCGATGACGACGACCGCGGAGTCGGGATCGTACTCGGCGACGAGTTCGTCCAGTTGCGTCGCGACGGCTCTGTCCGCCGAGACCATCGACTCTCGGTCGCCCGAGACGACCGCGACGACGACCTCCTCGTTCTCGTCGCGGAGGTTCTGGGCGACGCGCAACGTCTCGAGCAGGGAGTTGACCCCCGAATCCTCCGGATCCGCCAGTCCGACGTCGGTCACGAGCGCACGAACCGCCTCCCAGCCGACGACTGGAGAGTGCAGCCCGGTCTTGCGACCGACGTCGTCGGTCCGGTCGAGACAGACGACCAGCGTTGTCACGGTAGGCGATGCATTCCGTGTGACGATAAAACCACTTACTCGTTCGACGCGATCGGGATGCCGAGCGATCGGCGAGAACGGCCCGCGAGCGTTCGATCAGGTCCGCAGGCGGAACTCCCGGTCCCCGGCGAGCCCCGAGATGCCGGCTCCGAAGGCGTAGGCTACTCGCTGTGCGCCGGCGCCGACGCGGGCCATCAGCGGCCGCTCGGGCTCGAACTCCTCGACGCTGATCTCGTCGCGCTCGAGGCGGTCGGCCAGTTCGTCCTCGATCTCCCGGCGGGTGCCGAGGCGATCGACGAGCTCCAGTTCGCGGGCCTGCTCGCCGAGGTAGATCCGCGCCTCGGTGTCGCGGACGAACTCCGAATCGAGGTCGCGGCCGTCGCTGACCCGCTCGACGAACGTGTCGTAGTAGTCGTCGATCAGCCCCTGCAGGTACGCGCGCTCGTCCTCGTCCATCTCCTTCAGCGGGGTGCCGGCGTCCTTGTAGTCGCCGGCGGCGAAGCGCTCGTAGGAGAGACCGACCTTCTCGGCGAGATCGCTGGCGTTGACCCGGGAGCCGATGACGCCGATCGAACCGACGATCGAGCCCTCGCGGGCCCAGAGTTCGTCGCAGCCGCTGGCGATCCAGTAGCCGCCGCTGGCGCAGACGTCGGTCGCGTAGGCGATCGTCGGCCCGTCGAACCGTTCGGCCGCCAGCCGGATGTCGTCGCTGGGGACGACCTCGCCGCCGGGCGTATTGAGTTTCACCAGGAGCGCGTCGACGCTGTCGTCCTCGTCGGCCCGGTCGATCTGGTCGACGATGTCGTCGGCCGGCGTTCCCCGCGGACTCGAGGGCAGCGATCCCCCGCCACCGTCGCGCGTGATGGGGCCCTCGACGGCGACCTCGGCGACGTCGTAGTCGGGGTACAGCGACGCGGCGATATTGCTCGAGAAGCGAACGCCGAGCGCCGCGACCGCGAGCGCGACGAGCACGCCGAGTAGCTCTGCTAACGAGTCTGGATAGACGACGAACAGGGCGAACCCGGCCGCGGCGAAGGCGACGACGCCGGCGACGACGATCAGCAGTCGCTCGATCCGTTCGCTATCGACCATAGCAGACACCTCGTCTCATACGACCATCTCCGTACGGTACCCGGTAAGCGTTGGCGATTCCGGCGACCTATCGCCTCACGGTCCCGTGAGTTGCGAGCGACGTACCGATTCAGTCGTCGAGTCCCTGGGACGTCTGCGACGGCGACGCCCCGTGCGAACGCGTCGATTGTGGCGGTACGTCCGTCGGATCGCGGTCGTCGGCCTCGCTCGAGTCGTCGGCCGAATCCGACGATGATCGACTCTCGCGGTACGCTTCGACCAGGTTGATGCCGTCGCGGACGAACGGCATCGGATCGTCGGCCACCGCGTAGTCGAACCGCGGCTGACTGACGAGCGACGTCGCGACGTCGCGCACCGCGCCCGCGAGCGACGGGCGTTCGACCATCGGGTACTCCTTGGTCGCCACGCTGTGGAGGTAGCTGAGCTCCCCACGGAGCAGGTGGCCGCCGATCCCGACCTCGTAGGTGTCGTCGGACGCGATCGGGTCGCCGATCGCCTGCTGCCAGTAGTAGCGGGGAAAGTCCGCGCCCGCGCGGACGGAAAACGGCAGCGACGACCAGAAGCGAGGGTTGATCTCCATGAGCTTGTACTCCTCGTCGTCGGGATCGCGGAGGAACTCGACCATCGCGAGGCCGTGCCACTCGAGTTCGTCCAGCAGCGCCCGGCCGGCCGCCTCGAGGTCCGGATCGTACACCGACTCGCGGTAGGCGCTGGGGCCGCCGCAGTACTCCCAGCCGCGGCGCTGGCAGTGCTGGAAGGTGGCCACCGGATCGCCGCGGTCGTAGAGGGCGAAGAAGCCGAACTCGCGGGAGTCGGGGATCCGTTCCTGGACCAGCGGGACGTGGCCGCGGCGCTCGACGACGGTCTGGAGGTCCGGCGGCGTGCCCGGCTGCTGGTACTCCGTCGAGCCGATCTCGATCTCGTCGGCGCCCGGATCGAGATAGGCGGGTGCGGCGACCGTGTATCGGGGCTTCACGATCGTTTCCTGGTCCCAGTCGGTCCACTGGTCTAACAGCGCGGTCTCCGGGACCGCCACGTCGGCCGCGTCGGCGGCGGCGAAGAGTTCGACGCGATCCTGAACCCGTCGGAGCGTTTCGAAGTCGGGCCAGTTCGTGTCGACCACGTCGGCGAACGCCGCCTTGCGATCGGCGAGGGCGTAGACGTCCTCCTCGCGGACCGGGATAATCGTCCGAACGTCCGATCGCTTGGCGACCTCGAGCAACGCGTCGCCGTAGGCGGACAGATCGTCGGTCGGATCCGGCAGTTCGACGAACTCGTCACAGTACGTCGATCGGGCCGCCGGGGTCGTCGACGACTCGGAGCCGACGATCGTACGGATGCCGCGCGGTCGCAGCGAACGGAGACAGGCGACGGTACTCGGCGCATCGATACCGGGTATCAGGACGCCCGCATCGTCGTCGTGTCGATCCATGCTCGAAGAATTGTGATCAGCTGTCATCGGTATAGGCTCACTAACTCGAATCGGTGTCTGCTATCGGTCGGTCGATTCCACGGGCGCACTAGTAGGGACCGAATACCCGCCGTTCGTGGTCGGTCTCGACGAATCGATCCGGACGCGACTGCGGGGGCGCCACCGAATCGCGGGCGGACGCAGCGACGGTCTCGACGACGGCCCCGAGACCCGTATAGCTTCGCGCGGAACGATCACCGTCCGCGGCGACCGTCCTCCGAACGCCATCGACGACCGCCGCTCCCGGATCGTCTCGACTCCTGTACTCCGTTCCGCGGCGATCGAGTCCGCCGCCGAACCCAGTGGTGGTGTCGCGACCGGTCGGTCGCTCGGCTACTCGATTCGTTTCCGTATCCATTACGCGCTCGTCTACACTCGACCCCGGCCGGCACTAAAATAGCTCACCCTGCTTACACGCCCTGAGAATGTCCTTGCGACCGAAGTGAACGAGCTGAACGCGGTCGATCTCGAGCACGAGAGGTCCTGAGGCAGCGGCTCGGTCTCCGATCGACGACTCACGGCACCGGTCTCGAGCGCGCGCTGGTCGGACTCTCGTCTCGAGACGTCGGCGTCGAAACCGCAGCAAAGAGAGAAAACCGAACCGCCGGTAGACGAGACCGACCTAGAGCAGACCGGTCTTCTGGAGCTTCATCAGGTCCTCGGTGTCGAGCGTCTCGCCCTCCTTGAACTTCTGATAGATCTCCTCGGCCTCTTCCTTGGCCTCTTCTTTCTTCTTGTCGCGCTCGGACTTGCGCTCCTTCTCCTCTTTCTTGTCCAGTTCGCGCAGGCGCTTCTGGACGCGGACGAAGTCCTCGTGGTGCTGGTCGGCGGCCTCCTGGGCCTCGACGAACTTCTCGTGCATCTCGTCGGCCTCGTCGCGGATGTCGTCGGCCTCCCGATAGGCCTCGATCATCTGGTTGTGGTGCTCCTGGGCCTTGTCAGCGAGCTCCGTCACCTTCTGGTGGTGCTGGGAGGCTTCCGATCGCACTTCCTCGGCTTCCTCGACGAGCTCCTCGAGATCCTCGTTCTGCTCGAGTTTCCCCTTTCGATCCTCGTACTCCTCGCGCTTGGACTCGATCTTCTCGATGAGCTCCTTCTCCTCCTCGCTCGAGAGGACCTCGGTCTGCTGCTTGAACTCGAGTTCCTCGATCTCCTCCTCGAGCTCTTCTAAGTCCTTGCCCTCGTCGAGCTCCATGTCGGACTTGAGCTTCTCGACCTTGTCGAACAGCTCGTTGGCCTCGGCGTTGAGCTCGTTGCGGCTCTCCTTGTGTTCTTGGACCTGCTCGTTGAGCTCGTCGCGTTTCTCGCGGTGCTCCTGTGCCTCGTCGACCTTCTCGCGTGTCTTCGCGTTGAGGTCGTCGCGCTTGGAGGCTCGCTCGGAGGCCATCTGGTTCAGCTCGTTTCGCCGGTCCCGCAGTTGACCAGCCATCTTGATGAGCTGCCCTTTCGATTTGTTTTCGAGGTCGTCTTCCGTCAGTTCGATGTTCTTTGATTCGTCTACCATGTGTTATTCAAACCTCTGTGCCATACCCGCACCGGGGATGTTCGCTCGTTTCACAGACGGGGACGCCCGTCGGTCGGACGGGTGCCGTCGAACGAAAACGAGCGGCTGTACACAGCATCTGCTCACGATCTGCGAAACCTCGGTGAATAAGATTTCCTGTCATCGATCGTCGAGCGATACGCGCCCCGGTGGCGTTCTGGTAGCCGTACCTATTGGCGCCTTCAATTTAAACCTACCGGTCCACAACCCCCTGAAAACCGTTGCCAGGGGCGCCCTCGTACTGTGATGGACTGTGTCATGGGTTCCGAGAATACTTATAAATGACACCGCCCGTCGTGCGTCGTCTCGCTGGCGGGTCGTCCCGTCGATCGGCGACGGGCCCGGACGAGTGGCGCCCGCGACCGGTCTCGAATCCGAAGAGAGCGCCCGTCCGAACGGTCGTCGGCTCCGAGAGCTAAAAGAGGTCCTCGAGCCGGTCGTCGGCGAACTGTTCGGCCGGATCGGTCTTCTCCTCCTCGCGCTCCTGGGCCTTGTTGGCCTCGCGTGCGCGCTCCACGAACTCACCAATGCGATCGGAGCGTTCCGCACCGCCCAACAGGACGAGCGCGCCCAGTCGCTCGCTCTCGAGCGGGAAGTCCCCGCCCCGGACCTGCATGCTGCCGGTCTCGTCCTCGAGCCAGCGGCGGGCGCGTTCGACGCCCTTGCGCGGGATGCGATCGGGTTCGCCGGCGATGACCAGCAGGGCCGAGTCGGCCGTCGTCGCGTCCGGGAGGCTGGTGCCCGTCAGCAGCGCCTGTCGCGAGACGCTCATGGCCGTGTTGACGTTCTCGGCGCTGTCCTCGCTGGCGACCTCGGTGGCGTACCCCAGGGCGGCGATCCCGCCCGCTCGAAGCGTGTTGATGACCTCGCTCGAGTCGACCACGCTCTCACCCACACCTTCGACGGCCTCGCCGGAGGCGAAGAGCAGGCCGACTCGCTTGGCGATCCGCTCGTTGATCGTCTCGAAGGCGCTCTCGACGCTCTCGCCCTGTTCGTGCCAGGCGTCGTTGTCGACCAGCAGCGTCGCGTCGGCCTCGCGGACGATCGTCTTCAGCGACCGACCCGCGTTGGCCTGATAGAGCGCGCCCTCGTTGCGTCCCGGGAGGACCCCGAGCGCGTAGACGGGGACGTCGTAGATCTGCTGGAGGTGGTGGACGACGACCGGCGCGCCGCCGCTACCGGTGCCGCCGCCGAGGCCGGCGACGACGAAGATTCCCTCCGCTTTGGAGGTGACGCGGCCGTCGATCGAGTCCAGCACCTGCTGGATGTCCGCCTGCATGATCTCGGTCCCGAGTTCGTTGTCGCCGCCGACGCCGTGGCCGTTGACGCGGTCGGCGCCGATCAACTGCGTGTCGACGTACTCGAGGGACTGGAGGTCCGGTTCGGCGGAGTTGACGGCCAGCGCGCCCTGAACGGCTCCGAACCCCATCTCCGCGTCGAAGCGGGCGAGCCGTTCAGCGACCTTGCCACCGGCCTGACCAACACCGATCAGGGCAACTTTCATATCACGCTCATGTAAGTATGCCCAGTTGAACGTTCCGGTGGACAATTGCAGCGAACGCGGTGGCTCGAGCCGATATCCGTCGGCAGGCTGCCGGCGGGCTCGATAATAATACCTTTCAACGCGATGCCCGTTCTTCCCGGCATGTTCTACGAACAACGGATGAACGCCCCGGAGTCGCCCGCCGACCTCCGCGCCGAGTACGAGGACGACCTCCGGGCGGTCGTCACCCAGCACGGCGTCGACGCCGTCGCCGACCAGACAGATGTCGACCGCGAAACCGCCAACGCGCTCCTCGAGGGGGACTCGCCTGATCTCACGCTCCCCGAAGCGGCCCAGATCCAGGCGCTCGCGGACGGCGAGCCCGAGCCCGACGAGATGGTCGAGATCGCCTGCGACCACCTCCTGTTGGGGATGACCACCGCCGTCCTCGACGTCGACGCCGTCGAGAGCGAGCTCGCGATCGAGATGGACGCGAAGGAGGTCCAGCAGAAGATCGAGCGGCGCGCGCCGATGTCCTTCGAGGAGTTCGTCCACATCCAGTACGTGATCGCCGACGGGGCGCCCTGAGTCGGGACGCAGCGATCGACGACGGTGATCGACGACGATCGCTGCGACGCGCGACCCGCGTGCGCTACACACTCCGTTCGCTACGCCGTGAAGAATCCGATAAACGTCTCCTCGAGCAGTGATATTATGGTCGCTCACCCGCGAGTCGACGTATGAACATTGCAATTCTGGGCTGTGGGCACGTCGGCCTCGAGTTGGGCCGCCAACTGACCGACCGCGGCCACGAGGCGATCGGCGTGCGCCGATCGGACGAGGGGGTTGAGGCGATCGAAGATGCCGGCTTCGAGGCCGTGCAGGCCGACGTCACCGACCGCGAGGGACTCGCGGCCGTTCCGGACGTCGACGCCATCGTCTTCGCGGCCAGCAGCGGCGGCCGCGGGGCGGAGGCGGCCCGCGAGGTCTACGTCGAGGGGCTCCGGACGGCCGTCGAGCAGTTCGGCGAGCGCGAGAACGGGCCCGAGCGACTGGTCTACACCTCCTCGACGGGCGTCCACGGCGACCACGACGGCGACTGGGTCGACGAGGCGACGCCGATCGAGCCCACCACCGAGAAGACCGAGGTGCTCGCCGAGGCCGAACGGATCGCCCGCGAGTCGCCCGCCGAGTACGGCTTCGAGGGCACCGTCGCGCGCTACGCCGGCCTCTACGGCCCCGGCCGCTACCGCCTCGAGCGCTATCTCGAGGGGCCCGTCACCGAGGGCTACCTGAACATGGTCCACCGCGACGACGCCGCGGGGGCCGTCCGCTATCTGCTCGAGGAGGACCTCGCGCGCGGGGAAGTCGTTCAGGTTGTCGACGACGAACCCGCCCACAAGTGGGAGTTCGCGGACTGGCTGGCCGAGCGGTGCGAGGTCGAGCAGCCGCCCAAACAGACGAAGGCGGAGCGACTGGCCGACGACGACGTCTCCGAGGCCGGCAAGCGGCGCATCCTGACGAGCAAGCGCTGTGCCAACGAGAAACTGCGCGATCTGGGCTACGAGTTCGCGTATCCGACCTACCGCGAGGGGTATCGGGACGCGATCGAGGCCTACCGGGACGGCGAGCGAGGGATCTGAGCCGCTCGAGAGCGGTCGCACTGCGCTCTGCGGAACGCGAAGGCGGGCCGACTGCCGGCAGTTCGAGGGAGTCGACCGGAAACCCGCCTCGAGACCGTCCGAGTCGGTCGTTAGAGGGGGAAATTTCTTGTCGATTCGATTTAATGGTGACGTATGATCGTTCGGAACGGCTCGACCAGCGGCACGTTCCGCCGGTCGGGTACGGCGCTGGTCGGGCCGGTCCGCGAGTTCCTCGAGTCCCTCGAGCCGCTGATGCTCTCGCTGTTCGTGGTGGCGACCGTCGCGGTCGCCGTCGGCGGCTGGTGGGTCGTCAGCTGGTTCCGGCGGCCGCCGGGCGTTCGCTTCCAGCGGCTGCTGGGGGAGTACGACCACGTCGCGGTGGTGATGCACCCGAATCCGGACCCCGACGCGATGTCCTGTGCGATGGGCGTCGCCCGGATCGCCGAGACCGTCGACACCGAGGCGACGCTGCAGTACGCCGGCGAGATCCGCCACCAGGAGAACCGAGCGTTTCGGACCGTCCTCGATCTGGACCTCGAGGCCATCGAGGCGAGTTCGGAACTGGCCGCCGACGCCGTCGTCCTCGTCGATCACAACACGCCTCGCGGGTTCGCGGGCTCCCAGACCGTCGAACCGATCGCGGTGATCGACCACCATCCCGGCAACGGCGCGGGGACGGAGTTCACCGACGTCCGGACGGGGTACGGCGCCGCCTCGACCATCATCGTCGAGTATCTCGACGAACTCGGCGCGACGATGAACGGCGGGGACGGCCTCGAGGTCTCGCCGGAGCTGGCGACCGGGCTGCTCTACGGCATCCAGTCGGACACGAAGCACCTGACCAACGGCTGCTCGCGGGCGGAGTTCGACGCCTGCGCGGCGCTGTTCGGCGCGATCGACGAGGACCTGCTCGATCGGGTCGCCAACCCGCAGGTCAGCGACGACGTCCTGCAGGTCAAGGCGACGGCGATCACCGAGAAACGCGTCGAGGGCCCCTTCGCCGTCTGCGACGTCGGCGAAATCTCGAACGTCGACGCGATCCCGCAGGCCGCAGACGAACTGATGCAGTTAGAGGGCGTGACGGCGGTCGTCGTCTACGGCGAACGCGACGGGACGATCCACCTCTCGGGGCGCTCCCGGGACGATCGGGTCCACATGGGCGAGACGCTCCGCCACGCCATCAGCGACATTCCGATGGCGAACGCGGGCGGCCACGCCCGGATGGGCGGCGGCCAGGTCTCGGTCGATCACATGGACGGGATCGGTACCTCCGAGGGCATCTCGAGGGACGAGTTCGAGCAGCGGCTGTTCTCGGCGATGTCCGGCGAACGGTAGTCAATAGTCGGCGAGCGTAGACTCGAGTGAGAAGGGGAACGTCACTACTCGGCCGGGCTGCGACGTGCTCGAGACCGTTGAGACTCGGACGTGAGACTGGTGAAGATACTCGGTGTGCGACTCGAGAGTCGGTTCTTCTCGAGCGGTGTGCGACTCTGGCAACGGGGATTTCCACTTCCTCCCCAGCCGATTCGTTCGCTCGCTATGCTCACTCACTCATCCCTCGCGCGGTAGTGGCGATCGATCCTCACTCGCGTTCGGATACGATCGACAGCGCACGCCGCCGCACAGGTATCTCGTCAGTTCAGCGCACGGCGTGACGACGTATCCGCCGTGTGAAGTACCTCATTCGGCGGGCGCCACATCCGATTCCTCGTTCGCCTCGAGGACGATTTCGCGGGCGTCCTCGAACAGCGCCTCGGCGCGCTCGTCGTCGCGGGCTTCGGCGGTGATGCGGACCACGGGTTCGGTGCCGCTGGGGCGAACGAGCGTCCAGCCGTCGCCGTGATCGATGCGGACCCCGTCGAGGGCGTCGATCTCGTCGTAGCGCTCGCGGACCGTCGACTCGACGGTTTCCATGACCCGCTCCTTGTCGTCGACCTCGATCGAGGTCCGGCGGATGGGGTAGGTCTCGAGGTCGTCGACCAGACTCGCGAGCGAGCCCTCGTCGGCGGCCATCGCCGCGAGTTTGGCGGCCGCCAGCGGGCCGTCGGGGCAGAGCGTCTCGTCGGGCCAGATCCACGCGCCGCTGGGTTCGCCGCCGAAGACGACGTCGGGTTCGGTCGCCCGCTCGGCGACGTAGACGTCGCCGACGGCGGTGCGGGTCACCGAGGCGCCGACGTCCGCGAGCGCGTCGTCGACGGCAAGGCTCGTGTCCACGGGCGCGGCGACCCGGTCGCCGGTGCCGACCGCGTCGCGGGCGAACAGCGCGAGCAGGAGGTCCTTCGGGACGAACCGGCCGCGCTCGTCGACGGCCACCATCCGGTCGCCGTCGCCGTCGTGGGCCACGCCCAGATCGGCGTCGGTCGCACCGACGAGTTCCTGGAGGTCCCCGAGCGTCTCCTCGTTGGGTTCGCTGGGCCGTCCGGGGAACCGGCCGTCCTGCTGGGCGTTCAGGGTGCGGACTGACGCGCCCAACTCGAGGAGGGCGTCGGCGGTCACGCTCCCGGCGCCGTTGCCGACGTCGACGACGACCTCCAGCCCCTCGAGGTCGTCGACGCGGTCGGTAATCGCCTCGACGTGGCGCTCGAGCAGTCCGTCGTCCCGGCTTCGGTTCCCGAGGCCGTCCCAGGCCGCGAGGTCGTACCGGTCGGTCTCGACGCGGCTCGCGATGGTCTCGCGGCGTTCGGTGTCGAAGGCCTGGCCGGAGGGCGACCAGAGTTTGATGCCGTTGTCCGTGGCCGGGTTGTGCGAGGCCGTGATCACGACGCCCGCGTCGGCCTCGAGCCAGTCGACGCCGCGGGCGACCGTCGGCGTCGGCACGACGCCGACCTCGACGACGTCTCCGCCGCACTCGCGGACGCCGGCGGAAAGCGCGTCGACCAGAACCGTCCCGCTCTCGCGGACGTCGCGGCCGACGACGACTCGTTCGTACCCCTCGGTGGCGAGCGCTCGGCCGACCGACAGCGCCAGCTCGGCCGTCACCTCGTCGCCCACCGCTCCCCTGATACCGCTCGTTCCGAACATACCCGAGCGTATCACAACCGGCTATATAAAAACAGGAATCCCGTCCGCCCGTGTGAGAGAAGGTGTATCGCGGTTCCGCGAGCCGAGGAAAACCGACGGCCGTGACGCCGTCGCCGACGGTCGGGGAACGGAACGGGTGGCTTAAGTCGCTCGGCCGACGTATCCCGGACAACGATGGAATTTTGTGACGAATGCGGTTCGATGATGAAAGCCGACGACGGCCTCTGGAAGTGCGGAAGCTGCGGCTACACTGAACCCAAGGGCGACGCGGATGAGTACGTCGTGACTGACAGCCAGGAGGCCAGTGAGATTATCGAGTCCTCCGGCGAGACCTCGCTGCCCGAGACCGACGCCCACTGTCCCGAGTGCGGTAACGACCGCGCCCACTGGTACATGCAACAGATCCGCTCGGCCGACGAGTCCGAGACTCGATTCTTCATCTGTACCGAATGCGAGCACAAGTGGCGCGAAGACGATAACTGAGCGCCGGCGGCCGTCCCGGCGTCGTCGGCTCGTTGCACGGTCCGACGGTAATCGGCGATCGGAAGGTACCAGAACAACTAGTATTGTCTGACGTACGTTTATGTGTCCAGACAGACCGCTAGAAGGTATGTCGAACAACCGCGTCGAAGAGCTCGAATCGACGGTTGCGGAACTCGAGTCGACGGTGGAGGGACTGACGGACGAACTGATCGAGGCCAAGGAGCGCATTCGCGTTCTCGAGGCCGAACTCGACGCCGAGACGCCGACTCGCGTTCCCAACCGGCGCGTCTCCGAGGGAGAGAGCGAAGCGGACGTCGACGTGACTGCCGAGGCCGAGCCGGACGAGGTCGCTGAGGCCGCGGCCGACGCCGAGCCGGACGAGGAGTCGACGACCGACGAAGCGGAAGACTCAGGTAGCGACGATATTATTGTCGCATAACCGCGTGGTCACGGCTCGGTCGCACCGATATCGCGACCGCGGTGACCACGATTCCCCGCACGGATGGAGGGCGCGCTAAGAGAATGTATATCAAGGCACTCGTTCTGGACAATTTCAAGAGCTTCGGCCGCAAGACGAAAATTCCGTTCTACGAGGACTTTACGGTTATCACGGGCCCGAACGGCTCGGGCAAGTCGAACATCATCGACGCCGTCCTCTTCGCGCTCGGACTGGCCCGTACCCGCGGGATCCGCGCGGAGAAGCTGACCGATCTCATCTACAACCCCGGTCACGACGACGGCGATAGCTCCGGCGGCCCTCGCGAGGCGACCGTCGAGGTCATCCTCGATAATTCCGACGGAACGCTCACCCGGTCGCAGGTCGTCAACGCCGCCGGCAGCGAGGACGTCGGCGATGTCGACGAGATCCGCATCCGCCGCCGGGTTAAGGAAACCGAGGACAACTACTACTCCTACTACTATCTGAACGATCGCGCGGTCAACCTCTCGGACATTCAGGATCTCCTCGCGCAGGCGGGCGTCACGCCGGAGGGGTACAACGTCGTCATGCAGGGCGACGTCACCGAGATCATCAACATGACGCCCCACGCTCGCCGAGAGATCATCGACGAGATCGCCGGCGTCGCCGAGTTCGACGCGAAGAAGGAGGACGCCTTCGAGGAACTCGAGGTCGTCGAGGAACGCATCGACGAGGCCGAACTGCGCATCGAGGAGAAACGCGACCGCCTCGACCAGCTCGCCGACGAACGCCGGCAGGCCATGCGCTACCGCCGGCTGCGCCGCGAGAAGGAGGAGTACGAGGGCTACAAGAAGGCCAGCGAGCTCGAGGAGAAACGCGACGAGCTCGCCGACGCCGAGGAGACGGCCGCCGAACTCGAGGGCGAACTCGAGGACCTTCAGCGCGAACTCGACGAGCGCCAGGGCACGGTCGTCCGCCTCCAGGAGGATCTGGAGGATTTAAACGCCGAAATCGAACGCAAAGGCGAGGACGAACAGCTCCGGATCAAAAGCGAAATCGAGGAGATCAAAGGCGAGATCTCCCGGTTCGAGGACAAGATCGAAGCCAGCGAGGCCGCCATCGAGGAGGCCGAATCGAACCGCCGCGAGGCGTTCGTCGAGATCGACCGCAAGCAGGAGCAGATCGACGACCTCGAGAGCGAGATGCGCGAGCACAAACTCGAGAAGGCCTCCCTCAAGAGCGAAATTCAGGAACGGGCGGCCGAGCGCGACGAACTCGAGGCCGAGATCGAAGCTGTCGACACCGAGTTCGACGAACTGAAGGCCGAACTCGCCGAGCGCAAGGACGACCTCGAGGAAGCGAAAACCGAGAAGAACGACCTCCAGCGCGAGCAGGACCGACTGCTCGACGAGGCCCGACGCCGCTCGACCGAAATCGAGGAGAAGGAGGCGGCGATCGAGGCGAAACGCGAGGAGATCCCCGAGATCGAGAGCCGACGCAACGATCTCGAGCGGGAACTCGAGAAGGCCGAGAAGAACCGCGAGAACATCGCGGGCGTCGTCGACGACCTCAAAAGCGAGAAGCGCCGCATCCAGTCCGACGTCGACGAACTGGACGACGAGATTCAGGCTAAACAACAGGAGTACGCCGAACTCGAGGCCAACGCGGGTGAGAGCGGCGACACCTCCTTCGGCCGCGCGGTGACGACGATCCTCAACGCGGGGATCAACGGCGTCCACGGCGCCGTCGCCCAGCTGGGATCGGTGCCGGGCGAGTACGCCGTCGCCTGCGAGACCGCGGCGGGCGGACGCCTCGCGAACGTGGTCGTCAACGACGATGTCGTCGGCCAGCAGTGTATCGACCACCTCAAGTCGCGCAACGCGGGTCGGGCGACGTTCCTCCCGCTGACGGACATGAGCCAGCGCCGACTCCCGTCGGCGCCGAGCGATCCGGGCGTCGTCGACTTCGCGTACAACCTCGTCGACTTCGACGACCAGTTCGCCGGCGTCTTCTCGTACGTGCTCGGCGACACCCTCGTGGTCGAGGACCTCGAGACGGCCCGTTCGTACATGGGCGACTACCGCATGGTCACCCTCGACGGCGACCTGGTCGAGAAGAGCGGCGCGATGACCGGCGGTTCCGGCAGCGGCTCCCGGTATTCCTTTACCGGCGGCGGCGAGGGCCAACTCGAGCGCGTCGCCAAGCAGATCACCGAACTCCAGGAGGAGCGCGAGTCCCTCCGCGAGGAGCTACGCGACGTCGAAGAACGGCTGGACGACGCCCGCGACCGCAAGACCGACGCGACCGACGAGGTGCGGTCGATCGAGAACGAACGCGAGAATCTCGAGGAAAAGCGAGACACCATCGAGGCCGAGATCGAGGCCCTCGAAGAGGACCTCGACGATCTGGAGGACGAACGGGAGTCCGTCGACGAGCGGATGACCGAAATTTCCGGGGAGATCGAGGAGAAGACCGCCGCGGTCGAGGAGATCGAGGCCGACATCGCAGACCTCGAGACCGAACTCGAGGACTCGAAGATCCCCGAACTCACCGCTCAGATCGAGGAACTCGAGGCCGAGATCGACGACCGCGAGGACCAGATCGCCGACCTCGACAGCAAACTCAACGAGCTGAGCTTGGAGAAGGAGTACGCCGAGGACGCCATCGAGGACCGCCACGACGAGATCGAGGCGGCCCAGAACCGCAAGGCCGAACACGAGGAGCAGATCGAGGAGTTCGAGGACGAAATCGAGGCGAAGGAAGACAAACTCGAGGAGAAACGCGAGGCCGTCGCGGAGCTAGAGGAAGAGCTCACCGAACTCAAGGAAGAACGTAGCGAACTCAAGGACGAACTCGCCGACGCGCGGGCCGAACGCGACCAGCAACAGGACCGGGTCAACGCCGTCGAGAGCAAACTCGAGGACTGTCGCAACCGCGTCAGCGACCTCGAGTGGGAGATCGAGAGCCTCGAGTCGGAGGTCGGCGACTACGACCCCGAGGACGTCCCCGACCACGAGACCGTCCTCGAGATGATCGACCTCCTGGGAGCAGATATGGAGGCGATGGAGCCGGTGAACATGCTCGCGATCGACGAGTACGACGAGGTTCGCAGCGACCTCGAGGAACTCGAGGACGCGAGGGCGACGCTGGTCGAGGAGGCGGAGGGGATCCGCGACCGGATCGAGCAGTACGAGACCCAGAAGAAGGCGACGTTCATGGACTCCTACGACGAGATCGCCGCGCAGTTTACCGAGATCTTCGAGAAGCTCTCGGAGGGGACCGGCACGCTGCACTTAGAGAACGAGGCGGACCCCTTCGACGGCGGGCTGACGATGAAGGCCCAGCCGGGCGACAAGCCCATTCAGCGACTGGACGCGATGTCCGGCGGCGAGAAGTCGCTGACCGCGCTGGCGTTTATCTTCGCGATCCAGCGGCACAATCCGGCGCCGTTCTACGCCCTAGACGAGGTCGACGCCTTCCTCGACGCCGTTAACGCCGAGCGCATCGGCGAGATGGTCGACGAACTCGCCGACGAGGCCCAGTTCGTCGTCGTCTCCCATCGCTCGGCGATGCTCGACCGCTCCGAGCGGGCCATCGGCGTCACGATGCAACAGGATAACGTCAGCGCCGTCACCGGGATCGATCTGAGCGACGGCGAAGACGCCGGTGGTGAGGAGGTGCCTGTTAGTGACTAGCGAGCCGCCACGCGGCTCGGAGAATGCGAGCGCCGAAGGCGCGAGCAGAGAGTCGCCACGCGACTCCGAAAAGCCGAGCGATGCGAGGCGCGAACGAAGCGACCCGAGAGACGGTGATCACGACGAGTTCTATACGGACGGGGGACGGGACGATATCCCCCTGAACATCACCGGTCACGAGGAACGGGAGCCGCCCGGAGAATCGAGTTCGGAGACGGACTCGAGCGCGGGCGACACGCCTCGAGACGCCGAGTCAGAGGCGTCGGTCCTCGAGTTCTCGGAGGACGAGGCGTCGGACGCCGATGTCGACGCGGACGAAGCGGGTGACGATGCGGACGACGACGAAGTCGAGCCCGTCGAGTTACTGGTGCAACTCGCCAAGGACGGCGAGATCGATCCGTGGGACATCGACGTCGTACGGGTGACCGACAAGTTCCTCGAGGCGATCGAGGACGCCGACCTGCGCACGTCAGGGCGGGCGCTGTTCTACGCGAGCGTCCTCCTCCGGATGAAAAGCGACGAACTGTTCGCCACCGACGAGCCCGAGGAGGAGGAACTGCCGCCGTGGGAGGCACCCTTCGCCGACGAGGGAGCGATGGAACCCGAGGGCGACGACGGCGGCGCGCACCCGCCCGGATTCGACCCCGTCGAGAGCCTCGAGGCCGAGATGGAACGGCGCCTCGAGCGCAAACAGGCACGCGGCAAGCCAGAGACGCTGGACGAACTCGTCCGAGAGCTGCGGTCGGCCGAGCGCGACTCCTGGTGGAAGGAATCGCGCAGTTACGACACGAGCGAGTCGCCCCAGGGGTACGATCGGGGCGTCCAAGAACTCGACTACCACGCCAACGACGACTTCCGGGTCGACGACGAACCGACCAGCGACGACGTCACCCACACGACCCACGAGGAGGACATCGAGGCCGTCATCGACGACGTCGAGGCAGAACTCGAGGTCCAGTACGACGAGGGCCGCGAGGAGGTGCTGTACGCCGAAATCGAGGCCGTCGGCGGGACGCGCGTGATGACCTACCTGGCGCTGCTCTTTCTCGCCCACCGCGGCCGGATCCGTCTCGAGCAGGACGACCTGTTCGGCGACCTCTGGATCCAGAATGCCGCCGCGGAGACGGACGCGGACGAAGCGATCGCTGACTGAGTCCGACGGCGCCACTCGTGACAGCGGGGTGAAAATCTGCCACAAACGTTTACCAGTCGCTGTCCGAACGTCGAGTCGATGGAACGGCCCGACGACGCAGTGATCCGCATCCACGTCGAGATATTCGCGCTGATACGGCGGCTGCTCCCCATCGCGATCCTCGTCGGATCGTTCGCCGGGCCGATGACCGTCGCCGAACCGCGCGTCGCGATGTGGTACTCGGCAGCCCTGTTCTGCGTGAGTCTGTTCGTCCTCTGGACGCTCGAGGGGCTCCCGCTGTATCCGGCCCACACGTTCGGGCTGGAGTACCGCTTCGAGGATCGGCCGCTCGAGTCCGGGACCCAGCGCTGCGTCCACTGCGAGCGGGTCATCGACGACGGCGTGCACCGCCGCTACGCCCGGCAGGTCGTGATTCTGGGCGTCCCGCTCTACACGCTCGCGTGGGGCAGCAACGACATCTGTCGGGACTGTCTCGGTATCGGGGCGGGCGCGGGGCGCGCTCCCGGGTGGACGCAACACCCGGACGCCGGCCGCGCCCGTCACACGGTCGGCGACGCCGGGCGCGGACCGACATCGGAGTACGGCACGGTGACGGCCGAGGCCACCGTATCGCGGTCGAACTCGACGCCGGCCGGCGGCGCCGCGACGGTCGACGAGACCGATCCGAACGACTGGCAGCGCGACGACTCCGGTTCCGGCCCCGGAACCGAGATCGCTCGGCGCGTCGATCTGAGCGACCGAACGGCCGCACTCGAGGTCGAACGCGCCTTCGAGGACGGACGACCGTAAGTCCGCGGGGACGCGAGAGCGAGCGGCGGATCGACGCGGATCGTGCCCGAAGGTATCACACCTCGCGAATGATCAAGTCGCTCGGGAGGTTGTGATGAGGTATGTCCTCCGGCTCAGCGCCGGACGCGAGCAACCTCACCGACGGGTCGCTCGTCCGGCCGATGTTCGAACTGGCGTGGCCGCTCGTGGTCATCCAGTTGCTACAGGTCACCTACAACGTCGGCGACACCTTCTGGCTCGGGGCGCTCTCGCCCGACGCCGTCGGCGCGGTGAGTCTCGCCTTTCCGCTGCTCTTTCTGGTGATCTCCGTCGGCGGCGGCTTCACGACCGCGGGCTCGATCTTGCTCGCCCAGCACACCGGCGCCGAGAGCGGCGAGGGCGGTCTGATCGCTGGCCAGACGATCTCGTTCATCTCGATCGTCGCGGTCGCGCTCGGCCTCATCGGCTTCGTCGCGACGGACTCGATGCTCGCCGCGTTGCCCGCCGATCCGGAGACCCAGGCCGCGATCATCCCGCTCGCCGCCGACTACCTGCGTATCTTCTTCCTCGGGATCCCCTTCGTGTTCGGCTTCTTCGTCTTCGCCGCGCTCATGCGGGGGTACGGCAACACCCGCGCGCCGATGCGGGTGATGGTCGTCAGCGTCCTGCTCAACCTCGTCATCGATCCGCTATTGATCTTCGGCGTGGGACCGCTTCCAAGCCTCGGTATCGCCGGCGCGGCCGTCGCGACCGTCTTCTCGCGGGGGCTGGCGACGGCCATCGGCTTCTACCTACTGTACTACGGCGACGTCGGCCCCGAGATCCGCCCGGAACATCTCCGGCCCCGGCTCGAGTACGTCACCGAAATCGTCCGTCTGGGCGTCCCGACGGCGCTCGAGCAGTCGATGTCGGCGCTGGCGCTGGTCGCGATGACGGCGATGGTCGTCACCTTCCAGCCGGCGGTCGTCGCGGCCTACGGGCTGGGCAACCGGCTGATCTCGCTGGCCTTCCTGCCGGCGATGGGGATGGGACAGGCGACGGACTCGATCGTCGGTCAGAACCTGGGCGCGGGGAAGGGCGACCGCGCCGAGAGAGCGACGCGGATCGCCGGGGGCACTATCGCGGGGATCATGGCCGTCGCGGCGCTGCTGGCCGCACTCTTCCCGGAACCGTTCGTCTCGGTGTTCGTGACGGCCGAGGAGGCGGGTCGCGCGGAGACGATCGCCTACGGCTCCACTTACCTCCGGTTCGCCGCGGTCGGCTTCGTCTTCATGGGCGTCATGCAGGTCGTGCTGGGCGCCTTCCGCGGCGCCGGCAACACGAAGACGGCGCTGGCCTTCTCCGTGCTGGGCCTGTGGCTCGTCCGCGTCCCCGTGACCTACGCCCTGCTGTTCGTCGCCGAGTGGGGGCCGCGGGGGATCTGGACCGGCGTCGTCGCCGGCGACATCGTCGGCGCTATCGCCGCCGTCGCGTGGTTCTCGCGGGGCACGTGGAAGGGATCGCTGATCGACGAGGACGAACCGGGTGAGGCGGCGGACGGGACGGGCCGAGCGACCGACGCCGAGTGAGGGGTCGAGCGGTTCGTTCTCGCCCCTCCGGACGCCTCAGAGGTTGCGCTCGATCGTCGAGCGCAGCTGACGTTCGAGGTCGGTCGTCGTCGCGTCGAGCGAGAGGCGCTCGTGGCTCTCGTCGGCGTCGAAGTGTTCGGCCAGCAGACCGCCGCGGCGGTCGACTTCGACCAGCAGGTCGAAGCCCTCGCCCTCCGGCAGCGGAACGATCTCGAGTTCATCGAGTTCGCCGGCGAACGGGCCCGATCGGGGGACGAACTCGAACTCCTGGACGAACCGGTGGTTCGAGAACAGCGACTCGCTGGCCTCACACTTTGCAGTCCGGAGCGTAAACCCGAGCGACTCGACGGCGTCAAACAGCGTTCGGCGGAGCGGATCCGGCTCGATCTCGACGGGATCGGTGTCGTCCGGATCGACAGCCCAGTCGATGTCGAGGCCGGTGTCGAGCCAGACCTCCGTCTTCCCCATCGTCACGGGCGTGTGGTAGGGCACGTCGATCGACACGGAGAACGACCTGTCCTCGTCGGGTTCGATCGTAAACGGGTCCGCGATGCGGAACGAGTCGATCGTCCCCGTCCGCGCGCTCTCGTCGGTCTCGTAGCGCGTCTCGAGCGCGAAGTAGATGCCGTCGACCTCCTGCGCGTCGTTCCCGCCGGTGACGTCGACGCGCGCGTCGACGGTTTCGCCCGCCGTGAGCGTCGTCGGAAGGATCGTATCGACCGTTGCTGCCCCGATACCGAGGCTCGATAGGATACGTTTCATACGCCGACTACGTCACAGTCGATTGATATCTACCTTCTCATCGGGACGCGTCTCGCGGCGGCGACTGCGCTCGCGCCGGGCGACGCCGCGTCGATCGCGTCAGGACGACCGTCGCTCGTCGTGATCTATCGTCGATCGGTGACTAGATAACCGGGGTCAAGCGCGCGGGCGAGAGCCAAGTCCCCCACTTCTGGTGACAAGCCAATGTGACTGCATGCCAAACCATTTTGGAAAACGGCTCAAGCGATCACGCGGTGAACGGGTGGATATGCTCACGAACAGGGAGTCGACCGAGACCGACGGCGGCCTGAAACAGTTCCTGGTCCAGTGCGAGGGCTGTTCGTTCGAACACACGGCCGACGACCGAGACGAGGCGATGGCGATCGGCACCGACCATCAACAGAAGACGCGACACGAGGTCGTCGCCCTCGAGGTGCCGCCGGCGCTCCGGCGGGCGTAAGCCGCGTCGAATCTACGACCGACCGATCGACGCTCGGACGCGGTTTCGGGACCGGAGCGAACGGCGGCGAGCGAGCCTCGAGGGACACGTCCGTCGGCGTCCGGCACGACGATTGAAGAGGGAGGACTCGGAATCCCTCGTCGATGGTCGACAAGGACGTCGTCCGCCGAGGATACGACGAACTGGCGGAAACGTACGCCGCCGAACGATCAGAGGAGGATCGCGAGCGGGCGGCCCTCGAGGCGTTTTTCGAATCGCTGCCGGCGTCGCCGACGGTTCTCGACGCCGGCTGCGGACAGGGGACGCCGGTTCTGCAGCGGGGAAGCGAGGACGGAGCCGTAGCGGCGGTCGGCATCGATTTCTCTCGGGAGCAGCTCGAACTGGCAGCGGCGAACGCACCGATGGCGTCGCTCGTTCAGGGGGACCTGACGGACCTGCCCTTTCACGACGGCGTCTTCGACGCCGTGATCGCCCTCCACTCGTTGATTCACGTGCCTCTCGACGATCACCGGACAGTCCTCGAGGAGTGCGCGCGGGTCCTACGGCCCGGCGGGCGGGTACTGGTCTCCGAGGGACTGGAGGAGTGGCGCGGCGAGAACCCGGACTGGCTCGAGACCGGGGTCGAAATGCAGTGGCACGTCGCTGGGGCGGCGACGACGCGAACGCAGTTGCGCGAGACGGGGTTCGAAATCGTCGACGAGCGGGGCGTCTCCGGGACGCTATGCGAGGACGAACGCTGGGTGTACGTCGCGGGGCGACTCGAGAACTAGACGGACTCAATGGCTCGCTCAGTCGGCGGCCAGCGTCCACTCTCCGGGGCCGGCCGACTCGAGGACGTCGCGTCGCTCCATCTCGGTCAGCACTTCGGGAATGCGGTCGGGCTGGGCGATCTCCATCTCGATGCGGTCGATCCCGTGGAACTCGGCGAGGTAGTGGCGAATCTCCTCCCGGGTGAACGACTCCTGCTCGGCCTGCTCCATGACGCTGGAGACGAGGTCGACCATGTCTTCGATGAAGTTCCAGGGGTAGACGATCCAGGTCCACTCTTCTAGGTGTTCGCCGACGTAATCCGGCTGGTACTCGCTGGTGCCGAGCAACTGCAGCGTCGCCGTGCGGACCTCGCCGGCGTCGCGGTCGGTGACGTACTCGTGGGCGCGCTCGATGGAGCCCCCGGTGTCGGCGATGTCGTCGATGATCAGGACGTCCTTCCCCTCGACGCTGCCCTCGGGCATCGGGTACCGAACGGACGGCTCGCCGCTCTTCTCGGCGGTGCCGACGTAGTGTTCCATCTTCAGGCTCGTCAGGTCGTCCAACCCGAGGAAATCACAGAGACACCGACCTGCGAACCAGCCGCCCCGGGCCAGCGCGACGACGACATCGGGTTCGAACTCGTCGTCGCGGACCTCGTCGCTGACGTCGCGACAGAGGCCGTAGATGTACTCCCAGGTAGTGATCGTACAGTCGAAGTCGTCCGGTAAGTCGGACATCGTGTTTCAGGACGTACCACGGATCAGCGGCGCTTAAACGATGCGTATTCGGACGATTCGCGCCGATCGGTAACACGTTCCTCGTCGACGGCTCCCCCGGTTGGACCGCCAGTCGGTCGATTACTCGAGTGTGACCGTGACGGCCGGCCCGCCGTCGACGGTGACGTCGAACCCGTCGTAGGAAAACGAAACGCGTCGTGTCGCCCCCGGTTGCGACGACGCCGACTCGAACGTCGCATCGAGCGCGTCAGGTTCGATCGCATCGTACAGCGGCGGGATCGCCGTGGGGTCGGTCTCCGACGCGGATGCGACAGCTTCGACCACGGCGAGCGACGGCGCCTTCTCGGGCGAGAAGACGTACGTCTGTTCGTCCGTCGAGCTATTTCCCCCAATATCGTTTCGATGATGTTCCGTCGCCATGGATTGCCTTGCGAAGTGGCCAACACCATACTATAAAAAACCACGTGGATTCGAATTAATCGTAACTATCGTTCATCGCCATCTCAGCGTCGCTATCTGACCGTTAGCTATTCCGACTACCGTGATCGGTCGCACGAACGACCGACGTAGCGGCGGCGGAGTTCCTCGTTCGATCACCGTCACCTCCCGTCGAACGGTGACTCCCGTCGTCGCACGGCTCCCGTTCGAACGTCTCCCAGCGCAAGCGCTATATAACTCGATGATACAACCTAGTTATCGATGGCGCGAACCCAGATCCAAGCCGCCCGCGAGGGGACGGTCACCGACGCGATGGAGCGAGTCGCCGAGCGCGAGAACCGCGACCCGGAGTTCGTCCGAGAGCAGGTCGCCGACGGACAGGCCGTGATTCCGGCGAACGTCAACCACGAGTCGCTCGACCCGATGATCATCGGCCGCGAGTTCGCGACGAAGGTCAACGCGAACATCGGTAACAGCGAGGAGACCAGCGACCTCGAGACGGAACTCGAGAAGCTCCACACCGCGGTCCACTACGGCGCGGACACGGTGATGGACCTCGGCACCGGCAGCGACTTGGACGAGATCCGCGAGACCCACGTCGAACACTCGCCGGTGCCCCTCGGGACGGTGCCGCTGTACGAAGCCGTCAAGCGGGCCGGCGGACCCGAAGAACTGACGAAAGACCTGCTGCTCGAGGTCATCGAAAAACAGGCCGAGCAGGGCGTCGACTACATGACGATCCACGCCGGTATCCTCGCCGAACACCTGCCGCTGACCGACGGCCGCAAGACGGGAATCGTCTCGCGGGGCGGTTCGATCATGGCCTCGTGGATGGAGACCCACGGCGAGCAGAACCCGCTCTTTCAGGTGTACGACGAGATCTGCGAGATCTTCGCCGAGCACGACGTTACCTTCAGTCTCGGCGACAGCCTCCGGCCGGGCTGTCTGGCCGACGCCTGCGACGAGGCCCAGTACGCCGAACTCGACACGCTGGGCGAACTCACCCGCCGCGCCTGGGAATATGACGTCCAGGTGATGGTCGAGGGCCCGGGCCACGTCCCGATGCACAAAGTAGCCGAGAACGTCGAGCGCCAGCAGGAGGTCTGCGACGGCGCCCCCTTCTACGTCCTCGGGCCGCTGGTGACCGACGTCGCGCCGGGCTACGACCACATCACGAGCGCCATCGGCGCCGCGATGGCGGCCCAGGCCGGCGCCGCGATGCTCTGTTACGTCACGCCCAAAGAGCACCTCGGCCTGCCCGACGAGGAGGACGTCCGCGACGGCCTCGCGGCCTACCGGATCGCCGCCCACGCGGGCGACGTCGGCAATGAACGGCCGGGCGCACGCGACTGGGACGACGCCCTTTCGGAAGCCCGCTACGAGTTCGACTGGCGCGAGCAGTTCGACCTCGCGCTCGATCCCGACCGCGCTCGCGAGTACCACGACCAGACGCTGCCCGGTGACAACTACAAGGAGGCCCGCTTCTGCTCAATGTGCGGGGTCGAGTTCTGCTCGATGCGGATCGATCAGGACGCACGCGAGGGCGGTGAGATGGAGTCGCTGACGAGCGACGAGGACGGCGGTACCGACCTCGAGGCCTCGCCGGCTGCCGAGGTCAACCGGCCGCCCGTGGGGACCCACGAGTCGGGCGACCTCCCGTCGGTCAGTGACGGCGAACGGGTCGAACAGCCGGGCGACGACTGAGCGACCGCTCCGCTCGAGCGGGCGGGCGGCGACCGGCTCGAGGCGTCGTGACGATGACCGAGGATTGATACGTCGTTCGGCCCACCACCGTCGTATGGACACGATCCGGACCCTGCAGGTCGACGCCTTCACGGACGAGCCGCTGGCCGGGAACCCGGCCGGCGTCGTCCCCGACGCGGGCGGGCTCTCGGACGACCAGATGCAGTCGATCGCCGCCGAACTGGCCGTCAGCGAGACGGCGTTTCTCCGCCCCAGCGAGACGGCCGACTACCGAATTCGCTACTTCACGCCGACTCAGGAGGTCGATCTCTGTGGCCACGCGACGATCGGTTCGTTCGCCCACCTCCGCGACGAGGGCCTCGAGGCCGGCACCTACGCGCTCGAGACGAACGTTGGCGAACTCGAGATCGAGGTCGACTCGGATGGTACGGTCTGGATGACCCAAGACGAGCCCCGCATCCGCGAGGTCGACGTCGGCTACGACCGGGTCGCCGACGCGCTCGGCGTCGACGCGGCCGCCCTCGAGGGGGCGAGCGACGACATCCCGCTGGCGGTCTCCTCGACCGGCCTCCCCTTCCTGATCGCGCCGATCACGTACCTCTCGGATCTCGGGAGCGCCGAGCCCGATATGCGGGCGATCGAGGAGCTCACGGACGAGGTCGACGCGACCGGCGTCTACTGCTTTACCTTCGACGCGCTCGGCCGGGAGTCGACCCTGCACGGCCGGATGTTCGCGCCGGGAGCCGGCGTCCCCGAGGATCCGGTCACGGGCACCGCCAGCGGCGCCGTCGGCGCCTACCTCGATCGCTTCGGCGCGTTCGACGACGACTTCCCCGAGGAACTCCGCCTCGAGCAGGGCCACTACGTCGACCGTCCGGGGCAGGTCCGCGTTCGGATCGGCGAGGACGTCCGCGTCGGCGGTCGCGGCGTGACGGTGCTCGACGGCTCGCTGGCCGTCCCCGAGGACGAAGACGACGACATCCTCGAGGCCTGAACGGTGCGAAAAACGGTTACCGATCGCTCACTCCCGGCCGGTCGGCTCGTTGCTAGTCGCGTTTTCGGACGAAACGAACGGAGACAGGGCAGTTGCGGCCGACCCGCCAGTACGGAAGTAGAAGTGACTGTCCGCTCAGTGCAGTCGACGGTCAGCGCGTCTGCGTCACCGTCTCGTCCATGTTCTCGAGCGCCGACAGCGCCGCCTGCAGGACCTTGCGTTCGCTCCGGCGGAGGTTCATCGAGACGGCCGTCTTCGAGACGTCGAAGTGGTTCGAGAGCTCCTCGAGGGTCGTCGCCCGTGGCGTCTCGTAGTAGCCCTCCCGGGCGGCCGTCTCGAAAGTCTCTCGTTCGGTCTCGGTCAGCGACCGACAGCCCTCGAGCAGGCGGAGCGCGCTGTCGGAATTCTCGAGGAGGTCGAACAGTTCCGTCGGGCCGAACTGGTCGCGGTCCGCGACGGTGTAGTCGTTGTGGCGCTCGAGTTCGGCCAACGCGTGATCCTCGTCGGCGTCGTCGTCGAAGCCGACGTGCCACCGCTCGTGGCCGTCCTCGATGTGGAAGGGGCCGGTGATGTAGCCGCCGTTTCGCTGGATCGTCCGCATCGCGTTGGTCTCCTCGATCGTCGTCCCGATCTCGGCGACGTTCTCCCGCTTCGAGAGGATGTAACACTCGCGCATGTTCGGGTGGTCCCGAAGCGCGTGGAGCCCGTCCTCGAGGGCGCCCGTCGACTCCCCCCGCGCGATGAGTCGGGTCTCGAGCTGTTCGTCGTCGGTATCGAGTTGCCACTGGACGGCCGAGAAGGCGATCTCGACATCGTCGGTCGTATCGATGAACGGGCAGTCGTACTGGCGCATGTCGATATCGAGATCGATCATTCCTAGCGAGTGAACCACACACAGCGTATTAATATCTTCACCCGTTCGCGAGCGCGATCCGCTCGAAATCGGAGATTACCGATCGAAATCGGCCGGCACTGATCGGCACCGCGACGATCGAAGCGCCTCCTCGAGCGCCCGTTGATATGTTAACGCGCGTCTTTTAGCGCGTTCCGAGGGTAGCCATACGAAATGTCACAGGACCAGGTGACGCCACCGACCGTGACCGCCGAGGAGATTCACCGGATCGACGACGACGCCTTTACCGACCGCAACGTCTGTCTCGTGACCGGCGCCGGGTCGGGGATCGGTCGCGCGACCGCGCTCGCCGCCGCCGGGAACGGCCTCACCGTCGCGGCGACGGACATCGACGAGGACGGCCTCGCCGGGACCGTCGACCGGGGCGAAGAACTCGGCCTCGAGGGCGACATCGAGACGGTCGTCGGCGATCTGACCGAGGACGACGACTTAGAGCGGATCGTCGACGAGGCGGCCGAACTGGGCGATATCAAGTACCTCGCTAACGTCGCCGGGATGCAACACATCGACTCGATCGAGAACTTCCCGATGGAGACCTACGATACGATGCACCGAATCATGCTCCGGGCGCCGCTGTACCTCTCGAAGCTCTGCATTCCGCACTTCCGGGAGACCGAGGACGGGCGGGGCTGCGTCGGCAACATGGGTTCGGTCCACGGCCACTACGTCACCAGCGACAAGGTCGGTTACAACGTCTCGAAGTTCGGCCTGCGCGGCCTGACACAGTCGATCGCCGCCGAGGGCGAGGGGGAGATTCGCGCCTACTCGATCAGCACCGGCTACGTGAAGACGCCGCTGGTGACCGATCAACTCGAGGATACCGCCGAACAGCGCGGGATCTCGGTCGACGAGGTGATCGAGGACGTCATGCTCGGCCAGTCCCGCGTCAAGGAGATGATGGAACCGATCGACGTCGCCAACCTCTTCCTGCTCGGCTTCTCGGATCTCGGCCGACACCTCGACGGCGGCGACCTGTTGTTTGATGGTGGCATGACCCTTACCTACGAGTAACAATGTCCGACGCAACAGATCCGGCCCTCGAGGACGTCGACGAGATCGTCCACGACCCCAGCCGGGAGTTCGTCGAGTCGACGAACGTCTACGATTTCATGGAGACGTACGGGATCGACGACTACGACGAGCTCATCGAGCGGACGACGAGCGAGGTCGACGGCGAACCCGAGAGCGGCGTCGACTGGTTCTGGGACGAACTCGTCGACTACCTCGGGATCGAGTTCTACGACGAGTACGACGAGATCAGAGACGACAGCGAGAGCGAGGCGCGAAGCGCCTCGGACGATGCGAGCGGTGAAACCGCGAGCCTCGGTGGACCGCAGTTCACCGACTGGTACCCCGGCGGCGAGATCAATATCGCCCACAACGTGCTCGACCGTCACGCCGCCGTCGACGAGGAGCGACGCAACAAAGTGGCGACGATCTGGGAGGGCGAGGACGGCGAGATTCGGGAGGTGACCTACCACGAATTGCGCCGGCAGTCGAACAAGGTGGCCAACGCCCTCGAGCAGCGGGGCATCGAGACCGGCGACACGGTCGGCCTCTACATGCCGATGGTGCCCGAGGTCGTCTCCATTCTGTACGGCTGTTTCAAGGTCGGTGCGATCGCGGTCCCCATCTTCTCGGGCTTCGGCGTCGACGCGGCCGCGACCCGGATCGCGGACTCGGAGTGCTCGGTGCTCTTCACGGGCGACGGCTTCTATCGGCGCGGCGATCCCGTCTTCCTCAAGTCCGCCGCGGACGAGGCGATCGAGGAGGCCGGTCACGTCGAGCACACGATCGTCTTCGATCGGTTGGGATCCAGCGACCGCCACAGCGAACGCGAGATCCCCTGGACCGACGACCGCGACGAGTGGTGGGTCAACGCCGTCGAGACGCAACGCGACGAGTACGAGACGAAGTCGCTGGACTCGAGCCAGGAGTCGATGCTCCTCTATTCGTCGGGGACGACGGGCAAGCCCAAAGGGATCGTCCACACCCACGCGGGCGTGCAGGTCCAGTGCGCCAAGGAGGTCTACTTCGGGATGGATCTCAAGCCCTCGGATCGGTTCTTCTGGGTTTCGGACATCGGCTGGATGATGGGGCCGTGGACGCTCATCGGTACCCACACTTTCGGCGGCACCGTCTTCATGTACGAGGGCGCGCCCGACCACCCCGAACCCGACCGCTTCTGGGAGATGATCGACCGCCACGAGCTGACGCAGTTCGGCATCTCACCGACGGCGATTCGAGCGCTGCGCAAGCACGGGGACGACTGGCTCGAGGGGCACGACCTCTCGTCGCTCCGGCTCCTCGGGTCGACGGGCGAGCCGTGGGACCCCGAATCGTGGCGCTGGTTCTACGAGAACGTCGGCGGCGGCGAGGCGCCGATCATCAACATCTCCGGCGGCACCGAGATCTGTGGCTGCTTCCTGATGCCGATGCCGACCCAGCCGTTGAAGCCCTGTACGCTCGGCGGTCCCGGACTCGGCATGGACATCGATATCGTCGATCGGGACGGGAATTCCGTCAGGGAGGACAACCAGCGGGGCTTCCTCGTCGCGCGGGACTCCTGTCCCTCGATGACCAAGTCGCTGTGGTCGGGCGACGAGCGCTACCTGAACGAGTACTGGTCGACCTTCGAGGACCCGCCGATGTGGAACCACGGCGACTGGGCCCAGAAGGACGAAGACGGCTTCTGGTTCCTCCACGGGCGGGCCGACGACGCGCTGAACGTGGCGGGGCGCAAAGTCGGCCCCGCTGAAGTGGAGGGCGCGCTCATCGACCACGAAGCCGTCAACCAGGCCGCCGCCATCGGCGCGCCGGACGAGACGACGGGGACGGCGGTCGTCACCTACGTCATCCTCGAGGACGGCCACGAGGAATCGGACGACCTCAAGGAGGAACTGCGGGCCCAGGTCGGCGAGGAACTGGGCAAACCGTTCCGCCCGCGCGAGATCCTGTTCGTCGACGACCTCCCGAAGACCCAGTCGGGCAAGATCATTCGCCGGGCCATCGAAGCCACCTACACGGGCGAGGACTTGGGCGACATGAGCAGCATCGAGAACCCCGAGGCGCTCGAGGAACTCGAGGCGGCCAGATAGCGCCGCCCCGCTCGGCGCCGGCGCGATGTGATTCGAGGCGGGGGCGGAGCGACCGTACGGACGGCGCGCTCGAGGCCGTCCGGACGCCCGTTTCGCGGACGGCCGAACGCGCCGTTCGCCGCTATCGATTGTATTCACACTCGAGTAGTAGGCTCAATAACACTTTTCTGAAGGACCCCAGTAGGAATCGTATGGAATCCCCGCTTACCCGTCGAGAAACCCTCGGAGCGATCGCCGGCGCCGGCGCGGTCGGCGCGGCCGGCTGTCTCGACGTCCTCTCCGACGATCAGACGCGGCTCGAGGGCTGGCCGTCGTACCGATACGACGCGGCGAACTCGGGCCGAAACCCCGACGCGGCTGGGCCGAACGGCGACCTCGAGACCGCATGGAAACAGGATCTCGAACCGCCCGGCGACGGCTACCCGAGCGAGCTCTCCTGTCCGTTCGTCCTCGGAGAGCGGGTGATCGTCGCCTTCGACTTCGACGGCGGCGTCAGCCGAGAGACGCACGTCATCGCCGTGGACCGGGAGACCGGCGAGCAAGACTGGAGCGAGACCTTCGAACTGGCTCCTGACGGGAGCAACGCGGCGACCGCGATGCCCAGCCGAACGCTCGAGTCCGACGGGGTCGCGGTGTACCTCGTGACTCTCGACGGAGGGCCCACCCTCCGGGCCCTCGATCCGGAGAGCGGCGACGAACGCTGGCAGGCGTCCATCGAGCGGCAGCTCTACTCGCCGCTGACGGCCGACGGCGGCTCGCTGTACGCCGGCGAGCGGACCTACGCCGTCTTCGACGCCGACGACGGCGACCTCGAGCGCCGGTACGAGTGGGAACGCGACGGCTCGGTCCAGCGGTTAACGAACGAGTTTCCGCCGACGGTCACCGAGGACGTCGTCTACGCCAGCGTCGCGGACACGCTCCGCGCCACGGACCGTGACGACGGCTCCCTGCTGTGGTCGGCCGAGTCCCCGTTCGATTCGAAAGTCGACGACGGCGGGGTCCCGCTCACCCAGCCCGTCGTCGGGGACGACGCCGTCTACGCGATCGCCGGCGATTCCGTCAGGGCCGATGCCGGGGGCGGCATCGTCGCCCTCTCGACGAATGACGGCGATCAGTTGTGGTCGTTCCAGCCGGACCCGACCGAGTCCGACGCCGACGGGAACGGTCCGTCCGCGTCCCGGTCCGGCGTCGCCGGACTGCCGCTCGTGTTCGAGGAGTCGGAGACGATCTGTGCAATCGGGTTCGAGGGGGGCGAGCGGACGTTCTTCGGACTCGAGGCCGAGGACGGATCCGTCCGCTGGGATCTGGACGGGATCGTCGCGATCGATCCCGCCGACGGATCGACGGTCGGGTCCGGGACGCTCGATCTCGGCGAACGAGCCAATGTTGCGCACACGCCGGCGATCGCCGACGACCGCCTGTACGTGAACACCAGCGAGGGCGCGGTCGCGATCGGTCCCTGATCGTCGGGCCGTTGGGGACGACGTCCGCGGAACTGTCCCGTTACGTGTTCCCCTCGCGGACCCGAATCGTCTCCGATGGCTGACCACTGCGAGCGGACCGAGGAGGCCCTCGAGGGGATTCGCATCCTCCACGGACCGGGCGAGGCCTTCGTGCATCTCGATTCCCTCCATCGCGAAGGAGCGGTCGCCGTCGAAGACGGGTCATATCGACCCTCAGACACCTCCCGCAACTGAAGTCGTGGACTTTCGCGCTGCTCCCGCTGTAATCCGAGTCTTCACCGGTCCGTCGGTTCGAAAAACAGCCGGACGAACATCTGCTCGACGGATCGGAGGTGATCGAGCAGGGTCGACGTCGAAATGTCCAGTTCCGTCGCGAGTGCATCGGCCGTGATCTCGCGCGGCCACTCGTAGTATCCCGCCTCGTAGGCCGCCGTGAATACCTCTCGCTGGCGGTCCGTGAGCCGCTCCGACAGCACCCGTTTGTACTGTCGGTGACCGAACAGCGGGGTGACGGACGACTGCTCTCGCTTCGCCCGTAGCTCCGCGTCCGGATGCGAATCGAGGAACGCGTCGACGATCTCTCCCGCGTCCTCCGACGGCGGTATCTCCGCGCTGATACGCCCACGTCCGTCGGTGCTGTACACTTCCCGCGGTAACGCTCCGCGCTCGCACAGGAAGACCGCGGGACAGTTACGGCTCACTCGAAACTCGAAGAGGCTCTCCGATTCGTACTCGTCGAGCAACGTCGGTTCGGCCGACTCGTGGGTCCTCGCGATCTCGAGGACGCGCTCGGACTCGACGCCGCTCACCTCGAAGAATTCGGCGTACGATCCCGCACTGCGCGGGAGTATCTCCTCCAGTGCGGCTCGGCAGCCGTCGATCGTAGAGATACCGACGAACGGATACTCCGCGTTCGAGAGGGAGAATTCGACCCGCGTGAAACTCTCCGGTTCCGATACCGGTTCCTGAGTACTCATCGTCGGTGACTCTGCTGGCGAGAGGGTTAAATTCTAGCCATACCGGGTATCCGGGCCGGAAGCATACCGGTCGTATGGGCGAGTCGATACGGGATCCCGCGGTCGGATTCCCGATACTCGAGTACACGGTCGGCGAGGAGGAGACGAACAGCGACGTCGTGCTCCGGGCGGTCGCGGCGGTCTCGGACACGGAGCTCACCGACTTACCGCCGCTGTACCACGCGGTTCCTCCCGGCGATCTGAACGCGGTATTTCAGTCCGATCGGGCCCGGGGTCAGTTGCGATTCAGGTACAACGGATACGTGGTCGACGTCGACGCGCAAGGAACGGTCGCGATTTACGAACCGGTCGAGAACGCTGACCGGCGTTGACTCTCGCCCGCGCTGGCTCGAAGCCGTCGGCACGGCAGTCGTTACGTTTTACCCCGCCCGGCCCGAATCGAGGCCCAATGACTGCCCAGACCGTCCAGCAGGGCGACCTCGTGACCGTCATCGGCCTCGAGGTCCACGTCCAGCTGGAGACCGACACGAAGATCTTCTGTGGCTGTGCGACCGAACAGACCGACGAGCCCAACGAGAACGTCTGCCCGGTCTGTCTCGGCCTGCCGGGCGCGCTGCCCGTCTTGAACGAGGCCGCCGTCGAGGCCGCCGTCAAGATCGGGAAGGCGATCGACGCCGACATCCCCGAGGAGACTCGGTTCCACCGGAAGAACTACTACTACCCCGACCTGCCCAAGAACTTCCAGATCACCCAGTACGACGAGCCGATCTGCGCCGACGGCGAACTCGAGGTCTCCGTCGAGGGCGAGCGCCGCACGGTGGCGATCGAACGGGCCCACTTAGAGGAGGACCCGGGCAGCCTCCAGCACGTCGGCGGCGGTGGCGGCATCGATTCGGCGGAGTACACCCTCGTCGACTACAACCGCGCGGGGACGCCGCTGATGGAGATCGTCACGGCGCCGGACTTCCGCAGCCCCGCGGAGGTGCGGGCCTTCCTGGCCGAACTCGAGGAAGTGCTCGAGTACCTGGGCGTCTTCGACGCGGAACGCGACGGCAGCCTGCGCATCGACGCCAACCTCTCGATCATCCCCGAGGAGGAGATCGACGGCGACGACACCGACGAGATCGGCGAAGAGGCGCTGGCCGCGGCCAACCGCACCGAAGTCAAGAACATCTCGAGTCACAAGGGCGCGGAGAAGGCCCTGGCCTACGAGGAGACGCGCCAGAAGAACGCCATCCAGCGCGGTCGCGCGGTCGAACAGGAGACCCGTCACTGGGACGAGTCCCGCGGGATCACGGTCTCGATGCGCTCGAAGGAAGAGGAGAAGGACTACCGGTACTTCGAGGAGGCCGACCTGCCGCCGCTTCGCGTCTCGGGCTGGAAGGACGAGATCGCGATTCCGGAGCTCCCCTCGGCCCGCCGCGAGCGATTCCAGGAGGAGTACGGCCTGAGCGAGGAGGCCGCCTCGAAGCTCACCTCGACCAAGCAGGTCGCCGACTTCTACGAGGACGTCGCCGGCGAATTCGACCCCGACCTCGCGGCGACGTGGGTCGCGGACAACCTGCTGGGCGAACTCAACTACCGCGACATGGAGATCACGGACATCGCGGATCGCCTCGAGGAGGTCTCCCGCCTCGTCGAACTCGTCGCCGAGGACGAGATCACGGCGAAAAACGCCCGCGAGACCGTGCTTCGATCGATGCTCGACGACGGCAACGCGCCTGACGAGATCGTTGAACAGGAAGGGCTGGGCAAGACCGGCGAGGACGAGGTCCAGCAGGCCGTCGTCGAGGCCATCGACGAGAACCCCGACGCCGTCGACGACTACGAGTCCGGCGACGACGGCGCGATCAACTTCCTCGTCGGGCAGGTCATGCAGAAGACCGGCGGAAGTGCTGACCCCGGCGACGTCAACCAGTTGCTGCGGGCCGAACTGGACGGATAACCGCCGAACGCGAGCAAAGAGAACGTTCGGCTTCTTTGCGATCTGAACTGAGAACCCAGTGTACGGTGGCGCGCGCTGTCGGTCAGCCGAGCGACAGCGAGGGTGACCGACGAATTCGCGCGAGGTCTTCGTGAGCGTAGTGAACGAAGGCGTGTCAGAACTCGTTCTGACAATGGACGAGCGACCAGCGGGAGCGAGTCGGCTGGGGAGGGCGTGGCGATTCCCCGTCGCCACGGGAGCAAGATGCTTCTCTCTACTCCCCGCTCTGATCGAAATGGCGAGCGATATACATGCTTGTAGACCGGTCTGCTCGAGGCACTGGTGACGAAACGAAGCGTCTTGCTATCGTGGCGACAAGGGATTCCACGCCCCTCCCCAGCCGACTCGCTCGTTCCCGTTCGGTCACTTGCTCGTCCCTCGCGCAGTGTCATCGACCGCCCTCGCGAGGCTCGGTCGGTCGACAGTACGCGCCACCGCAGGGTCCCTCGTTCGGTCTGGAGCGATACCGAGTTCAGCAGCGCTTACTATCCCATCGAGGACTCCTCGCGCTTCGGCGCGGGGAGGACGTCAAGAGGTTTTGACGGCAGCGCCGGTCCCGTCGCCCTGGGGCGTGATGATCGCCTCGAGGTCGTCGTGATCGACGAACGTCTCGTTGAACGCTCGAAGCGCGGCCGCCGACGAGCCGTACTCCCCTCGATAACGTCGGTTTCGGTGTCCGCGGCCGCAGCGGCGACCCGACCGCTGCGAAGGAGGTTGCCCGCGACGACCATCCCGCCCGCCGTCAGCAGCGGCAGCGACTCGGCCAGGTACTCCTCGTACTCCGACTTGATGGCGTCGAGGAAGACGAGATCGAACGGGCCGTCGAGTCGAGGCACCGAAAATCGCTCGTCCGACCTCGCAGCCCGGTGAATTATGAACGATCAGCAAGTTGTGTCCAGATATGGATCGAATACGGCTGGGTAACGAGGAGTTCGAGGGCCGAAACAACGCCTACATTCTCGTCGACGGTGAGACTCCGGAGGTGTCTCGTGACGGCGGCGACCTCGTGCTCGTCGATACCGGAATCGCGACGCCAGGCGTGCGCGAGGACTTGCGGGACGGACTGGCCGAGCGCGGCTACGCGTTCGCGGACGTCGACGACATCGTGCTGACGCACTTCCACGTCGATCACGCGGGACTGGCCGGCGAGATTCAGGCCGAGAGTGACGCGACGGTCTACGTCCACGAGGCCGACGCGCCGCTGGTCGCGGGCGACGCCGACACGATGGCCGCCGTCGACCGGCGTCGCAAGGAACTGCTCGAGGAGTGGGGCGTCCCCGAGGACGCGCGGGCCGAGTTGCTGGAGTTTCTCGAGGCGGCGTCGACCATCGAGGGCGAGCCAGCCGACGTCACGCCGATCGCGGACGGGGACGTCCTCGAGGTCGGCGGCTATCGACTCGAGACGGTTCACGCGCCGGGTCACGCGGCGGGACTCTGTTGTTTCGAACTGGACGGCGGCCGCGAGGCCGTCGTCGGGGACGCCCTCCTGCCGGTGTACACGCCCAACGTCGGGGGCGCCGACGTCCGCGTCGATCGGCCGCTGGCGAAGTATCTGACCACGCTCGAGCGATTAGCTGACCGCGACTACGATCGCGTCTGGCCCGGCCACCGGGATCCGATCGAGGACCCGACCGCCCGCGCCCGCGAGATCATCGACCACCACCGCGAGCGGGCCGAGAAAGTCGTCGACGTGCTCGACGAGCACGGCCCGGCCGACGCCTGGACGGTGAGCGACCACCTGTTCGGCGACCTCGAGGGGATCCACATCCTCCACGGACCAGGCGAGGCCTTCGCCCATCTCGATCACCTCCGTCACGAAGGAGCGGTTACCGTCGACGACGGGAGGTACCGACTGGTTACCGAGAGCGTTTCTCCGGAAGAGATCGTCTGAGGCGTCTACTTCCGTTCGATTTCGGCGGCCGTACGATCTTGGTAGTAGGTAGTGACTCACACGCTTCCACTAGTCGTTCGATCTTTGCTAACTACCCTCACCTTTATTGTTGGAGAATCTGAAGTGTTGGGTGAGAATCGGTAACAGAGTGACAGTCAATGGATAACGACGATAACAATACGCTCAGATCAGATAGAACTGGTAAAATGTCCGTCGGGCGTCGGCGGTTCATCGGCGCCGCGGGTGCCGGCGCCGTGGCGACGACGTTGGCCGGCTGCATCGGGAGTGGCGACGACGAGGGGGTTACGATCGGTCATCTCGCTCCGCTGGAGAACACGCAGGGGATCGGCTCCGAGCGGAGCGCCGAACTGGCCGCCGAAGAGATCAACGAAGACGGTGGGATTCGAGACGAGGACATCGAAGTCGTCAGCGCGAACACGCGCTCCGATCCGTCGACGGCCCAGGACGAGGCGTCGCGGCTGATCAATCAGGAGAACGTCGATCTACTCGTCGGCACGTTCTCCAGCGAGGTCTCGCTCAACATCATGGATATGATCGCCGAGAACGACGTCCCGTACATCGTCACCGGGTCGGCCTCGCCGGCGATCATCGAGAACTCGACCGGCTCGGACTACGAGGCGAACAAGAACATCTTCCGCTCCGGCCCGATCAACTCGTACTTCCAGGCCGAGGCGATGGGCGGCTACGCCGACTACCTCTCGGACCACCACGGCTGGAACTCGTTCGCGTATCTGGCGGACGACGCCGCGTGGACGGACCCGTTCACGAACAACCTGCCGGGCGAACTGGAATCGCGGGGCTACGACGTCGTCTACGAGTCCGAACTGTCGACCGGGATCGACGATTTCAGCACGGTGATGGACGATCTCGAGTCCGAAGAGCCGGACGCCGTCTTCCGATTCTTCGCCCACATCATCGCGACCGATATGCTCGCGAGCTGGCACCAGCGCCAGGCCGAGTTCGGTATCGAAGGGATCCACGTCGCCTCGATGACGCCCGACTTCTACGAGCTCTCGGAGGGGGCCGCGACCTTCGAGACGACCTCGCAGTCGGGCGCCGCCGGCACGACCGACATCACGGAGAAGACGCTCGACTTCGTCGACGCGTACCAGTCGTTCACCGAGGACGACGGCGACGCACCCGACCTCCCGATGTACATGGGGTTCAACACCTACGACGCGATCTACCTGTACCGGGAGGCCGTCGAGGAGGCCGGCACGGCCGACTACGAGAGCGACCTCGACGCCATCGTCGACGCGATGCTGGGGCTGGAGTACACGGGGACCGCCGGCGAGATCTCGTTCTACGGCGAGGGCGACGACTACCCCCACGACGTCCAGGAGGAGCGCGGCGAGAACGACGAAATCACCAACTTCCCGATCACGCAGTGGCGCCCCGAGGACGGCCTCGAGTGCGTCTACCCCGAACAGTACCGGACGGCAGACCACATACAACCCGAGTGGATGGGCTAGGCATGCTCGACTCGCTCCTCTCGATACTGATTACCGGCGCGATGATCAGCGCCCTCTACGCGCTCATCGCCATCGGGTTCACCATGATCTTCGGCGTCGGCGGCGTGTTGAACCTCGCTCACGGCGCCCTCATCATGGCCGGCGCGTACGTGTTCGTGATCCTCAACCGCGACGTGATCTGGGAGTCGGTCGCCTTACCGCGACTCGTCGTGTTCCCGGTCGCAGTCGGGGTTATCGGGCTGGCGTCGTACGGGCTGTACGCCGGTCTGGTCCGTTACATCGAGGACGATCCCGTGATCACGTTCCTCGCGACGGTCGTCGTCGCCACCATGACGACCGAAATCGCGCTCGGCATCTTCGGCGACCAGCCGTACGCCTACACGGTCGTCAGCGGCCAGGTCGGCATTGCAGGCACGTCGGTTTCGTACAACGATCTGGCCGGCTTCGTTCTCTCCTGGATCGCTATCGGGCTGCTGTGGTACTACATCACCCAGACCGACGGCGGTCGGTCCATCCTCGCCGCGTCGATGAGCGAGCGGGGGGCACAGCTCACCGGCGTCGACCTCCACTCGGTCCGGACCCGCACGTGGCTGATCGCCGGCGGGCTCGCGGGCCTCGCGGGGATCTTCCTCGGCGGCGACCAGGCCGCCACGCCGCTGATGTGGCTGAACCCGCTCGCGCTGGCCTTCATCATCGTGGTGATCGGCGGCATCGGCTCGATCAAGGGGTCGATCATCGCCGCCTACCTGATCGGCTACACCGAGACGCTGACCGTCTCGATGCTGGGCCAGAGCTTCCGCGGGATCCTCTCACTGATCATCCTACTGGTCGTACTGTTCCTGTTACCGCAGGGGCTGTACGGGAGGGAATACGTCCATGAGTGAACGCGTCAGACGGATCGGACGGCTGCGCAGTACGGTTCGACGATCGATCCTGCTCCCGAGCGGGCGGGCCGCCGCTCGCGTCCTCTCGCCGATTGACCGCGCGCTGCAACCCGGCGCGAACCTCTTCAACCGGTTCCTCGGCTCGTACGTCGGCGAGGTGACGGGACTCCAGCTGGGGCTGCTCGTCGCGGCGCTCGTCGCGCTCGCGACCGTTCCGATGTGGGCGCCGCTGTTCGTCGGCAACTACATGCGGACGCTCGCGGTCGCCTGCATCTGGTCGATCTTCGCGATGGGCTGGGACATCCAGAGCGGCTACACCGGCTACATCAGCTTCGGCCACTCGGCGCTGTCGGCCGCGGCCGGCTACACGACGGCGCTGTTAGCCGTCAACCTCAGTCCGGTGCCGAGCTTCTGGGTCACCATCCCGGTCTCGATCCTCGCGGCGCTGGTGCTCGGCCTTCTCATCGGCCTGCCCTCGCTGCGCCTGTCGGGGCCGTACTTCTCGCTCGTCACGTTCGTCGCCGTGCTCCTGTTCTACCGGCTGACGATCGGGTTCAGTGAGACCCTCGGCGGCGAGAACGGGTTCCAGGCGGTCGAGGTATTCACCTGGGACTTCACCGAGCGGTACTACCTCATGCTCGTCCCGATGTTACTCGTCGCGGCCGCGCTCACCGTCGTCGCCAGGTCGAACGTCGGGACTGTGCTCGTCGCGATCCGCGAGAACGAACGCGCCGTGTCGGCGGCCGGGCTCGACCCGACGAAGTTCAAGCTCTGGTCGTTCGCGCTCAGTTCGATCACGATGGGGATCGGCGGCGTCTTGCTGGCCCACTTCGGCGGGAACGTCGACCCCACGACCTTCGTCGTCGTCGACCGAAGCATCGAGATGATCGCGATGGCGGTCATCGGCGGCATGAGCTCCGTACTTGGCCCGATCGGCGGCGCGTTCCTCTTCGTGCTGTTGCGCGACGAGATCCTGCGGCTGTGGTTCGGCCACTCGACGCGCTGGGTCATGCTCTGGCTGCTGGTCCTGCTCGTCCTCGTGTTCGCCCGCAACGGGCTCTTCCGCTGGATCTGGCACGCCGTCGGCGCGGTCGGAGGTGATCGCGAGTGAGCCTCCTCGAGGTCGACGGCCTCACGAAGACGTTCGGCGGCCTGGTCGCCGTCGACGACTTCTCGCTTTCCGTCGAGCGCGGCGAGATCGTCGGCCTGATCGGGCCGAACGGGTCGGGGAAGTCCACGGTGTTCAACTGCATCATGGGCCTCTACGACGTCACCGAGGGGCGGATCCGGTTCGACGGCGCGGACATCACCGACGACGCGACCCACGAGGTGGTCAATCAGGGCCTCTCGAGAGTCTCCCAGGAGTCGAACCCGATCGACTCGATGTCGGTCGCCGACAACATCGAGCTGTTCACGCTGCCGAACAGCGTCTTCTCGTTGTACGGCGGCGCGAGCGAGGCGGAGATCCGCGAGTACGCCGCGCGCATCGATATCGAGGACGACCTCGATCAGATGCCGGGGGAACTGCCCCACGCCGACGTCCGCCGACTCGAGATCGCCAAAGCGTTGGCGACCGAGCCCGAGCTGTTGTTGCTCGACGAGCCCTTCGCCGGGATGAATCAGGCGGAGATCGCCGAGCTGTCGGCCCAGATCGAAGGCTTCCGCGAGGAGGGGATGACGATGGTCGTCGTCGACCACAACATGGGCGGCCTGATGGATCTGGTCGACCGCGTCGTCGTGCTCAACAACGGCGACTTCCTCGCGGCGGGTAGCCCCGACGCGATCGCCGAGAACGAGCGCGTCCAGGAAGCGTACCTCGCCGGGGAGGGACTGTAATGACCGACACGATACTCGAAATCGACGACCTCAACGTCTACTACGGCAAGTCACACGCATTGAGAGGCGTCTCGCTGTCGATCGAGGCGGGCGAGATCTACGGCGTGATCGGCCCCAACGGAGCCGGAAAAACGACCATGCTCAACGCCGTCGCCGGCTTCACCGAGTACGAGGGGACGATCAGGTACGACGGCGCGGACCTCGCTCGAGTGCCCCCACAGCAGATCGTCAGGGACGGCCTCATCTACTGCACCGAGGACCGGGACCTGTTCCCGTACTTCTCGGTCCACGAGAACCTGCTGATGGGCGCCCAGTTCCGCGACGATCGCGACGGGGTCCGGGCCGACCTCGACGTGGTCTACGACCTGTTCCCGCGGCTCGACGACCGGCGCGAACAGGAGGCCGAGACGATGAGCGGCGGCGAGCAACAGATGCTCGCCATCGGCCGCGCGCTCATGAGCGACCCCGACGTCCTGATGCTCGACGAGCCGACGCTCGGGCTCGCGCCGGTCATCATTCAGGACATCGGCGACGCGCTCGAGCGACTGAACGAGGAGGGACTGACGATCCTCCTCGCCGAGCAGAACTCGACGTTCGCGCTGAACCACGCCGAACGACTCTCGCTGATCGAAACCGGCGAGATCGAACTCTCCGGCACGTCCGCGGAGTTCCACGACAATGAGTACGTCCGCGAGGCGTACGTCGGCGTTCACTGAGTCTCGTTCTCACAATTCGCGAAGCGTCTCGAGGTCGTCGCCGTCGTGGCCGCAGATCACGGTCGCGTCGCGGCGGCGTTCGATCTCCTGGACGGTCCGCAGGCTCTCGAGCCAGTGGCGTTTGCTCCAGAGCAGTTGGCCCCCCATCGGCCGCTCGTCGTGATAGTTCGAGCGCGTGTAGGCCTGATCGCCCGCGAGGACGACGGTCCCGACGTCCTCGAGTTCGAGGACGAGGCCGAGCAGCCCCGGCGTGTGACCGGGGAGGCGAACGAACTCGAGGTCCGCGAAGTGCCGCTCGCGGTCGCCGTGGACGATCTTCCAGTTCAGGTCGCGGTCGAAGTCGCCGGCGACGTAGGCCTCGTCGCCCGCGTCGGTCTTGGCGCTGTAGTAGGCGTACTTCAGTTCGCGCTCGTGGACGTAGATCGGCACGTCGGTCCCCTCGAAGGCGTAGAGGCCGCCCGCGTGATCGAGATGGAGGTGGGTCTGGATCACCGCGTCGATGTCGTCGACGTCGTAGCCCGCGTCGGCGAGGTCGTCCTCGAGCGGTCGCAGGCCGCTGTGTTCGAAGGCGGCGTAGAGCTCCTCGGGCCAGTGACCGTCGGCGGCGTCGGGGTGGGAGCCGGTGTCCCAGAGGATCGTCGCCTCGGGGTGGTCGATGACGACGTTGTAGACGGGGCCGTCGGCCATCACCGTCTCGGGGTTCGGATCGGCGGCCGAACCCAGGGTAAAGCCCTCGACGATGTTGTTGGCGTCGGCGGTGATCGTCCCGCGATCGATCGGCGTGACGGATGCGTCGACCATACGCTACCCACGGGCCGCGGCCGGTTATACGTGACCGCTCGCTGACCGGTTAGCGGACGGCCGGGTCGGCGACGCTTTTAACGGCGCTGGGGATGCCGGCCGCAGCGATACCTGTCGCCGAATCCATCTTTTCGTATGGTCAAACTATCGACTGGCGTCATCCTTCTCGGAATCGTACTCCTATTGATCCCCATTCCGCCCATCGCGACGATTTCGGGAATCGTCGTGATCCTCATCGGCCTCGCGATGCGGTTCGTCTTCGGCGTCTGAGGCCGACGGCGGGCGCGAGTCGGCGAGGCGGGACGGTGAACAGTCGCGACTCGAGCCCCCGGGCGCTCGGTCTCGAGCGATCACGCACGACGAAAAAACGGAACCAACTGCTGCAGCGCCCGACTACGATTCGGGTGCCGCCAGCTGCTCCGGTTCGTTCAGATACTGCTGGATCCCCTCCGCCGCGCGGAACGCCAGCGCACCGACGGTGCCGGTCGGGTTGTAGCCGCTGTTGTGCGCGAACGCCGAGGCGCCGGGGACGAAGAGGTTGCTCGCCTCCCAACACTGCAGGTAGTTGTTCACGACCGACTCCGCGGGGTCGGACCCCATGATCGCGCCGCCCGTGTTGTGGGTCGACTGGTAGGGCGTGATGTCGAAACTGCCCTCGAGCGTCGTGGTCGCGTCGATCGTGTCGGCGCCCATCTCCTCCATGAGCGCCTCGAGTTGCGGCCCGATGTGTTCGACGAGGTTCCGGTCCTGCTCGCGCCAGTCGAAGGTCATCCGCAGCAGCGGTCGGCCGTACTGATCGGTGTAGTTGGGGTCGAGATCGAGGTAGTTCTCCCGGAAGGGCAACACCGCGCCCTGCGCGGCGACCGAGACCGAACTGTGGTAGTACTCGAGGCTCTGTTGCTTGAACTCCGAGCCCCACGACGACGTCTCCGGCGGAACCGGGTTGTTGGCGATCGGTCGGTCCCCGGTCTGGTTGAGCGCGACGTTGCCGCCGTGGAGGAAGTTCAGGTCGGAGTGGTCGAAGTTGTCGCCGTTCAGGTCGTCGAACGACGCGCCGAGCGCGCCGGCGCCCATGTAGAGGTTCCACTGCTCCTCGTCGAAGAAGCCCCGCGCGCTGGCGCCGAAGTTCTGGTAGCAGTAGTTCTTCCCGACGGTGCCCTCGCCGGTCTCGGGATCGTACGGTTCGCCGATCCCCGATAGCAGGAGGAGGCGGACGTTGTTCAGCACGTAGGCGGTCAGCGCGACGACGTCCGCCGGCTGTTCGTACACCTGGTCGGTCTTCCGGTCGACGTATCGGACGCCCTCGACCTGCTGGGCCTCCTCGTTATAGAGGAGCTCCACCACGTCGGAGTGGGTCCGCAGTTCGAAGTTCCCCGTCTCCTGGGCGGCCGGCAGGACGGTCGTGATCGGCGAGGCCTTCGCGCCCCACTCGCAGCCGAAGCGCTCGCAGTAGCCACAGTACTGACACTGGCCCTGCTGGACGCCGTCCGGGTTCGTGTACTGCTCCGTGAGGTTGGCCGAGGGCGCCTGAAACGGCTCGTATCCCATCTCGGCGGCCGTCTCCTTGAACCGCTCGAGGACCGGGGTCTCCATCATCGGCGGAAGCGGGTACTCCCGCGAGCGGGGCCCCTCGTACGGGTTGCCCAACTCCTGGATTTCGCCCTCGATGTTCCCCGCTTGGCCCGCGATGCCGGCGGTGTACTCGAACGCGTCGTAGTAGGGCTCGAGCTCGTCGTAGCTGATCCCCCAGTCCTGGAGCTGCATGTTCTCGGGGATCTTCTCCTCGCCGTACTCGTCGATCGTCCGCGAGCGTATCTCGAAGTCGTAGGGGAGAAAGCGCCAGGTCTGGCCGTTCCAGTGGACCCCCGCGCCGCCCTCGCCCGAGCCGGGGAGGAACGCGCCGTAGCGGCGCATCGGCAGCGCGGGCTCGTCGACCGAGTTCCTGAACGTGATCGTCTCCTTCGAGAGGTCCTGCATCAGCTTGTACCGCAGGGCGTACCCCAGCTCGTCGTGGACCGTGAAGAAGTTCTCCGTCTCGCGCTCGCCGCCGCGCTCCAAGCTGACCACCTGATAGTCCTCCTGCGCGAGGTGCTTGGCGACGATGCCGCCGGTCCAGCCCGCGCCGATAGTCACGACGTCGACGGGCTCGAGTTCTTGCACCATCACGGATCACCTCCGTCGTCCGCGTCGTCGAGACTCATCGGCGTAACCTCTCGGTCGGCGTCCCCGCGAGCGGCAGCCTCGTCGACGACGTTCGGGAAGTCCGCCTCAGCGGCGTCGTGGACGTGGGCGTGGCCCTCCTCGCTCTGGTCGTTCGCCGGCTCCTGATTCTCGTCACCGATCCCGAGCGACTCGACGTCGTCGGCCAGTTTCCGGAAGTCGTCCTCCCCGAGTTCGATGTATTCGCCCTCCTGCAACAGGCCTCGATAGCTACCGAGCGCGCCTGGCGTCCCCGGGAACCCCTTCAGCCGCCAGCCGATCATCTCCCGATTGCCGCCGTACATCGGATCGCTGAACATCCCCTCAAGCGTGTTCTGGCGAACCAGCAGGAAGAAGCCGTCCGGATCGATGTCCGTGTCGTCGAACGTCGGCACCTCGCCCGCCTCGAGCGCCTCGACCACCGCGTCCTGCTGATCCCCGTCGAGTTCCGTAAACGACGCCGCGTCGTCGGCTTCCGCCGCCACGTAGTCCTCGATGGCGGCGATGGCCTGATCGTAGGCCTCGTTGGGCGTGAGCGCGTACTGCCAGCCCTGGGTCTCCGAGGGGTTCGTCTCCGCCCACGGGACCTCGACGTCGGGCTCGACGTCCTCGGGTCGTTGCGCTTGGTCCTCGAACGGTTGCGTCGGGTCCTTGCCGGCGAACGGCGCCTGCATGTACCACCGCTCTCCGCGGCCCCACGCCGAGTTCATCTGTCGATCGATGAAGTAGACGACGCCGGCCTCCGGCGCGCCCGGACCGTTCTCGTCGGAGGGATAGATCCGCGCCGTCAGGTCGTGGACGACCCGCGCCTGCTGGATGGTGAAGTACTCGAGTCCCTGTTCCTCGACCTCGACTTCCTGCACGCTCTCGAGGGGCGCCACGTCGAACTTCTCGGGGTCGAACGCCTCCGCCGTCCCGGCCATGCCGAAGACCGCTAACCCGCCGATTTGCATCGCCCGCCGCCGCGAGACGTCCCGCGTGAAGTCTAGCTTCGCCCGCGTCTGGGCGTCAGTCTCACCCGCCGCCCGCTGATTGTCATTGTCTCCCATGCGAAGGCACGGACTCCGAAATGAAAGTTAACGCGTGTCCCTGCAGGTGATGGCCGCGGTCGGCGACACCGTCGGGACTATTCGACCGGTGGGCGGACTCGACGGCGACGACGGCGGCCGATCGTCGTCGTTTGGCCCCACGGCTTAGTAGCCGGTCGCCGAACCACCGGCCATGACATCGACACCGCGCGTCCTCGTCGTCGGCGGCGGCCTCGCCGGCCTCGTCGCCGCCAGGCACCTCGCCGGCGGCGGTCTCGAGGCGACGCTGCTCGAGCGCCGCGAGACCGTCGGCGGTCGCGTCCGAACGCTCGAGCGCGACGAGTATCGGTTCGATCGGGGCTTTCAGGTGCTGTTTCCGGCCTATCCCGCCGTCCAACGAGAACTCGATCTCGAGGCGCTGGAGCTGCGCCGGTTCACGTCGGGGGCGACGATCGCTCATCCAGGCGGCCGGTCGGTGCTCGCAGATCCGCGCAGCGCACCCGGGACGCTCCCCGCGACGCTGCGTAATCCCGATATCACGCTGGGCGACCGCCTCCGCGTCGCCCGACTCTGGTGGGAGTTGCGTCGAACCGACCTCGAGACGCTCTTCGACGGCGGCGGTACCGACGAACCGGACGAATCGATCGAGACCTTCCTCCGCGAGCGCGGCTTCTCGGACGGATTCATCGAGACCTTCGTCGCGCCCTTCTACGGGGGGATCACCCTCGACCGCTCGCTGTCGACCTCGCGTCGCGTCTTCGAGTACACGTTTCGGACGCTGGCGGCCGGCGGCGCTGCGGTCCCCGCGGCGGGGATGGAGGCGATCCCGAGGCAGCTCGCGGATCACGTGCGCGAAGTCGGTGGCGGAATCAAGACCGGCCGCGAGGTCGAGGCGGTCTCGAGCGAGGGCGACTCCGCGACCGTCCAGTTGGCCGACGGCATGAACGGCGAGGTCGACGCCGTCGTCGTCGCGACCGATCCGCCGACCGCCCGCGACCTGACCGGCCTCGAGTCGATCCCGACCGATGCGCGGGGCTGTGTCACCCAGTACTACGCGCTGCCGGACGGAACGAGCCTCGAGACGGGCAAGCGACTCCTGCTCAACGCGGTCGACGGCGACGGGCCGAACCACGTCGTCCCCCACAGCGCGGTCGCGCCGGAACACGCTCCCGACGGATCGACGCTGATCAGCGCGACGTATCTGGGCTGCGAGGTCCCCCGGACCTCGAGCGGACGCGGCGATAGCCGCGACCCCGAGGCGAGCGACGAACCGCTGGCCGAGCGGACGCGGGACGCGCTCGAGTCGTGGTATCCCGAGCAGGAGTTCGACGGTCTCGAGCCGCTGTACACCGAACGGGTTCCGTTCGCGCAGTTCGACCAGCCGCCGGGGATCCACGACCGACTACCCGAGACGCGGGATCCGTCGGGGTCGGTCTATCTGGCCGGGGACTACACCCGCTGGTCGTCGATCCAGGGCGCGATGCGAAGCGGACGGGAGGCGGCGAAGGCGGTGCTCGAGGATCACTCACGGTAGCGACCGGTCGCTTCAGGGATGAGTCTCCGCTGCATCACTGTCTCAAGAGCGAGACGTTTTTGTCGGTGAGGGAGCGCCTTGCCCCATGGCCAACGCAGCGATCGTTCTCGCACTCGGCGCGTTGCTTCTGTACGGCGGCTGGGCGGTATCGGCGGGCGTCGCGACCCGATCGCTCTCGCCCGTCAACGCGGTACTGCTGTCCTACGTGGCGAGTCTCGCCGTCGTCGGCGGCTACGTCCTCGCGACCCGTCGTCCCGTCGTCGGGACGCGAACGGACGTCGGGTTCGCGCTGCTGTCCGGCGTCCTGCTGGCCGTCGCGACGATCAGCTTCTACGCCGCGCTCACCCACGGCAACATGGCGATCGTGTCGGCGATCTCAGCGCTCTACTTCGTCATTCCGGCGATCGTCGGCGTCTTCTACTTCGACGCCCAACTGGCGACGACGAACGTCGTCGGGCTGGGACTCGCGGTCGTCGCGGTCGTCCTCGTTGCGGCCTGACGTGGCCGTCACGGGCGCGAGCCGCGTCTCTCGTCTTCCGCCGGTCACCCTCGCCAGCTACAGCAGTCGGCGACACTCCCCCAGCGGTGGGAACCACAGTGTCTCGCCACTCGAGTCGTCCCAGACGGCGGGATGGAACCGGTCAGCGTCGGCGACCAGCGGCGACTGGAAGTCGCGGGCGCGCATCCCGTTGACGGTCGCGCCAGCCGCCAGCGTCGTGAACGCGGGCACCATCACGACGTCCGCGCCCTCGTAGGCGCCGGGTCCGTAGAGGAAACAGGGCAGTTTTCGGCCGTCGACGGAGAGAGCGGGGTGGTCGTGGCCGATGACGTACCGCGAGGCCTCCGTTTCGGGGCGTTCGTGGCCGTGGCAGACGACCGTCTCTCCGTCCGCGAGGCGGTACTCGGGAATCGTCTCGCCGTCGAAGGCCGACTCAAGCATCGCGTCGTGGTTGCCGGGTGTGACGACGAGGTCGGCGCCGGCGTCGGCGACGCAGTCCTCGAGGGCCTCGAGGTCGCGCTCGACGCCGCGAGGGAGCCGCCCGAAGGAGTGGAGTAAATCGCCCGCGACGACGACCGTCGCGGGATCGGTACGCTCGAGGAGGGACGCGAGGCGGCCGCGAACGTCGCCGCCGTCGTCGATCGGCGCGTCGACGCTCGAGTCGGCGGCGCGCCCGAGGTGGACGTCGGCGACGACGAGCGCGTCGGCTGCAGGGACGTGGAGGGCGCGTTCGATCGGTGAAACGGGGAGGTCGACGTCGGGCACTGGGGCAGGTGGTTATCGCTCTCGGCCGGGATCAGTCTGTTCCCGGTCTGAATCAGCCGGGTTTCCGTCGGACCCGCCGTCCGTTCGGGCGGGCGCCTCCGTCGGCGCCAGCGCCTCGAAGAGGTCGTACTCGGTGCCCGTGAGGACGAACAGGGCCTCCTCGAGCGGTTTGAGGATCTCGGGGAGGATCTTGACGACGAGGTAGGTGATCCCGACGAGGGCGACGATCGACAGCGACTGGGCGATGTAGTTGTGCGCGACGAGGAAGGAGACGCGGCTGGCCTCGGCGCCCATGTAGGTCGTCATGAACGAGACGAGCCAGTCCTGCTGGAACCAGCCCCACGGCGAGGCGAGGCCGATGAAGACGTTGCGCACGAGGTTGAGGAACCAGATCACGCCGACGGCCAGCGCGAAGGCGGTGACCTTGCGCTTCAACGGCGCGCTGACGGCGGCGATCAGCCCGCCGAAGATGGCCATGCTGCCGATGCCGGTACAGGCGAGGACGATGTAGGTCGTCCGGCCGGTCACCGTCTCGTCGGGATCAAAGTCGAACTTGCTCACGTAGCCGTTGCTGCCCTCGATCAGGCCGGGGCTGTGGCCGAGCAGTTCCATCCCGAAGTGGGTCTGGGCCGCGGTCGTCTCGATCAGCCAGGTCTTGACGAACGGGATCGTCTCGACCGGTAAGTAGATCAGCCCCATGCAGGCGACGGCCTTCGTGAGGATCAGCAGCGAGTCCCGGCCCGCCCAGAGGAGGTAGCCGGTGTAGAGACACAGCGGCAAGGCGAGCAGCCCGAGGATCGTCTTGAGCGGGCTCTGGGCCTCGCCGTAGTAGTAGGGCACCATCGTTAGCCAGAAGACGCCGAAGGCGATCCAGGCCCCCGCGCCGAGATAGCGCGCCGGTTCGCGGTACCCCTGGTGGGCGAGGAGTAACGCCCCGAGGAACGCGCCGATCGCGACCCACGCCAGCAGGCCCGACGAGGACGAGGTGGTTCCCTCGGCCGCGGCCAGTACGGGCGAGAGCGTCGCCGAACCGACGAGGTCGTAGCCGACGACCGACGCTACCTCGGTCGCGGCGGTTACGGACGGCATAGTCATGCCAGACTGAAGGACGCGCCCGCTATCAACTTGACGCCTCGGTTTCTCGAGGGAGTCGCCGGCTACCTCAGCACGTGTCGCTGATCGTCGGCGACCGCGTCCCTTTTTGGTTCCCTCGCGAAAGTAGAGGTGTATGGTCGACGTCCTCGACAACAAGCGGGCCGCGACGCGGTTTCGGATCCTCGTCCAGATCGCCGAGCGCCAGCCCGCGGTCAGCCAGGGTGAGATCGCCGAGGAAGTCGGCGTGACGAGTCAGGCCGTCAGCGAGTACATCCGCGAACTCGTCGACGACGACCTCGTCGAGAAGGAAGGCCGGTCGCGCTATCGCGTCACGCCGGAAGGCGTCGACTGGCTGTTTCGGACCGCCGACGACATCCGTCGGTTCGCCGACCACGTGACCGGCGACGTCCTGGACGCAATGAGCGAGGCGGCGTACCTCGCGACCGACGACATCGCGGAGGGCGACACCGTCACGCTGTTCGTCGAGGACGGGCTGCTCCACGCGAAACCCGGCAACGAGGGGCCGGCGACCGGCGTCGCGACAACCGACGCCGAGGCGGGCACCGACGTCGGCGTCACGAGCTTCGAGGGCGTGATGGACTTAGAGCCGGGCTCGGTCACCGTCCTGCAGGTGCCCGCGGTCCGCAGCGGCGGGAGCCGGGCGGTCGACTCCGACCTCGTCGCCGAACACTGCGAGGCGGCCGAGCTGGTCGTGGCCGCCGGCGTCGAGGCCGTCGTCGCCTGCCGGCAGGCCGGCGCGGATCCCGCGGTGCCGTTCGCGGCCGGCGAGACCGCCGCCGAGGGAGCCGAACGGGGCCTCGAGGTGACCGCGATCGTCACGACCGACGAGGTCGGCCGCGTCACCGACACGCTCCGGGACGCAGACGTCTCCTACGAGGTCCTCGAGGGCTGAGCCAGGCGGCGATCGGCAGAGCGGACGATCGCGAGCGATTTCTCTGAATTCCCCACCGTTAAGAGCGTGGTACTAGATACCACGAGCATGGAATCCGTCGGCAGCGGACTCGCGGCCATCGACTGGAACGGCACTCGAGCGGACGTCTACCTTTCCCGCCCGGACAAGCGCAACGCGATGACCGTCCCGCTCATGCGAGACCTGATCGAGGCCTTCGAGACGGTCGACGCCGACGACGACGTTCGCGCGGTGACGCTGCTCGGCGAGGGCCCCGTCTTCTGTGCCGGCATGGACTTAGAGATGATGCGCGATCGAGTCGAACCCGACGCCGAGATCGATCGGGACGTCTTCCCCGAGGTCCTCGAGACCATCGAGACGACTCGGCAGCCCGTCGTCGCCGGGATCAAACGCGCCGCGCCCGCGGGGGCGTTCGAACTCACGCTGCCCTGTGACTTCCGGGTCATCGGCCGCGAGGCGAAGTACGGCCTGCTCGAGGTGCAACTCGGCACGTTCCCGCACGCGGGCGGTACGCAACGTCTGCCGCGTCTCGTGGGGCTCTCGAAGGCCAAGGAGATCGTCCTCACCGGGGAGTTCGTCGACCCGGAGGACGCTGCCGAGATGGGGCTGGTCCACGAGGTCGTCGACGCCGGGACCGTCGATGAGCGCGCGAAGGCGTTCGCCGACGATCTCTGCGAGAATGCCCCGCTGGGCCTGCGACAGGCGAAGCAAGCACTCAATGCCGCCCTCGAGATGCCACTCGAGCGGGGACTAGAGTACGAACGCCAGTTGGCCTACGAACTCGACGACACCCGCGACTACCGAGAGGGGTTCGAGGCTCGTCTCGAGGACCGCGAGCCGGAGTTTCGCGGCGAATGATCGACACCCGGTGGTCGGGGACGTCCGGCGTGAACGGGCCGAAAACTACCGCCGGTCGTAGACCCGCACCGCTCTGTCGTGGCGTTTGGACAACCCGTTCGGGTTCCGCTGAGACGATCGATCAGCCCAGCGGGCTCGCAGTCCGTCGCGGAGTCCGCCGGCGGCGTTGGCGACGACGTCGGTCCCGTTTCCGACCCAGTCGGTCGGCGTCGCGTCCCCGGTGACGATGTCCCGAACGCCGGCGGTCCCGTCGCGGAGGGCGCTCCCGACGATCCGGCCGACCGTCGTCGGCCGCACGCCGTAGTTCTTCGCGAGTCGATACGATCGGGAGCGGTAGGTGTCCCCCCAGTCGCGGTCGGTTTGCCCGCCGTCGGTGCCGACCTCGCATCTGGCGGCCATCCCCGCGTCCCACTCGGTTTCGAAGCCGAGGCCGGCCACGCGGTGGGCGCAGTCGCGTTCGCCGCCGACCTCGAGGTACTCGTCGAAGCCGTCTAAGGCCTCGAGGACGGTCCGATCGAAGGCGACGTTGTTCCCGTCGAAGTGGGTGACGCTGCGCCCGGCGACGGTGCGCGGATTCTGGAGATCGTACTTGGTCTCCCCGCCGGTCACGGGGCCAGTGACGACGTCGGTCCCGTCGGCGATCGCGCGCTCGACGGCGTCGTACCAGCTGTACTCGATCGTGTACTCCCCGTCGAGGAAGGCGATGACGTCGCCCGTCGCGGCGCGGAGGCCGGCGTTGCGCGAGACGTTCAGATTCCGTTCGGAAATCTCGACGAGGACGTCGACGTCCGAGCGGTCGCGGACGACGCCGGTCGTTCCGTCGGAAGAGGGACCGTTGACGACGATGATCTCCGTCGCGGACGGCGTCCGCTCGGAGAGCGCGTCGAGACACGAGAGTAATCGCTCTCGGTCGTTGAGCGTCGATACCACTACCGAGAGCTCCATACGCGGTAGTAGCGACCATCGATAGTAAAAATACGGGGTTCGCCGCTGTGAGCGGCTCGCGGCCAGCGGACAGGCGTTCGGTTACCGGACGCGGGTGTTCCAGTAGGAGACCGACGCGAGGTGGTCGGTCACCGGCAGCGATCCGATCAGTTCGTCGAGCGTCCGGATCGGCGTCGCGAGCTCGTTGGGAATCGACCGGTAGAGTCCGTAGGGGGCGATAAAGTCGTCCTCGACGTCCTCCAGTGTCAGGTTCGTCTTCGCCAGGAGGACGGCCACTTCGCTCTTCGAGTAGAGCCGCGACCCCATCGGCAGCGCCCAGTTGTAGATGCTGCGCGCACTGAATCGGTTGAACGTGTCGAAGACGATCTGATCTCGGGAGACCCGTCGCATCTCTTCTAAGAAGGCCTTCGGATCGTCCGCGAGGTGGAAAAACCGCATCGCGATGACGGTATCGAAGTGATCGTCCGGAAACGGGAGTCGGCCCGCGTCTCCGCGAAGGAACTCTATGGTTCCCTCGAGGGCCGCGTCCTTCGTTTTCTCCCGTCCTTGCTGTAACATCGCCGCCGAGATATCGAGTCCTACGACGTCGGCGCCCTGCTGAGCGAGCATCACGGTAAACCGCCCGGTACCACAGGCGATTTCGAGGATATTCCGGTCCTCGACGGGCATGATCGCCTCGAGGACTGCTTCCTTCTCCCGACGGTCGATCAGCTGACCGCCCCGGGAGAAGCGCTTGTCGTCGTACTCCTCGGCGACGTCGTCGGCTTGGTACCACTCCTGTCCTTTCACACTGGGCGGAACTACAGAAGCGGGAGGATAAAACGATACTGGAGTCTATCGATGACCGGGACAACGGTCCCGATCGGAGCCGAACCGAATCCCACGATTCCGCGATCCCTTTGCTGTGTTAATACACCATTCATACCCCTTATACAAACTGGACTGTTCGTATCTACATATAGGGAAGCTTTACCACCACCGATTCCGCTGGCATAGATATGAGCACGAGTACAGCCGAGGACCGAGGCGCCGCCGCCGAAGAGACCCTGTCGGAGGACGAATACCGCGATCGCCTCCGCGATCTGCCGCCGAGCGCGAAGCTCGTCGCGAAAGTGCTGGAAACCGATTCGCCGCTCTCGCAGGGGCAACTCGCCGAGGAATCGTTGCTGCCCGACCGCACCGTCCGCTACGCGCTCAACCGACTCGAGGACGTCGACCTCGTCGGCTCCCGATACAGCTTCCGCGACGCCCGCAAGCAGGTCTACTTCCTCAAGCACTGACGGCGGCGACCCGGTCCGCAGCTCCCGGGGTGGGAGTGGGGTGGGCCGTCCGGTCCGATCCGTCGATACACACTTTTTCGACCGCTGAGTTGCTCGAGGTATGGACGTTACTCGTTGTGCCGTTCCGGTCGCGACGCGCGCCCCGACTGGGGAGACCAACGCCTACCTTCTCGGAGAGGATCCGGCCGTACTCGTCGATCCCGCGGCGCGGAGCGACGACCTCGACGATCTCGTTTCCGACCGCGGCGTCGACCACGTTCTCGTCACGCACACGCATCCCGACCACGTCGGCGCCGTCGCCGCGTACGCCGACGAGACGGACGCGACCGTCTGGGCGCGATACGGACGTACGGACCGCTTTCGCGACGCGACCGGCTGCGAACCGGATCGGACGCTGGCACCCGGAACGACGATTCCACTCGGCGACGACCGCGTCCGGGTTCTCGACGCGCCCGGGCACGCGCCCGACCACGTCGCCCTCGAGGCCGGCCGCGGCGGTCCGATCTGCTGTGGCGACTGCGCCGTCCGCGAGGGCAGCGTCGTCGTGGGCGCGCCCGAGGGCGACATGCGCGCGTACGTGACGACGCTGCGACGACTGTGGGCGATGGACCCGCCGTCGCTCTACCCCGGCCACGGGCCCGCGATCGACGCCCCACGGGAGACGCTGGAACGACTCCTGACTCACCGACAGCGCCGGGAACGGACGGTGCTCGCAGCGGTCGAGGGCGGCGCCGACACGCTCGAGGAAATCCTCGAGGCGGCCTACGAGAAGGACCTCTCCGGGGTGCGCGATCTGGCCCGGACGACGGTCCGCGCCCACCTCGAGAAACTCGCCGTGGAGAGGCGCCTCGAGTGGGACGGCGAGCGCGCGGCGCCCGTGAGGGAGTGATCGCTCGGTCGGCGCCGAGCGACTGACTTTTCCGCACCGGCGACGACACTCGGGTGTGCAATCGCTCGAAGCCGAACTCGAGGAGGCCCGCGCGCTGGACATCGACGACCTCGCGGACGCCATCGAATCGATCGGCTTCGAGTGTACCCGCTGTGGCGCCTGCTGTAAGGGCGAAGACGAGGACGACCACACGGCGACCGTCTTTCCCGACGAGGTACGGGAACTCGAGGAGAGTGATGAATACGAGGGAGACTACGACTGGCGCGACGTCGCCCGGCCGATGCCGTACGGGCTCTCGGAGACCGAGGCCGGCGACCTCGAGGGCGAGACCTTCGAGTGGGCACTCCAGACCGACGACTGCGGCGACTGTACCTTCTACGAGGAGGACGAGTCGGGGACCGGGGCCTGTGTCGCCCACGACGACCGCCCGCTGATCTGTCGGACCTACCCCTTCAGCGTCGCGCTCGCGGGGACCAGTCAGCCGATGGGCGAAGCGGTCGACGAGGAGGGCGTCGTCCGCGCTCACGAGTGCGAGGGGCTGGGGCGGGACATCTCCCGCGCGGACGCCGAGGAGCTGGCCCGCGCGCTGAAGGAACGCGCCGTCCGGGAACTCGAGGAGGCCATCGCCGTCCGGGACGAGTACGCGCCCGCCGGTCCCGACCCCGGCGAAGTGGTCGTCCACGATTCGGAGGGTGCCAAACGGATCGACGGGACGCCCCTCGAGGAGTGAGCGCGGTCGCCGCGATCGCCCGCTCGTCGTCCGGCGCGAACCGATAGGAAATTGACCCGGTTGTTCGAAGGGACCGGCATGGACATCGATTGGGACGGGATCACTCACGTGACGAAAGTCGATCCGGCGAAGCCGCTTCCGTCGGATCTCGGCGCGCTCGAGGGGACCGACCTGGTGCTCGTCGGCGGTTCCGACGACGTCACCGAGACCAACACGCTCGAGGCGATCGCGGCGATCGACGACGCCGTTCCGTCGCTCCCCGTCTTCCAGGAACCGTACAGTTCGAGTCACGTCTCCAAATCGACGATCGAGGCGGCGGACTACCTGTCCGTGCCGGCGGTCTACAACGGCGATCGGGAGCACTTCGTGGGGAAACACGTCGACCTCTTCACCGAGGTCGGCCGCAAACCCGAGGCCGTCCTCGGCGCGAGCCTGCCGGTCGTCGGTGACCTCATTTCCTCGAAGGGGGCCGACGCCGTCGCGGACCTCGCCACGAACGTCATCGGGGAGGGGTACGTGATCCAGCACCTCGAGTCCACGGCGGCGGCGACCTCCGGCGTCGAGGCGACGTACTCGCCCGAGCAGGTCGCCGGCGCGGCGCTGGCGACGGAGACCTTCTACGGCTTTCCGATCTTCTACATCGAGTACTCGGGCACCTACGGCGGCCCCGCGGACGTCGAAGCCGCCGCGCGCTACCTCGAGGAGACGGCACTGTTCTACGGCGGCGGGATCGACAGCCGCGAGAAAGCGACCGAGATCCTCGAGGCTGGCGCGGATGCCATCGTCGTCGGCGACTGTTTCCACGACGATCCGGAGACGTTCCTCGAGACGATCCCGGAGTAGCAGTCGGTGCAGAATAGTCGTCCGCTGCGTACGCAAACCGAACGAGACTGAACGGAAACTGGAGGTTCTGTTGAAGTCCTCAGCTCTCATCAGGACTAGCGAAGCTGGTTGTTAGATCCAGAAGATGGATTGATCAACCGGGCGACCCGGTCGGTATCGAGCCGAGTCGTTACGACCCCGCCGTCGCGTTCGCCACCCAGTCCGGTTTCTCGACGTCAGTGCTCCCCACGTCGGACAGGGTGTACGCCCGCGAAAACCGCAGCCGAGAACGGTGTTCGGGAGGTTTCTCGAACGTGTACTCGTAGTGGCGGATGACGCCGTCTTCATCAAGCAGGAGCGTCGCGGAGAACTCCTCGAAGTTCGAACTCGCGTTCTCGCCCCCCGCCCACCGGTCGGGCAGTGCGTCGACGCCGGTGGCCTCGTACCGCATCACCGGAACGCCCTGGAACCACTCGACGCCCTCGCGCTCGTAGGTGGCGTCAATCGCAGCGAAATCGTACCCGAGGTCGCTGTCGTTGTTGAATACTCCGCGCCAGAGATAATACTCGCCCGACTCGTTGAACATTGACACGGGGGAGAGCTTTCTCACCTCCGTCCAGTCGTTCTCCCGCGACAGCACGTACTCCGTACTTCCGTTTGAGTAGGTGGAACCGTTCCCCGAAAAGTAGCCGGTGGTGTGTTCGAGGTACTGTGAGGCGTCAGGCTCGACGAGAGTCCGGCTCGTGTCGTTCATGTGACTGAAATCATCCTCTAGGACTGAAGGATTGCGGTCCGTCCGGTTTTGCTCGAACGTGAGCGTGAAACTCGTGTTCCCCATCTCGGTCGCGTGGGTGTCGAACACCGACTGATCGATCTCCGACGCGTTCGGGAACTCGTCGGGGGACACGTCTGGCGGCGGCTGGTTCTCCCCCGCGTTCGGAAGTCCAACACACCCCGAGAGGACCAGCAGGGCGACGACGGCGATCACTGAGAGTGGAGACGCACGCATAGGATACTGTTCAATCACACTACATTTAACTCTACGGGGAGATTCCAACGGTCAGATAGGATCGCTGCCACCGTAACTCGGTGTCGTGGCTCTCAGGAGAGCCACCCCCGACTGTCTGCAGAATATGCGCCTTAGATTCAGAACCGCTTTACCAACATCACTGATAGCTGATGGAAGTAGCAGCGTCGAATTTGCACACCGACCCAACGGCTGTTCCGGCTGCAAAAGCGTTGAACTAATAGGATTTCGACAGGGTCAAACTCGAGTATTCTGCTGTCGTGCCGGCAGGGAATTGCCGCACCCTCCCCAACCGATTTCTCCTCACGGGTGCGAAGCACCCGTTCGGATGGTTCGCGGGACCAGAAGTCCCGCGCTAACGCTCGCAGCGCTCGCTCATCCACAGGAAGACGCAAAGCGTCTTCCAAGCCGTCACTCGCTACGTCTGCTCACGGGCCATGTGCGGCGCGCAGCGCCGCGAATTCGAGGCGATGAAACCGCCTCTTACGGCCCGTTTGCATGGTATGCGAGACCCCGGTCTCGCACTATTCGCGACGGCCTCGCGCGCTGTCATCGGCCGTCCTCGCTTTCGGTCACGGGTCACTTCGTTCCCCGTTCGCATTCGAGGTGCTCCCTCCGGTTGCACCTCGCTTCGCTCGGCCGGACCGACAGCACGCGCCACCGCAGACGGACTACTTGCAATCGCGAGCGAGCGCCAGCATGCGGCGCGCTCGGTATTTTTTCATCGAAGTTTTTTCGCGGGGATTGAGGCTGGCGTCTTCGACGCCAGCCGATGTCCCCGCGAAAAAACTTCGTTGTTAGAACGTCTCTTCGATGATCTCGCCGACGGCGAAGTTGGACTTGACCTCCGAGACTTCGACCTTGACGCGTTCGCCGACGTCGGCACCGGGGACGATGATGACGTAGCCGCGTTCGACACGAGCGATCCCGTCGCCCTGTTTGCCGATGTCCTCGATTTCGACGTAGCGTGTTTCGCCGACGTCGACCGGTGGCTGCGGTTCCGACGGCGCCGTCTGTGGCTGTGCCGTCGTCTCCTCGGCGTCGTCCTCCTCGCGTGAAATGAGCGCGACGCGGTAGACTTCCTCCGGGTCGATGTCGCCGGTTTCGACTTCTTGACGCGGTACCTCGATTACGTATCGGTCCTCCTCTGCCGAGACGTCCGCACTGAACAGACACAGGAGTTTTTCAGATATTTCCACAGGTAGACCCTCAATTTCACCTCTGAAGCGCCTCCATAATAGAACTACCGACCGCGGGCCGTTATTTGCAGGGACAGCGGTGGAAAAACGTGGTCGAACACCCTTGATTCTTGAGCAGTCGTCAGTCGACGAGCCGTCACAACGGGGTGATTCGGAGCGCGGTCAGTCCGCGCCCTCGAGCGCTCGGGTCGTCGCGAACCCCTCGAGGTCGACCTCGCCTCCGAGATCGGCGTCGGTCACGGAGTCGTAGGGCCGGTTGACGACGATGTCGCCGGCGGTACTGTCGCCGATACCCGGGATCGCGGTGAGTTCGTCCATCGAGGCGCCGTTGATATCCAGCGGGTGGGGAACGCCGGTGACGGAGCGGTAACCGTGGTCGACGACCGCGACGTCGATGGTTCGCCCGAGTTCGCGCTCGCCGGGGATGCCGACCAGCAGCGGGTAGGTGCCCAGTTGGCGGCCGAAGGTCTTCCCGTCCTGGTGGTACTCGAGGTGGACGTCGGGCAGGACGGTCCCCCGCGGAGCGACCCGCTTGAGCATCGGATTGTCGATCTCCTCGCGAACCTGCGTCTTGTACCGCTTGAACAGCTGTTTGTGCTCGTTTGCGATCTCGGCGCCTGTATCGCTCATGTCGGTGCCGGCGAAGGACATCACCTGCCGGATGTTGATCCGCCGGAGCATGTAGCCCTCGTCGTAGACCCGTTGGAGGAACTCGCGGTTGCGCTCGTAGGTCTCCTCGCGCTCGCCCTTGAGCCCGTGCAGCAGGTTGATCCCGGGCAGGAGCTTGGGCAGCCGACGCGGGGCGTCGTCGCCGAAGGTGGGAGCGTCGGCGGGATCTTCGCCCGGACGCCAGCCGGCTTCCTCGTTGACGATCCGCACTGCCTCGAAGCACTCCTCCGCACTCACGTTCAAATTGTTCTCCTCCTGAACGACGGGGTCGGCCGACTCGAGGCCGAAGGCAGCGGTGTCGCCGGGCGTGTTGTGCTCGGCGATGATCCGGATCCCCTCCCGGCTCTGTTCGGGCCAGTTGACGATCGTGATCGGATTCATGTTGTCCAGATGCAGCGTCTCGAGGTCGGGCGCGACCTCGCGGATGCCGCTGTAGAGCTGTCTGAGGGCGTCCGGATTCGGCGCCTCGCCGTCGCCGCCGTAGGCGAGGATGTCGGCCTGGCGACCGATTCGGAAGTGTTTGACGCCGAAATCGGAGAGGGCGTCGACCTCGCCGACGACCGTCGGCGGCGGCCGGAAAGAGGGGTTGCCGTACAGCGGCTCCGTACAGAACGAACAGCGATAGGCACAGCCGCGGGAGGTCTCGAGTTCCGCGATGAGGTGATCCGGATGGTTGGGGTGTTGCTCGACGATAAAGGCGCCCTCTTGGGCCCACCGCGAGACCTCGTCGATATCGCGCATCCGGTTGTTGAATCCCTCGAGGCCGCTCTCGACGAGGTCGTGGACGGCGGCCTCGACGTCGCCCTTGGCGACGAAATCGAAGTCCAGGTCCTGGCGTTCGGTCTCCGTGGCGCCGGCGTTCTCGTCGCCGACGCCGAACTTGACGGGGCCGCCCATCAGGCTCGTTCCGTCGGCGGTCCAGGCGAGTTTGCGGACCTCGTCGGGCTCGGCGGGCGTGCCGCCGACGTACTTCCCGGGGACGGTCATCCCGCCCAGGTAGATCATGAGGTCGGCCTCGTCGACGTCCCGCCAGTAGTCGGGCTCGTCGCGGAGCCGATCGATCGTGTGGTACGTAATCTGTTCGCGGGGGACCCCCGCGTCGACGAGCGCTCCCGCCGCGTAGCGGGGGTACGTCGAGATGTACGGCGGCACCCCGAAGTGTGCGGGCTCGTCGACGTAGCCGTCGACGATCGTCACCGACAGCGTCTCGGGGTCGATCATACCGAGCGGTAGCGCCTCGATGGGTAAAACGGTGACTACACGGTCGTCACGGATCGATTCGGGCGTCGGATCCCGCCTCCCACCGGCGAAATACCGGCGCAGGGAACGTACTATCTTTCGTTTAACTCCGGGAAGCGACGTTGGATCAGCTATTTCACTTCGCGAAGTGGTAGTTATTGTCAATGGACGAAGAGCGTCTGCGGGACGTCCTCGAGGCGGTCGAAGCGATGGAGAGCGACGCCTCTCCGGACGTTCTCCTGGACGTGCTCTCGGATCGGTACGCGCGGTACGTACTGTACCACCTCTCGGACGAATCGACTGCGACCCTCGACGCGCTCGCGGATACGGCGACCGGACTGGCGGCGACCGAGTCGGGCGCTATCGCGACACCCGGAGACCGCGAAGAGATACGCGTTCGCCTGTATCACCTCGTACTTCCGAAACTCGACGCGGCCGGTTACCTCGAGTTCGACAGCGAGACGCGAACCGTCGAGCGAGGCGATATTCCCGCCGTCATCCGCGAATTACTGCGGAACGCGTGATACCATGAACGGCCTTCGCGATCAACTCGACGAGATCGAAGCGCGGGAGCAGATCCTCGAAGTGCACACGGACGTAGACCGGGTCGCGGCGGAGTTCGAGCGGCAGTTCTCGAGCCGAAACGTTCGCGTGGTCCGACGGTCGACTCCGGCGGTAGCCGATCGCGGCTTCGCGATCATCCGGGACGGGGATCGCGAGTTCCGCGGCGCCATCGGTATCGAACACTTCCGAACCCTGCTCTCCCCGGAGATCCACCCGCCGTGGGCGCTCGAGAACGCCGACGTCGACTACGCCGACCTCTTCGAGTTCCTCGACAACACGCTGTTCACCTCGTACAATCGACGTCAGATGCTGGCTGCGAGCCGCGAGATCGAAGAGCGCGCGTGGCGAACCGACGCCGGCGCGCTCTTCGTCGGCTTCCAGAACGCATCGGCCCTCGCCTCCCAACGCTCGATCTACGAACGACTGGGTCGGGAGCGGACGCTCGATATCACGATCTTCGTCGAGGACGAGTACGAGGAGCCGATCGCCGACGGGATCGACGTCGTATCGACCGCCAGCGGTGAGATCGGAGCGTTCTGGTTCGTGATCTTCGACGGCGGCGGAAGCGATCTGAACAAGTGCGGACTGCTCGCCGAAGAGCGCGATCCCGGTCAGTACTACGGGTTCTGGACGTACGACCCGGAGCGAATCGACGAGATCGTCGCGTATCTCGGGTCGTTGGGCGACCCGTAATCGGCGTTCGTCGCGAACCCGACGGCGTCCGTGCCGTAGTGCCGCAACCCCGACGTTGATGGTCGTCGTAACGCTAGTATCGGGTATGCCACCGACCGAGGAGATCGTCTGTACCGCGGAGGATTGCTTTCTCGACATTTTCGAGAACCACTACACGTACGACGTCCCCGACGACCTCGAGGTGACCGACCTCGCCTGTCCGGCCTGCGGGGGGACGGACTGCCTCGAGCGGGTCGAACTGTAGCGTGACGGGTGCCCGCCAGCAACGGTCGACCCCGTCGCCGTCTGACGTTTATTTTGAACCATCAAAAGAGATATGAATGCCGATCGTGTACCCGTTGGTGAGCCATGTCTTTGACGTACGTCCAGGTCCCCATCGCCGCGCCGAGCGCTCCCGGAGGTGAACCACCGTGGGTCTGAGTGACCTCCGGAAATCAGTCGGCAGCGTCCTCTACCGACAGGTCGGTCGCGCGAACGGACACGTCCAGAATCACCGCACGCTCCCCGTCGACGTGCTCGAAACCGAGACCGCCTACCGGGTCGTCTTCGACGCGCCGGGCGCCGAACCCGACGACGTCCAGGTTCGGTATCTCGGCGGAAATGTCAAGATCCAGATCGATCGCTTCCGCCAGTACCACGAGGGCTACGAGATGCGGTTCCCTGGTCGCGGAATGGAACTCAACGGCGAAGCGGAGCTACCCGACGACGCGGTCGTCGACGCCGACTCGGGGACGGCGACGCTGACCGAAGCCGGCACGCTGCGGATCGATATCCCGAAAGACGTCGCCGTCGACGGCGACGCGACCGACGCCACCGAACCGGGCGAACTCACCGCCGACGACTGACTTACGTCTCTGACTCGACTGCCATTCCGTCGACGATCTCGAACGACTCGTCGCCGTCGAACCGGGTCGGATCGAACGCGTCGATTCCTTCCCCGCCCACCACCTGTTCTGCGAGTCGCTGTCCGATCGCCGGCGCGCGCATGAAGCCGTGGCCCTGGAACCCCGTCGCGACGTAGATCCCGTCCTCGAGTTCGCCGACCAGCGGGTCGCGGTCGGGCGTCGCCGTACAGAGGCCGGCCCAGGTCCGCTCGAGGTCGAGGTCGGCGTCGGGAAGCCGGTGGCGAACGCGCTCGAGCAGGTCGTCGGCGAAGTCGGGATCCGCGTCGCGGTCGTAGTCGTCGGGGTCGCCCTCGACGTACTCCGTGCCGTCGCCCGCGAGGAGGCCGTCGGGATGGGGCCGCAGATAGAACGACTCGCTCGCGTCGTAACACATCGGTTCGTCGACGTCGGCGTCGGCGATCAGCGCCTGCACGCGGTAGGGTTTCATCGCGATCGAGAGCCCGGCGTCCGCGAGGAGGGACTTCGTGTGGGCTCCGGCGGCCACGACCACCGCGTCGACCTCGGGTTCGGTGCCGTCCTCGAGGACGACTCGCGCGGGGTCAATTTCGACGTCGACCGGCGTCCCGGGGGCGAGCGTCGCGCCCGCACCGTCGGCCGCGGCGGCCAGACAGGCGGTGTACTTCGCGGGGTCGGTATAGCCTGCCGCGCCGGCAATGCCCGCGACGGCGACGTCGTCGGTTCGCAGCGCGTCGAAGCGGTCCGCGAGCGCGTCGCCGTCGGCCTCGAGGGCAACGACGCCGTTTTCCTGCATCCGCTCGACCTGGTCGCGGATGGCGTCTGCGCGGTCCGTATCGCCCTCGCGGGCGAGCCAGACGTAGGGACACTCGGCAAAGGGGAAGGTTTCGTCGCCCGAGAGCGCCCGAAAGCGTTCGATCGCGTCGCTGGCGATCTCGGCGTCGAGGGGGTCCGCGAAGGCGTCGTAACAGATTCCCGCCGCCCGGCCGCTCGAGCCGCTCGCGATTCGGTCCTTCTCATAGAGGGTCACGTCGGCGCCCTCGCGGGCGAGGTCGTAGGCCGTCGTCGCGCCGACGGCGCCGCCGCCGACGACGGCGACCTCGAGGCCGGCGCCCTGTTGGGTGAAGGCGTCGGCGCCGACCGCGATCTCCGGATCGTCGTCGATGTCGGTCATGGCCGATCACGCGCCGGGAGCTCGCGGGCGCGGCGCTGTCCTCGAGCGTCGATCGCGTCACCGAAACTCGTCATGGCGGACACTGGGGCTGGCTGATACTTACCCTGTGTGATCGACGGTCGCCAACGGAAGTCGGTTTCTGGCCCTCGGGACGCCGTTTCGGAATCGGGTACGCGAGGACCGGCAGTTAGTCGAGGAATAGCTCGAGGCCCCGCGCGGGGTAGCCGACGATCGTCGTCGCGCCGGCCTCGTGCAGGGCGTCGATCCGGGCGCGCACCTCGTCGGGAGCGCCGACGAGCGCGTAGTCGGTGGCCGCCTCGAGCAACACGTCTCGAGCGCGGCTGGTCGCGGTCGCGTCGGTCGGGGCGTCCTCGGGGAGGGCTCGCGTGACCGGGCGGCGGCGGGCGACGTAGGCGCCGACGGCGTTGAGCACGGCGTCGTCGTCCTCGGTGAGCACCGTCGGGGCGTAGACGGAGATCTCGCCGTCGAAGCCGGCCGCCCGTAACGCCTGCAGGTCGCGCTCGGTCGTCCGCGAGAGCAGTTCGTACTGGGTCGCGCCGGTCGCCATCGCGATCCGTTCGACGCTCTCGGTGCCGACCCAGGCGTCGGGATCGGTCTCGAGGGCGGCGCCGAGTCGCGGCGCGACGGCCCGCTCGCGTTCCTCGGCGGTGAGGTAGGCGGGGTGGCCCGCGACGAGGACTCGCCCGACGGCGTCGGGGAGTTCGGCGGTCAGCGAGTCGTCGCCCAGCGGATCGAAGCCGTCGGCGCGGACGGGCGTCGTCACCAGGACGTCGGTCTCCTCCGAGAGGGAAGCGAGCGTCTCTGGGGCGGGCAGGTGCTCGCGGCCCTCGTAGTCGATCGCGATCGTCTCGACCGGGAGCGACGCGCCGTCCGAGACGTCACACTCCGCGGGTTTCAGCGCGATCGCGTCCAGTCCGGCACGGGTGACGGTGCTCGTGGTCAACATAGGTGCTCACTTCGCGCGACGCGGCGGTCCCGACGGGCCCGAAACCTCGAGCAACGACGGTCGGGACGTCGAACTGTCGACGCGGATATAGACGTGCTGTGCGGCCGGCGCGCAAAAAGCTGGCGTTCCGGACCGGCGCCGGCAGCGACCGGCTTCGATCGCCGAACGACGCGGTTTCCGCTATCTCGAGTCCACAATCTACTCATAGGAGGGCGCCCTGCCATCGACCGTGATCGCGGCCACATGAGTTCGGTCAAGGGGGATTTCGGACGTGGCCTCATCGTCGTCGGCCCCGTCCTCGTGACGCTGTACCTCGCTTACTACCTCTACTCGTTCATCGCGGGCGTGACGCCGGGACTCCTGCTCAACGCGGAGACCCTCGAGGCGATCGTGCCCGGACTCGGCGAGTACGCGCGCGCCCGGCTCGCCGGCTTCCTCCGGGTCGCAACGTTCGTCGGGTTCCTCGCCCTCGCGATGTACGTCATCGGGCAGATGACGGACACCACGACCGGCGGCATCTTGGAGGGGGTCGTCGACTACGTCGCGAATCGGGTGCCGGTCATCCGCGTCGTCTACAACGCCTCGAAGACCGCCACCGAGACGACGTTCGGCGCGGGCGAGACCCTCCAGACGCCGGTCAGGGTCGAGACCTGGGACGGCGTCTGGATGACCGCGTTCAAGACCGGCCAGCGGACGCCCGACGGCCGCGCGACCCTCTTTCTCCCGACGTCGCCGAACATCTCGTCGGGCTACGTCCTCGAGGTCTCGCCCGACGATTTCACTGAACTCGACGAGACGCTCGAGGAAGCGCTCACGCGGGTGGTCAGCGGCGGCTTCGGCGACGCGGATACCGCCGAGGACCTCGAGGACACGTCGCTGACCGTCGTCGGGCAACTCGAGTCCGACGGGACGCGCGAGGGCGATCAGTAAGAGCGTCTCTCACTGCGAGCGTTCGACCCGCTCGGGCGGTTCGAAGTCGGTCGTCAACTCGAGCAGCTGGACGAGGATGCGCCCGGTCGCCCCCCAGACGGTGTAGCCGTCGACGTGGAAGTAGTGGATGACGATGTCGCCGTAGTAGGGGTGGTCGCGCCGTTCGTACTCGTAGTTGTCCGGATCGAGCAGGCCGGACAGCGGGAGGACGACGATCTCGGCGACCTCGTGGCCGTCGCCGACGTACTCGCGGTCGGGGACGCGACCGACGAACGGCGTGACGGCGTACTCCGTAATCGTTCGGATATCGTCGAGTCGGCCGACGATCTCGACCTCGTCGGATCGGAGCCCGATCTCCTCGTTGGCCTCGCGGAGCGCGGTGTCGAGAATGGAGTCGTCGAACGGTTCGGCGCCGCCGCCGGGAAAGCTCATCTGGCCGGGGTGCTCGCCGAGGTGGTCGGCCCGCCGCGTGAAGAGCAGGTGGTCCTCGCCGCCGCGCTCGATGATCGGCGCGAGGACGGCCGCGTCGCGTTCCTGGTCGTCGATCTCGAGGGGCGCGTGGTCGGCGACCGGCTCGAGGTTCATCGTCGGCTGTGACATACGGGGGTACGCTCACCTTCGTTCCGCGACCCCGCGGCGGCGGTCGATCGGACACGGAGCCGCGAGGTCGCTGTCGATGTCGGACCATCGGTCCCGATCGGAATCTCCGTTTCGGTTCGCGGTCCGTCGGTCGCGTGCCGTCGACGGCACGGACTCACTCGAGGGCGGCTTCCAGTCGCTCCCGTTCGGCCGCGAGTTCGACCGGGGACCAGGCCTCGACGTCGTAGCTGACGTCGATCAGGTGTCGGATCCGGTCCTCGTCGTCGGCCGCTTCGGCCGCCTCGACGGCGTCGGTGAACTGCTCGCGGGCCGTCTCGCCGAGTGCCTCACGGTCCAGCCGCCGCCGGTCGACGTCGAGGATGTGCGGGACGTCCTCGGCGTGGTCCGGCACCGACGGGAACGCCGTCGGCCCGGCGACCAGCAGCGACCGGCGCTCGCCGTCGACGGTCTGCTCGTGACGAATGAGCGCGAACGACTCGAGGGCGTCCTCGATCGCCGTCTCGAGGGCCGCCTCGTCGACGGACTGGCCGTCCGCCCGGAACGCCGCCTCGGAGAGCGCCCGCTCGAGTTCCGCGCGGGTCAGCCCGCCGAAGAGGTCGACGACGCCCGCCAGTTCGTCCGCAGTCGCGTCCATACACGCCACGACGGACGAAGGTCGGATTAGCGTTGCGGTCACCGGCATCGTCGCCCGCGGTCGCCGACGGCGGCGTCGGACTCGAGCGCTGGGGGCGCGTCGTGGATCCGTCGATGCGTTAGGCGTTGCGGATCGCCAGCGTGGCCGAGACGATCGCCTCGGGCGTCACCGGCGCGTCCGTCCACGGCGGCAGCCGGCGGTCGGGGTCGGGCGGCGCGATCGAGCCGGCGTAGCGGGCGAGCTGGTCCCGTTCGGCCGCGGAATCGTAGGTGAGCCCGTTGAACGCCGCGTCGGCGCGGTACTGCTCGATCAGCCGCTCGCCGGCCGCGAGGTACCGCTCCTGGAGGGTCTCGTAGTCGGGGTCGACGCCGCGCTCCTCGACGACGCGCAGCAGCTCTCCGGCCACCTCGCGGCTCATTCCCTCGAGGCCGGTCTCGCCGGCGACCGCGCGGTGGTCGTGTTCGTGGCGCCCGAGGTCGACCTGCGCGGCGCCGTCGAAGCCGGCCGCGTCGAAGGCGTCGCCGAGGGTTCCGACCTCGAGGCCCCAGGCCCGCGGCGCGCGGAGCCGACGGGCGAGGGCGGCCGTGGCGGCGAACTCGCCGGCCAGCGGGTACCGGAAGGCCCGGAGGTAGTCGAGGATTGGCGCGTCGTGGCGGTCAGCGAGCGCGCGAACGAGCGGCGCGTAGAACAGCCGGAAGAGCCGCCCGTAGAGTCGGCCGTCCTCGACGCGGGCGTAGTACCCCTTCGAGAAGGCGTAGTCCATCGTCAGCGGGGCGAGCAGGCGCGGGACGTGGCCGGCCTCGTAGCTCCTGGCGTCGGCGTCGTGGACGACGACGTACTCGCCGGCGTCGGCGGCGGGCCCGAGCGCGAGCCAGACGTCCCGGCCCTTGCCGAACTCGCCGTCCAGCCCCGCGTCGGCCAGCAGGGCGTCGACTCGGGGCGAGTTACACCACAGGACGCGGATCGGCAGCGCGAACGACTCGAGCCAGCCGCGAAAGGAGTCGATCTCGTTGGCGTCGGCGCGGACGGGAACGAAGACGGCGGCCGGGGAGGGGTCGAGGGACTCGAGTTCCGAGAGAACGCGTTCGGCGGCGGGGTTCTCGTGTTCGCGGGCGGTCATCGGAACGACGACGGCCGTCTCTGCGACGGCGTCGGCGGCCGCGCGGGCGAGGTCGCCGTCGCGGCCGGCGGTCCCGCCGAACTCGTGGAGCGTCGCGATCCGCTCCTGAACGTACTCCATCGGTGGAGTGTTCGAGCGAACCGGTAAAACGGCCACGACTCCGGCCAGACCGTCCGGTCATGATCACTAGATTACAGTATCGCCCCCCTCAGGACGTCACGGCACAGATCTCGATAAAGCACCGGTCTTTTTCTACCCTACGTTCGTAGGGGCGGAACATGAAATCAGTCCGGAAGGCACTCCGCGACGGCGAACTCGAGAAGGACACCTACGACCGGCTCGTCTGTGGCGACTGCGAGAAGGCCCTGAAGACCGAAAACGACCCGGACCAGATCAAGACGATCCGCATCTGTCCGGAGTGCGACGCCGAGTGGAAGGAAATCCGCTGAACGGTCCGACTCGCTCGCTCTCGAATCGGAGTCCCTTCTTCGGCCGCTGGTCAGGAGTGGCGACGCTCGCGTTGGGTCGCGTCGACAACGGCGACGCGCCGCGTCGCTTCGGATCTACGTGACGACGGCGATGAGTCGCGTCAGTTCGCGAGTCGTCAGAACCGAACGTACCGTTCGGCGAGCGGAGACGCCGGTCCGACCAGCACGCCGTAGACCAGCAGCGCGACGAGACTCTGCCAGTGGAGGTAGGGGACGGGCGGCGTCCAGCCGAGCAGTCTGAGCCACAGCGGCAACGCGAGCGCGACGCCGAGACCCCAGACCGCGAGGCCGAAACACGCGCCGAGCGTGAGTCCCGTGATCGGATCGGCCACGTCCTCCTCGAGGTGGCTCACCGTACCGAGCAGCCGATACGCGAACGCCCCGATGACGCTGGCGACCAGCAGGACGGAGAGGCCCGACAGCAGTCCGGGCCGTCCGACGAGGATGCCGACCGACTCGAGCAGACCGAACGCGTACAGCGCGACCCCGAACCCCGCCCCGCCCGCGAGCCCGGCGAGCGCGGTCGCGGCTAGGTCTTCGATTCCCCGATCGACGACCCCTCCCTGAACGTGTTCCCCACTCATACGCTCTCTCGAGTTATTTTCGACGGTTGATACTTATCTGTTTGTGATTTTCGCGTTCGTCTCGTCTCCGAAGCGGCCGGACGCGGCCGAAGCGATCGCGTTCGGACGTGTTCGGACCGCACACGGGGAGTCGAATTCGTCGGCGACGGACGGCCTGACTGTCCCGCTCCTCACGATTCGAGTCGCGGGCCGAAACGGGACTCGAGTCGCGGTTCGACTCAGGACATAATATTCTGCTGACCATTATCTCCGCGTCGTTCCAACCGTTGGGTATGCACACCGGTCCGCTCGTTCGAGGTCTCGGAATCGCGGCGCTGGCCACCGGGCTCCTCGGATTGCTCGTTCTGGGTGGCGCCGGCTGGTCCCTCGAAGCGGTCCCGACGGCCGACTCGAGCGACGCGAACGAACTCGTCGTCCTCGGCGGCGGCGACTACGACCTCGGGGCGGCGTACCGCGACGCCGGGCCGTCGGCGGCCGATCGAGCGGCGACCGCCGATCTGTCCGCCGTCGGGTCCGAGTTCGGGAACGCCCTCATTGCGCCGGCCGACCGAAGCGAGGAGCGCCGCATCGGGGGGCTCCCGTACGCCCACGCGGTCTCGGCCGTCGGCGCCGCGCTAGTCGCGGGCCGCGCGCTCGCCGGCTGGCGCGTCGATCTCCGCCGGCTCTCGCTCGAGCCGACCGGTCGGCTGCCGTTCGGCGGCGACGCCGCGGAGCCGGTCGATCGAGGGACGTCAGGGACGACTCGAGTCGCGCGAAGCGGGGAGTGATCGACGTGGCCGACGGTCTGACACACGTGCTGATCGCCTACGCGCTCGCGACGCTGCTCTCGGTGCGGTACCCGTGGATCACGGCGCGGCTGGCGACCGTCGCGATGGTCGGCGGGATGCTCCCCGACCTGAATCGGCTGAAGTGGGTCGTCCCGCCGGAGACGGTCGAAGCGGCGATCGGCGCGTCGTTCTCCTGGCGGCCGATGCACTCGGTCGGCGGCGTGGCGGTCGTGATCTGTATCGCCTCGCTGACCGTCCGCGCGGAGTACCGGCGGGCGGTCGCGCTCCTGCTCGCGCTCGGGGCGCTGTCGCACTTGGTTCTCGATCTCCTGTTGGTGCCGCCGGCGGGCACCTACCAGTACCTCTGGCCGCTCACGAGTGCCGAGGTCGTCTTCCCGGGGTTCTACAGCAGCCGGGATCGGTGGGTTGCCCCCGTCGCGATCCTGCTGGCCCTCGCGGCTCGATCGGTCGTCCGTCGTCACTCTCGCTCTCGGTCGCTCGAGCGCGAGTCACGCGAGTCGCCGATGCCGGCGGACGGGTGATTCGATTCGCGCAGTGAACTCGAGGAGACGGTTCGGTTCGTGGTCGGTCGTGGGCCGGCGGTCGGTGGAACGTCGAGTAGAAGAGCGGTTCGATTTAGTAGACGGGTGGTTCGATTCCGGTGGGGCGTCCGTTACGCCGTTTTTCGCGTGATTATCGTAACGCTTCGGCGAACGTAGCCGAGCCCGGGCCGTCCGTCGCGATACCAGACGAGGAGAGCGACGAGCGCGAGGCCGAGTTGCGCCCACTCGTACCACCCCATCGAGTAGCGCAGGAAGCCCGCGAGGATCCCGTCGACCTCCTCGTAGGGCGGCGGTGGGAGCAGCGGCCAGACGAGGAACGTCAACTGGGACGCGTCGGCCGTGAGGATCGCGTTCGGCGGGATGTCCGCGAGCAGATGCGAGACGTGGCCGACGACGAACGCGACGCCGGCGTCGGGTCGGTCGAATCGGCGCGCGAGGAGGTAGACGGACGGGAGCAACAACGCGGCGACGAACACGGAATGGGTGAGCGTCCGTCCGCCGGGGAGGATCTCGAACGACCACGCGAACGGCTTATCGATCAGATCGGGGAACTGCGACCCGATCGCCAGCGCGATCACCGGCAGCGCGCGCGGCGGGCGGTCGCGGAGTCGATATCGGGCGATCGAGTAGCACAGGTACGCGATGGCGAGGTGTCCCCAGGGCCACATTGTCTCGAGGTTGCGTCGAACTGCGTAAAGGTACTTCGCTCCGCGACTCGAGTGGGCGGATTGGTGCTCGAGAACAGGACTCGAGGACGTCGTTGGAACCGCTGGGCCTTGAGGACATCGACGACAGCGGATCAACGAACGGACGCGGACCTGCAGATTCGATCACTTCGTGGTGAGAAAAACCTGATTACGGGAAGCTAAGTGGGAGTGTTGCTTATAGCTGTTCGCTATATGGAGGAGGAAACGGAGACGGAGTCTACCGTATCACTGGCGTTCACGGACGAGGAAATCGAGCTGATACTGATGTGCCTCTCGCTGGCTCGGAACAGCCCGCAGATGAGCGGCTCGCCCGCGGTCGACGACCTCATCGCGCGGTTCGCGGCCCATGCCAACGAGAGCGCCACACCTTCCATCGGTGATTTCTCTGCGGAGTCGCGGGACGAGTAGGTCAGGACGAGTCGCGTCGCTTTGCGGCTCGGCGCTGGAAGCGGATGGCGTTTTCGAGCGTCCGTTCTCGGTGTTGTCGGTCCGTCTCGGCAGCGGTCCGCACCAGTGTCCGGCATGCATGGGCAGCGTGACCGTGAAGCGGGTCGCGGTCGTACTCGGGATATGGCCGCTACAGAGCCATGCCCGAACTGCGGCGAAACGGACGTCTGGCTCGAGGAGCGAGCGCGACACATCCAGTACGGCTGCAACCTGTGCGATCACACGTGGAAACGGGAGAAGGCGACGTAGGACGGGACGACGCTATTCTCGATCTCCGCCTCGAGTACCGACCAGTCGAGCTCTCGAGCGGCGATACGAGCGGTGACCGTCCCGTCGACGCACGACGGCTCGTTCACCCGCAGCGGCGGCCGCGTGCCGCTCGTGATCGTCCGGGGCGTCCGATCGCTCGACAGTTCCGCCGCGCGCGTCGTACAGCCGTCTGACTGACGTTTTTGACCCCGACCGTTGATCCGACCGGTATGGTAACTCGACTCCCCGTCGAAACGTCCCGTATCGAGCAGCGACCGCCGACGTATCGGAGGCGATAATCCGTGTCGTCATCGTCAGCACAGTTCACGCCGCTACTCCCGCTAGACGCGCGCGTGACGACGTGGCCGGCGTATCTGCTGACCGTCTGCTGGCCGGGCGCCGGACACCTCTATGCCCGACAGTGGCGCCGCGGCTGCTGTTGGGCCGCACTGTGCGGGGCCGCGCTCGTGTTTCTGAGTCCCGGATCGCTCCTCGCCACCGGCCCGCTCGTCGAGCCACTCGTGCTCTCAGTCCTCCGCCTCGAGACCGCCTCCTTCGCGGACGTGGCCTTCCCGCTCGCCGTCCTCGTCCTCAGCGCGATCGATCTCTACTCGCTCGCGGTGCTCGACGAGGTGTAGAGATCGCGCCTCGGATAAGCGCACGCGAACGGTTCGTCTACTCGCTTCCTCTGGATAACTCGCACGGGTCCGTCACGACCCCGTCTGTCCGCGTTTCGTCGGGGACTACCGCCGCGGTCGCCTCCGCAGACCGGTTTCCGGCGCCCGCGAACGGTGCCGCGTCCCGATCACGTGCGAGACGACGGACGACCGCCGGCTACTGCATGATCGGTAGCTCTCAGACGGGCTCGAACCGGTAGCCGTCCCAGTCCTGGCTCTCGGGTTCGCGGATGCCGGCGCCGGGTTCGCGGAGTTCCTCGACGTAGACGGGTTCGACTTCGTCGCCGGTCTCGACGTCGTCGGTGGTCACCTGGCCGAGCGCGCGGACCGTCTCGCCCTCGATATCGAACTCGACGATAGCGAGCGTGTTCGGTTCGCGGACGCCCGGTGGCGTCGCTGTGCTCGTCGTCCACGTGACGACTTCGCCGGTGTACTCGCTGAGATCGATCGTCTCGACAGGTTCCGCGCCGCCTGGACCGCGCGGATGGCCGGGATAACTGATCGAGCCGTCGTCGTAGCGGGTCGCTTCCATGGTCATCGTGTTGCCTCCATGATGGTGGTGATAACGCAGTTGCCGAAGCCGCCGACGTTACAGCAGAGCCCGACGTCGGCGTCGACCTGCCGCGGGCCGGCCTCGCCGACGAGCTGTTCGTAGATCTCGACGCCCTGTGCGATCCCGCTGGCACCCAGCGGGTGGCCCTTCGACTTGAGTCCGCCCGAGGTGTTAATCGGCAGTTCGCCCGTGTCGCGCTCGGTGTAGCCGTCCTCGATGAGTTTCCAGGCCTCGCCCTGTTCGGCGAAGCCCAGTCCCTCCATCTGGAGGAACTCGAGGATAGTGAACATGTCGTGGAGTTCGGCGACGTCGATGTCGTCGGGACCGTAGCCGCTCATCTCGTAGGCGCCCTTGCCGCTCTCGACGACGCCGCCCATCACGGTTGGATCCTCCCGCTCGTGGACGACGTGGGTGTCCGTCGCGCCGTCGACGCCCGCAATGACGACGTAGTCGTCGGTGTACTCCCGGGCGGTCTCCTCGGAACAGAGCAGGAGGGCCGCCGAGCCGTCGGTGACCGGACAGAAGTCGTACAGCCGCAGCGGATCCGCGATGATCGGCGACTCGAGGATCGTCTCGACGTCGACTTCTTTTTGGAACTGCGCGTGAGGGTTATCGACGCCGTTCTTGTGGTTTTTGGCGGCGACCCACGCGAGGCTCTCTCGGGGCGCGTCGAACCGCTCGAGGTAGTTGCGTGCCGTTAGCCCGGCGAAGGAGGGCAGCGTGACGCCGTGTTTGTACTCGGCGGGGTGAGTGACCGAGGCGATGATGTCGGTCGACTCGCCGGTCGTCCGATGGGTCATCTTCTCCCCGCCGACGAGCAGGGTCACGTCGCTGGCGCCGCTGGCGATCGACTGCCAGGCGGCGTAGATGCCCGCGCCGCCGCTGGAACTCGTCTGATCGATTCGTTGCGTGTACGCCGGCATCGCACCGAGGTCGTGAGCGAGGGCGTTCATCACGCCCGTCATCCCCTCGAATTCGCCGCTGGCCATGTTCGAGACGTACAGGTGGTCGACGTCGCCGGCGTCGGCACCCGCGTCCGCGAGACACTCCAGTCCGGCTTCCGCGAGGAGGTCGAGGATCCACTCCCCTTCGCGTTGTCCGAACTCCGTCATCGATGCGCCGATCACCGCCACGCGATCCGCCGCTCCGTCGGCGGACTGCCGTCGGGACGACATCAGCGGTCACCTCCCGGCGTCGACGGCCGGCGGGTTCGGCGTCGCGGTGTTCGAGCGGCGGATCGGGGGTCGCTCGCCGCGCGGCCTCGCGAGGACGTCACCGGTTGCGCGGCCAAGGAGACGGTCATCGCTGTCCCCCCAGTACCGGCGACGGGTCCCGTCCCGCGGCGGGCGCGTCGCGGTCCACCGCGTCGGATTCGACCGCGGACAGCCACTCGTCGACGGTGTACGTCCGCTCGTCGACGGCGTTCGGGCGTTCCGTATACGGGACGACTCCGCGGAGGGCCGTCGGATCCGTCACGTCGCCGTCCGTGGAGAGCGCGAGCGCCACGATCGGCACTCGAACGCGCTCGTCCGGGGCGTCCGACTCCGCTCCGAGCGGTGACGTCGGACGTTCGCGTCGGCGAAATCCCGGCTCGATCGAATGCCCGTTCCGGTCGGCCCAGCGCTCGAACGCGGTCACGAGTTCGCCCCGCGACGGCGCGCTCGCGGCGCCCGTTTCCGGCGGCCAGCTAGCGACCCGGTACTCGTCGATTCGCCCGGCCTCGCAGAGGGACTCCAGTCGCCCGACGACGCCGTCGACGATCTCGGCGATCGGGGCGGGGACGTCGGATCGAACGTAGCAATCGACCCGGAGATCCGCCGCATCGAGCGCGACGGCCGGCGATGAAGCGGACTCACCGGCCGACATAACCGTCCTCCGTCCGCCGAACGAGATCCCGATCGTCGAGCGATGCGAGAAGCGGCAAGAGCGTGAGTTTAGATAGCCCCAACAGCTGCTGCAGTCGGGTGACCGTCGGCTCGTCCGTCACGTGGACGGCCAGGTAGACGAGTTTTGCCTGTGGCGATGCGATCTCGTTCGGAACTGTTAGTCGGCGTTCACTCGTGGACATCACAGCCACATGCCACGAGGGGGGCTATAAGCGTAGACTGAGACAGACACACACGGATTCGTGAAAATCAACAACTGAATGGCCGATAAGAAAGTGGTATTACCGGAGAATAGCCCGCGGCCGAATCCCAACCGCGTGCCGTCTCGGAGCGACCGCTGCGACGTTCCGACCGCCACTCGGCGCGTCCGTCTCGGTTTCCCGACGTCGGGACGATTGCGGTCGGCCGCCAGTCGCGATCGTCCTACTCGAGGCGTGCTTGAAAACGCTTCACGTTTTCAGCATCCCGGAAACTGTCGGTTTCTGAGGACACGGGCCGCGCCATCGGCCCAACGGGCCCACCGCGCTCACGGTCGCCGCCGATCAGAGTTTCTCGATGCTATCCTCGAGCAATGATTCGAGTGTCCGAATGCGCTCTTTGAGAAATTCAACGTCAGTGTCCGCTGTCGAATCCGTGTCCGGCTGTGTCGTCTCGCTCGACGAGTGCACTGCTCGAGAGAGAATTTCAGCAAACGCGTCATCCATCGTTTCCAGTTCGATGGCCAGTTGGATGCCCTCGCGGACGAACTCGCTTCGGGTCTGCCCCTGCTGTTCGGCGGCAGCGTCAGCACTCTCGATAAGTGCGCGAGGAACGCGAACCGTGATTTTTCGCGTCTCTTGGAGATCAGAATCGGTTTCCCGGTTCGTCTCGCGCATCTGATCGCCATCCAAGAACATCGCGACTCGATAATGCCGCCGACAGAGGAAAACCGATGACTCAGGTCCCGATGGGGATCCGATCGAATAGGACGTGAGCGAGTCGGTCGAGCCGCAAATTTCACAGCTCGGGTCCCCGTTCGGTACGGCCTCGTGCTCGTCGTGCGTCGTGGCAGCCGGTCGGTCTGGTGGCATACGGTGTCGTCCAGTCCTCGTTACTCCACCCATCATATTCTATCCTCATAGTAGTTTCTCCATTGACTCTTTCCCAGAGTCTCCGAGTAGTGCCAGCCTCGAGAGCCGAAGTCGATGACGATGGAACCGCGTGTCGCGCAGCACTCGCACGCGAAGGTCGGAGAGATGTACGAATGACTACTAATCGGGTGGATCCGGAGTGGGACGCTGGTCGGCGAGCTCATCCAAGCGGCGATCCATCTACGGTCGCGAGCGCATCAGCCTCCCTTCTGACGAGACGGCGTCCACAAATGCCCGACTCGACACTCGTAGATGAGTTCGGGGAGTTCCTCCGAGTCGATACCGGGATGTGCGGTAGGCGATCGAACGATCGAGACGGACTCGCCGCAATACTTGCAGGAGCGCATGAGTGCAAGCGTGTGCTTTCATACCAACATATAAAAGAGTTTGTCAGACGGTATCAATCAACACAGGAGCCGAGGGTCCGGACAGGCGTCCGTGCGTGCAGGGGCCTCAGCAGAGGAGAGTCCCTGCTGGTGATTTCGGAAGTCCGGACAGGAGTGCTACCCCTGCCCTTGCAAGGGAAACCGGTCTCTCCCAGTGTCGCGTGTGAGTGGGAGACACTACAGATTGGTGCCGATGTTTACAGTAACCTGTCAGTCCTGTCACGAGGTGGCCTCGTTCGAAACGTACGACGATGCCACCGCCTGGTGTCAGTCACATCCGGCGCCGCGCCATCGCCTGCGCATGGTGTACCTCGCGGCCGACTGGTGACGCGTACCGCGTGGATTCGAAGCGTTGCACCACCAGAGCGTCGGCGGCAAAGTTCGTTCTCCCACTCGCACGGGTTCCGATGACTAACGTGCTGTGTCCGAGCGCGACTCAGCCATCCGTTCTCGTTTCCCAGTTACACGGTCCAGCGTACTACCGTGCGCACTCGAGCGTTGTCGAGTCCGCGTCGCGCCGGCGGTCGACGAGCCAGACGCAAAGCGCACACAACCCGGCGAGGACCGCAGGCCAGCGGTCGCTGCTCAGGTAGAGATCACCCGAAGGCGGCCGATAGTCGAGGAGCGGCCAGAAGACAGCATAGGCGTCTCCCGTTGGTGTCAACAGCAGAACGTCGAGAGCGTGATGTGAGAGGGCGCCGACCGCGAGTAACACGAGCGCGCGGTTACGTTGGTCTGGTGCCACGAAGAGACTGCCGAGCCAAATTACGAGCGCGGAGCCGACGAGGGTGTGCAACGGACTCCAGGAGAACGGAACGCCGAGCACCCAGGCGACGAACCCGTCCGGAGCCACGATCCGAATTTTCATGAGATCCGGCGAGAGCGCACCACCCATGACGAGCGTGACGTGTGCCGGTCGCAACCACTCGTATCTAAATGAGAGCAGTGTGCCGAGACTGTAGCCGACGAGAACGTGCGTGAAGACGTCAGGCACGAGAGTCACCTCCGGCCGAAGCGTCTCGTTCGCCCCGTTCGGCGTGGGTATCGGTTCGTCGACCGTCGGCCGCAGACGGCCGGTTGTCCCGCGACTGAGTCGTCCGGCGCTCGCTCGCTCGAGTCGCTTTCCGGGTCCCGTTCCGGCCGTTTCCGTGATCGGATCGACTGCCGGGCGATCGCTCTCGAGGCACGATCGCGAGCCCGGTCCGATCGACGCGCCAGTGGCGGACGAACCGACCGACGACCCAGAGTCCGCCCAGCGCCGATGCGACGAACATGTACCGCGTCTCGGACGGATCCCGAGTCAGCGCCCGTTCGACGGCGAGCGTCGAGTCGTCCTCGAGGGTGCCGAATGCGGTTACCCGGTCGCCCCGCTCGAGCGGCGCGTCATCGGTTCTGAGCCGAGCGTTGGCGTCCACGAGCGTGAACCGTCCGTAGCCGCTGGCACGCGTCGCGATCACGACGGGGTCGGTGTCGACAACGTAGCCACCGAGAGCGACTCGGTCGCCAACGTATGCAGCCGGTTCCGACGTGACGTCGGTTTCGTCCGGATACCGGCTCTCCGTCAGGTCGCCGGTCGTCGCTCCCGCCCAGACCGAACATGCGGCCAAGAGGCCAACGAGCACGACGCCGGCGAGTATGCGACCGCGCTGTCCGTACGGCTCCGACATGGTACTGCTCGCATAGAAGCGCTAGCGGCGGCAAATGTCTTCCGTTCCCGTCGGCCACTCGAGTGAACAGACGGGACCGGTGCGGAGCGCGCCCAGTCGGATGGGGTGCTACCGCCGGCTGCTCCCCGGTGAGGTCGTGATCGGCGACCCCACCCTCACACTCGCCGTAGTCGAGAGACGGAGGATGCTGTGAGTTCAGTGAGCGCGCGGAAGTTCCTGCGGTTCCAGTACCACGAGTTCGACGGTCACTTCCATCTCGTTCGGAATGGATGGAAGCCCTACTATGCGCTCACGGATATCCGGAAGAACCACGATTGGACCAACGAAGGGGAGCCGGCTGGCACTTTCGAGTCGGCGTCGACAGTGGAGTGTGGTTCGCCGCCGCGCGCCCCGGGAGCAGCGCGCTACCTCCACCGTGACCAAGGACCCTTCCGTTCGAGGAACGCGGCTCTCAATACCACAACCGGCGATCGAGGTGACGATGCTCAGTATCTAGGGGAGCGCGACTCGTCCGAATCGGGCGCGATTCCGCGGGGTGGAACGCTCGACGCCGCCGATTCTACGCGTCGCTCGAGTCGCATCGGGCGGGACTAGATATCTAGGGGTGCCCGCGAGACCGTCGCTTCGACTATTGAGAGCCCGGTTCTTCGAACGATGCGGGACTGGATCCACGTGGAGTTCGAAGGAACTCCGAAGATACGACCATGAAACGAACCCTACGCACTACGGTTTCACTGGTGTTCGCCGTGGCACTCATCGGTGCCCTGGCGAGCGGCAGTGCGCTCGCGTCCCCGGGCGATTGTAAGTACACCGACTACTGCAACGAGGCCGACGTCGATCAGTCCAACGCCGCCGACGTCTTCCAGAACGGTTTCGGGAACGACGCCGATCTCGAGCAGCGGAATCGAGCCGACGTCTTCCAGAAGGGCTACTGTAACGACGCCGACGTCGACCAGCGAAACGATGCGGGCGTCTTCCAGGACGGCAAGAATAACGATGCCGACGTCGACCAGTCCAACGACGCCGGTGTCTTCCAGAAGGGTCACTGCAACGACGCCGACGTCGACCAGCGAAACGATGCAAGCGTCTTCCAGGACGGCAAGAACAACGACGCCGACGTCGACCAGCGTAACAGGGCGCTCGTCGGCCAGGACGGCAAGAACAACGACGCCGACGTCGACCAGCGTAACAGGGCGTTCGTCGATCAGGACGGCAAGAATAACGACGCTGACGTGAAGCAGCGCAACAAGGCGTTCGTCGATCAGGACGGCAAGAACAACGACGCCGACGTCGACCAGCGCAACAAGGCGTTCGTCGATCAGGACGGCAAGAATAACGACGCCAGCGTCGACCAGCGCAACACCGCCGACGTCGATCAGGACGGCAAGAACAACAGCGCCGACGTCGATCAGGAGAACACCGCCGTCATCGATCAGAGCTAATCCGATATCCGACTCTCCCCGCAGCGAACTCGCGAAGCGCCGCGGCCGATAGCCCGTCTCGAGGGGAGCGTCCGGACTATCGACCGAGAGAACCCCGATGACGAAGAAGACGAGAGCTACAGCGACTGAAGACGAGCCGACTCATATCGGCGATTCGATTCGTCGTCTGACGCCCGGAGCCGCAGCCGTCCTGCTGCTACTCACCGTCGCAGGAGGAGCCGTGCTGGGGTTGCCGGCAGCGGGTACCGATCCCGCGGACGACGCGACGGTCGGCGCGACGGACGCGGAGTCCGCTGACGACGTGAACGTGACCGTCGAGATCGACTGTGACGAGAGCGACGTGCTGGTTACCGCACCCGACGACGACGAGTACGGACTCAGCGTCGTGAACGTGGGTCCGTCGGGGACCAGCACGAGCACCTCGAGACGGACCCCGCTCGCGGGGAACGCGACGGTTACGGTAGGCGACGCCGACATCGTATACGCGTTCGTCACCGACGCGTCGACCGAGGAGCCGATCACGTCGGCCGTAGAACAGTGCGGCGAAGAACCGCGAACGGAGACGACCGACGAGCCGTCGATAGCCGTCGACTGCAACGAGAGCGCCGTCCGGTTTACGGCACCTGACGCCGTCGCATACACGGCTCGGGTGTCGTCCGTCGACGTCTCGCCGACGGGTGCGTCGACCAGCACCGTGAGCGGAACCGTGACAGGGAACGCGACGGTACCGATCAGAGACGACCTGATCGTCGCGTCCGCGTCGACCGACGACGCCGACGACTCGATCGCGGCGATCCGAGACTGCGGTCGGACCGCAGGCGACGAGCGCTCGCCGACAGCGGAGCCGTGCTCGAGCGACTCGTCGAACTCGTGAGCGACCGGTCCGGCTTCCCGCCGTGCACGCGGTGCGATCCCGACGGCGCTCTCTCCCCGGGTAGCGCTTCGGCCCCGAAAATTCGCATTTTTCAGGATGATCATTCCCGAGGCGCCCGCTATCGCTCCTCGCTGAAAGCGCAACAGTCGCCCGCCGACGACCGGCGACTAACGACCGACGACCGACGACCAATGTTCGAATACGACGCATCCGATTCAGTTTCGAAACGCAGCGTCCTCAAAGCGGTCGGGACGCTCCTCAGCGGGACGACGCTGCTCACCGTACGAACCAGCGCCCGGACCGGGGAGCGATTCGACTTCGAGATCACGGAGACGACCGCGGAGACCGTCACCGCTCGCGTGCGCGTCTCGGCGGCGCTCGCGACGCACCTCCGGGAGGTGCCGAGTCAGATCGTTCTCGGACACCGCGACCAGTTCGGTCTTTCGGAAACGGACTCGGCCGCTATCGACGACGCGGCCGTCGAACGAACGTCCGAGGGCGGCGTCGCCACGCCCGACGTAATGGCCAGCTTCGAACGCGCGGACGTGAATCGGTACGTCGTTACGATGCAGTTTCGCACTCGAGAGATCGATTTCTCCGAGGCCGAGATCGAGGACGAGATGCTGACGATGGGGCTGTTCGTTCCCCGACCCGGACCGGAAACGGAGCCGGTCGTGGTCACAGACGAGATCGAGAGCAGTTCGGTCGACCTCGAGTAGGCCTCCGTCTCCGCGACGACTTCCGCCGCGGTCTCGACGCGGACTCGAGTGCTGCGGTTCCGTCCCTCGCGTCGCCGGACTCGAGATCGTGAGCCACAACGACGGGCTTCGCGCACGAGCCCTTAGCGTTCGACTCGCCGACGAACCGATCGACGGCTTTTGCCACGTATCGATGTCGGTCGCCGGGTACGGCCGACGTCACGTACTCGAGGCCGCGATTCCGACGGCGTCGCTTTCGATCGCGATCCCTACGCGGGCTCGTACTCGTACCCGGAGGTCGTGTGTTCCGCGAGCAACTCGCGGGCTCGGTCCTTGTCGTACGACTCGTCGACCCCGAACGGCGTGATCCGCGAGTCGTCGTACCAACTCGACCACCGCGGTTGGAACGTGTGGGTCCACTCGGCGAGTCCGCGGAACGCGTCCTCGGTGATCGCCGGTTTCTCGACGGCCATGGAGAGGGCCTGTCGGACCTCGCGGGTCCGCAGTTCCGCCCACCCGTTTGCGCGTTGATTGTACGCGACGATCGTCAGGAACGGCTGCGGAATCTCGTAGATTTCGACGGCCTCGGTCCCTCGAATATCCGCGTAGCGCTCCGGCGGGACCGACGTCGCCGTGAGCTCCCCGTCCGCGAGCGCCTCGAGGCGGTCCGCTCGGTCCCCGACCACTCGGTAGCTGTAGCGTTCGAAATACGGCGCGTCGCGCCACGCGTCGCCCACGTCGTCGACGTGTTCGCGCATGTAGTACTCCTCGTTGCGCGCGGCGACGAACTCCCGCGTGCGATCCCATCGCTCGAGCGTGTACGGGCCGAGGTTCCCCGTAAAGCTGAGCTCGGCGAACGCGTCGCTCGCGCGGAGCGCGTCGGCGTCGGGAACGTGCGCCTCGTAGAGTTCCTTCGGCGCGCAGTACGATCCCCAGAGAACCGGTTCCAGCGGAAAGTCGGGGTTGACCGACTCGAGTTCGAGCTGGAACTCGGACTCGCTCGTTTGCTCGACGTTTTCGACCGTCGCCCAATCGTCGACCCGGTTCGAGGGCGGGGCGTCCTCGTTCCAGGGGTGGTCACGTCCGCCGTCGATGGTGTGGACATTCTCGATCTGGTACACCCAGTCCTCGGCGGTCATCCGGCCGTAGTCGTCGCCCCATCGGAGGGTGTCCCGGAGTTCGCAGACGTATACCTGTCCGCTGCCGGTGTCGGTGATGTCCATCCACAGCGGTCGGACGGTGTCGTTTTCGTCGACGTCGTAGGCCCCGTCCAAGGTCAGGCCGATCCGCGCGGTGGCCCTGCTGTCGGTGTGCTCGGGAAAGTACAACCCTTCGGCCTCGCTTTCCACGCCCCAGACCCACTCGTCGGAGGCGGTGGGGCCACCTTCGTTCCCGTCCTCGTCCACGTACCAGGTCGCGCTGTCCCAGTTTCCCCCGAAGGCTTCGACCGGACCGCGAACCGAGCGTCGGTAACCGATAACGTCGTCCGACATCGCGAGGAAATTCACCGGCTGCTCTTCGCTCAACGCGCCGAGGACCTCGGCGATCGGCTCTCGCCGCTCGTCCGGATCGGTCGTCGTGCGGAACGCTTCGAGCCGCGACTCGATGTCGGCCTCGGGAACGTACCCGTAGTAGTTAGTCGGCGCTCGCTCGAGCCAGAATGCGTCGATCGCAGCGGGCGTTCGAGGATACGTGTTGAACGCGACCCCGAACATGAGGTCCCAGGCCGATTCGCTCGCGGTTTCCTCGCGCGGTCCGGCGTTGTTCGGTCCCGCAGTCCACTCGGGGTCGCCGTCTCCGAGGTACCGGTTTCGCACGTATTGCCGGAGGAGCCGATCGTAGCTGACGCGCTCGAGGGTAACTGCGACGCCGAGATCCGCGATCTCCGCCGCGATGATGTCGGCGGCCGTCTCCACCGCGTCGTTCCCCTCGATACACGCGAGTATCAGTTCCACTCGTGCTCCGTCGGGACCGATCAACTCCGCGTCGACGCTGTCGTCGTCTTCATCCTCGTCATCGCCGTCGCGCGCGCAGCCGGCGATGCCGACCGTCGTTCCGACCCCGACCGCCTTCAGAAGCCGTCGTCTGGCCACTGCGTCGCCGCCGGGATCGATCCCGTCCCCGCCGACTGTGGTGTCCAGTGGCATAGTTAGGAGTACGGAACGGGATGTGAAAGTCGTTGTCAGGGTCGGTCATCGACGTGGCTCGACGGTTCCGGGGCGTTTGCGTCGCCGCGTCGGGGCGCCGCTCGCGGGAGGTCGATGATCACGATCGACCCGCGCGGGTCGTTGTCGTCGAACCGGAGCGTTCCGCCGGAGTTATCGACCACCCAGTAGGTCAGCCAGAGGCCGAGCCCGCTCCCGTGCTCGAGCGCCGTCTCGCGCCCCTCATCGATCGCGGCGCGATCCTGTTCCGGAATTCCGGGGCCGTTGTCCGCCACCTCGATGCGAACTCGCCCGCCGTTCTCGTCGGCCGGATCGCGGTCGACGTCCGGTTCGGGGCCCGTCGCGGTCACCGCTATTTCGACGCGCGGATCGGCGCTGTCGTTGTGTTCGCAGGCGTTCTCGCAGACGTTCTCGACTGCCAGCCGCACTGAGGGAAGCGCCATCGCCCACGCCTCGTCCGGCAGCGACGCGGTCACGGTAACGTCGGGGTATTCCTCGCGAAGCTCCGCGACCGCGTCGGCCGCGAGCGAGGCCACGTCGACGGGCCTCCGATCGGGATCGGCCTCGAGCGCGTTTTTCATCTGTCGCGCCTTCCGACTCAAGCCCGTGATGTCGCGCCCGGTCCGGTGGATCGTCTCCGCCGCGCCGACGACCGTTTCGTCCGCGGCCTCGTCGGTGATGAGATCCGCGTAATTCAGAACGATGCTCATTCGGTTGCGGATATTGTGCTGCAACACGCGATAGAGGACGTCGAGGCGCTGCCGCCGCTCTCGGAGTTCCGACTCGCGCGCTCGCAGCGTCGCCACCAATTCGTTGAAGCCGTCGCTCATCCGTTCCCACTCGGCGCCGCCGCGCAGCGACACCGTACTGTCGTAGTCGCCCTCGCCGAGTCGGTCGAATCCGTCGAGTAACCGCTCGGTTTGGCGGAGGCTCACGGCGTACTGCCAGTACCCGAACCCGACCATGACGAGCACCACGATGACCAGCACCAGCGTCTGGAGCGCGGCTAACCGATCCAATCGATCCTCTAGCAGCGTCCGATCTCGAGTGACCGTGACCTCCCACCCGGTCGACTCGACGGTCGAGGAGCTTTCGATCCCCTCGTCGAACGTCCGCTCGTTCTCGTTGAGAACCACCCCGTCTCCGACGATAGTGACCGTCTGCGAACTCGTCTCGAGCGGCGGGATCGCGTCGAAGATCGTCTGCCGATCGAGGTACATGGCACCCACGAGGACGCCCCGAACCCCCGAGCCGTCCAGTATGGGCGCGCTGAATACGAGAACGGGCCTGTCGGCTCGCTCGGCGTATTCGACGTCGCTCACGTACGTTTCGCCCCGAAGCGCACGCTCCACGTACGGCGTTCCGCTTCGGTCGGATCCGATCACTGATCGTCTCGTCCCTGCCGTAACGGAGCCGCGGAAATCGACGACCGTTCCGTTGGCGTCGACGAGTTGCGCCGAGTAGAATCGAGAGTTGTCGAGAAACGCGTCGAGGAACGGACCGCTCCGATCGAACTGCCGAGCCTCGGGCCGCGACGCGACCAACCCGATCCGATCGCGGTGTTCCCAGATCGTCGCGTCGATCTGCTCGGCGACCAACGAGGCCGTCTCGTCGGTTCGCTGTTGTTCGTCGTCGACGACGTCGCGTTTGTACGACTCGAGCGTCCAGTGAACCGTCCCGCTCAGTACGAGCGTGATCACGACGAGGATGACGACGAATTTCGTTCGTAATCGGACTCTCATCACTGACTCGTGGTAACAATTAACAGAGTACTCGGTACGCGCACTTAAGCGCACGCAACGAACGTCGTCGGACACCCGCGACCGGCCGCGCACGAAAGCTATAACTCGGTCACAGGCGAACCTCTCTAGGGCATTCGTTAACATGGGCCACGACCAGAACCCGACACTGCTCGTCGTCGACGACGAGCGCGAGGTGGCGGACGCGTACGCGCTCCGTCTTCGGCAGCGGTACGACGACGTCCGGACGGCGTACGGGGGCGAGGAGTGCCTCCACGAGATGGACGACACCGTCGACGTGGTACTGCTGGATCGACGGATGCCGTTCTCCGGCGACAAGGTGTTAACGGAGATCCGCGATCGGGGACACGACTGCCAGGTCATCATGGTAACGGCCGTGAATCCCGGGTTCGATATCGTCGATATGCCGTTCGACGACTACCTGTGTAAGCCGATCGAGAAGGACGATCTCTTCGCGGCAATCGAACAACAGGTGACCGCCGCGTCTTACGACGATCCGCTCTCGGAGTTCTTCAGCCTCACGGCGAAACTCTCGGTGCTCGAGGCCGAACACACGCCCGAACAGCTCGAGGAGTCGAGCGAGTACGTCCGCATGCAACGTCGGGTCGCGAAACTTCGCGAGGGGCTGGAGGTGCCGCGGGAGGATTTCGAGCGAATGGTCGAGACGTTCACCGCGATCAATCGGGGTGAAGGGTAGCCGTCACGGCAGCCGTCTACGGCGCTCTCTCGTCGGTCTCGGCCCCGCGGAATTCGAAGCGCGCGCCCCCGGCGTCGCTGGCCGTGAGCGTCACGTTCCAGCCGTGGTCTTCGACGAGTTGGCGGACGATAGCCAGTCCCAATCCGGTGGTACCGTCTTCGCTCGAGTAACCGGGTTCGAACACTCGCTCGCGCTCCGCTGGGGGAACGCCCGGCCCGTCGTCGGCGACGTAGAACCCGCCGTCCAGGCCGCCGACCGTCACGGTCGCCTCCCGACCGCCGTGTTCGACCGCGTTTCGGAACACGTTCTCGAAGACCTGCTGGAGCCTGTCAGCATCGGCTTCGAGCGTCGGGAGGTCGTCCTCGAGAACGAGCGCGGCATCGGCCGTTTCGACGGTCTCCCACGCCGTTTCGGCGATATCGCCGACGGCCACGCTACCGCTCGGTTCGACCTCCGTCCCGCCGACCGAGAGCGCGTCCTGAATCAGCCGCTCGATCCGATCGAGCGCTCCCTCGACTTTCTCGAAGTGAACTTCCTCGCCCGTATCGCGAGCCGCCTCGAGGCGGATCTTCGCAACCTCCAGCGGGTTTCTGAGATCGTGCGCCGCGACGGTGACGACTCGCTCGAGCCGGTCGGCGCGCGTCGTCACGCGGTCGACGCGCCGGCGTAACTCCGTCACGGTCGTGTAGACGACGTAGCCGCCGGCGACCCCACCCCCGTCTCCGTCCGCGTCCGGAGACGGGATGGCCTCGAGACGGAAGTACCGCCGCTCGTCGTCGGCTCCGCGACGAATCCCGACGGTGACGCGTTCGCCCGCATCGAGTTGTTCGAGGATCGCCGCTCCGGTCGCGTCTGCGTCCGGATCGTCTCCCTCGGACGGTCGCGTCGCGTTCCCCGCGGCGGTCGCCAGTTCCCAGTGCGGACCGAAATCGCAGTCGATCGGCCCGGGAAGCAGGCGTTCACGGAGGGGAGCGTCCCTGATCGCCGCTTCGTCAACCTCGAAGGCCGTCTCGAACGCGGGATTGACCGCGCGCACTACGGCGGTCCCTCCCTCCACCTCGTAGTAGAGGAGGGGGTCGGGAAAGCGCCGAAAGAGGCGTCGCGTCGGTCCACCGTCGGCGACGAGCGGGGAGAACAGGTCGTCGCGTCGCCGTTCGAAGGGGACCTCGTTCCGCCGGTCGCTGCGACCGGTCATTCGTTTCGCCTCGGTTGGTGGTCGTCGACCGCAACCGGCCGTTCGCACTCCGCGTCGTCGAAGAAGGCGTCGAGGAGTTTCCGCTGCCCCGCCCGGAGATGATGGTGGAGCGTCGGCGAACTGATTCCGATCGTCTCGGCGAGTTCCTCGGCGGTGCTGTCTCGCGGCGATTCGAAGTACCCGCCGTAGTACGCCATCTGGAGGGCGTTTCGCTGGCGGTCGGTCAGACGGTCGTGGAGCCCGCTCCGGAACTCCTGTACCGTTTCGATCGGTCGTTCGCGGTCGAGTTTCGACAGTAGTTCCGATCTGGGAAACCGCTCGCCGACGGCCTCGACGACTTCTCGGATGTCGCTGCTGGGCGCTACTTCCGCGACGATCAGGCCGGTTCCGCGATCGAACTCTGCCGTTCTGACGGTCGCGCCGTACGTGGCTAACGTGAGGATCGGCGACCGTCCGGACACCGTAACCTCGGTGAATCCGCCGGTCTCGGTCGCGGACTCGTGGATCACGCGACCGGCGTCGACGTCGGATCGATCGTCGGCCAGTTCGAGGAGCACATCGGGTTCGGCACCGTCGACGCGAACGTAACAGAGTAACGATGCAGCGTCTAACGGGACGATGCCTTCGACCGCGAGTTCGCAATCGAGTTGCGCGGACGCCGTCGCGAAGAAGGCGTCGGTGATACGGAACGTGAGTTCGATGACCGTATCCGAGAGCAACAGATTGCGCTGGCGAGTCGCGTTGATGACGAACCCAGTGGTTACGCCGAGCGTTTCCAGGCTCTCCCGTTCGCGCTCGCTGAAGGCGTCCGGATCGAGTGCGTAGACGCTCAACACCCCGTAGGTGGTGTCCCCGTACCGAAGCGGAACGACGATGCTCGACTGCAATCCACGAGCGAACGCTTCTCGGCGGACCGACTCCGGAACCGACTCGTCGTCCACGAGATGGCGGACGACTCGCGTTTCCCCCGTCTCCAGCGTCGCGTACTCCGGCCCCCTCGAGCCGTCGGCGTCGGCACCGCTCTCGACGATGAGATCGAGAATCCCGTCGTGCTCGCCGGCCGCGGTTCGACAGACGATCCGATCGCCCGTCATCTCCCGCTCGCCGATCACCGTGAATTCGTACAGGTCGGTCTCCGCGAGCCGCTTACAGACGAGTTCCTCGACTTCCTCCCGGGTCGTGGCCCCGACGAGGTCCCGAATGATCTTCTGGACGATGTTGTTAATCCGCTCGAGGCGGGCCAGTTCCGCCTCCCGATCCCCGAGGTCGCTCTCGAGGGCTTTCCGGTCGGTGACGTCTCGATAGTAGACCGCGAGTCGCTCCCCGATCGTCGTCGTCCGAACGCGCAGCCAGACGTCTAGCTCCGGGAAGTACTCCTCGAAGGTGATCTCGGCTGGCTCCGGATCGTCGCCGCCGAAGTGCTCGTGAAACGTCGCCGCGAACGATCGCGGGAACACGTCCCTGATATCGGTCCCGACGAGGGTGTCGCGCTCTCGCTCGAGCAGGTCCGCCGCGACGGCGTTGGCCGTCGTAATCCGCCAGTCGGTGTCGACGACGAGCACGCCGTCGGTGACCCCGTCGAGGACCCCATCCATGCTAGTCGATAGCACACTGTTGTACGTGAATCTTTCCACGCTGGCGGTGGGAGACGGGGCGAACGGACGGTTCGAGTCGACGGGGACGTTCGCCGGGAGTCGGTCGTCGAACGGAACGGCTCGTCGCCGCTGTCCGCTGTGCGCGACCGCAACGGATCGATCGTCGAGAGAAACGCGACCGATCGGAGCCGGAACGTCGTGCGATGCGGTCAGGTCGTTACCTTCCACGTCGTCGAACTGGAGTACCCCCACTTCTCGACGGTTACGTCGAACTCGCCGTCGACGAGCGCCGGCATGTTCACGCCGACTTCCTTGGCGCTCATACCCAGGTCGTCGCCGATGAGACGGGACTTGAAGTAGGTGTTCGTCTGGCTCTGCTCGCGGAGGTATCGAAGGATGCGACGCTGCTTGTCGCTCAGCGCGGCCGCGGTCCGGGTCGCGGTCGAATCGGACGTGTCGGATTCGCTCATGATCTCGGTTCACCCGTTTGCGTCCGATCGGACGGCCGGCATCTCCGAAGGAGCCCCTCCTTAGTATTCCAATCGCCGCTGGGAACAGGCGGTCTCGCTATCTAGAGGGGGACCGCCGACCGTCCGACCGGGACCCGAACCGCGGGTTGACGGGTGAACGGACGCCGCGGACGGTGGCACACGAGTCGAAACGCCGCTCGCCGCTCCACGCTCAATAGCTAGGGGTTCGAGTGTGGTCGCCGGTTTAGATACTAAGAGACGGGTTCCTCGAGACGCCACTCCGTAGCACTACGTGTAGTTACGAGGAACCACCGATGACCGAATACGATACGAACGCTTCAGTCACGGAGCACGACCCCTTCGAACAGTACCACTACATCGAGTACACGACGGACGACGAACCAGTGGCCGTCATTCAAGACAGGGAGAACGACCGGGCGTGGATCCAGTCGACGCACGCCGTCACCGTCGAGCGGTGATCGGCAGCTTTCGCAGCGAATCGGCGATCGACTGTAAAGTTCGAAACCGCTGGTACTCCGGTCGTATGTCTCCACGGAGAGCCTGGCGAACGCCGATGGTGCTCACGATCCGTCTCGCTGGCCCTCGAGAACAGTCACGTGCTGCGTACGGGGTATAGAACTGCTGAGGACGTCGGTTTCTCCGACCATCTCCGTGCCGATCGGTGCCGAGAAGGCGCCGCTCAGGTGGGAGGACGTCGATGTCGTTCGCCGGCGTCGGTTCTCACCGGAACTCCTCCAGGGAGATGCTCGCCGTCGACTGCACCCACCGGTCGGGGTCTTTGCGATCGTAGACGAGCATCTCGTCGCGAAACTCGATCGCATCGTGCGTCGTCGGGATCGACGATACCGGCTCGCTCACGAATTCGTCGGGGTCGCGGGTGTCGGTGGTGTCGGTCATTGTCGCTCTCCACTCGGATACTGGCCCTCCGTTACCGAAGCGTGCCTAGCTAAATAGCCGAGTGTGGGATCTCGCGACCCGCTCTAGACAGCTAGCACTGCCGGTCCGGCCGCGCGTTTCCGCCGGAGAAATTGCTGCGCGGAGCCGTCTCTGGCCTCGGTGCACGCCTCGAGAGCCGACACCAATCCGACAGCGTCCACAACCGATTCCGTCTTTCGTGGCTACTGTCACCGCGATACTGAATTGTAATCGCTCGAGCACACCCATCCATCTAATAACCGGCTGACCGTAGCCCCGATCGAGAGGTAAGTTAACAATGAACACGGCCATCGGGAACCGTTCGAGGAGGCTGTTGGTGTGTCTCACCGTCCTGTCGGTGACGGGTGCGTTGACTGGCGGCGTCGTCTGGGCGGCTGACGATGCAGCCGGTGTCGCGCCGAGCGAACCGTCAATCGAGAGCGCACAGAAGCAGTGTGCGTGCGATGCCGGCGACGCTCGCCTCGCCGGCGCCGGCGAAGCGAACGCACTCGAACCGGGTTCGAACGCTGTACGCGTCGCGTTCGGTACCGCCCAGACGGAGGATTTCGGCCGGACCGCAGTCGGATCGAACGCGACTCGCGAAGTACCTATCATCAATATCGGGCCGGATCCCGTGACGGTGACCGACGCGACAATCGAGGGGGACGACGCCGGCGCCTTCACCGTTACCGACGACTCCGTCTCGTCGATCGAGCCCGGCGAAACGGAGTACGTAACGGTCGTCTTCAGTCCCGACCGCGACGGCACTCATCGCGCGACGCTTCGGCTCGAGCGAGCTACCGGACCGCTCGCGACCGCCGATCTAACCGGGACTGGCGTCACATCGGACATCGAAGTCGACCGGGAGCAGCTCCGGTTCGCGAACGTGACGGACCAAACGGTTGCGGAGACGTTCACCCTCACGAACAACGGGACCACACCGCTGACGATCGAAGCGTTACGAATCGTCGGTCCCGATCGAGCCGCCTTCGAACCGGCGGATAGCGGTCCGTTCGTGATCGAACCGGGACAGAGTCGGGAGGTCATCGTGCGATTTACGCAGTCGGAACCGGCGGCGCGGTTCGCGACGATGCATATCCTGAGCGACGACCCCGAGCAGCCACAGCGGAACCTGTGGCTCACCAACACGCCGACGGTGGCCCGCGTCTCGCCGTCGCACATCAAAACGGACCGGACGCACGTGAACGCATCCGTCATCGACGCGGCGCCGAACACGACGCAGTCGCTCAACATCTCGTGGCCGGCCACTCGAGACGATACCGTCGCGATCGACGCACTCTCGTACACCCCCGAGCGAGGCGGGGAGTTCTCGATCAACGTCACGAAACGGGACGAGCAGTTCGAAGGGTCTCCCGCGTTCGAGCCCGCCGACGGAACCGAGGAGGTGGCGTTCGTCTCGATGGACAGCACTATCGCGAACGAGGACCTTCGGGACGTCACCATCACCTTCCGCGTGAGGCAGGATCAACTGGCCGGAGACGAGGCTCCGGACGATGTAGCCCTGTACACGCATCAAAACGGCCAGTGGATCGAGCTTCCGACGACGCTCGTGGACGAGAGTCAGACGCACTACTTCTTCGAAACGGAGTCGCCGGGACTGTTGGACTTCGCGACCGGAATCAAACAGGCGACCTTCCGCATCGACGACGCGGCCGTGAGCGTCACGGAGATCAGCGCCGGCGAAAGCGTCGACGTCGTGGTACGCGTCACCAACGTCGGCGGCGCTGACGGCACGTACACCGTACGGCTCATCCGTGACGATACCGTCGTCGACCAGCGGGAACTGTCGATTGCGGCGACCGGCAGCCGCCAGACGATCCTCACGGAGTCGTTCGACAACCCCGGAACCTACGAGTTGTACGTTAACGACCACTTAGTCGGAACTATCACGGTCCACGGATCCGTGGATTCGCTGACCGATCTAACGTTCACGGCGCGCTCACCCCACGTGAATCAGCCCTGAGTTACGCCCCGAGATTCCCTTGACGGCCAGCGGATATCTCGTGTGCGGAAGTACATTCTGTAGGTCTGTTCATCGAGGCGTTCCATCTCGGCGGGCCGAGCGAGTCCCTCGGCGTCCTCGAGGAGCGACACGGAATCCTCGCGAACGAGGACGACGAGGCCTACGAAGGTGCCGTCGAGGAGGGCCTCGGGGTCCGCTGGGTCAGTGCAGTGCGGCCGTCTGCGGCGGAACCACCAGTGCGCGAAGAACTATGCGGATCGTGCGCGTACTCTCTCGGTGCCAGCGGGGCCCCACCCCGTGGCCGGCATTCGAGGTGTTCACCATGACAGTCATCGCCAGATTCGAAGTCATTCCCGTCCGCGACGGGAGTCTCTCCGACGAGATCGCACAAGCCATCGACGCGCTCGACGAGTTCGATATCGCGTACGAACTGACCGCGACCGATACGGTGATCGAGGCCGAGTCGGCCGACGAGGTATTCGAGGCCGTCCACGCGGCTCACAACGCCGTCGAAAGCGACCGCATCATCACCTCGCTCGAGATCGACGACTACCAGAGCCGCGAGCAGGACGCCGCGGATCGCGTCGAGTCCGTCGCGAGCGTGCTCGGCCGTGAACCGGAGCGCGACCGCTGACTACTGCCGGGCCGTGACCGGCCGCAGACCACGCCCAGCACGCTGGATCGCGGTCGCCCGACACTGCTGACCGGCCCGACTGTGCAGCGCTCGTTTCACCGCGGTGGGCGACGCGCGAGCAACAGTGCCAGGGCACGCAGGCGGCGGCTGCACCGGTTTCGGTCGCCGGCAGTGAGTCCCCCTCTCAGCGCTGGCTCCGACGAGTGAGCGCCGTGGCCGCGTGGTCACCACCGCGCGACGCCTGCGTCCCGGCCGCCGGCAGCGGGACCGCCGTCGCCGCTCGCGTGGGTCGTGCGGTCGGTTGGATGCCGCCTGTGTCGTCCGGTGTGCGCGCCCGCGCTCTCGAGGCGGCTCTGCGAGCGCGGGCGCCGGTCGCGTGGCTACAGACGAACCGCGCCCCGATGGGGGCGTCTCGAGGCGCTCCGGTCTGGCCACGCACGAGACGTGCTGGGTGACGACCGGCCATGATCGAGGCAACATTTACCTGTGCCCGACGACTGAGTGCTCCTATGGAACGTGATGACCCACGGCCTGATTCCACCGACGCAGTCCCGGCAGCGCCGCCCGCGGACGAGGTGCCGACCGATCTCCCGATCGCACTCGGCGATCTGTTCCAGCTCCTCGCGACTGACCGGACGCGGCAGCTGTTGTATTTCCTGACCGCTCGCGGGGGCACGGTGTTCGTCGAAGAGCTCGAGGCCGCTTTCGACGACGAGGCCATGATCGGGTTCCACCACGTCCAGTTCCCACGGCTGATCGATTTCCACATCATCGACTACGATCGCGAGGCGGGGGCGATCACCCTCACGCCGATCGGTGACGACCTCCGCCCGGTCCTCGAGCTCGTCAGGGAGATGGACGATCCCGCGATCGCCGCGGTCCCGAACCGGGCCGAGCGGTAGGTGGCTCGCGGCGCCGACGGACCGGTCGCATTCATAGAATTCGAATCCCGCTACTTCGCTACACGCTCGCTGCCCATCCCTAGAGGCGGTGGTCCACGTTCGGGTGGTCGACGTTCGTTACGCCGCTCGCTCGAGCGAGCGGGCCGTGTCCGATTGAATCCACGCATCCGGATTTCGCTGGTCGTAGACGAACGTCTCGTCCTCGGCGAGACTGAGCGTCGCATACCGGTCGGGGACTGCGGGTAACGGTTCGCGTTGTGGCTGCTTCCGTGCCCGCTGCGTTCTCGATCGCTCGTCAGTAGCCTGTTCCGTTTCCGTCTGCTTCGAAGGCGTCTCATCCGATCCCATCTGTCTTTGCGGTGTGTTCTACCGTGCATGTCACTGACTACCATGTGGTATTAAGTCTTCCCTTTATCTGGATATAGTTGTATTAGGTCATACTAGCGGTGCGTGCCGACGGAGACACCGCGGGAACCGTGAAGGCCACGGGACAATTGGCTGGAGTATCCGGCCGGCCTCTCCCGGTCACGTCCAGTACCCGTCCGGTTCGCTCCGCCGTGAACGCGGTCTCGGTAGTAGTCATATCGGTTGCTCGAGGGGCTGATACGGGATCCGCTGCCTGTCAGCTAGTCGCATTGTGGCCGGTGGATCGGTCGCGGACGAACGGACCCTCGCCTTTCGCGGTGTCACTGGCGCCTGGTCAACTGCGAGTCCGTTCGCGACCCTGGGAGAGACGCAGCTCGCTACCGGGCGATCGGAGCGGAACCACTCACTGGACGACGCGAGTGAGAGCTGCTCTGCACCGATTTCTTCGCTCGCCTCCCTCAGCGGGATGGAATACTATAAAATAACACACGGGCGAGGACCACGATTTGAATCCGGACGGGAGCGCGTTTCTACGGCCCTTCGGCCTGGGTATTCGCAGTTCACGAACCTCGCTTACGCGAGGTCCGGTACTGAGCCTTCTCACTCGACCACCGTAGTGGCCGAGTTGCGGGCCGCGTTGGTCTCCTCGGGGGTGTCGACCTCGTTTCCCTGTTACGGGATCTTCGGTTATACCCCTCACTCGATTCCCCCCGTCCCGTACGGACGGTCGAATCGAGTCGTCCGGTGAATCCTCGTGGCTCCGCCCACAGTGTGTCATACGTTACCGTGTGACATAAGAGTTTCGCATACTGCCGCCGCTTCTACGTATCGTCCGCTTCCGCTCGAAGGGGGCGATCCGCTACTCCACGTGCGGATATCGCGATCCCGGCTCTCCAGTTCCAGGAGTGGAAGTAAAGTACGGCCAGGAAATGGCTGTCAGAGGCACCTCCCACCGCATCGTCTCCGATTTTGCGGGCGAATAAAGTACTTTGGGTGGATTTCAGAAGGGTTTCTACTTACTCTCGGAAGGAAGCGACGTGATATCGGCCGCCGGTACCGATCAGCGTCTGTGAACCGAGCGCGTCGGGTATCCAAGAGTCACCCCCCAAGGTGACTCCCGCTCTCAGCGAGCGCGGCGTGAGGCGCGGGAGCGGCTGCCGGACGCACCGTTCTCCCGCGGCGTGATAGACACGCGTAGATCGGTTGGCCGTCAGTGGCGATATATCTATTGGCGATAGCCACTTCGCGAGGAAGAGAACGCCCGGTTTCGCGTTCCGTCTCTTCGTATTCACCGCGAGTTTCGCGCGTTCGGCCCGCGCCGTACAGCGTGCACTCCCGCTCTCGAGCGGCGGCATTCGATCGGTTCGGCACCACGCTCGAGTAGGAGGGCGACGGCCGCGGACTCACCGGCGATAGCGGACCGCACTCGGCAGCGCCGCTCGCCCGCGACTGACTCCGAACGCGGGGCGATCGGACGCGCCACTCGAGCCCGGACCCGGACGGGGTTCGGCGGCGGTCGTCCGTGGACAGCCGTCGTCCACGGTCGACGACGCGCGACCGTCGCTCGCGGTACTGCCGAGGACTGCTCGAGGCGGTGGACCCGCGACTACCGAACCCAACGAACAACCGCTCGCGGCGGGTGGATCAGCGTCGTTCGTGCGAGCTGCGGGCTCTCTCTCGCGAAGAAACTCGATAGCAATCGTCCACGGTCGTCCGCGGACTTGGCGTCCTCCCGCGACCGAAGCCGCGGAATTCCACCGGTGGGAGTCAGGCCGAGTCTGCGTCCACGGCGGCAACTTTCCCCACGGTGGGGGCACTCTGGTCTGTGCGGACCTCTTTGGTATTTGTCCGACAGACCGTCGGGGCGGGTATGGTCGGCCGCCAGTCGTGCTCCTCAGGGGAGAGTGGTACATACACACTCGTAGTTCCGCTGGAACCGCTTGCTCCCAGTGGGTGATCGCGAAGGGGTTTTCTCACAATACGTCTCTGCCGAGTACGGAGCGCAGCGAGCGCCACGCATGCCCAGTACAGACCAGGGCGATACGTTCTTTGCTGGCACGCCACTATCAGGGACAATCGCGAGCGTATGAGTAAGTACGACGACCTCTTCGCCGAGACGGCGCCCGCCAACAGCGTCTTCGCCAACAAACGCGCGCTGGACCCACTCGCCGACCCCGCCGAGATCGCCGCCCGCGACAGCCAAGAACGCGCCCTCGCCACGCTCATCAACGGCGTCCATGACGGCTATCTGCCGCCGACGGTCTCGATCTACGGGCCGCCCGGCACGGGGAAGACCCTGACGACGCGGCGGATCTGCCGGGAGTTCGCCGCCCGCCATGACGACGTTGCAGTGGAGTACGTCAACCTCAAGGAGTGTCGGACGCTGTTCAGCGCGGCTAACGAAATCCTGTTCGCGCTGACCGGCGCCAAGAAGGGCGCCTACGAGGGGTTGGATGGGGTCTTTACGGGCATTTGGACGGCCCTTGAGGCCTACCCCGAGTGGACCGTGCTGGTGCTCGACGAGATCGACCACGTCCAGCACGACACGAACTACGATCCCAGCGACTTTTTCTACCGGCTGCTTCGGGGTGAGGGCCGGCTGTCCCGCGGGATCGAGCTCTCGGTCTGGCTCATCAGCAACGAGCTCCTCGAGGTCGATCTGCGGTTGGATAGCCGCGTCGAGAGCGCGATGAGCGACGAACAGGTCTTCTTCCCGCCCTATGACAGCGATGCGTTGGCGGCAGTCCTCGCCCCCCGCCTCGAGCGCGCGTTCCGCGACGGCGTGCTCCCGGCAGACGTACGCGACTACGGCGTGCGAGAGGCCGCCCGGCGGTGGGGTGACGCCCGGAAGGCACTGACACTGTTCCGCCAGGCCGGTGAGACGGCGACCGACCGGGGCCTCGAGACCGTGACCGACGCCTGCATCGACGCCAACCTTGAGACGACCGAGCGCGAGGCGACCATCGACAAGCTGCTCGACCTGCCGGAAAACCACTTTCTGGTGTTGACGGGCGTGACGGGTTGGTCCCGCGGCACCGAGATCAAACAACCCGTGACGACGGCCGAGATCCACGAGGTCGTCCAGGACGACGCGCTGCCCGCCGACCTGCGCCTCGGGGAGCGGGCAATCCGCGACGTCATCACCGATCTTGAGACGATGGGTCTCGTCGAGACCTGGATCGACGCCCGCGGGGCTGAGGGCCGTGTCAAGCAGATCGAGACGACGTTCGATCCGCGATGGGTCCGCGACGTGATCGAGCCATACGTCACGGAGTCGACATACTTGGCTACATTGGAGACAGACTGACCGACGGTGATCAGCCCCTGTGTAACACCTATTTTGCTGCGACCCATACCGCAATGCGACACGCAACCGGTCGCATACGATCATGACGCCATCAGAACGCGCGCGGCGGACACGGCTTTGGGAACGCTACGTGCTCCGGGGGGAGCCCCACGAGGAGGTTGTTTCGGAGGTCGCAGCCGAATTCGATGTCGACGAAAAGACGATTCGCGAGGATCTGACGTCGATTTCCCACTGGCTGCCACGGCTGGACGAGTTTCGGGATATGAGCGGTGTTGCTTTACTCATGGAACTGCGAGCAAACCGCCAACAACTCCACCAACTCGCGGACCAGGCGCGTGATGCCGAAGATATCACCCAAGAACGGAAGATTCGCGAGGAGATCAACCGGGCGGTCAACTTCGAGCGACAACTGCTCGATTCAGATCTCAAAACGGGGCTCACCACTGGTGGGAAAACTGTCGGTGAAATGATGGACGACCGGTGAGTGGTCGAATCGGGGCGTCGGAACAAATTGATACCACCCCTGTAGTGGCCGCTCAGGAGCACGTCCCCAAGGGTCTCCATCCGTGACACCGCCGTTGAACACCCAGACAGCAGAAGTGAGGGGGTACCACCAGTGAACCAGCCCAGCCGTGACGCTGGACGGCAGTGACAGGACACGCTACCCACTCGTGCAGGCTACGACAGGCGGTGACACTGCTGACGAGACGGCAACCGTGCGGAGCGAGGACGACGCGGATCGGCCCACAGTCACCGTGCCCCCGGCTGCTATAGGAGCCCGCCGTAACAGCACTGCCGACCGCGCTGAGACGAGCACCGCGTCAGCGACCGCCACCAATACCGTCTCGGGTTCGACACCATTGCTGTGCTGTCCGCCGTGGCACTGACCACCGGGAGGAGCTCCACTCGGTCCCAGTAGGGACCGGTTCGAGACGCTGCACACTGGCTGGCCGCGTCCGCCCATCAACGGTGGCAACAGGCAGTGCTGGCCTTCTACATGCTCTGGGACTCGGGACCGGCCGAGCAAGAATTACCACGTCAATACAACTATGCCCGCCGAGAGCCTCGTTGAGGAGACCGGTAGCCACTTCTATCACGAACTGCTCAACCTGCCCGTCGGAGACAGAGACCGCTTCGACGCAGATGAGATGCCCGACGTCGCGGTCGTAGCTGGGGGACGTCACATCCGACAGCTCTCCTGCCTCTCCGTAACTGCCTATTTTATGCGAGGAGACTGTAGCTCCAGGTGATGAGTATCAGTGACACACATCATGTTGGCGTCGTTGTCACGGACCTGGACGAGGCCCTCGAGTTCTATTGCGAGACGCTCGGTCTCGAGGTTGTGGACGAGTTCACGCTCGCCGGCGAGGGGATCGCGACGGCGATCGATGTCGACGACGCGACCGGCCACTTCGCCCACCTGACGGCCGGGACCGACGGGACGCGCATCGAACTCATCGAATACGAGCCGGCCGGTGACGACATCCACCCGACGGCGATCAACCAGCACGGGGCCGTCCACATCGGGTTCGCAGTGGCAGATCTCCAGGCCTTCTGCGAGGCGCTGCCCGCAGACGCCGACCCCATCAGCCAGCCCCAACGGATCGAGCTCGGTCCCGAGATCCTGTTCTTCCGCGATCCCGACGGGAACGTCATCGAAGTCGTCGAAACCGAGGGATGACTCGGGCGCAACCGACGCCTTAGCGCCGGCCCACCAGTCCGGCTGCCACGGCCTCACCACGGTGCGCCGATTCGCTGCCAGGCAATCCAGTGGCGCTCGATCGAGACGCGCCCCGACGCATCACCGCCGGCCCACCTCGGAGCAGGCCTACGGCGGACGCGTTCGTGGCGTCGCACACGGAGTGAGAGAGGGGACGACCTCGCGGCTCAAACCCGACCTGACGGCAGTGTGGATGTGTAAGCCACCGCGTGATCACTGGTGCAACTCCGGGAAGACCCAGTCTCCATCCGTCGCTCTCCATCGGGTGGTATGGTCCAGTAATATTATAATAGGGCATCCCCTGAGAAGACAGTATATGATAGAGACTCCCACACAAGTCAGTGAAGAACATCCGGTTTCGAAGACGATTCTCTCGCACGAACGGCGGCGATTCGCGTTGTACTGTCTCGAACGGTATCAAACGCCGATGGCACTGGCCGATCTAGCTGCCGAAGTCGCACGATTGGAACACGATACCGAGTCCCGTCACCACCTGCCACGGAACGAGGAACACGAGGTCTATCTCGATCTCTATCATTCTCATCTCCCGCGGATGGAAGACGCGAACCTCCTCGTGTATTCTCACGACGACGACACCGTGTCGCTCACCTATGACCTCTCGGACTTACGACTGCAGGAGTTCCTCTGAAGCCTCCGGGTCCCCGAGAGGGGGTACTCGAAGCCGGCTTGATAGGCACGACTCGTACCTTCTCTCGGTCTCTACTCACGTCTTTTATTTTCTATTATACAGTACAAGGATAGATAAAGTATTCAGAGCGGTCACTGAGAATTATTAGTAGTGGTAGTATATCAGGAGAGGAACTATGGCAACGATCGCTGAGTTCCGCATTCCAGCCAGTGATACCGCACTCGGCGCTACCTTTCACGCAGTTCCCTCACTCGTCTGTGAGATCGAGCCAGTGATTGCCGCCGATGAGTTTGGGATGTGGATGAGCGGTGCGGACCGCGCAGCACTGAACGCCGCCCTGAGAGAGGACAGGACCGTCAGAGACCATTCGCTCATTACGAGTGACGAAGCGCGGAGGTTGTACACCATCCACTTTTCAAACGAAATCGCAGAGAACTTTTCTCTGGTTGCTGAAGAAGGCGGTACGATGCTCGCGGCGTCAGCGCGAGCTGGCATGTGGACGATCCGACTGCGGTTTCCGGCCCGTGAGAACGCCAGTCGTGTCTATGAGCGACTGGCAGCGCGTGATATTCAGATTGAGATTACGCAAATCCGATCACTCACAACGACCACTGCCGATGACCTCGGGCTGTCACCTGCGCAGTATGAAGCGCTCACTGCTGCGCTCACCTATGGCTACTTCGAGATCCCGCGGGAGATCTCGTTAGAAGAACTCGCAGCGAAACTGGACATCTCACATCAAGCACTCTCCGAACGGTTTCGTCGCGCCTATCGGACCCTTGTCGCCTCGTCGCTCGAGTTCGATGCACGATGCGACTTCACTGGGACAAAACCGAGCGAGTAGGCGCCTCTTTTGCGGCGACCGATCGCTGGTACCCACAGCCGTCTCGGTCGCCTGGCCGCTCGAGTGGCGTCCGTTGGGTCCGCTCCCGCGGTGGCTGGCGCTGGTCGCAGCGAGCCCCCCGTACACGAGTCGCCCGCACTACGTGGCGGGCGACCAGCCCCGCGTCGTCGGTGGACCGGTCACCCTGCGACGGTCGGACCCGCCCGCCACCGGCGCGGATCGGTCTCCCGGCGTCCTCGCCAGCCGCCACCGCTTCGATCGCTGCCCCGCCCGGTTCCCCACTGCTCAATCGGGCGGGGCGCGACCGCTGGCTTCGCCCCGGCGGGTCGTGATCGGCGACCCCAGACGCACACGAGCTGTCGTCGAGCAACGGCGGCCAGGCTGGGGGATGGCTCACAGGGACGGGCGCTCAGTCCCCGCGGCCGGGTCCTTCCCCGTTCGGGGGCGCGAGCCGCGTATACAGCTCGTGGGTCTGCTCGAGTTCGGCGATCGCGTCGTTCAGGCTGAGGGGGTCGGGGAGTTGCTCGTCTACTTCCTGAATCGTCGCGAGGAGCTCCCGCAGTTGCGCAGCGGTGATCTCGGTCGCGCGGTGTTCGTCAGCCACTACCACGGTATTCGCTGGCGATGATCATAAATATTGGTGGCTGCTGGTGTCTCGTGCCAGGCGTCGCGGGCGACCGTCCGGGGGTAAGCTCCCCCCTGGTGGCGGCGGGACACGGTGTCACAGGCGCCAGTCACGGAGACGTGGTGGTGGCGGTCGCCAGTTCTGGCCCGCCCGCGAGAGCCGCGCTCTGGCCTAGAGCGCGTCACGCCGGCCCGGTGCCCGCCACGGACAGGGGCGGGCGCCCACTGGGTTGCAGTGCTACTGTCCTGCCCTCTGCATTCGGAGCCACCCTATGACGAGAGACGGTCAAAGCCCCCGTGAGAACGATGAGCACGGACGTTCAGTGTTCAGCGTGCGGCCCCGGTATCCCAGCATTCGAAGCGCGAGCGCCGGTTCCGATCGGGAGGGACGACGGCCCCTCCTGCGGGTGGACGGACTTTGCGGTCAGCAAGCGCGACGAAGCAGCTCGCGGAGTCAGGACCGAACCAACACCACGCTCGTCACGGCCGCCACCCCACGGGGAACGCCGTCGAGACGGCTCGTCGTCTTCCGCTCGAAGGGGTCGATCCGCTCGCGTGTGTACAGAGCAATCCCACCGCTCTATCCAAGCGTCGACGGAAAGGTACGTCGGAAATGGGTGTAAGAGGCACCTCCCACCGCATTAGTTCCGATTTGGCGAGCAACTAAAGACCTTCGGGTGATTTTCATCAGGATTTCTGAGTACTCTTGGAAAGCGGAGACATGATAGCGACCGCTGTACTGAGCAGCGACTACGGCTCCGAACATATCGGTGTGATACTGATCTGATTCCCTCATACATTCCTATATAACAAACAATCTGAAATCCGAGAAGCCGCGAAACAAAAATTTATAATTAGCCAACACAAGGCTCTGGTGTGAGCGACCCAACGTATGTGGGTGACATTCTTTTAATCGAGGATAATCCAGGGGACGTTCGACTCACACACGAGATGTTTACGGAAGCCGGCATGTATGGGACGCACTACGTTGCGAACGACGGTGACGACGCCGTAGATTTCCTCCATCGACGGGGCGACTATGGCGATGCACCTCGACCGAACCTGATCTTACTTGATTGGTACTTCCCGAACACGAGCGGGAGAACGGTGCTGCAAGCGATCAAGCGTGACGCGTCTCTGCAACACATTCCCGTCGTTGTGCTCACAGGGGTCCTGTCAGAGTTCCATGACCTGCAATCGGAACAGCCGGGGGCCGATGCGTACGTCCTGAAACCGATCGAGCCAGCCGACCTCCGCCGGATTGTGGACGAATTCTCTCTCGGGCAGGAACTCGTCTGATCAGCCCGAGTGATCGCCTGGCTCATCATGGAAGGGACAGTGGCTGAGGTCTCCCATCCTGCTGCTGTGAGCGGCTACGTCGCGCAGTCCGAATTGCAGATTTCCGGCTATGACGACTGACTAGGACGCCACTCTCTCGGTCTCTCTCCGGTTCTATCGGGGATTGGATATTAGTTTAAATTCGAGCTGCTGCACTAACACGGGACCAGCCGAGAACGCCGCTGATCAGCACCGCCGTCCGCGAACCTAACGCTGGTCCTTCTATCAGCTATCGGTAGTGTTGGTAGAGCCGTGCTGAATACACAGCGGGGCTGGAGCACGCGATTCCGCTCGATTTGCGAAGGTGGTGAGCGTTCAGTCAGGGCAGCTATTGAGCCCCCAATTAGGAGACTGTCACCGGAGAAGGGGTGTTCTTCGCTCACGGTCGGAGCATAAACTGCGACCGCTGACTTCGCTCGTGATGAGGTCTGGTGCCGACTTCGACTTGGTCACAACACTGACATACACCGATTCCCTGTACGTTCGTCAGTTGGGTATTGCATTCTGGGCAGTGGCTCGGGGGTGGTGCAGCCGAATCAGGGGCGTACGGGAACAGCTCAAGGTCGTCCGTTCTGAGGGCTGCAATCGCGTCCATTACTCCGTGGTGATCGTCACCCCGGGAGTGTGGGAAGACGTTCGCCAATCGCTCTCCAACGTATACAGCAAGACCCATCATCGGAGTCCGGAGCGTGGTCTGTGTTTCGTTCGTAAAGGCGGACGTGGTAGTCCGAACGCTGAACGGCGGTTGGATGCTGCCCCCGTGTTCACTGGCCCACATTTCCATCTGTGCAAACGCAGCGATCGCGTCGCTGTAGGGGGGGTGGTCTGTGAGCGAGATTGCCGCTGGCCACGCGTGTATCACCAGGTTGTCGATCTGGTCCGCAGCGTCGAGCCGGTGTAGCGCGTCGATTTTGGTGTCGATTGGCTCAACCAGTCCGTCCGGACGGACGTACACCTCTACGGTCAGTTCGTTGGTATGAATGTTCATGGGGCTCCCACGAAGGGGAAGTAAGAGGCTTACAGTCCGTGGCTAGATAACGATTGGTTCGGTGTAAAATGAGTATCTCTGACAATCAACGATCCGGTTTGCGTATTTAGTTCGCATCTGTAGTGAGCGGCTGGTCCACCAGTGTCAGCGCGAAATAACCGCTGTCGTCGTGCTAAACTTATCCTCCGTAGTCCACTGAGGCGTGTCTCGACGCCAATCTCGAGGCGACCGAGCGCGAAGCGACCATCGACAAGCTGCTCGATCTGCCGGAAAACCACTACCTCATCCTCGCCGGCATCACGGGCTGGATGCGGGGCGGAGAGATCAAACAGCCCGTGACGACGGCCGACGTCCATCAGCACTTACAGCGGGACGACTATCCCGCCGCACTGCAACTCGGCGAGCGCGCCATCCGCGATGTCGTCACCGATCTCGAGACGATGGGGCTCGTCGACACCTGGCTCGACGCCCGCGGCTGCGACGGCCGGTCACACAGATCGAACCGGCATTCGGCCCCCAGTAGGTCCGCGACGCGATCGAGCCGTACGTCGCTGAATCGGCTGCGTTCGGCCCCGCACTCGATTCATCAGGCAACGAAACCCGCACGATTGCTGGGTTCTGGGCTATAATCGCCGTGATTTTGCTGCTTCGACGGCATCGACTGATCACTTTCACCCCGCTTTGCTACCACTTATCACGATCGGTAACAAACGTGTTCACATGAGTCATTCGCCCCGGCCACTACCGATCACAGCCGCCGACGCGATCCACCCCTGTCGCGGTGGCCAGAGGCGATGACTCTCCGTAGCAGATGACACAAACACAGCCCTCCACCGAGAAGACTGATCGCGAGGACGTCCTCGACCTCCTCGCCGAGACGATCGAAACAACCCACGCGCGAATCGAGCTTGACGACGCCGCGTCGCGCGACGAACAGGAACTCCAGATCAAGTGGATTCGCGCGCTGGGGTACCTGGCAGGCCAGTACCGCAAACTGCTCAACGACGAGGATCTCGACGAGATGGCCGCCGAGCTCGACCTGCTGAAGGCCGCTGACGGGGGTGACCCCTGATGCGCGACCCGACCAAACGCGGGCTCGAACGGGAGCTCGACGCCCTCAAACACCAGTTGGGACGGGCCGACGACGACGCCCCGACCGACGTGACGGTCGCCTGGCGCGACGCCGCGCCCGACGCGCGGCCGACGGGGATCGCCTACGACCCCGAGACGGCCACGCTCACCTACGACGTCTGGGCCGCCCAGCGCGCATGTCTGGACGCGCTCGAGGGTGACGACGCCGATCTCGTCGCCTTCCTCGCGGGGTATGGCAGCGGGAAGTCCATCCTCGGCGCCCGCTGGCTGCTCGCCCAGGCGCTGGCCCATCCCGACAGCCGGTTTCTGGCGATGGGCGTCGACTTCACCAAGGCCCGCGACAGCACGTTCCGTATCCTCTGTGAACAACTGCCCGGCGCCCGGACCGCGCTCCGGACCGGGACGATCAACGGCCCCGAGAGTTCGCCGATCGTCGCCGACTTCAATCGCGGCGCCCATCGGCTGACGCTGACCAACGGCTCCGTGATCGTCCTCGGGGCGGCCGACAGCTGGAACCGGTACGCCGGCGATGAGTTCGGCGCCATCTGGCTCGACGAGCCCAGCCATTACGAGACCGACCTCCACGATCTGTTGGAGATGCTGGGCGGGCGGTTGCGCGGGGTCGCCGGGCCGAAGGTCCAATGCTGGACGCTCACCGGGAACGGCTACAACGACGCCTGGGAAATCCTCGAACAGCGCCAGGATTCGACCGGCGACCCGATCGGGCTCGCGATCGAGCTCGTGCGGGCGTCGACGCTCGACAACCCCTATCTCGACGCCGGCACGCGCGAGCGCTACGAGCGCCAGTTCGGCGACACCGACCGCGAGGCTCAAGCGCTGCGGGGTGGGTTTGCGGCTGCCCAGGGGCTGGTCTATACGAAGTTCAGCCGTGACACCCACGTCATCCCCCACGCTGCGGCCACCGACCGCGTCATCGCCGACTGGCGAGTCTACGGCTACGACCACGGCTGGAACGATCCGCGGATCCTGTTGGAAGTCGGGAAAACGCCGCGCGATCAGCTGGTCGTCCTCGACGAGTTTTACGAATCCGAATCGCACGTCGAGGACGCGATCGCCTGGCTCGAGGCGACCGGCAAGCCCTCCGGGTCGGTTTACTGCGATCATGAACCCGGGCATATCGACAAATTCCGCCGCGCCGGCTACCGCGCCGAGGCTGCGACGAAGGACATCGACGAGGGGATCGCCGAAGTCCGGAAACGCCTCGAGGCCGACGGGAATTTAGACGTGGGCACCACAGAGAAGGTGATCATGACCATCGGCGGGATGCCGAACTCGACGTATGTGTCGTCGTCAAACGGGGAAACCCGGCGTGCGGGTGAGACAGGCAATTCCGAGTCCTCGACTACCGAGCAGCCCGCAGTCGGCCTCCTCGTGTCTGATCGCTGCCAGCACCTGATCCGGGAGTTCCTCGGCTACAAGGAAGCCCACGTCGGTAAGGCGGTCGCCGAGGATCACTGCCTCGACGCGCTGCGCTACGCCTGTATGGGTGTCGCCGGGCGGTAGGCACGTCGTTGCCTGGGCGCGACTGCGGTGCTGTCGATTGCACACAGTCTGAGCCACGTCGGCTGGCGGCGACCCCGGTCCCACCTCGGCGCCTGTGAGGGCTGGGTGCCGGGCCCGCCAAGCGCATGGTCGTAGGGCCGCGGCCCCTGCCCGACCGCCGTCTTAGGCGTCGCGGGGATCCTCGACGAACTCGTAGAGTCCGCGTGAGACACGTTTGATCCAGCCGGCATCGCGAAGACTCCGGAGGGAAAACTCGATGTTGCCTTTCTCAAGGCCGGTTTCGTCGATCAACCATCGTGGATTCGCCCGGCCCCACGGATCGTTGTTGTCACGCCCTTGTTTCAGCGCGTTCAAAACGCGCTCGTCGTTCTCAGTTGGTTCATATCGCTCATTGACCATATCTTAGGCCATACTTCACGTCCGTCCCCCATAGTAGAATATCCTTCGTAATTCACCTTCGTCTGCAATTTGCTTTCTACTTTGCTTTACAAAGCTATATAGTGCTGGCTGGTGAAGATCCTTTTAGAGAAGCGCGAAGTGCCACGGAAAGACAGTGGCTCGGTGCTGGCACACCGAACCGCGCTTCTCGGGAGTGAGAAGCAATGAGAACTACGAATTCGACCGATAAAAGACATTCCGTGAACGAACCGTGCGATCACGACTGGTGTAACGGCCCGACGGGGGACGGACTCCCCTGTTTCGCGTGCTTCAACGCGGCACGTCACCTGGAGGCCAGGATCGATGCCCGGTGACGATAGCTGTCGGCACCAGGCGCCAAGGGACAGCGTCCGCGACGACAAGCCTACGGTCATCGCATCTCCGGAGGCGGTGTTAGCCGGCCACCCCGTTGGACCCCGCTCGAACGGCGCCGTCTGTATCGGCTGTGGCGAGGCGCTCCACGAGACCGATATCGTGTTCGCGTACGCGTATCGCTGTACCGACGCCGCGGATTGGGTCGTGTTGAGGCTGTACTGTCTCGGATGTGCGCCCGCTAGGATCCGCTCGCCGACGCTCGGCGTGACGGAGGTGCTCGTCGGGGGCCGTCTCGGGACGATCACGCTACCGACAGCGCGGACCCACCGCCAGTGTCTCACGGAACTGCAGAGCAGAGCGGTTAGCCCACCGACAGAAGGAGGTCCGCCATGACCAACGAACCACCGGTGGCCGACGAAAGGTTCGTAGCGAGTACCCGAAGTGAAACAGCCGCTCGAGGATTCGTTCTGGCAACCAGGATACTTCCTCGCAACGACCGGGTAAGTGAGTATCGACGTTCTCATGGATTATATTGAGAACCAGTAATGTCTACTACAGCGAATAAGACGCTCGAAGCGACGCTTGTCTCGCCGACAGCCCACAAAGAGGAGAAGTTACAAGATACTCTCAAAACATACCGTGAGGCGCTGCAAGACGCGTTCGACTCTGGTGCGGATACGATGAACGGTGTCTCTGAAGTAGTGACGCCGTTCGATCTTCCATACCAAGCGAAGGCTGCACTATGCAGCTACATCCCGAAGCTCCGGAAAACATATAACGCCCGTGAGTTAGACGATGAACACCCGCTCCGGCTCACAAATCAGGCCGCGAGGTTCGACTACTCGAGCGAACGTGAGCACGAATTCACGTGGTGGGCACCGCGACCGGGACGAGGGACGAACTTCTGGATTCCGCTTCGGATTAACCCGGAGCAAGAAGACCTCTGGCACGATCTCCTCAACGAGGACGTCAAGGCTGGACAGATTCAACTCCAGAAGAACCGGAAGAACTGGGCACTTCACGTTACCGTCGAGTACCCGGTTGAAGAACCGACGGTAGACGGTGACACCACACCAGTCGGGCTTGATATCGGTGAGACTGCGCTGATCACGGCCTGTGGCCTTAAGCGCGGTACACCGACAAGACCCGTTCTCTGGAGTGGTAAGCGTACAAAACACCTCCGAAAGGAAATGTCGACCACGCTTCAGCGACTACAAGAACGTGATGCTGAATGGCGCATTGATGAACGGTTCGACTACTACCAAAACGCGCTTACGGATATCCTCGAGAAGGCCAGTTGCGAGGTCGTCGAATACGCTGGCACTTTCGAGAACCCGATGATCGTGATGGAGAATCTGACGTACATCCGTGAGAACTTGGACTACGGGAAGTACATGAACCGGCGACTCCACGCGTGGGCCTTTGCACGGCTTCAGGGCCGTGTTGAGGACAAAGCGAGAGACGTCGGTATCCCGGTCGAATACGTGAGTCCGCGTTACACGTCTCAGACGTGCCACGAGTGTAGTCACATCGGAAAGCGAAGTACGCAAGCAGAACTTCGGTGTACGAACGACCACTGTCGCGTCTCGACGTTCCAAGCGGATATCAGTGCAGCTGCAAGCATCGCTCAGAGGGTTGACCCGTGGGGAGAGAGCGTTCCTTGGAAATCGGAACGCAATGACTCGCCTCGGGATGGGAGCGGTAGTGACACCGCCGTAAGACCACCCAAGCCGAGCACACCTACGCAAATGACGCTTGGAGATGATCGGTCTTAAAACCTTACCGGCAAGCCCGGTATTCTTACTGTGTGGGAAGCCTTGCCGTCGTCGGGCTACGCCCGACTGCTTGAGGGAGCTTCGCTCCCTCTCGGTTTCCGGCGAGGAGGATGTCACCGATAGCGAGTACAGAATACTAGTACTAGCGTCGGGACTAGTCCATCCGTTTGACGAGAGTTTCGGTAAGTGTGATCGACTTTGGACTTCCATTCATATTCTATAGCTATCGGAAATAATAGTTAGCACCATCCGTATTAGGATGGTCGTCGAGGTAGCCGTAGAGTCTCCGGAAGCGTCTGGATTGCGATTTCACTGGGCGCTTCTCTGCTGGGGACTCTTGGAACTACGTCGCTGCGGCCACTAGCCTGCGACGGCTGCCGGCAGTGGCGGCGCTGTCCGCCTTCACCAGTGGCTGCACCCGCCCCCTGTGACGCGCCCCATCGCCACTGCCGAGACCAGCAAGCCCGCTGGAACGGGTGTACGGACTTCTCGGTCAGCAAGCGCAACGAAGCTGCTCGCGGAGTCAGAACGATGTCCGAGCCCTACCTCGCTCGTTACGGCCGCTACCCCACGGAACGTCGTTGCCAAGACGGATCGTCGTCTTCCGCTTGAAGGGGCCGGTCTGTGAACTCCCCGTACGTACATAGCAATATCCGGCGATCTAGTTCCAAGAGTAGGTACGGCCGGGAAAGGACTGTCAGAGGCACCTCCCACCGCATCAGTTCCGATCTTGCGAGCAACTAAAGATCTGTGGGTGATTTTCAAGAGATTTACTTACTATTGGAATGGAGAAACGTGATATTCCGTCTACAAACTGCACGCTTCAGTTCTCCAAGAGTCTCCCCCAAGGTGACTCCCGCGCTCAGTGAGCACGGCGTGTGGCACGGAGGCGGATGCTAGATGCATCGGTCCCCCGCGGCGTGCTAGACACGCGTCGACTAGTTAACCACCAGAATTAATATATTAATTGGTTATAACTAGCTTCAGCGGAGGCGAATGGCCGAGGTCGTGGTCGATCTCTCCCCGCACACTTCCCACGAGTTTCGCGCGGTCGGCTGGCTACCGCCCTGGCGTCGTGCAGGTGCCTTTCCGCGCTCGAGTCGACGGCACGAGCACGACCCCCGGCTCGTAGCCGCAGGCGACGCTACGGCCCGCTACGTGCTCCGGGGGGAGCCCCACAATTAACGGTGGCGACCGTTTCGCTCTAGCGTCGAGACGCGCCGTGGAAGCAGCACTCGGCGACAGAAGGGCTCGGGCCGGGGCTGGCGCGCTCGCGTGACACCGGAATGTCCACGGTCGCCATCTCTAAGTGGGCGGGGGGTAACTGCCACTCCATGTACCCGTGGGAACACGCCGCGGTCGCGTATCTCTGCTACACGGTCTACGCGCGGTGGCGTACGGGGACAGCGCCCGCCGGGTGGGCCGTTCTCGTCGTCCTCACTGCCTCCCAGTTCCCGGATCTGATCGACAAACCCCTAGCCTGGCAGGTCGGACTCGTCGCGAGTGGCCGGGCGGTCGCTCACTCGCTGTTCGTCGCTGTCCCGCTCGCCCTCGTCGCCCGTGTGCTCGCCCGCCGCCACGGTCGGGGCCCGCTGGGGACCGCGTTCGCGGTCGGCACCCTCTCACATCTGGTAGCCGATGTCATCCCCCTGTCTGCGGACGGGTCGCTGCAGCTCGCGAGCGTCGGCTGGCCGGTCGTTCCCTACGAGTCGGCGGCCGACACGACCGCCTCAGCCACCGGTGCGGTCGCACACACCAGTACGACCGTGGTCGGCGCCTATCCGTCGGTAGCTGCGGGCGACCCTACGCTTGCGGTCCTCGGCAGGCTCGGACTCGTCGGGTTAGCGGGCGTCGTCTGGCTGTCTGATGGGCGCCCGGGCGGCCAAGAACTGCGGTGGGGTGTTCGAATGGTGCTTACCGCCATCCGCGCAAGGGGCCGCCGTGGGCGGTCCTGAATCGGTGTGCCCGCGGTCGGGTGCGGGACACTTCCCGTACGAGTCACTTCGTCCTGCTCGAGCGACGGCTCTCGATGTGTCGCGAGGCGGCGGGTGTAGTCGGTCCAGCGTCGGACCCAGCGGTGATTCGCTCTTACTTCGTTCGAATCCAGCGTCCGTCTCGGGATCACACCGCATGTCATCTAGTGGCGTCGACAGCGACCAGGCAACTGCCGAGGTAGTCAGTGGTGCGCTCGAGGGCATCGGTTACGTCGTCGACCGTCGGTGACGCGAGGAAGCCCGCGTCGGCGATCACTTCGGAAGCGGCGGACTCGGGATGGGCCGCTGCGATGACGGTATAATCCGCAGCCATCGCCTCCGCGAACGGGATGCCGAAGCCTTCGCGGGTGGACGGGAGGCGAAGACGTCCGCCGCGCGCATGTGTGCGAGGACATCGTCGTACTCCTCGAGCCTGTCGCCCCTTTTAGTCCCACCCACGGTGGTTTGATTGGGTCCGAGATGCGCGTGGACTGTGTATTGGACTACTGAAACACTGGGACATTCGAAGCTTCGGTAGAGCCTCGGATCAGCGATCAGGTCCGACTTGCATTTCGTCGATCAAACGCGGCGTGTCGCAGTTCGGACACCACGCTCCGCCGCTGGCTCGAGCGAACTCCCGTTCACCACAGATCGTACAGCGTCCCTCCGGATAGCGAACCATGTAGTCGTATGCGAACGTACTATCAATCAACGTTACTGTCAACTCATCCGGTGAGTCGTCCGTCGGTGGTCCGGGATCGACTTTTAGAGATCGAGTCGAGTGCCGACACGGCGTTCGATTCGAGTCTCGAGTTGCGAGTCGACTCGAGAGATGATATTCTCCCGACTATTATCTCGATATCGTACTCACTTTCGAGCATGTTAGCCAGTCTACTCGGCCGCTGTTTCGGGATCGGAGTACTGCTCGTCGGGCTCTTCGGACTGTTCGTGCTTGGTGGTACTGGCTGGACACTCGATGCGGCGGTGGCAGGGGACTCGGTGACGATTGACGAGATCGGGATGTTTCAGGACGTGAATCTCGATCCCGGGAGCGAGTATCGCAGCGGGGGTCCGGCGTCAGTCGGCGGGTCCTCTACGGCAGAATCAACGATGACCGCAGCCGTTGTCGGTGATTCCATCCCCGCAAACGCACTATTCGCACCTGATGATCGGAGTGAGGCGATTCATATCGGCGGCCTGCGGTTTCTCTACGTCATCTCGCTCGTCGGCGCAGTGCTCGTTGCCGCTCGAGCCCTCGTCGGTTGGCGGATCGAGGCCAGTGTGCTGGCGCTCGAACCACGGCAGACCGTGCCGGTTAGTTCCGGCGAGAAGATGGTTCCTCAGCCGACGCGGTTCCGGGAGCGGCGATCGCGTTCTCGGGAGTGATCCGCGTGCCGGACGCATTGACACACGTCCTGATCGCCTATGCTCTCGCGACGGCGCTCTCTCTTCGGTACGAGTGGATCACGCCGCGGCTGACGACCGTCGCGATGGCCGGTGCGATGATTCCCGATCTTGCCAAACTCGGGCGGGTGATTTCCCCCGAGACCGTGGAAGCAGTGCTCGGCGTCCCGTTCTCGTGGCAGCCGATTCACACGGTCGGCGGGGGGACGCTGGCGATCCTCGTCGCCTCGCTGGTCGTCCGTCCGGCGTACCGACGGCCGGTCGCACTATCGCTCACGCTCGGCATCGGCTCGCACTTCGTGCTCGACATGTTCTTGATTCCGCCCGCTGGAACGTTTCCCTACCTGTGGCCGCTCACCGACGCCGAAATCGCACTCCCCGGACTCTACAAGAGCGGCGACGGGTGGATCGTCCCCATCGGGATTGCGGTCGCCCTC